>CAVSPC010000047.1:0-213664 GCA_963729795.1 uncultured delta proteobacterium | reverse complement strand
CCGAGGAGCGCTGGATACCCGTGTTCATGTCCAGCTTCATTGTCGTAGCAGATAAATAGGATATCATCGTTTCGTTTCCCGCTGTGCCGGAAAGGGCCTGCAGACCAATGTCAAAGGTCTCGCCATCACCCGCCCAGGCCAGTACCAGGTTGTATGGCAATTTCCCCAGAATACTCAGACCGGCCTTGATTCCGGCGGCGATGGCCGCGGTGGAACCAAAAGCGACCGATATGACCGGCACGGTCAGGCAGGTGTAAGGGACAATGCCGGAATCAGGGTGGACCAGCATCCGGCCGGCATCACCACAATAGTGTCGTCCCCCAGCGCCGAAAGTGTCTGCCGCATGGCTAAGGTTGCACCGCAGCCGGGGCATCCGTAGTGACCGGGAGTGAACAGATCTCTTTCTTTGCTGGACGAGTTCATTCATGGCAGCACCTCCGCCCAGTAGGTCTTTCCGGCACCGACTGCGTTTCCGTCTCCCCGAAATCGCTTGCCGCACCAGAGGAGCAATTGTTTCCGCGGAGACATCATTTCCTCCAACGCCGGCAATAAAGCCGGTCAATTTCCTGTCCCCATGGCGGTCGAATCGGCCCGCCTTGACCTCCTGGGCCACGATGCCCTCAGCGCCGACGGGCGTCACGATCAATGGTAATTAGATGTTTGGCGTTTGCAATCGCTCTTTAAATCCTTCAAGCGGGAACGGTCGAATCATCGAAAGCCGAACGCAGCCGGACTTCAAGCCTTCTTCCGTAAACGGTCCACTGCCAGCCGCATGGTGCCGGAGCCCGTACCGATACCAATGATGCACAGCTCGGCATCTTGGGTTTGATAGGCTTCCACGGCTGGGTGAGTGCGGTTAAAATGGCGAAAATATTCTGCTGCCATCTGGTCCCAAAGCTTTTCCAGCGCAAGAGTGTCACGATGCCGTTTGTATTTGATGGAGGTAAACAAGTCTGTTCCGCATACGTTCCAAATGTTTTTGGGTCATCCACATTCAGCTTGCTCGACGGCTGATAAGGAGGAAGAAACCGTCACCTTCTCCTGATCCGGCACATCCAGTACCTCGGAGGTGTGGGTCAAATAGAATCCGTCCATATTGATCATAATCGGCAAGAGGGCCTGCTCGGCGACACGATAGGCGATTAAAATGGCGTCAAGCACATCCTGGGCACCGGCGCAATAATACTGGTATCCAGCCGGTGTCGCGCTCGGATAGCGAATCGGTGTGGTCGCGATCCAGATTCCAGGGGGGACCCAGCGCACGGTTACAATTGACCATCACGACCGGGCACCGCGCCCCGGAAGCATAATGGAGCATTTCATGCATGTAGGCCAGGCCTGCGAAGAGCTCGCCGTAAAGGCCCTGGCACCGGTCATGGAAGCCCGATGCAACTGGCCAGGGCCGAGTGCTCCGACTCCACCGGCATATAATTCGGCCTTCAGTTCGCCCCGGCCGATCATATCGGCCAAGTTCTCAACAATAACGGTCTGAGGGGTGATCGGATAAGCCGAGTATCACTTGAACCCGTGCCAGCTTTGCGGCCAAGGCAGCGGCTTCAGTCCCCATCAAAACTTTTTTCACGAGCTTGTTTCCTCCATCGTAATAACCCCCCGAGGGCATTCATAGGCGCAGATGCCGCAACCCTTGCAGTGATCCAGGTCAACCGCAACGGAGGTTTCGTGCTCATCCAGCCGGATGCTGGCGTCGGGGCAAAACGAGACACACTGCAAGCACAGGTTGCAGGTTCCACAGGACAGGCAGCGCTCCGCTTCCTGTAGAACCCGCTCTCGGTCCCATACCCCCTCTTCTCGCTTGGCTTTTGCCTCTGGGGCCACCTCAGACGCCAGCAAGCGCTCAATCTTTACGTCTCCCGCGTTCACCGGCTGCAGGGGAAGATCCGGGATCGGTTGCCTCAGATCCTGTTGCCCTGAGGGCATGACAAGAGAATCGAATGCCTTCTGGGCGGTTAGACGACCGATGGCGATGTAATGGGCAATCATGGGAGCTTTGAAGGGGGTCAGTTTTTTCGGCAAAATTGGAGCGATGATGTCGCCGGTTACACTTGAATCATCAAAAGGATCGAAAGCAACCGCTCCGACAGGAATGGTAAACTTTTCTGAAATGCCGGTCGGATCCAAAATGGCCAAGTCAGCCTTTGACAGCGGCTCGCCAGGTGTGTCGAAATCGATTACAGCACCGAGTTCAAGTTTGATGTCGGCCAGAAGGATCAAGCGGTTGATCTCGTCGGCCAACACCCGCGGCTCGATTTTTTCCGGTGAAAGATCGAGAAGCGCTCCCCAGCCTGGTTGCACGGATCCAAAACGACGACGTGACACCCCCGGCGCCCTAAGTAAAAAGCACCGGATAGCCCCAGCGGGCCGGAACCGATGACCACCACCCGTTTATCTGCTGTTTCATTTTTCTCAATCTTTACCTCTGTACCGATTATCGCCAGAAACCGCTCGATCTTTTGGACAGATATTGCCCGATCGATTTTTCTCCGAATACATTTTGCCTGGCAAGGGTGATAGCAGAGGCGGCCGGTCAGGCCTGGCAACGGGTTATGGGACAGCAGCAGAGTGAGAGCTCTTTGAACGTCCCCATTTCTTAGGGCACTCAGATAGCTAGGGATCGGAATACCGGCTGGGCAGTTCTGGCTGCAGGGCGCCAGTTTGTTCCTGACTAGCGGTGTTAGATAACGCCAGTCACCGGTCTCGTTCCAAGCCATGGTCCCGATGGTGGACGGCATTGTCGGAAGTTCCGACAGACTTTGAATTATTTTCTCAGGCTGCATCAACATCTCCCGATAAACCGAATACTTCATGATATGCCGCTTCGGCAGCAGCCATGTTCTGTTTAGGATTAACTGGTACGCCTGTTTCTATGGCTTCCAGCAGGTTTGGAAGCGTAAGGTCACCTGTGATCCGCGCATAAGCACCGAGGATGACGGTGTTTATGATCGGGGCCATCTTTGAGCCCAAACCGTATTGAAGTGCTATTTTGGCGGCATCCACACCAGCCACTCGAAAGGGACCTTCTATGGTGATCTGGTTTTCATGTTCCCTGCAACTGAGCAGGATCAGCGCCCCCGGTTCAGCGCCTTGAGCAATGTCCACTTTACGCAGAAGAGAAGAATCGAGAACGATGATCGACGACGGGTGTTTGATCTCTCCCCGTTCAACAATCGGTACATTGTCCAGCCTCACAAACGCGGAAACAGTCGCGCCCTTTCGCTCCATACCGAAAGAGGGAAAAGCCTGAACGTAGAGTCCCTCTTTGAAATAGGCATTCGCTAGAATCCTTGAAGCGACAACAGCCCCCTGCCCACCTCTTCCATAAAAGCGAATTCCAACCATCTCAACATCCTTCACTTTGTCGACCTAAGTCGTTCTGGCTCAAGCTGGCATAGTGATTCCGAAATTTGTCCAGCTGTTCTTGAGACCATCTTCATAAAATCAACACTCTTGTCTTCGGTTACCCGATTCTTTGGCGCTGATATGCTGATCGCCGCAACACATTCACCTTTGGCATTGACTATAGGCGCAGCAACGCAATAAACGCCGGCAATAGTTTCCTCATCATCGGCCGCCACCTTATTGATCCTGATTTGTTCGATTTCCCGGATAAGAGCGCCAACGGATTCTATCGAATGCTCGGTGGATTTTTTGAGAGCGTTTGTTCGTGCGTAGATTCGTCTAATGTCATCGTCCGTCCGATATGACAACATTACCTTTCCGGTTGCGGCACAGTGAGCGGGAAAGCGTGCGCCGAGCGGCGCTGAGATTCGTAGCATCTCTTCAGACTCCAACCTGAATATGTAATGAATTTCGTTGTATTCCAGTACGGCCGCATTAACTGTTTCTTTGCACGTGGCGCTAAGATCTCGAAGAAAGGGCACCATTACTGAGCGAAGGAATCTGTCCCTCCTGGCCACTGTTCCGATTTCGAGGGTCCGTAATCCAAGGCTGTACAATTTGGTGTCGTTATGCTGCTGGACATATCTTCGAACTTTCAGGGTGTTAAGAATGCGGTGAACCGTTCCTTTTCCGAGCCCAAGCTTATGGCTGATCTCTGTAACAGAGAGAGCACGATCTTGCTCGATCAACAAATCCAGAACGGACAGTGCCTTTTCCAAGGATGTAACCCCGTAGTTAACCTTGGGACTTGATTGAGACTTCGAGTTATCGTCCGCCACGCTGATGTCTGAGCCTCCCTTATTGATTGTTTCGTATCTTACAACACAAGACTACGATATAGAACCGTGATGGTCAAGCAAAAATGTTTCACACTCGACAAAGAAGTTCTCATATACGAAACATGTCCTGCTTTTCGGGCATATTCCCGCTCGGAATAAGCAGTATCCGTCGAATTCTCTCGGGCAGCGATAAGAGTGAGGTTTAGGCCACCAAAGTTACAGAGTGAATGAGCGTCTGATGAATTGTTTGGCGGTGAAAAAAAGAAGATCAGCACTGAATAGACGCTAACACCGTCTGATTCAAGGATAGGAAAGGCAAGGCGAATCAAATTGAAAATCAAACCAATACGTACTGAAGAAGACTACGAAGCCTCTACACTTATCAATCAGAAAATCTTTAAGACATCAGAATCAGCCAATATTTGGGAAATCTGCTTAGCCAGCTCAAGAAGTCTTTCTCTATCATAGGTAAAAGGATCGAAATCAGGCAGGAGATAAAGGAACTTCAATTGGGCATTGATAAGGCAGTCCCGCTTGGATTCATCCTGACCGAGCTTGTCTCCAATTGCTATAAACACGCCTTTCCTGAAAGGAGTCATGGGCAGATCGCCGTGTCTCTGAGACATGCGGGGCAGGAGAATCTGGAACTTGTAGTCAGGGATGACGGTATAGGACTTCCAGAGGACGTGGACTTAGAAAAACCTACATCGCTGGGTTACCACCTGATAGGCATTTTCGTAAAGCAATTGAACGGTGAGATGGAGATCTTGAGCCAGAAAGGAACGGAAGTTCGGGTCAGTTTTCCATTGAAGTGAAAGCCCAGCGGGAAAATGGACGCTGCGAGCCACGTTCTCTGAAGGCGCTCATAGAATTAACCAGAACAACGTACGCGAACGGTCCTGTTTTCGCGTGCCCTCAGCCCCTATCCGAAAAGTAGAAATCGCGGAGGATCGTTCTCAGGCGCCTTTTCGAGTGAATCTCTTGGACGGTCGAGCGTGTGGTAAACTGGCCGGACTTTGATCATGAGGACGACCGGCATGGACATTCCCGAGGATACCCCGAGAACGTAAAAAGTGGATGATGCAGCTCTTGCAGGATTACGGCAGGGATTTCCTCATTTTCGAGCCTGAAGATCAGCCTAATACCAATACCCTTTCTAACAGGTAAATCTCAAATGGGGGAAATTGGTCATTGACCGGAGTCTCTCGGGATCACTCTCCAGTGCTCTGATTTCTTGACACAAAGCTTGTTCGACTTCGTCCAGGGACTTGAATGCGGCATTGGGCATGGCCTTTTCTCTGATTTCTTCCCAAAGATGTTCTACAGGGTTGAGTTCCGGGCTGCGAGATGGTTGAGCGATGATCCTAATATTCTCTGGGACTTTGAGTCGCTTACTCATGTGCCATGCTGCTTGATCAACAATCATGATTACAAAATAGTCCTTAAAATCCCGGGAAACATGACGAAGGAATATGTTCATCATGTCGATATTGACAAAGGGGAGGGAGAATCAAAGGGGTCATTTTTCCCAGCGCCGCACAGACGGCTGCGAAGACGTACACGTAATTCCTCACAATTTGTCTGGGAGCCACAGGCCGGATACCCTTGGGCGCCCAACACGGTCTATGTTGATTTATGCGACCAAAACAGCCTTCATCCTGAGGTGCGAGGACTACGGGTCTGGCGTCTTGTGGATCTCGTTGTGCGACTATAGCTTTTACCTGCTCGGGGAGTTTTTTTTAAATTCTTCCTGCACTTCTCTTTTTGCATCGATATGACGCGGACGAGGCATCACTTTGCGCCATTCATTTCTATCCAAAAAACGGTAAATCGTGTAATGACCTATTGGATGCCCCACATATGCTTCCAGAGTTGACTCAATCTCGGCGACAGTGGCTATTTTTCCTTTTTTTGCGCGTTCAAAAAACGGTGTTAAGAATTCTTTTTCCTCTTCGCGACTCATCAATTCGTTTCTTCTCCCTCCCTTGCCAGGACCACATAATGCATCAAGGCCAAAACGGTTATACTTGGAAATCCAGTTATGAACCGTCTGTGGGGCTACTCCACAGTGAATTGCAATCTCCTCAGCGGGCCGCGGATCAACTGTGGCATTCCAAATTACGAGTAATTTGCGGGTATGCCATCCGTCCTTACAACGATCAATCGCGCGCTACAAGTTCATCTGCTGACACATGTTCTATTGCTTGCGTTACCCTTCCCATATTCACCTCCCCAAATCAGGGCAGGTGATAACATAAAGCGCGAATCAACGCGAGATAAACTTACTCGTGTGAACGGGTTTTGGTATCACCCTATCTTATTTTGAGTATTTCCTCTCTCTGCGGTCTCCGCGCCCTCTGCGGTGAATCCTTCTTCCCGCTGAACGTCTGTCCTTTAGCTCTGCCACAGGTACATAGCGCCGTAGGCACGCCACGGGCGCCATTTTTCAGCTCTTTGCAGGATTTGTTTCGGGGTAATCCGTTTATCGCCCTGCCGCAACGCCCTGACGATGCCCAGATCGCCGGCCGGAAAGGCGTCGGGTTCACTCATTGCCCGCATGGCAATGTACTGGGCCGTCCAGTCGCCGATACCGGGAATCCGAGTCAATTGTTCAATGAAATCCGAAAGCGACCCCTTCACCACAAAAGAGAGTCTTTCGCGATCCACTTCTTCCGCCAGCGCTTTGACGGTCCGGAGCCGCGTTTCGGGCATGCCGATCCCTCCCAGATCGCAAGTGTTCAACTCATGAGCGGTTGGGAAAAAGTATGTGAGTTCCGGATGATCCGCGGATTCAAAGCGCGGTCCTGCCTTTGCGGCGATCCGTCCGAGAATAGTGCGGGCTCCCTTGACTGAAACCTGCTGGCCCACCACTCGCCCGTATGGCTGTTTCAAAAGGATCCCAGGCGCCGGGTAACCTGAGGCCGGGATGTTTGGCCACTAACCTTTCAAGCACCGGGTCTGCGGCTAAGACGTCATGAATGGCTGTCATATTAGCATCCAGGTCAAACATGCGCCGCACCCTCTCAACAATGGACATCAGGTCGCGGCTGTCCGACAAGGCCACTTTCAGCAGCAATGCGTTTTCTTTTGCCGAGTGGGCCACAGAAATCATGCCGGTGGTCTCGTTGATTCTGATGGTGCGACGATAGGCACCTTCTGCAACGAATTCCACACCCGGTATCGCCCGCAACTCGAAAAAACCCAGCATGCGTTCCCAATCAAAGGGCGGACGGTAAGATAAGGTCAACGTGCATTGGAAAAGCCCTCCCTCGGCGGTCTTGTTGCTAGTGTTCCGCCTGCGAATGGCCGACGGGGTTGTGCCATAGATCTTGCTGAACGCTGCATTGAATCGCCGGATGCTGCCGAACCCTGATGCAAAAGCGATTTGGGTGACGGACAGATCTGCTTCGTTCAGAAGCTTTTTTGCGAAAAGGATTTTTTGGGTAGTGGCCAGACTTTTGGGCGAAGCGCCGATATGGGTTTGAAACAATCGACGCAAGTGACGACTGCCCACACCAAGCTTCGAGGCCAGATCCTCCAGGCTCCCTTCGTTCAACGCACCCTGACGAATCAGCAACATGGCCCGGGAAACCGTGGCTGACGTGCCGTTCCAGGCCGGACTGCCCGGTGCTGCCTCGGGCCGGCATCGGAGACAAGGACGCAATCCGGCTTCAGCCGCTGCCGCCGCGGAAGGAAAGTAGACGATGTTCTCCGGTTTAGGCGAACGCGCCGGGCATATCGGCCGGCAATAAATACCGGTGCTGAAAACACCTACGAAAAACAGGCCGTCGAACCGAGGGTCCCTCGCCAACCGCGCCCTGTCGCAGATCTTTCTATCAAGTATCATGTCTAAAGCCTCCAGTACATGGATGCTTGAAATCCCGCATAATTTCTATTCCACCACAGTTTTAAACAATGGCTCACAGGTTCCAAAGCTCTAACCCTATGTTGATGGCAGTTCGCTATTGAGGCAAGACGTTTTCGGACATGGTTGTGAAAAAGGGCTCCTGAGCTTGGATATGTGGGATCTGAGGACACTTCAAAATTCTGGGATCCCAGCCCCAATTGCGCATGGTGTTTCCGGATTTCAAAATTCCAGTACGGTGGCCTCAGAAAAACTATGATCTGCTCTATAGGCACGCTATTACCGGGTTATTTGGGATTAGCGCCGGTTCGAGCGCCGTCCAACGATTGGCCGAGTGCAGAGATTGACAGGACTAGGGATCGCGGGATACCTTCAGGCGGGAAATATTATGAACATCTTATTAGTGTACCCCAAAAGTCCCCGTAATCTCAGCATGAGCCAGGAAGATAGGATTATCAGATTGGCATCCAAAAAGGCTTACAGTCCGCCGCTGGGTCTCTTGACTGTGGCTGCCGTCTTGCCGAAGGATTGGAACATTAAGCTCATTGATTTAACGTTTCAAGAGATTACCGAATCAGACTGGAGATGGTGCGAAGCAGTCTTTACCACGGGGACTCTTCCCCAGTTTGGTAGACTTATCGATGTCATCTGCGAGAGCAAGAAAAGAGAGAAGATTGTCGCCGTGGGAGGTCCGGCTGCATTCCACTATCCGGGCGAATTTTTGAAGGTTTGTGCGGATTTCGTGGTCGTCGGAGAAGGAGAGGTTACTGTCCCGATTCTTTTGGAAAAGTTCGAAAAAAGGGAGTTTGGAGTAGTTATCGAAGATAAACGCCGAGCTGATCTTACCCAGTCACCCATGCCGAGATTCGATCTTCTTGAAATGCAAGCGTACGTGGACATGGCAATTCAGTTTTCCAGAGGGTGTCCATTTCAGTGTGAATTCTGCGATGCGACTCTTATTTTTGGAAGAAAGGTCAGAACAAAGGATCCGTCTCAAATCGTTGACGAATTGCAGATGTTGTATAACCTCGGCTGGCGCCGAGAAATCTACGTTGTCGACGACAATTTTGTCGGAAACTCAGGCAAGGCAAAGAATGTCCTGAAGGGCATAATAGAATGGATGGACAATCATCGCAGGCCCTTTGAATTCTTCACTCACGCGTCGATAAATCTTGCCGACTCTCCTGAATTGATGGATCTGATGGTCCGTGCCGGATTTACTACCGTCTACATTGGAATAGAATCCACGGACAAAGAAGCTCTGAGGATCGCCGGGAAAGTTCAGAATGCGGCAGCAGATCTGGACGAAGCATGCAAGCGAATAAATGAGGCCGGGCTCCAAATATTAGCGGGGACTATAATCGGTATGGATGGCGAAAAGCCTGGCAGAGACAAGAGCCTTATCGAATTTGTGGCCCGAAACAACATTCCTTTGGTTGAAGTTGCTCAGCTTTACGCATATCCCGGGACGGCTTTGTGGAAGAGACTCAAAGAGGAGGATCGTCTCCTTTACGGGGAAAGGGATGATCTTCTGCAATGCAACAATCTGAAAATGAACTTTGTGCCGAGCCGGTCCGCGGAAGATATTCGGAGGGAATTCCTCAACGCAATGGCAATGCTTTACGAGCATTCGGCATTCCTGGACAGGGCCTTCAACCATTTTCTTGCCATGCGTCCGGTTCCCGTCCGATCTCGAGCGTCAATGCTGCAATGGGGAGAAATAAAGATAGTCACTTTCACTTTGTTTCAGTGGGGCATCGTCCGAAACACGAGAACCAAATTTTGGCGCATGCTCTTCAAAGCGTTCATGCAACTTGATAAGAGGCGATTGTTTTTGTTTATTCGTTCATGCATAGCTTTGGAACATTACGTTGATCTAGAGCAGGAAATCATAACGATGCTAGGACCTGAATAACGCGCTTGGCAGGTAACCGTGTGGGCGCTTGATCGGCCCGTGCGGTGGGCTTCGTTTGCTTTGATCCCCTCTTTTCGTTATCGACTCTCGATTCATGTTCCCAACAGAGGGTGGCTATATGGTCGGTTTTTTCGACCATCTCAGAGTGTGATCCCTGCGAAAGGGACTTGTCACCCGGAAAACATCCTTTGGTAGAAATGTGAGCGGAACTGGGCTATTGAGATGGCAGCCGATTCGTCATGCCGAATCCAGCACCTTGCGAACTTGCTGGACCAACTCATTCATCCTGAAAGGTTTGCTGACAAAACCTCGTGCTCCTATTTGGAGGCATTCTTCTTTAGATGAGTCGGAAGGAAGACCGCTGGCAATGAGGACCTTGAGTTGTGGATCGATCTTGTTGAGCTCTTTAAGGCATTCTTTGCCCCCCATATCAGGCATGATCAGGTCCAGAATGACAAGAGAAATCTGTGCTCTCTCCCTGTTGAATAGCTCCAGTGCTTCTTTTCCGTTTGCTGCACAAAACACTTTGTAGCCGAATTTACGCAGAATCCGTTCTCCCAGATCCCGCACGAAATCTTCGTCATCAACGAAGAGAACTGTTTCCGTTACGTAAGCGGGCTTTATTTCGGTTTTCTCGAACATGTCAGCTTTTCACAGCGAAGTAGGCGGAAATAGTTGACGCACTTGAGCTATCGGAGCCGGCTCACCCTACCAGGCGCTCCACGACCGTTGAATTTCGCGGCCTGCATGAAGTTTACTTGTCATCAGCCCATTTTGTCCCCTCTGATTGCGGATGGCCCCGTTCAGCCTCCTACCCCATTTCAGTTGAAGTGCCCGACCCGACTCGGCTGTTCGCCCTATGCCATTGAACAAACTCTGGGTTCTGCTTACGGCTTCGCATCAGATGTGTAGACAGAACTTGGAGGGCCACTTGTGGCAACTTGCACAATTTGTACCACTCATTTCCAAGCTTGGCATCAATTCGAAGCTGGTCGCGCGCTTTCCGTACCAAACCGATTCGCTTTCACGCAGGTGATACCGTGTTTCGCTTAGGGGCGGGTTTCAAACCGGCCCCCTACATGTCCTCATACCCGTGTCGGCGGGGAATTGTAGGGACGACTGGCAGGCAGGCCCGCGTTCCGCCAACTTCGAGTCCTGAGTGCCATCCCGCGTTCCGCGGGAGGCTTTGTCAGATCCGTGCTTGATTTGACGTATGTTTGAGTGTTTGACAGCGAATTGATATCAGACGATTGAAACGAAATTTCTTCCGGCGGAGAAAAAAGATCGGAAGGAGTGACTAATCTTAGACAACAAATTGGCCCAGCGAAGGCTTGCTTCAAAAGATTTATCTCATCTTGGGCCAGTTTCGGCCTGGCCCTGCCCGTCCAAGAGATCTCTCACAATTTCCAAAAGGTTCAAGGCGAGAAAAGGCTTCTCTACGATCCGATCAACGCCGCATTCCAATAATTTCGCCTTTTCCTGAAGTAAACCGGCCCAACCGGTGAGAAGTATAAAAGGCGGTTTTGGGATACCCCTTTCTAAACTTATTTCCTTCACGGCCTTGGCCACATCCCACCCGTTCAGCCCCGGCATACCGAGATCGCAAATGACAACGTCTACCTTTTCATTCTTAAAAAGTTCAATGCCTTGATGGCCGGATAGAGATGCCAAGACTTCCTGTCCCGCCCGCGTGAGGCCGTTTTGAAGCGCCCACACGCTATCCTCCGAGTCGTCTATTATGAGAATGCGGCAGGCGATTTGCGCACGTTGCTCTTGAGGCCGGAGTTTCCCTTCAGTCTCTTTCTCTTCTAAGGGAAGCCTGACCGTGAAAACGGTACGCCGGTCCGGTGTCCTTTCAGCAAATATTTCGCCCTCATGGCGTCTAACGATGCCATAACTACTGGCAAGGCCCATTCCTATGCCGTCTACGCCCTTGGTGCTCCAAAACGGTTCAAATATTCTTTCCAGATTTCCCTCAGCGATTCCGACGCCATTGTCCTCAACGCACAGGTGTACGTAATCGCTTTCAACGTACGTTGAGATTTGAATTTCTCCGCCCTCAGGCAACGCCTCGACTGCATTCTTGACGAGGTTTACCACGACCTCGAACATTTCATTTTCTTTGCCTCTTACCAGGCAGTCCTTGCTCAAATTCGGCTGCAAGGAGATTCGTATGCCATGTTTCTCCGGATTGGTTTTCCAGTAAGGCTTAAGGATTTCAATAGTTTGTTCCACCGTAGATGAGAGGTCGAACACCTTGCCGCTAGCCGCTGCATCGTCGGTTCGCGCGTGCGCGAAATCCTGGAGGCGTCTAACTGTGTCTGCACCGGCGGCGGCGCTTTTGATTATTCTTTTGATTTTAGATCGGGCTTCCGGAATATCGTTTAATTCCAGATCCGCCGAGACTTCATAAGCAGCATTCATAATAATCTGCAGCAGGTTGTTAAAATTGTGTGCCACACCGCTTGCCATGTCTCCAACAGCCTTGACCCGAGCGGAGTGCATCAGTAAATCATTTGTCTTTTTTTCCGTTGAAATGTCCCTGATATAAACGGCTACAGCGATGACGGCTCCTAGAAAATCCAGAACAGGATACAAATTGTTGTCGTAGAATTTCCCAAACTGCTCGGCTTGAAATCGGAGCGGCTTTCCGGAGCGAATTACCTGGTGGAACTGAGTTTTCTCAACCCCGGCCAGACCAACCGGAGCCAGACCAAAAAGTGACTTACCGAGAAGATCGGAACAATCTGTTCGAAACCATTTGGCAACCTGTTGGTTTGCAGCCAGAAAAGTGCCGTCAGCCCCCAAGAGAAAAGCCATGTCCGACGTCGCGTTCAATAGCGCCTCGATGGTCTCTTTGCTTCTTCGTAATCGTTCTTCAGCCTGCCTTCGCTCAATAATTTCTAATCGTAATTGTTCGGCAACGCGCTCCAATTTGGAAGTTCGCTCCTTGACCAGTTTCTCAAGATCCTCTTTGTGTTTTTTGTCTTGAAGGCTCCGCTTTTTTTCTAGGGTCAAGTCTTCGATAAGAGCCAAGATCAATCGCTTCTCGGCTATCCTGATCGCCCGAAAGGTTATGCGGCCCCATATCTTGTTTCCTTCAATCTCCAGGAAGGATTCAAGAACCCGAGGCTTTCTTGAAGAAAAGACCGCTTCTACAACCGATATGGCTTTAAGTGGACCGGAATTATCAACAAAGAGAGCAGCAAAAGGCTCACCGTGAATTTTCTCGTAACCGGGGCTGATTTTTCGACACGCCTGGTTAGAAACCACCACATGATAGGATTCATCAATAAGCATAGCGGGAATTGGCAATGCTTGCAGAACCTTACCGAAGGTTGTCGCCCAAATCCCTCCAGTAATATCGAAACTCCCCGAAGAAGTGAGGTGCTTCGTGAAAAGGGAGTCAAGGTCGATTGTCTCGGTGACCGTGCACCCCTCCGGATCCACATTTTTTGCCCGCACAGGCCGAAAGCCCGTCAGATCTTCGTCACGCATGATTACTCTCGATTCGAACTCTATAAATCGGCCTTGACGACTCCAATGGCCTCGTCAATAAGGTCTCCGCCTCGATGAAAAGATCACCTCAGCGGCAAGCTCACTGTAAAGGTGGAACCTTTACCGGGAGTGCTGGAAACTCGAATATGGCCGGAGTGTTGCTTCACAATGGAATAACTTGTGGATAGCCCCAGGCCCGCACCCTTTCCCCCCGGCGATTTTGTAAAGAAAGGATCGAACACCTTGTCCAGATGCTCGTGCAATATGCCGTGGCCTGTGTCCGAAACAACGACCGAGGCGCACTTGCCATTTTTTTCCACTCTTGTGGTTAGCGTTCCTCCGATGTCTTTCATGGCCGAGAACGCATTCATGAAAAGATTCATCAGTGCCTGTTTTAGCAACGATGGGTTACCGTTTACAACCAGAGCCTCGGGGTGGTAAGCGAAGACCAGTTCAACACCCTGATCTCTTGCATGGTTCAAAATTGACTTTTCTAATTCGCGTACCAACGCGACCAGGTCTAAGACCGTCATTTCGAATTCCGAAGAGGGTTTGGCCAAAGTCAACAAGTTTTCTATAATGACTGATGCCCGCTGTATCCCCAGCACAATCTTTCTTGCACAGTCTTTTCGAAGAGCCTCGGGAACATCGTCATCCATCAAAAACTGGGCGGCCGAAGAAGATATGGCCAAAGGATTTCGAATCTCATGGGCAATACCACCGGCTAAATTGCTCAAAGCGTCCATTTTCTTGGCATGCTGCAAGACCTCTTGAGTAAGTTTCAGCTCGGTGACATCACGGATAATTCCCTGGCGCCGAGAAATACTTCCATCCTCCGCCCTCAGCAGGGTGGCGGATACAAGGCACTCCATGACCGTGCCATCTTTCTTGTGCCATCGCACAGCGTGATCCTTGACAGAGCCTCTCGCCTCCACCTCTTTCTGAAATTCTTGCCACATTACAGGGTTCACGAACGTCACGGGACCGCCACCCACGACATCTGGCTTGGTACAGGCAAAGAGTTCCAGGAAAGATGGATTCACATCAATAAATCTGCCTTCGCCATCCGCGATATAAATTGCGTCCCGCGATTCCTCGAACAGGGTTCGATATCGCTCTTCACTTTCAGCCAGTTGTTCCTGAGTTCTTTCACGTTCGGAGATCTCTATTTCAAGCTCCCGCTTTGCTGCTTCCAGAGCTTCACGTTTCGCTCGTTCGGCCTGAAACACTTCTGCGAGATCTCGAGCGTAGCTCAGCAGTTGTTCCGTGGAGAGGGCTTTATCTGCCAGCTTTTCGTCACTAACGGATAATGCCTTAATATCACTCATGGATCAGTGTCTTTCATCTCATGCTGTCAGTGCTCCGCGCGTCGTGAGCTGCACAGCAAATTGATTCCTATAGCAATCCTTTCATTATAGAAGCCCGACGGTCGGTGAGCAAATCATTTGTCGGGACCCTGGCAAGCATTCAGTTTTCAGCGGGAAAGTGTCGTTAAACCTGTGGGGCAGGCTGTCCGAAACTGTCTCAAAACTATTTTGATGCCCGGAATCGTGCCACGATGGCAGCCCGGCGCTAAAGCACCGGTCTACTTTCTATCGCCCCGATGGGGCTTAAATGCAAGCGTCCCGTAGGGACCGCAGATAGTAGCCTGGTCCCGCGCAGAACGCGGGATTGCCGGGACAAGGGAGCATCGTGCTACGAATCTCGCCCATACCTCCATTTTGAGACAGTTCCGGAAAGCCTGCCTGACGTAAGTGACTGCTCTAAGGACCTTGAAAGGTTACTCTGCTGCTCCTTTCTAGAAAAGCATGATCGTTCTCTCGCAGTGATCGCACAAGTTTGTCGGTGCCCTTTCTAACCTGGCAATTCCCCCGATCTTGACCACCGCCCGCCGCGCTTAGGAGCCCGCGTGGACCTTGCACTGAGACACAACATCAACGGTTTGAGGGAATCGTCAGAGGAACGTTGAAATTATGGCATGGTCCATGCATGAACAATCCGCATAGCCACCTCTTTTTCGGGTTCATTCCAAGTTTTGTTGGCCGCAGATCCTGCCCCCGGGTTCTGCGGCCCCTTTGCAAAAGGGAAAGGGCTGAAGCATCCCGGATTTCTGGGGCGCTTCATAAAGTTTGAGGCCCAAGATGCGTTTGCGTAAACAGGCCGACCAATTACCCTTATTTATCAGCCTGTTATGCAGGCAAGACGCATTACATAAGTTGGAACATCCGCAAATCGCGGCGAGCATTCGATCAATCACACATATTTCTTTCGAAAAAAATTTTGCGAAAAGCCCCGGACTCCTCGTCTCCCCCCCAGTTTAGGCTTAACCGGGGCTTTACTTTTGCCAAAACCTGGAAACAGCAAAGATACCTGATCCCAGCATGCAAAGTCGTGCGATTAGTCCATCACGGCAGCGAGCCAGAGCCGCGTTCGCGGTTGACATTATTTCCAAATTCGTAAGGACAAGACAGCTCACTAAGGTCATTTCATGTTTGTATCAATACCGGAAAATTCTTTTTGCCACAGCGTTACATCGGCTGGTGTGGAACTAAATACATAACTATGGCATAGATGCTATGGAGACAATTCCATAGGTCTGAAAATAATCAAGCCGGGACATCAGCATGAACGAATCCGTCGAACCGAAATCTTCCACGCGAACACTGATATATATTCCTATAATACATACTCAGGCCGACATGGGCGCGCTCAAGGATCAAGTGAGAAAAGAGTCGCTAAGAAAACTCGGCCGATTCCGATGGAATCGCAAAATCACTCTAATCGACGAGTTTTGGACAGAGATCGAAAAAGTAATCGACGAGTTGTCTCTCCCTTTGAATCGTGTTCGGATCTATCAAGATGGGTTGCCGGTTTGCGGGAGAGAGTCTGAAATAGTTGCTGAACTTGCCAAGTCAGGCAGCCGTAATCACGCTTTACTTCTCCGCCTCATCAAAGGAGGGGCAACGCTCACGGGAACCGAATCCCTTGAGCTTCTGTTGGAGGAGTACGATCACGTGAAAAAAATGCTCGGGGCGGAATCGGCCGGAACTCGAGGACCGAAGAAATCCCCGGGCGCGGCGATCCTCAGAAAGCGTGACAACTTTATCGCGGAGCGTATCAACTCGACGCTATTGCCGGAAGAAGTGGGGATAGTCTTCCTTGGCATGTTGCACTCGCTGGCGCCGCGGTTAGATAAGGACATCCAACTGGTTTACCCGATACATACACCAGTCAGGCGCAACAGCGAGACCAATTAAATCCTCACCGATGACCGGCTCCGGCCATTTCTCGTCGGTCAGACCAGAGAGGGAGCAAATGTCAACAAACGAGGCCCGCATTCTCATAGTTGATGATGAAAAAGATTTTTGCGAGATCCTATTCCACGTGATCCGGAAAGAAGGGTACGCACCACTGGTGGCCCACGATGGTGAAACGGCCCTTGAAATGGTCAGAGTGGGGATGCCTGACGTATTACTACTGGACGTGAAAATGCCAGGGCTGGACGGTATGGAAGTTTTGAGGCGAGCCAAGAAGTTAGATCCTGATCTTCCGGTCCTCATGATCACTGCTCACGGCGGCCTTCATGGAGCTGTGCAAGCAATGAGAGAAGGGGCCGTAGACTATCTCGCCAAGCCGCTCAACAACCATGAACTGCTAGACAAGATTCGAAGAGCGATCGCGAACAGAAAAGCCAAGCCGAAGAAGTCTGGTTCGGGCGTGGGCTCGGGGCAGTCCACAATGCTTCATTTGGAAGAAATCATGGGACCGAGCGATGCCGTGCAGAAGATTATCTCGGACATAAGACTCGTCGCTGCCTCCAATTTTACAGTCGTGATTCAGGGTGAAACCGGCACCGGCAAGGAACTGGTCGCACGTGCGATACATACGGCAAGCAGCAGACGTGAAACGGCACTCGTCCCGCTTGATTGCGGGGCCATCCCTGAAACGCTCTTCGAAAGTGAGCTGTTCGGCCATGAAAAGGGAGCTTTCACGGGAGCAAACTCGCGGCGACCCGGTAAGTTTGAAATGGCCCAGGAAGGCACGCTATTCCTGGACGAAATTGCCAACATGCCCATCAGTTGCCAGACTAAGCTGCTCCGGGCCATTCAGGAGCGGACTTTTTTTCGCGTTGGAGGTCGAGACCCCGTGACTGTGGATGTCCGTCTGTTGGTCGCCACCAATCAGGATTTGAACACTGCTGTCTCGCAGGAGAAGTTCAGTAGAGACCTGCTGTACCGCTTGAGCGAGTTCACCATTCTCATTCCGTCATTGCGAGAACGCAAAGAGGATATCCTGCACCTGTCCAACAGGTTCGTAAGAGCCACGAACGCGGAACTGAACAAGAAGGTCAAAGGCTTTTCGGATTCCACTTTGCAGATCTTGCTAGACCACCGATGGCCCGGAAACGTGCGCCAGTTGAGAGCTGCGGTAAGACGAGCCGTGCTGCAGGCCGAAAACCTGATTCAGCCTGAGCATCTTGTCCTTGACGGTGTGAAGCCCGTCACCGCACCGGCGTGTTTGCCTGCTGAAGATTCGGAGTGGGAGGGCCTCCCTCTCAGGGAGATCATCCGGAGAAGCTCGGTCGATTTGGAGCGTCGCGTCCTGGGGTGGGCAATCAGAAAAACCAAGGGCAACAAAGCGGAAGCGGCCCGGTTATTGCAAGTAGATTACAAGACCATGCATTCCAAGGTGAAACAGTACGGGATTAAGTTCTATCCGGAGGAGCAGGATGGCCAAAAAGAGTAAAGGTACCAGCAGCGGAGGTGGAGGGCTTGGAGGATTTTTGGGCGGGCTAACTGATTTGATCGAAAAACTTAATGAGCTTGCCGAGACAGGTAAAGAAATGTCCGGGACAGGGGAAATCCCCAATCTTGGAAAACAATTCAAGGGAGTATACGGCTTCAACGTGAAAGTAGGCTTAGGTGATGACAAATTGGAAGTGGAGCCGTTCGGAAATATCAAGAAAGACGCCGAGTCAGGAAAAACCGTCGTTCAAGAAATCCGAGAGCCTCTGGTGGACATCTTTGAAGAAGAGGACCACGCCCTCATAGTCGTTGAAATGCCCGGAATAAGCGCTGGGGATCTGAAACTCGATGTGAAAGATGACGTGCTGTCAATATCCGCGCAAAGAGGAGACAAGAAATACCATAAAGAAGTTTTGTTGCCCAAAGCAGTGGCCAGAGAAAACATGGCCGTTTCGTGCAACAACGGGATACTTGAGATCAAGTGTCAATATTAGGCGCCGGTGAAATAAAAATGGAAAAAAAAGATCTGTCCGTAATAAAACTGAAGGTGACTGAGGCACTTGGCAAGGATGTGGGGCGAGCCTACGCTCGGATGGGCCCGGAAGACCTGGAAAAGTTGGGTGCCTCGATAGGTGACATCGTAGAGATAGCGGGAAAACGCACGACCGTCTGCAAGGCCATGCCCGCTTACAGAGAGTTGAGGGGACAATCAAGGATACAACTGGACGGCTTGTCTAGGCAGAATGCAAAGGCAGGGTTGGACGAGAATGTCGCCGTCAGGAAGATCTCTTGCCGACCTGCTGAACGTATCGTCCTGTCCCCTACCAATGTCACACCGTCAGAACGTGATCTCAAGTATATTGGCGGTCTGTTGGACGGCTTGCCTGTCGTGGCAGGTGATTTGATACGAGCGACGCTCTTTGGCAGTCGCTCTGCCGATTTCAAGGTAGCGAGCACCACGCCTAAAGATTCAGTGATAATCGTCCCTACCACGCAGCTTGTCATTGGAAGTACCGAAAATGCTGGAAAACCCAGGACGCTTTCGTACGAGGACATCGGTGGCCTCAAAAATCAGTTACACCGCATACGAGAGATGATCGAGCTGCCTCTGCGCTACCCGGAAGTTTTCGAGCGCCTTGGCATCGATGCCCCAAAAGGGGTTCTGCTTCATGGGCCTCCCGGTTGTGGCAAAACACTTATCGCCCGCTCCATTGCGAATGAAACGGAGGCGAACTTCTTTTCAGTCAGTGGACCTGAGGTTGTGCACAAGTTCTATGGGGAGAGTGAAGCCCATTTGAGGAAGATTTTTGCTGAAGCGACTCAAAAAGGGCCTAGCATTGTCTTCCTCGACGAGATCGACGCGATAGCCCCGAGAAGAGACAAGGTAGTTGGAGACGTCGAGAAGCGGGTTGTTGCGCAGCTATTGGCATTGATGGACGGCTTGACCAGACGTCAGAACGTGATCGTGATTGCCGCCACAAATATCCCTAATGCTCTCGACCCTGCCCTGCGGCGACCGGGAAGGTTCGACAGAGAGATCGTGATATCCATACCTGATCGGTACGGTCGCCTGGAAATTTTAGAAATCCACAGTCGAGGCATGCCCCTGGCGGCCGACGTAGACATGAATCACCTGGCGGAAATAACGCACGGCTTTGTGGGGGCAGACTTGGAAGCCCTGTGCCGTGAAGCGGCCATGCTATGTCTGCGTCGCATCATGCCGGACATTGATTTTGCTGCAGCTAGCATTCCTTATGAGGAGCTGGCGAAGCTTGAAGTTCACATGAACGATTTTGTCAGTGCTCTGTCCGAGGTTGAACCGTCTGCGATAAGAGAGGTATTTGTCGAGATTCCTGATGTTCGGTGGGAAGACGTAGGCGGGCACGGCGACCTGAAGACCAGACTCACGGAAGCCGTGGAATGGCCGTTGCAGTACCCGCACATTTTCGAACGAGCGGGCACAAAGGCGCCCAGGGGGATCTTGCTGGGAGGTCCCCCTGGTTGCGGCAAAACGCTTCTAGCCAAGGCAATCGCCAACGAAAGCAAAGTCAATTTCATATCCGTGAAAGGTCCTGCTCTCCTCTCAAAATATGTAGGTGAGTCCGAGCAAGCAGTGCGAGAGGTGTTCCGCAAGGCGAGGCAAGCTTCTCCGTGCATCATCTTCTTCGACGAAATTGACGCCCTGGTGCCCGTTAGGAGCGGTGATTCGAGCGATTCGCACGTTGCGGAAAGAGTGCTGAGTCAGTTCCTGGCGGAATTCGACGGTGTAGAAGACCTTGCGGGCGTTCTGGTGCTGGGGGCCACTAATCGGTTGGACATGCTGGACCCTGCTATTTTAAGGCCCGGCAGGTTCGACGAAGTAATCGAGATGACAATGCCCGGCGAGAAGGACCGCGAGGAAATCTTCCGAGTCCATCTTAGAAATAAGCCTCTCGAAAGCGGCATTGACCCGGTAGAGCTCGCGGCACGCACCGAAGGATTTAGTGGAGCCGAAATTGCTGCCGTGTGCAACCGGGCCGCCTTGTCGGCTGTTAGGCGTGGCGTAAGCCGTCTCAAGCAGAATCCGGATGAAGAGATAACCCTTTTAATAAGACAATCTGACATTCAAGAGGCTTTGGCTGAATTGGGTGGAGACTGAATATGACAAGCGCTCTCTATCTTTTTTGCTTAGCCCGCAGCGGACTCGTCCCTTCAATCGAGGGAACGGGGATAAATGGCACCGAAAACCTGGAAGCCAAAGACATCTCCAATGTTACGGCCGTAGTCTGCGAAGTGCCGGCGCACGAGTTTTCCGGTTCCTCCGCGGAAACGAAGCTGCAAGACTTGGCATGGGTGGGGCCTAGAGCGGTCCGCCACGAGCAAGTCATCGAAGAAGTGATGTCATACTCGCCGGTGCTCCCTGCCAGGTTCGGAAGTCTTTTTTCCTCAGTGGAAGCCCTTGAACGTCTGGTAAATGGCAACCTTCCAGCCATTAGCGGGTTTCTGGACCGTGTTGCTAACGGTCAGGAATGGGCTGTTAAGGGATTCCTTTCTAAGACTGGCGCACTGAAAGCAATTGTCTCTGACAAGATTGGCGAAGTCTCGGAGAGCCTCTGTTCTTTAACGCCGGGAATGCGGTATTTCAAGGAGCGCCAGATACACGCGGAAGCAGAAAAAGAACTTGCCGGCTGGGTAAGAGAGGCCTGCAAGGCCGTGTCGGATGAACTTATCTCGTATTCTACGAGTTGCCGGCAACGCAAAATTGTTGGTCTGGACTCGGAAGAAAGCGACAAGCAGACGGTAGTCAATTGGGCATTTCTCGTGGATCGTTCCCGCGTCCCGGATTTCCTCAACCGGGTAGAGCAAGCCAATACTCGCTGCAATAACAGGGGGCTGTTTTTCGAGTGCTCCGGTCCCTGGCCCCCTTACAGCTTCACGCCCTCTCTGCTTGCGGACTCCGAGAAATGAAATACCTTGTGTATTGCATATTTTCCAAGGGAAGAGTCTCGACCACATATCCGGCGCCCGTCGGTGTCGGTGGGAGCCGACCATACGTAGTTGAGGGAAATGATCTTGGGGCCGTGGTCTCAACAATTCCTAACGGGGAAATGTCCAAAGACGCTTCCACCATTCTTACTTACCACAAGGTAATCGAATCATTTCATAATCAATTCGGTGTAATTCCGCTCCGCTTCGGGACGGTTGTTCGCGAACAGGCGGAGATCAAGCACTACTTAGAAACACAAAGTGAACGCTACAAAATTCTGCTTACAAAATTGGCCGGTTGCGTGGAAATAGGAATTAGGGCAATCTTTGATGACACGAGCCTTGCGCCTGAGCCCGCAAATGAGGCTTTTGCTCCGTCTCCACCGAAATGTCCAGGAGCAGGGGCGGCGTACATGGCCGTCCGTAAGGCTTATCATGACGCCAAGACACTCTCGAATGAACATAATCAAGAAATGATCGGTCGGTATCGTTCCCCCTTTGAGAATCTTTTTGTGGGCTTCAAGGCCGAATCAACCAAAGCAGCCCCTTCCGGTAACGAATCCGAGACCGTCTTCTTGTCACTCTATTTCTTAGTCCCGAGACTTTCGGTGAAAGAATTTCGGGAAGTTTTTGACCGGTTGAAGTCACGAGAAACCTCAAGACTATTGCTTAGCGGCCCTTGGCCTCCATACAACTTCGTCCTACCTGAAGATTACTGATCTCAGTCCAAAGTTAGAAATCAATACATATCGATACTGGTGCGAAGCGGACAAAAAGTCCGCCTACAATTTCGTAGGGGTGATGCTATGACCACGAAAGTCCTTGACGCTTCAGAGGAATCTTCAAAGGATCGCCACGAAAAGCTTTACCAGATGCTTCTGGAGACGATCCACTCTTCAGTCCTCTTAATCGATCGAGACATGCGTATTGTCTCTGCAAATCGAAATTTTCTCCAAAGGAGCCGAAAGAACAAGGACGAGACCATTGGCCGCAAGCTGGGAGACTTATTGCCTGCGGCCATCATTGAGTATATGGACATCTCAAGCCGAGTGCGACAAGCCTTCGACAACGGGAGAGCAACCCGAGGCGAGCGGCTGGTTTACAGAGCTCCCGGAATCCCGATGACGATTTATTACTATAGCATTCTCCCGTTCTCGTGGAGGGGGTACGTAGAAAACGCCATCCTGTTAATGGAAGATGTCACCGAGCAGGTGCGTCTGAGCGAAGAAGTACGGAGAGGGGAACGTCATCTCGCAAGCGTAGTCGAGAGCGCCACCGACCTCGTTCTCTCGACCGATTCGGACGGGAGAATACTGACCTGGAACACTGCGGCGGAACGCCTGTCAGGCTACACTCTCGAGGAAGTCCAAGAAACTCTGTTCTTCGACTCGTGCGCGGATGAGCATCGTCAAGAACTTAAGGATATATTCAGCAGATTCAGGTCCGGAACCAATTCCCAGACCGGTGAATGGGATATGGTCACCAGTGCGGGCCATCGGATTCCCATAAGTTGGGTCTTGTCTCCAATGAAGGATGAAACCGGACGCCTGGTTGGTATGGTAGCAGTGGGAAGAGATCTCAGTGAACACAGAAAATTGGAGCGGCAACTCCGACAGTCTCAAAAGCTGGCTGCTCTAGGAGTCATGGCCGGTGGAATTGCCCATGAAGTGAGGAATCCGCTTGCGATTTGTTATTCCGCGGCGCAGTTTTTGAGCGAGAGTGAGTTCAATTCGGAATTTCACAGAGAATGTGTTGAGCGCATTCTTGCCAACATACAAAAAGCCTCCGTGATCATCGAAAACCTGCTCAGATTTGCACGACCTTCGGCGGCTACTAACATGACCTTGGTAGACATAGTCAGCGTCCTGCAAGACACTCTCAAACTTGTAGATAACCAGGCTAAAATACAAAAAATAACAGTACGCGCGGATATAGATATCCAACAGGAGATAGTTCGAGGGAACCAAAGCCTGCTGCAGCAAGTATTTCTAAACATCTTTCTCAACGCGATGAATGCCATGCCGGACGGGGGCAGCTTGAAAATCACGGCTGCAAACTCTGATGAAGAGCTAATGGTAAATATAGTCGATACGGGTTGCGGCATCGCAAGAGATGATATTGAAAATATATTCGATCCCTTTTACACGCTCGCTCCGGTTGGAAAAGGGACGGGGCTTGGTCTTTCAATATGCTACTCAATTCTGAAGCAGCATTGCGGATCTTTGCAAGTGGATAGCGCTGTCGGAAAAGGCTCGACCTTTACCGTGAGGTTGCCAATCGTAAGGAGCGAGACACCATGAATGACGCAGACGAATTGTTTCTGATAGTCGATGATGAGCCAGATATGTGCTGGCTCTTGGAACATCTCTTGAGTCAAGGGGGCTATTCGCTGAAAAAAGCTTTGAGTGGGCGTCAGGCGATCGAGCTTATGAAGACTCATGAATTCCGTTTGGCGTTTGTAGACCTTAAATTGCATGACATGGAAGGACTTGAGCTTGCGCGCTGTCTCAAGACCGCGGACCCTTCCATCCGCGTAGTAATGGTTTCAGGTTTCTGTTATAAGGACGACCCGACAGTTCAAAAGGCGCTTGCAGAGGGATTAATTTGCGATTTTCTACCGAAACCTTTCCTTCACGCGGACATATTCAGATCGATAGAATTTGCACTTTCATTGTTGGGGGATTGAAGCTTCAATAAGGAGCTGATTCCCTAAATAGGGAAGTCCTTCCATAGCACCGCACCCCGATTTTCCGTTTCAAACCCCAGCCTCTGACCAATTCGCATTCAAAATCTCCTCTTTCCCCTTTAGTAAAGTGGGATTAGAGGGGATTTTTTCATAATCTTGAACGCCAATTCCTATGAAAATGTACAGATATCTACCGGTAAGATGCCAATCTTACATGAGTTTTCATGTTTGATTGTGATGCTCTCTATCGTGGTAGTTGGCATCAGTTCTATTGCCGTCGCCCGTGTACTGCTCTATTCCCGCTTGCAATGCCTTCTCATAGCGCATAACAACCATCGGTAATTTGAACGGGGCTACGCGCCAAATTTGGCACGAATCTCGCAACTACCACTGTCAGGCATGCCAACCAAACCAAGCCAGCGATGGCAATTCAGAATTCCAAAAATGGAGGAGTAAAATGGCCAAGATAGCCAAGTCTACTGATTCTTCGAGTCTTGCTGAGGTTGTGGATCGGATTTTGGACAAAGGTATCGTGATTGATGCCTGGGCCAAAGTGTCTCTCGTCGGGATCGAACTACTGTCCATCGAAGCAAGGGTAGTCATCGCGTCAGTGGAGACTTACCTGAAATATGCCGAGGCGATCGGACTCACGGCAAGTGCTGCAGCGCCCGCGTGATAGGTGCGCCGCCGGGATTTCTCACAGGTCCGGGGGGGCCACGCCCCCTCCAAACCTGTCCCCGGAACATACCAACAGCTACTACCGTTTAGCGAGGTCCTTTGGCGCCTCATTGGAGACAATGGGGTGTTGAACAAACAAAGGAGGAGTAATGGGTACTCTGACTCAAGACATCGCCCGACTTTGCGGAGAGATAACGGCCTTGCAAGGAGATCGTCAGGCTTTCATGGCGGATGTCGCCAAGCAGACTGAGGAAATGAAGGCCGACGTCACTTCTATGCGAACAGGATTTCGTAATTCTCATGCAAAGATGGCGACAGAAACCAGAGCACATCAAAAAAAGTTTGTCTCAAATCTGGTCTCCAACGTTTCCGGATTGCGGGTCGGCTTTCAAAAAGCGCACGCGGACATGGCTGCTTACACTAGACAAGATCGGGCCAAGTTTGTTGCCGGTATGACCACCGATGTGCGCCGGACCTTAGTCGGATTTGACAAAGCCCACAAAGAGATGGCCAGAAGAACGAAAAAAGAAAATGCAGATTTCGTAGCGGACATGGCAACCGGTGTTTCCGGTCTTCTGGCGGGGTTTCGCCTGAGTCGGTCAACATCGGCCAAGAACGAGAAATCTCATAGAGAGACGTTTGTCTCGAATATGAAGTCCTCGGTAGGTGCCATCAGGCAGGAATTTGCGGCTGACTTGATTGGAGCTCGAAAAGCATGGGCAATGCTTTCTCCTGCTGCTCGACAAGCCAAGGCACAGAGCGAAAGACGGGCGAAAGAAGCACAACTGGCCCAGCAAAGAGCGAAAGCTGAATCTGAACTCAGGGCAAGGGAAGAGGCTGAGAAAGAAAAGCAAAGTTTCTCCTCAGTCATTGGCAAAAAGAAAGACAGAAAATAACAACCGGATTTATCAGTGAACCTAAGGGAAGAAGATGCCTGAGCTGACGGCAAATCGAACGGGAATGGCGAAGGTAACTTGCTCTTTCTGTGGCGGCACGGGGATAGACCCTTTCGGGATCATGTCGTGGATTTCAACGTGCTGCGTCTGCGGGGGTAAGGGCGATGTGTGGTTGCGCACGCCCTACACCCGTTGCGCCCACTGTAACGGAACCGGGGCGGTTAAAACTTTGACCTGCACTGTTTGTATGGGAAGGGGTTTTGTTCCACTTCCCCCGGAGCCGACTAAGGTGTGTCCGGAATGTAAGGGCTCCGGGGATGATGCATCGGCACCAGCGATGGCCTGTTTAAAGTGCCGCGGGCGAGGGTTCGTTACCAAAGATTGAACTCAAAACGGCGTTGGCAAAGTTGATGTTCCAGTCAACGCCGCAAACATTTTTTTAAAGGCTGCCCTGTCGACGAGTGGCGGCACGATCACCAAAGGGAGCGAAAAAATATGAGTGGCGCAGACTCGAAGATTGCATCCATTGCTAGGGAAGTTATTCCTACGAATGACGACGGCATCGTGCCCGAGCCGAGTGACCGGTTCGTGTGTACCCCGCATGTAGAAGAGCTGACTGATCGTGCCATGGCCTATCTGGAGGTGGGGTACTCAGTTCATTTCGCAGGCCCAGCAGGGACGGGCAAGACCACTTTGGCTTTTCATGCTGCGGCGAAACGGGGTAAACCGGTCATCCTCGTTCACGGCGATGACGAATTCGGTAGTTCCGATCTCGTCGGCAGGGATGCCGGTTACAGAAAATCAAAACTTATCGACAACTTCATTCATTCGGTGGTCAAAACAGAAGAAGAAATGCGGAGTCTATGGGTAGACAATCGTCTTACCACAGCCTGCCGCGACGGGTACACCCTCATTTATGACGAGTTCACCCGCTCGAGACCCGAAGCGAATAACGTACTCTTGAGTATTCTGGAGGAAAAAATTCTTAACCTGCCGAGTTTGCGTAGAACGGGCGAAGGCTATCTCGAGGTGCATCCATCATTTCGGGCCATTTTTACCTCGAACCCGGAAGAGTACGCTGGGGTACATAAGACTCAGGACGCGCTTATGGATCGTATAATTACGATCAATGTCGACCACTACGATCGCGAGACTGAAATCGAAATCACCATGTCAAAGTCCGGAATTTCAAGAAGAGATGCCGGAATCATCGTAGATATCATACGAGAATTACGTCTTCTGGGAGTTAACAATCACCGGCCCACTATTCGGGCTGCCATAGCTATAGCGAGAGTGCTTGCTCATACGGAAGCGCGCGCCGAGGAAAATGACAATGTCTTCCAGTCGCTTTGCAAGGACATTTTGAATACTGACACCGCAAAGGTGACTCGGGGCGGGCAATCCCTCATGTCCCAGAAAGTCGACGAAGTAGTTCAAAAGGTATGCACAAAGCGAAGGGGAAGCAGAAAACTTGCGCAGGCAGGTCCGAGAGACAGGATGGGTGAGCTATGACGATCCGAACGACAGGAAATTCAAGAGGGTTGAGAGACATTCGCACCAACTCCGGACGAGTTGAGCGTGTCGGAATTCCCTACATGGCATACATGAACATCAGTTGCCTGGAGATGGAGAAAGCCAGGAGACAAAAAGAAAAGATCAGCGCACTCACCAGAGTTTCAGTCTTAGAAAACAGACTCAAGGAAATCGAGGTAGAAAAAGACGTGCTTCTGAGAAAGCTTGGGGAGCGCAAGCAAGATGCTTTATCCAAGGCGACGAAAGTCAAGGTCGAAGCCTCCCCGGGAAAAGGTGGATTTAAACTCAAGTATTGAACCGATCAAATGGCTCAAACTCGGGATGTATCCCCAAAAAAGGCAGGTGACATCCAATGCTTAGGATAAAAGGCTACAATCAAATAAAAACGAATCGAAACATAAAAAGCTTCCGATCCTGCCATCAAGCGACTGGAACCCCGGCGCATTGTCTGGATAGAGGTCGCATGCAGATGGGAGAAGCGAGGCGAATTTTCAGCAATGAGCGCGTGCTTTGGCTCTCTGTTGGATCGAGGGCACTCTCCCGATTCGGAACTTCCGGATGATGCGGGCGATCGAAAGCCGAGAAGTAGATTTTCGGATCGGATGAATCTCATTCGGGGGATCGCCTGGAGAGCGGCTGCCGGCACTCTCCAATGGGGTGGTTCCAACCCGTATGGAATCAATCAGACAATCTAAAGAATTCGAGGAAAAAGCCATGAAAATCAATTGCGTTTCTTGTGGTCACAACATGACGCTGGACGATGCCTATGACGACTTCGAGGGCTCGGTCAAGTGCTATGTTTGCGGTGCCTTGCTTCAAGTAAGAACCTGCGACGGAAAGATCAAGTCCGTGAACGTAATGGGCACGCCGCACCGGATTGCGACGCCAAAGACCGAGGCAAACCACGAGGCGATTCACTGAACCGGTTCACATCAGGCTTAGCGTTTCAGGCATGACGAGCATCAAAGTTGCCGATATTAGTCTTCGCACAGACGGGGTGCAGCGATGGAAAAAACGACACTAAAAATGCCCTGCTCGAAAGGTAGGTATCTGTACGCCGTGGTTCCTGGCTCCAAGCAAAGGACTTACGGATCTCTCGGCATCAATGGTGGCACGGTCTACACTATTGCCGATGGAGAGGTAGCCGCCGTTGTGAGCGACCTCCCGAATCACAAAATCCGCCCTGAGCGCCGACACTTCGCCGCCCATCAGGGTGTGTTGAAAAAGCTGATGGCGGACGGTGATCTGCTTCCCGTGTCTTTCGGGATAATTTCAAACGGGCCCAAAGCCGTCCGTGCAATTCTCTCACGAAACGCTGCTGACATCCGGAAGCAACTCAAACGGATCTCAGGCAGAGTAGAAATGGGACTAAGAGTCGCCTGGGATGTCCCTAACATCTTCGAACTTATGATTAACACACACGGCGAACTGAAACAGGCCCGTGACGATTTGTTTCGAGCAAACCACGCGCCGACGCAGGACGATAAGATAGAAATCGGTCGAATGTTTGAAGAAGCTCTGGCTCTCGACAGAGAGCGACTCACGGAGAATGTGGAGCAGATCCTTCGAACTCGATGCTTTGAAATCAAGCGCGGCAAGTGTCGAGATGAAAGAGAAGTGATGAATCTATCCTGTCTGGTAGGGAAAAACCTCCTGAATGAATTTGAGGCCGGAGTGTTCGAAGCTGCCGGCCACTTCGATGACAACTTCGCCTTTGATTTCAACGGACCTTGGGCTCCCCACAACTTCGTTGAACTTGAGATCGACGTTTAATCCCGGCACGGCTGGAGAACTAAAATGCTTATTGCGGATGATGTCTTGTTGTTTCCTGTTAAGGGGTTTCTGTGGATTTTCAATGAGATTTGTAATGCGGCCGAACAGGAACTCCGTGAGGAATCGGACGCCCTAACCGGACAACTGCAGCAGCTCTATGCGATGCTTGAAACCGGGAAAATCTCGGAGATTGAGTTCGATCGCCTGGAAGGCGAGCTTCTAGATCGCTTGGATGCCATTCAGGAACAAGGGGCTATCATTGATGAAGATGAATGACATCGCAATGGAAGAGGCAGAAACACGTCTCCCTCTGCGAAGCTCTGGATCGCGTATTGAATAAAGGGGCTGTAATCGCCGGAGAGGTGACCATTTCTGTCGCGAACGTCGATCTGATATATCTCGGCCTACAGGTGATCTTGGCTTCGGTAGATACTATCAGAGGAACGGATCGGCTACCCTTCCCCCGGATGGGCAACATTTAGACGCGGCGCAGGTAACAGTGATTGCCGCACTCAGCACGATGATTCTTCTAGTATCGGCTCTTTTGTCAGCCGGCTCAGGACCGGGCGTTGGCTAGAGAGCTCGGATCCCGGAGTGAAAATTATGAGTTCTTCACAGAGCCTGAAAGTCGAATCCGACTCGTTCGGGGACTTTTCCAGAGTAATGCAAGCACGCTGGGCAACGGATGCCAAAGGTGATGGAAAAAAATCACGCCTGAATCTGGATCAAGACAGCGTGAAGAATGGCTTAGGTCAACTTGTCCTCACACTCGTGAAGCTGCTTCACGAACTCCTCGAGCGTCAGGCGATTCGACGAATGGAAGCTGGAACCGTTACCGACTGGGAAATTGAACAGCTCGGAACAACGTTGATGATGCAGGCACAGGAAATCGAGAGACTCCGCGGCGAGTTCGGGCTGCATGAGGAAGACCTGAACCTTGACCTGGGACCGCTCGGTAAGCTCCTGTAAGGAGTCCTAAAAATGGCAATTCAAAGCTCTGCTCGACATTCTATTCAAAGCACCAATCTTGCCGACCTGCTCGAACGTGTCCTGGACAAGGGCATAGTCATCGCCGGCGACATCAAGATCAAATTGGTTGACGTTGAGCTTCTCACAATCCAAATCCGCCTTGTAGTCTGTTCTGTGGACAAGGCCAAGGAGATGGGTATGGACTGGTGGGTAAACAACCCAGCTTTTCAGAAGCCCAGCCTTGAAGCGTCAGCGGGATAGAGGCGAACCATGAACGATCACACGCTGCCAAGTTTCGACCTGTTCGGAGAGAAAGATGAACCTTTGCCACATTCGCAGGGAGCGGGGACCCAGACAATAGATCTGAGTGATTTGTTTGCCCGCGATGTTTATTCTTCGGGAACATTTGACTTGGGGGCCATAAGTTCATCTACCCTCGGTCGGTTGTTGGATGCTCTCCCGATTCCTGCGCTGCTTATCGACCGATTTTACCAGGTTGGCTTTGCAAATGAGTCTTGCGCAAGAGTCAGTGCAGGCTACAAGCAAATAAGAGGACTTCCCTTCGCCGATCTCGTGCCTCTCCCTACCGACGTTGCCAGAGCGCAAGCGTTAACTGCAAAGATTCAAGCTCTTATACACAGTGCATTTGAAACGAGAAAACCTCGGGTTGCGGAGGCAATACTGGAAATCGAAAATAGGAAAATCTGGGCTCGCCTCCATCTGAGATCGGTGAGGATCGGTTTGGAGAGGTATGTGCTGTTGACAATAGAGGATCTTACCTCGGAGAAGAAGCAATTAGCTCTGAGCCAGAGAAATGACCAAAGGTACCGACAGGAATCGTATAAGCTCGGCAAATGTATGGATGAACTGACCCTGGAGATTCGCAAACTGCAGGAGCAGCTAAGTCTCGAGTCGGCTGAACATCTGAACACTCAGGAAAGCTTAAGCAGACAAAAGCAAGAATTCGATTCATTGTGGGATGGGATGCCTTTAGGTTTGGCACTTGTCGGGAATGATGGTTCCGTACAGCGCTTCAATCCTAAATTCAATGAAATGTTTGGCTCTGACGGAAGAGAGCTTGCGAACAACTCGGGGTACAGTTTTGACAGAAATCAAATCGGCGCCAAGCCTTCTTTTCATCGTTTGTCGGATTGGGTCGATGCCGTAGCTTTGGCTGGCGACAAAGGCTCGACCACCAGTACCGTTGAAGTAGAACGCGACAACGGTCACTCGGAAATAGTAGGTTTGACCGCTATCAGAATTACAGATGAAAAGTTACTATTGATTGTGGATGCAAATGGGAAGACACCCGACCGGTAGGTCACGGCTGAGTGGTCAGTTCCGCCAAGATTTCATAAACACCAAGAGATTGTTATTGCGAGGGTTAGAGGTAGGTCGGCCCATGCCCGACGTCCCGCGCTTCGCGGGAGCGGCCACGGGCCGCCCTACCAATCCTGCAATGGGGTGCCCAGCAATGGCACCCAGATACGCGACCGTATTTACGCTATCGCATACTAACCCAGAGGCTCTCCGATCCCACCCAAAAAACTCTCGACCTCATCAATCAATTTTAGTGGGCTGAAAGGCTTGGTGATGTACTTATCCGCTCCGGGTTGGGGAGTCGTTCGTAAGTCTTCAGTGAGATCTTTGCCTGTTAAAATGATTATGGGGCACAATTTGGTCTGAGGATCTCCCTTCAAGATTCGAGTGGCTTCCAGTCCGCTGATCGGCCCTGGCATCATGACGTCCATTATGATCAGATCAGGCTGCTGTTTTCTTGCCGCCTCAACGGCCAGCAACCCGTTTTCGGCAGTCAATATCTGGTACTTGGTCCTCGATAAGGTCGTCGTAAGAAGTTGCCTGACTTCCTGAAGGTCATCCACGATCAGAATCTTCTTCATTGCCTGCCCCTAAGTGAACCTGTAGAATCCTGAATTGGTGCAGCCGCTATTCTGACTGCTTCGCAGCTCGGGGTTGCATCCTGTAGTAGCATGCGGTGCGATCGCTGGACTGCTCCCATGTGCCGCTGCGTTGCGTCCGACCTAGTGGGGGCCGGGGTCACCTTATCCCACCTCCGATGCGGGGTCTTTGCACGATCCTGAGAGACGGCTCGGAGGGTTCCCAAAAAGATTAGTACGGACAACCAAACTCTGTTCAAATATCCATAAAATATTTAATCTATTATAGCATGTGCGCAGCGAGCGGCAAGTTTTATCGTCAGGAAAGAGTAAGCCTCGGTTACGGGCGGCAAAAGATTGCCATTGCGAGCGGAGCGAAGCAATCTTGTCTTCTAAAGGCTTAGATTGCCGGTGGGACGGGCATCCTGCCCGTCATCTATAATAGACAGGCTGGAAGCCTCCCACCATTCACTCCTCGCAATGACAGGGAACCAACAATTTCCCCGCGTAACTGAATGGTTGCAAGAAAGTGTAACTCTTAGGTTTGTGAGATGCAGGCAGAAGCCCCGAAGGAGGATGACCAGGTGATTTATGCGATTGCCCCAACGTCCCGGTTAATCAAAATAATTACTGCTGTTGTGCTCATTCTGGATGCCGGTTTAGTGGTGGCGTCTTTCGTGAATCATTGGGCTCTTTTACCCGCCGCCTTGATTGCGGCCGTCACATTGGGCTGCTATCTACGTGCGCCTGTAGCGTACGAAGCTTCTCGGCGCGGTCTCACGGTTCTGTTCCGCCTTGGATCCAAACAGTTTGGGCCTGTGGTAAGGGCAGGCCGGGTAGAGAAGTCGATGGACAGAAGCATCAGGCTTTGGGGTAACGGAGGTCTGTTTGCGGCAACAGGAATATTCTGGAACGGTAATTGGGGTACCTTCAGAGCCTACCTCACCACCTCAGATCAGAAAAACATGGTAATTGTGGAGACCCAGGCCGGGAAAGTCTTGCTGAGCCCGGATAATCCCGAGGAATTCCTCAGAGGAGCTGTGGGATAATACAAGCTACGATGCACGCGGGAATTCCGTGCTAGTAAACGAACGGCAGCAGTCGCCAGCGGGTTTGCTTGCAATGGGCTTCGTATTCCTCGCCGAATTCTTCGTGAAGAAATCTCTCCTATGCACGTATACGTGCAATAACAGGGACCAAGATCGCGAGCGTTGGCAACAACCCGATGGAACTTCGAAAAACAAGGCACCATGCCGCTGTGGTGATAAGCAATCCTGCATAGCTAGGCTCGTCTTCTACAGTGCATCGCGAAAAGTTATTATGTTTCAGGATGTTATTAGAGCACAACAAATCTGTGGCACCAGGAATTCGATCTCAAGGTGCTCGAATCAGGTCACACGGTCGTGTCGAACGGTACGCTACGGATAGTGGGAGGAAAGGCTACCCCCGCCGCACGGAAGACTGCGTTACAGACGCCTTTGGGCTGGGAGCGCAAAAGAAAGCGTTTTCCGCCGTGCTCAAGCTCCACTTCGGTCAAACTGTCCAGATCAAGCTTGATGTCAGCCCACTCGCACGAGAGCGCTTTCCCCTCAAGACGCTCTTGCAGAGCCCTGCGTAAGACAAGAGCGAGAAACGAGCAGAAACACGTGCCCTCGGATCGTCCGGTCGTACTGGTGGTACACCGGCCGAGTGCTGAGCAGGGTCTTGGCGGATCGGAAGATCTGCTCCACCATCCAGAGCTGCTTGTACTTCAGCCCCAGCTGGGCAGGAGGAAGGCTGGTGTTGGTTCTCAGGACCCACTTGCCGTCGAAACGTGACTCAGCCTTGGCCTTCTCGTGGTCGATGGCGAAGCCGCTTCCGGTGCTTGCAAGATACTAGCGGAACCCCTTGTTTCCCACCAGAGACTTGTCTCCTTGCTTGAGCTTCTCTTCAAGCGCTGCAATGATAGCCGCTCGGTCGAGGGCGTCCTTCTTGGCCTGATCCTCATTGACGCAGACCACATAACGCCTCCCGTCCACTAGCACCTCCTTGACCTTCAACGGAGAGCGAGACGCGTGGACCACCTGATAGCGTCCTGCCCGGGAGAGCACTTCCTGTTTCACTTCCTTCACCAGACGCATCCTGGCTCCCAGGATGTACGGCCACTGCCTCTTCTCCAGCTCTGCGATGGTATCAGCGCTGATCATGCCACGGTCAGCCACGATACACACTTGGCCCAGGAAAAACCTGGACCGGAATCGATCCACCACGGGCACGAGGCTGGTCACGTCCGCAGTGTTTCCCGGCCACATTTCGCAACAAATCGGACGGCCTTGGTTGTCGATCACCGCACCCACCACCATCTGCTTGAGATCCGGACGATGATCCTTGTTATGGCCCCGCTCACCCAGCGTCTCGCCGCCTTCTCCCTCGAAGTAGATGGAGGTGGTGTCGAAGAACACGAGGTCAAGCGATGAAAACAGATCCCGTGACCGGGAGAACAGCGCCTCTTCAATCAGGTCTTTTATGCACCGAGGCGCGAGTGTCCTGCCCGCTTGTTGTGCATCGGGTAGCTCTTCACCCAACCAGGCCATGGCACGATAGAGGTGATGGAGATCCAACTCGTCGGCCTCGGCGATCCCGTAGTCTTGCACCCACTTGCTGCAGAAGCGGTCCGACCCCGGTGCAAACAGACGGTTGAGCACCGTAACGAACACTGCCCGCTCGACGGGGAACTTGAACTTGCGGCCGGCAAGCAGATGTTCAATGATTTCTGTTAACCCCGTTTCTCTCCACAACCTCTCGAAGATCATCCCAGGGCCTATGCGACGCACTCCGATTACCGGAGCATCACCGCGACGATGCGCATCGATCACCATCATAGACTCGGAGAACTTGGCACCAGAGGATATAAGCCGATCCAGTTGGCCTGAAGCCTCCAGTTCATCGAGTCTTCCTAAGGTACAAATGACGCGCTGCTTGGAGCGACCGTCTTCCCACCGGTTTTCCACAATCTGGAAGTAGGTTCTCTCCCTGGCCTTCTTCACTCGAAAGAACATGGCGCCCTCCATAAAGACACCATGAATCATAGTGAATACTGCTTTTGTGTCAAGCCTTATTTGCCAATGATGTGGCACCATGTTTTCCACTTTGGGAAAAACCGCGTTCCGCTATTTCAAGTACTTAAACCGTTGAGACCCCCGAAAAACGCCAAGAAACTGTAGAAGATGGGCTAGGGTGGCGCACCAATCGGTACATCCCATCGGTTTTGAGCCGGTGGCCCTCCTGTACGGCCACAAAAGCGCCAAAAAATGTTTTTCAATTCGAATACGGGGATTAACACAACCACTCCGCCCAGAAGGTAAAGTGTGAGACCAGCATAACGTACAGGGTTCCTATCGTTGACCCGCCAACACCGACAGCCTCCGTCGCGGGTGACGGCGAGGAACGGATGAGAGCGAATCTTCCCAAAATGTGGATGCGCGCTGCACTTTACTAAGAAATATCCATGAGTTGTGGTTGCAGCTTCAGCAGATATGTAATGCCGCCATAACCATACCGGAAAATTTCCGTCCAATAACATTTTCCGAAGAACTTTTACCATCGAAATATGTCGCATTTAGTTAGCGAATAGTTAGCGATTTGTTAGCATTAGGTTAGTTTTGTGTTAGGTTTCGGTTAATTTGGTGTTAGGATATGATTAGCGTGGCAAATATTCTGCGCTGAGCATAAGTTTTGGTATGGACGGAATGCTCGTATGTGGATCACGCCCATGTAGGTGGGCAACAAATAAAGAAAGGAGAATCAGAATGAAAACACTCATCATCGCGGTCGCGGTTGCAATCGTGGCAGTGATGGCCGTTCCTCCACGATCTATGCTCACGGTTACTATGTCATTCGAGATCGAAGCGGTGAGATGGCAGTGACGAACGGTGTCCCTGCATACGGGTGGCAACTGCAATCGGGTCCTTATCCGACCGAAGATGCAGCGGAACGGGCCACAGGGACGGGAACTGGGACCGTGTGGCACTACAATGCCCACCGATATTTCACCTATCCCACGGTACTCCCCAGAAGACCAGGTCAGCTACCCGTAGAAGAGGTGACGCCTTGACCTCGCGATCATATTTGCCAATCCCATGAAACATACGAGATCCACTTGTCTGACTTATAGGGATATGTCACATAGTCGCGAGCGGACCTCGTGGTTTTCGTGGCGAAGCAGTCAAGATGCGAAAACACTCAGAGCGTAAGGTATTATCCCGGTCAAAACATTCGCCACCTGCAAAAACCAAGAAATTCGAAAGCCTGCGCGCATCTGCCCTCCGGAGTAGCGCCGAGCTGGTAAGCACGGCGCTACTCCAGGCTTTTTGAGATACAACCGTGCTTTCCGAGAGAACAACACCCGTAACGGCCGGGCTAAGCTGACTGGAGTTCTATGGTTTCCATTGGGAATGACCAGATCGAGGGAACTTGGCAACCGGGAGCGCAACCATCGGCAGCTTCTGTGTAAAGCTCCCACGCTTCATTAAACGCTATGTCGAAAGAGCGACTTTCCGCATACGTACGTGCTGCCTTTCCCATATCTTTCAAACGCGGCAAGTCTGACAGCAGAGTTCTGATTCCTTCCAGGAGGGCTTTTTCTTCATTTCGACGGACTACGAGCCCGGTCACTCCTGGAAGCATATTCTCCTGGGGCCCTCCGCTGTCAGTCACTATGACGGGTACCCCGGATGCCTGGGCCTCCAGAACCACATTTCCAAATGTGTCGGTAGTACTGGGAAAGACGAACAGATCGCAAGAAGCATATATCGACGCAAGAGCTTCCCCCTGTACATATCCCATAAAGACGCTTGGAGTCCCCTGCAATGCTTTTTGCATATCTTCGCGATATGGGCCATCTCCCACAACGAAGAGAATAACGTTATCATCGGACTGGACCAGCGATTTGAAGACCTTCACAAGGATCTCCAGGTTCTTTTCCCTTGAGACTCGACCGACATACAAGAGCTTCAACGGACTGTCGCTCGAGCAATGCTTGTCCAAATGGCCATTGCGCTTGGCCGGATCAAATCGGATGCTGTCTACTCCTCTCGGAGTAATGATAATTTTCTGTGGGGATATTCCTTTCGCAGCAAGTTCTGTGGCGGTGCTCTTTGATGGCACGAAAACGCGATCCATTTGATCGTAGTACCAGATAACGTATTTCCACATAAGCTCGCTTACGGAAGCGTCTTCGGTGAGATAATGGGAATATTGCGGTAGCGCGGTATGGTAGGTTCCCACTACGGGAAGTTTCAATATACGGGCAATCGCCAATCCTACGAGTCCAAGCGGACCGGGCGTAGCGCAATGGATATGGGTGAAGGCTTTGTTATAGCAGTAGTCGAGCATCTCTAGAAAAGGGGGGTAGAACAGTTTCTGTTCCGGATAAACGGGCGTCTCATAGACACCGATAGGCTTGAAGTTCGTGGCCCCCTCAAGGCTTGAGTGACTTCCAGGATCGCAAGTTATTACCGTGTAGTCTTTCCCCGTTTGCATGGCGGCCCTTATCTGCCTTTTCAACGTGCCGGCGACTCCATTAACTTCGTAGAACGTGTCGGTAAAGTGCGCAACTTTGGTCTTGGCGGGACGCTTCGAGCGGTTTGGCCCTTCTGCGAGAAACCGTTGTAGTACTGCGCTACCGAACTGCCTATCCTCCGAGAAGATAGAGAATGAGACAAAATACGGCGCCAACAAGGAGTACAAGGCACCTGCGGACCCCAATGCATTAAAAAGATTCAGGAAGTGCGCGCCAGCTAGGCTTTCCATCACGTTGTCGGCAAAGTGCTCTAAGACTTTGACCGAAACCTTGTTTACAAAAAGAAACCATTTTTCGTTGAGCGTTTCACTGTCACGGTGACCGTTCTTGAAAATTTCCGAGAGCTGCGGATCATCCCAAATCAATCGGTGGGTCTCTCTCCGAAGCAAGTGCATAACATTTCCGTTTCCTTTGGCAGACGCCTTGCTTGTCTTTCCGTGGTTCCAATAGAAATCAAGTTTTGCGAGGAAGCCCGGTTTACGATCCTGCCCCACCTGGAGGAACCGGTCCAGAAATTTGAAAATAACGTCGCTGTTAACGTATCGCTTCAAGTCAAATTTGTTCTCATAAAACTGATAGGCTACACTGTACACGTTATGCGCCAAAGTTTTCGGCGTCGATTCCGGACCCGTGACTCTGGCCTCCTTCTGCTCGACTTTTTGCAGAAACTCACTTGCGCCAACTTTTCCCTCCACTTCAGTATACTTGCGAGCGATGGTAAGTGAGCTGTGGTCGTCCGATCCTCCGGTTAAGTTCTTTACCCAAGGAAATTGGAACGACGGTGAAAGATTGTGCTTGCAAGCGAGTTCTTCTATTTTTTCCGGGGTCAATATAGAGAGCACGAGCTGGAGGCACCTGTTTTGTTCCTCATTTCGGGCCCCGTTCAATTCAAAATTCTTGAAAAGCAGCAAGCACTTCTCGAAGTGTTCGATGGTAAGTTTATGATTTATCGAAAACAGCGGATGAGCGAGGGAATGAACTATTCTGCTTTCTCCCAGGTAGGCTGTCAGATCGAATACATTTTCACGAACTCTCTGAATATCTTCATGTTTCTTCTCGTCAATGTTGTAGACGAGTACGTGAAGTTTACAGCCATCGTCGGGGAAATATGTGGTCACTTCCTCGCTGATGAAAGTGTCGGGAAGATGGCCGATCTCTAAACACCCCTCGACGGTATTGTGATCGGTAATTGTGACAAGAGACATTCCCCTCGTTTTTGCTACGTTATAAAGATGCACCGGATCCGTGAAACTTTCCGGGCAGCCGAGCTTCTTAAGGATCCACTCGGAAGGTCGTTTTGAAAACTTCGAATGGACATGCATATCGATTTTCATTCGGTCATACCTCCTAACCGATGATTCAGGTCTGCTCAAGTTGGTTACTCTACGAGGACAGTTTCTCCTCCCCACACTCTATCCCCCGGACGCACCTTGGTTTGCATGCCGGAAAGCTGGGGAACAACCAGATCTACTTGAGATCCGATGCGAATCATGCCAAATATTTGTCCTTTGGCCACAGCTCCTCCTTCCGGTATGTAGCTGTCAATGCCGTGCACATTCTTGGCCGCTATTTGCACCACGTAACAGGAAACTTCATCCCCTTTATACGGCCCCTTGAATCTCGTCACGGTTCTCTCGTTCTCCACGATGTGGACGCTGTTTTCGTAAAAGGGCAACCGATTAAGCAATGTTCGAAAGTGCATGGGGCCCATGTGGAAATTTGCAGTTTTTGGAGGGTGATGGACTATCTTTTCCACTCTCCCCGATATCGGCGCCCGGTTGTAATGCACGTTGAAAGGGCTCATGAAGATCCCGATCAATATCTTCGGTGCATCCATGTCCTCTCGTACGATATCCCGAATGCGGGCTGACATTCCCTGCTTTATGACCATCACTTCTTCATCGGGGTTTACAGCCTTGACGTAGACCACCGTACCATCCGCGGGGCTGATGATATTTTCCCCCTGGGGAATCGTCCTGGGCGGATTGCGGAAAAACCATACGTAGCGCCAAAAGACGAAAGCCACGAGAAGGAGAAGGATCAGAATCCCCGCTATCAAGGCAATTGTTTCCATACATTTGGCTCCAGCACTCGAACCAGTGCGACACCCGAAGAAAAAGGGAAATTTATTACCTCGAAAGCTTTCTCTTCTTTTTTCACAATCTTCAGCCAGCGCTTCACACCCGAGTGATGAAGCATTTCCCGTACGTATATGTTTGTATCGTGGAGAAAGATGTAGGTGCGTTTGTGGGAATGGCCGAGCATGTTAATGAAATCGTATTTCACGTCCTTGTATGCATGGCTTCCGTCAATAAAACCCAGGTCGATGGGAGGCAATCGGAGATCCTCGTAGCATGGGAACAATTGATCGCTTCTCATCCTGTGATGGGTCACAACGTTCTCGACTCCGAACCTTCGGAAGTGATCCTGCACATTGGATTCGGAATTCCAGGTGCCTCGGCCTCCCACCGTTTTTAGCGGGCCGTCCTTAAGCAATGAATACGAGGGATCCACAAAGGTTAGCCGCCCTACCCCGTTATCTTTTATGCCGAGTGCCAAGCAAACGACACTGAAGCCGTAGCCCGAACCAATGACCAGAGTGTGTTTTGGTCTGAGGGCCCTTGCGAGGCCGTAATAGATGAAGCCGAATCCAAGATTCAAATTCTCTGGCTTTTGGTGATGTCCGAGGGGTTTGGCGTACTGAAAGACGTCTTCCAGCAGGTCTGTACTGAGACTACACTCTGCCATCGTTTCCTCCCTGATGATTCTCGTGAACGGCTCGTTGTAAGCCGGATCGAGCAAGATGCATTGCAATGCAATCATATTGGCCCTGACTCTTGGCTGCGGGCGCCCCTTTAATAGGTCCGCATCAGTTACCGGAAGATTATCTGTACGTGAGTTTTTCATTAAATCTTTCCGCGTGCGTCATGTGCGGAGGCCCAGTTCTCAAGGGGCCGCTCCCTCCCGGCTTTGAAACGCCAAAATTGTCAAGTTTGGGCTAAAACACAATGGTCCGAAAATGTGAGCCGGCCGTTAGGTCTGCTATAAATGTTTGTTAGAAATCGTTAATTGTGGCACTTCGAGACAAGGAACAATCGGACCCTGCAAAGGCCTTGGCCATTCCGAAGAATTTTGACTGGTGCTACAAACAGGGTAATTCAGTGGCCACCGAACTGCATTACGTGCCAATTCCGGCCAGCGTGAACAATCTGATCGAATCGGATTGGGCAAAGCGCATAACGGCAAAGGGTGGGGATTCAATCTGGAAGCAATCCGACCGGTCTGCGCACAAGTAAAGGCTTCAAGAGCCCGAAGGCGGTGGTTTCTGCGGCATTTTCGCTCCACCGGATGAAATGGCGGTCGCGGCTCCACAGGACCGGAGCCGGTATCGGCGTAGGATGCTGGTGAGCTCGCGTAATACGCGAACGAACCGCATCTATCCGGAAAAAACGCCAGCGATGCGGTTCGCTGCGCTCACCAGCATCCTACGGCATCTTTGCATTTCGCGGGGCGCCGTCCGCACGGTGCCCCCAAAGTCGTATAGGCGGCAAGGATTGAGGCTCTGTGCCTCTCCTACGAAATCTTACTAAAGACTATCTTGATGGCGCGAATCGGGCCATGACGACAGGTCCGGCGCTGAAGCACCGGCCTACTTTCAATCGCCCCGATGGGGTTCAGATCACAGACGCCCCGAAGGGACGGCGAGTGGTAGCCCGGTCCAGCGCGGAACGTGGGATTGCCGGGATAATGGCAACATCGTGTCACGAATTTCGTACATGACCCCGATTTTGGAACACTTCCTACGGTTCAATCTTCGTCCCAAGCACCTGGAGAAACTTAGCCAGCCAATCAGGGTGTGCCGGCCAGGCAGGAGCACTCACCAGGTTTCCATCCACGTACGCCTTATCCATAGCAATATTGACCCATTTTCCGCCCGCCCTGTTGACATCCGGGCCGACCGCCGGATAGGCCGAGCAAGATTTGCCACTCACCACGTCGGCCGCGGCCAGCACCTGCGCGCCATGGCAGATGGATGCTATCGGTTTGTTTTTCTCGGCAAAATGGCGAACGGCCTTGAGCACTTCATCGTTCAATCTGATGTATTCCGGGGCCCGGCCGCCAGGGATAACCAGGGCATCGTAATCCTCGGCCTTTATTTCCGAGAAAGTCGCATTCAAGGCGAAATTGTGGCCCCGCTTCTCACTGTAAGTCTGATCCCCTTCAAAATCGTGAATTGCAGTTCGCACGACGTCGCCGGACTTTTTGTCAGGACAAACCGCGTGAACCGTATGGCCAACCATTAGCAGGGCCTGAAACGGTACCATTACCTCATAATCTTCGACGTAATCCCCGACCAGCATCAAAATCTTCTTGGCTCCCATGATCGTCCTCCTCAGAATGTGTGGTGATGAAATCAAATGAGTCACAATTTTGCCGCTAATATTTTATCTTAGTGGTCTTGAGAGGCAGGATCAAGGTTTTTCGATAACGGCGGAAGCGGCTAATCCCAACTCGCATGTACTCCCCTGCCCTCTTTATTAATGAGTGTTGGAAGGGATTTTTTCATAACTGAGCGCGAATTCCTATAACGTCGGCGTCTTAGACCGCACATTATTCCTCCGCATCGTCACAAAGACGCCATCAATCCGGTCATTTCAGCTTCTGGCGAGCAAGGTGTTCCGGTACAGTTTATGGTTGTCCAATTGAGTTTGGATTAATAGACGATTAAATTGTTGTTAGATTGGGTCTTGGGGCGAAGGAAGAGGTTATCATAAAAAGAACTGGCAACGGATAAAGGAGGTTCGATCGATGGACAACTCAGCCATTTCGCCCAAGTCCAGGCTAGTGGCCTTGCTACTGTGCCTGCTCTTCGGAGTATTTGGGCTTCACAGGTTTTACGTGGGAAAAATCGGAACCGGCATTTTGATGCTTATAACTATAGGAGGCTTCGGGATCTGGGCGGTTATCGACCTTATCCTCATAATAATCGGGTCGTTTAAAGATAAAGCAGGACTAGTTGTGTTTCGCTGGACAGAGCCCGGCTCCCTGTAGGAAGTTCAGCCTCGTTGTGCAGGCTCCAAGCCTCGCCGCCGCTAGTGTCAGGCTGCGTCCCTGCGGTCTCGCCTCCGGATGCGGCTGAATCGGCTATGATTCTTGCTTCTGGCCGAATCGGCGCCCTTCGGGCACGCGGTCGCTTCCCAGATTAAATCCATTGGCTCACCGGTACACCGACAAACGGCGTAAGCGTCGCTTTCACGGGATGACCGTCGCCTTCTGAAAAACCTTTGCTCGAAGAATTCGCAATTCGGGCATCCCCACTCGGTCAATCTTTGTTCATAGTTGGCACTGGGCTTTCGGTAAGAAGATATATCAGAACTTCTTCTTTTGGGCTGCATAATCAATTCTCCAGTTCCTGGCATAATCTCTCCCTCTGAGATGATTTTTATTCGGAGCCCTGGATTAAGCTCGGGGGCAACGCACTTTCAAGCGCTGTCGTACATTCCAAGTGCATCCGATTACAGCGTCCTTTCGTTTCTCACCATCGCATCAATCAACGGTCCGTGTTTTAGCAATGTAAGAAACCCAAATGCCGGAGATGTTCCCATAAAAATGTCGATCGGATCTCAGCCGCTGAGCGGGCCATCAGGATCTACCGCAGAGGCCGCGGAGAACGCAGAGAGAAAAGATGGCTCGTTCGAGCTTTACATGAGTCACCGGCGGGTGCGGTAGCGTCGGCCTTGCCGTCACTGATACAGAGCGAAATGCGCCGTGCCGCATCGGCAGGCGTGCAGAAAAAGGAGAATTCTCAGCGATCTCTGCGTACTCCGCGGTGAAATATTACCGCATTCATTTCGCAAGCGATTCCGGTCGGCCTCTGCTTCCTCCACCCCGGTATACATGGTTGCGATACTCGTCAATTCGCCGGCTTTCGTCCTTGAGTGGGAAATCAGGTAAAGCCGAGAAGACGTTCTTTCTCTGGGGCAGGAACGAAGGAGCATTGACGAGTCTGAGTACAGTGAAGTACCCTGACATCGGGGCGAAAAACTCAAAAGTGATGGGGGTCACGTCTGCTCTTGGCTCATTACTGATACACGATACGCGGAAACGTAGCTTGATATGAGCCAAGAGCAGACTTTACCCCTTCCTTTAATCCACGCCTTGGCCGGCAGGGACGCCGGCCCTACCGAATGGTAGCTGCTGGCCTCCATTCCCGCAGTATCACTTGCATGAAAGCGAAATGGTATAATGCCTAAACTCCAAATCTTGCGCAAATTCGCCTCCCTGCCCAGCCCTATCTCCTTTCCATAAATTAATAGCAGTACGTCGAGGAACACCCGGTCCCTGTCGAGGAATAGCCCCAACAGGGCAGCCAACTGCTGCCGTAGCACGTGGTAACGGGTTGACCAACATTTACCTGTTGGGGTTGCGTAGCGTATCCGCCCGTCTGCGGGGCCGCATAGCTCTGGCTTCTATACGTTTGAGCCGGGACTGCCCAGTTAGTTGTTTGTCGGGAGCTAGCGTTGTAAGCGGTGGGCCGGTTGGCACCACGATGAGTAAACCTGACCGGTCCAATACGGAACACAACCGCTGTAACAGACGCTTGTAGGCGGGCTGACGACATTTACCTGCTGGGGTGGCGGAACGTATCCACCAGCCGGGGGCGCTGCGTTGCTTTGTATCCCCGGCGACCTTGCCGGTGCGGCCCAGCCATTAGCCTGTCCGGAACCTTGACTCGAAGCGGCTGCTGCTTGGCACCAGGACGTATAAACCGGCCCAGACAAGGATTGCTGCCAACTTCCGTAACAGACAGTGGCAGGAGCACTCGCTACCTTTCGCTGGCTCGCCTGGGGAATGTAGGAGCCGTTGACCGCCTTTATCCTCCTCGCCCTGTAAGATAAATGCCTTTTTTTTGCCTTTACGGAGACTTGTTTGGACTTGCCCGTGGCCGCCCACGCAGGCGAGACCGATACTGTGGTCACAGCAAATGATACAGCCACCAGGACCAACAATATGCTCAATTGTCGATTAATTTTCATGCTTCATTCTCCAAGATGAATTCTTTGAGCGTCAAATTCTCAATTCTACTTGGTTCGATGCGGCCGAGGGCCGGAAGATTCAAAGACATCAGCCGGCCCTGAAGCACCGGCCTGTTTTCGATCACCCCGATGGGGCTTACATACGAGGCGTCCCGTGGGAACGTTCGATAGTGGAGCGGTCTCAATGGGAACGCGAGATTGCCGAGAGGCGAACTATTATGCCATGAGCGGCTCTGGCCGGCTCCTGTCATACAGCAGACTGTTTTTTCTTGACAGATCCCTTCTCGGCAATCTACAAAAGAAGTAATATGGGTGTGCTGTATTATGATAAAATTTTTTCGCCGCGTTATAGGAAATTAGAGGGCAGCAAATTATGCAACGGGCAACTCTACTGGTGTTGAGCATCACTGCGGTAATTATGATGGGGGTGACAACCTTCGCAACGGCAGATTCCAAGACCGACCAAGAGATAAAAGATTTTCTCGCCCAATATCAAGTGGCCTATTCGAGAAAGGACGTCAATGCAATAATGAAAATGATTGCGCCCGAAGCTAACGTGGTTTTCTTTGAAGCCGATGAAAAAGGGCGCTACGTGGGTCCGGAGCAAATCAGAGCAGCTTATGAGGGCAGTCTGAAGGAGGTAAAATCCGTAAAGGGACAGTACAAATGGACCTCGGTGGGGTCTAAGGATGACGTCGGGTGGTTTGCCACTGAAGTTCTGTTCGACGTGGATACTGGTGAAGACAAGTTCCAGCAAATGGGCCGGTGGTCGGGGGTGCTCGAGAAGAAGGATGGTAAATGGCTCCTGCTACAGTCTCATTTCTCGTTCCCGGAGCAACCGCCTCCGCAGGAAAAATAACTTGGGCCTTCTTTGAGGACGCAGGCGGTTTCGCGCAAGAGTGCCCTATGATTGGAGAATTGGTAATTGAGTTGGCTGGGTTTCACCTGTACCGGCCATTGTGAGCATTGGTAAATTCATTCGGATCAACCGACTGTCTTGATTTCATTTGGAGGAGATAAAATGGATGACGAAAAGAAGAAAAAGGAGGAGACCTTAAGCCGAAGATCGTTTCTCACGAGCCTCGGCAAATGGTCGTCAATTGTGGTGGCGACCGCTGTCCTGGGGATTTCCGAAGCATCAGGTTCCGATGAAGGGCCGAGGGAATCGTTGGAACCGGGCTCGACGCGGGAAGGTATCCCAGGCCAAGAAGCAGCACCTGACGAGTCCATGGAATCTCAGTACTGGCGATGCCGAGTATGGGGAAACGGCGGTCGAGGTTGGCGGCGTCGTTGCCGAGTATGGGGTAACGGCGGCGTACGTCGTTGCCGTGTGTGGGGTAACTGGTAGTCTGGAGAGCCTTGCAGGTTTAGGTCCTGCAACCGTATACTTCCTTTCCTGATTTGCCCGCGGAATCAGGGGAGGACCACAATTTGCACCAGTGGCCGTCGGGCCAGTTATTCCTTGCTTTTTCGCCCCGTGCCCGGGTCACCAGGGCATTGTCCAGTCTATAGACGACGGTACTGCACCGATCTAATGTCGATCGCCTCCGCCGCCGACCACGCTAAGGAAATAGCATCAAATTATCCGCTCCACTGACTATGGCACATCCCTCTGAAAACAAGTGTGAAGCGCCCAAGTGCATTGAAGTTGTTATCAAGCCTACCCTCCAGTGCAACGGGAAGTGCGCTTACTGCAATGTCGCAGAAAGGCCGCATTTCGCCGATCCTGCCCTCATTGAGCGGACGTTCCGAAATCTCGCGAATTACATGGAAGGAAATCCGGGCTGTCACATTACAATCCTATGGCATGGGGGAGAACCCATGCTTATGGGGGAGGCCTTTTACAAGAAGGTTTTGGGGCTAGACCGGAAGATTTTTAGAAAAAGTCCGATACACTTGATGCAGTCCAATTTGACGCTAGTGACGGAGGGTCTGGCAGACATTCTCGCGGATCTTCTCACCGGAGGTGGAATCGGGACTTCTCTTGATCCGGTTCAGGACTATCGGCGGCTTAAGAATGGGGAGTCTTACCTGGAACGTTGGTACGAGGGCTTCGAGATTGTCAGAAGTCGTGGATTTCGCGTTGGAATGGTGTACGTTGTGCACGGCCGATCAATAGGTCGTGGCAAGGAAATATATTACTATTTCAAGAACCTGGGAGTGGATAGTCTGACTCTTATTCCTCTTGAAGAGCCCGCGCAAATGTTCGATGGTGCCCGTCTGGACCCGCGATCCTGCGGGATTTTTCTCACAGAAGTTCACGGCGCATGGAAAGGGGACGATTGTTCCTTGCCGGTCGAACCGTTCGTGAATTGGGAAGAAATTTCGTCCGTTGACTCTGATCACACTCGGACGTACTCTGAGTCCCTGAACTGTTGCGAGCCGACTTTGGCAGTTTCGCCGGAAGGTGACGTTTATCCGTGCGTGAGGCTTCTCGACATCGGATCCGGCAGGATCGGAAACATTACCTCTGAGCCGCTTGACAAGATATTATCGCACCCCGAAGCGTTTTGGCGTTCCAAAAGGAGACGACTGATCACCCAAAACGAGTGCGGTTCATGTAAGTGGTGGAAATATTGCGCCGGAGGCTGCGCTGCAGCTTCCGGACCTCACCGAAAGACGGTCTGGTGCGAAGGGTACAAGGAATTTTTCGAGGCAGTTGATGCATAATCCAGCATTGGTAAGTATTCTCCCGCGATTGGCTGCTGAAGTTGATTCCCCGGAGATCGTCCTCCGTTCAGAAATCTGTGAAGATATCGTGAACGCATATAAGACTCTGGGCGATCGAGTAAAAGGGGTGGAGTTAGAAGGTCCGGGTGGTAATCTGCATAGTCTGTCAGCTCTTCCGCTGCAGCTTCCAATTAGGCTCAAATTACATCCGAAGGATGCTCCTAAGCTCTATACAAATACCTGGCTCGTCGATCGGTTCTCACTCGAAGCTCTCATGGATGTGGATAAAGGGCTCCTGCAAGGTGTGAAGATCGCCGCCTCGGCCATGGTCCCTGTCACGATGAACCTTGAAGAGCTGTCAGACACAAGCGAGCTGTTGCCCGTACTGAATTATTATTTGCATGACACTCATGTGCAGGTTCCGGTCGATTTTTTTCATTCCGTGATTAGCGCCTGCTTGAGAGGAAACGTGTTGGCGCTGCCGAAACTTTATCCCGAATCTCCGGCCGAATTCCTTTATGTTGACGAACTGGGAAGAGTTACGGCTTCTGCCAGACTTGCCCGCGCCGGGAAGTTCTTCGGTAGGGCTTCAGGCGGTCTGCAAATTGATGAAGAATCCGATCTTTACAAGCAGTTGGTGAACCGCAAAAAGGACCTCGTATTATCCGGTTCCAAATGTGTTTCTTGCGAAACGTTCGATTTATGTGAAGGCTACCTTCGTTTTGTTGACACCAACTTCGACTGCGAACCTTTTATCGAAGTTTTTAATTCTATCAAGGCGAACGCGAGGGAAATCGCCGATGACCTTGCCAAAGCGGAAAAGCTTGAGGAGTAGACTATGTTCGGCCCTCAAGTGAGCATAATATTTGTGCCGACCTTCCATTGCAATTGTAATTGTGCTTACTGTTTCGAACCAAGAACCCGGAACAGCATTTCTCTTGAAAACTTGGAAACTGTTTTCACCCGCATATCTTCGTATCTGTCCCGTTCCGGAGTCAAGAGTGTAGATGTGTACTGGCAAGGTGGAGAAGTTACGGTTCTCTCTCCTGAATGGTGTCTGGCAGCGGGCCGTACGATAAAATCATTGATGTCAAATCACAATCTGAAGATTAAACATTTTTTGCAAACCAACCTTATGGATTACGATCCGGTTTGGGACCCGGTGATCTGGGAGCTTTTCGACGGAACTGTCGGGTCATCATTGGATTATCCCAATGTACACCGGAAATTCCGCGGTCTGTCGGGCGATTCATATAATGAGCGTTGGGTTGACAGATTCAGACTGGCTCGCTCCAGAGGCCTGTCTGCGTCTGTGATATCGGTCCCCAACAATCAGACTCTCTCACTAGCCCCTATGGACTTTTACCGATATTACGTCGACGAATTGGGCTTAAAGAGCGTTCAATTTAATACGCCCTTCGCGTCTGGACCGGCTTCCCATCTGGCGGATCAACTGTTCCTGGCCCCATCGAAACTGGGCGATTTCTTAGTAAGTCTGCTTGATGTTTACTTCTCCAGGGATGACGGGGTTCGCTTGGATCCTTTCGAGGGGATCGTAGAACGGATGACATTGGGGGATGCCGCGGCAAAGATCCCGTGCTTCTTCTGCCCAAACTGCGTGAATGGCTTTTTTTGCGTGGGTCCCGGCGGTGAAGTGAGTCAATGCGATGCCTGGCTGGGCTCCTATCCCAACCGGGATTTTGGCAATCTTCTTGAATGCGGTGACCTTGGCACCTTGTTGACATCACCAGTGAGAATGAAACTCGCCGAGCGGACGGCCAATTTGATCGGAAACTCCGAATGCCTTGATTGCAAATACTTGCCGCTTTGCAACGGCGGCTGTCCGGTCAGAGCAATGAGCGCCAAGGGTAGCCCTGATTATCCCGATCCGTACTGCGAAACTTACAAAAAGGTATTCGCGTTCGTTGAAGACCATGTTCGCACCAATCCGAAGAAATGGCAGGGCTGGACCGCGGCCCATGCAGACAAATCGAGATCATTGGTCTGGGGATGGCCTGAACCGGGGGCAGTAGTATTTTCGAGTTTCGAATGCACCAACAATTGCATTTTCTGTGCGCCAGCATACGACAGGAGCAAGAACCCGCCAAATCTAGATAAGGAAGTATTCGATTTCATTGCGGAGTCCAGCCGCACCGGAATCAAAACTCTCTTCTTCACAGGCGCGGGTGAGCCCACTCTGAACCGCTCGCTTGTGGACTACGTTCGTTTTGCAAAAGACAGTGGAATAGACAATCTTTTCATGTTTACCAACGGATTCGGAATAACCGAAGAGCTAGTTTTCTCGCTAACTAATGCCGGCATGAAGAATTTTTGGGTTTCTCTACACGGCGTTGGAGAAACACACGACCGAATCGTCAGGCGGAAAGGTAGCTTTGTGGAAGCATACAGGGCTGTCAGCCTGATAAATGATGTTTCACCCGAACGGCTTAGCGTCAATACATGCCTCAACGAACTCAATCTGCCCGAGATTGAATGGCTCATGGATAAAATCCTGGGATTCGCTAATACTACCGCCCATTGCCTGTGTCTGCCGGAATGGGATGGAAACGCTTACGTCAACAGAGGCCGCATGTGCCGACTATCTTCTCTGAAAGAAAAATTGTCCGCCATAAACTTGCAGGAATACCCGCTCACAATTCTCGATAACGTGCCGTATTGTGTTGCTCCTCACCTGCCACACATTGGGAACTGCCGCAACGAGGTGCGTATCAAGAGGAGAGAAGCCGATGACATGGTGAGCAATGCCGATAACATGGGGCATAATGAGACCCCGAAAGCATGTCTTAAAGCACGATGCAGCTACATAGACGACTGTGTGGGAGTGGACCGCCGATACCTGGAAGAGTACGGAGAGGGAGAGATTTCCGTCCTCCTTGCTGATCCAGTATTTGTGAATGGTAAAGCCTGCCTGTAATCATTCAAGATAACCGTCTGCCGGACAATCAAGATTCACCGCAGAGTCCGCCGAGAACGCAGAGAAGAAAAGAATAGCTTATTCAACGCCACGTGAGTCACCCATGCGTACAGTCAGGCCGGAATTGCCCTCACTGTCGCAGACGAGAACTTGCAGTGCTCCAGCGGATAGACGCGCAGCAAAACAGAATTCTCCGCGGTCTCTGCGTTCTCCGCGGTGAACTTTTACCACTTGAGAATCCTCTGAATCTTTTTTGACTTTCACGAATCTTAGAGAGCATAATTAGTGCGTTGGAGTGGGGTTATGGGATTCTCGAAGCACATAATTGCAAGGTGGCTGTTTGTGTTGTGCCTATTCCAGTATGGTACGGGCGTCGCCCGACCTGCGGCCTTGGTCGCCGAGGAATCTCCGGAGGCGGCTATCTTCGACCAGGCATTGAAGGAAGCTGCACAAGAATTGGTGCAACAAAGGAAAAATCAGATTCGGCCGAGTGAACAAGTTCGCCGCAAGCCCCGTTTCACCGGCCCATTCGAGATGCTGCTGTCAAGAGCCAGGGCCCAATATGCAAGGATACTGCGGTGGCAAAGTGCCCATCCGAAAGAATTAAAAATACGGGCAACAGTGAGCTTTCACAAAAAGAGATTCCAGGTTGCTGTGAGATCGGTTCAATGATCGTTGTCATTAGCCTTTTCAGTCAGAGCGTATGCGCCTCGACTTCCAAACGGACCATTTTGACGTGAATATTACCGAGAGCGTCCGCAGGATGCGCCGTCACATAGGTCTCAACCAATTCCGATAGAAAGGCATCTCTCAGCTCAATGGGCAAGTGGTCTGTATAGGGGAACCAGGTTGTCCGCAGCCAACCCTTGAACCCCTCTGTTCGCTGATGCTGCATATCCTTTGGTACCAACTCAAGACGTACAGGAAGAAAACCGCTCTGCAACAACCAAGCTTCGTATTCCTCCGGTGCGTAAAAATGGTAGGGTGATGGAAAATCTCCGTAACAGCCCTGCCATCGCTCACGACGTAACACTTCTTCAATAGCGACAAAGACTTCGGCTGCGTTTCCGCTGCCTCCCATTTGGAACAGAATCTTGCCGCCTGAATTGAGGCAGGCACGTACGCCCCGAAGCACCGCGATATGGTTCTTTACCCAGTGAAGAGTAGCGTTTGAAAATGCGATGTCGAACTTCTTGGAAAGGCGAATCTCCGTTGCATCCATACGCAAGAAACAAAGATTCGGATATTTCTCTGCCGGAAATTGTTCTGAAGCAAGCCTAATCATGTCTTGAGACTGGTCTATGCCGAGAACATTTCCCTTGTTGCCCGCCAGTGCAAGTCGGCCGGTGATCTTGCCATCGCCGCAGCCTATATCGAGCACGGATTCGCTGCCCCGCAAAGCAAGTTTTGCAATGAGCTCCTGCGCCCACTCTAGTTGGGCCGAAGAATTCTTCGCGTAATCCTCGGCATTCCATCTGTGTTGCACCGGTTGCATATAGTATTTTCCCTCTCACTTTTGTTCAGATGGTTTCCGACCAAAATGGAGTTTTGTGACAGTCTACCGATTTCTTGCGTTGTATAAAGATTCATGCGGGCAGTCAAGAATTCCATTTACGCGCCAAGCCCGGGATTGTGTTGACAAGGCTACGCGTGTCTGGTAGGTTCTCTCTAAAGAATCATATTCTGTCTAGCGAACTCAGGAACGAATTCCGAATGGCATCGAAGAGAGAGCCTGCCTCAGCTAAACCGCAATATTCCTCGGTTGTCCCTGCTGTGGAGCAGGCTTCACGCATTTTGCTCGCTCTCGCTCAAGCCCCCGTTGCAAAGATGAGTTTGACCGAGATTTGCAACGAAGTCGGCATTCATAAGAGCAAGGGATATTCAATCCTGAATACGTTGCATCAGTTCGCATTTGTCCAAAGGTCTCCCCATGACAAGACCTATTCTCTGGGCCTCGGTCTGCTTTTCTTGGCCAACAGAGTCTTGACCGGTCTTGACATACGAGAGGTTGCAGGCCCTTTTCTTCAAGAGCTTTCTCGAAAAACGAACAGCACTGCTTTCTTGGGGATGGTCTCAGAAAATCACGTGTTCGTTGTCGCCAGGGACGAAGGGACGCAGGAAATCGGACTGACCATCAGACTCGGGCACAGGTTCCCCATTGCTTGGGGCGCTCACGGAAAGGCGATAGTAGCCTTCCTGCCCGATGCCGAACAAGAAAAGGTCCTTGGGAGTACGAAGGTCTATTTCCACGGCGGTCCTTCCAAGTTTGATCCGCATCGCCTTGAGCTGGAGATAGCCGACTGCCGCAAGGCCGGGTTTGCTGTGGATCTGGGCGAAATGAAAATCGGCATTAATGCGGTGGCTTCACCGGTGTTCGGCCCCGGAGGAAGGCTCATAGGATCGATGGCGATTGTGGGCACTTTTCCCAAGGAATTCGCGATCAATTATGGGGCCGATACAGCGGCCGCGGCAAAGAGATTTTCCGAATTGATTGGAGGCGCCCCACACGTAGGCGCGGGGCACGCGGATACGTCAATGTTTCGGACGTCGCAGGAGTCGGTTGCACAACAGGAGGATTAAACGTGGCAGAATTCAAGTATTCGAACGCGGCTCGGGAGATGGAGGTCTACGGCTACGACTCGGTCGTCAAAAGCGCCTGTAGAATGTGTCACGGTGGCTGTGGGGTGCTGGTTTACGTCAAAGACGGCAAGGCCAAGAAAATAGCCGGTGACCCGGATTGCCCCATCAACCACGGCACGTTGTGCGCAAAGGGGATCGGCTCGATTCAATTGGCGTATCATCCGGACCGTCTGACCTACCCCGTAAAGCGAAAAGGGCCGAAGGGAGGGGGCAATTGGGAACGTATCTCATGGGATGAAGCGCTGAACACAATCGCTGAGAGAATACTTCGTTATAAGGAAAGTCACGGTGTTGAATCCATTGTAATGGGTTATGGCACGGGTAGAGACAATGAGGCTGTTATCTATCGTTTCGCCAACACGCTCGGCAGCCCCAACGTGCTCACAGCGGGACACTTCTGCTATGGCCCAAGACTTGCCACGACCATCAGTACGTGCGGCTCCAACCCGATCGTGGACTATGAAAACAAGCCCAGATGCATCATGGTGTGGGGTAACAATCTTGTCTTCAGCAATCCCGACTCGTACAAGGGTGAGCCCTTCTCAGTGGCTCTGGATGAAGGCGCCAAACTGATCGCTATAGATCCTAGGCTCACTCGAATTGCCGCCCGAGCCAACATTTGGCTTCGATTGAGGCCCACCACCGATGCCGCTCTGGCGCTGGGAATGTGCAATGTAATCATTGAGGAAGGGCTCTATGACAAAGAATTTGTCGAGAATTACACGCACGGCTGGGAGCAATTTCTGCAGCGAGCCAAGGAATGGCCCCTGGACAGGGTGGAGCAGGTCACATGGGTCCCCAAGGAAAAGATTGCAGAAGCGGCCCGCTTGTTTGCCACGACCAAGCCCGCAGCCATCCAGTGGGGCGTCGGCGTAGAGATTCAGGCCAATCTCACGAATAACGATCGCAGCCTGATTGCGCTGATGGCTATCACAGGCAACTTGGACGTCCCAGGCGGGCAGATGTTGTTCCAGACTCCCAACGTAAGGAATGTGGGATCATTCGGTGCTCATGGGATGCTTGCCAGGGAAGATTTCACAAAGCGTCTCGGAGGTGACCAATTCAGGTTAGGGTCTCGCTTTGCAATACTCAATCCCAAGAAGATTTGGGACTCAATTCTTGAGGAAAAGCCTTATCCGGTAAAAATGCTTTTCCTCCTGAGCACGAATCCCATCTTGACCAGGGCTAATTCAGCGGAAGTGTATAAGGCCCTGAAAGCAGTTGATTTCATGGCGGTCTCCGACTTCTTTATAACCCCGACCGCCGCTCTGGCCGACATCGTTCTCCCGGCAGCCACATGGCTCGAAATGGACTACATCGCGGACTTCTGGAAACGTCACGGCTATATTGTGCCGAGACGTAAGGCCATCCAGGTGGGAGAGTGCCGATCCGATCATGACATGCTCAATGATCTGGCAAACCGGGTCGGTATTGGCGAATACTGGTGGCCCGATTTCGAACAAGGTCTTGATTACATACTCGAACCCATGGGAATCACGTGGAAACAGTTCAAAGAAATGGATTATATTCGGGGAGAAGTGAAATACCGAAAGTACCGAACTGAAGGTTTTTCGACGCCGACGAGAAAGCTGGAGCTTTACTCCACTGTTTTGGAAAAAATGGGATACGATCCGGTGCCCCAGTATCATGAAGCGCCCGGCAGCCCGTACAGCGCGCCCGAAATCTACGAGGAATATCCTTACATAATGGTTTCCGGGCGGCGAATACCAGGATTTTTCTGTTCCGAAGGCCGTCAAATCCCGGTACTTCGAGAGCTTCACAAGGACCCGACTGTCGAGATTCACCCGGAAACTGCTCAGAAAGAAGGCATAAAAGACGGGGACTGGGTCACCATCGAATCCCCAAAGGGTAAGATCCGACAACGAGCCAAGTTATTTGCGGGGATGGACCCCCGAGTCATCTTCGCGCAGCATGGCTGGTGGTTTCCGGAGTACAAAGATCCTCAACGTTCATGGCAGGAGTCCAACATAAACATGCTAACGGACAATAGTTACGAGAACTCCGATCCTGCGATGGGCGGAACCGCCATCAGAACATTTCTCTGCAGAATTTATCCGGAATCGCCTGAAGGGAGGTCTGACAAGTGAGCAAATACGGGCTGGTTATAGATCATGAGGCTTGTTGGGGCTGCAGGACTTGCGAGGCCGCCTGCAGCCAGGAATTTGAATTCAAGGCCAAGTTCCTGCTGGCCACTGAAGAAGGACCTTCGCTGGGTGACGGCATGACTGATTACACGTATCGGGTCAATGTGTGCCGGCATTGCGACGATCCCCCCTGCGTCGATGCGTGCCCCGAGGGAGCGATCGCCAAGAGGGAAGACGGAATCGTGGTACTCGACGAAGCCGCATGTACAGGATGCCAAAGTTGCATTGACGCCTGCCCGTACAGTGCGATAGGTTTCGATGACGACAGCCAAAAGGCGCTTAAGTGCAACCTCTGCCATCATCGTGTCGATCAGGGACTCATTCCTGCCTGCGCGGACAATGTATGCCTGGCTCACTGCATCTATTTCGGCGACCCGGCCTCAATCCGCGAAGAAATCGAGACAAAGAAAAAAAAGAGACAGACCAGGTAAAAGTGTCTCAAAATCGAGGCTCGTCGATATTATTTCTTCTTCAAAACGTCTCGTACCGCTTCAAGGAGATGCTTTACGCTGTAAGGTTTTCGGACGAACCCTTTTACTCTGCTCTCTAATGCGAGATTCGTCTCCCCATCCGGAGAATAGCCGCTGGCCAAGAGCACCTTCGCATCGGGGTCTATTTTGAGAATTTCATGCAAACACTGTTTGCCATCCATTTCAGGCATAATAAGGTCAAGTATAACCAACGATATCTCATCCTTCTTCTGGTTGTAAATTTCAACCGCTTCCCTCCCGTTCTTTGCGAGAAGGACGTGATATCCGCACTTTTCGAGGATTCGTTGCCCAAGGGACCTCACAAATTCCTCGTCGTCAGCCAGAAGTATTGTGCCGAAACCTAACGCCGCATACTCGCCGGAGGCCGCAACATCCCGTTCCGCTTCAATCTGATGCGCCGGCAGATATATGTTAAAGACAGTCCCCGTGCCCGGCTCACTGTAGACGGTAACATGCCCGCCGTGGGCTTTCACTATGCCGTAAACCATAGCGAGCCCCAATCCGGTCCCCTCGCCCGGCTTTTTCGTTGTGTAGAATGGTTCGAATATACGGTCCAACAGCCCCCTATCAATCCCGATCCCGGTATCACTGACACTAAGAAGTGCGTGTAGCCCTTGAGCAGCTTCAATATGAGAGCTACAATAATCTTCATCCAATACTACCGGCCTGGTTTCGATGGTCAGTCTGCCGCCATCTGGCATCGCATCTCTGGCATTTACGGCAAGATTCATTAGAACCTGGTCAATTTGGGCGGAATCGGCATTGACCGTAGGAAGATCGGGAGCTAGATCTATTCGAACATCTATTGTCCTGGGAATCAACCTGGAAAGCATCTTCCTGAGCTGAGGAATCTGTTTGTTGATGTTGATAGGCCAGACCTTTGTTTCCGCCTTACGACTAAAAGCCAGAATTTGCTGAACCATGTCGGCCGCGGTTCGAGCGGCCTGAATAACCTTATTCAGGTCTTCGTAACCGCGGTCACCTTCATTCTTCTCAGATATGATCAGTTCGGAGTACCCGAGTATCACCGTTAAGAGGTTATTGAAATCGTGAGCAATGCCTCCGGCGAGAGTGCCGATGGCTTCCATTTTTTGTGCTCGCAGGAGTTGCTGTTCAAGTCTTTTACGTTCGGTCACGTCTCGGATGATACCCTGGAATCCGATGCTTTTGCCTTCTTCGTCCAGACGCAACGTCGCAGTTAGCAGGCAATCGATCTCTGTGCCCTCTTTTTTCTTAAGCTTGAGTTCATAGTCCGCTACAGATGCGTTTCTTTCGATAGTCTCCTTGAACCGCACGTGATCGACCGGATCACGATACGCCTGGAGAAAGCTCCAGTTTTTGGAATCGTCACTTGTGATGCCGAGCAGATCGAGAAAGCCTTGATTGGCCTCAATTAGTGCGCCGTCCCAAGCGACCCAAAAGATCCCGTCTCGCGATTCCTCGACCAGGTTTCGATAGCGTTGCTCGCTCTCCCGGAGTGCCTCTTCCAATCGTTTGTGCTCCGTGACGTCCTCGATGATCTCTGTAAATCCGATGGGCACATTATCCTGGCTGAACATTGGAAAGGCTCGAACGCGTACAACCATGCGGGTGCCATCGTCCCGCACGCCTTCCGTTTCCACCTCCGCAGCCTGTCCGGTGGACATAGCCAGCACCCCGGGGCAATGCGGGCAAACATCCTCACGTTTCTCAAATTCCCGAAAGCACTTCTTACCGGTAAAATCAGAAGTAAGCCTATTAAACCATTTCCCAATGATAGAATTCGATACGACTATGTTGTGATCAGAATCTATCAGTGTAATACCGACATCGACATTTTCCACGAGGGTTCGATATCGTTCTTCGCTCTGGCGCAACGCGGCCTGAGCTTGTTCGCGTGCAGCCACTTCTTTTTGCAGACGATCAATGGTGTTTATCAGTTGTACGGTTCGCTCCTTCACCCTGGACTCAAGCTCATCCTTAGCTCTCCGCAGAGCATGTTCGGACTGCTTGCGCCCGGTGACGTCGCGAGCTACCGCGAAGGTCGTTCTCTCATCGCGTATCGGAAAGCAATTCCACGAAATCCACCGGTAGGAACCGTCCTTGTGTAGATATCGATTTTCATAACAATACAATGGCACGCCGGAAAGCAGTCGCCTGCCCGCCGCTCTAGTTTTTTCATGGTCATCGGGATGCACCAAGTCGGTCCACGGCTTGCTCAAGAACTCTTCCGTTGTCCATCCAAGTATCTCTGTGACCGCAGGGTTTACCTGTTTGAAGCAACCGTCAAACCCGGCCACGCACAACATGTCAATTGACAAGTTAAACAAGCGGTCCCGTTCCTGTTCCACTCTCGTGCGCTTAAGAACAATGCCGATACTCGCTCCTATTGCTTCGAGAAAACTTATCATATCGGGTGTGAAGCAATTCTTGCGAGAATCGTTGAGTTGTATAAGGCCAATGATTTCGCGGCCTGAGCGCAGGGGTATGAGGGCGACCGATTCGTAGCCCTCTCCATTGCATCGGTCTCGAGTACGGCCCTGACGCTCTTCTTCGGATGTCGTAGCGAGAAGCTCCGTCGTGCAGTTGGTCCAAAAACTCCCACCTTGGGTGAAAAAGGGGAGTGAAGGGTCAGTGCGCCCGCTTATCACATTTCCGCACATGCATTCCAGAAGGGGGTTCCCAGTCGAATCTCTCACGATTTCACCAGCATCGGTGCGTTCGCACAGAGATCTTTCACATTCGACAAAATGATCGGGAAAACCTTGGGTTTCGAAGTAAGGAAAATCTTCACCATCGCGCAAGCGAATGCCGACAGCCTCGAATCCGGCGAATTCTTTCACCATTCCGAGGACTTGCCCGATAACGTCCGGACCCACAAGTTGGCGATTTAGAAGGGCCAGGATTTTCACAGCCAGTTCTTGGCTCTCCTGTGCCCAACGGAGTCGATTTTTCAAGCTTTCCAGCTCTCTATTCGGCGAACTGGAAGAATCCAGCCGATTCTTGCCCGGTGACGGTCCGATCTCGTCGTCTTTCATGGATAAACCTTGATTGCTGGATGGAATCCGAGGTTGTCAAACGGCATGGCTAATATGATTATAATACCACATAGAAAGACTGGGGAAAAGAGTCACGAAGCGATCGAGAAGGGTCGGGAACGACGGGGCTGCGCCGAGGCCATGAATTGTGCGACATCCTGTGGCCCTCGGTCTCGGCCGACGTGCAAGTTGTCCGGCTCCGTCCCGAACGGGCGCTGGACGAATCACGAAAGCCTTATCTTGGGATTGGCTCGGGTCACAATTTCGAATCGTGTGCTGCCACCGCAAAATCGTTCTATCAATTTAGAGGTCTCACGGCAGGCTTCCTCGACTTCGGTAACCGGAACCGGCGGTAAACCGTCAACGTTGAACTCAACAGCAGTCGTGTCCGGCTGGACCAACGTATGTCTGCCTTGGCGCCATGTCCAGCGTCTTGTCAGAACGGTCTTGCCGTCCACGAAAACGACCTCCCCTGCCAAAGGGTTCTCAACCTTCTCCGAGTCTAATGGCGTGAAGAGTTCATCCCCTGTCGCCAGCCGCAGCTCCAGGTCATTCACGAGCACATCAATAGCGTGCCCACCGGCAGGAACTAAATGACGCAAAGATACGGCATTTCCAATGTCAACCAGTGCGTTTATCGATGGAAGTTGTTCGTTTCTCAGAACACGCCGAACCATAGCTTCAATTGACGGCCGAAACTTGCTTGGCTTGGCGCCGAAGGATCGGTAAGCCTCTCGCCAGGCCGCAAGTCTGGGATGTTCTGCCAATGTTTCCAGATTCAGCTCTTTGCGAACCGAATCCTCGGCCAAGCGAAGCAGTGAAATGAGTTCCGGAGAAGATTCCCCATTGGTGAGCCCGTACCCTATTACGACTCCTCGCACATAATCGGGGAATCGCGCGAATACTTCATCCGATACCTTGAAATACCTTTCCACTTGTTTGACCTTGCCTCCGAAATATTGTTTGTTCTGAGATATCAAGCTGTACCAATTCGCATTCAAAATCCCCCCTTCCCCCCTTTATTAAAGGGGGGTTAGAGGGGATTTTCTTATAACTTTGAACGCGAATTGGTGTTACGCCTTGCTCCGGAACTGATTACACAGTTCGTTTTTCTGTATCTTGCCCATGGCGTTTCGAGGCAACTTGTCAACAAAGAAGACGGCTTTGGGACACTTATAGCTTGCCAGACAGCTCTTGCAATGGCTCATGATCAGCTCCGACGACGGCGGCGCACTGCCGTCCTCGGGAACCAGTATAGCCGTGACCTTCTCTCCTAAGTCGGCGTCCGGCAATCCTATGACCGCTGCTTCCTTTACCGCTGTGTGACTTGCAAGAACGTCTTCGATTTCTTTGGGATAAACATTAAAGCCACCAGTAATGATAAGCTCCTTGACTCGCCCCACAAGATATAGCCTTGCGCTGTCTCCAGGGTCCTGATAGCCGAGGTCACCGCTCTTGAACCATCCATCTTGAAAAGATTCCCGAGTCTTCTCCGGCATTCCTCGGTACCCTTTGAATACGCTTTCGCCACGCACCCACACTTCCCCCACCTCACCCGGGCGTACATCATCACCGCTCTTGGTAACGACCCTGATTTCCAAGCCGGGAAGAGGATACCCCACGCTGCCGGGCTTTCGACGACTCGGGTCAAAGGGGTTGGACGTGATCATACCAGTCTCGGTCATGCCGTAGCGTTCAAGAATTCGGAATCCAGTTGCTTTCTCAAAGCGATTGAACTGGGTTTCCAACAAGGGAGCCGATCCCGAGATAAACACCCTCATGCCTTTTAAATCAGGTTTTCTGTCCATGCCCTCCCACTCATTCAACAGCCTCTGGTAGATCGTGGGGACCCCCATAAACATTGTGCATTCCTGTTGCTCAATGGTTTCCCATATCCGGGCCGGATCGAACTTCTCGTGCATGATCGCAGTGGCACCAGCATTCAGGCATCCATGGAGCGCCACAAAGAGGCCATGTACATGAAACAGAGGGAGCACATGGAGAAGCACGTCCTTGTCGCTCCATTCCCAGATTTCATGCAAGGCCGTCATGTTTGAAGTCAGATTCTTGTGAGTGATCATCGCGCCTTTGGATCTCCCAGTGGTGCCGGATGTGTAACAGATCACCGCAACATCGTCCCCTCCGGTCGGATACGGCCTTCTATAATTCGGCGGCCTGCCTTCAAGTTCACGAGACAAAGAGTGGGTCTTCACCTCTTCATGATGGTCCACCAGGACGGTTTGGAGATTTTTGAGCTTCTCAAGTTCCGCATGGACTCGAGAGAAGCGCTCATAGTCGGTAAAATAGAGTGAGCTGCCGGAATCCGTCAAAAAATACTCAATCTCCTGAGCCTTGTAATCCGGGTTGAGCGGTATAACTATTCCACCAACGGACAGAACCGCGAGTTCCAAAAAAATGAATTCCATTCGTTTCGACAACTGGATGGCCACCCTGTCGCCAAGCTTCATATTCAGCCGCACCAGCATCGCCGCGTACTGCTCAACCTGATTTTCCACGTCGTTATAAGTGTAGACGGTGTTCTCGAAGATTATCGCATGCTTGTCCCCGTGTCGCTTTGCTACTTCATACAGCTTCCCCGCAAGGTTCATCCTTCGATTCCTCCAGATGTCTTCGTGTCTTCTGCTGCAAGAAAATTCAAACGCAAGGTTCCTCACGCAATTCTCAAACGTTTTGAGGAAACCAGCCGTTTCGTCCCTATGGAACGGCCGGACGAAACTGCGCGGTCAATCCTCAGTTTTCTGGCAGACAATCGGTCAATATCCGACACTGGGTGAAATGTGTCGGCTTTAGATTGCTTCGCATAGCCATCATACATTGGGCTGCACTAACATTCGCGCCTTTCCTCGGTTTTTGGAGCCGCCGTTCTGTGTCCATTTTCGATCGAACCCGTCTATTATGGGGTTCATGGCATATCGCTTCTACCAGTGTGCTCCGCTCCCATGATCTCACAATAGTGCTCCGATAATTGTCTTAAAGCCCAGCATAACCAGAATCCGGTATTGCCGCAAGGAAATGGGCAAGGCAGAGCCACCCTTTTCTGTGAAGATTGAGAATTAAATCGTGCAGTTTCTCTCCGTTTCGTGTATTAGCTCTTTGCAAGTATATCTAGAACTAGGAGTGCCTCATGCCATATAGGCAGAGAATGTCTGCCATCTGCTTTAGTGAGAAGCAACGACAAAAGAGTCTGGAGACCGTTTTCTTTTTGCTTCTGTGTTCACTTCTCCTGTAAAGTAGAGACTCGGTAATTTAAGGATGATTGCCGTACGAAGAGGTTAGGGTGGTGCCGGTATGCCACAACAGTTGACCATGTTTGATTCGAATGATGAAAGACAAAAGAAGTTGGGGGCCTACTACACCGACGAACTGGTCGCCGAATTCCTTGTAAACTGGGCTGTGCGACGGCCTACTGACAGCGTGATGGACCCTGGATTCGGCGAGGGGGTTTTTCTTTGTGCAGCCTGCAACAGAATTTTGGCCCTTAATGGCGATCCATCAGCACAAGTATTGGGGTTGGAAATTAATTCCCGGGCCCATGCCACCGCGGTTAGTGCTCTCTTTAAGAGCCACAGTGTATCTGCGAAAATTTTGCAATGCTGCGATTTCTTTGATGTCGCACCGAAAACCTATCTAGTGGATGCCCTGGTAGGCAATCCCCCCTTCGTTAGATATCAGCGATTTAACGGCACGCAGCGCAAACAGGCTCTCCAAAGAGCTCGCAGCCAAGGAGTGGAATTATCTGAACTCACCAGTTCTTGGGCCCCTTTCTTAGTACATGCAGTCTCAATGATTAAACCCGCCGGGCGTCTAGGAATGGTAGCCCCGTTTGAACTCTGTCACGCTGCCTATGCTCGGCCGGTCCTGCAGCACTTGATGCGTAGCTTCAGGGAAATCATGCTGCTGACTTTTCAGCAGAGGCTATTTCCGTGGCTGAACGAGGACACGCTGCTGATTCTCGCGGAAGGAAGGGGACTCGACCACCGTCGTTTCCTGCTACGGGATCTGTCGGGTCCAACCGACTTATTGGAATTGCTAGGAAGCGTGGCGCAAGAGCCTGAGAGCCTTGGCTACGGCTCAGAAATCTTGGACCATGAGGCAATATCTCGGGGGGAACAACGCCTCGTCAATTACTTAATCCCATTAGAGATCAGGTTGCTATACGAAGAACTGAAAAAAGAATCGAAGGTTTTCCGACTAGGCAGACTGGCGTCTGTGGGAATAGGATATGTTACGGGAGCCAACGATTACTTTCACATGAGTCCTTCAGAAGTCAGGTCTTGGGGCATTCCCGAAGCCTATCTGCGCCCATCTGTTAGGCGCAGCCGGGCTCTTGCCGGAACGAAGTTTACTCGCCACGATTGGGAATCAAAGTTGGCCTCAGGCGAGACAGGTTATTTGCTCCTCGCCGATGGTGACCAGAATTCATTTCCCGGTGGTCTGACAAAGTATCTAAGGCGTGGGGTTGGCTTGGGAATTCAGAATGCTTTCAAGTGTCGCACGCGATCCCCGTGGTATAGAGTGCCACACGTGTGTTGCCCGGATGGCTTCCTGACATATATGAGCGGTGCGCATCCGAAACTCGTAGCAAATTTAGCTGAAGTGGTGGCACCTAACAGCCTGCACGTCGTAAGGGTGCGTAAGCCACTTGTCGCGACAGGAGAGCATTTGGCCACCCTGTGGCAAAATTCTCTGACAGGCCTTAGCGTTGAGATTGAAGGGCATTCACTCGGCGGGGGAATGTTAAAGATGGAGCCCGGGGAGGCCCGAAACGTGCTGGTACCAGTGATTGAAGCCTCAGCCGTTGCAGGCCTTTACGAAGAAGTGGACAGCCTGTGCCGTGTCAAGGGGATACACGCAGCAAGGTCGGTGGTAGATAATGAGATTCTTAAAAAGCGGTTGGGACTGTCGGATTATGACTGTAGATTATTAAGGCAAGGTACCAGAATCCTAGCTGAAAGGCGATTTCAAAGAGGAAGGGCTCAGCGGCGTGTCGCTTGATCATGTGAATATAATCCAAGCGTTGCGTGTTTTCGCTGGGGCAGTGGCTCACCAGAGTCAAGAGCACATTAAACCCACGCACCATTATGTAGCCTTGCGCCTAGTACTGGAAGGCGGTTTTTTCCCGGACGAAATAACCCCTCATCCTCCGGTAAGAGCCAAACGGATTCACGAACGCTGGTCTCTCGAATATGCGCCGGAACTTCAAACTACAAACGAATCCACAGTATTCGGTGGCATGAAAACCAAGCAGATAGACGTGGTAGTGGCGAAGAAAGGGATCGGGCCCGTACTTGCTGTGTCTGTAAAAGGGACATTCCGGGCGTACCGCAACCTCGTAAATCGTATGGAAGAAGCCATTGGTGACTCCACCAATCTTCATATCATGTATCCAGGTCTGGTGTATGGATTCTTGAGCCTCATTAGGACTAATCGAGAATCTGAGGGCTATTCCGCAAATGACATGGGAATAGCAGCCAATGGCAACGTGTCTCCTCAGATACAGCGCTATCTTGCCGCTCTCAACGAGATGGCAGGGCGTAAATTTGTGCGCAACGATTACACACGGTACGAAGCCGTGGGCTTGGTCCTTGTGGAGAACTCTAATCAACTTATCGGGACAGTGAACCCAACATTTCCCCCTCCGGGAAGTCAGCTCAGAGTTGAGCCGTTCTTTTCCAGGCTGTTTGAAGTCTACGATCTCCGCTACCCATCTCGTGCCGAACATATGCCTGCCGTCCGCCGAGCACAGTGGCTCGATAATTCGCCGTTATTTAAAGACATTACATCAAGATATAGATGTACGCTGGATGAAGTTCTCGGATATTCGGCGCGATTGGCTAGCTAAGCTTGCCAGCGGGCACAAAATCGCTGCGCTTGATGCCACGTGGTACTTGAAAAGAGATGTTCGAGCAAAATCCCCGCTGCCGTGAATATGATCGTGGTAACACTATAGCAAGTGCTGCGCGAAAACTGGGGAAGTACAACGGATGACTCAATTGAACCCGCAACTGAGCCGGAGCATCTAGATGGTAACAACACATCTTATCTGCTTCCAGGGGACCTCCGGATGCTCCCTCTGCTTAAGAGCTGAGAATTGTGCTGCCGCTTCACCGATGGTCTGAATCAGATGTGAAACGACGAAACGAAGGTCTTCGTCCGCGTCGAAGTCGGCCTTCGTCCTTGCTGCCACGCGGTCAGACACCTTGTGCGCCATGTCGAGCATGTGACCTAAATAGACCATGTCATCTTTCTTCATACAGCACTTCCGCCTCTGCAAGCACACGTTCCCTTAATCGATGATTGAGGTACTTAGGGTTGACAATGTCGACTCTCCTGCCGCCGAGAAGCGCAGATAAATCCTCCTCGATGTCTACGATTTCCCATCCCGGGGTGCGCCCCGGCTCGAACTCCACGAGAAAATCCACATCGCTATCCTGTCGGAAATCGTCCCGCACCGCCGAGCCAAAGCAGGCCATCCACCTTATATGACTGCGGCGACAGAATGCTTCGAGTTCCTTTTTCGGCACATCTATTCGCATCATGTTCCCAGATCTCCGGTTTGCGGACAATATTGGACCAAGTTCGCTGAATTCCCAGGATCGTTGATTTCAGCAAACGCTCAGCTTCCGAATCCTTCACAGTAGTTCACATCAGTAACTCATATATGCTGAACCGAAGACAGCTTTGCTCCACGGCTCTCTGTTTTGCGGCAAGAAAACCTTTCTATGATCAGTAGGATCGCGGCAATTGTACACCAAGTGTTGTCCTGAGACTAGGGACATGGCACGGATATCTTAATTGAACCCACAAATGCACCAGAGCATCTAAATAGTGACGGAGAATGTTCGCTTTCCTCGCCGGGTACGCCCGAAATGGGGATATAGGATGAACAGAATTATCTTTGGAATAGGAATCTTCGCAATTGTCATGCCTGTGTTATTGAGCGGTTTGCTTTCAACACCCTTGTCCGCTTCCGCTCCGGCACAGGGAAAATGGATTAAGCCGGAGGGACCGCACGCACGTAACTTTGCTGAAGCCCTTGCTGATCGCATCATCGTGCCTGCCATGAGGCGTAAGCAGTTGCCCGGTTTGGTCGTCGGCGTCGTAAAAGACGGGAAAGTAGTGGTCGAGAAAGGCTATGGCGTGAAATCCTTCGAATCGGATGAGGCCCCGGATGAGAATACCGTTTTCTATATTGGTTCGCTCTCCAAAGCCATCACGGCTGTCGGGGCAATGTTGCTTGTCGAGCAAGGGAAATTGGACCTGGATGCACCTGCCGGCAAATACCTGAAAAGGCTCCCCAAGAGTTGGCAATCAATAACGGTCAAACAGTTTATGGCCCATCAAAGCGGTATTCCTGAGATGGGCTGGAAGTATCCGACCTTTCTAGAAATGCTGAAAGCCGCTGAAGGCGTGCCTTTGGACTTTGAACCTGGAACCAATCAGGAATACAACAACTTCAATTTTGCAGTCGTGGGGAAAATCATCGAAGCCGTCAGCGGGATGAGGTATATGAACTACATGCATAAGATGGTCTTTGGTCCATTGCACATGAACCACACGGGCTCAAGAGTTGCCAGCCGGAATATCGCCGCTGGGTACAGATCTGTGCGGGGAGAACTCATACCAATTAAACATCGGATTAAGGGTGGACCTTACGCGATTCCGTCCGGCCATCTGCAAAGCACGCTTGCGGATCTAATGAAGTTCTACCAGGCCCTTCGAACCGGGACGCTGCTGAATCAGGCCACATACGAGTCAATGATCAGGCGGATTAATCCTAACTTTTCGGGGACCCCTGGTTGGTTTGAGAAAAAGGCCGGCGAATATTCCGTCGTAAGCAAGAACGGCAGTGTGCCCGGCTTTCACAGCATCATGTCGTTTGTGCCAGGTAAAGGAGACGCGGTTGTGATGCTCTGGACATCCCAAAAACCTAAAAGGAACGGTCTCTTTATAGTAAGGAACAGGTTACTCCACCAAATTTGCAACATTCCACTGCCACGCCGAGCCCAACCCAAGGAGGAGGCAAATTATGAATGATCGCAAAGTCACGGGGGAAGATGCCTGGAGACCGGATCGACCACCCGAAACCGGAACTCATGGGCTCTCTACGCGGTCGCCTGTGTTCCTCAGTTTCTTCGAATTCCGTACTGTTCGCCACGCGGATGCCGCAGAGCAGTAACATTAGTACGATGGCGTGATGTAGCACCTGTATTTATATCCGTTCCAAACGCAAGTCCTGTCACCTTCCTGATAACATCCCTCGCCGCAACCATAGCCGTAGTAGTCATCACCATAGTAAGAATACGGCACGACACCGCCGGAAAAGAACGGTCCGCGATGTGCGAAACGAAAACCTCGGCCCCCGCCGTGGAATCCCCGGCCACCGCGGAATGCCCTGCCTCCGCCGCCGCGACCTCTTACTAGTTGAGCAGGTACGTGGCCACCAGTCCCCACCACGGAATCCACAGCGGCCCCGGCATGGGCCACCGCCATCGGCGTCTGTTGGGCGCAAGTGAGACCGGCGTTCACCATTACTAGAATCAATGCTCCTACAAAAACCGTTAAAAAAGTTACCATTGTCTTCATCGGACTTACCCCTTCCTCCATTCCAAGGGACGTGCATTTTCAGAGGCACAAATCGCTGCGGTCTCTGTCTTGCAATTTCAAGGATATGCCTCAGAGGCCTTCGTAATATCTTGGCTGCAAATCCCTCGTCTTTGGCTTTCTTCTTGATTTGACGAAACTTGCAGTCTCCTGTTAAAGGAACATGGGCATGAAAAGTTCGTCATGCAATGATAGCGGTCAGGATGCCGTGGCATTTGCATGAGGTCGCAACAATGAATCGGCCCTTGTCCACAAGCTCGGAAAGCAGTCGGAGATCTCCCAGCTTGTAACCTCCCACCCCCGGCAGGATCTGCGAACTTTTCTGGACCAGCAGATTGAACCCTGGGATCTCAAGCCGTCCGAGTTCATCATATAGGGGACCACGAGGTTCGCCTGTCACGGTGCAAAACTCATCCTCAGGGCAATCGTCAGGACATACGAAATTCGCTCGGCTGCAAACTACATTGGACTCGTTGATAAGCATGGGATTGGGCAGCGAACCAAGCACCTGATTGGGAATTGGCGTCTGGCGTGACTTCGGGTGCCTGGCCAAGACATACGCAGCCGCCAGATTGAACGGAACCATCGGAATTATAAGATCTTCGGCACGGAGCAGCGGGGAAGCGACTAGAAAAGAAACTGCGTCCCCTTGGAACACCGTCACCGGGGCAGAAAGATTACCCGCAGCTTTGGCTTCGTCTTGTTCGACGGCTGTGATTCGAGACCCGGGGAATGAACGCTGCAGCCGGTCCAGAGCGAGGCGTCCGAATTTTCCCAGACCCGCGATTACGAAGTGGGATTCAGAGTCTGCCGCTAATGACTCGAGGCTTTCCCGACAGGTCGCGGAATGTGCGTATATCATGGAGACCTCCGAGAGTCTCAAACATTTCACGAACCGATGGTTCCTGCTCCGACCCTATCTCTATGATCAAGGCTCCATTCTCGGTCAAGTAATTCCCGGCCTGAGATACGAGTCGACGGATAACGCTCAGGCCGTCCGGGCCACCGTCGAGAGCCTTGCGAGGCTCAAAATTGATCTCCGGGTCCAGAGTCGGAATGACGTCGCTCGGAATGTACGGCGGGTTGCAGCAGACTACATCGAATTTACTTTCGGGCCTGATTGCTGCAAAGAGGTCAGCGGCAAGCAAATCTATGGAAGCTGCCGCGCCTAAATTGATGGCATTGAAACGCGCAGCTTCGAGTGCTCGAAAATCAATATCAGTGGCAACGATCCGGCTGAGACGGTTTTCGAGGGCAATTGCGATTGATATTGCTCCAGACCCGGTGCCGATTTCCAGTATGTTCGGATTTGGGTGATCTCGTATCGCTTCCAGAACTGCCTCTACCAGCGCTTCCGTGTCCGGCCTGGGTATGAGGACTCCCGGCACAGCTCGCAGACGCAAGGACCAAAACTCTTTGATGCCCCTGATCAGAGACACAGGTTCCCGCATGGCGCGTCGTCGGATCAACTCTCGGTATTGGGCTCGCTCCTCTTGCTTCAGGGGCCTGTCCAGGTTCAAGTACAGGTGAAGCCGGTCCACTCCCAGGCAATGAGCGAGAAGAACCTCTGCGTCAAGCCGGGCAGTGGTTATGCCTTTCTTCTTGAAATACGCCGCGGTCCATTCGAGGACATCTTTGACGGTCCAGCGTGTCGGAAGATTTTGCGGTCGATCCATGTCCATTAGCTACCTGAAGTACTCACCACTGACATAGTATATTCGCACACTACAGGAAGAAATCCAGGACTTTCCCCTCAAAAGAACCGCCACATCGAGCCACCTTGTCTGCAAGCGTTGCCTGGGCACTGTGTGGTTCAGATGAGATTAAGCCGAAAGTAAAAGGTCCGTTTCATGAGGTCTCGGGCAAAATTAAGGAGATCCTTAGTTCTGAAAGCCATCTCCTTGTTGACGCGAGTCGAGAGCCAACAAGATATCTTTTTCAGGAGATGAACAACGGTACAACCTCGACTTTCTCGGTAAAAAGGGTCCGGAGCCAACCTACCCGCTGCATTGATCATCGTCACCGCGGCACTTACGGTCGGCTTGGCTTCGAGATAGTGGTGCCGGAAATAGTCGAGAAAGATTGGAAATTCGTTTGTCTGTCCGGTGTGCATTCCGCGCCCACTATCGGGATCAACTTGGGCGGTTCTTGCACGTCTTGGGCTTTTCGCCATTTCATCATTCAATAACATACTGTAATTTCATGTTATTTATCTTTGGCATGGATGTTGTATAAGAACATGGCACGGGACTGAAGGATTAAAGTTATTTGGGGCGGCACGACTGACGCGGTAGGACTGAGCAGGACCTTAATTGCTATTTCCTAAAAGGGGTTCGCAGGGCCGGACGAAATAGATGTAGCCGAATTGGTACCGTAACGGCTAGCCGAGAATTGTGTGTTTGATCATGCCGCCGCCTGGACTGTTTTTTCCTCACATCTGGCTTCTCCAGGAGGAAACGCCTTGGACTGACAGTGTCTTTGGCGTTTTTTTTTGGATCAGCCACGAGCTGAAAAACTTTTCGATGAAAGAGGGAGAAAACTCATGTCCGGTTAAACTTGACAAAACCCCCGTTCCGGCGCTATTTTTGCGCTGCCCACCTCACCGGTCCGACGGAGATCTTTATGCATATTGTTGTCCTCGTCAAACAGGTGCCTAACACTACCGAAGTTAAAATAGATCCCAAGACAGGCAACCTTCTCAGAGAGGGTGTCGAAAGCATCATAAATCCGGAAGATCGCCATGCCCTGGAAGCAGCGCTCACGGTCAAGGAGAGCACAGACGGCAAAGTGACAGCCTTGACCATGGGACCACCTCAGGCGATAGATGCCGTGTGCGAGGCAATTTCCATGGGCGCCGATCAAGGCATCCTGCTCACCGATCGTGCTTTTGCCGGCGCGGATACATGGGCAACATCCACTGCGCTGGGGCTGGGGATAAAGCGAATTGGCGCGTTCGATATTGTCATAGCGGGGCGGCAGGCAGTGGATGGCGACACAGCACAAATCGGACCTCAGGTTGCCGAGTTCCTCGGGATTCCGCAGCTAACGTATGTAAGAAAGTTGGAGATCATCGACGACAAGGTGGTGGTAGAACGCCTGATCGAGGGTGGCTGCGAACGAATAGAGGCTCCAACGCCCGTTTTATTGACTGTCCTGGCATCCCTCAACGAACCGCGCCATCCTACCGTTCAAGGCATACTACTCGCCACATCCGATCGCGCCCCAATAGAGATATGGAATGCAGCGGACATCGGCGCCAAAGTCCAGGACTTGGGGTTTGTCGGCTCACTTACCCAAGTCACTAAGACGTTCACCCCGAAAGACGCTCGGAATACGCGCTACTTGGAAGGGCCGCCGGCTACCGTGGCCGCGGAGTTGGTGAAGGCCCTCCGCGAGAAGGAAATCCGCCTCGGAGAATAAAATGGCCATCCGCATTGATCTTGACAAATGCAATTCATGCGGCTTATGCATGCGATCGTGCCCATATCAGGCACTGGAAGCAGTGGACAAGAAACCGAGATGGATTGAAGACAGATGCACCCTGTGCGGAGCGTGCCTGGAATCGTGCAAATTCGAGGCATTGACAGGAGAGATCCCCACTCGAGAATTACCGGATTTCAGCGACTATCGAGGCGTGTGGATTTTCGCTGAACAAAGTGAGGGTGTTTTCCACAGGTCCGCGTTCGAGTTGCTTGGCTGTGCGCGAGCCCTTGCTGATGAACTTGACGAAGAAGTCGTGGCCGCGGCTCTGGGAGACGGAATCGGAGATCACGCCCACGAGCTGATCCAGCATGGGGCCGATCGCTGCGTCGTTGTAGAACATCCGGCACTTTCACATTATCAGACCTGCACCTACACACATGCACTCAGCGAACTTATCCGGCGGCACAAACCAAACATTCTGCTCATTGCCGCAACCCATCTAGGGAGGGATCTGGCGCCTAGAACAGCCCGCAGGCTGGGCCTGGGGCTGACCGCAGACTGTACGCGTCTCTCCATAGATCCTGAAGAGCGCATACTTCTTCAGACGCGTCCGGCCTTCGGCGGAAACATCATGGCAACCATTGTCTCAAGGTTTTCCAGGCCGCAAACTGCGACCGTGCGGCCGGGAATCATGAAGGCTCTCGACCCCGATCCATCCAGAAACGGTGAAATCAGCTTGGAAGAAATCAGCATGGCTGACTGCAAAGAGTTCACAAAGGTCCTGGAATGCGTAATGAGCCAGGACAAAGGAGTCAGTTTGCCACTTGCAAAAATTATTGTGGCCGGTGGTCGGCCGGTCTGCTCCGACCTAGGGATGAGGGTTTTGAACGAGTTCGCCGATGCTGTGGGCGGCCAGATCGCCGGCACACGAGTGGTCGTGGAAGAAGGTTTTCTCGCGCAGGAACAGCAAGTCGGACAAACCGGCCAGACTGTCAGACCTGAAGTCTACTTCGCGTGCGGGATATCAGGCGCGGTGCAACACAAGGCGGGAATGGACGGGTCCCGCTACGTTGTGGCCATCAACAGGGATCCTGACGCGCCAATTTTCGAGATAGCTGATTTTGCCATTGTGGGCGATCTCTTTGAGGTCCTTCCCGCTCTAAGTCGCGCAGTGCGAGAGCGCGGATAATTAAGGACGTCCCGCCCCCGACCGCCGAGGATAACAAGTGAACGCAATTCCAAAACCGAAGCCGGAGGACCTGATTCGTAGAGCATTCGCTCGCTTTACCGATGAGGAAATAATCCCAAAGGCGCGCGAAATGGACGAAGCAGAGAAATTTCCCCGTTGGATGTTTGAAAAGATAGCCAAGACGGGGGCTTACGGGATACGTTATCCGAGATCTGTCGGCGGAGCCGGCGGAAATACCGTGCAGTTCTGTGCGATGGTAGAAGAGTTGGCGCGCGGGTCCATGAGCGTAGCCGCGTTTACCGCTATGCAGTGCTTGATGGGAACAAACTTTCTTTTTGAGTGCGGGACCCCCGAACAGCACGAACGACTGCTCAAGCCGGCTATTCGAGGTGAAAAAGTTGCCGCCTTTGCGTTGACAGAGGCTGACGCGGCTACGGATCTGGCCGGAGTCAAGACCACGGCTCGCCTGGAGGAGGAATCCTGGCTTATCAATGGCTCGAAAACATGGATTACCAACGCTCCAGTGGCAGACTTCTTCACGGTTCTCTGCCAGACCGACAAGTCCAAGGGATTAAGAGGCTTAAACTTCTTTCTTATCGAGCGGGACGCCCCGGGACTTTATGTGTCCAAAAAGTTTGACAAGCTCGGGACCCGAGCCACAGAAATTTCGGAGCTGGCGTTTACGGATGTGCGCGTACCGTTGGAGAACAGACTAGGGAAAGAGGGGCAAGGCGTGGGTAACCTCATGCGGATATTGGCAGTCATCCGCGTGATGACAGGGGCTCTATCTTTGGGATTGGCACGGGCCGCGTACGACCAATCGAAACGCTATACACTGGAACGCTCGCAGTTCGGAAAAAGGATCGGAAGCTTTCAACTGGTCCAGCAAAAGATTGCCAATATGGCTACTGAAATATGGGCCTCACACTTGATGGTTTACAAAGCGGCGGAAATGGTGGATCGTGGCGAACGCGCTCTCAAGGAAGCGTCTATGGCCAAGTACTTCGCTTCCGAGGTTGCTTGCCGCGCATCCGATGAAGCGACTCGCATATTCGGAGCATATAGCTATTCGATGGAATACGACGTCCAGCGCTACTACAGGGATTGCAGGTTCTTGCTTTTCGGTGGCGGCACTTCCGAAATACTTCAGACCATCATCTCTCGGGAGTGCGGTGTCTCTTGAAGAAGCCGGAATCGGCTCCTTTGAGAATCAACGTTTCTTCTCTACGTCCAGATCCAAGAGCTTTTGAAGCTCTGCCTTTATCTGTTCCAGTGGGATCATTGTAGCTTTTCGGGAAGTGGTAATTACTTTGCCCCGGACGAGCCCGTATTCAACGGTCTGCGGGTAATGAAAACGCCTCTTGGAGAGCCTCCTCTTATCCAGCCAAGGCGCCTGATGAATCGGCAGATAGAAGGAGAAACGGAACGGTTCGATCACTATGTGGAAATGGTAGAGGTCAAAATAACCTTCTTCGAACTCTACTTTGCACTTTGAAGTAAGATACATGCGCACATGATGTTTATTCCCGCCGGTCTCAGCCTCCCAGGTCTTCTTGGCCTCAGGTGAAAGGTGGTAAATCTCTTTATCACCTCGACGGACGTAGTTCACAGTCAGACAACTGTGCCCGCTCTTGAATATCTTCTCGAGCACGTTGTGTTTGAGGGGGAAAAGGTCTGTGCTCGTCTTCGTCTCGTGGACCAAAAAGCACAGATAATAGCAAGCTGTTGCTATTTCCTTCTGAGGTGACGGCAAAGCTTCTATCTCCGCCAGATTCGCGGCATGGAAACGCACCTTCTCGGGAATGACCGCTTTGGTCTCTTTGGGCTTTTTGGGTTTTAGTTGCGGGCGCTGCGGCGGACCAAAGCGAAATCCTCCTCTGGCCTTCGGCAGAAACGGCTTCAGCCCTCTCTCTTCTCTTTTGTATACGATAATAGGATCCCGTCTGGGAGGCTTCTTGGGCATTGTTTTCTCCTTGGCCTGGATGCGCTTGCCTTGAGAATCGGGTCTGTTGCCGGATTCACTTTATCAACTACTTATAACCTGCGGTTAGAATCGATGTCCATTTTGCGGATTGTCATCTTGATCGACAGTTGGGAACATGGCCTCTGTTATGCTACACCACCTACCGGTCCGGGAACAACCTCGCGACAAAATTATCCCAAAAACTCGCCCCGAGCGTTTACCCCTTTGTTCTCCGAATCGGACAATTTATTTCGGGGGACAGTCATTCAGGTGGATGTCATAGCCGAACCAAGAGATCGGAGGACCCACCCAGGCCTCTCTCCTGATTCGATTGTCATAATAATACATCTCTAAACGTTTGGTTCAAAGGAATCAAGAGAAATCGTACATCACACTGCCAAAGCCGGGATGCGAGCGGCGATGGAATCCTCTTGCGCTCTGATGGCGGCTGGGCCCAGTACGGCGACTGATAGGGTCCATTGGTAGTTCTCCGATCAAATAGATTATTCTCCCCTGCTCGAATGATTGGTAGGCAAATTTCAAGCCTCCTGCCGCAACGGCCCCTCTGCGCGCTACAGATGAGGTTGCACAAAAGGTTTCTTGCAAGATATAAAGATGGTAGGGAGGCAGAAAAATGCAGATCATCCAGAAGGCCCTCAGTACGGGCAGGTATGTGCTGTCGGAATACGAATCCAAACAGTTGCTGGCGGGATTCGGCATTCCTGTGACAAGAGAAATTCTCGTGGAGAACGCTGAAGACCTCATTTCCGCTACACGAAACATAGGCTATCCTCTTGTATTGAAGGGGTGTTCTTCCGAAATCAGTCACAAGACCGAAACTGACATAATACGGCTTGACATCAGGACCGAGAGCGAAGCCGTTGCCGCATTCCACGAGATAAAAGCAAAAATGAACGGCATTCCGGGCGGCATTCTCGTCCAGGAAATGATCAAGGGGCAACGAGAGCTGATGGCCGGGTTGACCAGAGACCCCCAGTTCGGCCCCTGCGTCATGTTCGGTTTGGGGGGCATTTTTACCGAAATCCTGAAGGATGTGTCGTTTCGCCTTGCGCCTCTCAAGCCCCGAGACGCGGACGATATGATGCGGGAAATCAAGGGGCACAAAATCCTGGAAGCGATCCGAGGCATGGAAGCGGCGGATACGGACATGTTGGTAAAGATACTGATGAAACTCGGAGATATAGGGATTGAGAACGAACCAATAAAGGAAATAGATATTAACCCTTTAATACTCCGGGGAGGAAAACCTGTGGCCGTGGACGCGCTGGTAGTTTTGAGTCAATCCGAATCACCCGGGAATTAGAGTGCTAATGCCGCTGCTCCAGCGCAGGAAAGTCCCGGGAAGAGTTCCAACCTTACACCTGCCTGAGCCGCTATCGAGATCTGTAGGAGCGACGGCGGTCGTGCGCACGGTACTTTGTGATCGGCGTGTTTTCTGGTTCCCAGGCTCCGCCTGGGAATCCCGCGGGACGCGGGACTATGCCCGCAAACTGCCTTTATTCCACTATCATAGTCGAGGCAGAGCCTGTGAACGAGAAAAATAATTCGGTGAAATCGTAGGGTAGACGCAAGCAGCCTATTAAGGCTCATGCCAGATTCAATAAGACCGTTACCCCGGCGAAGTCCGGGGTCCATAAAACCTAATTCCGGCCTTCGCGCATAGGCGTTAAGTTAACGATTTATTCCCCCCTTTCGTAAAGGGGGGCCAGGGGGGATTTTGGGATAACTCATTGAAAATCCCCCTAAATCCCCCTTTAGAAAAGGGGGACTTTGATCGCCCTTGGCCTGCATTCACCTCTTGAAGAGGGACGAAATTGCCTTAACTTAACGCCTATAGGCCTTCGCGGGAATGACGTGATCATTTTAACGCCTATGCCCGGCAAATCGCTTTTCCGGTGAATGCCTTTCTCCAGTACACCGATTTACTCTTTGCCGACCTCGCTCCGAAACGGCTTCCGCCCCGATCTGCCGCGGTCACGGAATGCTTTGTCTTCCGCTTTAAAGCACTTATCAAGGTCCTTCTTGGCCGGGATCAAAAAGGCAAAGATGTCGGAAAGGCTGGTCGTTCCGCCATGCGAGGCCCCCTGATTACGCACTACATTCGGAGGGTAAAGGGGAGTGGGCATCGGAGATTTCCGCGTAGGAGCGATCATCTTTGCCGCCGTCGCCGGGCTGTTCTGACAAGTTCCGCCGTGGCTGTTTACGTGAGAATCCGCCAGGCCGGTTTTTTTGTCAAATTCCTGAGAGACGGGGACGGGCCCAACCGGCCCCGCAAGACATGAAGCGGGAACGGCGAGGAATAGGGCCATGATACTGACGGTTTTCCACAGGGGTCTTCGCATGCAAGCCCTCCTTAGCTTTTATGTGTTGCACACCTAATATTTTAAGGATTTTGTATTATACAAATAAATTAGTTGTGATGTCAATATATTATTATGATTTATTAACTGAAAAATAGCACATAGATATCGGATTTATAAATCATCATAGAGATGGAAGATAACGCCTACTTCGGCGCGGCTAACCTTATGATCCTGTTTTCACGCGTGGATGACTCTTTTTCATAAAAAAAGCCTTGACAAGTAAACCCTATCCTACTAGAAGTTGCCCACCTGCATCAGTCCTACCAAAATATCCTTCCTGAGACTCCCGCCAAGCGTCCTACCCGATGCCCCGGAGGGGGTCCCGCCTTTTCTGGAATACCTATTTGTTAACATTAATCAACCACTAAGCACGCATCCCCATAACTGAAAAAGCGATACTGTTCTTTTACGGCTTCGCTGTACGCGCTCATCACCAGATCGGTTCCTCCAAGTGCACAAACCAGCATCAGCAGGGTGGAGCCGGGAAGGTGGAAATTTGTCACCATACCTCGGACCACTTTAAATGAGTGTCCTGGCAGTATGAAAAGGTCCGTTTCCCCTTTGCCCGCCATCACAATCCCCTCCGCGATTGCTGCGGATTCCAGAGCCCTGACGGTAGTAGTGCCCACAGCAATTATGCGGCGCCTTTCCCCGTAAGCCTTCGCAATTGAGCCGGCTGCAGCTTCGGAGATCTCGTAAGATTCCGATTCCATGCGATGGAGCCGGATGTCATCTACCCGAACTGGGGTGAACGTCCCCGGCCCCACACGAAGGTGTATCCTGACTATGCTTATGCCTCTTTCTTGAAGTTCTTCGAGAAGTCTTCCCGTGAAGTGAAGTCCGGCGGTAGGAGCGGCCACAGATCCGGGAACTTTGGCGTAAATGGTTTGGTAACGTTCTCGATCGCTCCTTTTGTGTCCGCGATCTGCTCTGATGTAAGGGGGGAGCGGTGGCCGGCCGTAAAGTTCAAGCAGGCTCAAGAAGCTATCCTCCGGCACCGGGAAGCATATCCGAACCCGGCCGGGGGCAACCGTTTCTTCCACTGTTATTTCCGGCCCGCTTTCGATTTGAATTACAGCCCCCCGTCTAAGCCTTTTGCTTGACCGAACCAAGCAAGTGCGTACTGCCAAGCCGTCTGGACGGGCTGTCGCTTTCCAGGGATCCAAAACGAGAAGATCCACTCGTCCGCCGCTTGGCTTGCGGCCGACCAAAGAAGCCGGGGTCACCTTCGTTTCGTTTACTACAAGCAGGTCCGACGGGCGCAGCAATGATGGCAGATCTCTGAACCTGTGGTGTTGGATATCTCTCGCGGCGGGGTGAAGCACCAGTAGTCGGGATTCGTCTCGTACCAGTGCAGGTTCCTGAGCGATCAGCTCCGGGGGCAAGTCATAAGTATAGGTATGGAGGCGGAAGCGGTGAGGGATGTTCGCGTTCGATTGCCCGGGATGTGGATCTTTGATCTTCGGTTCGTCTCGTTTCATACAGAGCTGAGGCCCTTTCGTGCCACCAACAAAATCAGCAGTCCGAGTATGATAAGAGCACCTCCGATAATCCGCAAAGTAGCATCCTCTTGCCCGAGAATCGTTTCCATGAATTCTTTCATTTTTTCCGGGAACGCAAAATACGGCATGCCCTCAACTACCAACACCATCCCGATCACGCAGAGAAAGAATTCCATGATTTCACCGATCCTATGGGTTGATGGAGGTTGAGGGCCCGACCGGCGAAGGCTCGTTTCGGACGAGGTCCCGCACAGCAAGGAAAAGTAAGGCAAGGTACAAGCCAAAATAAATTATGATCGCCATGGGAATCCTGATTCCTGAAAGGTCTAGAAAGAGATCCAAGGTCACTGATGGGATCATGGCCACCACTGCAATCTTGATTGCTTCACCATAATTGAGTAGCACAGAGTAGGAACGTGCTCCCAAGTACGGCACCAGTGCGAAGATTATTGCTTCGAGCGGCTTTACTACGAGAAAATATAGTGTGAGCACCAGAATGACGAGACGCACGGCGATGGGCTCGTACCGTGTGAAAAGGGCTTTAATATTGCGAGAATTGATGACAAAGTTAGGGACGCTTTTCAAGGGAAGTATGCGAATCTGCCCTTGGCTTTTTGTCACCACACTATCTCTGGTGAGCACTGCGCCTGCCTGGACGTTCTTTAAATAGTCCAAAGCGTCCTTCTCCTTATTTTCCCGCGTGTCTATGACTACAGCCACATCCTTGTCCCCGGTCTTCACGTAGTAGGGTTGAGGCGCGCTGATCGTTGCGGTGCCGTCGTGAATGATGATTTCAGGAACCAAAGCGTCGTACTTGTCGGTCAGAAATGCGAACGTAGATTCGACCTTGGGCCAAAGCCAGGCATAAAGCCCCCAGGCGCTGAATCCGGCGCAAGCCAGCAGTACTAACACAACCACAATAACAGGAAGCCTACAAATTGCTCTTGTCGTTCCCATGGCCACTCCTCCAGATGGATTTGCCCCATCTGCCTCCGATACCCCTGAATAGGCCGAATAATCCTGCGTCAACTGCGCAAATCCGGCCAGACCAATTCCGATTCCGCCGAAGTCAGGCGTTCGAGTTCGCCATTGGAGGATCTGATCAGAAGGGCGCCGTCGGCATCGAGCCCTTCTGCCGTGTATGACACGGAGGCTCGAATCAATCGAGCATTCTTGTGGATCCACCTCGTTGTCCAGAGATCGGGTATGAAATGGCACCCTTCCCTCTCGACGCGGTGATACAGAGAATCCATTCCTTCCAACAAATCCCTTGCAGTAGCCTCCAGGTCCCAATGCGTTCCGGCGCTCAGCAGCAGCAACGAGGTGATCGAATCTCTCAATTCAGGCGGAAAATCCTTAAGTTTTGCGTTGACGTTAAGGCCGATCCCAATGATCACGAACTTGATCTCACGGTTGTTCAGACTGGCCTCAGGCAGAATTCCCGCGATTTTCCTCCCGTCTACGAACACATCATTCGGCCACTTGAGTTGTGCGGCTCGCCCGATTGCCGCTTCAACGACTTCCGCTACAGCAATTGAGGCCATGAGTCCCAGCATCGGGGCATTTTTAGGAGCAAGACGAGGCCGCAATATCATGGACATGGCCAAGTTTTTTCCAGGAGGAGACACCCACCCGTGGCCTGATCGGCCTCGACCCTTTGTCTGTTCCAGGGCCATTATAGCGAGACCTTCGGGCTCACCTCGAACAGCCAAATCTTTGGCCAATTCCTGTGTGGATGCCACCTGTTTGTGAATCACCAGCCGCATGAATATTCTGCCTCCACACATCCCCAAGACACTGTTCTCGCTACCTCACCCCGCTTTCAGGCTTCGCATCTTTTCTAGCCCTTCGCCGAGTCCAGCGAGTTTTGCCGACAACTCGGATTGCCGGTCCTTCTGCTTTCGAATCGCTTCAGGATTGGCCTTAGCCATGAAATCAGCATTTGACAGCTTTTTGTCAACGCTCTCCAACTCCTTGGAAGCTTTGGCCAATTCCTTGGTGAGCCGTGCTATTTCTGCATCCGGGTCAACAATTCCTTCGAGCGGGACAAAGATGCGCATGTCCCCAACAACTGCCGTGGCAGACATGCGGGGCGGTTCACGGTTTTCCCCTGTCGCCCCAAGCGTGAACTCGGAAACTCTCCCCAGAGAACTGATCATAATTCTGTTCGCATCCACCGGCCTACGCTCTTCTTCTGAAGAAGGTGCGACAACGAGCGGCAGTGCCTTGGCGGGAGGGAGATTCATTTCGGCCCTTATGTTGCGCACTCCACCGATTACGCCCATGAGGATACTCATTTCCCGCTCGGCATCGGAATCTATCCTCGACAGGTCTGCCTCCGGGAACGGGCCGTGCATAATGCTGGTTCGGTCCGGAATAATCTTAGAAGCAATTTCTTCTGTGATAAATGGGATAAAGGGGTGAAGCAGGCGCATGAGCGAGTCGAGCACATGACGTAGGACCAACGCAGACCGTTGAGCCCTTTGGGTATCATTGCTACTTAGCGGAATCTTGGCCGCTTCGATGTACCAATCGCAGAATTCATGCCAGGTAAAATGATAGAGCGCCTGAGCCGCGTCGTTGAAGCGGTATCCCTCTATGGCTTGCCGCACTTCCTGCACTGTTCTGTTCAGGCGGGAAAGTATCCATCTCTCAGGAAGAGAAAGGGACGCCCCCGGGGCCGGGGAGAGGTCCCGGTCAAGGCCGGAGAGATAAGGCAAAGAGAAACGCACCGCGTTCCAGATCTTGTTCATGAAGTTTCGGTACCCCTCGATGCGCGTCTCTGACAGACGAATATCCCGGCCCTGGGCCGCAAGAGCGGCGAGGGTGAATCGGAAAGCATCCGTGCCGTATTTGTCCATGATCATCAGCGGATCGATCACATTACCCAGGGATTTGCTCATCTTTTTGCCCAGCTCATCCCTTACCAGGGCATGAATGTAAACCTCCCTGAATGGCACATCATCCATGAATTTAAGCCCCATCATCATCATGCGCGCAACCCAGAAAAAGAGAATGTCAAAGCCGGTCACCAGGCACGAGGTGGGGTAAAACGTTTTCAGCAGAGGGGTCATCTCCGGCCAGCCCATCGTAGAAAAGGGCCACAGAGCGGACGAAAACCAGGTGTCCAGCACGTCAGTCTCTTGAACGAGGCGGGCCCCATTGCAAGAGGGACATTCCAAGGGCTCTTCCCTTGCTACGATCACCTGGTCGCAATCTTGGCATGTCCATGCGGGTATGCGATGCCCCCACCAGATTTGGCGGGAAACGCACCAATCCCTAATATTGTTCATCCATTCGTAGTAAGTCTTGGTCCAATGTTCCGGAATAATCCTCGTCGATCCGTCTTGGACTGCTTTCAATGCCTTTTCAGCCAGCGGCGCCACCTTCACGAACCATTGTTTCGAGATGAGGGGCTCTACCACCTCTTTGCAGCGGTAGCACCGGCCGAGCCCCAACGCATAAGGCTCTATCTTCACCAGAAAACCTTTCTCTTGGAGTTCCTTCACAATGGCTTTCCGGCATTCGTATCGGTCCATTCCCTTGAAATGGATTCCATTCTCATTAATTCGCCCGTTTGTATCCATTATCGTCACGTGTTCCAAACCGTGCCGCAACGATATTTCAAAGTCGGTCATGTCGTGGGAGGGTGTGACTTTCAGAGCGCCGGTACCGAAATCCATAGCCACGATCGGATCGGCCACTATCTTCAATTTGCGCCCCACCAGTGGGAGAATCGCATACTTACCCACGAGGTGAACATAGCGCTTATCTTCAGGGTTGACCGCAACCGCAGTGTCGCCCAGCATCGTTTCGGGGCGGGTAGTGGCAACAATGAGGGATTCGTCAGACCCTTCAACCGGATAGCGGATATGCCAGAGATGGCCCGGCGCCTCTTCGTGCTCCACCTCAAGGTCGGATAAGGCTGTGTGACAGCGCGGACACCAGTTTACGATGTAGTCCCCTTTGTAGATTAGTCCTTCTTCGTAGAGCCGTACAAAGACCTCGCGAACAGCTTTGGAAAGGCCTTCGTCCATGGTGAAGCGTTCTCGATCCCAGTCGCAGGAACAACCCAGCCTTTTGAGTTGGTTGATGATTACGCCTCCCGAGTGTGCCTTCCAGGTCCAAACCCGTTCAACAAACTTCTCCCGGCCCAGGTCTTCTCGTTTGAGCCCTTCTTCGGCAAGCTGTCGTTCAACGACGTTCTGAGTCGCGATTCCGGCATGGTCCATTCCTGGCATCCACAGCGTATTGTAACCGTTCATCCTTTTGTAGCGGATCAGAATATCTTGAAGCGTGTTGTTCAAGGCATGCCCCATGTGGAGAGAACCAGTCACGTTGGGCGGAGGAATCACAATCGAGTAATCCTTACCGGTTGGCTTTTCATCCGCCGCGAACAATTTCTTGTCCAGCCAGAAAGTGTACCAGCGCTTTTCGATTTCCGCGGGTTCGTACGCCTTGGGTAATAAATCCTCACCCATGAAAGACTCCTTGATTCTATTCGTTGGGACTTTTCGGTACGGCAAACCCTTTATATAACATTCAGTGCCCGGCAAGACAACGCCACCTGGCGCGTCAGGGTTGTCTATCAATATCGCGAGTGAAAGATTGTCGTCGGGAGTCCCGTGTGACGCTGGAAAGCCATCCCTGCACAGTCAGAGCCCAAATTGCTGGGTCAATTGATCCGAGATTTGTATTACTGTCCCGAGCATAAATCTATCAAATCAGTTCGAGGCATTACGCTCTTCGGACGGCCGCCTCACAGTCTTCGCTTTCATGGAAAGATGAAGTATATTCAGAGAGAAATTTGCTACGTGTTAGCGATATGGAATTATGGATTACGATTTGATATGTCCCGTTACGGGCCAAATTCCTCCCACCACTTCCAGAATCCAGGAACGGAGGAGAAATTATGTTCAAACGGATACTGTTCCCCACCAAATTTGAGGAATTCTCTTTGGAAATCCTCAAAAGTATTGTTTGCCTGAAATCCGGGGGATTGGAGGAGGTTGTCCTGTTTCATGTGATTGACATAGAGAAGCCTTATTCCCGAGCCGATTGGGGGGGCATTGTCAATCTCACCAGCATTCAAAAGGCTGCGGATGAACAGCTCGCCTCGTATGCCGAATATCTCCAATCCGAAGGGATCCAAGTCAAAGCTACAATTACCACTGGACCTGTTGTTTCGGAGATCCTGAGAATCGCCAACGAGGAAGAAATATCTCTTATCGTGGCAGGAAGGCAGAAACGCAGTCTACTGGGCGATCTGTTTATCGGGTCCACCACGGATCGTATTATCCGCCAAGCAGATCTGCCGGTTTTGGTTACCAAATACCATACTCTTCAAGAGGTTAAAGGAGAACTGATAGAGCGCTTTTGCTTCAACCTCTTCCAAAAGATCCTTTATCCCGTCGATTGGTCGCCATGGACCGAACGAGTGGAAAAATACCTTCCATCGCTTCTGCAAGCGGGCGCTTCGGAGATCATAGCTGTTCACGTTGCCGAGGATCTGGTGAAGAGGTCCGGGATCAGAGCCAATGAGGCGCAGGAATCAATTGATACGAGAATAGGAAAATTGCAATCTCTCGAGCGAAGTCTTCGGGCATCAGGATTTCAAGCCAAAACATATCTCCTGGAAGAAAAAAGCGCTTATCGGGCAATCAATCGGATCGCCACGGAAGAAGATGTAACGATCATCGTCATGGGTTCGCAGGGCAAAGGTCACGTTGAAGGAATTATTTGGGGTAGTGTGTCCCAGCGGGTTGTCCAATACAGTGAAAGGCCGGTTCTTGTAGTCAAATAGCGTGATCGCCGAATCGGGACGCCTGGAAGGATGGGCGGCCGACCTGTTCTCTTCTTCCCGCTCAGCTAACGCAGCCGCTGTCCTCGGACCTGACAGTGAATACAAGTCCTTTTAATACTTGACAATTCTCGCTATTTCCGATAAATAGTAGCCGGTCCGATCACTGCACGCACCTTCTCGTGCCTGACTATCAATAGGTCACGGCGGTTTCTTAGAGCCCAGGATGTAAAACTCTTGCCAGTACACGCTCACACTGCACTCATCAGCCCAGTAAGCGTCAAAATACGGGATACACGTGAACCCTGTTCGATAGGGACCCCTGATGAGATTTGGATGCCCATGCCGACGCCCCTTTCTTACGAATTTATCTTCGAGTCAGTGTCGGACATGGTCGCCATGGCAATACTGAATTTCCCAGTAACCGTTGTCCTCGTCATTGTTGTCCTCTTAGCCTTTTCAGAAGCAGTTCCGGCCGCGGAATTCGTGCCCTACCCCGGCCCGCCTCCAATGTTCACGCATGAGCCTTCGAAAAAGTCCCTCATCGAGGGCCGCTTCGGATACCTGTGGGGTGAGAACGAGATCAGGTTTCGGGACGGCGACAACGACAACATTGCTCCCGGAAAGAAAGAGCTGAACGTCAATGGCCTGATTTTCGGCCTTCAGGGAGAGACCTTCCTCATGGATGATCTGGCGGTGAGGGCCCAGGCGTGGATCAACGTCCCCCAGTCGCTGCGAAGTGATTTCCTACTGGAAGGGACACGCCAATCATGGGATACGCGGGCTCAGTTCTTCGAGGCCGACCTAGCGGCCATTTATCGTATCGGACTGGGTGGGACTCCCTACGCAGCAGGACTCACAGTGGGGTACCGATTTGAAAACTTTGACTACAAGTCCGCTCTGGTGGCGTCCACTGGTTCGTTTCACGATCACATCCACGTACACATTCCGTATCTAGGTATCTATTACGCTCACAGCCATTTTGTCGGATCAGTCGTTAGGCTTGATATCTTGGCCTCGCCACTCACTTTGGCCCAGGTGGACGCGGCACAGGACCTGGCGGGCTCGATCACGACAATCGACGGGCAGTCCGTCACCGGTTTCTGGTTTGAATCATTTTTCGGCTGGTCCAAACCCATTAGTAGACAATGCATACCTGGGGATCTTTGTAAAGTATGACCACCTGGAACTCTCGGGGGGAGCCACGTTGCAGGAGGGGGTCGCATCCACTCGGTTTTCGATGGATTCGTGGCATGATCTCGTCGCGACAGGTCTCAGTGCGACTTACACTTTTTGATGAGGAAATTCCATCAAATACTCCAGCTCTCACCCCAATCGGGGCGCATCCAGAGCGCCTCAAAAATGAAGTTCTTGATTTTTTTCGCCATTTCGGTATAATAAAATAAAGCCATTCCATGCAGGAGAAGAGAGATGCGATCCTTTTTAATCGCTGCAGTGGTGACTATTGCCCTGGCCACCACCTGCGTCGGCCATTCGTATGCTGCGGGTATGTACGCGGTGGGCAAAGAGGAATGCAACTGCTCTCCGTTGGTAGCGCGGGGGATCATCCCTGATCCTCTAAATAAACTCTCAGAAGCTTTTTTGTTTCCGCAGGTGGCGATGGTCATCGACAACATCGTAGTCGGGATAAAAGACATGATCGGGCAGTTTGGCCCGACACCTGCCGAGGCTTCCGAGGAGGCTGTGAAACAGGGAGAGGCGGCTCCAGAGCTAAAGGAAAAGCCCGGCAAAGAGGAAGCACCTCTAAAAGAAGAAAAACCTTCCGTAGAAAAAAAACCGACCAAGAAAAAGAAGCCCGCGGTGCACTTGAAAAATTACCAAAAGAAGAAAAAGCATAGACGCGTAAAATTGCCTCCAAAAGTCACGTAATGATGAGCTGCGTTAGAGCAACAATTAGGGATACTTTGTTCGGCTTATGGATTGTCACAAGATAGACATCGCATCTCGGCTGTGTTAAAGCCCAGGGCACCGCATGCGGTGCCCCTACGGCCGAGGGATTCTCAATATTGATATCTTTATTTTACGGCAGATCCTTAGTGTGATTCTAGAGCTTAGTGCTGGATTTCAGATACACGGTGTCTTATTTCGAGCAAGTTTCTGTGCGCTTGTAATCCTCTCCGACGCCGTCACCCCGAGACTCCGACCCGGAGTCTGTACGGGCGGACCTTGTGTCTGCCCTCTTGCGGGCACTCGCGAGAGGTGCCCCGACAATGGACTCCCGCCTGCGTGGGAAGGACGGCAATGGTACCGGAATATGAGACGTGACTTACACACCAAAGTGATAACCATCTGTTATCGCTACAATATCCCATCCTCGCAATCATTAATATCAATGACCGCTAAAAAATCCTGAACCTGGCGGAGCATAAAGAGCAGCCGGATGTCGTACTGCGTAACCTGGCGGCTGTACATCAAGTTGGGAAATGAAACTTTTTTGTCTCCCGCGCATCCAATTGAATGTACAGATACTCGGTAAACAATCCGGGAGGTGGAAGGATGAATTATCCCATCGAGACGGACGGATTAAAGATATATTTATCTCAAATAGAGCACTATCCAGTTTTGACTCGAAAAGAAGAAACGGAGTTGGCTCTTCGCTTTAGAGACCACAATGATTTGGAAGCAGGGCAGAATCTCGTCACATCTAACCTGAGGTTCGTGATCAAGGTGGCTCTCGGGTACCGCAATTACGGGGTGAGGTTAATGGATCTTATTCAGGAGGGGAATATAGGTCTTATGAAGGCTGTTGAGAGGTATGATCCGGACAAAGGCTACAGGCTGATATCTTACGCAATTTGGTGGATCAGGGCGTATATCCAGAACTATATCATTCGTTCATGGTCTCTGGTAAAAATAGGGACGACTCAAGCTCAGCGTAAGCTATTCTATAGAATTTCCGACCTGCCGGAAGCTCTTGATCCGGACGATCGGCAAGAAAACGTAGCGAAATTGGCACTTAGGATAAACGTCACCGAGAACGAGGTAATAGATATGGCAGCCCGTTTGAAGGCGCACGATCTTTCGCTCGATGATTTGATCGGCGATCGTTCCCGGGATTCATTCGCTGACACCCTAAAAGACAATACGCCGGATCAGGAAGAGGTTCTTTCGGAACTGCAAGAGCGGGAGGATCTCAAGGAGTGGGCGGACCGCGCTTTGGAAAGCTTGAATCCGCGAGAAAAGTACATTGTGGAAAAAAGAATACTATCCGAGGAACCGGTAACCCTGAAGGAATTGGGTAGACATTTCGGGATAACCAGGGAACGGGCCCGCCAGATAGAGAGATCAGCTCTAGAGAAACTCAAGGGTAATTATCTGCGTTCACAATTGGCTGCCGCGTAACGAAACTTAACTGTCTTCCGTGGGCGCCGAACAGGCAATTTGGAGAGGTTGCGAACGCGCTCTTGCAATTTGCTCGGCGCCGCGTCCCGGAAGGATGAGGGTGGACATGCGTCAGTCATTTTTTGCCCTGCATGCACGTAGAGAAATACTAATAGTGTTTCCGATTTTTTCTCCCACCGTATAACATTGCCCTCGTATTTGCGTCCAATAGATTAGAAACGGGAAGACCGAATGAACGATGCGGACCTGCTCAGGGAGTTCCGAAAAGGCAACAAGGAGGTTTTTTCCGAACTCGTAAGTAGGTATTCGAAGCCTCTCACGATGATGATCCTGCGGATTGTCGGGGACCCGGAGGAGGCGAGGGACATATCTCAGATTGCCTTCTTGAAGGCTTACGAAGGTCTGCACAAATTCATGATGGTGTCCTCGATCAAAACGTGGCTTTATAGCATTGCCTTGAATGCAATGAGGGACCATCTCAGGAAACGCAAGGCTACGCTGGTTCCGGACGCATTCGAGCAATTGGTGGATCCTAAAGAACCCGTGGAGGTAAGTTTGGACAAGGCGCGAAATCTTGAAAGGATTAGAGAGGCAATGGAGAGACTCCCGGAAAAGCAGCGTCTGACAGTCCAATTGAGGATTTATGAGGAAATGGATTATAAAGAAATAGCCAAGCTTCTCGGTGGGACCGAGGGCGGGGCACGGGGCAACTTCTTTCAGGGTATTAAAGCTCTTAAAGAAAAGCTGGGACCAAAATGAAAACGCTAGAGTGTAATGAAGCAGAAAGACTGATCATCGCCGAGTTGGACGAAGGTCTGGGCCCTCCACAACAGGAGCGTCTGGAAAGCCATCTTTGCCAGTGTGCGCATTGCAGAGAAGCAAGAGAAGATACTCTCGCGCTGCTTTCAGCAATTGCCTCTGATCTCCCTGAAGACCCCGGGGAGGAGTTCTGGAAACTCTATTACCAGTCCCTGGATGCAAGGCTGAAAGAGAAAGAGCTGAAGCCTGTGTGGTTTTCTTGGTGGAAGGCAGCGGGTGCGCTTATTGCCGCAGTCGTGGCATTGATTATTATTCATGTGTCATTCTTCCAACCTGTGAGTAGACCGATTGCGGATCGGCGCATAATGTCGCCTGATTTGATTCAAGAACTCCAGCAAATTTATGGACCGGTTTCTGAGGAGTATCCGCGTGTTTCGGTCTCCAGCAATCAGTTGCTTGGAAGAATCGACGCGCGAGGAGCATCGCTTGACGAAAGAGACCTACAATGGCTTGATGTGGAGGATGATCCCGGGCCGTTGTATCTTTGACGGGCAACGGCAGGCGTTCCAGTCCGACCGGAAAGTTTGGCAGACCGAAAAGGAAGAAAAATGTTTAGGATAATCGCCGCCTTTATTGCCGCGGGAGCCATCCTCGTTGCGGCGACCACTCTATTCTCCCGAGAGCCTGAAGTGATGAAAGATAAGGACAAGGCACAGGACAGAATGGAAATCCTGACCATGTGGAAGATGATCGAAGCCCTCGACTTGGACCAAGCGACTGCGGACAAGATTCTCGCGATACGTCACAAATTTCTCTCCCAGCGAAAACTGCTGCGAAAGGATCTGTCGGAGGATTTTCGGGCCTTGAGGAAGCAGTTAAACCATACTCCCAAATCCTCGGACGACGAGGAGTTGGCTCGGATTTTACACGACATTCGTAGCAAAAGGGAACAGCTAGAAGGGCTGCGTTTTCAACAGTATGACGATGTATCAAAGGTGCTCACAGTGCGTCAGCGCGCGCGGCTAGTGCTTTTTTTCAGGGACTTTCACAAGCAGCTCCATTCCCTGCTTCACCCTTCCCGATGCCCTAGCGGCACGCCGGAGAAAGACATGGGACCAACACCCAAGTCCGCCCAGCCGCCTGAGAAAGGAGCGATGCCCCCTCATTGATCATCCTTTCGCCTGAGCGTCATGATGATCCGTACTGCGGCCGCCTAACCCGACTCAGTTTCGGAGACCTCCCTCGAGCAGTTTGCCGATTTCTTTAATATCTGGTGGTTGGATCCCTAGGAGGTTCGTACTTGTCTTGCTGAGGCGTGAAGGCATTCTCTCGCCCTTGTTTCGGAACATAGTGAGCGTCCATGAGGCTGGCACAGGAGCCCAAGAACGGCAACACTGAGAGGAGAATCAGCAAAAATCTTTTCATGGATGAACCGATGTAACAAAAAAGGGGCAGCCCTTTTGGCGCGGCCCCTTTTTGTATAAACGGCCAAGCTTCTCTTTATCACTCAGCCTTATCTTAATACGTCAACTACCGGATTGGAAAAGCCAAATCTGCGCTTACCCATCTTGCATCTGTAAACCGTATTCGCCCGCGGTTCGAAAGGTACTTACCTTCGAGGGGAAATGATCACTACACACGGGCTCATGGCGAGGTCACCCCTCGCGATTCATGCAACTAGGATAAGCTCAGGCGCTACCATACCATCTCCCCATTGTTCTGCTACTTCTTGACGGCATCTTTCAAAGCTTTTGCCGCCGTGAACTTGGGGGCCTTGGTGGCAGGTATCTTGATCGGCTTACCAGTTCTCGGATTGACGCCCTGCCGCGCCTGACGTTTCACTACACTGAAACTGCCCAGATCTGTCACCCGAATCTTCTGGGCTTTCTTCAGCACTTCATGAATCGCGGATACCACCGAAGCCAATGCCGCTGCTGCAGCCTTCTTCGAAATTCCCGCCTCCTCGGCTATACGCGATACCAGTTCAGCTTTCGTCATGTTACTCCTCCTTTCACCACCTCTATTGAAACATAAATAGCTAAAACGCAATCCCCCCGCCGTTTATACAAACTATGATTTTGGATGTCAAGCATTATCGCCATTTTCTTGCTCACCGCCGGTCGACCTCGGTATTGACGCTGATGCAAGATATGTCTATTTTCAACCTTAAGAGATTGGAACTATGGAATCGATGCCATTCTTGCACGCGCATCGCGTGTTCAACATATTTTTCGTGGAAGACCTTGAGTTTGCGGAGGTGAGGGCGATCCTCGACGAGCTTCTGGCACGGGATGCGTTCGACCTTGAGATCCAGGAAACGCAGGGCGCTTATCAGATAGAATTGGGACGAGGATCCTTCGAAGTTTGGGTATCCGAAATGGATGTGATAATCCAACGGCAATGACAATGCTCGCGGTCACAACGCTACAAGGAAGGGGCGAAGCATTGTCGACCGGCCGAAGGCTAAGCCTTTGCTGCAATTTCGGCTATTTTTGCTCTGACAAAAGCGGCGTCCGGTGCTTCCGGAAAAATCTTGAGATATTGCCGATAGGCTTGAATTGCTTCTTTGTTCTTTCCCATCAATTCATAGATCCGGGCAATCGTGCCGTACGCCTCACGCCGATACGGAGAATTGATGTCCTTCGAGAGTTGATCGAATGACATTACGGCCCGATCGTACTCCTTGAGTTGAAAACGACACATCGCAATATGGTAGAGAACGAGAGGACCAAAACCGCTTTTCACAAGATTGGTGGACTGCATCGCCTCGTACCGTCCCAGTGCTCCCTTGAAGTCACCCTTTTCGTATAGAACATTCCCGCTATATAATAGCGCGATTTCTCCGGCGGGCAGGGACCTGTACTGCCTCGCTAAGGCATTAAATTCCGCGAACAGTTCATCCAATTTCTGAGGAGTCGGTTTATGCGGAGATTGAACTGCGACCTCATATTCACGCCACACTTGCTCCAGGAGTTCGTGGCTTTTAGCCTCGCGGTTTTTGTAGTAATAATAGACGCCTCCAACAGCCAACAAAATTATCACCACGAGCGCGATTCCCGCCGCGACGACTTTAGGATAATTTCGCGTGTATTCAATCGCCTTGCCGGTGATGGTAAGGAATTCATCGGGTTCCTTAAGGAGTTCCTTGCGCGTGAGCTTCTTCTCAGCCACAGTTTCACCTCGGAGTTTTGTCAAATGGATAACTGATCGCACTGCTCAAGTCAATGGGATCAACTCGATGCCATTCATCATTTGTGGGGTCCACGTAACTGTTGTCAATTGGCTGGCTGTGAACTAAATTACTCTGTTGCCCCTTGCAAGGATTTGTGCTTCCTCCCCGAACTCTTACGGCCGGGGACCGGTTCATTGGAACTGACTCGAATCCCAAGGGTCCAAAGAATTCGGGTTTATGAAAGTCGCTGCATTGACACATAAAATCTCCAACCCATTTGAAGACGCCGTGCGTTTTCTCGCTGATTCCACGGAAAATGGAGGGGTTTATGGTTTGGGCGGCTCGGCCCCGGCATTTCTGATAGCGGCCGCCGTCCAAAGAGGAATCCGGACGATTGTCCTTGTAAGCCCGGACAGCGAGACTGCTTCGGAGGCTGCCACGGACGTCCGTTCTTATCTTGGCGAAGAGGAAGTCGCTAGACACCCCCTCCAGGACGAGGTTATTCGATATCCATCTTCTGAGGTTCTCCCCTACTCTTTCGGAGGTATCGAAACTGATGTTTGGATCAGTCGCATGGCGGGGCTGTTTCGTCTTTCCGAAGGGACGCCGCCGCGCGTGCTGGTAGTTGGCCTGGATGCTATTGTCCGCAAAGTCTTGCCCAAGGCCGAGTTTCAGCGAGCCGGCTTCAGCCTGGCTTTGGGGCAGGATCTGGATCGAGAGAATCTCCTGGAAAGGTTGATTGCTGCCGGATACTCGCGTTCACCGTTGGTAGAAGACGCGGGCGACTTTTCGGTGCGGGGATTCATAATTGATTTGTACCCCCCATTTTACCCTTACCCGGTACGCATAGAGCAGACGGGGGATCGTATCGAGTCGATCCGCTTTTTCGATCCTTCCAATCAGAGATCTCGCGAAGCTGTTTCTGAGGTTCAAGTCGGTCCTGTCCACGCACTGATCCCGGATGAAGCAGCTTTGGATGCGGGATTGCAACGGCTGTTGGACGCTTGTGAAGAGCGCGGGGTGGAAAAGCGTGTTCGCCAGAGACTTGTCCATGATTTTCGACACGGGGTGAGATTTCCTGGGGCTGAATGCTATCTTCCCTATTTCTTTCCGAACTTGAAGAGCCTGTTTGACTATCTCCCCCGCGATTCCGTGCTGATGCTTCCCGACGCGGATACTCTCGGCCGCGCATTCGAAGATCTGCAAGAAGAAATTTTTCGAGGCTGGGAATCTTCCGCACAGGAGGGACTCCCGGTTCCCCATCCTGAAGAACTTTATCTTTCTCCTGATGAGTTCGTGCGCGGGGTAGAAAAATTCCGGAATGTGGTCATGTCCCCTTTGGAAATTGAAAACCCGCACCTTCGGAGCTTTCGGATTAATTGCCAGACAAACGGCGACATAAGACGGGATCTCCTGGGGACCAAGACTTACGACACGAGCATGGCAAGACTTGTCAAACGTCTGGAAGCATGGCGGGATGACGGCAATGAAGTCTTGCTAGTCAGCCACACTCAGGGCCAGGCTCATCGTCTACTTAAACTTTTGGAACCTTACTCACTCAATTTGGATTTTAGAGGCGGACGTTTCGAACGATCAAATCTTGATTCGAGCGCGATTCCCGGTGTTCGACTGTGCATAGGAGCGTTATCCGCTGGATTCCGAATGGAAGTGGCTCGCCGGATAGTGGTGACCGAAGAAGAGATTTTCGGCGCGAGAGTGAGAATCCCCCCCAAGAGGCGCGCCCGGGGAACGCTGCTCTCATCTCTGACCGATTTAGTCGAAGGCGAAGCCGTTGTTCACGAAGATTACGGCATCGGCATATTCCGTGGCCTTGCTGCTAGGGAATTTGACGGAATCCCCGGCGAGGTGATGGTGATCGAGTATGCTGGCGGGGACCTACTTTATCATCCTGTTGAACGCTTGCAGGTAATCCAAAAGTACATCTCCGGGGCTGAGGAGCCTCCTCGGATAGACCGTTTGGGAGGCAAGGGGTGGAGCAAGACCAAGGCCAAGGTCAAAGAGTCGATCCGGGAAATGGCTAGCGAACTTCTGGATATATTTGCCAAACGCCAGGTGAGCACTCGCAAGCCATACTCCGTTATAGATGAGACTTTTGCTGCTTTTGAGGCTTCGTTCGAATTTGAAGAAACGCCGGATCAGGCCAAGGCAATTTTGGACGTGATGGAGGCCATGGATCAGGACAAGCCCATGGACAGGCTTGTATGCGGGGATGTCGGCTACGGCAAAACCGAAGTAGCTCTGAGGGCTGCTTTTCGAGTAATGATGGACGGCAAGCAGGTCGCCGTCCTGGTCCCTACCACAGTCCTTGCCCAGCAGCACTACGACACGTTCACTCGCCGCTTGAATGGCTATCCTTTTCATGTGGCGGTACTGTCGCGGTTCCGCAGCTCGGCCGAGCAAAAAGAAACTCTGAAACGGCTTGCTGCGGGAAAAGTCGATCTGATGATAGGTACGCATCGCCTACTGCAAAAGGATGTGGAATTCAAAGATCTGGGTCTGCTGGTGGTTGACGAAGAGCAACGTTTTGGAGTCGCGCATAAGGAGAGGATCAAGAAGTTCAAGGCCCATGTTGACGTCCTCACCTTGACTGCGACGCCTATTCCCAGGACTTTGAATCTGTCCCTCACCGGTATACGTGACCTGTCGGTAATTGAAACCCCGCCCACCAACCGCCAGTCGATCCGCACACACGTCATGCGGCAGTCCGATGAGGTCATAAGGGAGGCGCTTGTGCGGGAAATAAGCCGAGGCGGACAGGCATTTTACATTCACAACCGGGTCCGAACAATTTATAAGCGCGCCGCTGCACTTCAAAAGCTCGTCCCCGAGGGCCGGTTCGGGGTAGCTCATGGTCAAATGGCGGACCGTGAGTTGGAACGAGTGATGTTGGAATTCATTACCGGGAAGATCAATATTCTGGTTTGCACAAGCATAATTGAATCCGGACTCGATATCCCCAGAGCCAACACCATAGTCATCGAAAGGGCCGACGCGTTCGGACTCGCAGACCTATATCAGCTCCGGGGTCGTGTAGGACGATCGCACATGCGGGCATACGCTTACTTGCTTACGCCGCCGGAAACTCTGATGACCACGGATGCGATCAAGAGGCTCGCGGTTATACAGGAATACTCCAACCTCGGCCAGGGCTTCCGAATTGCAATGAGAGATATGGAGATCCGAGGAGCAGGTAACATCCTGGGAACATCCCAGTCCGGTCACGTAGCCCAGGTTGGATATGAAATGTACCTGGAATTGCTGGAGCAGGCCATTCAAGAGATCAAGGGGGAAGAACCTGCCCCTCGGATCGATCCGGACATTCGTCTCAAGCTCGAAGCCTTTATTCCAGAAGATTACGTTCCCGATCCGCAACAGCGTATGAACATGTACAAGCGGCTGTCCAGGGCCTCCGATCCTGCCGAAATCGACGAAATAGAAGAAGAGATTATGGACCTCTACGGTCAAACTCCCTTGCAGGTCGCCCACCTGATGCAGGTTATGCGGATCAGGCTTGCCATGAAAGAAGTGCGAATCCTGAGGCTTGATTATAATGAACAGGATCTCATCTTCGGCTTTGATCCGGAAACTCTCGTAAATCCGCAAACTCTGATCGAATGGGCCCTAAAGGACGGGAGGATTCGACTCCTACCCGGAGACCGCCTCGGGTTTCGCGTCGGGAAGGTGGACCCTGTGTCCAGGATCAAGATGTGCTTGGCTCTGCTGGAGCGTCTCAGAGCGTCTATCAATGGCAAAGGAGTCGCTTCTGAAAGCGTTCATTCATCTCCTTGAAATCAGCCATAATATCAATGCGCGTGTCGCTGAACGGCGTTCAATCGCGGCAACTCGCCCTGTTTCAGCGTCCTAAGCACTCGATTTCCTTAACACGGCGTTTGGTTTCGGGCAATGCAGCGTGCGCTCGCAATTCAATCCGATGCCGTCACCCCGGACCCCTACACAGGATGGTAGGGGCCGATCTTATGTCTGCCCTCTTACGGGCCACCTACGAGAGAAGCCCCTACAGTGGGTCCCGGGAAGAGACCGCTGTATGCGATTACCAGGCAAACCCTCTCAACGCGATTCCTGCATGTTGCAAAAAAGACTTCTTTTGATTAAAGATGTAACGATTCGGAACTGCACATGGTATTTAGGACCAGAAACAGGCTGCTCGCGGCAAATCAGCCCGAGTCTCATGCGGAATGCTTGCCCCGGGTTGCGCTGACTGGTATGAGAGACAAGGCAAGGAATCCGTGTCGCTCGATGCGAGGAAATCTATTTTGTGTGAAAAAAGCATCGGGACTTGCTTGAAGGTTTGCCGGGACACCGGCAAGGGAACATGAAAAGAAAGAACATCTGCCTCTTATTCTTGCTTTTTGGTTCAGCGTGGATCGTTCCACGACTCTACGCTGAGGCCTACTCGGACAGGATAGCCGCCATAGTAAATGGAGACGTGATCCTGGAGTCGGACATAAAGAAGCACAAACAACCATTTATGCGAAATCTCACGAACCTGCCTCTGGGTATCATACCACCCGGCAAGGTTCCCACGGATCGAGATATTCTCGATGAGCTTATAGTTGTCCATCTCCTGGAACAGGCAGCGGCCAAGAAAGGGGTTAAGATTGATGACAAAGGGGTGGATGCTTCCATAGACGCGATAAGAAAGCGAAATGGGCTTACACAAGAGCAATTCGTCCTCTTGCTGGCGAGTCACGCGCTTAATTATGCTGAATACCGAAAAATAATGAAGCGCCAACTCGTTCTGAGTCGATTAATTGCGACTGAAGTGGTGCAAAAGGTCCCATTGAGCGAAGAGGACGCCGAACAATACTTCAAGAAAAATCGGGATAACATCGAAGAGCTTTACAAAAAGCTGGTCGAAAGCATCACACCTGCGCAAACACGCGAGTCACAGGCTCAACCTGCAATTCCCACTCACGAAGAACTGTATGTAGGAGGCAGGTTGAGACTTCGACAGATCACGCTCAAACTACCGGCGGATAAGAGTCGCAAGAATATCGCTAAAGTAACCGAAAAGGCAAAGCAGATCTACAAGGAAGCCATGACAGGAGCTGACTTCGCCAAGCTGGCCAAGAAGTATTCGCAGGACGCCCTGGCCTCCTCGGGAGGAGATCTGGGGGTAATGAAATATAAGGACATGGTTCCTGCCATGCAGAAGCTGGTGCAGCGTATGAAACCGGGAGATGTAAGTCCGCCGTTAACCGGCCCGGAACAGCTGATCATGTTTTATCTGGTAGATGCTAAAGGCAGGACGCTGAAAAAGGTCCCGATTCCTGAAAAGATCCGCAAGAAATTGGAGCAACGCTGGAAAGAGATGCAAAAACAGCGCGAGGCCGCTAGCAAACAGGCACCGGGCAATGCAAGCCCCAAGGCTAAGAATGTGGACAATTCTGAAAAGGATTCAGCAGAAGCGCCGGATTCTAAGACCAAGAAATCTCCGGGTATATTGACCCCGGCTGAAGAGAAAGAATACAAAAAGGTCCGAAATAAGGTGATCGCTTTGGTAAGACATGAGACCATTCAGGCTCGCATGAAGGAATATATCGAAGAGCTGAAGAAAAATTCCATCATAGAAGTGAAGCTTTGACCTGATGGGCCGTCATGTACCGGGCAGTGTAAAGACCCCAGTTTTCAGATAAAATAGCGCGGTCAACAGTCGCGAATGCCCAGTTAAGCCTGGCTTCCTATGGGGATTCTCGAAAGCAATCACTGAAAAAGGAAATGATTTGGTGGCCACGCCCCGTGCGGAACGCGAGGTTGCCCTTCATTCCTGCTAACGCAGGAATCTAGATCTGGCCCGGATCCAGTCCAGGGTGTTGGTGTTATTTCAAGTCAATAGAGTTCTTGACGATTTTCTGCAATTCCCTCATTCAGATGCTTTGATCTCCGGACGTTGTTTCTCTTTATTACCGGACAACGCTCTTTAAAGGGCCACAGATGCTTCTTAGCTTTTTAGCTTCCAAAGTTTCGAAGGACCTGGCGATAGACCTCGGTACGGCGAATACGCTCGTTTATGCACGCGGCAAAGGCATCGTGCTCAACGAGCCTTCAGTCGTGGCAATCCGGAGAAAAGATAAGCGAAATTCGGAGGTTTGGATAGGCGAGGACGCCAAGAAGATGATAGGGCGAGTTCCGGGTTCCATTGACGTGTTTCGCCCCCTCAGAGAGGGCGTCATAGCTAATTTCGAGATCGCCAGCTTAATGCTGAAATTCTTTATCCAGAAAGTTCATCAGCGGAAATCTTTTGTCAGACCCCGCGTAATTATCTCTGTGCCAGCCGGCGTTACCCCGGTGGAAAGACGGGCAGTCCGGGACTCCGCCCTAAATGCAGGGGCTCACGAAGTCTTTATCGTGGAAGAAGCTATGGCAGCAGCCATGGGGGCGGGCCTTCCGGTGACAGAACCGATGAGCAACATGATTGTCGATATCGGCGGCGGAACCACGGAGGTCGCGATAATTTCGCTGACAGGCATAGTCTACAGCAATTCGAGCAAGATCGCCGGAGACAAACTCGACACTGACATCCTCGAATTCATCCGCAAGAATTACAGCCTTCTCATAGGACCTTCCACGGCCGAGCAGATCAAAATACTGGTGGGAAGGGCCTACATAGACGATGAAGTCGAGGAAGTAGACATAAAGGGCCGGGATCTGATGGACGGCATTCCCAAAACCATAACGGTCAACTCCACGGATGTTGCGCACGCCATAATGGATTCGGTGAATTCCATCGTGGACAGCGTGAAGATGGCACTGGAACAATGTCCGCCCGAATTAGCCGCGGACATTATCGACACAGGAATAGTCCTCACAGGGGGAGGCTCTCTCCTGAAGAACCTGGACGTGAGGGTGCGACGGGAGATCGGGGTGCCTATTGTGGTGCCCGAGGATCCTCTGTCCACTGTGGCTCGCGGGGCTGGAAAGATGCTCGAAGATATAGATCTTCTCCGAGAGATCACCAACACATGACAACCATAAAATCGCTTTAGGGCCGGTTCGATCGCCCCTTCAGCTCGGTGAGGAACTCAACGAGGAGCCGATTGAACTCCTCCGGCTGTTCCATCATGACCAGGTGGCCTGCTTGGGGCACGACGGCCAGATGTGAGCCGCTAATTTTGTCGTGAAGGAAGCGCGCATATTTGACCGGAGTGAGCCGGTCGTCTTCTCCCACAAAGATTGCGGTGGGCAATCTTACCTGATGGATCTTATCCATCACATCGAACTCATTACAGGCGCTCAGGTCTCCATGAACTATGTCCGCCGACGTCTTGACGTATTTTTCTCTCAGTCTGGTGCGAAGCGGCTCCCCTGCTGCCGGAGAAAGGCAATAGTCTGAAAGCATGGCCAGAGCGTTCTCCTTATCCTGCCGCAGACCATCCAAGAACGCAGAGTGAACGCGCAAGCGAGCGCCTGCTCCTACCAATCCGATCCCCTCAAGCCAGGACCTGGCACCGAAAAGGGCGATCCACTGCGTGATCGCGCTTCCCAGAGAACATCCGACCAGTACGACCCTTTGTAATCTCAGGACGTCGACGAAATCAGTCACCCATCGAGCGTAAGCGGCTACCGAGGTTTCCCCGGGAGGATCGGATTCTCCGTGCCCGGGCAACTCCAGGGCAACGACGGTGGCAGCATGTGGGAGCCCGTCAAGCTGCGCCCGCCAGTCCTCGCGGTCACCACCGCTACCGTGAATAAAGACTATCGACAACGATGATTTATCAAAATCGCTGGGCTGTCCCTCGTAAGCCAGCAACCGTCCTCGAACGGGCACCTCCGGCATTATACAATCCTCACCTTCTGAACTTGTTTGAAGTTAGGAAATACATAAGAAATTGGACTATAGGGGGCTCTCGCTAATCGAGCTTGATTCCCCGAGGCACAAGAACCACGTTCCCCGGGGAGATCGTGAACCGGCGCTTATCCATTTCAGGTTCATAGCCGATGGTAAACCCGTCAGGAACTATAACATCCTGATCTATAATCGCTTTGCGTATTCTGGCGCGTTGTCCCACGTACACACCGTCTAGAAGGACAGATTCCTCCACAACGCTTCCTGCATTTACTCGGACGCCCTGAGAAAGCACACAGTTCTTTAGGGTGCATCCGGACAGCACACAGCCACCTGATATCATCGAATTCCAGACGTGGCTGTGGAGACGATCTTCGCTCCCTTCGCCGGCCACAGATACCGTTCTCGCCGGGGGCACTTGTTGTTGATAGGTCCGAATCGGCCACTCCGCGTCGTAGAGGTTGCACTGGGGATCGTCCGAACAGAGATCCATGTTGGCCTCCCAATAGGCGTCGATCGTTCCAATGTCTCTCCAATAACGGCCCTCTTCGTTGTTGGCTTCTTTGAAGTTGTGCACGAAGACCCTGCTGTTGTTGATCATCCGTGGGACCACGTCTTTTCCAAAATCATGAGAGGATGAAGTGTCCTTTGCGTCAGCAATCACGTTTTTGACGAGCACATCGGTGTTGAATATGTAAACACCCATGGAGACGAATGACTTATCCGGCTTCCCCGGCACCGGCTTCGGATCCGCAGGTTTCTCGGCCCAATCGACAATCCTGAAGCTGTCGTCGCTTCCTATAATTCCAAAATGGACTGCTTCGGAGCGGTCGATCTCGACGCCTGCAACGGTTAGTTCGGCATTTTGCTCCATGTGGAAGGCTAGCATATCGTTGTAATTCATCTTGTACACGTGATCACCCGAGAGGATAAGCACGCGTGCGGGCCGTTCTCTCTGGAGCAGGTAGATATTCTGATAAATGCTGTCCGCAGTCCCCCGGTACCAGCGATCTACGTTCCTCTGTTGAGGAGGCACGCACTCAATGAACTCGCCCAACTCATGATTGAAGACGTTCCAGCCAAGTCGTATGTGACGGTCGAGAGAAAGCGATCGATACTGGGTCAGCACATAAATTCGTCTAATGTCCGAGTTAAGACAATTTGAAAGAGTGAAATCGACAATCCGATATATACCCCCAAATCTAACGGAAGGTTTCGCGCGTGCCTTGGTGAGCGGATAGAGTCGCTCCCCTTTACCTCCGGCCATCAAAATAGTTAATGTATTCTTCATATCATTGCGCCTGTTCGTTAGCCAACAGCCGCTTTATCTCATTCTTGAGTTTTGTGGTGTCGGAAGATTTGACTACATAAGCATCCGCCCCCCATGTGGTAAAATCATCCCGATAATGGCTGTAAGCAGTGTTAAGTATTATGGGAATGCCTTGATCCCGGCCCAACAACTTTTCCAAGGTCTCGACTCCATCCATTCCGGGCATCTGGATATCGAGGACAATGAGGTCGGGGGGATCGTTCTCCACCTCTGCAAGAGCCTCTTCACCGGAGTGTGCCAACGTCACCCTGTATCCTTCGTCTTCGAGTTCGCTCTTGTACAGTTCGCAGATATGTTTCTCGTCGTCCACAACAAGGATACGCTTCATTATTCAGCCTCGCCGCTGTAGTGATATTGCCACCCGCTGGAAATCGACTTTAAAACAAAGCCGCTTTCCCCTCTCCCCACTCTCTGGAGTCTCACGGGAGCGGGGGGAAACGATAAATCAATTCGTCCTCCCTTGGCGGGAAGAGTCAGCGGAGGCGCAAGCCCAATGGCCCTGAACGCGCTTTACTACGCCAATCAATAATAGCGTCCTGGTAGGAGTATAATGCCAAAGCATCGCCCAAGGAAATACCAGCCCTGACTTCGAAGGGCAATTTTTTTCAGTCCGTCAGCCTCGAAAAGCGGTTGCAGAAACTCTCCTGCAGTTGACATGAGCGTGAATATTCGCCGTGTTACTCGTCAAAGCCGACTCATTTTCGGCCATCGATTGAAATTCTTGATCTCCGGGCGCGGCGGTTGCGTGGAACCTTTTTCGGCTGATGGGGAACCTTGGGTTCCACGGCGACACGAATGTCGGCTCTAAGATCCTCTGACAGCTTCTTCACAGCGAGATCGAGCGCCTTGATTATAGAATTCGACGAAGTATCCTGGCTCGGGATCTCTATTTTATAATCTTTCTTCAAGAGAGTTTTTTCTCCGCCGGCAGGTGCCTCAAAATCCGTGAGGGTGGCCTCGACTTCGAGTAATGCGCTGGCCTTGCCGTCCGTGATATTTCCCTGAAGCTTGCGTATTGTAGCCTCCAGGGCGTACCGATAGCGCACGGTGCTCAACTGATCCACAGTCTTTTCAAAAAGCTCGAAGTTCTCCAGATCGCGGACTACCAAATCTGTTATCATATCCGCTGGGTTTTCCTCCCAGCGGTGGAGCATCACCGACTGCTTGGATCCTGACGATCGGGTGACGACCAGAGAATTGATGTCCACTGAAGAAGCGGGGATAAAACGATAAACCATAAGAGTACCGGGAATGGGCGGTTTGTTCTCCTTGGCGGGTGTCGGATAATCGAACACATGATACGTAATCGATTCTCGAGACCGCAACGCACAGCCGGCCAAAACAACCACGAGTCCAAGGGTGAAGATCGCCGCTATAGGACTCGCAAAAGTAGAGCTTGGTACCCGGTTGTATTTCAAGATCGAATGTCACCCTCTGGAGAAACGGTCTCCTGGCCGTCAATACGAGCAAAAGTTCGAAAAGAGGGTTCTGGACAACCAAATCGCGAGAAAATCTTCTGCTGGTAAGTAATCCACGGGTTGTACAGCCACGTCAGCGCGTTTATCGAGCTTTTCCTCCCGCTCCAAACAATATGCTGGAGGGCTTGAGCTTTATCATCCGCGTGAAGTCGATTAGGTTGTCCGCGCTTCTGTCTAACTTTTGGCTGAGATTGTTAAGGTTATTATCCGCGCGGCGGATCAAACGATCAGCGCTTCGCGTGGTTGCTGTGCTCTCCTGAAAAAATTCTCCCGCCTTGTCGAACGTACGGGTAATCACTTTGGAAAGTTGTGAGCGTGAAATCTCTTCATTAACCTTTCTTGCGGCCTGTCTGACCTCGAACAGGGTTCCTGCGGCATTAGCCCCGATCGTGTCTAGCTTGGGATCGGAAAGTATCGTGTCTAGCCTCGAAGTCACTCTCAACATGTTATCGGAAATCTGCGCCAAATCCACGTCCTTAACCTTCTGGAAAATGCTTTCCAAAGCTGTTCCGAATTCTCTGATATCCGAAGGATACGTGGGAATCACCGGGTAACGGGGCTTGAAGTCCAGGACTATGTGTTCCTTTTGCTGATTCGGCCGGAACCTATCCATTTCCAGATACTTTAGACCGGTCAGCCCCATCAGGTCCATCTTTATTCCCAGGTCTCCGCTGATTTTGAAATTCTTATCCAGGCTCAACATGACTTCGACAAGCCTGCCGTCCGGAGCCATCCGAATTGCCCTGATCCTACCCACGGGAACGCCCCTGAATTTAACCGAACTCCCGACTTCCAACCCTTGGACGCTCTCCGTGAAGTAAGCCACCGCCTCCTGGGTGGATTCGAACAAATGCGAGGCGCCCAGCCATATAATTAAGACCACCGCCACAAACAAGCTCGACACCACGAACAGCCCGATTTTGAATTTATCTGCCTGGGTGGACATGTTCCTCTCCTTGATTTCAGGATCTGCCGGCTCTGCGAGCGATCAATCCCTGATTGGTGGTGCGGGATCTCTTTGTCCCGGCAGCAACGGACAGCGAGTCCGCGCGTAATCTCATGCTAGCGAACGGCTGAAGAACTCTCTGACTCGATGATCATCGGCCCTATCTTTCAGTTCGTTGGGTTTCCCCTCTGCGATTATGCTCTTCTCCTGCGCGTCGAGCATGATAACCCTGTCGGCAATTGTAAAGATACTCGATAACTCGTGCGTGACTATTACCATGGTGGTCCCCAGAGCGCGGTTGATTTCCAGGATAGTTCGATCGAGTTCGACACTTGTGACCGGATCCAGCCCCGTAGACGGTTCGTCAAAAAAAAGGATTTTTGGATCTAAAGCCATTGCTCTTGCCAGCGCCGCCCTTTTCTGCATACCGCCACTCAGTTCCAAAGGGAGCGACTTCTCCCACCCTGCGAGTCCGAGTTGCGAGAGCTTTAGTGTCACTAGTTGCTCAATGGTTCTTTCCGGCAAGTTGGTGTATTGGCGTAGGGGAAAAGCAACATTTTCAGCCAGGCTCATAGAACTAAACAAAGCACCTGATTGAAAAAGTACCCCTATCTTCCGAAGCACCCGCTCGGAACCCTCTTCGGCCACTGGCAGCACTTTTTCGCCATCAATGATCACTTCGCCGCTGGTGGGGGGAAGAAGCCCTATGATGGCTTTAAACAGTGTCGTCTTTCCACAACCCGATCGTCCCAAAATCGCAAACACCTCCCCCTCTCGCACTTCAAAGGAAATGTCTTCCAATATAGTTTCGTCCCCATACCCCACTCTGAGGTTCTTTACGGAAATGATAGTACCGGTGGCGGCGCCGTCGTTTGTCGACCTGTTCAATGACTCCTCGGGATCGGCGGAATGTTCGGCAGAATGTAACTCCTTGGATGGTCGCGGTGATGTATTCACGACCTCAAGAAGCCTTCCCCCATATATTCACATTTTTCGGACTTAAGGAAGATAGTAATAGAGCACAGCGAACAAGGCATCCGTGATCGTCAAGATAAAGATGCAGGTTACTACCGTCGATGTGGTGGCATTTCCGACACTCTCAGCTCCGCCTCTTACCTGAAAGCCTCTCAGGCATCCTATTGTGGCTATTTCAATTCCAAAGGCAAGGCTTTTGACGAGGCCCTTTATCACGTCGCTCAATTCGAGCACCTTATGAATCTGATTGAAATACCCCACCGGGCTCAGGTCAAGCGAGAAGACGGCTACGACACATCCTCCAGCCATGCCTATCACGTCTGCAAAAAGGGTGAGACAAGGGAGAGCTAGAGCTACGGCTAATATTCGTGGGGAGACCAGGTACCGGATGGGATCGATGGCCATCACTCGCAGAGCGTCCACCTCTTCGGTCACCTGCATTGTTCCTATCTGCGCCGCATAAGCCGCGCCGGACCTGCCGGCTACGATTAGAGCGGTCAGCAACGGTCCCATCTCCAAGCAAATCGAAAGGCTCACAAGGTCCGCGACAAAGATGTTGGCGCCAAATTTCCGAAGTTGGATAGCGGCTTGAAATGCGAGAATTCCGCCCTGAAGGAAACTGAGAATCGTTACTATGGGTACCGCGTCGGCGCCGCTCCTATCAATAAGTTGCCAAAGCCGATCCCATTTCAGGTTCATGGGATGAGCTAGATCATGAGCGAGGGCCACTACCGACGCACCGATGAAGGTAATAATGTCTCGCACGTTACGACGCAGGGCCAGAGTCCCTTCACCGATCTGAACCAGCACCGGCGGTACCGGTCGAGGCTGTAGAATGCCCGCGCTTTTGAAATGTTCGAAGTCCACAAGATTGAGGAAGCTCTGGACATGAGGAGGTACATTTATCAATTTCAGAGAGTTCTGCACGTCCGCGCATAAGCGGTACACTTCTATGAGTATGGCGGCTGCCGAGCTATCGAAATATTCCACTGCCCCAAGATCTATGACCACGTTTTTCAAAGGTTGACCGCTGACGGTCTCCACAAGCCTCCGGCGAACCTGCTCTGCATTTTCTACCGACATTCTTCCATGCAGGCTGACATTTAATTCGTCGAAGGCTCTGTCGGCAACTTCGATGAAATACGGAGCGGTGGATTCCTTTGAGGTTGCCGTCCGGGCACTTTCTTCCGAATGTGAAGAATGTAGGGCACTGCCAAGACGATCACGCACAAATTTTATTACTGCCTTTAGCTGCATTGAGCCTCACGACCTCTTTCGCCAGTCTTGAGGATGTCTGTTAAGACAAGAAATATGCTCGTTCTCCGGCTCTGCCCGTGAATGCCTGCCGACAAGGCACTGTCTCGACTATGATATTGAAATAAGGCAGTTTACGTGCAGAGCCCGCGAGGCATGGGTTTCCGGGCGGAGCTAGGAAATCAGGAGTCCTGCGACTTTCGCATCACGTTCCCGACCCGGTCCGCACTTTTGAGACAGTTTCATCCTCCTCGCCATTCACTTTCCGGAACACAAATTGGTTTCAGCCGGCTTCGACCATGCCGTTCTCCGGCAGTCGCACTCGGCAACTCTCATCGCATGCGAAGAAAGCCTCAATATCTTGAGGATCTCTATGCAGCGGACTTTGATACAGGCTTCTTCGAAAAATCTTTCCGTAAGACTTGGTAAGAATCCGCAAATCGAGGACGCAAAGTATTCCCCTGTCAGAGCGCGTGCGGATAAGCCTACCCAGCCCTTGTTTGAGAGCAATAACAGCCATTGGCACTTGAAACGAATAGAAGGCCTCAAGACCCTGTTTTTTCAATTTCTCTATTCTCGCAGAAACTACAGGGTCATTTGGTGGGGCAAAGGGGAGCCGGTCTACAATAACGCATGAAAGGGCCTCGCCCTGCACGTCTATGCCCTCCCAGAATGACGATGTCGCGAAAAGCACCGAGCCTTTCCGCTGCCGAAATTCTTCCAGCAACCGCCTCTTCGGCTTTGACCCTTGGATTAACAACGGAAAAGGGACCCGGTTCTGCATTTGCCGGTGGACCGCTTCCATGTTTCTGTGAGAGGTAAAGAGAACAAACGCCCTTCCTCTCGTTTTCACGAGAATATCTTCCAATACCGGAATGAGAGCGTCAGTAAACCCTGGAGCATTCGGCTCGGGGATGGCCCTCGGAATGTAAAGCATGGTCTGGCTAGCGTAGTCGAATGGAGAATCAAGTATCACTTCCGAAGGAAGTGGATCCGCGTCCAGGCCCAACCGTGATTTGAAATATTCAAAAGTCCCGCCGGCAGACAGCGTTGCGGAAGTGAACACAATAGAAGGGACATGCTCGTAGAGCCGGGAGTTGAGAAGTCCTCCCACTTCAACCGGCGAAGCATGAAGAACAAGATTTCTGTCACGGCGTTCGGCCCAGCAAGCGTACTCCCCGCCCTGTTCGGAAGCCAGGATGATCTGGAGCTCAGAACTGATGTCACGCGCCCTCTGTGCTACGGAACGCAGCTCGTCCGGAGCCTTGGGAACATTCGACAGCATGGAAGCCAAAGCTTCAAGATTTCGACTGAGGGCGTCCCGGATTTCTGCGACTTCCGGATTAACGGTCAGCATGGTGCCCCGTGACGATGAAACCTCGGGGAAAGACCCAAATAGGCGCCTGCCGTGTTCCTCCAGCGCGGACAAGGCGACCTGAAACTTCTGTATTTCGGCTTCTGTCTGATTCAATTCCAAACGAGCATCGCGGACAAGTCTGCTGATCCTGAATTGACTCGTATGGAAACCGAAATGCTGCGTTGCCGCGTCTTCCAGCCCATGGGCTTCGTCTATGATCAGCGCCTCGTAACGAGGTATAACTTCCCCGAAACCAGATTCCTTAACTGCGAGATCTGACACGAGCAAATGATGATTGACTACCACCAGATCCGTGTCGTAGGCTTTGGACTTCATTTTCAAGACAAAGCAATCGTCTCTGTCCGGGCAGGCCTTCCCGGAGCACGTTTCGGTAGTGGAGCAGATCTCGGGCCAGATTGGGTCATCGTCCTGGAGACTTTCAAGTTCCGACCGATCTCCTTGTCCTTTTTCCCGTGTCAGCCGATACCACTTGAGAATCTCCTCCAGAGAACCCGAGTCTCTGAGGCCCTGAAGGTACGGCTGTCTTAGAAATCGGCGAAGTCTGGTGTGACACACGAAATTTCCCCTCCCCTTGAGGAGGGCGACTTTCAAACGGGGAAAGATCTTATCCCGAATGAACGGAATATCCTTGAAGAAAAGCTGTTCCTGGAGGTTCTTGGTCCCGGTGGATATCACGACCCGCTTCCTGGAAAGCGCTGCGGCAACTACGTAAGCCAAAGTTTTTCCGGTGCCGGTGGGGGCTTCGATGATCAGTCGATCGCAGGATGATATTGCTTCGAAAACTTCTTGGGCCATCCGGATCTGTTGCTCGCGGTGTTCGTACCCCTGGATGGCACTTTCAAGAATGCCTCCAGGCCCAAGGATCTCTTTTATTTGCTCGGTGTATTCCATGAAAAAGGCTCGCAGCCTAGTAAGGTCAAGCTTTAGGCCAATTTTGTCCCGAGTCTTCGCCCTGGCGTTCGATTCTTCTGACTTTCGTCGAAGTCTCTGATCTCGGCCATTCTGTGGAATTCTCGGGCTCTTTTTAAAATCCCCTCTATCCAAAGAGGCTCACCTAAGGCATGAACATGCACGTACGTTCCCAAAGCATTGTACATGCATATTCCATCTCGAGAACCATCCATGCCATGGCCTCTCAGAACCCGAAACGCGTACATGCCGGCAGGATGATCCGCTCCAGTGACGTAAGAATAATGGAACTCATGGCCCCTGAGCACCGTCCCTAACGGGTAAAATGGATTCGGGCCCGATACTTCTACATGGATGTAGCCGTGACCTTGGGGTTTTCGTTCCAGCACGGTGTCCACTGGGAAGACACCGACCATGGGGTAGTTATTTTGATCGATGAGCAGGCTTCTCGAGAGGTACATCAGCCCCCCGCATTCTGCGTACACTGGAAGCCCCTTCTGAACGGCAAATTGCACAGACTTCTTGAAACTGTCGTTTTCCGCCAAACGTTCGGCATGCGTCTCCGGAAATCCGCCGCCTATGTACAGCCCGTCCAAATCCGGCAATTTCTCGTGAGTCAATGGGCTTATTTCGACCAATTGGGCGCCGTTTCTGCTGAAAGCCTCCAGATTTTCCGGGTAATAGAACTGGAAAGCTGAGTCTCTCAGCACTCCTATGCGAATACGAGACGAGTCCATGATACGTGCTGTTTCAGGACCCTCCCAGAGCGCTTCCACGTATGACTTCCGTGCTGAAGAGGCAATCGCAAGGATCTGGTCGAGCCCCACCGATTCCTCCACCACGGTGGCGGCTTCCTCGATGAAATCCGCGGCCCTTGGGTGCTCGTGCAGGGGGAGAAGTCCTAGATGCCTCTGAGGAAAGCTCTCCAAGGGGAGTTTACTGATCGACCCGATAATCGGAACCTCGGCAGTCTCTTCAATTGCTTGTCTCAGGATTGTCTCGTGCCTCACGCCGGCTACTCGGTTAAGGATGACTCCCTGCAAATCCACGTGCGGATCGAGAGCCTTGCAACCTAGAACCAGTGCCGCTGCGGTCCGTGTGACTTTGGTAGCGTCAACAATCAATATCATCGGAGCATTAAGCTCTTTGGCAAGTTCGGCTGTGCTGTAACTCCCCTCGGCGTCAACGCCGTCGAAAATGCCGCGATTACCTTCAATAACAGCGATATCCTTGCCGAGAGCCCGTCTGACAAAAGACCCGCGAACCGTCTCAGGACTAAACAAGTAAGGATCAAGGTTATAGCAATCACTGCCGGCTGCCGATCCGAGCCATCCAGAATCTATGTAGTCCGGACCCTTTTTAAAAACAGCCTGTGACAGGCCCCGCTTGCGAAGCGCGGCAACGAGTCCGACGGTAGTGAAAGTTTTGCCGGCTCCTCCCTTGAGCGCAGCGATCACTATCCTTGGTACGTTTGTTCTGTGAATCATGAACACCTGCATATCATGAATGAGATGGATTTGAAGTACCAACTGAGAAAATTGTGAGGGAAAACGGACGCAACGCGGAATTCAGCGGGCTGAGCGAGTAAGATCTCTATCCGTTCGGGAAACACGCAACGCATGAAACTCAGAGGCTTTAGCCACAAAGGCTTCGGCCCATAGGGGCTCACCGAGGGCATGCAAGTGTAGGTACGTCCCGAGCGCATTTCGAGTGCAAATCCCGTCTCGGAAACCGTCCATTCCACGTCCACGCAATACTCGAAATGCCAGTGACCCGTCCGCATTATCCAACGAGCTGACACTGGAATAATGGAATTCATGGCCGGTCAGCTCTGTTCCCACCGGATAAAATGGATTTGAACCTGTCACCTTTACATGAATGTATCCAAGACCCTGCGGTTTTCTTTGCATCACCGTGTCTATCGGAAAAACTCCGGCCATAGGATAGACCCTTTCGTCGATCCGAAGACTGCGGGAAAGATATATCAGGCCGCCACATTCTCCGTATACCGGAAGGCCGTCTTCTACCGCTTTGAGAAGTGACTCCTTGAAAAGAGAATTGCCGGCAAGAGCTTCTGCGTGCGTTTCTGGAAACCCCCCTCCTATGTACAACCCATCCAGATCGGGCAATTCCGCAGGAAAGAGTGAACTTATCTCCACGAGCTTGGCTCCTCGCCTGCCGAGAGCCTCCAGATTTTCGGGATAATAGAATTGAAATGCAGAGTCCTTCACGATCCCTATACGCAGCCGGGTCGATTGCCGGTTCCGGCGATGTTCCGACATTTCAGTCAACGCCCCGAACTGAAAATCCTTTGTGGATGCAGCTATTTCAAGGAGTCTGTCCAGATCGACGGATTGCCGGACCATCGCCCCCGCTTGTTCAACGCAGTCAGTGGCCTGAGGGTGTTCCTGCAATGGAAGAAGCCCGAAATGCCTTTGAGGAAAATTGATTCGGCTGAGTTTGCCCACCGATCCGATGACGGGAATGGATGTCGCGGCTTCAATGGCTTCACGCAGGATTCTTTCGTGTCGAACCCCCGCTACCCGGTTCAAGATGATTGCCTTCAGTTCCAGGGCAGGGTCCATTAACTGGCATCCGAGGACTTCCGCGGCTGCCGTCCTGGTAACCTTAGTGGCGTCCACAATCAGTACAACCGGGGCCCTGAGAATCTTGGCCAATTCCGCAGTGCTGTAACTGCCGGCCGCGTCTACTCCGTCGAAGAGGCCGCGATTCCCTTCCACAATGGCGGCGTCTTTTCCGGAAGATCTCTTGCTAAAAGAGCCGCGGACGACTTCTCGGTCGAAGAGGTAAGCGTCGAGATTGTAACAAGGTTCGCCCGCAGCTAACCCAAGCCAGCCAGCGTCTATGTAATCCGGCCCTTTCTTGAAAACGCTAAGATTGAGGCCCCTCTTGCGAAGCGCTGCGACGACGCCAACCGTAAGAAAGGTCTTGCCAGCTCCGCCTTTGAGGGCCGCGAGAACTATTCTAGGAATATTTGAACGTTCGACATCGCTCATGAGATGACCGGCACTCCTGGACTCGACTTCCAATTGTGAGGGCGATTGAGTGAAAGATTAACTGCCGTATTTTGACCCAATGATAGTGAATTCGCACGACAAAGAAAAGACCGTCGCGCTGCTTTGGGCAGATAGTGTCGTCCGCGGGCATTTGGATAGAGTGACAGAAACCGGGATTTGTGCCGGTCACACAGATGACGGAAGCTCCTGGAACTGCCGGTAAACCTGAAAAACGTGGTCGACCAGGTGTTCGAGAATAACAAGCCGATCCGGGGCATCTTCATCGTAAGATTCAGCGATTGTTTGAAAAATCTGCGCCAGATCTACCAACTGCATCCGTTTCGCTGCCACCAAGAACTGCGTAGGCAGAATCTTGTCGCACATTCCGGCCGTGACCTTTGCCTTCATGCCGGCCAGAAATCCGCGAATGGCTGCATCTACCGCACGATCTTCGGCCCATGCAACCTTCCCTACCCCATCCAACCTGTCCAACCGCGTTCTTATGGTCAGGTTTGCGAGAAAAACCAAAAGCGCATCCAGGCGTTTGTCAAGGGAGCGAGTGGGAAATACGATTCGGGGCGCGTACTGCCTCAGAGTGATCAACTTGACATCCACGGTTCTCTCGGAAAGCTTGGAAACAAAATCCCCCGCCGCGTGGTGCCACGGATACACCTCCGCAAACGTTGTCACATCATAGTAGTAGGTCAGGATTAAGGCAGCCTGTCTGTAAATCTCAGCCTCTGCTTCGGCGGAGATAATCCTATAGCCTCGGGTCAAATCCCATAGGATAATCCCGGTAGCGCTGGTTTCAGGGTCAACGGAAAGATGAAACTCGTGGTATCCCTCGAGCCATTCGCCCATAAACATAGGCATAACCACATCTTTCTCATTTACCATAAGGTTTACTTTACTGAGAAAATAGACTTTCGGAATGTATTTGGCTGGAAATCGCTCGCCGAACAAGGTCAGCATGTCAAAATCTTGCCTTATACGGCGTTTTCCCCGTTCAGTCAGCGCCACATTGACAGCGAAGGAATACGAAGACCTCGCGGTCCGAACTTTGATCTTTGCCGGATGATAGTCAGCTCCATGCTTTTCAGATATGAAATCAATAGATTGTACTTTCATTAAGTCTTTCAAGCCCTGGCCGGCGAGAACTTCGACGAATTGGTCCCGGTTATCATGAATAAACTGCCGAATGGCTTCGAGATACGCGTGATATGTGATCTGCGAGACTTCTTCTTCACCGCCGCCAGGGCACCCCAGGGGAAGAAAGGACTCCAGTCGCTTCGCGTCGAATGGCACAGATCCGCGTGGAGACGAGTAGAGGAACCGCTCTTTGCAAATAAGATTATTTTTCATGAAGCCGCGAGCCTTTTCGAAGAATATTTATATCCTTGTAGGTGCCTGGACTATTTGCCGGGTTCGTACATCATAAGCGCTCGAAGGAAAAAGTTGTAGTAATCCTTGAAGTCTATCAAAGATTCAGATGGAAGGGTCGAAATCACTGGACGCCCGATTAAGGAGAAAGAGTAGACGAAAAGCCTTGATTTAGAGATCCTGAAGGGATATGAAAGCGTCGGGCTTCGTTCCGCGAAAATCCTTTACTTATCTTAAATGTCGAAGTTTTTTCTTGACTTGCCCGGGCCTTTTCCATTAAAGTTTCTGGGATCTGCATTTGGGTGACTTGAACCACTCACGTTCACTTAACCCACTAGAAAATTGGAGTTGTGATTCCCGAGGAAAGTTGATGAGGGTAGGAACTTTCCCGCGGGACGATTTGTTGCCTCGGAAGGGCCGGTGGTCGAGAAGGCCGGATAAAGTTGCGATTAAAAAAAACCAAGCTTAGAGAGGAGGAACCTTTAATGGGAAAACACAACACCCCCATGCTTGATGAACTGGAAAAGGGCCCGTGGCCAAGTTTCGTCTCCGACATCAAGCAGCAGGCGGAGAAAGGCAAACATGCGTTGAAGGAGGCGCCGGATGACCTCCTTGGTGTCATGGAACTCTCGTACGAGGACAAAGTTACCCACTGGAAGCATGGTGGAATTGTCGGCGTATTCGGGTACGGTGGAGGAATCATCGGTAGATATTGCGACCAGCCTCAAAATTTCCCCGGTGTCGCCCATTTCCACACTATTCGTGTAAACCAGCCGTCGAGTAAGTATTACACCACAGAATTTCTGCGCGGGCTTTGCGATCTCTGGGAGCGACACGGCAGCGGCCTAACCAACATGCACGGTTCCACCGGAGACATCATTTTCCTAGGAACCAGTACGGATCATCTGGAACCGCTCTTCTATGACCTGACTCACGAGATGAATCAGGACCTTGGGGGTTCAGGATCGAACCTGAGAACTCCTGAATGTTGCCTGGGAATGTCCAGATGCGAGTTCGCTTGTTTCGACACGCAGGAATGTTGTAACCATTTGACCCACGAATACCAAGACGAACTGCATCGCCCCGCATTCCCTTACAAGTTCAAGTTCAAGTTCGATGGCTGCCCCAACGGATGCGTGGCATCGATAGCTCGTTCTGACATGTCCTTCATCGGAACCTGGCGGGATGACATCCGTATTGACCAGGCGGCCGTCAAAGCTTACGTTGGCGGGGAACTCAAACCCAATGCCGGTGCCCACTCGGGAAGAGATTGGGGCAAGTTTGACATTCAGAAGGAAGTGATCGATCTTTGCCCAACCGACTGCATGAGCTGGGATGGCAGCAAGCTCGAAATCAATAACAAAGAGTGCACTCGCTGCATGCACTGCCTGAACACCATGCCGCGGGCCCTGAGAATCGGGTTGGACACTGGTGCTTCGATCTTGTTCGGTGCCAAGGCCCCGATCCTGGAAGGCGCTCAGATGTCCACTTTGACTGTCCCCTTTATGAAGATAGAATCACCCTTCAGTGAGGTCAAAGATCTGATTGAAAAGGTGTGGGACTGGTGGATGGAAGAAGGTAAGAACCGCGAACGACTCGGTGAACTTATCCAGCGCAAGAGTATGCAGGAGTTCCTGCGCATAGCGGAACTCGATCCGGACCCGAGAATGATCGACGAACCGAGATCCAACCCCTACATCTTCTGGAAAGAAGAAGAGGTCGAAGGCGGCTGGACCCGTGACATTGAAGACTTCCGCAAGAAACACCAAAGATAACAGGAGGTTGAAAATATGCCTTACGATCCTGCAGATCCGCTAAAGGATAGAATTACTGATATAGGACCGAGATATTTCAGGGACTTCCTGTCGCCCGTAATCAAGAAGAATTTCGGCAAGTGGCTCTACCATGAAATCCTGGAGCCGGGCGTGCTTGTTCACGTAGCCGAGAGTGGCGATGAAGTCTATACCGTTCGCGTGGGAGGGTGCCGGCTTATGAGCATCGAGCATCTCCGTGAGATCTGCGAAATCGCGGACAAACACTGCGACGGCTATCTGAGGTTCACAACCAGGAATAACATCGAGTTCATGGTGGACAACAAAAGCAAGGTCAAGCCCCTTTTGGATGACCTCAAGAGCAGGAAATTCGCCGCAGGTTCAAACAAGTTCCCGATTGGCGGAACCGGCGCGGGAATTACCAACATCGTTCATACTCAGGGATGGGCCCACTGCCATACCCCCGCGATTGATGCTTCCGGCGTGGTCAAAGCAGTCATGGACAGCCTCTACGATGAGTTCGCCCAGATGCGGCTGCCTGCACCTGTCAGGGTTTCGCTAGCGTGCTGCTTGAACATGTGCGGAGCCGTCCATTGCTCTGACATAGCCATCCTGGGAATTCACCGCAAGCCCCCTATGGTAGACCATCAGTGGATAGATAAACTGTGCGAGCTTCCGCTTGCAATAGCCGCCTGTCCTACCGCGGCCATTAAGCCCGCAAAGACCGATACCGGCCTCAAGACCCTCGAGGTCAATGCGGATCGTTGCATGTTCTGTGGAAACTGCTACACCATGTGCGCGGCAATGCCCCTTGCAGACGAGGTTGGAAGTGGAATAGCAATTCTTGTCGGCGGCAAGCTCTCCAACCGGAAAAGCAAACCGAAGTTCTCCAAGGTTGTTATTCCATTCATTCCCAACGAGCCCCCTCGTTGGCCGACCGCTGTTAACGCTGTAAAGAACATTGTCGACGTGTACGCCAAGGATGCACGCAAGTATGAGCGTCTGGGAGATTGGGCGGAACGGATTGGCTGGGAGAGATTCTTCGAGAAAACCAACATACCCTTCACCCATCACCTGATCGATGACTACAGATTCGCTTATACCACGTGGCGGCAGTCGACTCAGTTCAAGTACTAACTGGTCAAGAGGAGTTTTTCCATGACCGAAGAGGAAGCCAAGAAACTGATATTGGAAACCCTGCAAGGGAAATCCAAAGCCAAGTCGAAGTTCTATCTGAAGGACTTCTACGCGATTGTGACCGACATGAAGCCACGCGAAGTGAAGAACGTGGTCAACAAGATGGTCCAGGAAGGCCTTCTTGAATATTGGTCCAGTGGAAGCACGACTCTTATCGGGCTGAAGGGCATGGGCAAGCAGCACACAGAAGAAGACTGACGATCTGCATTTCCCTGCCTTAGTATAGCGTTTTCAGTCAATGAATCGAGGAAGGAGGGGCCAAAAGTTCCCTCCATTCTCGATTTGTATTTTGAAGAGCCCCTTGATTCGGGCCGCTCGTGGAGCACTTATTTGCGCTACTTACTCCGTGATACCGCTCTTCTTGAACAGCACCGCATTCCACCCGTCACATTGCCTGGATTCAATAGGTCTTAATCCCGCTGCACTGTAGCTTCGGACTACTTCCTCCGCCATCGCGTCTGCAATGCCGGATAGAATCACAAAGGGCTTGGCCGCGGCAACAATGCTCTCGAGGACGTTCAGGAGTGTGGGAGCTGCCAGGTTTGCGACAACAATGTCGAAACAGCCCTTGACGGCCACAGATTCACCCACGAACATATGGATGGAAAAGTTGGTCCCTTCGGGCATCAGATTAGAAGCGCTATTCAGAGCGACGTTGCGCCGAGCAACAAACACGGCCGCGGGATCTACGTCCAGGCCGACAGCGAAGCTTGCGCCAAGTGCCACGCCGGCAATAGCAAGAACCCCGGTGCCGGTGCCTACATCTAGTACTGTAGCTGGGTCATTCGCATCTTTTACAGCGCTGATCGCTACTTCCAGCAGTTCGAGAGCCATGCTAGTGGTCGGATGATCACCGGCACCAAAGGACGGGCCTGGGTCAATGACCACTTCGATTCGATCTGATTTGCTGGATCCTTTTTCCCAATAGGGAACGAGTCGGAGTTTTGCGCCAACGTCTACCGACCGGATGCCCTTCGTCCAGTAATTGATTGAGTGCTTACTTTTTCTTCCCGGCATGATGTTTGTCGCATGTAAGGGGCTATTCTGGCGGGTAAGAGATCCCTAGTTTGATTTCAGTCACTTGCAGGCGCTCCCTCACAGTGTCCATTTCACCAGCATAATGCAGGATGGCATTGTTAACAACCGTTACGAACTTCTTGAGGTCGGCATCAATTTGATTGAAGCGCTTAAAAAGATCTTGAGAACGGGTCTCGTTCCTCTCGTCCAGTGAGTCTATCCGCACTTCGAGGGTATCGACACTTCCCTGGAGGAAGTCGATCTGAACCTGCATGGCATCCACTTTGCCCTCAAGCCGACGGACGATTTGCTCGACAAGTGTCATCCTCTTATCAACGGACTCGACTCGCTTCTCGAGAGCATCCATGCGTGACTCGATAGATTCCATGCGCGCTTCAAAGCCCTCTATTCGAGCCTCCAGGGCATCGAACCGTCTCTCAAAGGACACTCGCATGGCCCGCATTTCATCGCGGATCTGTATCAATATTTGGGTGGTGAGATCCTGGCCTTGGTTATCAGTCATCGGGGGCTCCTCGCAAAGGACAGGTTGCCGGAGTGTGCGGAGCACGATAGTCGGGGCGGGAGCGGATGTCAAGGAGGAAAAGCTGGCAAAAGACATAATTATTACAAGATGTTAATTTGCGAGATTAGCTCGGAGAGGATGAATTAGCAGTTCACAATTTCGTATTGTTCCTGGTATAAGTTGGGGTCTGGATTTAGCTGGATTTTCGTATTGTATTGCCCTTGGATCGACTCCAGTTGGTCGCTTTCCTGCTCAAAAAGCAGTTTAACCACTTCCGGATGTGCAGTGACACGGATGCAGGACGAATACTCATCTGTAATCCCTCTGGAAATAGCACGCAGGATCTCGTAACAGACGGTCGTTTGAGATTTGATGAATCCTTTGCCTTCACAGTAGGGGCACGGTTCGCATAAGGTTCTGGTAAGGCTTTCCCGCGTTCGTTTTCGTGTCATCTGGACAAGGCCCAATTCGGAAATTTTCAGTATATTGGTTTTTTGCTTGTCCCTTCTTAATGCCTCCTGCAAAGCGTTAGACACCTTGTCTCGATCCACCCCCCGGTCCATGTCAATAAAATCAACAATGATAATTCCGCCGATGTTTCTAAGGCGTAGCTGATAAGCTATCTCTTTGACGGCTTCGAGATTGGTCTTGAGTATGGTTTCCTGGAGGTTTCGCTTTCCCACGTAGCGCCCTGTGTTAACGTCAATCGCCACAAGGGCCTCAGTGAAGTCAATATTGATGTACCCGCCCGATTTGAGCCAAACCTTTCTCCCAAGGGCCTTGTTGAGCTCCATCTCGATGCCGAAGAAATCAAAAATAGGCTCATCCCCGTCGTACAATTCGACACAGGGCTTCAACGAGGGCATGAAGGTTTCCATAAAGTCGAGGACGCGGTGGTAGTGCTCCTCGGAATCCACGACAAGGCGGGACACATCTTCCGTGAATAGGTCACGGATTCCCCGTAGGCAGAGGTCAAGATCCTCGTATATCAGCGAGGGTGCCGGGACCTTCTTCTCTTTTTCCAGGATGCGCTGCCAGGTTCCTTGAAGGAAGCTTAGGTCCGCTTCCAACTTTTCCAGGTTCTCATGCTCGCTGACAGTTCGCACAATGATTCCGCAGGACGGGGGTTTGATGCGTGCGATAATATCTCTGAGCCTCTGGCGCTCAGCCTCATCCTCTATCCTTCGCGAGATTCCAACGTGATCCACGGTGGGCATGAACACGAGATGTCGCCCAGGTATGGATATATGCGAGGTTATGCGGGCTCCCTTGCTTCCCAGTGGTTCCTTGGAAATCTGGACGAGTATGTCCTCTCCCTCCTGCAAGAGGTCTTCGATGGGGGTCACTGGCGGAAGGTGCTCGGGGATGCTTTCCGGCATCGCGTCTGCTTCTTCCGGCGATTCCTCGTCCTCTTCTTCGTTCACCATAAAATTGAGGTCCTGGACGTGGAGATGGACGTCTCCCACATAGAGGAAAGCAGCGCGCGACAGGCCGATGTCTACAAAAGCGGCCTGCATGCCGGGAAGGACCTTAATTACACGTCCTTTGTAAATGTTCCCGACAATCCCTCGCTCGCCTTTACGCTCCAGATGAATTTCCGCAACCTGACCGTTTTCAATAAGCGCCAGGCGGGTTTCCCGCTCGCTGATGTTGATCACGATCTCGCTGGCTATAGTGGAGACTCTCATCATAATCCTGAAGACGTGTCCAACTTAACGGATATCTTGATTATCTTTTGATTCCTGACGGTCTCTCTACTCAATCCCAGCACTGCGGCAACCGCGGCTACGGGATGCACCGATCCGGAAACTCCGCTGCGAAGTGTCATTCTTAATTTGCCATCACGAAGCGCGAGATTGTCTACCCACTCTTTCAAATTGCGATTCCTAGATTTGCCTTTGTGTTCCGTGACGACCTCGAAGACGGGCGCAGCCTCGAACTCTTCAAGACAGCGCAACATTTCCTCCGGTGATACTGAATTCAAGAACGCAATTTCGTAAGTAACCTGTTGGATTTTAGCAGAAACCGGTGGATCATTCAATGATAATTCGTCGAGAGATAAGGGATCTATGCCTTCCGGCAGGGCCTGTTTGAGAGCCTCCAGGATGTCCCCCGCGGCTGCCCCGCTATTGATCAGGTCGAAGTCCAAGTATTCCGCCGCACTCTCCAGACCGACCGCGAGGGGGGGTGAGAACCTTAGTTTAGGATGCGGGTGAAACCCCTGAGAATAATTTAGCCTCATCCCGGCTCTGCGAAACGTCCGGTGGAAGAGTCTGACGAGGTCGTGGTGGCCGAGAAGCTTCATGCGGCCCGTTTTTGCATAGCGCAGACGAAATCTGCGTACAACCGGTTCCGTGGCGGCAGGATTTGCTGGCAATTCGGCAGGGATATTGAGCTCTAAAGGCTCAGCCAACCTGTGTCTAATTTTATCGAAATCGCATACGCCGCACCCTGTGCAATCTCCGTGCCGACAGTCCAGGGTAAGCTGCTCGGCTAGCGCCTTTCGCCACTCCTCTTCCAAGTATTCAGGATTGATTCCTGTGTCGATGAAATCCCAGGGAAGCTTGCCTCCTACTACCCTCGGATTGAGAAATGTTTCCGGCTCTATTCCCACTTCCTTGAACGCGTCCATCCACAAGCCGAACTTGAAGTGCTCATTCCAGCCGTCAAGTCTGGCTCCCTTATTAAATGCCTTTTCAATTGCCGTACAAAGACGTTCGTCTCCTCTGGCTATAACCCCCTCCAGAAAGGAAATCTGCGGTGTGTGGAATTTCACCTTGGCTCTGCCCTTCTGAAAGTAGCGGCGAATGTACTGCTGACGGCGGGCGGTTTCCTCGATTGAAATCTGACCGGCCCACTGGAACGGAGTGTGCGGCTTGGGAACAAAGGTGGAGACGGACGCGGTTATCTTCCCGCCGCGAGCCCACTTCGAGGCTTTCCGAATCAAGCCTATAATCCCGTCCAGATCTTCGTCCGACTCGTGGGGAAGTCCGACCATGAAATAGAGCTTTATCGACTGCCAGCCGTGCTCAAATGCTGTGGCAACAGCGCGTTCCAAGTCTTCTTCGTTATTTCCCTTGTTAATTATCCTGCGAAGTCTGTCGGTTCCGGCCTCTGGAGCCAGCGTGAAGCCTGTTTTGCGGACCTTGCGGATCTGCTCCGCAAATTCCCCATCAAATGTGTCCGTTCTCAGCGACGGAAGCGATAGAGCCACCTTGTCCGGCCCGAAATCTTCACTCATGCGTTTTATCAGTCGGCCGATAGACGAATAGTCTCCGGCAGACAGAGACAACAGGCTGACTTCTTCCCAGCCGGAACAAGCGATATTCTTCCGGGCAAGATCCACTATAGTTTCAGCCTGCCGTTCCCGCACCGGCCGATATAGCATGCCGGCCTGGCAAAAGCGGCAGCCTCGCGTGCAACCGCGGGCGATCTCGATGCCAATTCGGTCGTGGACGGTCTCACAGAACGGGACAACTAACTCTGACGGGAAATTTTGTTCGGTGAGCTCGGGTGTGATACGTCGACGGACTGTGTCACCGGGCGAGTAAAGGGAAGGAACGAACACACCGGGGATCTTTTTCCACTCGCGAAGAAGATCTTCGCGCGAGCCCCCTTCCTCTTTCCATTGAGTCAGTGTGGCGGCGAGTTCCACAATGACCTCCTCGCCGTCGCCGATGGCAAATGCGTCGAAAAAAGGAGCCAACGGAAGAGGACTGAATGCGCCGGGTCCGCCCCCAATCACGAACGGATCTTGGGGCCGCCGATCGGCGGAACGGAGTGGAATACACGACAGATCAAGCATTTGGAGAACAGTTGTGGCACAGAGTTCGTACTGGAGGGAAAAGCCCAGGAGATCCAACTCCGCCAAGGGTGTGCCTGTTTCCAGAGTTGTCAAAGGAATCTGCTCTCTCCGCATCAGCGCTTCCATGTCGGGCCACGGAGCAAAAACGCGTTCGGCATATAAATCGGGCACCGCATTCACAATGGAATATAGAATCTTCAACCCGAGGTGAGACATCCCCACTTCGTAAACATCAGGAAATGCAAGGCCAACCCGTAGTTTGACTTTTCCCGGGTCCTTGCGTACCGCGTTCACTTCGTGACCGAGATAGCGCACGGGCTTTTGTACGCTTAGCAGCAGCCTTTCCAATTCGGTTACAGCGCGAGAAATCTTTAGAGACGTATGGTTATTCATCTTATGAGCGGTCAGGCTCCTTGAGGTACATGGATTTTACTAGCCGGAAAACAACGACAGCCGAGGGATCCTCGGCCGATCATAAAGTCAGACGGTATTATCAAGCGCATCGTTGATGAACGTTGAAGCTCTAGTATTATTGAAGCAATATTACATCATTTTGCTTGTCGGTTGAAGAGTATCTGCCGAACAACGATTTGGCCGCGAGGTTGAGGGTCACATGAGGATGTCATTGCGAGTCGCGGGGACGAAGCAATCCCTTCTTCAGTGGGGCGGGCATCCTGCGCGTAGTTCGTCACCCCGGACTTCGATGCGGGGTCCAGTCTGGAGATTGGCTTGTCCCGCACGACTGAGAACTCGCCACGACAACCTCTACCCTACAGGGATCAGTTCCGCCCGCCGCTTGCAAAAATTGTGCTTGACTAAGGGCACGCGGAGAGTTAGGTTCATGGCCAGAAAAACAGCGCTTTTTCAGCAACATGACGCCGATCTTGTGCCCTACGGATCTTATGGGGGACCGTATGCAATCATTGTTGCGATGGAGAAAAAGGATGAACATAAGAACCGGCTGGGTTGGATTCTTTGATATCCTTGGTTATGCTAATCTCTTACAGAGAAATGAGCCTGAATTAATTGCACAATACGTCGTTCCTCTGTTGATCGGCGCGAAACCTGAAGTCGTAAACAAGGCCCGCACCTTTGTTGAGTACGTAATAGGCAAAAACAGCTCCATATTGAAAGATTCTCCATACGTAGCCGACAATCTTCGCAAATTCATCGATGATCTAACTTGGTTGCTTTTCTCGGATACAATACTCATTACAATGCCAAGTGATGAGAGCGAGGATGGTGAGACTGTTCTTAAATGGATCATTTTTTGGATGACGTGCGGAGGGTTGCAGGTCAGGTTATTCAGAACGGGGCTGCCCTTGCGAGGGGCAATAGATTTCGGTAGATTCTTCATTCAGGACACCTGTTTTGCGGGTCGCCCTATCATTAACGCTTACGAATTATGCAATACACTCGAACTGGCCGCATGTGTATTAACGCCCGAAGCTTCCGACCGAGTCAAAGCATTCTTGAGCGGGTCTGGTTTAAATCCATTCGTTTCGGAGTATTTTGTTCCAACGAAGAATGGAGAATTCCGTTTCTTCCTGACCAAAACTGCCGTCCATGAAAAGAACATTGGGTTGCGTCAACAGGTTATGAAGGCATTCTGGGGGCACGGGAAAGACATTTCGATTGAGGCTCAAAGAAAGGCATTAAACACAGAGCAGTGGTTACGTTATCTGGACTATCTCGTAGATAACCAAGACAGCGAACAACCCACCGCGGACTCGCTTCCGACCACCGCTGATGATTCATGATAGGCTCGGAAGGCAAGCAAGAAACTCCGTGCCACCAATGATCGAGAGCTGATCGGAGAATCCAGCGGATAAAATGCAGTGTCGGATACGTCAAAATAGGGGAATGGTCCGACGAGACAGCACTAAAAGGCAGTGGTGGGGCTGACAATGAGTCTCGGGGAGAATGAAACGTGTGAGTATTGCGGAGGGCCAATCGTTGAAAGACGGGTCACTCTCCACCGCAAAGTCAGGGGTGGCTTCGTACAGATTGAGAACGTGCCGGCGGGCGTGTGCAAAGAATGTGGTACTCGATACTACGCGGCCAATGTGCTCAAAACCATCCAGGAGAGCATTCGAGGCCGGAGAAAAGCGGACCGAGAGGTATGTATGCCCGTGTATTCTTTGTAGCCTCTTGAGTTGAGGTGGGAATTGAGAGCACAGCACACCTATTTGGGCCATTCGAGGCGTAACTGCTCATGAATTCATCAAGTTACCGTAGAAAACACCCTGCCGATAAATTCGCTTCGCCTTCTTGGTGCCCCGAAAGGAGAGAGATCACGATTCATGACGTCCTTGCTGCTGTTTACAAAGGCGGTTACCTGATCGAGCTGGAATTTGACGATGGAAAGCGCGGCATAGTCGACTTCTCGAAGTATTTAGCTAGAGAAGGCGTCTTTGAACGTTTCAAGGATGTGGAATTCTTCCGTAACTTCTCCGTGAATGATGAGCTTGGCATTTTGACATGGGCAAACGAGGTCGATGTGGCCCCGGAGACTCTGTACGCTGAGGCGACCGGTAGCGGCCTGCCGTCATGGATGGTTAAGGAGGGCTGTCAAGCTTCGGACCAATGATAACAACCCGCCGGAGTTGATAATTTCTTGTCATGGCACTGATACAACAAATCCGCGTAAAGCTTATGAGGCGCAGCTATGAATTTTCCAAACATGCTGTCGATCAAAGCATCATTCGGGACATAAGCGCAACGGAGGTGGAGGAGGCAATTAGTGGGGAAAGTGAAATAATTGAAGACTATCCTAAGGATAAGTATGGCCCCAGTTGTCTAATCCTTGGCTACACGAAAGCTGGCAGGCCATTGCACATTCAGTGCAGCTATCCGAGCAGGCCGCTTGTCAAAATCATCACCCTGTACCAGCCTGATCCAGATCTATGGATCGATTTTCGGATCAGAAAGTGAGATGAAGGGAAATCAGGAATGAACGAAACAATGATGGATACCAAGGTTACTTACACACTGGAACATGAAGGTAAAGTCTTCATTGTGGAAAACGTTCCGGCACGTGTGTGCAAGGAAACGGGTGAGCAGTACTTCTCGCCTGAAACGGTGGAGCACATCCAGGCTATTATCAAGAGTAGGAAACAGCCCGACAGAGTGATCGAGACCCCCGTGTATGACTATGCATGAGGGTGCTGCCCAGCTTATGAGCGGGCACTACCCTTCAAAAAAACGCTCCGATGGCGCCGATCATTTGATAGAACTATAAGGCGAAGCTTTCATCGCCCACTGACTTTTTGGGTACTGTGCTGCGAGTTTGTCATACGCCTGCCTCAGATACTTCAGATCATGTGTGCTCTTGAACTGAGCGACACCCAAATAGAACACAGCCTCAGGCGCGGAATCACTAGTAGGATATTTCGCAGAAACCTCTTTAAGTTCGGGAATCGCTTGAGCGAATTCTCCTCGTTCCAAGCGGGTCTTTCCAATCCCCAGCATCAGAGAGGGAATTAGTTCCGAGGGGGGAAGAAATCCGATTGTGCGCTGTTGTTCCTTACCGTCCTGGTCCAGCGTTATCACGGTGGGTGTCCACTTGACCTTAAATTCTTCCGTCAACGGTTTCTGATTGTGAGGGACGCGTACCGGGATCATATTGGCGTTGATAAATTCAGCGACCTTTTTGTTTGAATACGTAACCGCATCCATTTTTTGGCAACCCAGTCAGTTGGGATTAAAGAAGTCGAGCAGTACAGGCTTGTTCTCTAATTTCGCTTGCCGCAGTCCGGCCCCAAGGTCAGTGAGCCAGTGAACCCTGGGTGCTTCTTGTTTCTGAGCTTGCGAGGCTCCAGCCGTAAACGCTGCGGCACACAAAGCCGTGATCACCACAAGTACGAATGATTTTTTCATCGTCCGCCTCCCCGGGCTATGTTCCTAAAAAATCTCCTTGAAAAAGGTCTTCATTGCCTCCCAGGATCGCTTGTCGGCTTTCTCATTGTAAGCAATTCCCTTTGATTTGTCTGTGCCGGCGGAAGGAATGGTGAAGGAATGCACGGCATCGCCATAGATCACTATCTGATAGTCCACTCCCCCTTTTCGCATCTCATCTTGGAATGCCGCCACTTGCTGAGGAAGCACGAGCGGGTCGTCCGCGCCATGCAGAACCGACACCTTGCCTTTGATGTTTTTTGCATCCTCTGGGTCAGGAGTGTCCAGACCGCCGTGGAAGGTGACGACCCCATGAATCGGGGCTCCGCTGCGTGCCAACTCCAGCGCAACCGTGCCCCCGAAACAATAGCCCATCGCAGCGATCCGGCCTGTGTCAACATTCGGGTCTTTCTTCAATTCATCAAGCGCTGCCTGGATCCGTTGCCTCATGAGTTGGCGATCCGATTTATATTTGTTTGCCTCTTCAGCGGCTTCATCGGCGTTCTTGGGGCGCACGCCCTTTCCGTACACATCGACGACGAATGCCACATAACCCAGGTCTGCCAGTTTGCCAGCAATCTTTTTATAATGTTCACTGACTCCCATCCAGTCCGGGACTACCAAAATACCTGGCCGCTTGCCTTCGAAGCCCTTGTTCAAAGCGACATACCCTTCCAACAGGGTGCCCTGGCTCTTGTAGTCAATTGTTGCGCTCCGAATTTCTGCAAAAGCTACGGCCGGGATCAAAGCGGCCGATATCCAAAAAAGCAAGGTTAACATTTCTACCTCCGTCGATTTGGAAAAATGCTCCATAGTCTCATTTTTCCGGGTTCATGGATCACAAATCCTGGTACCAGGGATGCGGCCCGGACCGAAATGATTCACCGGCATCCACCAATGTTGCCGTCTCTCGTACGAAAAAAGAGTGCACATAGATTCCCAAGGCATTACATTTCTCGCTCGATCAATGATAACATGGCGAACATGAACACTAGACAGATCATAGCCCTTGCCGCGGGTGCGACCATTACGATCGTCGCGTTCATCGCGGCAATGGTGTTGCTTATTTTCGGCGGATTTTATCCGGACGACGAACTGCTTGTCTTCGTGTCGATCGCTATCGCTCCGGTAGCCATGTTCGCAGTCATGGCTGGATACGCGGTCTGGTGGTTGGTCATGTTCCTTCTGACTTTGATATTACCGGACTACAGTCCCGGCGAAGAGCAACAAAGCATCCGGCCGAGGCACTAGGAATGTGGCAGTCGCCTGGAGCACAAGGCAGAGAGCGTGTCCGCGGGAGGTTTGATTTATGGACAGTATTGAACAGAGCCCGCTTTACCGGATCATGCATCCGGCCAGTGTGGCTTTTTGGGGCGCTTCCAGTAATCCAATGGGGATGGGAACCGTCCAGTTATCTCAAATGCTTGCCCTGGGATTTGAAGGACCGGTGTACCCGATGCACCCCCGGGAAACTGAAGTTTTGGGCCTCAAAGCATATCCGCATTTGAAAGATGTACCCGGGCCGGTAGATCTGGCGGTTCTTGTCCTTCCAACAAAAGTGGTGCCGGAGATTTTGGAGCAATGCGGCAAATTCGGGGTAAAGAGAGCCATCATAGTTTCCGCGGGCTTCGGGGAAAAGGGCTCAGACGGACAGGAGCTTCAGAACCGCATAGTAGAGATTGCCCGCAAGTTCGGTATTCACTTCATAGGCCCCAACTGCATTGGAGTAGTTAACCCGTACGCCAAGCTGAATACTACCTTCTTTCCTTACGAGGCCACGCCCGGATTCATCGGCATGGCTTCCCAAAGCGGCAGTTTCATCACTCAGGTATTTATTCATCTAGAGAAGTTCGGTCTCGGCTTCAGTCAGGGCATAAGTGTTGGTAACGAGGCGATGACGGACATCACGGACTGTCTGGAATACCTCGGACAATGCCCCAACACCAAGGTAATCGCGCTGTACATAGAAGGTGTCAGGCGCGGCCGGGAATTCGTTCGAATCGCACGAGAAGTGTCAAAAAGAAAACCTATTGTAGCCTACTACATCGGAGGCTCGGAATCGGGAAAGCGGGCTGCTCTTTCGCACACGGGGGCTCTCGCGGGTCCAGATCCTCTTTACGATGGAATTTTCAGGCAATGCGGCATTATTCGTGCCAGATCCGTGGAAGAACTCTTTGACATGTGCTGCGTACTGGGTAGTCAACCGCTACCAAAAGGCAATGGGCTGGCTGTGCTCACACACTCCGGAGGGCCCGGCGCCGCAGCCGCGGATGCAGCAGAACGAAACGGGCTGACGTTACCCGTTCTCTCCGCTGGGACACGCGAGGGGCTTGCCGCATTGGTCCCACACACCGCCAGCATAGGCAATCCGGTTGATTTAACGTTTAATCGCAATCCCGACGACTACATGGAAGCAATGCCGCGTATTCTTTTGCAGGACTCGAATGTGCATAATTTGTTCATGTATTTGTTGATACCGCTCCAACGCGTGGCTAGAGCTATGCAAGCCATGGGAGCCGGAGCCGGGAAGGCAGTAGGTATGGCGGAGGACTTTATTAGCAGCCAATGTGAAGTCATTGCCGGGTTCTCGGGTCGGTACGGAAAACCGCTGGTCGGAGCTTCGTTTTGCACCCGGGAGGAGCCGTTTGTCCGGGAACTTCAAGACAAGGGCGTTCCGGTGCTCCCCAGCCCCGAAAGAGCGATAACTGCTCTGGCCGCGCTCGTGAGATACGCTGGGATTAGGGAGGCTCTCATCAAAGAGGACTTTAGTGTCGAGCGCTCGCAAGTTCCCCAAAAAATGACCGAGTGCAGATGATGCCGGGCAGCAAGTGCCATAGTGGACTGCATCAACTTTCGTGCTTTCTTTCGTTTTGGGGTGGGCGCACCATGCAGCGCCCTGCCCTGGAAGCAGACATAAATGCATGTCATGGAGGAGCCCGGCCTGCCGTGGCCGGTGATAAGTACTCGATTTACTAAATTCTGTAAGGGCGGACCTTGTGTCTGTCCTCTGGCGGGCACACCCACTAAGCTTTGGCGGTAAACACCCTGTGTGATGAATTATATAGGTATTTGGGGAGGGGAAAAATGGCGAACCGGGTAATTACAATCAAAGCAATCGACGCGGTAAAGTGCATTAGGTCAGGTATGGACGATGTGGCTCTGATGCAAGAATTCAACGTGTCCGTCAAAGGTCTTCAAAGCGTGTTTGACCAACTGGTGGCCGCGGGCATACTGAGGCTGTCGGAACTCAATGCACGCCTGTCGCTGTCCCACGGGTCCGTGATAGTCGACGTTGAACGCTCGAGGCCGCCTTTTCCCGGAGGGGCTAAGCCTAGAATAGACGCTGCTGAAGTCCTGAACTGCTTGAAGTCCGGGATGGACGATGCAGCGCTGATGAAGAAATACAACCTTTCTGCCAAGGGATTGCAAAGTCTGTTCAGGAAACTGGAGGCCGCGGGTCTGACGAGTGAGGCGCAGCTTTATCAGAGGGAACTTGCCGGTCATACTTCGGTCTCGCTGGACGAAGGGCGCTGCTCGAGCTCAGGAGCTTATGTTGCCGCGCCCAGAGTGGACCCGAATGAGGTTTTATCCTTTATCAGGGCTGGGTTAGACCGCGAAGCACTGACGAAGAAATATGCAATCACTACAGGAGAACTTCAGAACTTGCTGAGGGCCATGGTCGCGGACGGCCTGATAAGTAGCACTGAACTTGCAGAAAGATTGCCGCCTCATCATAGTCAGTTGGAAATCCGAAGCCGATTTTCCAATCAGATCATTTACGGCGCGCCTGCGGCCACTCTCGGCGCGCTGGTCGAGTCCGCGGTGTCGTGGGGCATTGACCTGAGCAATGCCGACCTGGCCGGAGTAAACCTCCGCCGGGTCAATCTTTCAGGTGCTCAGCTCTCCGGTGCAAATTTGGCGAGGGCGGTTCTGGTCGGGACCGATTTTACAGGAGCAAAACTAGCCGGGACCATCCTGGCCTCCGCCGACTTGCATGGTGTGATCTTTTCCAAAGCCAATCTTTTCGCCGCGGATCTCTCGGATTCGAATATGACAATGGCTAACTGCGCCTGGACTTTCTTAGCCGGCGCAGATCTTTCCGAAGCAAATTTGACCAATGCCAACTTTGCGGGCGCGAATTTAGAAAAAGCCAACATGTTTGGTACGATCCTCAGAGGAGCGGATTTTACGGGTGCCTATCTTGTCGGCACTGATCTGGAGTTTCCAAAGAAGAAATAGAATTGACCGGCCGAGTTTCGAGCCCCAAAGCCACGCAATGGGCATCTGTGATCGATCAAGCGATCAACGGATCCGGTTTTAAGCGCCATCAATCGTACCTCTTTGTTGGGCGCCAATTATGGTTCTGGAAATATCGAGGAATGCCTGCAACGCGGGCGAAAGCCATTTAGCCTTATGCCATATCATCAAAACGGCTGTTTCCATAAATTCGTCCTCCCACTGTAAGATCGACAGCTCCCCCCGATCAATCTCGGCCCTAACGGTTACCTCTGGCATCAGTGTAACCCCCTGACTTGTTTTAAGGCAGGCCTTGAGCATTTCCACGGTATTGAATTCGAGCAGAGTCTGCGGCTTCACGTTTGCTTCCGTCAGCATCTGCTCGAATATCATTCGGTATCCGCAATCAGAGCCAGCGAGAAAGAGCGACTGGTCGGCCAAATCAGTGAGCGAAACCTTCGCCTTTCTGGCCAGGGGATTATCGGGATCAGACACCATGAGCAGACGCTCAAATCGCAGCGGCTCCGCGACCAAATTCCCCGATTGAATGGACTCGGCCAATAGAAACGCAAGATCAGTGACCCCGGTCTGAAGTTCGTGCTCTAAGCTGTGAAACGCGCAAGTGTGGAAATTAAGGCTGACCCTCGGAAAATGGTTTCGAAACTCGCTCACGACTTTGGGCAAGTAATTATTGGCGATGCTTTGAGGCACCCTGATCGTCAAAGATCCCTGGGGTTGATTTCTGCCTTTAACATCGGCCATGGTTTCCGCCTCGATATCAAGCATCTTTTGAGCGTATTGGACTAATAGTTCGCCGGCCTCGGTGAGAACAATTCGTTTCCCCAATCTATCAAAGAGCATCACCCCCAGATCCTCTTCCAGAGCCTTTATTTGTGCGGATATAGTGGACTGTGCATAGTTTAAGACCTCAGCGGCGCGATTGAAGCTTAGGAGTGTGGCTACGGTTCGAAAAGTTTTTAGTTGGCGTAGTTCCATATAAACCTTCCTTCGAAATAAACGATTGGAATGGTCGAAAAAAGTCGTTTGACGCGGTTTTTACGATTGATTTATACCTTGGCTCATAGGCTGATGGCAATTCAAAAGGTTTAAGGAATCGCACGATTCAGTTCGATCAACCTATTGAAAGGAAAAGAAGTCGTCTTTTTGCCGCGGACGCGGGCGAGGTCTTAGTCCAAAGAGACTATCGTGCGTAAAGAGGAGGGGTTATTCATGACAAAAGCGTTGGTAATTCTAGGAGCGTTGTGGTGGTTGCTGCCAAGCGGCATGTCGGCGGCCGGGCCGCGGATAAGTTTCGATACTGTAGAGCGCAATTTCGGAGATGTCATTCATGGCGAGTCGCCATCTGTAGAGCTGCAAGTGACCAATACCGGCGATGCCGTACTGGTTCTCGGAAGAATCGACTCGTCCTGCGGCTGTGCGAAGGGAGTGAGGGGAAGCAAAGACATAGCTCCGGGGACCTCGAGCAAAATCTTTGTTCAAATTAACACGAAGGGGATGTACTCAGGCTTGCATTCCAAAAGCATTGTGGTTCATTCGAACGACCCGGAGCGTCCCCTGACCACTATAAAGCTCAACTTCAACGTGGTCAGGAACATTAGCATAGAGCCCCACGCACTCTGGGCCTCTCTTTGGCTGCATGGGGAAAGGATGCGGTGTTTGCACTGACAGCCACCAATAGCGGAACAGAACCAGTTACTGTGAAAGGAGCCAAGTCGAATAACGCGGATGAACTACAGTTGATTCCGAAAGAACTTATAGTGCCTTCAGGCGGCAAGACGAATTTTCAATTGTCCGTCAAGGTTCAGCGACAGGAAGGGAAAGCCTTCATTAGTGGCACAGCTCTGATCGAGACCACCGATAAGAGGGAAGAAATTGTCCCCGTTCGTTATCTCATACGGCTCCCTCAAGTAAGCGGTCAATGAATCTGACGCGTGATGATAAATGGTGGACCGAAAATTATCCCATAGGGCGTTGTGAGGTCAAAGAAATGGAAAGATTGCTGATAGTCGGATGTGAGAATGGAATGAATAAGGTCTGCGTCGGATGTTCCCGCTGTCTCGTTGCTTTTAGCAGACGGGACGGGGAGTTCTCGAGATACGCGGAACAACAGGTGGAGTTGATGGGCATCGTAAGCTGTGGAGGCTGCCCCGGTGATCAATTGCTTCCCAGGCTGGCCCTCATGAAGCTTTGGAATTCGCCTCTCGAAGCAGACCCAACAAAGATTCACTTGTCCCCTTGTCTTGTCAATTGTCAACATTCTGAATCCATTATGACCAAAATGGAGGCAAAATGCGGAATTGAAATCATAAAGGGAACTCATCCTTACCAAGTCGAAACCATCTTTGGATGAGGACACTGTTTCATAAGATATAGTGTGGGCTCGAATCTCCCTCATTGCGATGGGTCGGAGAATGCCTCACCTGAATTATTAATTGGACTTAGGCGCAAGCACATGGAATCGCAGAGAATGCTCACTTGCGGCTTACGTCAGGTACGCGGCAACCCCGGCCCGTCGGGACATCCGCGCAAGTGCCATTTCCACAATTCTGCTCTAACGCGGTACTTCTCTGCGACCTTCTCCAAGCTGCCAGAAGTTATCAGGGAAGCCAATCCCAGACCAGCCACGTTCAGCGTCAAGTTTGCTATGACAACTCCTTTTAGGAGGCTCGCGGCCCCATTGCCGTAATGTTTTCGAAAGAAATGGTACCGAGATCTGTAAAACTCTATGCGGGCAGACGCCTTGTAAGTTTTTGCCGTAGCCCCCTGCAGGTGCACGGCCCTCGCAAACGGATTGTGGACGACCTTCCAGCCGGCCCTGCGCATCCGGATAGCCAGATCGGTCTCTTCCAAGAAAAAGAAATAATCCTCGTCAAATCCTGCCAACTGCTCCAACGCCAGACGCCTGATCATCATCACGGCTCCGATCAACGCCTCCACTTCTTTCGGTTGTGACAACTTGACCCCCTTTCCGGGGAATCTCCAAGGAAACAGCCGCTTTAGCAGGCTTCGATTAAGAGTTTCGGTGGCCAGAGTCGGCGCGGCCTCATAGGATGTCTGGAGACTTCCGTCTCCGTTTAAGAGTTGAGGGCCCACCATTCCCACGCGAGAATCAGCCGTCATTAGATCCAAAAGAGACTGCGCGCAATCCTTGTCCAGAAGCGCATCAGTATTCACCAGTAACACAAAGTTCCCCTTGGCCTGTCGCAGTGCTTTATTGTTTGCCGCGGCAAACCCGAGGTTGCAGCCGGCCTCTATAACAATTACCTCCGGGTAGTGCCGTTTTACACGCGCAACAGAATCGTCAATTGAGCCATTGTCCACTACTAGTACTTCGGGTTTATAGCGAAGATTCGATTGCAATATGTTGTCGAGGCACTTGGCGAGAAGATCGGCGGTATTCCTGTTTACTACTATGAAAGAGAGAGGAGTAAGTGCGAGTTCGGCCATCTCGTTGAGTCTGCTTGTTACGGAGTTTCTCGGATTGGACGTTGCGGAAGCATACCTTAAACGTTGCGGACGCATAACCCAAGCCACGATCTCAGGAATATGCCCTTTCTATCCGCCGATAAGATTCATACCATCAGCCATTGGTGCGGGGCTCAGGGCGTGGCCCACAGGTTTGGCGAGCACTGCACTTCGAACGATCTCAGCCAGTTCTTTGAGAGAAGCGCCGCGTCTTAGGGCAGTTTTGATGTCTATTTCCGCGGGACTCAGCAGACAGGGTCGCAACGTACCTCGGGCAGTTAATCTCATGCGGTTGCATGTGCCACAAAAGTGACCCGTCACCGGATCTATGACCCCGATACGGCCTTTGGCTCCAGGCAGACCAAACATTGTTGCCGGGCCTCCAAGGAGATCACGATCCACGGGATGGGGCTCCCCTATCTCCCGACTTATAATTTCCAGAGCCTTACGCGCGCTGAAAGAGTCCGGGCCACGGCGGACGGGGTTGGCCCCAAAAGGCATGCGTTCAATAAATCTAACATCAACGTGATGATCAAGAGTCAGGCGCGCAAAGGCAGGGATGTCCTCTTCGTTGGTTCCCTCAAGAAGCACCACATTGATTTTCACTGGATCAAAGCCGTCGTTCAGAGCGGCCCGAATTCCATCCATGACCTCTCCGAAACGATCACTACCGGTAATTTCCTTGAACGTTTCGCGACGCATGGAATCCAAGCTTATATTTATACGAGTCAAACCAGCGTCCCTAAGGCCCCGGGCCATTGAAGCCAGCAGCACGCCGTTTGTAGTGAGCCCGACATCTTCGATTCCATCCATTCTTGTGAGCATGGAAATGAAGTCAAGGACTCCGCGCCTGACGAGGGGTTCGCCACCGGTTATCCTAAGCTTCCGCCCCCCCATGTCTCTGAACAAGCGAATAATCGTCAGGATCTCCTCGTATCTGAGGACCTCGTCATGCGAAATCAGGGGGAGCCCTTCCGGGGGCCTGCAATAGAGGCATCTCAAATTGCACAGGTCAGTGATCGAAACCCTCAAATAATCGACAACGCGTCTGTAAGGATCTACTAGCGAATCCGACATGGTTCGTCCTTCGGAGGAGGAATTTCTTTTGGTGTTCACAGGGAACTTTGTAACTGGCGCGGGGACCGGTCCTACCGGGATCATAGTAGGGCCGTCGTCTCGGCCGGTCAAGTCTGATGACCGATAAATCGCTTTCTCGCTCAACGGTTACTCGCTCTGCGAGGTAGGCCGGAAATATGTGCCATCCAACGTCGCAAAGTTCTCAAAAAGGACTTGCTTATTGTGATCTGAGCAACAGTATCTCGATCATTTTACTTCCAACCTCATATTAAGCGTCTCCGGCAAATTGTCAAAGGGAATGCCATTTTTAGCCATAATTTAAAGGAGCTAACCTACTAATTTTTCTCCCTTTCATGCAGGGGGTAGACAAACCCTCGTGGGCTGCTGCGACACATAGGATCGTACTCCGGATCGAGCGTCGCGTGGGCGTCATAGTCTGGCTATGAGGTTTACTATCGAGGCGGGATCTTTTCCGAAGATCCTTATCATGGGCACCTTGCCTACCACACCGCGGTCGAAGATCGCATCCGGCACTTTCCCCAGTTCCTCCATCACATCTTGGACCCCCCACGCGAGGGTGCTCCCCTCTTCCTGCGCCAGGTCCGGGGGAGTCCGACTCCGATCGAATTCAACGACCGTGTAACCAAGTGAGCGAATCCGGTTCACGAGCGCGTCTGAATAAGCGATGTTCATAGCAGCGCGTCGTTGAGGATCGTACTCCATCGCAGCCAGCACAAGGTGATGAATCTGTCTGGAGGCTCCGAATTTGGCCGACGCCAGAGTAGCCACGGTGTTTACCAGCCTTATGATGCGGCCGGGGAAGGAAGCCACATCTTCTACAGACTCGGCGAAAGGAATAGCGTATGCCAGATTCGACTGCACTTCGGGGATCAGGTGCCCGACATTCAATCGCTTGAGTCGTTCCAGTGCCTTGTCGAGTTCTTCGATTACGTGGGTGCGTGCAATTTCTCGAGTGATGGAAGCGAAATGATTTGTCGGCCCGATGCCGCTTCCAAGACTCAGCGAGAACCGAAGTGCCCTGTACAGATAGCGTTTCGCTTGATCTATGCACTCTATGAGGGGCATTCCCTGTGCCAAGAGGGTGGCAACGGCTGAGGCAAGAGTGCAGCCTGTGCCGTGAGTGTGACGGGTGCGAACGCGCTGAGTGGAGAACTCGTAGTGTTGGCTGCCGTCGTACAGCACGTCCACAGGCACTTCTTTCAGGTGCCCCCCCTTAACCAAAACGAATTTGGGGCCCATTTTATGAAGTCTTTTTGCGGCCTTTTTCATGTCGGATACATTACCGATCGGCTTGCCGGTCAGTATCTCGGCTTCCGGTATATTGGGGGTAAGGAGATGGGCCACGGGAAATAGCTCTTTGACAAGCGTTTTCCTTCCCTCCTGATCCAGCAAAACAAAACCCCATTCCGAAGCGACAACTGGATCCACCACTACTTTTTCAATCTGATATTTCGCGATCTTTTCGGCGACAACGTGCACAGTTTCCCCGTTGACCAACATTCCTGTCTTGACGCAATCCGCCCCGATGTCGCCCAACGTGGATTCCAACTGCAACGCGACAAACTCCGGAGCGATCGGGACGATCCCCTGGATCCCCAAGGTATTCTGCGCAGTAACAGCGGTGACCACGCTCATGCCATATCCGCCCAGAGAAAGGATAGTCTTCAGGTCAGCCTGTATGCCTGAGCCACCCCCCGAATCCGAGCCTGCAATTGTGAGGACTTTATCCATTGTGAACCGGTCCGTCCTTGTGGTTCATTGTCGCGCATGGACACGCATTTCCTGGTACCGGATTCAGAATTGTCTCCGCCGCCTCTGTCCGTGTTCCCTCCAGGCCCAACTCGAGACCTGTTACCCCCCTTTTTCGGACATGATTCTACAACAAAACCTGTTTGTTTCACACGGATTCGAGGTTGGATAGAAGTAAGAGCTTACCCTGTGATTGATAGCAGGTGACTGCTCTCGGGGGATCGCTCGCAACCGGGGGCTTCCTCTTCATCGGAAAGAATTGTGCCCTCATGCCCCGCCCCACGCTGCGGATTGTCGCTTTCACAGTGCTCGCACGGCTCGAACCAACAAACTTCTAGCGTGTCCGGAATCGGCTCACTTTCTTCACCGTAATCAGAGCACGACTCCTGCCCGTGAAAGTCTGTAATCTCAATAGATGGTTTGTTGGCGGGTATCGGTACGAGCTTAGTCACACTCGGCAGATCCGCTCCACATTCTGACTCCAGCGACTCGACACAGACTATGGGTATTCCGTGGTCAGCTTCCGATTCTAAAGTAGAGAGATTCTCTCCCACCATGGAAGCTTTCTCGGTCATGCTTTCGGCCAAGGAGGGCGACTTCTGGCATGATTCAGGCTCTGTGTAGGGACTCGCGTACCGGATCACGGAGTGATCATCCGCCACCGCATCAATGGCTTCATCCGGCCCCTGACTCTTGTCGAGCGATGTAGATTTCAGGAAAATTGCTGCGATCATGGCACAAACGAGAAGGCACAGGGGCACAGCAATCGGTGCGCGCCACAAAATGGGACGCGTTCCAACATTCTCTACGCGCAGTAGCCAACCCGGCATTGTCAGCAGAGCTTCCGCACCCACTGGACCGCGCCACCAGCTACCGATGGCTCTTACAACGCACGATTGAGGCGTGGAGAGAGACATTGGGCCTTCGGGAACATCCTTGGATGCTCCCGCGACAGGGATAAGAGTTACGCGTTTGATTGGGGTAGATTTCAGAACTGCAACGACAGACTCCCGGGAAAACCTTGTCCTGGTAAACCATATTCCCCCTCCTGAACCTACGTGCTTGCAGGTAATGTAAAAACACTTACTTTCCGGGTCATCGTGGAAGATTGGTCCATTGGGCCTCGCACTCAAATTGACCGTAGTGATCCGCCCGGAAGGGCTCTTCGAGAATAAGCCCGGCTGAGTCAGGGGCAATTCGCCGCCCATCGCCTTCACTTGTCCCCGCTCGTCGGTGGCTTCGAAGCTGAGGAAATCCGGAAATTGCTGCCTGAGCGCGTCGAGCATCTTGTCCAGACCGCCTGATTGAAGGAAGCTATCCAACTCAGCGTTGCCTGCCGTGAAGCTTATCAGTGAGCTTCTTATTCGAACGACGGAGTCAAGGTCTGTAGCTAGGCTGCGGACTTCGGCAGTCAAAAGCTTCTTTTCGAGCGGAACAATTACTTCAAAATGTGAGACCAAACCGACAGCCAGTGCACCGAGAGCGCCGAAGAACAAAAAACCGATGAAAGGCCGGATCATCGGTCCTACTCGCCTGAAGGATTCACCGGCGCGGTGGATGAGCGAGACAGCCTCCGCATCGACAAAATCCGTATTCGGAGAATTGAACCGATCAGGTTTTCTGCTAGGTTCTTGGGCAGCATGCCTTGACATCGCTTCTACCGACTGGCTTGTAGTTTTCATTTTTTTTCGTTTCGTTCCTATGGGGGGCCGGCCTCGATCTTGACAAGACGAGCAGACGTTGACTAAGTACAGGTATGTGCATCAATCAACATGTTTCGTCAGACGGAAAGGAGGGCGCCTTGAAAAGGTACATGATTCCTCGAGTAGCCCATTGCAAAGACGGCTGCACTAGTGAGTCCTGAGCAAGACTCTAAAAGGCTCGAAAGCAAGTGAAACCGGGCCGGCAGTTTGATCCGATCAAGCGACCGGCCCGGGCTTTTTCGGCGGGACTGGGAGCCGATATATGATTTTTCAGCGAGAGGCCGTGCATCGTCGTAAGGCGTAACGTTCCTTCCTGGTCATTCGTCTAACAAGAAAATGTGATAAAATCAATAATAAACTTAATGTTGCGAATGTTTGTGCATGTAATTTATAGCATGCAGTGGTTGAAAAGTTCTTCAAGCTGTTGCAAAACCCCTTCAGCACAAGCTATGAAGTGATAGGGCCTCTTGACAAGAGGTTCTCGTCGTAATCTCTCCGCTTCTAAACGGACCGCAAAAGGCGGGCAAAACCGTGGAGCGGCCATTCAAATTCCGGAGGTTCCCAAGTGAACGAAAACCTTCTTAGATCATTGAAACCGGCTCCTATTCTGGTAGCTGGCGACGTGATGGTTGACGAATACGTCCTCGGCGAAGTCGAACGTATATCTCCTGAATCGCCGGTGCCTGTTGTGGTAGCCCATGACCGACTCCGTAGATTAGGAGGTGCTGGGAACGTCGTTAAGAACCTCGTAACCATGGGAGGCACGGTGGCACTGTTCGCGACCGTGGGTAAGGACAACCCCGGGAGTTGGTTCAAAAAGAATTGCGAGGACATGGCCGTAGAGAGTTTCTGGTTGAAAGACGATCCGTCCCGTCCGACCACGATAAAGACTCGCGTGGTGGCCAGGAACCAACAGATTGTGCGCATCGACGAAGAAAGAATTGCCGAAATCCCTGCCGAAATAGAAAAGGTGGTCCTTGAGGACATCGAATCGGTAATGCCTCAGGTCAAAGCAGCGATCGTTTCCGATTACGGCAAAGGTTTTCTCACCCCGACTCTCCTCCAAGCCCTGTTGAAGTCAGCCCGCTCAAATAGGATTCCCACTTTGGTGGATCCCAAAGGGATGGATTTCAGGCGGTACCGGGGCGCAACCTATATAACCCCAAATCTGCGGGAAGCCTCTCTGGCTTCCGGGGTGGAAATCCGAAACGAAGAAACGCTTGTGCAGGCGGCCCGCATTCTTCTGGACCAGACGGATGCGGAAGCTGTAATCGTAACACGGGGAAGAGATGGAATTACGCTCGTCACCCGCCATAAAGCACAGGATTTTCCCGTGAAACCGATGGAAATCGTGGATGTTACAGGCGCGGGCGATACCGTCATTTCAGCTCTGGGGCTTGCGGTGGCAAACGGCCTGTCCATCGAGGAGGCCATCAATCTCGCCAACTTGGCCGCATCCATCGTGGTGGCCCGCTTTGGGGCTGCGTCCGCCAGTCTTGAGGAGATGATCAACGCTCTCAAACAACGGTCTTCGAGCACCAAGGTGGTTGCCTTGGAAGATGTCGCCACAATGCTTGGCAACCATAGAATCCAGGGGCACAAGATCGTCTTCACGAATGGATGCTTTGACCTATTTCATGCTGGACATCTTGAAATCCTGCGCCGAGCTTCTGCCATGGGAGATGTAATGGTTGTCGGTATCAATTCCGACCGATCGGTCGCTCGCATCAAAGGGCCCGGCAGACCCATCATTGCTCAAACAGATCGCGTGGAGCTGGTTTCTGCCTTGAGTTTCGTGGATTTTGTGGTGGTTTTCGAGGAAGATACCCCCGAAAATCTCATCCGAGAGCTACGTCCCGACATCCTGGTAAAAGGCGAAGACTGGAAAGGCAAAGAAGTGGTCGGCGAGGCCATCGTGAGAGCAAGAGGAGGAAGAGTGGAATTCGTGAAACACATCGATGGAATATCGACCACCCAACTAATACAAAAGATTCGGGGCGTTGCAAGCTCATAGATAAACGTCTCGAAGTCCCATTGTCCCCTTCAAGTTCGCACCCGAGCGGAAGCAGAGCCCGAAATCCTTTAGAGAGCGGCTGCAGCTAAGAGGCTGTCGGGTAACGCAATGCTTTTCCGAATTCGTTGCACGATAGCGACTATTGGATCGGGATCTCTCAAAGGCTGCCACGGAAAAAACTTAGTATGCCAGACTCCTAGGAGCCGGGGTGAGGTAACGGAACAATGAGTGGAACCTCCGCGTAGCACGATGGCGCCGACGATTGAGTTTGCGCAACAGACTCCTAGGCGGATTCACCGTCTGGCTCTTGCCGGCCTGGGTCTTCGCCTGTCACGGGGTCTGGCCTCCTGGGCAGGTCGTGCCGGTCGCGGGGGTCTCTTAATATCTTCAAGAGCTACTCCCAAAGGACCGCCAGAGACCACCGTCGTTGTAATTTCACCGTTATTCATAACGCTTAGCGTTACCTGTCCGGACTGTGAGTAGTCATCGACGAGTTTCTTGAACCCTATGACTCGAAATCCTGTTTCACCCCCATACTCAATTATGATATCTCCGGGCACAACCCCTGCTTTGTCGGCGATTCCTCCCTTTTTGACTTCAACCACTTTCACCCCTGGTGATGTTTCCAGTTCCTCCAGACGCGCAAGGATGATACGGGAGTTCGTGGCGTCACCCATTTTCCGGAACTCCGCAAGGGCTTGGGTATAGAGCTCTTTACTTTTGTATTTTCTGTTCCTTTCAGCATAAATACCGGCCAAAGTGGCTTTCACCCTGGCTATCCACTTGAGGTCTTCCCGTTTCTCATAGACTTTTAGCGCTTTTTCGAGATCCTCGGTCGCCTGATCCCACTGTTGTTGCTCCGCAGCGAACATAGCCTGGCGAAAAAGACGCACCCCATCCTCGTCACTTGGCGGAAACAACTTGTCTGAGGACGTTTTGATCTTCGATTCCCCTGAACGGCCTGCTTTCGAGGCCAAAATTCCCTTTCCCGGTTCAGACGCTTCCATGACCACTCGAAAGCCCAAATTCCAGAAATTCATGCTAGGTCCGGAAAAGCCGCGGAATGCGCATCTGCAATCGGCCGGACTGGAATACCAGTTCCCTCCCTTGTTGACTCTGCCGGTGCCCGTGTTAGGTCCCTTCGGGTCTTCCAGCGGCGAGTTTTCATAGTAGTTCCTCTCGTACCAGTCCCCAACCCATTGCATCACATTTCCACCCATGTCGTAGAGGCCGTATCCATTTGGAGGGAAGGCTCGGACTGGCGAAACGTATTCATAGCCATCACTCACCGTGGTCAGACTTTCAGGCAATTTGGGATTGCCGTCGCCGAAATTGCAGTCTCGATCTCCGGGTAGGCGATCCCCCCAAGGATAACGCGTCCAGACTGAACCTCCTCGGCAAGCCATCTCCCACTCAGCCTCGGTCGGCAGACGATAGGTCCGATTCTCCTTTCGGCTCAACCATCGGCAAAAGGCTTGAGCGTCGTTCCATGAAACAAAGACGACCGGTTGATCGTCAGCGATTGGCCAGGGTACGGAATCCCATTTCATGGACTTGCGCGCCACCCAACGCTCTTCCTTTTTGCTGAATATCATTCCGCCATCCCCCTTTTCCGCCTCGGTCTTATAATTCGTGTCTTTGACGAACTGCCGAAACTGTCCCACGGTGACCACGGTGGCGCCCATATAGAAGGGCCGGGTGATTCGCACAGGATGAAGGGGGAGTTCATCCTGAAACCACTGCTTGTGCCCCTCTCTCCAGATCTTCTTGAAGGTCAATCTCACCCAATCCATTTCCCGTTTGAGGCTGCCCATCATGTATTCACCCGCTGGTATGCGGACCAGGTCCATGCCTAATGAATTCTTCACCACTTTCTGTTCGACGGGTTTGGCGAGGATTGACTTGATGCCTTGCAGAAATTCCAACCACTGAGAACAGTCGCGAGGATTTCCTTTCCCGGATTCACAGTCATAAATCGCTTGCCTCACGATATCCCTTGCTTTTTCAATGTCGCGTGCCGCTAGCAACTCGCCAACTCTCCGCATCTTGTCCTCGAATAATGATCCGGCTTCAGTCGGTAGGGCCGCGTCTTGGCGCGTCGCAACCGGTGCGGTCGCAGGTTTGAAGTTATCGAGAAGGCTGTCGACCTCCGACCCTGTGGTGCGCAGTTCTGTTACCTCGTGAAGCTCTCCCGCCGGATTCGCTGCACTCTCATCTCTTCTGTCGTTTTCTGCTGCCATTACAGAAAGTAGAGACATTTTCAAAATAAACAAAATTATAACAATCGCGCATCTACCTGTTACAAAGGTAGTTTTCAGCCAGTATCTCCGTCGCGGCTCGAGCATGGTAGCGATAGAACGCCCTATTGAAGCTGATGTGTCCGACGGCTTGGGATTTCGTGCCATTTGAAAAATTCCTTGACAATGATCGAATTTAAGGGAATCCTAACAGACAGCTGAGGTGAGTCAAGGGGCATTTCGGACTTGAGGCCCGGAATGAGTGGGACGACAGAGGCTGACAAAACAAATAATGATTGACAAAGGCTTCTGTTCGTGATAGCGATTAGGTTATAGCTTGTCTCACTTTATAAGAGGGAAAAACTGTTCTCGATGCTGAGAGCAGAAGAATGAGACTTTTATTCCATGAGGAGGTATTTGTTTCAATGAAAAGATTTGCATTGGTGCTTGCGGTTGTCGGTATGGTTATGTTGTTTGCGACATACGCTATGGGTTTCTATGCATGGGCCCCCTATGCTTCCTGGGGTGGGTCTTATGGATCCTATGGCAGCAGTTCGTCGAGCAGCGGATACTATCCGGCGAGTTCATCCAGCAGCGGATATTGGCCGGCATGTTCTTCCAGCAGCGGCTGTTGTGTGCCGACCTGCGGTTGCATGCCCGCGTCGAGCAGCAGTAGCAGCAGCGGTATACAACTACTACGGCTCTTCCAGCAGCAGCAGTAGCAGTGGCTATAACTACTATGCTTCTTCTTCTAGCAGCAGCAGTGGTGGTTACTGGCCTGCGAGCAGCTCATCCAGCGGCTGGTACTAATATCTTGGTCGATTAGCGACCGCCTTTTAGTTCACATAGTTAAATGGACAAGGCGATTAGCCTTCGGGGCACTATCGCCTTGTCCATTTTCAGGGCAATATGTTGACACCTTATCGTCTTATGCAAAAAGTTAGGCCGCTCTCTTACTATTACATGCCTGTTCTGGGTCTTCTCCTTTTTGCCGGCCTCATTGTCTCGTGCAGTAGTCAGACAGGATCCGTCGAAAAGACCGCTGACGATTCCCGTCTGGCGGGAACATGGGTTTTGACCTCACGCATCATCAAAGGTCAGGACGTGCCTGCGACCAACCGGCTCATGAAACTGGTGTTTAGCAACAACGGGACCTTCCGCTCGACTTATCGCGGAGATGAAGCGCAGAAATGGATTGCTGCGGGAGCCGGTGGCTTCTCATATACTCCGCCCCTTCTGACATTGTATTGGGATTCTGGACCCGTGGTACGAATTACAGTTAAGGAAACGGATCCAAAGCGCCTGCTGTTCCACCACGGACGAAATCTCGTTCCTCTCAAAAATCAAGACCCTGACGAAATTTTCGTAAGGCAGAAGAGCGAGAAAGGTCCTACCCGCCAACCCTCCTAGTAGGTAGAAAGCGCGGCGAGTACCGGCCCTCCGTTTGATTCACGCTCATCCATTATAAAGAGGGGGACATCCGGCCGTGCAACGGAGGCTGGACCGCGTCCTCCCGGTGGAAGGGGCATCCAGCGCGGTGTAATACACGCGCAATCGGGAATACAGATTAGCCCTCATGCGACCGGGGCTCACACAAGATGCCGGGCCCAGAGTTCTCACGTCGTGCCGTAGCGGGTTCCGCCGTGCAGTCCGTATCTGTTAACCGGGGCTTAAACTCTCTTCAACAAACCCTGCCCGGCCAGGTTTATCAGCCCGCCTGCAAGTAAGATCTTTCTCTCGCGTTCAGTGACGTTCAGCCTTAAAATAATCTTTCGTCGAGACGAAGGCACTTCGGCAATCAGCTCTTCTTTCCCTTGCTCTACGGCGGCTCGAACTCCATCAAGGCGGATTACATCATCTGCGGAAAGAGTATCGTAGTCGTTCGGCTCGGCCAACGTCAGCGGCAGTATTCCGAAGTTGATGAGATTGGCCTTGTGAATCCTTGCGAAGCTCTTGGCCAGCTTGGCGCGGATTCCCAGGAAGCGCGGCGCGATGGCCGCGTGCTCTCTGGACGAGCCCTGGCCGTAATTCTCGCCTCCAAGGACAAAGCCGAACTTTGCCGCCCTGGCACGGCGAGGAAAATTCGGATCAATATTATTAAACACAAATTCGCTGATGGCCTCTATGTTGCTCCGCAAGGGCAGGACCTTGCTCCCCGCAGGCATGATTTCATCCGTACTGATGTTGTTCCCCACTTTGATGATTATGGGGCCCTCGATGGTCTCTTCGAGTCTGTCGAACTTCGGGAAAGGCTTAATATTCGGCCCCATGAGGATTTCGACCGCAGCGGCATCTGATGCAGGCTGCACGAGATTTTCATCATTAAGCGAGTATTTGATCGGGTCGGAAACCTTTGGATACTCTCCAAGGGCTCTCGGATCGGTGATCTTTCCCTGGAGTGCAGCGGCCACCGCAGTTTGAGGCGAGCAGAGGTAAACCTGATCGGGGAAGGTTCCGCTCCGGCCCGGAAAGTTCCTTGGAAAAGTTCTCAGAGACACTGCTCCGGTCGCTGGAGCCTGCCCCATGCCGATGCAGCCCAGGCAACCGGATTGGTGAATGCGCGCTCCGCTCAAAATTAGGTCTGCGACGCCACCTGCCTCTGCCACGTTCAGAAGGACTTGACTGCTGCCAGGGTTGATATCAAAGCTCAACTCTGGATGACAATGGCGCCCCGCCACCGCCTTCGCCACTACCATGAAGTTCCGGAAAGAGGAATTCACCGAGGAACCGATAATCACCTGGGACACTTCGATACCTTCCACTTCTGAAACCTTCTTCACGTTCCCAGGAGAACTGGGACAGGCTATTAACGGTTCAAGCTCATCGAGGTCAAGGTCGATAATTTCGCTGTACTTGGCATCCGGATCCGACACGATCTCGGTCCAGACGTGACCGCGACCCTGACTTTCGAGGAATTGGCGTGTGCGTTCATCTGAAGGAAACATGCTGGTTGTAGCTCCCAGCTCCGCGCCCATGTTTCCTATGGTGGCCCGGTCAGTTGTGGACAGGTTCTCGACGCCAGGCCCGAAGTATTCGAAGATTTTCCCCAGGCCTCCCTTCACGGAGAGTCTCCGCAACATTTCAAGGATCACGTCCATTGCCGACACCCAGGGCTGAAGAGAGCCTGTGAGTCGCACGCCGACAATCTTCGGCATGGATAGGTAAAAGGGATGTCCGGCCATGGCCATCGCCACGTCCAGCCCCCCTGCCCCAATGGCGAGCATGGAACTGCCAGCATTGGTCGTGGTGTGGCTGTCCGAGCCTAAGAGCGTCTTGCCAGGCACGCTGAAGTGCTCCAGATGCACCTGATGGGAGACTCCGTTGCCGGGCCTGCTGAACACCACCCCGTACTTGGAAGCGGCAGTTCTGAGGAATCGGTGATCGTCTGCGTTTTTGAAATCTGACTGCAGCAGATTGTGATCCACGTAACTGACGGAAATTTCCGTTTTAACTCTAGGTACCCCCATAGCCATAAATTCAAGGAAAGCCATGGTCCCAGTCGCGTCTTGAGTAAGGGTGTGGTCAATTTTGATGGCTATTTCGGAACCAGGCTCAAGTTTTCCTTTTACTAGATGGTCTTCGATAATTTTTTCCGCGACTGTTCTTCCCATGCTTTAATCCTCATGAAGTAATTTATGCGCCCAGGAGAGGGGTCCATTGACGAACAGTATTCTTCACCATGGGCCCGGCTCCACTCCTGACAATCCTGTTATGGCACGGCAGCAGGATGTCTACGTCCAAATCAGCGATTAATTCCAGGGAACGTTTCAGTTCCGCGGTGTTTGCCGAAACCAGATCGTAGCGGCCGATCGCTCCGTCGGCATATATCGTGTCCCCAGACATCAAAAGTTTATGCTGCTCATTGAAAAGACCAATGCTTCCCGCGGAATGCCCCGGAAGATGAATAACTTTGAATGTGAGCCCACCGAGAGCGAGGGTCTCGCCGCCTTCGAGCTTTCTGTGAACTTTTATCTTAAAGAAGTCCTTGGAGATCGTGTACTGGGAACGGATCATGGACTCGAACATTTGATTGCCAAACACTATTCGGTCGTCTCCACGCTCGAGGTAATCAGCTTCGTCCTTGTGAACCCATACTTCCAGTTCGGGAATGGCCTCCAATATTTCCGGGAGGCACCCGATATGGTCTAGATGAGTGTGGGTCATTATTACACGCTTCACCTTTTCCAATGGAATCCCGCAACTCTGTAATGCTTCGAGCTTGTACGCACCCATCTGCATCAGGCCGCAGTCCACTAGCGAAAATTCATCTGAATCAGATTTCCCGATTACATACATGTGAGAATCGGGAAGGAATCTGTCCTTGCCCGGTATCCACCGAACTCCCTCAACCACGTGTTCGAACACTCTTTCACCTCTAAGGCGGATGGCCACTAGCCGCATGACTGGGCAAGAAGCCGGAGTAATTTCTCTCGGCAACGCTACGCCGCCGTGTTCAACAAATCTAGATACTTTTCCTCAATCTACCTTGTCCGGGAAAATCCAACTCCAATCATCTTCGGGGAGTAGATTTCGCTTAATCTGCTGAGTGTATTGGTCAGCGATCAACCACTCACCGCGTCCGTAGGCTACGGGCTCGGGACGTCCCGGATCGGTCATGGATAGTATTGTGCCTTTCGCCAGAAAGAAACGGGGTTTACGAGGATTGCCTCGTGTGCCTGTGGGCTCGCTCACGAAGAGTAGCTTCTCGCGTCTGGATACGGGCCTTAAAAGCGTGAATTCGACTCGTACCGACAGTCCCGCGGCTCTAGTCATCATGAACCCGCCCCAGGCAGTGTTTTCGTCAAAAATCGAGATCAGAACGGCTGGGTGAAGCTCCTCTTCTCCTATAAGAAAATTTTCTGACCTGTCCCCATCAGTTGCGTCGTAGCCCCATGGAGTAGTTATCACCGTGGCGCCGTCTGACTCATGAAGCCGAAATCTCCGTTGCAAACCGGTTATAGTTCTGTGATGTCCGCATACAAAGCAGTTTCTATAGTACGGGAGGCCGCGAAACTGCTCGGTAGGGGGCGCTGGAATTCCATCATGGTTGTCGGAGGTTGCAGCCGATCGAATCTCAGCCCTCAGATAGGGGGTTTTGTCGCCATTTTTGGTTATGTGAGCCGAGAAGCAGGACTTCCCATCTTCAGGATTTTGTTCAACCGTGAATACGGCCTTATCTCCAATCTTAATTCCGGAGCCGCCGAACTTGAAATTCACCTCCGCTGGATACGAAGGCTCCCTGGTTCGACGCCACGCATCCAGGCACAACCCCATGGGTAGCCCGCCATGAGGTATACCTATAAATCCTTCGTGGTGAGGCTCGAAGACTAACTCTTCGTCCACCCTAGCTTTTGTCTCATCCAGCGGGACCATTTTGAAAAACGGATCAGTACCGGTCAGGAACGAATGATCATTAGGTTTGATAAACACGACTCCTCCATCTGCCACCGCAAGCAGCCCAGTTAATCGCAGAAATATATGTAAGCTAAATTAGCATAGTAGGCGGTGAGCTTCAACCGCGGGTCACCGGTCCGAAATCGTTCATTTACGCGGAAACTGTCATTGCGAGGAGCAATCCGACGAAGCAATCTGGGTCCTGAGCCCAGTCCTCCATTTAGATTGCTTCGCTTCGCTCGCAATGACACCGACGGGAACACACCGTTTGCCCCGAACAAATGAATGGAGGGCCTAAGAATAGAAGCAAATTTTAAGGAGCAAACATAACGCTGACAACAGAATCGTCACTGCCATGCGATTCCGTCATCTATCAACATATAGAGAAACCGCTTCCCCCCCTCCCAGGCATAGAGAGGCCATGCCTGACTTGGCCCCCCGATGCTTCATGGCATAAATGAGAGTCGTGAGAACCCTCGCTCCACTTGCCCCTATAGGATGCCCCAGCGCGACAGATCCGCCGTTCACGTTGCACCGATCGACGTCCAAGCCCAGCTCGCGGATAACACCTACGGTAGAGCCCGAGAAAGCCTCGTTGACCTCCATCAGGGCGATCTTTCGGTAATCTACGCCCTCCTTGGATGCGACTTTGGGGATCGAGAGAATCGGAGCCATAAGGACATATTTCATGTCCAGACCCGCACTTCCTTGCGAGCCCACCCTGACTAATACTTCCAGTCCTCTTTCTTTGGCATTTTCGTAGGACATGACGCAGAGTGCCGAAGCCCCATCGGAAATTATGGATGCATTCCCGGCCGTGGCATACCCTCCAGCTTGAAACGCCGGTTTCATCCGGCTCAATGCCTCGTAGCCGGTCTCCCTCGGGCACTCATCTGTGTCAAAACTTTTCGGATCGCCCTTTCGCTGAGGCACGGTAACAGGCATGATCTCTTCTTTGAATCGGCCTTCTTTAATCGATTCCAGCGTTCGCGAATAACTCAGTGCAGCGTACCGATCCTGATCCTCTCTCGCGATATTGTATTTCTCGCTGCACAGGTCGTTGCTGATACCCATGTGGAAATCGTTTACGATGTCCCAGAGGCCGTCATGAACCATGTGGTCAAGCAGCCCCCCGTCGCCCATCCGGTATCCGAAGCGGGCCTTTTCGAGATAATAAGGAGCATTGCTCATACTCTCCATGCCCCCGGCTATCACAACTTCAGCGTCCCCGAGTTGAATAGCCTGTGCCGCCAACATGACCGCTTTTAGCCCCGATCCGCAGACCTTATTTATGGTGAAGCACTGAGTTTCATACGGGAGGCCCGCCTTGAGAGAAGCCTGTCGGGCTGGGTTCTGCCCGTACCCGCACGGAAGTACCTGCCCCAATATGACTTCGTCCACATCGGTCTTTTCTATTCCCGCCCTCTTAACAGCCTCCGCGACAACCATTCCACCCAGTTCTGTTGCACCGAAGCCGCTTAGAGTCCCACCGAAAGAGCCGATCGGAGTTCGAACGGCACTGACTATGACAGCCTCTCGTTTGACGCTCATAGGTGATCCTTTCGCCCTTCTGTTTACGGATTGTTTCTCCGGATGGCAGCGGCCAATCGTGACATCCACCGCTAAGAACGGCAGTCGTTAATTAGTGAGTCTCAGAGGTACCGGTCCACGAGCGTCTCAGCAATCTGGATTGCATTAAGTGCAGCCCCTTTGACAATGTTGTCAGAAACTACCCAGAGATTCAAACCATTAGGTACGGTATCATCCTCACGAATGCGGCCGACAAACGTGAGATCTTCCCCGCCTGCCAGGGCCGTCAGCGGATATTCATTGCGTGATGGATCGTCAATCACTTTAACGCCGGGTGCGTGCTTCAGAAGTTCGCGCGCCCCTTCTCGCGTAATCTTCTTCTCAGTCTCTATGTTCACTGATTCCGAATGACCGAAGAATGTTGGTACCCGGACAGCCGTAGCAGTCACGCGGATGGCTGGATCCAATATCTTGTGCGTCTCCCACACCATCTTCATCTCCTCTCTGGAGTAACCGTTCTCCATAAAGACGTCGATATGGGGTAAACACTCGAACGCGACACGGTGGGGATAGACGCTGGTGGTCACTGTTCTATAGGGCTTCAAAGCTTCTCGCAGAGTATCCAGGCCCTGATCTCTCGTCCAGCGGACCGCCGAAGAGATCTCGCGCGACTGATCCAGCATCTCCTCGATGGCATCCTTCCCCGTCCCGGAAACAGACTGATACGTGGATACGACGATTCGCTTGATGGTTACGGCATCATGTAGAGGTTTTAGCGCAACGACCATCTGTATCGTGGAGCAGTTGGGATTGGCGATAATGTTCTTTGCCTTATAACCTGCTATGGCGCCGGGATTCACTTCCGGTACCACCAGCGGAACTTCCGGATCCATTCGAAAGTGGGCAGTATTGTCTATCACTATGCAACCCGCGGCGGCAGCCGCCGGGGCAAATTTTGCGCTGACAGCACCTCCGGGCGAGAACAGGCCGATGTCCACACCTTCGAATGAAGACTCGGTTAGCTCCTGTACAGGATGATCTTTTCCCCTGAATCTGAGAGTTCTACCAGTGGAACGACCCGAGGCCAGTAGCAAAATTTCTTTCACCGGGAAAGAACGTTTCTCCAAAAGGCCGATCATCATGTTGCCCACTGCCCCGGTAGCACCGACAACCGCGACCCTGTATCCCTGCATTTTCATTTCAGCGTTCGCTCCTCCTCTGTTGTCCGATCAGTCAGCCGAGCACTTCTCCGCTTTGTCTTCCTGCCGGCGGCGCGTCACGTCTCCGGGGCGCTACCACCGAGATCCCTTTGGTAACATCGTCTAGTGGAAAAGATCAAGAAAAGGTTGGAAGCTTATCAGCCATCAACAATTATAAGTTAGCCATCGAGGGATTATTTCGGAATGGCGGACTTTTTGTCGCCCTTCTTGGTCTGCTTTGTATCCGATTTACCGGCAGGCTGAGTATCTACCTGCTCCACAGGGACCCGATGCAGGGAGAAATCACCGGATGTACTGTCCTTCTTCATGATCCAGACTCTGCCCGAATCCGTGTCGAGCATAAACGTGTGACCTTTGGCCTGAGGAGAGACAAAGATCTGGAACCGACCCGTGGTAGTGACATAAGGACCGGATTCTGCGGACTTTGCCTCTTGGGTGGCCAGATCTCGTCCCAGGGGCCATTGTGCGTAGGCTGGAGCAGCCAAGACCGTGGCAATGGCAGGGACAGAGATTAGACGCAAGATAGGATTCATTGATCGGCTCCTAGATACTTACATATTTTAGACTATATCAACCCGTAAGAAAAGTTTCAAAAGGATGAAAAATATGACTGCTTACTCATGTGGAGCAGGCTTTCATCATGCCTGTTGTTCAATTTGGCTGACGCCAGGGTGGAAAGCATGCCTCCGCGTAGCCGAATGTTGCGCACGCCCAAAATATGCGGTTGTCAAGATAAAGCCCGATGTGATAGAGTTTGGGGCGTTTGTCATGGGCGCAGGCCCTTTGTATGAGGTTGATTCCCCCTGCGGCTGCCACTCTCCCGCAGGCACAATCTATTGACAAATGCAGTATTTTTGTGGTATTAAAGCCATTATAAATATCGTGTTTTTTAAAAGAAGGGTATTTATTCTTTTATATTAGAAATTTTCAGAGCAAGCGGTCACAAACTCATGACACGACCTATTTCACGCTTGGGGCGACAAGGTATGCGTTTTAGCACTAATCGGTACTTACCCGTCATTGTCGGACTGGTCCTGCTCTGTATCCCCCTCAATTTGCATGCTATGACTGCACACGAAATTCTCGAACAGGTAGCAAAAAAGAATTTCCACGACACCTTTCGTGCTGTGGTCTCCGTCAAGACCCTAAGAGGGAAGAAAGCCGTCTCTCACCATGTCCTTTGGTTCATGGGGAAGACAAAAAAAGACTCGAGCACGTTTTTCATTGATTTTGCAGAGCCTAAGGAATCCAAAGGCTTGCGCTTTCTCTTTGAGATAAAGCCCGGCGACGAAACCAAGGCTTTCATGTACCTGCCGGCTGCAGGCAAGACCCTTCCCTTGGCCGTAGACGACCCATCGGTGGACATAGGAGCTACCGGCCTTACCATGGAAGACATCCAGGGGTTTGTTCCCGATGGCGGAGAGAAAGAGACGCTTCTCAAAGACGAAACTGTGGACGGCCGCGACTGCTACGTGATCAAAATCTCGATGCCTGACCAAAAAGGAAATCGATTGGTCTGGGTATCTAAAAACGATTTCCTGGTCCTCAAGTCGGAGCAGCGCGATCCGCAAGGGAAGGCACAAAGGATTTTCCGCGTGGTGAAATTCTTCAAGACTGAGAAGGGCACGGAGTTTCCCAGAGAGGAAGAGATAACTATCCCTTCTAAGAAGATGAAAATTCTGGTGCGACAGGACAATGCAGTCTTCGGAATCCAACTGCCGGATGAAATAATGGATCCTGCAAAATTTGGGACTTTTAACTGGAGACGCTACTAATCGGCGAACAGGAAGGTTTGCGAATCCTGACCGAGCCTGGCTTCCAGAGGTTTGAACATGACTGGAACTCTAAGAAATACGCTGGTTGTCTCGATCCTTTTCTTCGCTGTAGGTTGCTCGGCCCTCCCCGACATGAGAAGGATTCAGGGGAATATGGACCAGATGGTTTATTACATGGGGGTCATGGCGTCCACCATGCCTCCGATGGTCAATAGCACCACCCGAATGGCTACTACAGCGGAGAGGATGGAGAGTAAGACCGACGGCCTAATAGCGGAACTCCAGAAAAGAGGGACCGGTGCGGAGCGTGCCATTCAGAATTATTCCCAGGCTGTGCTGGATAATGAGCGTGGAGTGATCAAGAGCTTGCAAGGGATTCGCCAAGAATTGGGAGACCTGAAGCAATCGTTGCGTCCCACGGGAAGCTCGGCGCAGGGGCCGCGTGAATCGGCAAGCAATGCTACCTTGCAAAAAAAGTTGAACGACATTGAAGCCAGGCTGTCAGCCGTAGTTGCGAAAATGGATAAGTTGAGCAAACAAACTCATTGATCCGCGCCGAATTGCCTGACTTTGCCATTCCGTACCCTTACCTTCAGATCTACTCGTAGACATTCCACCGAGTCCGAAGAGCAAACATGAAACCAAGTTCGGGTGATGCTTCAGTAATGCTTCGCTATCCCGCCGATCCGCGAGTGGTTCTGATCCATCCTCCAGCCATAAGCAAGCGATATCTAAAGACCAAATTTATGCCTTACGGCATGTCGGTAATCTATGCTTTTCTGAAAGAGCACTCTGTCCCCGTGGTCCAATGCGATTTTCTCATGGAATATCTCTTTGGCGATAACGATGACGTCGACTATCACAAGCCTGAAAGGACGTTCTCCCAGGAAGACTTCTTTAACGCTCTTCAAGGATTAGCTTCAGAGCAAGGGCTCGGAGCTTTCACTGAAAAGTATGCGGGCCGATTGATTCCCGACGCGGGAATGTACGCCTTCTCCATCGTGGCATATCATCAATTCTGGGCCTCACTCCTAATCGCTAAGTATGTCCGCGAAATTAATCCGGAGGCTGTAATCGTTTTCGGTGGACCTTTTATCACCATCAAGCCCGCGGAATCCTTTGTTCCTTACGGAGCGGCTGACTACTGGATTAAAGGAAGCGGAGAGGTCCCCCTGCTTATGCTTCACAGGCTGCATCACCAGAGAGAGACTCTCTGCCGAGTGGAAATACCTGGTGCGATCTATTTCGAGGAAGGAAAGCTCATTCAGAGGCCGCAGTCCCGACTTCCGGCCGAGGAAGAGCGCGCTCCTGACTTTGAGGGCCTTTCTTTGGACTCGTATCGCTACGACCATCCTTTGACTGGGGAGAAAACGCTGTTTCTTCCATATCGAATGTCCAAGGGATGCCCCTCGCAGTGCAGTTTCTGTACGGGACGCCTGGTAGACGCCTTTGATTGCAAGTCATCCGACAAGATCGTTGCAGAGGTGTCTCAACTTGCCCTGAAATACCAGACTGTTACATTCCAGTTTGCAGATGCTTCGATTAACGGCAATCCGGTCCGCTGTGCCGAGGTTTGCGATCGGCTCGCAACCGAGCTCCCCAGCATTCGTTGGTATGCCTATGCAAAGGTAAACGGGTTCAGCCCGGAGTTGTTGGCGAAAGCAAAAAATGCCGGGTGCTTCAGCCTTTTCTGGGGTGTCGAATCGGCCCATACTCCCACGATTCGGTTACTGGGAAAGCGGTTTGACACAGAGAAAATGCATGATTTAATAAACCATGCTATAGGTCTCGGAATCAAAAATTACATTCACCTGATTTACAACGCTCCCCATGAATCGGAAGAGGATGTTGAGAGTTTCAAACGGCTCGTGGAGCGTTACATTGATTCGGATATGGTAGCATTTTTGCCCCAGCGTTTTCTGCTGGAGCCACAGTCCTTAATGTTTCAGTACCCTGAGCGGTATGGCCTGACCAATTTGCGAAGCATTCGAACCTCCGTATTTGAGCGAGAACAGTTTGTTTATGACGAATTCAACGGGCTGAACCGGAAGAAGGTTCAGGACAGAAATTTACAGAACCAAAAAAGACTCGAAGCACATCTCGAATGGATTCGATACCGTAATTTGATCACTGGTTCCGGTAGCACGTTGCTTAAGAGGATTCCAGCGAAATGGCTCGTTCGTTTCCAGAATCTGGCGAGGTCTTCTAGGCTCATCGGCAAACTACATGAGGCGGCCATCTCGTGGCTGGAATCGAAGAATGCCGCGAGAGAGCAATTGTAAGAGAGAACCGCACGCAGGGCCGTACCAACTTCCGGGTCGGACAGCCCTGCGATGAAGCACGAAAACGCCGGTCCGGTAGGATGTGGAGAGCCAAGCTAACCGCATTGTTCGCGGAAGCTCCCGCCGAGCATTCCCCGGACGACCGAGTCGCGGCAAATGCGGTGCCCCCGTTACTCGCAGGTTCACCGCATTCTGCTTGCTGATTAGTGCAATGGGTCTCGCGTCCACGGATTCTGTATGGTGGGCGGGATGCCCACCATACTGTAATTCGGCAGGATGCCACTTTCCATAGGATACGTGCCAAGCCCGCCGGCCGGGCCATCCCTACTAGTGAAATCCGCCTGCGCTGACTGGGGTTGCTTGAATAGGAAGCCTGCTTCTTCTCTGGCTCCGCCTGTCAACAGGTGCGGGAATGCGTGAACCTGGCGCGGGTTTGGCAGGCCATGCCCATTCGGCATCCGGATGGCGTCCGAAGGTGTTGCCGCGTTGCTGGGGATTGTAGCGCTCTTGAGTGTTGTAAATATCTCCAACAGCACTCACACCGAAGGTATGCAGAAATTTCTCGTCGTACGGGAAATCCCTCAACGGAAGCATCAAGTACAGGTTGGCCTCCCGGTTGCGGACAGCAGTGTCCGGATTCTGATTGTCGTAGCGAGGCAACTCTTTGCCCCACGAACGAACCATTATTCTTGCGGGAGCGACGTTATACATCCTTACCAAAGCATTCTTCACGCTTTGGGCGCGGGCCATGGCGAGCTTGTAATCACCCCTGGTGTCGCCAAAAAATGTCGTGTGCCCGTCGATTTGGAGCACATATTGCGGAATGGCGTGGAGAAAATTGGCCACGCTCTCGAGCTTGAGCGCTTCTGACGGCAGCAGATCGGCGCTCTTTACCTTGAAAAAGATTTCCGGATACGGGAACATTATCTCTCTTACCAGAATGTCCCATACGAATTCCTGCATTGAGGCTTTGGTCCGTACTTCTTCCCAATGGCGGCAATATCCTCCGGTCAGCTTGCAAACCTCATAAAGGTTTCTCCAGCCTACTTCCTTGTTTCCGAAGAAAATCCCGTAAACCTGAACTTTCTTGCCGTAGGCATCTTTCAGGCAAATAGCGGTCTTCTGCGGGCATTCGCCCACGGATCCTCCGTCGGTAAGAACAACTACCGCGGTCCGGCCGGCTGCGGTGCCGATAAGAGATCCTGCCAATTGCAGAGCGTCCTGAAATGCGGCGGCTCGCCACGGGCCGGACCCTTCTCGACGCATGCACGCGTAGTTCGCCGCATACTTGACTCGCGTCCACGGACCGAGAGGACCGAGAAGATTTGGAGTTTTGCAGTCGCCAAATGTTATGAGAGCGGTGTTCAGATCGTACTGCCAGTGTGGCACATGAGGCATCACTGCGTTGAACATCATGAAAGCTCTGGTGGCAACAAACAGTCGGGAAAAATCATAGGCTCTAGGGTATCCTGACATCATGGAGTCGGATACGTCGAAGAGGAATATCATATTGTGAAATCTAGGGATAAAATCGTGGTCTTTTTCGCATACGACTTTTGAGAACGAGTGTCCCGGTAGGAAGATGAGAAGAGCCGCCAAAGCCAGGGCAGCAATGCTTGTTTTCATAGGCCATCCTCCTGGTGGACTCACGCATATCTATACTTACTAAATTGCATGATGTCCAATATATACAATGATATATTAAAGTAATTGATTAAATATGTCAAGGAGAATGTAGTAGGACTTTGATCTGCCAGTTGATCGGTGGAGACACGTATGATGTATAATAAAAATGACTCGGATTATGACCGCAGAGAATCGGCCATGGGTGAGCAGCCTCACAAGATTCTAATCGTAGACGATGAACCGAACATGCTACACATGCTCAGCTCGGTTCTTAAACGGGACGGGTTCGACCCCCAGTGTGCAGGCACCGCCAGGCAGGCCCTGGAGCTTGCCCAAAGCGAAAAATTCGACTTTATTCTCTCAGATGTTCGAATGCCAGGCATGGATGGCATTCAGCTTTTGGAGCACCTCAGGAGCCGAGGGATCGACACGATCGTCATCCTCATGAGCGCATACGGCAGCATCGAACTTGCACTTGAAGCCATGCGCAAGGGTGCTTACGACTATATTTCCAAGCCGTTCAAAACCGACGAGGTGGTCTTAACGCTTCGCAAAGCTTCTGAAAGAGAGCGGTTGCGACGCGAAGTGGTCAGCCTTCGGCGTAGACTACTCCGCATCGAGGGCAACCGAGAGTTGGTTGTCAAGAGTCCGCCCATGAAAGCCGTTTTGGACACGGTTCGCCAGGTCGCCCGTTCAGATTCCGCGGTCCTAATAACCGGGGAGTCCGGGACGGGAAAAGAGATGATGGCACGGGAAATCCACCGCTGCTCTTCCCGATGCCGCGGTTCCTTTGTGGCTGTCAACTGCGGTGCGATTCCGGCTGCTCTTCTGGAGACAGAGCTGTTCGGGCACGTGCGCGGGGCGTTTACCGGGGCAACGGACGAAAAACCGGGTCTCTTCGAGGAGGCTGATGGAGGAACGCTGCTCCTAGACGAAATTGGGAGTATGGATCCGTCGCTCCAAGTGAAGCTCCTGAGAACCCTCGATAAAGGTGAAATGAGACGAGTGGGTGAGACTGTGGACCGGCACGTCTCCGTAAGAATCCTGGCCGCTACAAATCAAGATCTGGAGGTAGCTCTGGAGGCTGGTCGTTTCAGAAAGGACCTGTTTTATCGTCTCAATGTGGTCCGCATTGCGCTTCCCCCGCTAAGAGATCGAAAAGAAGATATCATTCCTCTGGTGGAACACTTCGTGGAGATTTTCAACAGAAAGATGGGCCTTGGATTCAGACACATCAGCCGAGAGGCCAAAGAAGCCTTGTTGAATTGCCCTTGGAAGGGGAATGTGCGGGAGCTTCAAAATGTCGTAGAAAGAGCGATGATACTAGCAGACGGCGATGCAATCACTTTGGAATGTATTCCGCACGATATTCGTACTGCTGCTGCCGAAGTCCCTGCGCTACCGGGCGCGGAAGAAACCTTATCACTTAAGAAGGCATCCAAGGCTCTGGAAAAAACTTTCATCAGCGCGGGCGCTGAATCGGACTGGCGGAAACCGCTCCCAAGCTGCTCAGATCCTGGAGATCAGTTACCCTTCCCTGCTCCAGAAAATCAAGGACTACGGACTGTCCTAGGCATGTTCTCCAGGGCGTTGGATACTAGGGCTCAAGCCAATTCGCATTCAAAATCCCCCCATTTCCCATATAGGCGTTAAATTAACAAGCCTCTCCGAATTTGTGAGCCCCTCTGGGGCTCAATGATAGTAGCCCGGCAATTCAGAAACTGTCTCAAAACCCTTGAACCGGAGGAAATCGTAACACGAAATCCCCTCACCCTGTCCCTCTCCCAAAGGGCGAGGGGACTCTAATAGCTGCTCTGGAACAGCTCCCTCTCCCTCTGGGAGAGGGTTGGGGTGAGGGCAACGAAATGCCCACCATGCCTAATCGTGCCACGATTCTGGCCATCCAAATAGTTTTGAGACAGTTTCTTCATTGCCGGGTCAGCGATGCGCAATGATTCAGTTTTTCGTCCCCGAGGTGCGCCCAAAGGATGAATCCTTCGGGCGCACCTCGGGGACGAAAAAGGCTTCTTTGGCTGTTCATTCCCGGCGATAAATCGCCGGGCTACTATCGGACCGTCCCTCCGGGACGAAAATGGCTCGGGGATTATTTTAACGCCTATGCCTCACTTCCCCCATTCTTAAAGGGGAATTAGAGGGGAATTTCTTATAACTTTGAAAGCGAAATGGTATCAGGAATATGGGGATTGAGGACTGAGGGGGCTGCTTGTATGTAATACTTGCACACGAACGCGGTGGCCCGCTGAAAATGGAGCCTCCTCCGGTGGGAGAATCATCAATCCATCAGCCAGGACCATTGATCGGAGAGCGCCGGAACTCTGAGTGCCAGCGGCCACCGCAGTCACACTTCCGTCCCGCTCATAGAGTTTGCACCTTACAAGGTGGAGACGATTCGACCGGAGATCCACGTTTTCTCCCAGTGTCGCTTCTATAAGCGGCCTGAAAAGCCGCACGTGGCCCATCATCTTTAGCAAAGCGGGTCTCACAAACTGCTCGAAGGAGATCATGGCCGAAGTGGGATTGCCTGGCAGGCCAAACACAGGTTTGTTGCCGATTGTGCCGAACACCAGCGGTTTGCCCGGTTTCATCGCAACCTTCCAGAACTTAACTTTCATACCCAATTTTGAGAGAGCATCTTTGACCAGGTCGTATTTTCCAACCGACACCCCGCCGGACGTGATTATGACGTCGGCCCTCAGCCCGTCTGAAATGCGGGAGCGCTGGTCTGCTTCATCGTCGGAGGCTATTCCAAGAGAAAGGGGAACGCCGCCACATTCGAGCACCTGCGCTGCCAAGCTGTAACTGTTTGAACAAACGACCTTCCCTTCGGTGAATGGCTCGTCCAGATCAACCAGTTCGTCGCCGGTCGATAGAATGGCCACAATCGGTCGCTGATAAACGTGAACGTAGGCATGTCCCAGTGTGGCCAGCATCCCGACTTCCGGCGGCCTGATGATGTCCCCCACGGAAAGCACGATCTCCCCTGCCTTTACGTCTTCGCCATGCAGTCGGATATGTGCGCCTGGACCGGGATCGCAGAAACAGAGGACGTACTCCCCCTCCGTGCGGGTGTATTCGACCATGATTACAGTGTCAGCTCCAGATGGAATCAGCCCGCCGGTCATGATACGGACTGCCTCACCCGCCCCCACTGTGCCATAATAGGGCCTCCCGGCAGGGGAATCTCCGATTATGCGCAATTTCGCCGGATTCGCCGAGTCAGCACCTGCGACATCTTCGTGGCGGCAGGAGTATCCATCCATCGCGGAGTTGTCGCTGGCAGGAACATCGCGTTTGGCGGGCACGTCCTGCGCCAGGACACGTCCCAGAGCCTCTACTATATAGACCCTCTCCCTTCCCAGCACGGGGATCTCTTCCAGCACTTTACGTTGGGCTTCACCGATTGCGATCACGGTAACCTCAGTGCACACAAGTTCGCTGAATGAAAGAGTACTACAAAATTGTTCTGTTTGCAAAAAGAGACCAGGGCGCTAATCTATGGTAAAGAATAGGTTAACGTCGGCATTTGGTTGTGCCGAGAGGTTTTCATGCGGACAATAATGGGGAATGATTATTCTTTTGACCCTTTCCTGGAAATCCGGAACGCTCTCGCGGTCTTCCGGAGATTCGGCAAGGGATCTCGATCTATGGAGGCAGGCTTATGAAATGGTCGTTCAAAATTGGCTCCATCCTGGGAATACCTCTCAGGGTACATGTTACGTTCTTTTTGTTGTTGCTTCTCGTTTACTTTGTCGGGGGGTCGATAATCGGGATCGGCGGACTGCGCGGCCTGATCTTCGTCGCGCTGATTTTTGCGTCGGTGGTATTCCATGAGCTGAGCCACGCTATTGTCGCGCGCCATTATGGAATCGAGGTCCTGGACATCACACTCCTTCCCATAGGGGGCGTGGCACGAATGCCTATTACGCCTGAAAACCCGCGCCAGGAACTACTGATATCTGCGGCAGGTCCCGCATCTAGTTTAGTTCTTGCTATTTCTCTTTGGTTCTTGTCAGACCTGCTTGGGTACGGCCTTAGTTTATGGCACGTGTCGGTCCATGGGAATCTTCTCGCCGAACTTGCACTGGTGAATTTAATCTTAGCCATTTTCAACCTTATACCGGCTTTTCCTATGGATGGAGGACGAGTTCTCCGAGGTTTTTTGGGACTTTACATGAGCCCCATGACTGCGACGCGCATCGCGGTGGGAATCGGGCAGGTCCTGGCTATCGGCCTGTTCTTTCTTGGCCTGCTTTCCATGAACATTTTCATGATCCTGATAGCACTTTTCGTATACATGGGTGCTGAAGCCGAGGAGCGACATCTGGGGGCCATGCTTCCGCTCAAAGGTGTAACGGCTAGAGCCGCCATGGTCAGCGGTATAGATGTTCTTTCTCCGCGCGATACTGTGGGAGCCGTGGCCGAACGTTATTGCCGAGGGTTTCAAGAGGACTTTCCGGTCGTCGAGGATCGCAGGGTGGTCGGTTTGATTACAAGGGACGTGCTCATCAATGCTCTGCATAAGAATGGTCCATCTTACCTCGTATCTGAGGCGATGACCGGCAACTTTCCCACAGCAGCGGAAGAAACTCCTTTAACAGAGATTCTTGAAAAGATTCAGGTAAGTGGCAGCAAAGCGGTGCCTATACTCAAGGCCGGCGAAATAAGCGGCCTCATTACACTGGAACTGATCGGCAGATACAGCATGCTGTGTGCGGGATATTCGTGCGACTTCATGGCAACAAGCAAGCCGGGCCGGGTTTCGGCTGAGCTGCCTTTAGCGTCGCACATATCTGACGATTACTAAGGGGGCATTTTTATGTATCTTGTCACTGCCGGAGAGATGAGGGCCTTTGATGCAGCGGCCATTGAAGAGTACGGCATACCCGGTATTGTCCTGATGGAGAACGCGGGACGCACTACTTTTCATATCTTGAAGACCCATCTAGGGGGCGATGTCCGAGACCTCAGAGTATCTGTGGTATCCGGCCCGGGAAACAACGGGGGCGACGGGTATGTGATCGCCAGGTACTTGATTAATCACGGAGCTGAGGTCCAGACTTTTCTCCTCAGTCCTCGCGAGAAAATCGCCGGCGATGCGCTGGTTAATCTGCAAGTGCTTGAGCGAATGAGTTCTCAAGTTCACGAGGTGACTGACGAGGAATCGTTCAAACAGGCTGCCCGTCGGTGGCGCCAAAGCGACTTGATTGTCGACGCCATTCTTGGGACAGGACTCAATTCCGAAGTTCGTTCCCCTTATCGAGAGGCAATCCTGGAGATTAATCGGGCCGACGGCTTGCGCCTCGCTGTCGATATCCCCTCCGGTCTCGATGCCGACACCGGCCGCATTCTCGGCTGCGCGGTCCAGGCGGATTTGACAGCCACTTACGGATTCAAGAAACTGGGAATGGCAATTCATCCCGGAGTCGAATGCTGCGGTAACGTGGAGGTAGTAGATATCTCCATACCGCTTCACGCCATCGAGAAGAACCCGCCACGAGCCTGGCTTTATGATAGACCGGATGCCGTGGAGTTTTGGCGACTGCGTTCCGATGCTCAAGCGCACAAGGGAATATTCGGGCACCTCCTTATCGTGGGGGGATCTCCCGGAAAGACGGGTGCTCCTGCAATGGCAGCGCGGGCTGCTTCCCGTATGGGAGCAGGATTGGTTACGGTCGGGGTCCCGGCTTCCCTGAATCCCATTCTCGAGACGAAACTTACTGAAGAGATGACCGAACCTCTTCCTGAGAGCGTTTTAGGCTATCTAGGCGATGCAGCGATAGATCGTGTGCTCGCGCTTATAGAGGGGAAGCGCTGCATAGTGCTAGGTCCTGGGCTATCAACTGCTGAGGGGATATCGGAAATGATAAAGAAGGTGCTCGCCGCGCACCAAAAACGGTTGGTTATAGACGCGGACGGGCTCAATGTACCTGGCGCGGAACCTGGAAGTGCTGCGCCGGACAAAGGCTCGTGTTGTCCTTACTCCACATCCCGGAGAAATGGCCCGATTAACCGGTAAGACGGTGAGAGAAATCCAGCAGGACCGGATCGGGGCCGCGCGAACCTTGGCAACCGATTATGGAATATGGCTCATCCTGAAAGGCGCCCAAACGGTGACCGCTTCGCCGGACGGTCGAATCATCGTGAACACCACCGGAACACCATGGATGGCGTCGGGCGGACAAGGGGACGTTCTCAGCGGCATCCTCGGTGGTTTGCTTGTCCAGGGCATTCCGCCCGAAGAGGCTCTCCCCTTCGGCGTGTACCTGCACGGGCTGGCCGCGGACAATATAGTGGAAAGAACAGGGCCCAGGCCGGTCACTGCCACCGACGTGATCGACGAACTCCCCAGGGCGCTCAGCGGACAAAGGAAGAAAGAGGACTAGAATTATAAGGCTTGATTCATAATGCAAGACCACGAGGTTTTGGCGTGGATGTTAGAGATCTGCTTAAAGGAAAAAGAGAAGGTTCCTGCGCATAGCTCAAGCTCCAGATTCAGGCAAGGCTAAAGGATTTGGGAGGGCCCCTGGAGGCATAAAGACGGCAATGAAGCAAGCAAAGCAGAAGATTGGCGGCTTGACAATACCGACGGTCTCATTCATACTCAATTTTTGACCACACTTAGGGGATTCTTTCATGCAGCCTGCCAAGCCCCTTCACTCCCTTACTTCAGCTATGGAAGACTACCTGGAGGCGATTTATCACCTGGAGCAAGAGAGGCGGATTGCCCGGGTCCGTGATATCGCCAGCCGGCTCGGGGTCAAGATGTCGTCGGTGACTTCGGCTTTGAAAAGTCTCGGAGCACGCGGGCTGATTCAATACGATCCTCACCAGTTCATCACGCTGACTGATCGAGGAATTAAAAAGGCGAAGGAGATAGTCCGAAAACACGAAGTCCTGAAGCGCTTCCTTGTCCGGGTGCTGCAAGTGAATGAACCCGTGGCTGAGGACAACGCTTGCCGCATCGAACATCACCTTGATCCGGAAGTAATCGAGAAATTGGTCCGATTGGGAGAGTTCATCGAAATGTGCCCGGTCGATCAGACCAGATGGCTGGAAGGTATGGCTGATACGTGTGAAGAGTGTATTCCTTGCCTGGATAAAGCGAAGGAGAAGCTACTGACAAGAGTCCAGGCCCAAAAAGAGGCCCTGGATGGAGGGTTGACTCTGGCTACCGCCCTTCTGGGCTCGCAGGTCATGATAGACAGTCTGAAAGGATCCGGAGAGTCTAAAAGGTCACTTGCCAAGCAAGGTCTCGATACCGGCGCGATTGTGGAGATAGAAAAAAAGGACCCCGAATCGGGAAGCCTTCACGTAAACATCAAAGGCTATCACATTTCCCTTTCAAAGGCCGATGCGGCCAAGATTCTCGTAAAACCTATATAAATCCCGATTTCAATTCGCAACCAAATCAGCGTAGTACGCCTTCACCGCGCGCATCGCTCATCCAAACGCGCTTCGCTGCAATCGGATCGTGAACCGGCACCCTGCCCACAAGATGAACAGCCGCATCCGCAGCGGCTGTTGCCGGCTGGGGCCGTTCTAAAGCAGTTCCAGATACGCTTACCAATAAAGAAGACCGAAGCAGCTACGAGTAATCCTACAATAATTTCCTGCCACATCGTCATCTCCTGATGAGAATCTTGAACCTACGAGAGTCCAAGTCCCAAAAATGTTCCTCCTGAATGAACCAGCAGCGCAACACAATATGCCAGGACGGTTGTGTAGAGCATTGCAAACAGCGTCCACCGCCACGATCCGGATTCCTTCCTTATAATCACGAGCGTGGCTATACACGGATTATAAAGCATCACAAACAGGATGAGCGTGAAAGCTGTGAGGGGGTTCCAGCCAGGTTCCTTCCGGAGCTTTTCAGCCAGCCCATCTGATTCTCTTGGCTTTACGTCGCCAAGGCTGTACGCGGTTCCCAACGTGGCCACGACCACTTCCTTTGCTGCAAATCCTCCGACCAGAGCCACATTTGTCCGCCAGTCGAAGCCCATGGGGCGGAACAGCGTTTCAAGCGCAACCCCCATCCTGCCGCCTATGGTGTGCTTGAGTTGTTCACTTAGTCTCTCACGTTCTATGGCGGTTTTCTTAGCTGCAAATGCTGCGTAGGCTCGAGCGACTGGAGCGACATCTGCACGGACCGCCGGATTGGAATCACCAGTCTTCCCAGGAATAGTTTTTGTCATGACTCGCGCCAGAGCAACGAAGGTCGGGTTTTCTGCAGCCGAGGCCGACAGCCTGCCTGATTGGGTTTGTTTAACAAATTTCTCGAATTTTTGGACATCGCTTTCGGAGTTGAATACCCCATGAACCGCTGGGTCAGCGAGAAACGCTGATGTCAGCTTGGCCTCCTTCTGCTCGAACCGGTTTGCAGTTTTTGACGGTAAGGAAGGAAAGGTCATCATGGCCCACAACACTATGGACACGGCAAGGAGTATTGTTCCGGCCTTCTTGATGTACATCCATGTTCGTTCCCATGTATGAATAATAAGGCCCTTGAAGGTTGGAATTCGGTACGGGGGCAACTCGAGAACGAATGGAGCAGATGGCCCTGCCAGCACCGTCGAACGAATAACTTTCCCCGCGGTCAAGACCATTGCCCAGGAGATCAGAGTTAGCAAAATCATGATCTTGGCCTGGCTATGAGCAAAGAATGCATCGATAAGCAAGGCATACAAAGGGAGTTTTGCTCCACAGTTCATCAGAGGGGCCACCAGTATTGTGACCAGCCTTTCCTTTGGCTCTTTCATCGTGCGTGTGGCCATTATCCCCGGAACCGCACAGCCGCCGGCGATACCGCCTGCAACCATAAGAGCCAGCATGGACGAGCCGTGAAGGCCGAAACCTCTAAGTACCCGATCCAGCATGAATGCTATTCTGGCCATGTACCCCGTATCTTCCAGTATTGCGATGGCCAGAAACATAAAGGCAATCAGAGGGGTAAACCCCAGCACTCCCCCTACCCCGTTAATAATGCCGCTGACAATCAGAGACCGCAGAAGGCCCTTGGTAATCACTTCACCCGCGACCGTCCCCAACCACCCGAACAGAGCCTGGCACGCCCCGACCAGAGGCTCACTTGCCTGAAAAGTAAACATATAAACCAGATACAGTACCAACATGAGTACGACAGGACCAAGCAATCGGTCAGTCAGCACCTTGTCGATAGATTCGCTCAAGTGGACGCGATCACTGCTGTCAATATGCACAGCCTGTTTCATGGCCCCGGATATGAATCCGTAACGAGCGTCGGTCAACACAACCTCGGGCGGGTCTGCGAATATATCTTCGATGTGTTTTCGGCTCTGTTCGACCTGATCGCACACGCCATCGCGTCCGAAGGTGGATTCCACCGTCTTCGACACTTCGGCGTCCCCTTCAAGGAGCTTTACGGCGAGCCAACGATTCGAAGGCTCGTTAGTTGATTTTCGGTGCCCGTTGAGTCTTTGTTCTATCTTCGCGAGCTCTTCTTCCACTTCGGTGCCGTAACCGATGGATCTATTGGTGCCTGCAACCTCCGGGCTCTCAGCCAATCGGATTGCTTTGTCGAGAAGTTCTTCAATTCCTATCCCTTTCTTGCCGTTGGTCGATACGACAGGCACCCCGAGCAAATCGGAAAGTCTCTGTTCGTCGATATGTATGCTGCGCCCCTTCGCGACATCTATCATATTCAGTGCGATGACGAGTCGAGCCCCCATTTCGAGAAGTTGTACAGACAGGTACAGATTACGCTCCAAGTTGGACGCATCCACCACATCCACCACCACGTCGGGCGCGGATTCAACCACAAAATTGCGGGCTATGATCTCTTCCAGGGAATATGCCGTGAGGGAATAGGTGCCGGGCAAGTCCACTACCCGAATCTTCCGCCCCCCGTGTATGAGTGTCCCCTCCTTCTTTTCAACAGTTACACCCGGCCAGTTTCCTACGTGCTGTCGCGCCCCGGTTAGGGCGTTGAACAGCGTAGTTTTGCCGGCATTCGGATTGCCCGCAAGCGCGACAACGATTTCTCTGGGCATGGGTTAGGTCTCTTAGGCAGCCGCCTGGTCTGCCTCACAGAGGAGAATGTCCGCGGCCTGATCTATACGGAGTGTGACGTGGTACCCCTTAATTACTACCTCGATTGGATCGCTGAGAGGCGCATACTTGACCACCTGCACCTCCGTGCCTCTCGTGAATCCCATTTCCATCATTCTCAGCCGGACATCCGGCTCTCCGCACACCCGTGCAATTATTCCTCTTTGGCCAGGTTTAAGGTTGGAGAGCTTCACCAAATTATCGGCACCGCAGTCTTTGTTAGCAAGCGCAAGAAGGTCATCGCAGTTTACATTGGAAGAGGCACGGTTCATAGTTGTCTCCTGATCTTTTGCTGACTGGCTCCGACACGACTTCCGAAAGCAAGCCAGCCTATCACAGTTAGGCGAGTCGAATTTATTTTTAGACCCCACACACCTCTTTGTCAAGGTCATAATCGAGCGAATAAGGGAAAAATCTGTGGTGGACTCACAATGAGTTAATATCTATATTGGAAGCACCGAAGATCATCTTCGTCCGGGCCTCGGCGGCATATTTGGCTGAGTAAGGAGGCGCCATGGCGGCGAGTCAGCTCGAGTCCGATTCTTTCCCGAAGCTTCTTACAGAAGGGCTCTGGGTATTGGGTAATTACTATTTCAATCTATACCTCGTGAAAGGTGAGCAGGCATCAGCGCTTATAGAGGCTGGTGTTTCCGCTGTTGCGGATGATGTGATCAGGCAGCTGGACATGCTGGAAATTAAGCCGACCTTCCTCATTGTCACCCACCCGCATGCCGACCATATAACTGGTTTGCCTGCCCTAAGAGAGAGGTATCCACAGGCTCTGGTCGTGGCAGCGGAAGGTGCCCCGGAATTTCTGGCACACCCGAAAGCCGGCGAGGCTCTGGTACCGGAAGATCGACACATGCGAAATTTCCTCGAGGATCATGGGGTCAAGCCCGGCCGGCCGCCGTCTCAGGAAGCGCCTACTCTTGAAAACTGTCTTATTGCCAAAGATAATGATGAACTAGATATTGGTGGCCTGACGCTACGCTTCCTCAACGTCAAAGGCCATGCCCCTGGGAAGATTGTGGTCTGGATGCCTGGAATCAGAGCATTGATTCTGTCGGATTCCCTTGGATTCAGATTCCCGGGCCGTGGAGTATTCCCGCTCTTTTTGACGGAATACTCCGGCTACATGGATACCCTCGATCAACTCGAAAGCTTGCAACCTTCGATTGTTGGTGTCGCTCACCAGGGGCCTATTCTGGGTGAACGTGAGGTGAAGGATGCCTTTAGCGAGGCTCGGCAGGCCGCAGTGGACCTCAGAGAGCGCATATCGGGCAACCACGGAGACACGGATGACCTGATTCGTGATATATTTGAGATGTATTATCGCGACGAGTTAACCCTTTATACGCGGGAAAACATTCTCAACTGTGCCAGACTCCTGGTCAAGAGAGCAAAAGAATCAGTTTCATAGTCCCTTGATTGGCTACTTACAAGGAATGCAGCTACCGATGGATTTCAGGGCAATTCAGATCTTGTCTCTGGCAGTCTCAACCGTGATGGAGGAGATGGTCTGGGACGCTTACGGAGAGCAGGGGCTTCACACGCCTACAATACGGGTTCAGGATGATTGCCACAAGCTTGATATTCTGATGGATATCATGGGAGCCCTCACTCGGATGATGGACACTCAAATAGCCTATATAACCACCGAAGGAAAAGTGATTCGCGAATGGATTGAAACCATTCTGGAAATAGGCGGCAGGTACAAACGGGAACTCGAAGTGCTCGAAGCTCAAGAACACAGATTGAAAAACGTTCCATAGCCCTGGCGCCGACTGCCGTCAAGCCGGACTCCGATCGGCGGGTAGTTCGGGCCATGCCCGACGCAATGCGGCGGCCACAGGCCGCCCTACTCGATTGCCGCGTACGCCGGGTGCCACTGCTGGCTTGCCCAGCAGTGGCACCCAAACACGCGACCGAATACCCGCGACACCGTACTTAGCTCTCGCGTCTCAATCGGACCAGAGTGGCGCCCCATCCCCCAGCTTCGAGCGGTGCTTCGGAAAAGCTCTCCACCATCGGATGTTTAGCCAAGAACTTCCTCACGCGATCCCGGAGAATCCCCTTACCTTTTCCGTGTATGATCCTCAGGTCGAATATTCCCAGTTTGAGACATTCGGCCACGTAATCTTCAAGCAGGTCCGCCACTTCTTTCGGAGAAAAAGTGTGAAGGTCCAGTACGCCGTCAATCGGGATAACAATCGGCACCTCGTCCAGCGGCCCGTCCGGAGGTAAATTGTCGGCCTCGTCCTTTGAATCCCTTGATTTCATGTTTTCCATACCTGTATCTTCCAAGGCAGTGTTATACTCCAATTTAATTCAAAAAACGTGAGAAATATGGCCAGAATACTGATCGGCATCATGGGCGACGCGGGAGGACATATAAGTCAAGCTCTCGCCGTAGCCAATGAACTGCCTCACCACGAATTCCTGTTTATCGGCGGAGGCCGCGTTTTGGATCTACGCGGCATGGGATACGCGGTTGAAGAGGTTCCCGTTACGTCTACTTACTATGTAAATAATCGGGTAGATGTTACCGCAACAGTCCGGAACGCTGTAAAGGTCCTTTTCGGCAGAAACCGCACCGTCGAAAGAGTCGTGGACATTGTCAAGGATTTCGATCCCGCACTGATTCTGACTGCATACGAATATTTCGCTCCCCTGGCTGCTCACAAGCTGGGTATTCCGTGCGTAAGTATTGACAACCATCATTTTCTCAACAAGTGCGTTCATGAGGTTCCCAAAGGACAGTCCGTAGGTCGCCTAATGTACTCTCTTCCGCTTCGGTGGATGTTCAGCAATGCGGACTACTATTTCATCAGCGCTTTCTACAAGCTTCCGCCGGCGCACGTCGCCGAAACGGAAGTGTTCCCGCCAGTGTTACGTCGTGCGGTTCTTGAAGTAGAGCCGGCAGATGGTGATCATGTCCTGGTTTACCAAACTTCCCCGACCTTTCGAAGTCTGGTTCCGGCTCTGGAGGAAATTCCGCACAAGGTCATCATTTATGGCTGGGGCGATCAATCGTCGTCCAAGAATCTCGAGTACAGGCCTCCGTCGATAACCAACTTTCTCAAAGATCTGGCTACATGCCGTTACTTGATAACCAACGGCGGGCACAATGCCATTGCCGAGGCTCTTTACTTCGGCAAGCCGGTATTCTCGTTTCCTATTCGTTTCGCGTACGAACAGTTTTTCAATGCCTTCATGGTGGCATCGCTCGGGTACGGCGATTATTCTCTTGTTGCGACTCCCGATGCGGAAGTGTTCAAGGGATTCGAGTCACGGTTGGACGGATTTCGAGCTAGGATAGCGGGTGGGGATTTCTATGGAAACGTGAAGCTTGCGTCAAGACTGGAAGAGATGATCGTTAGACAGCAGAGATGAATGCAGGCCGCTGAAACTCTGGCTTAATATCAGGCTGATTTCGAACCGTTTTTTCCAGGAAGCCCTCCGAGGTAACGGGTGCCAATTCTCCACATTATGAGAAAATAAAAGCTCAGCGCGATTGCTACCGCTGGATGTAGCGTAACCAGAGGCTTGATCGCCAGATAGATTCCCAACGAAATTACTGCCAGGACCACAGGAAAGAGAAATTCCCGAGTTCTGAGAAACCGGAACCTGACCCGGCAGTAGAGATATGTCATGAGCATCATAACCAACTTTGTCAGTATGATTACCAGACACGCACCCACGAGACCAAATGGCCGCACCAGAGTAAAATTGAACAAGAAGTTCAAGACGGTGGTCGCTGCGGCGAATCCAAGGAGCAGGTTCGATGCGCCTGCCACCATCATCACATATTTGAACAGGTTGCTTTCAAACGAAAGCAGAACAGTCCAGACGAGATATTGCTGAAGCCAGACTGCTTCGCTGAATTTGCCCGGATAGATAAGCCCTATAATGGAACTGCTCTCCGTATGGAGAAGAAACATTATGGGAAAGGCCAAGGCTAAGAGCCACTGAGCGCTGCGACGAACGAGCCGTCCGACGGCTTCTCTATCCGTCCACCATAGCGAAGCGAGCAATGGGAAGACCACCCATCCGAGCAATTGGTCTGAGGCTGCAATGGAAATCGGATCCACCACATTCCATGCAGCGCTGTACAGCGCTACCCCTTTTACCCCAGTTGCACTCTCCAGGAAGAAGATGTTTGTCTTGTTGTAAACGATTCCGAGAATCTCTATCACAGCAAAAGGCAGAGCGGCTCTGAACATGTACCAGACCGCCGGCCATTGTGGGCGCAAGAACAAACCGGCAGTATAATCCTTGGCGTATGAAGCAATCCCGAAACCGATCCTGTACCACCGCCGACACCAGCTTAAACAGGCTGACGAGCACAGGGTTGAATCCCAGTGCTGCTGCAAGGGCACCGTATCCATACGATAAGATTGACGCGATCGCCTTTATGCGAGCTTCTCTGGCCTGCAAGCCTCTGACCCGCAGATCTTCAAAAAATGTCTCGGCCAGGGCTTCAAGCCCGTATCCGAGCGATACAAAAAAGAGGATCGACCCCATTTGAGCGGAGATGCCCCGATAAAAGCTGATGCAGGCCACTGCGATCATGGACGGGACAAACAAGGCTAACTTTATGACGTTCACTCTGTTGAGGATCTCGGGGGCCTTGTCTCGTTCTGCTCGTCCCAGTGTGGGAACAAGCGCATAATACAACCCGAATTGTATAACTATCATCGCCACGCTGCCTGCAGCCAGCGCGTACATTACTTCGCCATACAGAGTAGAATTCACCCACGTCAAATAGACGAAGAACCCCCAACTTGTGACTCCTTCCACGGTCTGCGCTGACATAAGGTGCATGAATCGCCGAGCGATCTCCCTTGCGGAGGACGCTGAGCCGCCTTTTACTGACCCGGATTCCATAAATTTCCCGCGTGGCCTACGTGGTGAGGATTAACTTTGCATTGTTACCGGCAACCGAGCATGCTACTATACCACCGGACGACAGATAAGGGTCAAGGTCTCTTCGTGCCGACGCGTCCGGTTGGGAAGTGGACCTCCCCGAAACACTCCACCAGAAATCCCTCTTGCATGACTGTGACACGGGTTCCCCCCAGTACGCTCTGCCGGGAGAAGATGCGAGACGCATCAACTCTGCAGAAAGAGATACGTTGCTAAGACTCGGAAAATTGCTGGCCTTCAGATTCCTGGAGCCAAAAGAGGTTGAGGCGGCCAAGGTCGCCAGATAACAGACCAGCATTTATGTGCCGCAAAAGCGGCATTCATTACTTATCGCGGACACGAAATATGGTCCCTCTGCATTTTTCCCCTTAAAGTGTAACAAATTCAGGTTAGCTGACACGTGACACTTCAAATTAGACACTCATAGGCTGGAGGTGGGACGATCATGAAACTGAAAGTGGGTCGGACACTCTTTTCGATCGTGGTGGCACTGCTCGTTGTAGCGGCAGGTAGCATACTTTTCCTGCTGCCGCGGCTTAACCAATATCAACAAAACGGAACCATCGTGCTGCCCGGTCTCAGCAAACCTGTCAGCATTTCTCGCGATGAAAAAGGTATGGCATATATTCATGCTCAAACCCTCGACGACGCGATCATGGCTCAGGGCTTTGTAACCGCGCAGGACAGGTTGTTCCAGATGCAGGTTACCAGGCTGTTGGCGGAAGGCCGTATTTCCGAACTGGTTGGTGATGTCGGCAGACCGATGGACGTGCGCATGAGAACAATAGGCATTCATCGCAACGCCAAGAGGCATGCCAAGATTCTAGATGAAAATTCAAGACGCTTCATTCAGAAGTATCTTGATGGCGTCAATGCGTTCATAACGACGCGTCCGAACGAGCACCATATTGAGTTCAAGCTGGCCGGCATCAAGCCGGAAATCTGGAAGATCGCCGATAGTCTTGCGATACTCTACTACATGGGTTGGACCACATCCGCCAACATGAGTACTGAAATTATATCCCAGATGTTGGTAGATAAACTGGGTCCGGAAAGAGCTTCTCAACTATTTCCTCTCAACATAAACCCGGATGATCCGAGTGACCAGGCCGGAAGAAGACCAAAATCGTCAGTAGGCTCAAGCGAGCCACTCCATTTTGCCGCAGATTACGCGCTGCTCCAGTATTTGGAGACAGTGGGCCACGGCATAGGGAGTAACAACTGGGCCGTCTCTCCTCGATTTTCGCCGAGCGGCAAGCCTATAGTCGCAGACGACCCACATCTCGATGCCAGGATACTGCCCGGCGTATGGTATCCAGTGGGAATTATTACGCCTAAGCTGAGGGCCGTCGGGGCCGTGATCCCTGGAATTCCGGGGATGGTTATCGGCCGGACCGATCGTTTCGCGATGGGCGTGACCAATAATTACGGCGATTGCCAGGATCTCTACGTGGAAACCGTAGATCCCAACGATCCTTCCAAGTACAAGGAGGGTTCGGAATCAGTTCCGTTCAAAGTGGTCCGTGAGACGCTCAGGATTAAAGACAGCTCTGCTGCCGGATCGTATAGAGAAGAACCGCTTGACATCAGATTTACTCACAGAGGCCCCGTGATTTCCGGAGCCGTACCGGAGCTCAGAACCGACAAGGTTATCACCTTGCGATGGGCGGCTGCTGAAACTATGAAACCCGATCTTGGTCTCGAAAAATTGCTTTCCGCCAGGAGTTCGAAAGACGTGCGCGAAGCCATAAGACATCTTAACTATATTGTTCTCAATTGCGTGTACGCTGACGTCGGCGGGAATATTGGATGGCAGGTGTCCGGCAAGCTACCTATCCGCTCGCAGGGAGACTCGACAGTTCCTTACGCGGTCAAAGAATCCCGCGACAACTGGATCGGTTGGATCCCTTTCGATCAAATGCCGAATTCCGAGAATCCTTCCCGCGGATGGTTAGGTACATGCAATAATAAGACAGTGAAAGCCGACTACCCCTACTATTATTCCTCGCATTTTGCATCGTCTTACCGGTACCGCAGGCTCAAACAACTGCTGGATGCCCCTGGGCCGAAGCCGGTGGATGCGCAGTGGCAGTTTCAGAGAGATACCAAGAATACGATGGCACAAGCAGTAAGCCCGATTATGGCGCGGGCTCTCATCTCCTATCCTGATACCAAGGAGATAGGAGAAATACTATCGACCTGGAATTATCGGGACGACCCCAACCAGATTGCGCCAACCCTATTCCAGGCGATCTATCGAAATTTCTTCCGCCTGGTTTTTAAGGACGAGCTAGGACCTAACCTGACGGACGCCATGCTCCACGATGGCTATTTCTGGCAGGAGAGGCTCCAGCGTATGGTGATGGCCGGCACTTCACCGTGGTTCGACCGTGTTAGTGCTAATGGTAAAACGGAAAACATGAACGAATTATTCCACGACGCTGCCCGGTTGGCTGTAAAGCAGCTTGGCTCATCGTTCGGTCAGGACACCAAGGAATGGGAATGGGGCAAGGTGCATCAAATAGAATTCGTGAACCCGATCAGACGTGAGGGGTTCGGCAAATCATTGCTGGGCTGCGGCAGGAAACCAATGGGGGGTTCCAGAGAAACGCTCTACTGTGCCTGGTACGACTACGCTAAGCCTTTTGACGTAGTTCTTTCGGCCTCACTACGCATGGTGGCGGACCTGGGCGATCCTGACAAGATACTCGCTGTGCTTCCAGGGGGCGTCTGCGGCAGGACGTTTGATCCCCATCAGAAAGATCAGATCGAACCGTACATGCGCGGAGACCACGTTTACTGGTGGTTCAGTGATAAGGCAATAAAAGAGCACGTCAGGACTACTCTGGACCTCAAACCGCGAGAGCAGAAGAGAAGTCAAACCGCTCCCTGAACCCTTATGAGCAACTGCCCTTCCTTGGCAGGAGCTGGTTATACCAGCGCAGCCTGAAACAAGTAAAAATCTTAGAGTGGGATATGGTGGAGCAGTTCCCTGCGGAACGCGGGACTGCCTGCCATTCGTAACCCCGGACTCCGATCGGGGTTCCATTCTGGATGCCCGCGTACACGGGCATGACGACGCGCAGGATGCTTGTCTTACCAGTAACGCAGTGTCACTGGTTGGGAAGGAAATCGGCCTTACTTGTAAATGGAATTAGCTCGTGTAACCTATTATGCCGGTTTCGAGACTGCCGACATCAGTTTCTTGGCAATTTCTTCAGCCTCGCCGATCAAGTCCGGTCTCTGTGATACGGAGTCTGTAGGTCTAGGACCGTTCATGCGCAGGAGATAGTTGTTTGTGAATCCGAAGCGCTTGAGCCACATTTCGTACCGGGTATATACATCGGTATACATTTGCAGGTTTGGATTGCCCTGAGAAAAAACGAAAACCGAAGACTTCCCCGATTGGAGCCGAGAAGTGTGGTCAGGGTTCAGATACGAATAAGTCCGATCGAAGAATGACTTGAACTGCCCGGACACCTCGCCGAAGTAATTTGGCGAAGCCATGATGACGGCGTCGGCCCCATTGACGGCCTCGAGTACCTGCGTCAAATCATCGGTTAAGACGCAGTGATCCAGTTTTGTCTTGCAGGTCTCGCATGCTTGGCAACCCTTAAACTCGAGTTTATTGAGAACGAACTCTCCGGTTTCCGCGCCCAACTCGCCGGCCTTTCGCAGAATTATCCGAGCGAGTGCTGCGCTGTTACTCTTACCTCTGGGGCTTCCCAGGACGGCGATTATCTTCATTTTGACTTACTCCAATAGCTAGAAATGTTTTGCCGGGGAAATCGGCAAAATTCGGCCAGAGCAGAGGCGCTGACCATTCGAGAGTTTCGGAATATGAGTTTACCTCATGGTCGCCGGCCCGTGTCAAGTTCTTCAACGGCAGGACGACAACCGTTCAGTTAACAGAGGAAGAGGCAATTTCGAGCCCTGAAGGCGCGTACCAGGAATAGTTCCGCGTAACTGAGGAAATTACAGAGGCCGACGATTTCTCGATCACGGGGCGAAAACTTTAGGCCTTGAGTCGTCTGTGCTGAAAATTCTTGCAGATTGACCTGATTTGAAAGTAGAATTGGTTGGGGCGTTCCCTTGCCTCAAGTCCAATCGCAAGCATGGGAACTCAGTTTCCCATCCCGACCTGACCGTATATATGCCCCCGACCCTAAGGGCCGGCCGCAACTGTCGAAATTGGTCAATCATCCATCCGTGAGCAAGCCCTTTCGTTTTCAGAAGCACGCGAAAGGGAAAGTCGTACAAAAGCAGCAGGAGGGAGAAGCCTATGTCGGTGAAGATTTTTCTCAACGAAGATGAAATACCCCGCCAGTGGTATAACATCGCGGCGGACATGCCGAACCCAATGCAGCCTCCTTTGCACCCGGGGACCCTTCAGCCTATTGGCCCTGAGGACCTCGCGCCTGTCTTTCCAATGAATCTCATTGAACAGGAAGTCAGCCAGGAGAGGTGGATCAACATCCCGGATGAGGTCCTGGACAAGCTGCTGATATGGCGCCCTACCCCTCTGTATCGCGCGGTCAAGCTTGAGAAATTCCTAAACTGCCCGGTAAAGATTTATTACAAAAATGAAGGTGTCAGCCCGGCGGGAAGCCATAAGCCCAATACCGCTATCCCGCAAGCTTACTACAACAAAGTCTTCGGCATTAAGAGAATCGCCACCGAAACAGGCGCTGGACAATGGGGCAGTGCCCTGGCTTTCGCGGCCAATCAGTTCGGCCTGGAGGCAAAGGTTTACATGGTGCGGGTGAGTTATGAGCAGAAACCTTATCGCCGCCTCATGATGAACACATGGGGAGCCACCTGTATTCCCAGCCCCAGCACAGAGACTGAGGCCGGTCGTAAAATACTAGCTCAGGATCCGAATTCTCCGGGCAGTCTCGGCATCGCAATCAGCGAGGCAGTGGAAGACGCTGTCACCAGCGAAGCTCAGGGTCGCCCTGCCACTCGTTACTCCCTTGGCAGCGTGCTGAACCACGTGCTTCTTCACCAAACTATCATTGGTCAAGAAGCTGAAAAACAACTAGCTAAGGCAGGCGACTATCCGGATATCGTTATAGGTTGTGCCGGCGGCGGGAGCAATTTCGCAGGCTGTGCTTTCCCGTTCGTCAGGGACAAGATCGCGGGGAAACAGATCCAGATCATAGCCGTGGAACCGACTTCCTGTCCCACCATGACCAAGGGACCGTTCACTTATGACTTCGGCGACACAGTTCAGATGACGCCGCTGCTTCCCATGCACACATTAGGACATTCTTTTGTGCCGGCTCCTATTCACGCGGGGGGGTTACGCTATCATGGCATGGCGCCTCTGGTAAGCCAATTAATCATGGACAAGCTTATTGAACCCCGGGCCATGCCGCAGTTGGAGACTTTTGAGGCAGGTGTGACCTGGGCCAGGACGGAAGGCTTTATAAGTGCACCCGAGACCAATCATGCTCTGGCTGCCGTCATACAAGAGGCAAAAAAAGCTAAAGAAGAAGGCAAACAAAAGACAATCCTTGTCAATTGGAGCGGTCATGGCCTCGTGGACCTTGCCGCATACGACGCGTATTTCCAGGGCAAGCTCTTTGACTACGAACTCCCGATGGAAGAAATCCAAGAGGCTCTCAAGGCCCTGGAAGGGTTTCCGAAGCCGAAGCTCTGATCGTTATTTGAAGATCATTCATCCGCCTGCGGGGCCGGTGTCTAAATCCGCCCCGCAGTTCTTTTTGTCGTTTTCTGGTTCCCCCCTTTCCCAAAGGGGGGTTAGGGGGGATTATGAGCTAACACATTGAAAATCCCCCTAAATCCCCCTTTAGAAAAGGGGGACTTTGATGGCTTTTGGCCCGTTGGATCTCTTCAGAGGTAACGAAATGCCCTTGCGTTAGCGCACATGAGGCAGAGCCCGGTAACGAGAAATGTATGACGCTCTGTCCCTGACCAAATCACATAGACTAAGAAGTGCCGGCCTTTACCGACATCGACGATTCTGTTAATATTGGCGCATAGACTGCATGCTCGGACCGGATTCGACAATTAGTGCAATGATGGAGTTCCTATGACAACCACTTCTTCCAATCCTCCCTATGAGGAGGTGCAAATTCGTTGTCCTAGGTTAGGCGGACCTGTTGCCTTCGAATTCTGTCGTGTGGAGGGCCGCGAATTCCCCTGCGCACGAGCACTGGTTTGCTGGCGTCGTTACTTTGACGTGGAAACCTATTTTCGCAGGAAACTCAGTCCGAATGACTTCGAAAAATGCTTTGTTCAACCCCAGCCGAGCAAAGTGTCTACTCTGATCGAATTGATCGAAAAGGCTCGCAAACTTACCAACGCGGTTGATAAGGAATGATCGTCTTTGTTATTTATTTTCTTTTGCAATGACACTTCATTAAGCAACAGGGAGTCGGGGCGGAATGAGATCGGACGGCATAGTTGGACGTATCCGGCAAAAGATGGCATCGCGAGGCATCCATCCTCAGGCCATTGAGAGCTTCTTGCAGATGGTTCTACAGGTGGACGATGAACAATCTGCTTACGTGCCGTTAGATCAAGTCTCCACTCCTAACTCGGCCCTTCTGCTGAAAGCCCCGGACCCGAGCGATCTCGCCAAACTTGCAGCAAGAGGCAAATCGCTGCTGAAAAACGTGGCGGTTATCAAGCTGAACGGCGGCCGCAGCACTACCATGGGGGGGCTGACCCCCAAAGGGGTCCTCACCGCAAAAAACGGCCGATCCTACCTTGAGATCATTGTTGCTCAGGTTGAGGCCGTACGCTCTCAGTGGGATGTCCAAATACCGCTTGTTCTTATGAACAGCTTCTTTACTCACGGTCCCACAATGGAGATCCTTCGGCGTTTTGATCTCCCGGTGCTCACATTCATGCAAAGTGAGGTCCCGCGGCTCTTCGAAGGAAGTCTGGCCCCCTTAGAGAGCGATTCAGACGAGGATTGGGCGCCTGCCGGCCATGGAGACGTGTACGAGAGTCTGCAACGTAGCGGACTTCTCGATAAGCTCAGAGAACTAGGCTGCAAGTGGGCGCTTATCTCTAATCTAGATAATTTGGCTGCTTGTGTCGAGCCGTGGATCCTGGGTCTTATAGAGTCCGAAGGGATCGAGTTCCTGCTGGAAGTGACCGCCAGAACAAAGGTGGACAGAAAGGGCGGAACTCTCGTGGTAAGAAACGGGCAACTCGACCTATTGGAGATAGCCCAAGTAGCGCCGGAGGACCGCGAATCCTTCATGGACATAAACAGATTTCGAGTCTTCAATACCAACAACGTTTGGGTTGATTTGGACGCTCTGGCCGAGGCCCTCAAGGAAGGGCCCATGAGACTGCCGCTCATCCAGAATCACAAGACCGTCTTCGGACACAAAGTCATACAGCTTGAAACTGCAATGGGCGCTGCAATCGGATCTTTCCGCCATGCAAGAGGACTTCAGGTGGACCGGGACAGGTTTTTTCCCACTAAAAAGGTCGCGGACCTATTCTTGCTGCAATCGGACGTTTGTATTCTGGATTCTATGTATAAATTGCAAAAAAACCCGTTGCGGCCATCCTCGCTACCCTTGCGGCCGACGGTAAGCTTCGGATCGGAATTCTTGAGTTCTCCCTTTGAATTATGCCGGCGCTTCGAGGATCCCTCTTCCGTTTCCCTCGTGAACGCGTGCACCTTCGACGTATCGGGAAGCGTTTTCTTCGAAAAGGACATCAGGATCGAAGGGAAAGTAGCAATTGATGCTCCTCCTGAAGGAGTTTACCGAATACCGCGAGGCACTGTCCTACGTGACGGGACGTATCCTTAATCCAGGATCTGCGCCCGGAATTAGCCCCCTTCGGCAGCTCTTGAGAAATGACAGCCAAAGAAGAAAGGAATTAGGCATGGCCGATGAACAAAAGAAGCTGAGTGCCTTCAAGGCTTATGATATTCGAGGTCGTATTCCCGATGAATTCAATGAAGACATGGCCTACAAGATCGGCAGGGCTTATGCTTCTCTGCTCTCGCCGTCACGCGTGTGTGTAGGAAGAGACGTTCGTCTGTCCAGTGAGGCTGTTTCGGGCGCTGTGGCCAGAGGGCTCAATGATCAAGGGTGCGAGGTTCTTGACATAGGTCTCTGCCCAACGGAAGAAATTTATTTTGCAACTTCACATTTTAAGGTTGATGGCGGGATCATGGTCACGGCCAGCCATAATCCGATGGATTACAACGGCATGAAATTGGTCAAGCGAGAGTCCAGACCGATAAGCGGAGACACTGGTCTTAAGGATATCGAACGCCTGGTCGCGAACGAATCATTTCAAGCCGAGGCGAGCAAAAAAGGGCTTACTCAAGCGATTAGCTCACGCGACGCATTCATAGAACATCTGCTGACGTATATTCATCCCGAAAAGATCCGTAGGCTCAAGGTGGTAATGAATTGCGGCAACGGATGCGCGGGGCCCATATTGGATAAGCTGGAAAGCCGGCTCCCTCTTGAATTCATAAGGATGTTCCCGGAACCTGACGGCACATTTCCTAACGGCATCCCGAATCCTATTCTCCCCGAAAATCGAGGGGTGACTTCGGAGAGCGTGATCGCGCACAACGCCGATTTGGGTATAGCTTGGGACGGAGATTGTGACCGATGCTTCTTCTTCGACGAAAAAGGAGACTTTGTCGAAGGATACTATATCGTAGGTTTTCTTGCACATGCTTTTCTAAGGCGGCATCCCGGTTCAAAAATTGTTCACGATCCCAGACTCGTCTGGAACACTTTGGAATTGGTAAAAGAAGCAGGCGGAATTCCGGTAATGTGCAAGGCCGGCCACGCGTTTATCAAGGAGCGGATGCGTGCCGAGGACGCCATTTACGGCGGTGAAATGTCCGCGCATCACTATTTCAGAGACTTCGCTTATTGTGACAGCGGTATGATACCCTGGCTGCTTCTGGTCGAAACGCTGAGTGTTGCGGGCCGCCCTCTGTCGGAATTGATCCAGGCCAGAATGGACAAATACCCGGTCAGCGGCGAAATCAACCGTAAAGTCGCGGATCCGCATGGGACGATTCAAAAGGTGGAGGCTCGCTACAAAGGCAAAGAGCCGGCGATTGATTACACCGATGGTTTGAGCATGGAGTTCGAAAAATGGAGGTTCAATCTTCGGCCGTCCAACACGGAGCCTGTGATCCGACTGAATGTGGAGACCAGGCAAGACAAAGCGCTTCTAAAGGAGAAGACTGCCGAGCTTTTGAGCTTGATTGATAGTCTGGCCTGAGGAGATTGATTTCCGGTTCCCAGGCTCCGCCTCATAGGCGCTAACTTAGCGATTTTTCCCCCCCTTTCGTAAAGGGGGGTTAGGGGGGATTTTGGTTTAACTCCTTGAAAATCTCCCTAAATCCCCCTTTAGAAAGGGGGGACTTTGATGGCGCATGGCTATTCAAAAGTCACAGAATTGCTTAAGTTAGCGACTATGAGGCAGAGACTCCGATCAGGGATCCAGATTCCCACATACGCAGGAATGACGGCATCTGATCACGCCACCAATTGTCAGGTTTAGAACGACGGCGGGCAGGATGCCCACCCCAGTATGATATCGGTGGGACCGGTCCCGAGAGACGCGGGACATCAATTAATGGACTGCTTTCTTTGTTCCGCAGATTTTACTCATTTTGGAGAATTGTGGCGCACAAGCTTTACTTTAGGATGCAGTCGTCCAGTATTGTCATTGCGAAGAGTAAGACGACAAAGCAACGACCTATTCGTGGCTCCTCGTATCCTCAAACGGAGCTAAAGGCATGATCCATCAATTAATAGTAATCGTTCAGCGGGAGACGCTGACGAGTAAGGGATGACAGAGTCCTTGGCGGTGTGCTCGTCAAACTCGCATGAGTTAGGAGCAACAATTCCTCTCTCAGAGAGAATACGCGAGAAACGATACGATGCTCACAACTAAAGAGCCCAAAAGAGCAGACCAAAACGATCGGACGTTAAAACCGTCCAAAAAAGAGCCCGCGAGGAGAAAAATCAGGGCATTTAGCACGAACAAAAAAAGCCCCAGAGTAATCAGCGTGATAGGGAAAGTAAGGATCACCAGGATCGGCCTAAGTATCGCATTGAGAATGCCGAGGATTGCGGCTCCAACCAAGGCTGCGCCCAAACTGTCAACCCGGATTCCCGGGACAACGTAGGCCGCGACAAGGATTGCGATCGTCGTAACGAGCCAGCTAATCAGAATGTGAGACATTCTTCCCTCCTATGTGGCAGCTTATTGAAGAATTCAATACTGTTCCGTGCAAACAATCAAGTAAATTTATGACGAATTCGATACTTTCGAGTTTCGTGGGATCTTTAGTTGTTGGTCCGATCAGTGAGGATAGCTTACGGATATTATTTAGAGCCAATAGAACGCAATGCTATATCCTCAAGACGACATCGCAACCCGCAAATAAGGCCGTATTTTTATTGCAGGGTTGACAACCACACTATCATGACCCATTTTAACCTAAATAAATTAAATATAACACCCTCATTGCGACAATTGCTGTGGTCGTCAGTCAATTACCCGGCCTGAGCAAAAATTGGACGTTGGCAAATTTGTAGAAGGAGACATGAAAATGAGAATCGCATCAAGCATAATTATCGGGACAGCAACGGTGTTGCTAATGGCCTCGTGCGCGTTTTCTCCGAATCAGGCTTTCGCTTTTCGCGACGGACAGACAAGCATGCGCGCTTCAGAGCGAGTGGCAGGCGTTGTGATCGGAAAACCCGTACGCAACCAAAGGGGCGTCGTCCTGGGGACCGTGGAAAATATAGTTTTGAATAATTCCGGTTGCGCGCAATATGTAATCATTTCAGGAAGATTTCGTGGCGCACGCGGAAGGCTGTATCCTGTCCCGTGGAATGTAATAACGAGAACCGCTCCTGAGGCTATTTTCGTGGATTTCGGACCGGATTTCTTGGTCAAGGCCCCCTATTTCGAAGCTAATCGTTGGCCGGATTTGCTCGGGTCCCAGTGGGGAACAAGGATCCACAGCTTCTTTGCAAAAGCATCGGAAGAAAAAACAAAATCTGAGACTGGTGGGAAGTCCACCGGCCGAAAGTGGAAAACCCCGGCCGCGCACGGCAAGGTATCCCCGCAAGAGAACCTGAAGCATGGAACCAACTTTGAAAAAGGGCGGAAGCTCACGCCTTCCGAAATGAGCAATCAAGGCGTTTCCAAGCATAAAGAAATGAACATCAAGTCAAACAAAGGCGTGGAAGGAAATAAGGGCACATTAAAGCCAGGTTCCTCCGAGATGATGATGCAACGGGGCCGACAGGGCATGGAACACAAGATGATGGAACACAGTCAGCCTGGTATGCAGCAAAAGATGATGGAACACAAAAACCTTGGGAAACAAACTCCGAACCAACCGGGAGCTACGGTAAACCCGGGAGCAAAGGAACAGAAAATCCAGTAGAGCCTCACCTGGCAACGAATCCCGTAGTCCCCTCGGGATCACTGTCCCACGGGACTCGGGATGCATTGAGAACGCAGGGAAAAGGATAGATTTCAGGCCAAGTGAGTTACCGGCGCCTCAGCCAATCTGAAATTGCACTCACTGACACGGACCAAGATTTTGCCGCACTCTATCGGATAAATGGCCGGCGAAAGCAGAATTCTCTGCGGTCTCAGCTACGAAGGGCAGAAACTTATGTTCCAAAATGTGGCCGACCATTGAGCCCGGCGGTTAGGAATTCAACCGTTCGGGCTTTTTTTGTGCTGTGGCCTACAAAAAGAAAAGCTGGCATCAGTCCAAAGTAACTGATAAAATTGTGCTTTCAAACAGTGCGAGAAAGCTGCTGGCCTGGAGGGTGGCGGAAAGGACCTTGCGTGTCTTGCAAATGAGTACGAACTCCTACCCACCTATCGCGGACTACGGTTTCATAGCGGATAGTCACTCGTGCGCGCTGGTCTCGAGATCCGCTTCTATTGATTGGTGCTGCATGCCGAGGATGGACTCAGCAAGTTGCTTCGGACGCATTTTGGACTGGGAAAACGGGGGATACTGTCAGATTGTCCCAAGAGAAAAATATCGAGCAACTCGACGGTATCTGGACTCCACGCTGATCCTGGAGACCGTTTTCAGCACTGAGAAAGGTGAAGCTAGGGTCATCGACTGCTTTACCATGCGCGTCGGAGGAGAACATGATCCTCATCAGCAGATTCTCCGTGTCATCGAAGGGATTGAAGGCGCGGTGGAATTGAAGCTCGATATCGAGCCACGTTTCGACTACGGAGCAGTCAAACCGTGGATTCGCATGGACAAGCGGGGGCATTTTCTCGCCATCGGGGGCAGCCATGGACTGGTTATCTCCGGCAATGTTGATATTGGAATGAAACACCGCCACAATCTGGAGGGCACATTCACTGCTGAAAAGGGGGCGCGGGCCCACTTATCCATATTATTCAGACAGCCGGAGGACATTGACGAAGGCCTGGTGGAGGTTTCTGACCCGGAGGAGTTGGACGGCCGCTTGGAAGAAACCATAGCCTGGTGGCATGCCTGGTGCGACAAAGGCCGCTTCAGAGACCGATATGCTCATCAAACTAAACGCTCTGCCATGGTTCTGAAAGGACTTACAAACGCGCCCACAGGCGCAATCGCCGCTGCGGCAACTACTTCCCTGCCAGAATGGCCGGCAGGTTGCCGCAACTGGGACTATCGCTTCTCATGGATTCGTGATTCCTGCTTCACCGTGAATTCTTTGGCTCAGCTTGGATACATCAAAGAGGCCAACGGGGTCCGCCGTTTCATCGAAAGAAGCGCGGCAGGAAGCGCAGACCAGATTCAGACTGTCTTCGGGCTTGGTGGGGAGCGTTGGCTGCCTGAAAATGAAATAGCAGTACTCGAAGGATACCGTGGCGCCAAGCCGGTGCGTGCAGGAAACGAGGCGTCGTCGCAACGCCAACTGGACGCCTACGGTGAGCTGCTAGACTTGGCGTACCGATGGCACAATCAAGGCGAATCGCCCGATGACGACTACTGGGAGTTTCTGGTCGAATTGGTGTGTGCTGCCGCGGAATCATGGAAGCGTCCGGACCGCAGCATCTGGGAACTTCGAGGTGAACCGCGCCATTTCGTGTACTCCAAGGTAATGTGTTGGGCCGCGATTGACCGGGGAATCAAATTAGCTGAGGACATCGGACGTGAAGCTCCGCTGGACCTTTGGAAAAAAAGCCGTGACGAAGTTCGTCTGGCTGTAGAAACTAGAGGCTACGATTCCAGCCGAGGAGTTTTTGTGCAAGCGTTTGATCACACGGTCACGGACGCGTCCCTGCTGCTGCTCCCTACAGTCGATTTCGTGGATTTCAAAGATGAGCGAATGATTCGTACGACGGATGCGGTGCGGGAAGAGCTTGAAGAAGGAGGTCTGCTGCGCCGCTATGCGTCCTTCGACGACGGTTTGCCGGGATCGGAGGGGGTTTTTCTGCCCTGTTCCTTCTGGCTTGCGGAATGCCTGGCTCGACAAGGGCGCTTGGACGAGGCCCACAATGTCTTTTGCCGTGCCCTCGGCACCGGAAATGACCTGGGCCTATTTTCCGAGGAGTACGACACTGAGTCCGACGAAATGCTGGGGAATTTCCCTCAAGCATTGACCCACTTGTCACTTATCTCCGCCGCGGTTGCGTTAGCGGAGATGGAGTGAAACGAGATCGCGATCCAGGATTGAATAGATTTATTTGTAGGTATTCAGTTTTCAACCATAGCCGGCGCTGAAGCACCGGCCTACTTTCTGTCGCCCCGATGGGGCTTATATACAAGCGTCCCGAAGGGACCGCAGACAGTAGCCAGGTAATTCATTGCCGGGAAAAGGGAGCATCGTGATACGAATTTCGTTCATGGTTTGATTTTGAGACACTTTCTTCCAGCCTGCCGTCAGCCAAGTTAAGAAAAAGGCAGGCTGGAAAGCCTGCCCCACGTAAGTGAATGGTTGCATCTATTTTGGGAAGGTTGGTCCGCACACACCATGCGCGGTGTGTGCAGAACCAGCGAGCAGTTAGAAAGTGATCAACAGAGTGGATTGAACTCCGAAGAGCGGGTCGATTTGCCTGCCAAGGTGGTATGTCGCATTGGCTTCAGATGCGGCCGTCTCTGTGATCCCCCCAGGCGCAGCAGGGGAAGCGCCCACGTTTGCAGCGGGACTACCAAAGATTCGGTACAGTTGGGCCGTGTTCGGATAGGCATAAGACCAAAACGAACCCGGCTGCCAAAGGCAAGCTTTTACGCTCCAAGTGAAGTTTTCAAGGAGCTTCCAATCGAAACCGCCGTCCACTTCCCATCCTATGTCTTTTGCATTGTCCGGACAGGCGTGGCCGACTTCCAATCCATTTTTGATGAGGAATATGTCGTCGTTGCTGAAGACTCTGGCCCCGGAAACATAATCGCCGCCGAGCCTGAAAGCGTTCGGGTGCTCGCGCCAGGCGTACGAGTAAAGCGCCCAGCAGTTGAGGTTCGAGGCCACCGCGTAATCAAAGCGCGCTCCCACATGTTTGAAGTTAGATGGCTGCCCCAGGCCTGCCGTGTCCCAACAACTCCCTGCACCGTACAACTCGTACATGAGGAAGCCCCAGTCCTTTATGTATATTGACGAAAAGCCTTCATCGCCGAAGTACGATTCTTGCGCTGTCCGGACGCTCGGGTCCTGTCCCGTAGCCCCCACGAAGTTAAAGGTGAACTTTGCGGGTCCGCATATTCCGCCGAATTCGGTGCCGAAAATCCAGGAATCCACGTCTTTGTTCAGGGCGTGGAGCACGGTCCCGGCTGGGAACGCATGACCGTTTGCTGCGGTCTGGTGAAGGCCGCTACCGGAGTGCCATTGATAAAGGGCCGTGCCTTCAAGGTTCCAAAAGAAGCGACCGTTGAAGTACCTGAAGCCGGACGTGATTCGATACCTCATGAAGTCGTCGTCAGTAGGATAAGCTCCAGCCGTTCCCACGCCGAAAGCCCCTGGATAACCGTTGATGAGGCTACGGCTAACCACGGCGGGGACATGACTCTGAGCGTAGGTATCAGACTGTATCCAAAAGTCCAGCGGGCCGTTCGCATAAAAGATTTCACCTTCTGCGGCCCTGAAGAAGTCCCGGCGTATGTTTTGCCGCTGATATGCGTGAGGCCCCTCATTTCTCGATGAGGTTCCTGTAACAGAGGAGTTGTTGAGCCAGCTCGACTGGCTACGAGCCAAATACGGGATAAAGCCGAATTTGAAGGGACCATAATAGGTGATGATCTCGAAGGACGCGGAAGGATACTGGCCTGCGTTTTTCCACAACCCCATCCCCACGCCGCTGGGCCTATAACCCATTGCAAAATCTACCATAGGGGTTTGGACAAACGCTTTGAGCCATTGCACGGTCACGTAAGTTTGCGGGACGTTAGCCGCGGAAAAACACTCGTTTATCGGCACGTAGACAGAGTTCACAAATCCCGCGCCCGGAGTCGCCTGTGCGGACTTGTAGGGTTCCCCGTCGGACCATATTCCCAGGGAAGTCAGTGCAATATTAGCCGAGATTGTGATGGCCGGGTTAACTCTTATTTCGGGCAGGAGAGTCATTCTGTTGTCAATGTAACTGATCTCCGGCCCCCAGTTGTTTTCACCCGCCATAATACCAAAACCCAGGGCGTATGCCCCTGGAGGAGCACCCTGCCACGGGCTGCCAATCAGGTTACCAACAGCGGCACCATCCTGAGATGCCCCCGCATTGTTGGGCGGGACAAGCGGGTTGTTGATACTGGATGTCGGAAAGGTCTTTAGATGGTTGATACCCAGATCAACGTTTTGTGAGTCCATGTGTCCAAAAATGTCACGGTCTCCGGTGCGGTTCCAGTAGCGGTACCGCATTTCCCATTCACCCTTCATCGTGAGTTCCCAACAATATGCAGGTATCGCCAAGGCCGACAAAAGCAAGGCGATAACGACAATCCTCCCGAACAACCTCATTTCCTTCCTCCTGAATAGAGGGCGACGAAACTAAAAGCCGCCGCGCTCGGTCAACAAAACTTAGCCCGGGTTGTGGAACCCGAAAAAGTCCGAACGTTCCAAAGAGAGTCCGGTAAAAAACACATATCTCTTGCAACCTTCGGTCGCGCATGGGAAACTATGTTGCAGACGTGTCACTGCTCGGACACAGGCCCGCTGCAACGACGGTCACACCAGGTGCGGTGACAGCCCTTGCTTGACTATGCCCGCACTGACATCTGCGCAACAGCCACGCGCTCCCTCCCCTTGGCAGCAAAGCTACAGTTGTCTTTTGATACGTGTTCCAGGGTGAACCTAGCACCCGTTTGTTAAGACCGTGTTATATAAAAATTAAGATTTGAGCGAGTATGTTTTTTTAGTATTAGAAATGCATTAAAACATCAATGAGTTCACGACTGAGAACACAGATATCGCCGATACCAATGTTCTGTCGAATAAGCATGGGCAGGATGTGGTGAATGCCGCTAACGCGCTCTAATGCAGAGGACCACGCCCTTGGCGCGATCTCGGAAAGCTCGCCCGAGAGTCCAGCGACAACCGAGTCCACGTAGGATGTGCTGAACCCAGCGAAAGCAGGGGAAGCGCATCGCTCATTCCGCCCCACGCCCGAAACTTTCGGCAATCGATGCGCTTCGCTTCACTCAGCACATCCTACAATGCTGCTCGCCACACATAACTCGGACACCGATCGAGGATGGTAGGGGCATCCAGCGACTCGCGAGATCGCCCGGGGCGAATGTCGTTCGTTCCCGCAGTAGGGGCCCTGTGTACGCGGGGATGACGACGGACCAGGCTCATACCCTCAATATTCCGATTACTTTTTCCGAAACCTCCTGCAAATCATGCTCGTCGGGCCTCCCCTGAATATTGCCCAAACGGCCTGTGGTAGACAGGTATTCGAGCTTGCCGTGAAACGCTCCAACAATGAACCATTCAGCAACAATTTCATAGCCGAGATGGTCAAATAATTGGCCCATATATTTCACCGCGGGCATTGCCTCATTGGTTCCGGTGTGCCCCCCGCCGAACGTACAATATACGATGACCTTTTTCCCGGGTCTGCGGGGCGCAGCGGGTTTAATTTCCCCTATTTTGGCGTACCTTTCCCTGAGAGAGCTAAGGAGGTCCATCAGAGGCTTGCCGGGCAGCCATGAATAGACCCCCGATCCGATAAAGACAATGTCGTATGAGAGGATCTCCACCTCAACATCTTTGGTCACTTTCACGGTCTCCACTTCATGACCGGCTTCTCGCACGGCGTTTTCGATCTGTTTGGCCACAATATCTGTGTTTCCCGTAGCAGAAAAATACATGTTGAGCACTTTCATGAGCTTTTCCTCTTTGCGTCATCTGCTTGGCTTGGTATTGCTTTCTGTTGCCGCGGCCTGTTCGTTGCCTCGCTGTTCCAAATCACCGGCACCGCTAAGGCTGCAGTAGTATTGACATCAAGTTAGCATGCTAACTATTATCACCAGACTTGTCAACTTGAAAATTAGGGTTAATGCAAACGTGCTCTCATGGGTGATGACAGAGTGTCATGGGCGCGAATCTAACCAAGCGTCTAGTGTCCTGTCCCGTAAATACCTTTCATAAAGACGTGTCATCTGATGTCGTCAGCCTGCCATTAGGTTATGCAGGCTATTTGCGGGACACAACACTAGGAGGCTGTTGCGTAATCCCGCGTCCCGCGGGACTTTTCCGAATTCGTGGCACGATAGCGACCATTGTATCGGGATCTCTCAGAGGCTGCCACGGAAAAGACTTTCTATGTGAATACCCCCGTGCTCAGGCACAACGGTGGGGTAGGTTGTCTGAAAAATGACCCCGAAGCGAAGCGCCGGGGAGTCCCTATTTCCTTTTTCGGTGACCGTTCATAGAGCCTTCCGTGGGCAGCCGGCACCCATGATTGTGATCAGCGGATGAGAAGATTTCTATGCGTGGTCGCTCAAGGAGTGCCTACACTTCGTTGTGCTCGCTGACCATGGCCATGTTAGTATCCGCGCTCTGGGGCTTCAGTTCATTATCGGCCTTAGTTTGTGGGTCACGGTCCGTCCTGCTCGTGGCCTCCGTGAAGATGGAGCCGTCTGGATGTTCAAGCTTGTGAGGGGTGAATCATCGTCTTCCACGTGGACTCGGGAAGAAGAATCATGCCAAGTTTCTGAGCCTGACGCTCAATATACGAGGTGATTGACCGCCTCCTTAGCTCCACCAAATAGTTCTCTCCGAGGTCTCTGAAAGAATCACCATGCTTGATGATGTAATAAAGCGCTTTGAGAATCCGATGTGCGATAGCCATGATGGCTTTCTTTGGACCCAGGCGCGATCTGAGACTGAAATACTTGCTGCGGAAGTAGGACCCCTTTACCTTAACTGCACCCCAGGCCGCTTCCACCAAATGAGTCCTCAGATGACTTCGCCGGACAGGACTTCTTGTGCTCCGCCTCTTTCCTGCACTCTCGTTGTTGGCCGGACACACTCCCGCCCAAGAACAAAAGGCTCCAGAGCTGGGAAAAGACTCTAGCGTGGTGCCGGTTTCGGAAAGAATGGCGTACGCAGATGTCTGAGCGATTCCGGGAATCTGAGTGACCCTGCCGATGAGTTCGCCGTGTGGCTCCAACAAATCCCTCAAACGCGATTCTACCCTAGCAAGCTTCGCTTCGTGCTGGTGAACGCGGTCGATCATTTCCTGCAACATCCATCGATGATGCTCTTCGAAGAAGCCTTGGACCGCACGAAACAGCTCGGTGGATTTGGACTTGAGTTTGCCTCTGAGACAGTTTTGCACTTCTTCCAAGGTGATTTCGGCTTTGTCTTTGAGCAAAAGTTCTATCAAGTTGCGACCGGTTCTTCCGAAAAGGTCGGACACCACCGAATCGATCTTGATGTTAATGCATTCCAGCAGCTTATGGACCTGCCTTTTCACGTCGCCCAGGGCTTCCACGAGGCTCCTTCGATACCGCGTAAGGTCACGCCATTGGCGAACGATCTTGGGAGGAATGAAGCTCGCCCTCAAGAATCCCACTCTCAACAGAGTGGCGATCCACTGGCAATCACTCATGTCCGTCTTGCGGCCGGGTAGATTTTTGATGTGGCGAGCATTCACCAGCACAACGGCCAGATGCCCCTCCAGGATGTTGTGGACGGGTTTCCAATACACGCCCGTACTCTCCAGGGCTACCACGGGACACTCATACTCCAGCAGCCATTCCCTGAGCCGAATCAGATCGTCGGTAAAAGTGCCGAAAGTCTCTAAGACCGACCTTTCGGTCGTCGCGTCGCTGATGATCAGACAGGCCGTGACAAACTTCTTATGGACATCCAACCCGCAACAAATGGGGTGCAAAACCGTCACCACTTTCGTATCCTGTACCTGGGTCATGGACAGCCTCCTGCTCCGATTCAAGATTTACCTCATGCAGGAGTTTGCCATGATCCTTTCACTCTAGGCTATTCTCATTTTTCGTTGTGCCCCACCGGGGCATGGGCGTTAGTATGTCAGACTCCTAGGAGCCGGGGAGAGGTAACGGAACAATGAGAGGAACCTCCGCGTAGCACGATGGCGCCGACGATTGAGGTTGCGCGACAGGCTCCTAGCGGGATCCCCCCTTTTTATAAAAGCGGGTAAGGGGGGATCTTGAGATAACCCTTGAAAATCCCCTTTACAATAGGGACTTTGATGACATGTCAGCAGACCCAATTGCCTGCAACCATAAAATTGCCTCTATCTCAGTGGGCATGGGAACCAGCACCTTGTCCGGAATGCTGCTGCGTGGTGATCCGAACTGGGTCACTCATCGGCCGCACCTCACATCCGGGTTTGATGTCGTCGCTGACGTCGAGAGCTACTCTCTCACCAGCACTGATCCCGTCGCATAAGCTTGCAACAGTGCCGTCATTGTCGTAAACGGTAACCGGACGCAACGAGACCTTGTTGTCAGACCCAACAACTGCCACAAAGTGTTTCTTGCCGCGACGCAGCAGTGCTCCAACCGGAACGTCGGCCGTGGACGCATTCTGCATGGACAAAGCAACCTTGACGAAACTGCCCGGCACAATATTCATGGCATGATTATCTACGTCAATCTCAACTCTAAGTGTTTGAGTCCTTGTGTTAATATTGCCACTGGTACGAGTGACCCTGCCAGGGACCTTTGCGTCTGGCCGTGACGGCGTCCAAATCTCCGCTCGATCCCCAACCTTTATTAATTGAGCATCTTTTTCGTGCGGATACACGTATACCCGCAGTCGATCCGTTTGCGCCAGCGTGACAATAGGCAAATCCGGGCTCTCCTCTTGTACAGCCTGTTGAATAAGCGCTCCCGGGTCCGCGAACCGGGCGGTAATAAGTCCCGAAAACGGCGCACGAATCTGCTGGTAGTCCTTCTCGGTCTTCAAAGCGGCAGCTTTGGACTCGGCAACCTCGGCCGCCGACTCCTCTTTATCATATTGCTCTTCCGAAATGGACCCGCTCTTAATGAGAAACTGACCACGGTCCGCATCAAGCCGTTTGTCCTTCGCATCGGCGACCGCAGCCTCGTACTGCTGATCAAGCTCCGGGGAGTCAACTATGGCCAGAAGCTGGCCCGCTGACACCTTGTCACCTTTATCCACGTTGATATCCTTCAGGTACCCACTGACTTTCGAATACAGGGTCACGCTCAGGTACGGATCCGCCTCCCCAGTTAGGGTGACCGATTTGGTTGCCGAACTGTGCGTTGCACAAACGACTCTAACCTCCGGAACAGCGGTCAACTTATGAGTCTCCGACTTGGCGATTCGAGATTCGAGGGAACGCTGATAGCGTGCGTCCAGGCCAGTATAAATGGTAGCGACCACCGCAGCCGGGACGACAAAAGCGTAAATGAGCATGGAGGTAGACAACTTGATTTTCTTGGAACCGAACGAGGGAATTCTGAGATGCATGATGGGATTTACCTCTCTGTTTCGATCTGACTCGCGCCCGGAAGCACCCCTCGGGCAGCGATTTATGAGCCAAACTCTTATGCAGCCGGTTCACACATCCGGGATACCGACGGCAGAGTTTCGACAGTTTCCGGGAAAACCCCTATGGCCCCTCCACCATGACGCGCGGCAATTTCTTCATGTCCTTTATCCATCTCCAGGTCTTTGAATGCTTGTTCAGAGTTATTGTTAGTGTGATATCCATACCGTGACTCTCCCGTCCTTTCCATGAGCCATTACCCCGTTTATGTGAGGGGCGTGCATCGTCTTGGAGAGCATATCGCCGGCTCAACCGCATGCACTTACCGGTACTGGTTTCAACAGGGCAGCGAGTCTCTCGGTCACCGGCCGCACCAGATGTCCGTCTGCGACGCTGTCTCCAATATAGAGCCCCACTCGCTCTCCCACTTTCAAGCCTGAACTAATTCTTACCGTTGCGCCGTTGGTGTCATAGATGGTTACCGGACGAAAGTTGACCCTGTTGTCATTGCCGATCACCGGCACGAAATATTTGTCGCCACGGATGACCAAGGCCTCCACCGGAACTACCACTGTGGGCGGTACGTGCACCGATAGAGAAACCTGAACGAAAGTACCGGGGACCAACTGCATGTCGCGATTGTTCAGATCGATTTCTACCATCATGGTGCGCGTCTTGGGATCGATCTCCCCACTGATGCGGTTCACCTCGCCTTTAATCTTAACAGCCGGACGCGCTGGGTCCCAAATTTCGGCGGGGTCGCCGAGCCTGACCATCCCGGCGATATTTTGGTCGCAATATATATACACCCGCAGTCGGTCGTCCTCAGCCAATCTTACAATCGGCATGGTTCTCGTCTCTCGTTGAACCGATCCTTGCAATAGTGCACCGGGGTCTACGTAGCGCGCGGTAACAGTTCCCGCAAACGGGGCACGAATATACTGGTAGTCTTTTTCCGTCTTCAGCGCACCGGCTTTGGACTCGGCGACTTCGGCCGCGGATATCTTATGCTCCAGATCCTGATCTGAAATCGACCCACTTTTGATCAGAGCCTTTGCGTGATCGGCGTCAATACGTTTATCCTTGGCGTCGGCGACGGCAGCCTCGTATTTCTGGTCGAGTTCAGGGGATTCAACTTCGGCGATAAACTCCCCGGAGGAGACCTTATCACCTTTGTCTACTTTGATATCCTTCAAATAGCCACTGACCTTGGAGTAGAGAGTCACATCCAGATAGGGCCATGCCTGTCCGGTGAGTTTAACGGATTCGGTAGGTGTGCCGGGAGTCGCTGAAACGACCTGGACACGAGGGCCGGCCTTCAGAATTGCTTCCCGGGCAGCCTCTGAGCGCTCATAGTGTGAGTGCTGGCCAGCCCATATAATAGCCACCGCGGCAACCGGGAGGGCCATGCCGAGGAAGCATAGCTTCAGGAATCGCATGACTGCTTTGCCACTCAAGTTGATTGATTTTCGAGCCATTTGTCATCTCACCTCACACTATCTCGCCACGGGCACCGGCCTGGAATCGTTCTTCCAGAAGGTGTACGCCGGGAAGTTTGGTCCGCAACAGTGAATAGATTACAGGCACCAGGAACAGTGTTGCTGCGGTCGCAAAAATCAGCCCTCCTACGACTGCTCGACCTAACGGGGCGTTCTGCTCGCCGCCTTCACCCATGCCCAATGCCATTGGAAGCATTCCGATAATCATAGCCAATGCGGTCATCAATACCGGTCTAAGGCGGGTCTTGCCGGCTTCAAGTGCCGCCCTCAAAGGGGAAAGCCCTTTCTCAACTCGGATATCGTTTGCAAAGCTGACTACCAGTATCGAGTTAGCAGTGGCAATTCCTACCGCCATTATTGAGCCCATTAACGATTCCACATTAATGGTAGTTCCCGTAAGGGCCAGCATCCACGCAATTCCGGCAAGGGCGGGTGGAATGGCAGTCATAATGATGAGCGGGTCAAGCCATGACTGAAAAAGCACCATCATCAAAAGGAATACGAGAATTATTGCCAGGACCAGTCCCACGCCTAGACTGCGAAATGAATATTTCATAATTTGACTTTCCCCACGGACACTTATTTTTGTTCCGGGAGGCAGGGTCCCGAATCCCGCTATTTTCCGCTGAATATCCGCGGCGACGGAACCCAAGTCTCGCCCTTCGACATTAGCATCTACGTTCAGCACCCTCTCAATTGTGTGATGATCGACATCCTCTGGGGCGACAGTGTCGGTAATGTCCGCGACGTTCCTAAGGACCTCGGTTGGTATGTGCGGAAGATCTCTCGAAGGGGGCGAGGAGCCCCCGGGGCGCAGGTTCCCGCTTGTGGGGACTGCTGAGGGCTCCGGCTTAAATAAGGTCGGCCGCGAAGGAGTCAAAGGAATATTCTTGAGACTCTGGACTGAATTTATTTGCCCTAGCGGTATTTGGACAGCGACCGGATAGTTGACGTTGTTCTTCGGGTTCAAGTAAAAGGAAGGCGAAATTATGAGGCTTGATGATAATCCGGTAAGTACGCTGTCGGCCACGTCCCCCATCGTCATATTCAGTTCGCCTGCCTTCGTTCTATCCACCTGCACATGCAGTGTAGGATAATCAAGCACTTGTTTTATATGCACATCTGCCAAGCCCGGAATCTTGAAGATCGCATCCTTTACGCGTTTGGCATACTTGTAGGCTCTATGGAAATTCACGTCCTCAATTTGCACGTCGACGTCCGAGCTTAATCCAAAGGTCAGCACTTGCGTGATGATGTCCGCCGGTTGAAAATAGAAAGTGCAACCTGGAAAATCATGCGCAAGGGCTTTCCGGAGTTTCTCCTTGTACATGGCCGTGGGGTGATGGTTCTTTTTGAGCGCAATGAGGATATCGGCATCCATTTCGCCGATATTGTCAGTCTGGACAAATGCTAAGCTGGTAAAACCGGGCACCCCGATCATCGAGTTGATCGTCGAGATCTCCCGGTTGGGAATCACGGTTCGAATTCGCTTCTCCACCTTGGCAACCAGACGTTCCGTTTCCTCGATTCGCGTGCCCGCCGGGGCCCGGAAGTGCAGCTTCATCAACCCTGCGTCGACGGATGGGAAGAAATCGGTCCCTACGAAAAGAAGTAACGCCATGCTGGCACCTATGAAACACGTCGCCACAACAAGCACTTTGCCGCGATTGCTCAGGGCCTTTTCCAGCAATCTGGAATACGCAGCCTGAAACCGCTCAAAGGCCCGCTCCCTTCGAGCATTGAGCTGACCGGCAAAAGACCTCAAGCCCCCCATTGGAGCCACACTACCGGCAGGGTGGTCGGCGTGGGGATGGTCCTGGCCCGACATCAACTTGAAGGACAGCGCCGGGACTAGGGAACGAGACAGCACGTACGATGCCAGCATGGCGATCACAACCGCCAACGCCATAGGTGTAAAAAGAAACTTTGCTGCTCCATACAACAAGACCACAGGGAAAAAGACTACACAGATAGTTAGCGTGGCAACGATCGTGGGCTGGGCTACCTCATGAGCACAATCCAGGATTGAAATGGTTAACGGCTTCCCTAGTTCCCGATGGCGATGGATGTTTTCCACCATGACCGTGGCGTCGTCAACGAGCATACCGATAGCCAGGGCGAGCCCGCCGAGGCTCATAAGGTTGATGCTGTGTCCCAGAAGGTTCAAGCCTATGATAGAAGTAAATATTGCCAACGGTATTGATACGATCACCGCTATCATGGCACGCCAGTCACCCAGAAAAATCAACACCATCAGTGATACCAGAATCGATGCTATGATCACCTCACGCACGACCCCCATGATGGCGGCTCTCACGAAAACGGATTGATCGAAATCCAGATGGAGTTCCATGCCTTTGGGGGCTACGGCTTTGATCTGGGGCAAAAGGTCCTTAGTTGCATCGATCACGGCCAGGGTCGAGGCGTCATAATGTTTTAAGATCGCAAGGTACGTAGCGCGGTTTCCATTTACGCGCACGATGTTCGTCTGCTCCGCGTAGGAGTCCGATACCCGCGCCACATCGCCCAGTTTCACTACCGCATCGCCCACGACTTTCACTGGGATATCCTTGAACTCGTCGACGAGACGGGGACTCGAGTTGATATCCACATTGTAAGTGGTGCGCCCGATACGGGCGTAGCCGGCCGGTATGATTACATTCGAATTCTGGAGGGCTTGGACGACGTCGGCTGGTGACAGACCCCTGGAAGCCAATGCTTTCGGGTCTATGTTGATCATTACCTGGCGAGTTTTTCCGCCGAATGGAGCAGGAACGGACGTCCCGGGAATGTTGAACAGCGAAACCCTGATAAAATTGAGAGCGTAGTCGTACAATTTTTGTTCGGGAAGGGTCTTGCTGGATACGGTCAACTGAGCAACCGGAACATTTGACGCATTGAACTGAATGATCGTCGGGGGTTGCATTCCCGGAGGAAGGCTGCGGAGCACGGTACTGGAAACCGCCGAAATCTGTGCGATTGCTCCACCGATCTCAGTCCCCGGGTGAAAGTAGATCTTGATGAGGCCGATACCGGGAATCGACTGAGACTCTATTTTCTCAATCCCGTTGACCGTTGTCGAATACGAGCGCTCGCTGACAAAAACGACCCTGCTTTCCATGTCTTGCGGAGAGAGGCCCGGATAATTCCACACGACCACAACCACAGGAAGATCCACCGACGGAAAGATGTCGACGGTCATTCTGGTCAGGGACAGAATACCCATGACCACGATTACCACTGCCATCGCCACCATTGTGTATGGCCGGCGGAGGCCAAGACGAACTAACCACATGCCTTGTTCATCCTTGCACCAATCCGAAAGAGTGGAATTGGTGCACTAATAGGTTTTTTACCTTCTCCCGTCCGGGAGAAGGTCCGCATGAACCCAGATTTGGTCGGGATTGCTGACTCACGCCAGGACTTCGATACAGCAATCCCCCGAAAGCCACCGATGGTCCTACAAAAATTGAAGTTCCACCGATCAGCCTTGTAGGTACTACTGCTCAACGAAATTCGTCCAATCTCGACTTTCGCTATTTGATCGTTCCCTTGAACCGACACTGTCTCAGTGGCAAAGCGGCCGACTCATCTGAAGGGCCACTTCCGGGATATGCCTCGTACAGCCGGTGCAAAACCCAAGGGTCCCAAGCTCCAACACCTAAACCACTTCTAACGGACTATAAGCACAAACGAGAGGGTTGCCGGGCTCCCTCTCGTAGTATTCGTACTCTTCTCTTATGAGAGAGAGTCTGGCACTGAGTACTTTCGTTGTCAAGTTTCGGAACCGTTAGCCATATTATCTTTTCGTTACGTTTGTCAGGTATCGACCGGACCGCAAGAGGGCAAACGCCACAGGGCGGGTTGTGTGACAGCCCTAATGATTGATTTCGAGGTTTCGCGAAATCGCGGACAGGGAAAATGAACGGATCAAGCCACGATTGGAAAAGAACCGTCATCAGAAGAAACAGGAGAAATGTTGTGGGGACCAATCCCATGCCTAGACCGCGAAGCCACGATGTCATAACTTAAGTTCGTCCTCGGAAACTGATTTTTGTTCCCCGATGCTGCGTCCCAAATTCCGAAATCTTCCGCCGGGTGTCCACGGCAACTGTACCCAAGATCCATCCTTCCACGTGTTCATTCACGTTCACCACGCTTTGATTTCTGTGATGATCGATATCTTCTCGAGGCCGACTGGGTCGGTATCTCTACGGCCCTTCGCGCCGTCCGGGTGGTTAGGCCTCGAAGCAGGCTAGGAGCCTGTCGCGCAACCACAATCGTCGACGCCATCGTGCTACGTGGAGGTTCCGCTCATTGTTCCGTTGCCTCACCTCGGCTCCTAGGAATCTGACATACTGAGTTTTTTCCGTGGCAGCCCCTGGGAGATCCCGATACAATAATCGCTATCGTGCCACGAAATCGGGAAAGTCCCGCGGGACGCGGGATTACGCAACAGCCTCCTAGCGCGTTTCGCGTTCGTGCGCCCGACGTTGGTCTGTCCCGCGTAGCAATCCGACGGAAGTTTGCGAAAATACGGTGCAAATGCAGTGAAAACTTCACAATTACCTTGAGTTATCTCGCCAAGAAGTATCCTCATAATACTTTTTCTTGGGCAAATGCCCGCTAATTTTCGCTCTGTGAAATTGTCACAAGGCCTGGTAATCCTTATCATATCTGGAGGGTCATGCGAGATTATTTCGTTGAAGAACGCCTATTATTACACAAGCATCAATTATTATTTATGGTTACCTGGATTGTATATCAACCAACTAGAGACTTTGGTTAGCAAGCGCATTCCTGTGACCGCGCAGAGATGGCAACCTGCACGACACGAGTCCTGCCAGGATTTTCCTGTTTCGTTTCGGCGCTCTTTGCAATGGAATTGGTATTCATGAGTGCCCCAAAAGATGCACGGTCGGAGATGAGTTAGGCTGGAATAGGGGCGTGGAGTGCCTTATCTCCCGGATAGCATGACCTAAAACTCTCGTCTGACCAGATACAAGTCTCGTAGGACCTCAAATGAAGAACTCTCCCCAAGTTCTCAGAAAGAAACCGGGAACGTTCAGCTACACCTCTCCGATTGAGCGTCAAGCTCAACGCTATGTCATTACAGCTTCTTTTCTATATTAGCCGGAAGGGCCTTAAACCAAGGGAAACCCGAGATCGAATCAAAATGTTCGAGACCGGTAAGCTCGTTAGCATTCGCTTCCTCCCAGCCATGAGACATTCGCAGGCAGTCTTCTCTCACCTCTGGCGATAGGTTGGCTCGTATTTCTAGTTTGCCGTATTTCGTCGAGACAACCACGAACTCACCGGCTCGTATCTCGAGTCTTGCGGCCGCTTTCGGATGAATGTCCAGAAGAGCCTCGGGAACCAGCTTCCTGCATGCGGGAATTCCTCGAAACTGTCCATGCTGATAGGCTAGGACCCGGTCGCCTGCGCTCAGCCAAAAAGGAAAGTCCCTGCTCGTTTGAGTAGGTAATTGGAGCGTCTCGGGAATCGGTAGCCCCTGTTGTCCAGTTGCTTTCAATTCATTCGATCGGTAATGAACTTTTCCATCAGCGGTATTCCAGCGCTTCGTAGATGGTCTTTTAAAGTCGTACGGTGCCGTGGAGCTTTGACTATTCTCGAGGTCAGAGAATTTCACATTGGTTTCGGACAGACGATAGATCAGTGCCTCTCGATTGTCTCCCCATGGGAACAAGTTGTCCAATCCAAGGTATCTTGAAAGCTCAAACACCAGTTTCCATGTAGGCCATCCTTTGGGAGATGAAGTAGCAGGTCGAGCTAACCCAAGTTGAGGCAGACCAATTCGTCCGTAATCGTGGAGTTCCATGTTGTCCAATTGATCCGCACCTGGAATAACCAGATCAGCCATCTTGGCTGAAGCTGTCATGAACAGATCGAAGACAGCGAGAAAGTCGAGCTTTCCAAGAGCTTGTTTCTGGCGAAACACCGACGGAAACGTAAGCAGAGGATCGCTCCCTACAATGAGCATGGCACGTATCGGGTATGGATCACTATCGAGAATTGCTCCAGTCAGCAGCATTCCTTGGCCCTCGCGTCGACCTTTAGTAAACAGAGGGGTCCACTCGTCACCTAACGGAGGGGGCATCCGAGGGTATTGATCTTTTCCAGGCAAAGGCTTTAGCGGAGCGGCTACATGACACGGTCTGTTATCGGTATCCAGGAGAGATTGGAGACATGCAACGGCTCTGATGGTTTGCACGCCGCCCGGTCGATGTTCCACCCCCAATCCCACTCTGGTCCAGCATGGCAAATTCTCGAAAATCAGACCGCAGGCTTTGGCGAACTCTGCCTCCGTCACGTCGGATCTCGTGAGGAGCTCCTTGTAAGACAGGCCGCCGATCAACTCAACGATTTCATCCCAGCCTACTTCCATGCCGTCTTTCGGACTCAGATTTCTTTCCTCAATGGCTTGCTTGAGCATCGCCAACGCCAGGAAGCCATCGGAACCCGGCCTGACCGGGATATGAACATGAGCCAGCTTGGCCGTTCGAGAGCATGCCGGATCTATCACAATCAGCTTTATCCCTTTACGCACGGCCTTGGCCAATTCTGAAAACATTCTGGGTGACGAAGCCGCCGGATTGGAACCCCAAACCAGCGCTGCTCCGATCCGCTCGAAATCGGGTAGAGGCTTGGCTCCATAAGTTAGGGAATGGCCCATTACCTGCGCATAGTGACAAAGACTACCAATCGAGATGTAATTGGGCGTCCCGAATCCGTTTGCCAGATGCCTCAGGTACTGAGCAATTTCAAAGTGTTTCAGGGCCTCTCCTTTGCAGAGAACCACGCTCTCTGCTCCAAAGTTTGCTTTGCAGCGCACAAAATTCGAAGCTAAGATATCCAGAGCATTTTCAAACGTTATTTTCTTCCATCCGGACTTGCTCTTGAGTAAAGGCTTTTCCAATCGTTCAGGGGAGTAATGAATCTCCCCATAATGCTTCCCTTTAACGCAGATAAACCCTTTGCTGACCGGGTGCCTACGGTTTCCGCTTATAGTTACATTTTGGCCGTCATCTGCTACTAAAAGTCCGCAATGCTCATCACATATCTTACAGATAGTCGGTATGGTGGAGACTGACATGGCTACCCTCCTTTTGGCCTGACGAACAGTCGAAAAGATCTGGTTGCGATGAATATAAGAACCGAACCGATCTCGCTGTGGCAGTACACTAGCTGCTTGTAATAGCACGAACAGCCGACAAAGCGGCTGATATGTCTGCATCTGAATTCGACGGTCCAATACTAAAGCGTACGGCCCCTCGTGGACTGGTCCCAAGACTTTCATGCACCAATGGAGCACAGTGGAGGCCACTCCGCGTGGCAATATTGAAGTCCGCGTCAAGAATGGCAGCGAAATCTTCGGGATCGATATTCTCGACGTTGCAGGAAATAACCGCGGCATGATGGTCCAGCCTCTCAGCGCAATACACTTTTACCCCATTCATCGCGGACAAGCCGTTTCTGAGCTTTTGGGCTAGCAACATCTCATGACTGTAGATGTTGGAAATGCCGCGCTGGGTAATATATCGCAGTCCTGCTGACAGCCCCATAATTCCAATGACGTTGAGTGTGCCGGCTTCCAGCCGATCCGGATATGCCTCAGGGTGAGCGGGACTCCAGGAATCGGTGCCGGTTCCGCCGAATCGGGTCGCTCGGATGTCAATCCCATTTCGGAGCACGAGGCCGCCGATCCCTGTTGGAGCCATCAAGGATTTGTGACCCGTGAATGCCACCACGCTCACATGCATATCTCGCATGTTAATGGGCACGACGCCGGCACTTTGGGATACATCGAGAATGAGCGGAATGTCGCGATCAACACATATCCGGCCGATTTCCTGCACCGGCTGGATCGTTCCCAGAACGTTGGATACGTGGTTTAGTATGACAAATTTGGTGGCAGGCTTGATGAGCTTCGATACGTCCTGGGGATCTATGAAACCGCTCCCGTCAAAGGGGACCAGATCAAAGGTGATCAGACCTCTTTCGCGCAGGTGATAGAGAGGTCTCAGTACGGAATTATGCTCAAGTCGCGAACTGACTACGTGGCATCCCGGTTCGGCCATGCCGAGGATAATGGTATTGAGGGCGTCGGTGGAGCTGCATGCGAAAGCCACTCGATCGGGGCTATCACCTCCGAAGAAGTCGCTGATCCGATGCCGAACTTCCCGCACGTAGTGTTCGCACTGAACAGCCAGGTCATAGCCGCCGCGACCGGGAGAAACGCCCAACCGTGAATAGGTCTCCAACATTTCCTGAACGACCTGGGTAGGCTTCGGGAAACTCGTGGCTGCATTGTCCAGGTAAATGACGGGTGAGTCAGAAGCCATCCGGTGATCAGCAACTCCTGGGATTGGGAAGCCCGGCCAGACGTCGCGCGCCGTGCCGTATGCCTCCCGGGAAAAGGCGCTCAAGTTCCAGCATGCTCACTCCCGTTTGTCTCTTGATGTCCCGATTTAGCGGCGCCCTTCCGTTGGCGAGATAAAATGCTCGGAGAAAGTGAATTATTGCCCATTGTTGTTCGGTGAGTTTCAATATCCCTGTTTCCAGCGCGAGTGCCTCGGCGATTGTTTCCGTCCAACTTTCCGGATCTAGAAGAAATCCCTCTGCGTCGACGGCTACCTCCTTACCGTCGATTACCCTGGTCGTGTGGTTGCGGGCTTGCATATAGTCATTGGATCCCTTCGGCGTTAGCTCGGTGCCGCTCCTTTGCCCATGGACCGCAGGACTCGCTCCGGGGTGGCCGGGAGGTGGCAAATGCGCTCTCCGGAAGTGGCATTTTGAATAGCCGTGATTATGGCAGCAGCGGTGGGCAGGAGAACAAATTCTCCGACGCCAACCGCACCTAGCGTTCCCCTTTTTCGTGGAGTCTGGAGCAAGATGATCTCCATGTCAAAGGCTGTTTTCATCGTGGGAAATTTGGAGGTGATCCAATCTTTCGTCTCACCGTGCACGTAATGCTCCCGTAAGGCCATGCCTGCGCCCATGTCGAGTCCGCCCTCGATCTGCCCTTCGACAATGCGAGGGTTGATGACCGTTCCCGGATCGACCACAGCAGTCATCTTGAGCAAACGAACTTCACCCGTCTCCGTGTCAACCTCGACTTCAGCCATTTGCACACCGTGCACGCGTGATTCGAACGGCACACCCTGCCCGGTCTCGGCATCCAGCAGTGTGGTTTCTGCTACCCTTGTTCCAAGATACTTGGTTGGCTTACCCGCTGCAACAAGTTGTTTGTACCTATTTCCGCCGGCTTCTTCCATGGCCTTCTTCAAGGAATCAATAGCCTTAACCAGAGCGCCTCCGCTCATATAAGTCACGCGGCTGCCGGAGGCCGAACTTGAATCCGGAGTGTTATCGGTATCCCGAATGACAAGATGGATCTTCTTAGGGGGTATTCCCAAGAGATGGGATGCGATCTGGGTGAGCATGGCATCATTCCCTTCACCCGGATCTGCAATTGAGCCGTAAATGGTCAGGCCATCGTCAGGCATGAGTTCCACCGCAACCTGAGATCGGTCAGGACCGCCCCTGCCAATCCCAAAGCTTCCTCCGGCGAGTCCCACTCCTCGCCTGAATCGGCCGTCGCGGGCCGAGGCACAATCTCTCCGAGCCCTCTCGTAGTGTTCTCTGAGAGTTTCGAGGCATCCGGCATACGGCCATTCATCCACCACTTGGCCTGTAGAGATAGATTGGCCGGGCTTCAGGGAATTCATGAGGCGGAATTTCAAAGGATCCAAATCGAGCTTGGCTGCCAAGAGTTCCATGGCGGACTCTAGAGCGAAATTTATCTGAGGCGGTCCTGCTCCTCGCGCGGCTCCTCCCCATGCATTGTTGGTGTAAACGAGGCTGCCCATCGCGTATACGTGGGGTATTTGATACGAGCCGCTCAACATATACAGGGCACGATTGATGACCGATTTTCCTGCTGAAACGTATGCCCCGTTTTCGACGGTGAACCCAATCGAGTATCCGGTGAGCTTACCCTCGCGGTCGGCTCCGAGTTGCACTTTCATGTCAAATGGGTGCCGTTTGGTGGTTATCCACATGGATTCGGCGAGGCTGCAAACATATCTTACCGGACGTCGTAAGTGAAGGGCCGCGGCGGCGGTTAAAGCTTCGGCTGTGATGTCCATCTTAATTCCGAACTGCCCGCCGATGAAAGCCTGCTCATATCGCATATTCTCCCACCCCACGGCATCTTGCAGGACTTTCAGGTGATAATGGATGTTGATGCTTCGGCCAACTACCACCAGTTGAGGCTCATCGCCGTCGGGGTCGGCTTCAAAGTAAGCCACAGAGGCTTCTGGCTCCAGCGGCGACTGATGAATAAGCTGAGTCGAGAACTCTGCTTCCACTACAGCGTGGGAATTTGCCAGCGCCGCTTGTGCATCTCCTTTGATCTGAGGATGGGTGTAGCAAAGATTTTCAGTCCCTTCATGGACTTGGCGACTGCCGACGTCCACGGCTTCCTCCGGTGTGTGGACTTCCGGCAAAGGTTCGTATTCGACCTCGACAGCTTGTGCCCCTTCCAGAGCACTCTGCTTGGTGTCGCCAATCACGGCCGCGACCGCGTCCCCCATAACGTGTACTTTGTAATCACAAAGAATCGGCTGATCTTCTCTAAGCCTATTGGTCCCTTTGACGTCGTTCGCGGTAAGTACGGCCATCACTCCCGGGACTGCCTCGGCCCGCGATGTGTCGATGGATTTTATCAGGGCGTGCGCATGAGGTGAGCGCACGGCTGCAAGCTCGAGTAACCCTTCTTTCTTTATATCGGCCGTAAATAGAGCCTTGCCCGTTGCCAAAAGCAAGGCAGTCGGACGAGGCAGAGAGACTCCTATCATCCCCTCTTTTTCGTCAGGGCGCAGATCGTCGGGCCGGAGTTCTCCTCGCAGGAACCTGCCAGCGAGCCTGACCGCATCAATAATCTTCTTGTAACCGGTACATCGACAGAGATTATGAGCTAGAGCCTTCTTGATGGTGTCAGTATCCGGATCGGGATTCCGGTCCAAGAGGGCCTTCGACGCCATAATCATCCCTGGAGTGCAGAAACCGCATTGAATGGCTCCGCTGAGAGCAAACGCTTCTTGAATGAGATGGGGATTGTCTGGCGTACCCAGTCCTTCTATGGATATGACTTCAGCGCCACTCAGGCTCGCCACCCGAGTGAGACAAGAACGGACAGCCTTCTTGTTGACGAGTACCGTGCAGGCCCCACACTGCCCTTTGCGATCGCAGGATTGCTTCGTTCCTGTCAATCCTTTGCTTTTTCGCAAAAAGTCTAACAGCACCAACTCATCTTCCGCGAGCACGGTCTGCGGACTGCCGTTCAGGGTGAAGTTTACCTCTTTCATAAGTTTTCCCTGGCTTCATTCAGGATCAGAACATTCTTAAAAGGATCGGCTCGGAACTTGCGGTGACCTCATAGGACTTGAGGCCGGGCTCGCCACTGTACATTTCGCTGAAAAGACCGCGCAGTCTCCCATAATCGCCGCTAGCCTCGTATGCGTCCAGGTCCGCTTTCGTGTCCCACGCGGTGACGGATATTCCTTCATTTTTGTTGTCCAGACATTCGAGGAGGTGCACAAACCTTATGCCTTTGTGATTCTTGTGGGCCGAGATGACATCCTTGTTGTAAAGATCGCGGAGGGCATCCATTTTCCCGTCCTTTACTTTGAAAAAAGTCATACGTACATACATGGTTAAAATCCTTTCATCATCTCTTTCATGAAGAACGGAATTTCGATTCTTCCGGTGGGCGCAAGAATTTTGCTGCTGAAGTGTGTTGCATAATTCTTTTTCATTGTGCGGATCAATCGCCTGAATTCCGAAGTGTCGATGGCCTTGGCGATTTCCACAATGTTGCGTGCGCTGCATTCGCCCAGGATTGTGGGACCGTTGCCGATTACGAGCCTCCACGTTCCGGTTATGGGCGCATTCAATTCCTTCATTCCCGGAATGCACTCCTCCTTAACGAACTGATAATGCTCTTGTTCTTTACCCGGAACTACGTTGTAGTACTGATTGAACTTCCAGGCGCTGGTTTGAATCCTGTAAGGCTCCTTAATCAGTCGGCCTGTGGATACCCACAGCTTGCTGTAGTATTCGGATATAAAGCTCATGAGCTTGGAATATATTATGCGGTACGCATCGGTGGCCAGAATTTTTCGCAAGTAATCGTGTTCCTCTACGGAAGCAACCGCCTTGATTCTCGGCCCCTGACCGACTGCAACGTAGTATCCCCCCAGGAGATTGATTCCCAGTTTCTCCAGGGAAGGATTATATTCGTTCGTCATGAACTCGGAGTATTCATCGAATTTTCCCGGAATCACGTCCCAGGACTGGGTAAAAAGGATGGTCATGAGATCCTCCTCACAGGAGCGCCTTTCACACCTTGAAGACGCGAGACATGAGTTCTGCCAGATACTCGGATTCATTAGCTTTCTTTGAGTATTTGGCGGGGCGGGTCTGCACCCAGAGAATGCTTTCAGGAAATCCGAGATCTTCGTCTATGACCCATTCCATGTCCTGGGGCAGGTCGAAGTGAGATTCAACCTGTTTTGCAATGCGAGCTATCTCTTGTAGTTCATCGGGTTCAAGACACGGCCGGCATTGCATCTCCTTGGGCACCTGAACCACCTGAGTACCGGACGTATGTCGGCAGATCATTTTCTTTTTGGTGCTCACAGTGCACTCGAACTCACCACAGGCCTTGTCCACGATAAATTGATCCGGAGTCATCTCCCCGCTGACCACGCTCTCGCCAAGGCCCCAATTTCCTTCAACGATTATTTTGCTCATATCGCCTGTGGTCGGTAGCACGGTCAACGCCACTCCGGCGCACTTGTGCATTGACCATTTTGAGCACCGCTACCCCAATCGGAGCCTTTTCCACATCCATCCCTTTTTCCAGGCGAAAAGCAATGGCACGGGTGGTAAAAGCACTCCCCCAAACTTGGATAACCTTCTGGATTACGTCAGCCTTCCCTTTGACGTTCAGGAAGGTCTCCATCTGTCCGGGCATGCTCACGGCGCCGCTGGATCTTACCGCGACGGCTAGATCCGGCATCCCTGTCCGTCCGCAGAGAATTTCATATCTACGATGGATCTCGTCCATCATTTGAGAAGGCATCTTCTTCGATTCGATAATTCCTCTGATTTCGCGACCGGCCTCCACCTGTCTGTCCACGTGTGTCAAGAGATCCCGCTTACTCTGCACGTAACGCCTGATCTCAGTGCCGGCTCCGGTTTCGGCCATGAACTTCTCATACCCGTCGACCGATATGGCAAAACCCGGCGGAACCCGCAATCCAAGCTTGGTGAGTTCCCCGAGATTGGCACATTTCTTCCCCACCAGGTCGTTATGTTCGCTTCCCAACTCTTCGAACCAGTAAATCCATTGTTCCGGCATCGGAGTCCCCTCTCCTTCTGTGGCGGCAGGACACCGGGAAACTTCCCAAAACCCGGTGCCCGCTTACGCTAAGGTTGCTCACTTGTCCAGAACATAGACGGCGCCCATGTTGGCATCTACCTTGATTCTTTGGCCGGACTTGATCTTGGCGGTCCCTTCGAAGACGTTCATTACAACGGGGATCCCGTATTCTCTTCCCACAATGGCAGCGTGGGACAGGCTTGCCCCGCGATCCACCACCACTCCCTTGATCATGGAGAAAACCGGTGTCCAGCTCGGAGAAGTGCTCGCCGCGACCAAAATGTCGTTTTCTTGCACTAGGTAAAGCTCGTCCTCGCTCAGGATCACCCGGGCCGTACCTTCGGCCACTCCCGGTGAGCCGCAGGTTCCGTACAGGTCAGCCTTCAATTCCGGACGCACCTGTGGCATGGCACCTACGACCACCTTCAGAGCAATGGGATCGTTGGATTTGACGAGAACTGCCATGGCTTGATCCAGGTCGAATCCCTCCCTGAGTATCGCCGGTGGATTCGGCTTCTTTTGCCACTCCTCCCAGTCTGCTTTCCTGCGTTCGACGATGTATCGAAGGTCGAATTGATCAGGTGCTATACCTGCGCGACGTATCTCGTCCGGAATCAGGAAGAATACGTCTTCGGGATCGTCCAGGGCTCCGACCTGAACGAACCGACGACCGAGTCCCAAAGCGCTGCGTCGGATCATGGCGTGCGTGTAGAGATCCAGGTAGTGGTCGTGCTCCTCGCTGAAAATGCCGCTCTTCTGAGCAAGGCGCATTAACTGCTCAAACCATCCTCGTTGTTGGACTGGGACCTTTGTCAATACCTCCTTTTCTGCCGCCTCGCGACTGACGCTCAACTTTTGGCGTTCTTCATCGAGGTTGAACGCCCCCCCCTTGAGGATGAATTGCTTTACCATTCCCAGCGCTGGTGTGGGATCTTCCACCCAGGTGGGCAGATTGATCTCAGACATGCGTTGCATGCGCCAGCCGTCCTCGTTCATGAACGCCATAAAATCTTTTAGGAAAGCTTTTCCTTTGTCAGATTCTTGCAGTTTTCCTCTGATCTCAGGGGCTTCGTTCTTCGTGAACACATCGGACAGCCCGTCAGCGTCCGCTCGTCTGGAAAATTCCCAGAGTCGGCGGTCCACTTGGAAAACCTTGTTATCGAATCCTGAAACAACGCTGTGGAATACAGGAGATGTGTCGTCGATTCCGGCAAGTTCACGGCACATATTTTCGAAGAGAATGTAAGCGGTATAAGTGCCGTACATCATGTACATGTGGATTTCCCACATGCGTCGGCAAGTGTTAATGGTCTGCTCGAAATTATCCAGAAGCTCGGGTACTGGTGGCTTTGTCCAAGTCCAGTGACTTTAGCGCCTCGTACTGGCCGAGAATTTCCTTGACAAAGCCGTTCCATAGCCCGTCATAGTCCTGGATGAATGGCAATATGGCCTTCTTGAATTCAGCTTCTCTCCTCTGTTTCTCCTCCTCGCTCTTTACAAGAAGAAGCGTGAGATAGCCGCCACCGTTCATAAAGCGCCAGTCCCAACCCTTGACCGTGGGCAGAGACAACTTTTGGGCGCCGTACTGCATACCGTGTCTACAGAAGTTGATCCAGAACCACCCAAACATGGGGGTCCAGGGGGGAACAGAATGGGTTCCATCCAGGAACCACACAGGAGATTGGGCCAAATCGTGTTCAGGGTCGAATTCCAAGCCAGGCACCACATCGTAAACCTTCATGATTCGCTCCTCCTCGGTGGACGTATGGGAAGTGGATGTAAATGATTAACCTGAGGATTCCGAAACCATCTGAGTATATGGGCAGCCTCGCGCGGAGGAGGGCCTGTCAAGAAGATCGAGGTAAGGAGAGCCGCAAGAGGAAAGTCCCGCTTTTTGAGACCCCTTTGTGAAAAAGCGGAAGAGGAGGAAGCGACCCTCTGCGCGGGGACGTGCGTGTCCTTGTCAGTGCATGGCTCTCCCTCCATCCACCAACATTGTTTGGCCCGTTATAAAGTCACTTTCGTCAGAAGCCAGAAACGCTACGATCCCCACCACGTCTTCCGGTTTCTCCAGTCTTTTGAGTGGGGTTTTGCTCGAGTCATACTTGTTCACATCGGCAATTGTTCGACTCGCCTCCGTATCGGTATACCCCGGAGCCACTGCATTCACACATATTCCATGAGGTCCCAACTCTACAGCCAAAGCCCGGGTCAAACCGATAACACCGCCCTTTGACGACACGTAATGAACGAATCCGTGTGATCCGGTGAAGAAGACTTCAGATGCTAGGTTTATGATCTTCCCTTTCCCCGATTGTTTCATGGCAGGAAACACGGCCCGAGCGCAAAGCCAAGGGCCTCGTACATTCACAGCCATCATCCTGTCCCAATCTGCAACTGATATTTCGGTGAAAGGCTTTCTGGTGACGCCATAGTAACACGCAGCATTGTTCACCAGGATATCTATTCGACCGAACCGGTTGGACACTTCTTGCGCCATTCTGACAGTGTCCTTTTCGCTGGAGACGTCCACCATGCTTAGCAATACTTCTCTGCCGAGAGATTTCACCTCCTTTCCAGTCTTTTCCAGGCCTTCGGCATCAGCTCGAGTCACCGCGACTATGTTTGCTCCTTCCTGAGCGAGTCTTATGCAAAAGGCTTTGCCCAATCCTTTGCCGGCACCAGTGACAATGGCCACACGACCGTCAAGTCGCCCCATGGTTTCCTCCCGATCAGTAGGGCCTTCCCTTTTGTTCCCAGATCTTCGGTAGACCGAAATCTTCCGCAATGACCTTGAAGCAGTTGTAACTACTGCCCTTCCCTATCCCGGGGCCTGAATGCGTGGCAGCAGAGGCGATATAGAGGTTCTTCACAGGAAGCCGGTAATTGGCTATCTCGGGAAAGGGCCTCATTCGCCCGAACTGCGAACCGATCGTATCCTCCATGCTCCAACCACCCTGCGGCATGTTGATGTTTCGCATCTGCACGTCCATAGGGGTGGTAATATGTGCTTCAATGAGGTTGTCCTCGGTCATATTGGGAGCGTACCAGGACCACTGCTCAAGCATAATCTTTACAATGTCCCTCTTCATTTTCAGCCACTCGCTGTCATTGAAAAAACGATAGGGTGCGGTGAACTGTTCGATGAGGATGGTATGTTTCCCTTCAGGGGCTCTGGTTTTGTCCCAAATGCTGTCAGGCGCGACAATGCAGACGAGCTTTTCGGGGATGCCCTTCACGAAAATCTCGGCCTGATGGCGAGTGGCAAAATAATCCGCGTCTTTGGGTCCCCAGTTCAGCCTGGGAGGCAGGCCGATCTCGGGATTGTCTTTGGCCGCCGTGTACGCGGGTAGCTCGTGCAACGCAAAATTCCCCCAGAAGAGCTGGGCCCTGTTGAAGAGGACATTCCTGGCCCTGTTGGCCACTTTCCATGACAAGTGCTCCTCGCCAATGAGCTGAAGCAATGTCTGAGGCGTGTTAAGATCGCTCACCACGACTTTTCTCGCGGCGATTTCGCGTCCGTCGGCCAGCTTGACCCCCACCGCTTTTCCATTTTCGATGATTGCCTTTTCCACCGGCGATTCAACTACGAACTCCCCGCCCATCGAGCTGAAGGCTCGCTGAAGCGCATGGGTTATGGCGTGTGTGCCTCCTATAGCTATGGCCGCGGGCTCCCAGGAGAGGATCAAACCGATTGTGTGCAGAGTCCAATAGATTCCTATGCAGTCGTTGGGGAAAATGCCGCTGGAGGTCATGCAAGACCTCATGAAGAGAGTCCGCAAGTAATCGCTTTCAAACAGATCGTACGCAACTTGTTGGGAGGTGTAGAACTGGTACTCGGGAGGTATCGGAACATCAGGATCGTTGATGAGCCGCTCAAACGCGTCCGGAACACCCCAAGGAGTCGGAGGATTGAATTTCCACTCATTGAAGCTGTCTCGCCACTTATTGCGGTAGTTATTCAGGAGTTCGTAGGCAGTGTCCGCGTCTCGTTGCGAAAAGCGGGCAATCTGGTCGATTGTTTTCTGCGCGCTCTCCTCACTGAACTCTGCCCGCCCCGTGTCCGCATCTACGACCCTCCAAGCGTTGTAACCAAGGAAGCTCATGCCGTCGTCGTATATCATGCCTTCACCCTGGTCGGGATAAATGTAAACGAGGCCCTTGTCCTTTAGCCTGAAATCTTCATACGAAGGGTGTCCGTAGAATCTCGTAAAATGAGCGCAGGGATTTTGAAGAAAACCCGGCAAAGGCAGAGCCTCACCGCACGCCCCTCCGCCCAATTCATGCTGCCTTTCAAAGATGACGGTTTGCATGCCTGCATGCTGGAGATAGCAGGCTATAATAGTTCCATGGTGGCCGCCACCCACCACGATCGCGTCGTACGCTTTGTCAGCCATAGAGAAACCTCCTATTCTCGTCGAAGGCGGGGCCCGTCAATGGGGCTCCGGAGGAGTCAGCTTTTTCCCGAAACACAGCAGCCACAGGACATGGAAAAAATTGGAAGGCTTCAGCATGAGACGTGCAAACCTCCTCAGATCATCACCTCCAACCGTGGCCTTGATGGACCAGTGCACGGGCTCCGTAGCCTCTATGTTCAGTCTCATGGCTCCGCCCGGTTCGCCGTTCACCTTTTCGAGGTGGGCGAAGCTGGCCACCATCGTCGTTTTTCCCAGACCCGTCGAATTTACCTTCATGGTTCGTCTCCTATAACGTTCCTCTGGCCTTGGCCTTTAGGACGCACTCCGCTTCACCCCACCACCTATTCAGGCCCAAATCCGCTGCAATTTTGTTGGCAGCATTGTATCCGGGCCCAAAGGTAATGAGCCCACCAGGGAAGGTGCTGGCTCCACAGACGTACAGATTCTTAACCGGAGTGGCGTGCTGGGAGCAGTCTTCGTTGGGACGGAGGTATCCCATCTGTAATGGCAGATAAGCTCCCTGTTTGTACGATCCTTTGACCATGTCCGCGAACTTGTTTCCGATGTCCAGAGGTGTTGTTATATAGCGCCAGAGTATATTTTCCGTCCCGAGACCGTCCGCATACTCCCGCAGGAGGTCGACGCATCGTGCGGCTTCCTGTTGCCTGATTCGGTACCAGCGTTCGGCACCGCCCTCTTTGAGATCGTGTGGCGCGTGCAGCGAGATCAATGCCGTATTCTTGCCCGCTGGAGCCTGTTTGGGATCGTGAATTGAGGGGAAACAGCAGTTAAAACCGGCTGGAGATAGCTCACCCTTGTGGATCGCATCGTAATGGCGGATGAGATTTTCCTCGGTCTCGTATCCAACCACAGTAATCAAGGCGTTGTCCAAATCGGGATTGGCTGATGCCGCTTTAAAACTCGGACGCCCGTTCAGAGCAAGATGGACGTGAAAGAAACTGGAAGATTCCCATTTCCAGTCGTTGATCCGAGTAACGAATCGGTCCTCCAGGTTTTCCGGGCCGACGTACTTTAGAAATGTCTGATAAGGGTCGAGACTGCTGGCCACGAATTTGTTGGCCCTGTAAACAGTTCCGTCCTCCAACTCGACGCCGATCGCGGCTCCATCCTTCACGATGACTCTCTTCAGAGTGACCGGGGAGATGATCATGCCGCGATTCCGATAGAGCACCTTCGTAAAGAGATGGGCGAGATGGTGAGATCCACCGACAACCAAACGATAGTTTATCGCACGGTTGATGAGCAGCGGAACAAGGTAGCTCACTCCCTCCAAATCGTAGTTTAGGCCCCACATGCAAGACAGGTAGAGGAAAAGGCATCTCACCCTGTCGTTCTCAAACAGTGTGTCAATGATTTCCCGTGGGGTCTTTTCCGTCATTTCAGTGATCTCCCGCCCCACATCGGTTCGTTGGAGGGTCACCATCTGCTCGAAGGCCGGTTTGGCCTCTTCGTATGTAGCAGGCCCGAGGAAATCTTCCGTGAGAACTCTGTAGCGGTCGGCAATCTTCCGGTAGGTCTCAGCATCCTTGCTGGAGAACTGAGCAATCGATTTGCAGGTCTTTTCAACATCCTGATAGAGGCAAAGGGAAGAGCCGTCCGCAAATGGCATGGCCATAACCAGCGACGGAAATACGAATTTCAGGTCGTAGTCCTGAGTCAAATACTCGTCGAAGTCTCTCAAAGGAGGCGCATAATCGACCATGGGCATATAGATGGCGTGGGTATTGTGGAGAAAGCCCGGCAACGTGACCTGCTCGGTGGCCAGCCCACCTCCTGCTTCGAATCTCCTTTCAAGTACGAGAATCTTCAAACCGGCTTTGGCCAGATACGCGGCTACAGTCAATCCGTTCGGTCCGGCGCCGATGATTATGCCATCGTATTCTTCAGCCATCTATGTATCCTCCTTATTTTCGGCCGAAGGCCAAATGCGTTTTTGACGAGAAAAATCAATTGTTGTAGAATGGTTTATTGGGTGAACGATGTTTCGCCGAGGAGCTTTTCAGTTCAAGGTTAGCGTTACGGGGTTCGGCTTTGCATGTCAAATCACTTAATTTTATGATTATATAACAAAAAGTTATATCTCCCCCCAAGGTGTTAAGCATGGGAATCGACCTGAGTCTGAACCAGCTCAGAGCCTTCCACTTCGCAGCCAATTGTGGAAGTGTTTCCCGTGCCGCCGAGCAATTGTTCATCACTCAGCCCGGGGTAAGTGCCCAAATCAAAGCATTGGAAATGAGATACGGCACACGACTGTTTGTAAGGGGGAAGAAAAAGCTTGAATTGACCGAATGCGGCAAAAGGCTGCATACGATCACCAAGAGACTATTCGGGCTGGTGGAAGAAGTCGACGAACTTCTCAGTCATCCTGAGTCGGCTTTACCGGCAATTCTGAGAATAGGCAGCACTAAGCCGCTGGTGCGATTTCTTCTGGCCCGCTACATCCCGAGATTTCGGGACTCATTTCCCAAGGTACAGATTCAGGTGAACGAAGGCAGCTCGGCGGAAATGGTTCGGGGCGTTTTGGAGAACCTGAACGAACTGGCAATCGTGGGGAGGGTTGATTATACCCCGAGCTTAAAGATAATACCGTTCATTCAAGACGAGCTTGTCTTTCTAGTTGCGGCCGGGCACAGATTGTGCCGCAAGCAGACGATCTCCATTCAAGATCTGAAGGGGCAAGAACTGATATTGCGGGAAACCGGGTCGGGGGTCAGGCGAGTAGTTGAAGCAGCACTGAAAGCGAGCGGAATTGTACCCTCTGTGTTCGTTGAAACAAGCAATGTGGACTTCATGAAAGAACTCGTGAAAATGTCGAGAGCTGTGGCGTTCCTCCCCCGGATGGGAGTGGCCGCGGATCTGGCCAAAGGCTCCCTTAGAGCTATTCCGGTGAGAGAAGGTCCGCTCACGCTGCCGATCGACGTGGTGATGAAAAAGGACAGCAAGCTTTCTCGCGTGGCTAAGGCATTTCTCAGAGTCCTGTTCTCAGGCGAAGAAGCGGATAATCAGACGCCTAAGTCATTGTTCCTGGACAACAATTCATACATGGTAATCCAATCTTCCCTTTGAGTTGCCCCTAAGGTTCAGGCAAGCATTTCGAGAGATTTCGCACACGCGGATCTGCGCCACGAACCAGCCAAGTCCCTAACTGATAACAGGTAGCCCTCAAATAGGTGAGAATCGGCAAGTGGCACTGACCTGGCGCCATGACGGTGCTTATAGCCATTGCCGAAAGTAATGACCTGTCCATCACCCGTCACCCCGGCGAAGGCCGGGGTCCAGTCCCGCGAGGAACGCGGGATTGAAAAGACTGGATTCCGGCGTCCGCCGGAATGACGGCGTCAGGCTCCCTCTAATCGGACAAGTCTTTTGGCAATGGGTATAGATCAGTGGTACCCAACATCCATTCATGTGGGTTCTGGGTGCCATCCCGCCGGAGGCTTTGTCAGATCCGTGCCGCATTTATCGTTTGATCGTGAACCGGTATCACTTACTTGAAAGCGAATCGGTATCAGTACGCAGCAGTCATACGACGGCGTACGAAGCGCGGCTTCTCCACCTCATCAAGAAACGCAATTGCCAGGTCTTCCATAGAGATGCGGCTCTCCCCCTTTTCGTCGGTGAGCAGTTGGTCGGTACCGATGCGGTACTTGCCCGTTCGTTCACCCGGCTGAAGGAAGGCCGCGGGGCTTATGTAAGTCCAGTCGAGGTCAGCCGCTCGTATCACGTCCAGCGCATCCCGATGAGCGAGAGCTATGTCAAGCCACTCTTTCGGAAAATCCGGCGTATCAACGAGCTGGACCCCGGGCGAAACCTCAAGGCTGCCGGCCCCTCCTCCTACTACCACTCGGCGGATCCCTGCGCGCGTCAGCCCGTCGATAAGAGCGCGAGCAGCGTCCACAACAAGTTCCGGCCTGCTGTTGCGGGTGGGCCCGACTGCGCTGATTACTGCATCATGGCCCGTCACGACCGCGGCGACGCTCGCAGCATCTGTCACATCACCAATCGCGGCTGTCAGGCGTTCATGGGAATCTTGAAAGCGGGTCGCATCACGCACCACGGCCGTGACCTGATGTCCCCTCTCTAAAGCCTCCTTGACGATTCTGCTCCCGAGTTTCCCAGTGGCGCCAAAAACTATTAATTTCATTACTATGTCCTCCTTGGTTAAATCCGACTTTTTCAGACTAAATTGCCGGCCGCATCTTTAGAGACTCAATCATTGGCATGTAATTATACTAAGCATTGTTGATGAAACGTTTCTATCTCTTGTGATTGCAGGAGCGAATGGTGGGCGAGGCTTGCAGCCCATAGGCGTTAAAATAAGCTCGCGTTGAGTGCGGAATGGTGCTAGAGAGTCTGGCCCATGAATGGAAACTACTTATACACCGACATGTGGCCTGATGTCTCTCGATTTTTTCCTCATCTGGAG
>CAVSPC010000046.1:0-179908 GCA_963729795.1 uncultured delta proteobacterium | reverse complement strand
GCATCCGATGTTACTGCCGAATATACGTTTGAAATAGATACTCGGATCAAAGACCTTTCGCGACCTTTCTCCATTGCGTACGAGTCCTGCATTATAGAAGGCCCGGGCCGGAGCAGATCCGAATTCCTGATGGAGAGGGGTCAGTTTACGACATCTGTCCCAGGCATCAAACCTCATATTTCGGCAAACAATCTAGCCTTACGGCTGGTAGCCGGAGTGGAAGAGTTTCAACCGCTCTGGTTTTTTCTAGATTTTATGAGGGTTTATGCTATCGCTCCTGGGAGTCTACGCGAATTTCAAATTCCGGATTCGGGGTTATTTCTGAAACGAGATGGGAGCAACGCTACATCGGTATTGAAACAAATCAATGAAAGAGGGAGCCGGCTGTACCCTCCTGTAGTTCAGTTCCTGAACCAAATTCTTTCCGAAGCCTGTCCAGGGATCCATAGGGTAGCTACTAAGTCGGTTGACAATAAAGAGAAACTGTCATTTTTCCAAGATATCGGTTTGGCAGAGCCTGTGGAATTTGATGCCCTGGACATGTCGGACGGTACCTTGAGGGTATTGGGTTTAGCCCTCTCTGTGCTCCAGCCGTTGCCAAAGGTTGTAGGTATCGAGGAACCGGAGGCTACAGTTCACCCGGCCCTGCTTGAAATGATCATGGAGATCCTCATGGGAGCATCCAATGAAAAACAGGTTTTGATAACTACCCATAGCCCTGAAGTCCTCGACTACAAAGAGTTAAGTGATTCCCAGATTCGCATGGTTTATTTGAAGAAGGGGCAGACAGTCATTGCTCCCCTCTCTGAATCAAGCCGCGACGTTATACGAGAGCGTTTGTACTCTCCCGGAGAACTCCTGAAAATGAATGAGATACGCCCTGACGACGACGAGGCACCGGAAATTTCACCTCATGGTCCTCGGCCATCCGATGAATCTATTGTCGACAAAACGGTTTGATGACGATGAGCCGCTCGATTGTAGCAATTGTCGAGGGGTACGGCGATGTGAAGTCCGTTCCGGTTCTGCTAAGCAGAATCTTACGGTTTATGAAGGTGTACACGGTGCACCCCGATCAAGAACCTATCCGACAAAAACGCCAAGGGATTGTCAAAGAGGGTAAGTTGGAAGAGGCAATCGAAATGGCCATGAAGAAACGCAAGAATGTGGGGGCTATTCTGGTCCTTCTCGATGCTGACAAAGATTGCCCTGCGAAATTGGGGCCGGAGCTTCTCAGGCGTGCGAAACACGCGACTCGTTTGCCCGTCGCAGTGGTCTTGGCCAAGAGAGAATTCGAGGCGTGGTTCTTGGGATCCATGGAATCTTACAGAGGATTCATGGGCATACGGGCCGACGCTGCAGCGCCCGAGAATCCTGAGATGGTGGGAGCGAAGGGGCGGATCGAGGGCCTTTGTCAGGGCATGCAATATACGCCGTCAGTACACCAAGCAGAGTTTGCGAGCCGCATGGATGTCTCGCGCTGCCGTGAACGATGTCCTTCTTTCGATAAACTTCTGCGCGACGTGGAAGCGCTTGTCAAGGCTATGGTTCCTGAAACTAAAGGGCCGTAAGCGAACAAGTGGTCTAACGGCTGCTCTTTGTCGATCCATCCGGCCGTTTGGCTGGCTTTTACAGGTGTAATGACAATGGAACCTCTGAGCATTTCAGGCCGAACAGTATTTTCCGATGGTGTCCGCTGGGCTGAAATTTCCTTCGACGCTCAAGCCGGCTCTATACTATCCGTAAAGGAATTGGACAAGGATGAAGAGGTAGGCGATCTCATCTTTCCCGGTTTCATAGATATTCACGTTCACGCGAGAGAATATCCGAAGCCAAATCCAGTCCAACCGACAAGCTATGGCACAATGGGAGGCGACCTGCCGAAAGGAAACATTCCGAAGCGCGGGTGAGGCTGCAATCAACGGCGGCGTGACCTTATTCGGTGCTATGCCGAATGACCCGATGCCACCGGACAATGCCCGGGCGTACGCTCGGAAGCGAGAGATCTCGGCCTCATCTATCTGCCCGGTCATCCTATTCGCGGCCATAACCGAACGTTCCGAACCGTGGCAAGACATCCCGTACAAGGTCTATCTTGACGCGGCCCCCTCTCCGGTGTCCTTCACGTCGTGGGGCGATCTGGAAAACGTCCTGGCCCGGTACAGTAAGTGCCGGGTTTTTTTTCACGCTGAGGACCCGGAAATACTGAGACATTTCCAGGGCCCCGGGCCGCGATGGAAAACCAGACCCCCGGAGGCGGAAATAAGGGCTGTGGAAAAAATCCTTGAACTTACGGCCAAGTTGGGACTACACAGCCATATCTGCCATGTCTCTACGGAAAGAGCGGTGTCGCTGATTGGGGACTATAACCGAACGTCTGAGGACCGCGTGACCTGCGAGGTGACGCCGCACCACCTGTTCTTCAGCGTCCAAGATGGGAAGATCCTTGCAGCGGGAGAACAGAATGTTTCCGCATCGGCCCTCCTGGAATGTAATCCGCCCATGCGTCCGGAGAGCGATCGACGCTTCCTTCTGGATGCTCTCAAGGAAGGCGTAATTGATGTCCTGGCCTCCGATCATGCTCCGCACACAATGGACGACAAAAGGAACGGATCTCCCGGCATGCCGCACCTGGACACGTTGGGCCCGTTCGCTGGATGGCTTATGAATCAGTGCGAATATTCGCCAGTGCGGGTGGCCGAGGTTCTCTCGACAGCCCCGGCCAGGCTTTTTCATCAGGATCTCGACCTGCCTCAAGGTACGATAGGTACGGGATACGCCGCGTCCTTAACCATTCTGGATATAAGAAATTCCACGCTGGTGGAAGGGAATCGGATCAAAGGGCGAGGGGCTTTGAAGACCCTCTGTGGATGGTCTCCCTTCGAGGGGGTACGTCTTCCTGCGAGAGTGGCTGGAACCGTGGTGCGCGGAAAACAGTATGTCTTCTGACCTGATCCGCCCACGGCGAATAGAGGGTCTGTTCATGAAAAATCGCTAAGAGATTCAATATGTCGGTCTTTCATAAAGCGGAGAAGCCGGTGCCATTGCCGTCAATTTTCGAGGTGAGCAAGGATGAACTTTGAAAACAGGGATATCATCTCTATGAATGACTTGACCCGTGAGGAAATTGACGAAATCCTCTCGAAAGTCGAAACAGTCCGAAATCATCCTAAAAAGAAGAGCCTGTGCAAGGACAAAGTCTCGGCCATGCTGTTCTTCGAGCCGTCAACGCGGACCCGCACCTCGTTCGAGGTCGCCATGCGCAATCTTGGCGGAGAGGTCGGCGGATTCTACGATGCCAACATCACCTCCATTGTAAAAGAGGAATCGCTGTGGGACACGGTGAAGATGCATGACGGGTACGGTTTTGACGTTATCGTGATTCGTCATCCGCTGAAAGGTGCAGCTCGCCTGGCGGCTGAGGCTGCCGATATTCCGGTGATCAATGCCGGTGACGGCCCGAATCAACACCCCACCCAGACGCTATTGGATTTGTACTCTATCAAGGAAACTCAAGGAAAATTGGATGGCTTGACCGTTGCTATGGTCGGGGATTTGGCGAACGGCCGCACCGTCCACTCCCTGACCGAAGCCCTATTGAAATATGATAACTGCACGCTGTTTTTCATCTCTCCCCGCGATCTCGCCATGCCAAGATCCCTGATAGACAAATGCAAAGCGGCCTCAGATCGCGGCATTACGGTCGATGAGGGGAGCCGAATAGAGGATTTTATTTCCGAGGTAGACATTCTGTACATAACAAGAATACAGAAAGAGCGACTTGAGGAACGAACCGCGCTTGCAGAGAAGTTCAGAAGCATCTATCGGCTTGAAGCCTCCATGTTGAAGCAGGCAAAGCCGCGCATGAAAGTGATGCACCCGCTGCCTCGCGTGACCGAAATAGCTCTGGACGTAGATCACACGCCGCACGCCTACTACTTCCAGCAGGCGCGCAACGGACTTTTCGTACGGGAAACACTGCTTGCACTGATCCTGGGAGCTGTTCGATGAAAAAAAGGCCTATCACTATTGCAAAAATTGAAACGGGTATAGTCATTGACCACATACCTGCGGGCAAAGCTTATCTCATCGTACGGGTTCTGGCACTGAATGCTCTCGCACGCGAAACCGGAGACATAATAGCCATAGGCATAAACTTTGAGTCCCCGTCCATGAAGAAGAAGGACATAATAAAGGTGGAAAATCTCAGCCTGTCTCGAGATATGCTCAATGTGGTTGCCCTAATAGCCCCTTTTGCCACCATTACCCGGATAGCGGACGGACAAGTCATCGAAAAACACAAGGTTGAAATTCCGAATCAGGTCGGAGATATCGTCGTTTGCCCGGACCGGTTCTGCATAACCAACCACGAGGAAGTACCGGGGAAATTTCTCGTAGTGAGCCAAGTCCCCCTCACGCTGAGGTGCCACTATTGTGAGACGGAGTTTTTCGGACCCCTGATCAGGTATAAGGAGAAGGGATAAAGAACCGGGACGGTGAACGTCTAGCGTTTGAAGAACATAGTTCTTCGCTGCGTACAAGTCGGAGAGGGGGCTAATTTTCCCCCTCCCCTATTGTTGTGCGGGACAAGGTTTGGCCGGTCCCCCGGCAACTGATTAATACATACCACCAGGCGGCATACCACCACCGGGCATAGGAGGCATCTCTTTATCCTTGGGCTTCTCGGCAACCATGACCTCGGTTGTCAGCATGAGTCCCGCAACTGAGGCGGCATTCTGCAATGCCAATCTGGTCACTTTGGTAGGATCGATTATGCCGTTGTCCAGAAGGTCTTCGTAGCGTTCATTTTGAGCGTTGAAGCCCCACGCACCCTCGTTTGACTTGACTTTGTCAACGACGATTGAGCCGTCATGACCGGCATTGGTTGCTATTTGGCGAAGAGGTTCTTCTAATGCACGGCGAACGATCTTGGCCCCGACTGCCTGATCCCCTTCCAGCTTCAGTTTTTCCACTTCTCCCAGGCACCGCAGATAAGCAACGCCACCACCCGGGACAATGCCTTCCTCGACCGCAGCGCGGGTAGCATTGAGCGCGTCCTCAACTCTGGCCTTCTTTTCCTTCATCTCGGTCTCGGTCGCGGCACCAACGTTAATCACGGCCACTCCGCCGACCAACTTGGCCAGCCTTTCTTGAAGCTTTTCACGGTCATAGTCCGAGGTGGTCTCCTCAATCTGAGTCCGGATCTGTCTTACCCGGCCTTCAATCTGTTCTTTTGCCCCAAAACCATCAACGATTGTGGTGTTGTCTTTGTCCACCGACACCCGTTTGCATCGTCCGAGATCATTCAGCGTTACCTTCTCGAGTTTCAGGCCCAAATCCTCGGAAATGACCTGGCCGCCGGTCAGCACGGCAATGTCCTCGAGCATCGCCTTGCGACGATCACCAAAGCCAGGGGCCTTGACTGCAGAAGCGTTGAGGGTTCCTCTGAGCTTGTTTACCACGAGTGTAGCCAGCGCTTCGCCTTCCACATCTTCGGCAACGATGAGGAGCGGTCTGCCCATCTTTGCAACCTGTTCCAGTAGCGGCAGCATATCGCGCATGTTGGAAATCTTCTTCTCATGAATAAGGATATAAGGCTCTTCCAAGGAGACTTCCATTCGCTCTGCATCGGTGACGAAGTACGGAGATAGATATCCACGGTCGAATTGCATTCCCTCGACCACTTCCAGGGTCGTCTCCATGGCCTTGGCCTCTTCGACGGTGATGACCCCTTCCTTTCCAACCTTTTCCATTGCTTCGGCAATAATGTTTCCGATGGTGGGGTCGTTGTTGGCTGAGATCGTGCCCACCTGGGCTATTTCTTTCTTGTCCTTGGTAGGCTTGGACAGACTTTTCAGCTTCTTTACGACTGCTTCCACTGCCGACTCGATCCCTCTCTTGAGGTCCATGGGGGAAGAGCCTGCGGCCACCATCTTGATTCCCTCACGGTAAATGGCCTGAGCCAGGACTGTCGCTGTGGTGGTGCCGTCGCCGGCGACATCGGAAGTCTTGGAAGCAACCTCTTTGAGCATTTGGGCGCCGAGATTTTCGAACCTGTCTTCAAGTTCGATCTCCTTGGCCACAGTCACACCATCTTTCGTAACATTGGGAGCGCCCCAGGATTTTTCGAGAATCGCGTTCCGGCCTCTGGGGCCCAGAGTAGACTTCACTGCATCGGCCATTATGTTGACCCCTTTCAGGATCTTATCCCTGGCCTGTTGTTCGAACATGATAATCTTCGCGGCCATTTATTTGCTCCTCCTTGAATTGTTTCGTGGTTTGGATTTGAAACGTGAGTCGGGATTCGAAAGTGCAGCGGTCGTCATTCGACCAGGCCCAACACGTCGTCCTCTTTCATTATCAGGTATTCTGTGCCTTCAATCTTAATTTCCGAACCTGAATATTTCCCGAAAAGAATGGTGTCACCTGCCTTAAGTTCCAAAGGAATGACTTTCCCGTCTTCTGTGTGTTTGCCCGAACCGACCGCAATAATCTTACCTTGCTGAGGTTTTTCCTTTGCGGTGTCGGGGAGGATTATGCCTCCTTTGGTAACTTCCTCCGACTCTACCCTCTCGACGAGGATTCGATCATACAGAGGGCGAAATTTCATCATTTTACCTCCTGGTGTTTAGTTAAAAGTACGGTGCTCGAGTTTGTTAGCACTCTACTCTAGTGAGTGCCAATATCCGTCCCAATTGTCAACCCCCTCGTCCAAAAAAATCGCGGCCACACTCTTTTTTCAGGACACTACTGGCATCATTTCTATTTCCCGCGTATCCTCTCGCCATCACATCCATCAGGAGCAAATCCATGAAAGAAGGTGTTACCTGCCCCAACTGTGGCCGGCTTGTCACCGTGTACAGAAACCCTATACCCGCGGCTGATGTGATCATCCGGGTCGGCCGATTCGTTGTGCTCATAAAACGAAAGAATCCGCCGCACGGTTGGGCGATCCCTGGCGGTTTTATTGACTACGGCGAGCCCGCGGAGCACGCGGCGCTGCGGGAAGCGAAGGAGGAGACGGGTTTGGATGTTGAGCGACTGGAGCTTTTTGGGGTTTACTCCGCGCCCGACCGAGACCCGCGCCAACATACGCTCAGCGTAGTTTTTACCGGCCAGGCGAACGGAGTCCCCAAAGCCGCGGATGACGCGGCGGACATTGGCCTCTTTGACCGGGAGACTCTCCCTACCCCACTGGCTTTTGACCACGCGAAGATTCTCGAGGATTTCTTCAGCAGCTCGCAAGCAGGCCAATCTGGCTGAGAGTACCCATTGGATGCCTGGTTACCAGGCCGAGCCTCATAGGCGCTGACTTAGCCTCGCGGGAGGTGGGATTCCCCCCTTCGTAAAGGGAAGACAGGGGGGATTTGGATAAATCCTTGAAAATCCCCTAAATCCCCCTTTACAAAAGGGGGACTTTGATGGCCCTCCCCTCCTGCACCTCTTCAGGAGGAACGAGTTCCTTAAGTTAGCGCCTGTGAGGCAAAGCCCGGAAACGAGAAAGACAGGCGCAAACTCAATGATGATATCATTCGTCATAGATGCCTGGGACCGGTTCCCAATACCCTTTCACCAAACCCAGCACGGGAAATTTACCATCCAAATACAGCGCTCTGAATTCGCGTGTTCAAGTAAGCTATTTGCCGAGCCGTGAAGTACGAGCCCCGCACCCTGTGAGTCTCTCTGCGGTATTTTCTAGCATGTTCTTCTGACCAGAAGAAAACGCTCTCCTTTCAAAACGAATCTATTATGCTTGGATCTTTCAGAGTTTGAAAATCCACTTCAGGAACGAAAATTATGGGATGGCAATCCCCATCCTGACACCTGCAATTCATTTCGCCGTCGATCTCCATACGCATGGTTCGCTTGCAATGGGCGCATTCAGATACCAGGCCCACAGACACTGCCTCACCCCTGAGTCGCCCCTGCACGAAGGGCGTCGCGAATGCATCTACCGCTCAAGCAGCGTATATCTCTTCTCCTGAATGGAAGGTCAGCGAATGGGGCGTTTTTTCCACCGTCACCGGATAAGCCCAGATCACTTTTCCCTCCTTGTCCCTGTACACGAAGGTCAGGTGTCTTTCTAAGTCTTCCAGTATCTCCACCACACGCCCGGAAGCCAGATTCAATTCCCGGGCCACCAAGTCCGGAGGCATGGGCCTACCGTAGCGCGGCAACTCTTTGACCACGTAGTGATGAACCAGCCTGTGCTCCGCGGTCATGAATCGAGTGGAACGTTCCACTTTGCGGACAGCCCTCTGAATTTGTTTCTCCCAGAGAAACGGCGGAACACCCAGGATGTAGCGCCACACCCCCGCCATCAGTTTGTTACGCATGCTCGCTCCTTTCATCTCTTTTTGAGGTTAAGTCCAGAAAACGTAGTGATTTTGGTTTTAGATGCTATAAACACAACTCAAAAAAAATTACTCTAACTCTGCGAGAAACTCTTCCATGTGCGAAAGGAAGCTGTCGATCGCTTCCTTTTCCCATTCAGAGAGACTGGCAAGGTAGTTAGAGAAAGACCTCACAGACGAGGCCCGCTCTTCCTCAAAACGCTGGATAGCCATCCGTCCAGGCTCAGTAAACATCGCAGTTACTCTGTTCTTGAGGGAGGGATCTTTCGCCTTCGTGATAACCCCTTTTCTTTCGAGTCGGGCTAAGGTTTGGGACACCGCACCATTGCTGACTGCAAGCTGCTGAGCCATCTCGCTCGCATTCAGGTCCGGTTGTTCCTTTATGACCTGCATCAAATGGATTTCCGAGGGATGGAGCCGCACCCCTTCTTGCTGAAAAACGCTACGCTTTTCCAAGAATATCAGCCGGTTGATAATGCGGCGAATCCGTTCAGCCAGGTTCTGCGATTCCAGGGACATGGGATGTTTTTAGTATCTAAAAGCAGCAATGTCAAGTACTGATTCAGTCCACTTACTTCGGTTGCAAGAGATCATTATACGCGTTATCCTTATTCTCAAGTCTCAGACATGAGGTCTCGCATGATTGGAATTTCAAAATTGTATTGCGGCGCGGTGGAAGCCTCCGATCCTTTGCGCTACGCACGCCGGTCCGAAGATCTCCCCTCTCACCTGCTACAGTTCTCCATTGACAAAAAGCCGGTCGTAGTATGGAACGTGACCCGTCGCTGCAACCTCCGATGCGTTCATTGCTACTCTCAATCCGAGGACCGCGATTACAGCGGTGAGCTCTCTTTTGAGGAGGGGAAGAGCCTGATTGACGACCTCGCCCGGTTCGGGTCGCCGGTCATTCTATTCTCAGGCGGAGAGCCTCTAATCCGCCCTGACATCCTTGATTTGATCAGTTACGCGACGCAGCAAGGCAGGAGAGCGGTCCTCTCGACAAACGGTACCTTCATCACCCCTGCTCTGGCTGAAAAACTCAAAGATATCGGTTTGTCTTATGTGGGCATCAGTCTGGACGGCCTTCAGGAGGTCCATGATGCTTTCCGGGGAATTCCCGGCACATTTTCGCGAGTCATGGCGGCAATCAAGAACTGCCAGGCCGTAGGCTTGAAGGTGGGGTTGAGATTCACCGTCAACAAGCGGAATTTCCAGGATATCCCCGGAATCTTCGATCTCGTGGAAGAAAAAGGGATCCCGAGGATCTGTTTTTATCATCTGGTGTATGCCGGCCGAGGCACCGAACTCGTCAACGAAGACCTCGATCACGAGCGAACCAGGGAAGTGGTGGATCTTATCCTTGATCGCACCAGGATGCTTCACGAAAAGGGGCAGCCGGTCGAAGTCCTCACTGTGGACAATCATGCGGACGGACCATACACATACCTCCGTTTGACGAGAGAAGATCCGAAGCGAGCCGCGGAAGTTTTGCAACTCCTTGAGATGAACGAAGGCAACAATTCCGGCAGAGGTATCGGCTGCGTGTCCTGGGACGGAGCTGTTCACGCGGACCAATTCTGGCGCCACCACTCGTTTGGAAACGTTCGTCAACGCCCGTTCAGCGAGATTTGGACAGATCCATCAGACGAGCTGTTGATGAAACTCAAAGAAAAGAAACGGCACGTGAAAGGGCGTTGTGCCCGGTGCCGCTGGCTGGACATCTGCGGAGGCAACTTCAGAGTCCGGGCGGAAGCGATCTTCGGAGATGTGTGGGCACCGGACCCGGCCTGTTATCTGACGGACGAAGAAATTGGATTGGAATAAGACTCAACGCTGAGAGTGCAGAGAACACAGAGCCTTCTATTTTCCCCTGAATTTCCATGAGTTGTGGCACATCGCATTCATGTTCGTGGCCCAGCGAGATGGTGCGAAGACAACGCAGGCATGACAGCTCCTAAGGGTCAGGTGGAGAATTACAAGCCGTTTTTCATCTCTGCGATCTCCGCGCACTCCGCGGTGAAGGATTCCATTCCGCCGCCTTTGTCTGAATACTAGTTTTCGGGCAGGTATGGCTATGCTGTACGGAGGCCATGTTAAATCCCTGGATGATATTGAGTACCTTCAAGGTCTGAAATTTGACTTGGGCGAGATTATCCTACGAAATGCCGAATCGAGGGATTATTGGCTTGACTCAGGGATCACTAATCAGTTTGATTCAGGCTTCTTTCTAATTGCTCACGGTCCTCAAGAAGGTCCTCCAAACGATATCAAGCACTTGTGGGAGATTTACTATCCAGCGCTCACAGAAAACCGTAGACGTCGCACGTGAGCTGAAAATAGAGTTCCTCACTATCCATCTCTGGCTGGATCCTCGCTTCGTGAATTCGGAAGCGCGCGAGGAGAAGCGGAGTTTCTTGACAGCTATCTGCGCCTATGCCAGCGAAAACGGTGTACTCATAGGTCTCGAAAACCTTTCCGAAACCGCAGCGGATCTGGGGCCAGTATTGGAAGCTGTCCCGGATCTCGGCCTGACCCTTGACATTGGGCACGGACAACTGCTTGCAAGCACCAACACGTCGTTCGACATCATCGAGAGACTTTCTGCTTCCATAAAACACATTCACGTTCACGACAATAGAGGGGGGCGCGGTGTGAAAGATGATCTGCATCTCCCTATCGGAGAGGGAATTATTGATTTTCAAAAGATATTCGGTGCCCTGATGAATAAAGGCTACAACGGAACAGTGACGCTGGAGTTGGAGAATGAAGTTCTGGAATCTTCGAGGAAACTGATACAGGAGATCGTCTGCAATATGACCTAAAGCGTGTTAGGAATTTCCCCAAGGAAGTCTTCCGTGAAAGGTATTCAGTTTCTTGTGGATGATAAAGGAGAAAAGAAGGCGGTACTAATTGATCTCAAGAAGTACGGCGATTTAGGGAGGATCTATACGACGCCATCCTGGCCCGTGAGCGACAGAACGAACCGCGCGAGTCTTTGGATGCCGTTAAGAAACGGCTGCGCCAAAAGGGCAAACTGAACCGGAATGGCTGATTATTCCATACCTCGCTTCGTCAGTGCCTCAAGGGCCGCTGCTCTTTACGCGCATTTAGACCTTGCAGAGATGGCCGGTCCACGATCATGCAGTCGACAAGGGCTGTTACTTCATACTTCGCCGCTGCTGCTTGACCGGAAACTCCACGGTGAGGTAAGTCTTAACCTGACAGGGAATACGGTCAGTTGCAGCCGACGGCCACGTGTTCCAGCCAACTCTTCTGTGCTATGCAAATCTTTTCCGCCTGCTGTCACTGATCGCAGGAAATGCAATGCCCGAAGCCCAAAGGCGGCACTAATTAATGCTTGAAGACCTACCAAAGGGATGGGTAAAGACCACGCTGGGTGAAGTTTGTGCCATCAACCCAAGACCGCCATTAGAGCATCTTCCGCCTGATCACACCGAAGTCAGCTTCGTACCGATGGCGGCGTCGAAGAAGAAACGGGTCGGCTCGATGCCTCAGAAATTCGATTACTTGGAGCCGTTGTGAGGGGCTACACACCCTTCAAAGAGAATGATGTTATATTCGCAAAGATTACGCCCTGCATGGAGAACGGTAAGATTGCATTGGCGACGGGCCTAGAGAATGGCCTTGGTTACGGGTCCACAGAGTTCATCGTCTTCCGGCCTTACGACGGCCTGTTATCTCAATTTCTACTTCATTTTCTGCTCCAGCGTTCTCTGCGCAAGAATGCAGAACGTCAGATGGCCGGTGGAGTCGGCCATAAGCGCGTTCCTTTAAACTACCTACTGAATTACGAATTCCTGCTTCCGCCCACCCGTGAGCAGCAAAGAATTGTAGCAAAGCTGAACTCGACGATATCAGGAATGGAGCGAGCTGAAAAGGCAGCCCGCCGAGCGAGGGAAGGAATAGATGATTACCGAGTTGCAATCCTCAATGATGCCGTTGCTGGCGAACTCACTTGCGGTTGGCGCGAAGTCCAGGAGAAAAGCAAACAGAGAAACACATAAACTGGCGAAGCCCTGTTACAGCGTCTTTTAGCCACCCGTCGCGCCCGTTGGGAGGAAGCTGAGTTGCAGCGCCTTCGCGCAAAAGGCGCCGTGCCCAAAGACAATGAATGGAAATCTCGCTATCCTGAACCAACGCCGGTGATCACCCAAAAATTGCGCAAATTGCCATCTGGTTGGACTTGGGCGACCATCGAACAAGTCAGCACGCGTGTCACTGTCGGTCACGTTGGCTCCATGAAGCATGAATACGTGCAATCGGGAGTCCCGTTCCTCCGTTCCCAGAAACGTACGTCCAAACCGCTTTGAGCCAAGGGGCCTTTTGTTTATTAGTCCAGCATTTCACGCGCGGTTGGTCAAGTCGCGGGTACTTCCTGGGGACGTGGTTGTCGTGAGATCTGGTTCCGTTGGTACTGCTTGTGTGATTCCTGATAGTCTTGGAGAGGCAAACTGCTCGGATCTCGTGTTGATCCAAAGCCCACTGGTGGAGCCACATTTCATTGCATTTTACATGAACTCGGCTGCCCACATGCAGATCGATACGGGCAAGGTAGGAGTTGCACTGACACATTTCAACACGGCTTCCGTTGCCTCGCTTACTATACCAATACCGCCGTGCGACGAGCAAACCGAAATCGTCCGTAAAGTGGAGCTTCTTCTATCGGAGGCAGACCGGTTAGCCACCACGCTGGAAACGCAGCTCGAACAGTCCAGCGCAGCGCGCCAATTACTCCTGCACGAAGCTTTTGCCGGCGACCTCGTGCCTCAAGATCCGAACGATGAACCGGCTTCAGTGTTGTTGGAACGCATCCGGGCCGCGAAAGCGCTCAACGAAGCCGAGCGGAAACGGGCACGCCGAGCACTACCATCGGCAAGAAAGAAGAGAAGTCGTAATCGTTCAGCGGGAGAGGCTGACGAGTGAGGGATGACAGAGTCCTTGGCGGTGTGCATTGACTGATTGGACCAGGAACTCGAAAGCGTTTTTGTGTTGCATGATGCATAGCCCTGGAGGCACCTGTTCATGCGTGCTCTGATGCCGACTTTTTGACAAGCTCTGCCTGTCCACGTGCCCGTCGTTGAAGCTCTTGGCTCTTCATCCGTCGGCACCCTGCATGTAGGCAAAGCGCAAGTCTGGGACCGAAGCCGGATCGGCTTGTGGGACATCCGTGACGGCGTTTCTATGGAAAAGCAACCACCGTCATCCGAATCGCTCACTGCTGCCTGGGAAAGAATTGGGCAAACAACTGATGCTCGTCGCCTATTCGATGAAGCAGGGTTCGGCCCGGATCATGTCGTGCAGTTCTATGAAGGATTGCGCGTCACATCAGTCGCACGAAATGCCTTTCAAGAAGCAGCACAGAGGAATCATGAGTCCCAGAAACCGATTGAAATTCCCAAAGAAAAGCCAAGTGAGCCGAAAGGTCGATTCCGACTAATCAAGCTATGGCTGGAGGATTTTAAGAATCTTACGAATTACACTGTTCGCTTCGATCCTGCGCATTCAGTGGATATCTTTCTCGGATGGAACGGCACGGGTAAGTCCAATTTATTTGAGGCGCTCGTCATAATCTTTCGTGACCTGCACGTTTGGTGTGACGAGAACCGCTGGCCTCACAAGCCCATGAACGGCTACCTACTCAGCTATGAAATTGACGGACACATGATAGAGGTCACATGGCGACCCGAGGAAATGAAGCGGCCAGAATTGAGAAGAGGGCCAATTTCTAAGAGAGCAGAGGACGAAGTAAAACTTGAGCCCATCAAGCGTCAGCAGTTGGTCTTGCCCCGCTTTGTTTTCGGCTACTACTCGGGTCCTACCAACCGCCTCTGTGAACACTTTCTCCCAATGAAGCAAACCCATTATCATCGCTTGCTGAAGGCGAAGACAGACGATCCAAGCATCTGGCCGGGATTACTTGCGAAGCGACGGTTCTTTTGTGCCGAGACTCATCATTCGAAATACGTGCTGCTCGCATTCTCGTACAAGGAGGATCCGAAAATAAGTGATTTTCTAGAGGAACGCTTGCGGATCGTTGACTTTGAATCAGCTCTCTTTATTATTCGCAAGCCGCGTTGGGCCAGGCGCGGAAGCAAGGCGGCGGATTTTTGGGGCGCCAGAGGCATCATGCGCGACGTCATGGAACGGCTGCGCCGATACGCCATCGCACCCATGGTTTCTCGAGCAGACCGTCAGCTATGGGCATCGGACGACCAAGGAAAAACACTACTATTTCTTCTTGCCAGACCTCGAAAGTCTGCATTCATTCGCAGCCCAGTTTCAGGAGGCCAGGACCTTTTTTTTGGCATTGGAAAGCACCGATTTTTCTGAGCTGATTCATGACGTAAAAATTCAAGTCCGCGTGAAAGCGACCAACTCGGAGCAGGTGTCGATTACGTTTAACGAGTTGAGCGAGGGTGAGCAGCAGCTGCTAATGGTTTTAGGGCTAATGCGATTTACGAAATCGCATCAATCACTCGTCCTGCTTGATGAGCCGGATACTCACTTGAATCCGCAGTGGAGCGTAAAATATCTACAAGATCTCACTAGCGTGATGAGCGATAATCACTCTGAGTCTCCTCAGCAGCAGAGCAGCCAGATTCTCATGGCCACGCATGATCCACTTGTCATCGCAAGCCTCGTCAAAGAACAAATTCATTTACTCAAACGCGATGTCGAGTCACTAATTTGCTATTGGCAGCAACCCTCTGAGAACCCTCGTGGATTGGGATTTACAGGGATTCTCATGAGTGACATGTTTGATTTCACTTCCGACTTGGACCCGGAGACGATGAAACTTCTCGAAGAGCAAGCTGAACTTGCTATAGTGCCGCGCAGTGGGATTAAGTGTGAAAAACAGCGCGACTTTTTTCCGGACATTTGATATGACCCTGCCATCGATTGATGGGAGGGAGAATCAATGCCCAAGCGTGGATTGAGACTGGAACTTGAAGATTACAATGACATTGTACGCCACCGCTATCTAGCCAAGAAGAGGAAAGATCTCGAATCAAGGGTTCGTCTGAGAGCGATTTTGCTGGTTCACGAAGGCAAGACACTGGAACAGGTTGGTCAGATTCTCGAAGTGGCCCGGAGTACCGTGCAGCGCTGGATAGAAAAGTACAGATGCAGAGGCGTGACGGGCTTGCTTGTACGAGGACCGTACCAAGGGAAAAGGCCCAGGTTAAGTCTGGACCAGAAACGGGAGGTTGCCATAATGGTTCGACAAGGGCCTGAAGACAGTGGCTTGGACACCGGAGTCTGGACGGCCCCGATCATTGCAGACCTGGTAAACCGGCGTTTCAACATTGCATATAGCTCCTCTCAGATTCGCAGACTTCTTCACGAGCTGGGATTTTCACTTCAATATCCCAGGCAAGAACCGTCTCAAGCCGACAAGAAGCGGCAGGCCACGTGGCTTGAAGAGGAACTGCCTGAGATTAAAAAAAAGTCCAAGAAGACGAAGACATCCTGATGTATCAGGATGAAGTGAGCTTTAAACAAGCGGGCTCCATTTTCCGACACTGGGCTTTGAAAGGGATCGGATGCGTGGTGAAGACCCCGCCCACAAGGAAGTCCTTGAAAGTGATGGGAGCAGTAACGGTCGGCGCACATCCCAAATTCCATTTTCGTTTCGTCAACTGGTTCAACACCGATAGTTTCTTGGCCTTCTTGGACCAGCTCATCTCCAGGTACAAGGGTCGGAAGATACACATGATCCTGGATAACGCAAAGTATCACAAAGGTCCCAAGGTGCGAGAGTGGCTCAAAGACAGACAAGACCGTATTGAACTCCATTATCTGCCCCCGTACTCCCCGAAACTCAATGCGGCCGAATACGTATGGAAGGAAACCAGGAGAAAAACAACTCACAATCGATTCTTCATAACCCTGGGTGAATTCAAGGAGAGACTGTTCAGAAGATTCAACCGCTTTCAGGGAAATCCTGCGTCGCTGAGAAGTGTCCTCGCATCTTTCGCTTAAGACCCATTCTCACCGCGCACCGCTATAGTAAAGATACATTGACTCCACAGGAAACCAGCAAGCTTCAAAACATAACTCAGCAAATCGAGAAATTAGGCTTTAAATCAACGAGTTCCGACCCATACTATCGCGCTTTTATCAAGGCTATTTTTATTCGTCAAAGAGCTCGCGAAGATTTTCTGAAAACACCTCCGGTAAAATCGGATTTTGACGCGCTACAGCGTGAAACTACTGAACTTCTTGACGAAATAGAAGCAGAAGAGGCCAAGACGAAATGAGATTTGTCCTGCAGGAGGATGTCTATGATAATCTTCCAACCAACTGGGATGATCAAGTCGCCCGAGCCAAAGCATACATGGAGACTAAGGTAGATGAAGCCCGCACGGCAGCCGCAGCGGCTGGTAAGTCAGCGGCAGAAATTGAAGAACTTGCTCTTGAAGCACGACACAAAGCAATCAATTCGAGGCAAGCGGTCTGGCGAGCCGCAGTCCGAGCCCTTCAACAGGCAAGTGATGGAAAATGTTGGTACTGCGAGAGCATTCAGGACCGCTCAGACAACGCTGTTGACCACTTTCGACCAAAGAACAGTGTAATTGAGGCGACCGGCCATCCGGGTTATTGGTGGTTAGCGTTCGACTGGAAGAATTTTAGGTACTCTTGCACTTTCTGTAATAGCAAACGACGAGATGTTGTCGGTGGAACAGAAGGAGGCAAGCAGGACCATTTTCCAATCATACCGCCACCACCGCATGCCCGATCTAATACCGATCCGCCAGACAGAGCAAAACTCCTAGATCCAACAAACGATAATGATACGAAACTTTTGACATTCTTGCCGAACGGCTTACCTCATCCAGTGAGACGCGACCGGGTATCTGTCAACCGCGTTGAAGAAAGCGTAAGATTATATCACCTGGATCACGTCATCCTCGTGAGAAAACGCAAACGGATAGCCGACGATATATCTCAACACGTGAACAATGCGAATATAGCCAACACCTCAGGTGACGACGCAAACTATCGATTCCATAAGAAGGAGATTATCAAATGCGTTCGCGCAAAGGCTGAATATTCAACGGCCGCGCGGGTTTATCTTCAAGCCTACCGTAATTACCAGTGGGTTGACGAAATTCTGAGCAGAGATTTATGAAAAGTTCTATGACAGCGAGCACCCTTGTCCAAAAAGTATGGAACTACGCCCACGTTCTCAAGGACGACGGGCTGGCGTTTATGGATTACACGGAACAGATCACTTACCTCCTCTTTCTAAAAATGGCCTGGGAACAGCGGGAAGCGGGCGTCAACAATATTCCGTCGCGTTACACTTGGGGCGCGTTGAAGAACATGACGGATGATCCAAAACGCTTAGAGAGATATCATCAAGGTTTGCGCAAACTGAGCGAACAGCCTGGGCTAGTCGGCCTCATCTTCACCAAGCCGCAAAGCAAGATAAACGACCCAGCGAAACTACATCTTTTAATTAGAATGATAGATAGTGAGGATTGGTCACGCCTCGATGTGGATGTAAAAGGTGAGGTCTACGAGGGGTTGCTGGCCAAGAACGCCGATGATGTGCGAGGCGGAGCCGGACAATATTTCACCCCGCGGCCTGTCATCCGGGCAATAGTCAATGTGATGCGACCAGAACCCGGGATGCACATTTCAGATCCAGCGTGTGGCACCGGCGGATTTCTATTAGCCGCATTCGAGTACCTCAGTAGAAGGACGGCCGATCCTGTGGAAGCAGCTTACCTCAGGACAAAGGCGTTGCATGGCGTCGATCTCGTTCCCAATGTCGCACGTTTGTGCGCCATGAATCTCTTCCTTCACGGGATTGGCACTGATCACGGCCATCCGATAGTCACCATGCGTGATAGCCTAGCATCTAAAGCCGAGCCTGTGGACATGGTTCTCACGAACCCGCCGTTCGGGAAAAAGAGCAGCTTCACTATCGTTGGCGAGAGCGGGAAGAGCCATACCAATAAGATCTCCTATGAGCGTCAGGATTTCTGGGCTACGACCAGCAACAAGCAGCTCAATTTCGTCCAGCACGTATACTCGATGCTGAAAGAAACCGGTCGTGCCGCAATGGTGGTTCCTGACAATGTTCTGTTCGAAGGCGGCGCAGGGGAAAAGATTCGACGAAATTTACTTGAACGTTGCAACGTTCATACTCTCTTGCGGCTACCGACTGGCATCTGGTATTCGCCCGGCGTCAAGGCAAATGTACTTTTCTTCGATAAGAAGACGGCCGCAAAGTCTCCTGCAACAAAAGAAGTGTGGATCTACGACCTGCGCTCGAACCGGAATTTTTCGCTCAGGCAGAATCCGATTGGGCCCGAGGACCTGACGGATTTTATTCATTGCTACAACGCTGACGATCCCACGCGGCGTAAGAAATCCAATCACTTCAGAAAATTCAAATATTCGGAGATTATCGCAAGGGACAAAGCGAACCTCGATATCCAGTGGCAGTACGAAACGATGAATATCAATGAAAAGAAGACGCCTGCGGCACTGATGAAAGAGATTCTGAAGGATCTCGAAGAAGCAATGCGAGAATTTGCGGCCGCTGAGAGAGAAATTAGCGCAGAACATCTACCGTTACCGGACACGAAAGGGGCAAACCAGCGAAGCAGGACTAAGTGAGCCAGCGCGAAAGAAGCGCGGCCGACACGAGCAAGAGTCTGCTCGACTGGTAGTTCAATGTCGTGCGCGAGCGTCTCATACCGCACTTGCAGCAATACGCGGCATGATATACGGATTGACATAAACATTGCTTTGCCCCCAGCTCCTTGCCATCAGTAGCGGAAATTGACAGGCAGTCTTTGCACGTGTGATATACGTGTAAAAGGCAAGGGGTTTCGTCCGATGCAGAAGAAGCTGACACTGACCATTGATGAAGATGTTTACGAGGGCCTGCACAAAGTGATCGGTCAACGGAAGATCAGCCGCTTTATCGAAGATCTCGTCAGGCCCCACGTCCTCAAGAAAGATCTATACAACGCCTACCGGGAGATGGGTGCAGACACACTGCGCGAAACAGAGGCATTGGATTGGGCGGAGGCTACTTGCGGAGACGTGAGTGATGAAAAGAGGTGAGGTCCGGTGGATCAGCTTCGATCCATCCGTAGGGGGAGAGATCCGGAAGCAGCGGCCAGCGGTCATCGTCAGCAACGACGCAGCGAACCAGTTCTTGAACAGAGTGCAGGTTGTACCCCTCACAACAAATGTGGAGCGGCTATATCCAAGCGAGGCCTTCGTCACGCTGAGAGGAAAGAGAGTCAAGGCACTGGCTGATCAGATCACAACCGTCAGCAAGAAATGTCTGATCGACAAGGAGGGTGAGATCGGTTCCGGGGACATGCAGGGGGTTGCCAGGGCAATCTCCATCCAATTGGATCTTTGACGCAAAACCTCTCTATCAGCTACGACATCAACTGTTCAAAGAAAAAGGACTCGAGCATCTTTCGTGACCAGCATCCGCTTCTGTCTTGATGCTGGTCAACAGCACTGGCTCCAAAATAACCGCAATAATATCAGAGCACTAAAATTGATCGACGCGGTTGACACCGGTTGTCGGTAAATACCGGCTGTGATACCTTACTGCTATGGCTGCCGAGGGAGAACATAACCAATCCGTTCAGGGCGAGGTTGTACGCATTGCTCCTGAACCGAAGAAGGCCCCGCGCGGGGGTACCTCTTTCGAGGGCTTGAGCTTTCACACGACGGCAACTCTGACCGTGTGTTTCTCATGTTCCCTGAATTTGCAGGCGCAGATCTCTATGAATTCCCCTTGCTTTGTTGGGTCGGCGCTCGAATCGCTGCATTCAATCTTCAGCTCAACAACAGGCTCGATGACGGAAGCGTCATTTATACAGTTACACCGGAAAGCCATCTCGTATTGGAGCCTTTTCGCCTTGTAAGCGTCACGGAAGCGGTTGAAGCCGCTACATGTATTCGAGCGGCCGACTTGCGGTATCGGGTTGGACCGGACGAGCCTTTCTGGATGGCCAAGGGGCGCATGGTCCATACTCTTTTCGACCATTTGCTGCACAATCACGGAGGATCGGGCAAACAGATCTTTCGAGAGGCGTATCAGGAAGCACTCCCGGCCCTCATGGCGGTGCTTCCCGGCTCCAGAGTCTTTCCCGATCAAAAAGAATTTGAAGAGGAGACCAGAATCCACTTCAACAATCTGAAATCCTGGCTGAAAGTGGAAGGTGAAAGCTTCTCTCTCGTGGGGGTCGAGAAGGACCGAATGTCCACGCGGTTGGGGCTGAAAGGGCGGGCCGACGCTATATTTTATAATGGCGACCGCACGGCGATTCTGGAACTCAAGTCCGGGAAATTTCCAGCAGAGGATCATCGCGTTCAGCTCCGGGCTTATTCTCTTCTTTTCACTCCGGATGCAGACAATAGCGCACCGGATGGTTATCTACTTTACTCTGCTTCCGGCAGGGTCGAGGGCCTCGACTGCCGGGAAAATGGAATCGAACGGACACTTCTGCACGCACGTAACCTGGTTGTTGCATTGAAATACTCGTACACACTCGAAGCCACAGACTCTGCAGAATACAACTGCCCCAGGAACGGGAGGTGTTTCTCCAGCTCGGCCTGTACGCGGCTCTTCGGCGATCTCGCGCGCCATGACGAGCCTTTTTTGAACGGAGCGTATCGACAATACTACGATCGGTGGCTGCGACTGTTGTCCCGTGATGCATGGGCCGAAGAAGGAGAGTTCGCCAAAATTTTGGATGCGCGGACGCTCAATGAACGAGTGGAAGAAGGCATTACGTTCCCTGTCCTGGAAATCAGCCTTATGGGCAGCCCCCAAGCTTCCATAGGCAAAACCGATTGTCGCGACACCTCATTTGGCGAACTGGAGGTTAAAGGAAAAAGAGGCAAAAAAAAGGCTAAATTATCAGCCGATAAAGCGCCCTCACCCTGCCCTCTGCCGCCAGGCCAAGTTGTCGCTGTAATGTCGTTGGAAGACTCGGTCGCGGATATCGGCCCGGGAGAGGAAGTGATCATTCACTGTGGCGACCCGTGCAGTTCCGATGCCATTCGCGGGCGCGTCATTGATTCCAAGCAGGGGCAAACTCTCGTCAGGCTCAAGGTCCCGTTTGCTCCCTTTTCCGCAAGTCCACCGACTGCAAGCCAATATCCGGCATTCGAGACATCTCGCACTTGGTTTGTCGACCGGATTCCGTTTACCAGGGGGCGTGAGGTATCTCGGCAGGCTCTTTTCAGATTCTTCGAAAAAGGTGATCCCGCGGTTATCGAAGCAATAGTGTCCACCCAGGAACAGACCTCTTCCGCTACAGTGCCTCGACCTTGCGGAGAGGAGTCTGACGCCACACGGGATTGCGGAGACAGACCGGAAAAATCGACAGCGATAGACCCGCCGAAGCCACCTGCCCTATCAGAGCTTCCGAAAAATGAATTGAATCAGGACCAGCAGGCTGCGATCGAATCCGCACTGGACTGCGAAACTTTCCATCTGATTCATGGTCCGCCCGGCACGGGCAAAACCAGGGTGCTCGCGCAGCTCATCCGACTATGTTTGGATCGCGGGGAGAGTGTCCTAGTCGCATGCCCCACCAATGTGGCTCTCGACCGACTGCTTATTTCGGTGATGAACCTTGGAGTCCGCAATTTTCTCCGCATCGGGAAAGCGTCAGCTCTTTCGAAGGAGTTTCTCGACGCGATGGAACGCGGCGGAAATCCGCCCTTACTTCTGGGGGAGCTTGCCGCCCGAGAGACGAATTTCAAGCGGTTCCGGCAACGAGTGGAAGAAACAAAGCTGATCGGTGCAACCGCGTATCAGTGTTTGGCCCATCCGTTTTTTTTGCGCAGACGATTTGACCGCGTCGCAGTGGATGAAGCGGGTCAGCTAGATGAGCCTGCAACACTGGGGCCGCTGACGTTCGGCCGGAAATTCATACTAGGCGGCGATCATCTGCAGCTTCCACCCGTCGTGAAGACTGCGAAACAGAATCGGGATGCTAGCGAGGAGAATGGACTGGAGCAATCTCTCTTCGAACGCCTTTTTCTGTCTGCGCATCCGTCGCAGGTTTCGTGCCTGCGCATGCAATACAGGATGAATCGCGAAGTGCAAGCGATACCTTCTCAGCTCTTTTATGGGGGAACTCTTTTTCCGTCGCCCGAAGCCGCGGGCAGGCGCCTGGATATTGACCGTCAAGTATCGGGAGACTCAAGTATTGAGCAGATTGTGGCTCCCGAGCTGCCGGTGGTATTTGTGGACGTCCTCGGCTCGGACACCGGAAAAGCCAGCTCCAAAGAGGCGGCTGTGGTTTGCAGGATAGTGGAGAGGCTCCTTGCCGGGGGGGTACCGTCACATGAAATAGGTATAATCACCCCTTACAAGGCACAGCAAGCTCTGATTCGCAGACGACTATTTGACGGGCGCGACAACTTGCATTCGCTTTCAGTCGATACTGTGGACCGCTTCCAAGGTGGGGAGCGCGAAGTTATAATACTGTCGCTGGCTCGCTCAGATGCGGTCACCTCGTTTTTGGCCGATCCGAAAAGGCTGAATGTCTCTCTGAGCCGGGCTCGCTCGAAACTGATTCTCCTGGGACATGGCCGCATGTTGGAGGAACACCCGCTCTTTTCGGCCATTCTCGACTGTGCGAAGAGAATTACTGTCACCGGGACGGGATAGGCGAATCATTCAGCCCCTGCTTGGCCCGTTTTTTTTGGCCCGAGTATTCCGATACGAGGCGCATAATGGCTAAGAAACACGAAGAGATTTATCTGATCGACGGAAGTTCATATATCCACAGAGCTTATCATGCCATGGGTGGGCTTTCCAATTCCAAGGGCTTTCCAACAGGGGCAGTTTTCGGCTTCACAAATATGATCGTGAAGACCATGAAAGACAAGGCGCCTCGACGCATCGCAGTGGTATTCGACGCGAAGGGGCCCACCTTCAGGCACGAGATGTATTCGGACTACAAGGCAAACAGGCCGAAGATGCCGGAAGACTTGAGACTCCAGATCCCAAAAATCGAGGAGATAGTAAACGCTTACCGGCTGCCTTCCCTATCCGTACAGGGCTTCGAGGCGGATGACATTATTGCTACGCTCACCCACCGGGCCACGGAGAAAGGATGGCGGGTAGTGATAGTATCCGCGGACAAGGACCTGATGCAGCTCGTCCAAGAAGGGGTCACGATGTGGGATCCTCAAAGGGACGTAGTATATGATTCCGAGGCAGTCAAAAAGAAGTTCGGTGTGGCGCCGGATCATATTCTCGATTTTATGGCTCTCGTGGGAGACAGTTCGGACAACGTTCCCGGCGTTCCCGGTGTGGGGCAAAAGACCGCGGCTCAATTGATCGAGCAGTTTGATTCTTTAGATAGCCTTTATTCACGGTTGGACGAGGTGACCCAGAAAAAAGTCGGAGAAAAATTGGCCGGAGGCAAGGATAAGGCATTCCTGAGCCGAAAGTTGATTCTCCTAAATTATGAGGTGCCGCTAGATTCGAGTCTGGAAGAGTTGAAGACTGTGGAACCGGACTTGGGCCGACTGAGGGAGATTTTCAAGGAATTGGAATTCAAGCGGCTCATGGGAGACCTGCCGGCGCAAAGGACCCTGGATTTTTCCGGTTATTGCACCATTGTCACAATTGAAGACCTTCGCAACTTTGCGAATGAGATCAAAAAAATAGGTAGGTTTGCAGTTGACCTTGAGACGACCTCCGAACAGCCCGTGCGGGCCGACCTGGTTGGTATCTCGATGTGCGCTAAGGACGGAAGAGCCTGCTATATACCTGTGGCCCACAAGCAAGGGAATCAACTGAAGAAGGAAGATGTCCTGGAGGTCCTGCGGCCGCTTCTGGAGAATCCCGAAATCCCCAAAGTCGGGCAGAATATTAAATACGATCTCATTGTTCTCAAGAAGGAGGGGGTCGAAATCCGCGGTATCGAGTGTGACACCATGCTCGCATCCTACCTGCTCGATCCATCCCGGCGGGGGCATTCCCTCGACGACCTGGCTGAAATCTTTCTGGAACACCGCATGATTCCGATAAAGGAACTCATAGGAACCGGCAAGAGCCAGATTCTTTTCTCCGATGTAGACATTCCCAGAGCATCCGAATATTCCTGTGAAGACGCAGAAGCAACGTTCAAGGTGGCCTCGATCCTGTGCCCTCGTGTTGATAAGGAAGGTCTTGGGGACCTTTTCAGAGATATTGAATTGCCGCTCATCCCTGTATTGGCGGACATGGAGCTTGCAGGAGTCCGCATCGACACCGCTTATCTGAATCAGCTCTCAAAAGAGTTCGGTATAATCCTTCAGAAGACCGAAGCCGATATCTATGAACTTGCGGGCGGGCAGTTCAACATAAATTCGCCGAAACAGTTGGGACAAATTCTCTTTGAGCGCATGGGGATGAAGGCGACTAAGAAAACAAAGAGCGGACCTTCGACCTCACTGGAGGTGCTGGAAGAACTTGCCCTTGACCATGAATTGCCGCGCAAGATCCTGGACTATCGTTCCATTTATAAACTCAAGTCAACTTACGTGGATTCTCTGACAAATCTGGTCAATCCCAGGACCGGCCGTATCCATACATCGTACAATCAGGCCGTGGCAGCGACCGGTCGGCTTTCATCATCCGATCCGAATCTGCAAAACATACCGGCTCGGTCCGAAGAAGGCCGCAAGATCCGCAAGGCGTTTATTCCTGAGGACGGATACATCTTTGTGTCGGCCGATTATTCTCAAATAGAACTGAGGATCATGGCCCACGTCTCTGGAGATGAGCGGTTGACGTCCGCTTTTGCCGCGGGCGAAGACATACATGCAATCACCGCAGCGAGCGTTTTCGAATGTTCGCCGGCTCACGTCACCCCGGAGATGAGGCGCAAGGCCAAAGCAATCAACTTCGGGATCATGTACGGGATGGGACCGTTCAAGCTGGCGGGTCAAATCGGCGTGGGTATGAAGATGGCACGGCAGTATCTTGACGATTATTACAAAACTTACGCCGGTGTAAGAAAATTCATGGAGGAACTGCCGAAGAAGGCTACGGAAGACGGCTTCGTCACGACCATTCTGGGCCGGAAACGTTTTCTGCCGGACTTGAACAATCCGAACCGGATAGCCCAGCAGGCAGCACGAAGGGTCGCTATTAACACCACCATGCAAGGCAGCGCGGCCGACTTGATGAAGTTGGCCATGATAAGGGTTCACAAAGCACTCAAGGAAGGACGCCTGCCTGCGAAGATGATCCTTCAGGTTCATGACGAGCTTATATTGGAAGTGAAGAAAGAAGCAGAGAAAGAGGCGGCCGCCCTGCTCAAGAAGGAGATGGAAGGAGTGTACCCGCTTTCGGTACCCCTCGTGGTCGATGCAGCCGCGGGGAATAATTGGGACGAGGCACATTAAATGGACGATATCCTCGATGCCTGGATCTTAACCATCGGAAACGAGATCATCAACGGTGTCATTACAGACACCAATCGGGAAACAATCTCTCGTGAGCTGCGTGCCGTCGGCATTGCCATAAAGGGGATGTCCTCGGTGGGCGATGATCCCCTTCTCATCGCAGACGCACTGGCGCACGCTATGGAACGGGCGGCGGTCACAGTCGTATCCGGCGGCCTTGGGCCCACTGAAGACGACAAAACAGCTTCAGCGGTTGCGGATTTCCTGGGAGTTCCCCTCAAATCCGATCCCGAACAATTGGCGCGCATCGAGGATCGTTTTCGTCGCTGGGGTCGTCCTATGGCCGCGAGCAATGCGAAGCAGGCCCTTTTCCCCGAGGGAGCTGTCCCCATCCCTAACGACTACGGTACCGCACCGGGGTTCATCATCGAACGGGGGGGGCGCTTTGCATTATTCTTCCCCGGAGTCCCGCGGGAATTGATCAACATGCTTCGTTTGAAAGGGATTCCAGCTATATTGGAGCGTCTCGGTTCTTCGGGCCGGGTGTTCCGAAATCGTACCCTACATGTATATGGAATGACCGAGTCCAAGCTCGGGGAGATTCTTGCCGACGTCTCCCGCGATGAAGACGATTATCATCTAGCCTTTTTGCCGAGGTTTCCTATCATAAGGCTCAGAATGGATGTCTGTGCCCTAACCGAGCAAGAGGCCGAGCAGAGGTTGGGTGCAAAACAGCAAGTCCTGATGCAGCGGCTCAGTGAAAACGTGCTCTCTGATGACGGACGGTCTATGGAAGAGGTTGTGCTTCAGCTCATGCAGAACCGAGGGGTAACCCTGGCTCTGGCCGAATCCTTGACCGGGGGAATGATCGGAGAGATGTTGACTCGCGTGCCGGGGTCTTCCCAAACTTTTATGGGGTCTGTTGTCAGCTATTCCAATGACATGAAGTTAGATATCCTCGGGGTGTCTGCAGAAACTCTCAGGGATCATGGGGCCGTATCACATCGCTGCGCCAGGGAAATGGCTCTCGGAGCCCGCAAGGTAGGCAAAGCCGACATAGGTCTTTCTGCAACAGGCATCGCGGGCCCGGACGGAGGAACCCCGGATAAGCCGGTTGGGACATTCTACCTTGGTTTGGCCACGAAAGATGCAACTATAAGCAGAGGCTTTTCTGCTACCGGGAGTTCGCGAGTGGGTGAAGACACTCGCTGCAATGCAGGCCCTGGATCTGCTGCGTCGACATCTCTTGGGCTATAGGATCTTTGGAACCGAAGAAGACGGGAACAAAGCAGTAGCTGGGCCGGTTTAAGGAATAGTGGGGCAGGCATCCTGCCTGCCTTGGTGACAGGCAAGATGCCTGTCCCACTGGCCTGAGAGGCTTAGAAAAACAACCCCACCTGGATAAACGTCCCGTTCCAACGGGCCTTCAGCATGTAGGATGTGCTGAACCCTGCAAACGCAGGGGAAGCGCATCGGTCGCGTCACGATCAAACGACACTCACGGCCGACTCCGGGACAGATGCGCTTCGCTTCGCTCAGCACATCCTACGGGACCGAAGAGGGTGAAACCAAGGGAATCGCCGGGCCGGCTTAGAAAAACAGTCCCACCTGGATAAACGCCCCGTTCCAACGGGCCTTCAGGCTCATAGAAGGCGGCGGCACCGGGGCATGCCCACTGGTAGGATTGCCGTACTCGATCTGTGTACGGCTGGGGTTGGGTTACCATTGTTTCCAGATTTGAATCGAGGTTCACTGAGCGGTATCCGGCCTCAATGTCGAAAGAGAATGTTGCGTGCCCGTACAGGCTGGTCTCCCAGATCGCGGGGCGCAGGCCCCCCGATATTTCCCAATCGGTGACTTTGGCTTCAGCTTGTCTGTTCAAGAAAGGCATGGGAAAGTGAAAACGCGCCTGGACCGTGAACGGGATCTCGCGGAACCGAAACGGAATCGCCCTGCCATGGACTCCCAACGTCATCGGGGTGTCTGATGTATAAAGAGCCCCAGTCAAGTCCAGGAACTTCACCGCGTTGACCTGATAATCATAATCGATTCCGAGTCTTAGAAACGGAAAGCGGACAAGGTCAAGGTCCACTCCAAGACTTGACATGCCGAATCTCAATTCAGCCACCAGTGGTCCGTTTGGAGTTCCTATGCTACCGGCAGGCGTCCCCCGCCATGCGTAGTCCGCAACATTGAAGCGGAGTCCCAGCCGGTCGATGTAAAGTTCTGCCCAGAACTCTTTAAACGGCTCGGGTTCATCGTCGAACCCGTAGTCCGCGTTTTTCAGGTCGAAGTTCTTCCCTCCGATGGTAATGCTGGCGGCAGCTAACCTGGCTAGAAAGACTCTACTTCCGATGGCCCCTCTGAAATCAGACCAGTCCCACCAGGCAGACGAACCCCACCATGATGCATCCCCCGCAGGAGATTCAGTCGGAAAGAGCAGAGCCCCCATAAGCACAAACAGAACCGAGGCTAGAGCAGTCCATGGGAGTTGGGTTTTCGACTTCAAGCCATACCTCTTTCTCCGAGGCAATAAAACAAACACGCATAACGCTATATGATTACAAGTGAATATATATCACATAAAGTCACGGTGTCAAGAAATTATCTCCGCTGGAAAAGCATGCCGGAGAAGACTGATGTTTCTGTTTTATCACAAAACCGTGGCAGGCAATACAGGACTTTTGCCAAAATGTGATCAATGAATGGAAACGGAACTATCCATCCGGCAAAAAGACTTTACTGTCATTGCGTGACTGTAGGCGCACGGCATGCCGTGCCTCTACCGGGATTCACCCGGCCAAGAAACTTGACTGTCATCGCAAGGGCGCAAAAGCAGGCGCCGCTTCATTGCAACTGGCTTCTGCAAGGAGTATATTGATTGTCGGTCCCTCGACCCGTGTGGGCGGGATCGATCCAGCGCGTATAATCTGTTGGAATTATGCATTTCTCGTTTCGTGGCAAGATCAGGACTTGCGATGATTTCGTTGCAAGGTTCCTCAGCCCCCCACTCGTAGAGAAGGGAGAAAGCGGGATTCTGTCCGTAATGCCAGGCGGATATATTGCCAAAATACGTCAAGTGAGGCATTCCGCCAGCTTCTTTGTTCTCATCCTGGCTCTTATGCAAAGTTCGTGCGCTCTGCATTCTTTTATGCCAAGCGTTTCCGACCCCAAAATCCCTCCTAACGGTTATGTCACCTTAGACAAATTGCCATTCCGAGAGGCTTGGTACGGGATGTACTTTCAGAATGACAAGGTCGGATACAGCCACTTCAAAATCGAACCTGCAAGCAACAATTTCAGCATAAACACAGACTCCTTCATGAGGCTCAAAGCACTGAGAAAAGTGAACGAAGTCAAGATGAAAGAGAGGGTGGTGGTACGGCCCGACCTTACTTTGGTCTCATTCCAGTCTGTAGTCCGCATGAATGGTAAAGATATGACCATGACTGGTAAGTCGGAGGGGAAACAATTCCTCGTGGATATAACCGTCGAGGGAGAAAAGGAGAGCCGCCAATATCCCTTAAATGAAAAAATATATCCTTCAAGCGCGATTTCTTTGATGCCTGCGTTACGCGGACTCAAAAATAATCAATCCTACATTTTCGACGTCTTCAACGCAGAGAAACTGGGGATGCAAAAAGTGGATCAACAAATGTCCACAGTCAAAGGCCCTGCGGGGCCTCATGGGGCTATCTGGAAGGTGAAGAACACTTGTGGGCAGTCTGTGGTGGACTCGTGGTTGGATAAGAAGGGGCTGACGGTGATCGAAAAGGCCCTGCAAGGATCTTTGATCACGATGCTCGAAGACGAAAACACAGCCGAAAAGTTCGTTAAAGATAAAGCTCAAGGGAAGGACCTTGTCCTCGACGTCAGCCTGATCCGAATTCCAAAGCCACTTCCCCATCCGGAAAAGCTGCACTTTCTGAAGGCGAGATTGCAAGGGGTTGAGCAATCCGTCATTCCTGAAGATCGTCGACAAAAGATTACCGTTCCTACAGACAACGCACCGAAAGGCTCATTCGATGTCGCGGTCCGTGTCGAGGATCCCTTGGGCCTAAAGGCTCCGGCACATGATCGCGCTCAAGCAGTTTCCGACGCGTACCTGGCTCCCACCATATCGATACAGTCTAATAACAAGGAAATCGTCGATCAAGCCAAGAAAATTGTTTCGCCTGATGATTCCCCCCTGGAAAAAGTGCTCAAGTTGACCCGTTGGACCGCTGAAAACATCAAGAGCAAGATGACGGACAACTTTTCAGCTCTGTCGGTATTACACAGAAAAGAGGGCGAATGCCAATCGCACGCATCCCTCTACACTGCCCTGGCCAGATCTCAAGGCATCCCGACCCGGGTCGTCACAGGTATAGTGTACTCCAATCAAGGTGGTTTCCTGTACCATGCGTGGTGCGAATCCTACCTCAACGGCTGGGTGGCCGTGGACCCGACCTTGAAGCAAATCCCCGCAGATGCCACTCATATCAAAATATCCTCCGGGGCCTCGGCCGACGACTCGCGTGCCCTGCTCAAAATGGTGGGCAAAGTGAAGCTGGAAGTCTTGAAGTACGAGTAAAGTGGTTCGGCCTCAAGAATGGTTACAGAAAACAAGACCGAGTCTGGGATCAGAGAACTTAGATTCGGGTAGGTGGGCCGAGCCCGATCCCGCCAAAACGGGATGGTGGACACAGGCCGTCCTATCGGGATCCCGTGGTCGGAACCCCATTCCGGTAGGACCGGCCTCCGCGCCGGTCGCTGCAAGAACGCCGGCGCGGAGGCCGGCGCTACCGTGCAATTGGCACCGTGCTTCAGGAAATGGAGAACTTAGTGGCAACCCTCCTTGGTCTTGTAACCGGAAACCGGTCCGACTATAATTTCACCCGGGTGATAAACAGATTCGTGTGCAAGGAGGTCTTCGAACAACATGGATGAATGCAAGATCACTTACTGCGGACAGTGAAATTACAAACCAAGGGCCGCCGGTCTGGCGGAGGAATTGAAGAGAGAATTGCGCATTGAGCCGAAACTGATTAAATCCGGAGGGGGCGTGTTTGAAGTCGAGTACGGCGGAAATCTCGTTTTCTCGAAAAAGAATCTCGGCCGCTTCCCGAATGAGGGGGAGGTCCTGGGGCTGATAAAGAAATCTACTTGAACCGCGTCGGTCGCGAGTTGCAGGAGGTTGTTGCGTAGCGCAATACCTTCCCGAATTCGTGGCACGATGGCGACTAAATTATCGGGATCTTTCATAGGCTGCCACGGAAAAAAACTTAGTATGTCAGACTCATAGGAGCTGGGGAGAGGTAACGGAACAATGAGTGGAACCTCAGCGTAGCTCGATGGTGCCGACGAGTGAGGTTGCGCGACAGCCTCCTAGACCTTACGCGGGCATTGGCCGCGGGCCGTGTGGAGTGCGAAGCCTCGAAAGTCAACTGTAGTGTGGTCTATCGCCGTCGAATCTAAGAATTGGAGGGCACGGCCAGCCCTGCTTAGGCTTGCCGCCCCAAAGTACGAGGGTGCGACCTTCGTCGGCTGGATACTCCAGGATTCATGCCAGGCAAATCAGTGAATGCCGGATTATCGGGTGGGCCTCGGCTGGCGCCTGTGTACGTGATCAGAGGGGCGTTTTTCCTCTGGACCCATAAGGTCCTTTGGAAATACGCCGCGGCCCCCACGGCTATTGGCGTCTCGATCCTCGGCGTCTCTTACTGGCTCCTATATCACTTCTTATCTGGTATCCTGTATACTTACGCTCTCGGTGCCTGGTACCAGCAGGCTCTATATTTTTTGCTGCTGATCGGTGGTATCGCCCTGCTATCGGTGGTCTTTTTCTTTGTGCTCACTCGGATCGCTTCAGCTCTGGCTTGGCCGTTCAACGATCTTGTCTCTAAGAAAACGGAAGAGTTGGTAAGCGGGACTTTCCATGAAACGCCCTTTTCAGTTGTACAGCTCCTGAAGGATTCGGCCCGATCGATTGGTCATTTATTTAAGGTGCTAGTCATCTATCTAACCCTTTTAATTGCTGCTTTGTTTTTGCTTTTGATCCCGGGGATTGGCGGAGTCTTATATGCGGTTGCTGGGGCCCTCTTATCTGCTTACATGTTTGCTCACGAATATCTTGGATACCCCATGGACCGGCGAAGATTCACCTGGAAAGAGAAGCGGGCTTTCTTCCGTCGTCGATTCTGGTCGATCATGGGATTCGGATTAGGCAACGTCTTAATGGCCGCTGTTCCCGTTTTGAATCTGCTGTTCATACCCGCGGCCGTGGTCGGGGGAACACTTCTCTTTCTCGATCTGAGCGCGACGGAAAATCGGCTTGGTGGCGCGAAGACGATGGAGAGATGGTAGAAGGCAACTGCTCAGTGTCCAATCAGTCCCGCGGTATGCATCGGAACGCCGCGGAGTGCGTCACGGGTGGGGAGAAAAAAGGATAGCCTGTTCAGCTCCAAGCCAGTTGCGGCCGTACTGTTAGGCCGGTATTTGCCCCATTGTCACAGGCCCGAATTGGTCTCGCCCATTCGCATGGCCGTGTGGAGAATACAGAAATATCTGCGTTCTTCACTGTGAACTATTACGATAGATAGGTGGTTCTGCTAAGATAGAATAATCTTGCCGGCGGCGGGAAAACGCATCCATTGCAGAAAACTCTGCCGAGAGGTTGTCGGATCGACTAGACGCGGCGGATGCGGGACCCTCGCTGTTGACAGGCTTAGCATCCTATGCAGACTGGGCACGAAGATAGTCTTGACACAGGTTCGGATGGCGCAACAAGAACATACTCAGTTTGAAAGGTACCAACAGCCATGATTGTCAACTGTTCTCATTGCGGCGGAAAAATGAGAGTAGATGAGAGCCGTATTCCCCAGGGCCAAAAGGCCAAAATAAAATGTCCTCATTGCGAAGGAATTGGGTTCATTCAAGATCAAATTCCAGTCGAGCAAATTCGGGCATCCGTTCCTGCGGCCCGGACGGATATCCGTAGCATTCAGGAAAGAACCTCCAGCGCTCTACAGACCACTTCGGCTGACGTTTCCGAACACACCCTACCATCGGATGCTTTCGAGAGCTTCCGTTTTCCTTCGGAGCGAGAGGCGCCTGCGGTGGAACGACTGTCCGGAGGAGCGGGCTTCAGCGTTCTGGTCTGGGTACTAGTGTCGCTGGGAGTGGTGGGTGTATTCGCGCTATTAGTGAATATAATTCTGCACGGAGCAGCCAACTGAGAAACGCCTGGCGAGAGCACATTTATCCTGACCTGAGTTTTCACGACTAAACGACCGGCCACTCTATATACCACAGGATAACACAGCGTGATTATACAACGTCCAGTTCAAGAACAGAGAGAACGGTCATTCCTCGCCCCGTACGCTCTCCTTTCGGAGAACAGTCGCGGCCGAGTCTATGAGGAGCAGGAATGCCCCTTTAGGACCTCTTTTCAGAGAGACAGAGACCGGATAATCCATTCAAAGGCTTTTCGCAGGCTTGAATACAAAACCCAGGTCTTCGCTTACTACGAAGGAGACCATTACCGAACCAGGCTGACACACACATTAGAAGTGGGGCAGATTGCCCGAAGCATGGCCCAGTATCTCGGTGCCAACGAGGATATGACTCATGCGGTGGCTTTGGCCCACGATCTGGGTCACACTCCTTTCGGGCATGCCGGGGAGCATTCTTTACAAGAATTGATGGCCGACAACGGGGGGTTCGAACACAACAGCCAGTCTTTAAGGGTGGTGGATGTCCTCGAAGCACGCTATCCCGATTTCCCCGGTCTCAATCTAACTTATGAGACACGCGCGGGCATTATCCGGCACTCCACAATTTACGACCAAGCACCGGAGCACGTTATCAGCGAGTTTATGACGGAACCCCAACCGACCCTGGAAGCCCAGATTGTTAATCTGGCGGATGAAATAGCCTATAACTGTCATGACATAGAAGACGGGCTCCGATCGGGATATTTCGATGAGGCCGAGCTTGGCGATCTGGATCTATGGAATGAAGTCACCAGAATCATTCGAGACCGACATCCGATGCTGGATCGGGATACCTTCCTGTACCAGTGTATCCGCGTGTTGATAGACACGTTCATACGAGACCTTCTCGAGGGAACCGAGGAGAGACTATCAGGCGGCAATTTCAGCAGCCCTGAAGAGATAACCCAGTCGGACACCCTTGTAGTAGCGTTTTCCCCGCGCATGCAACGATGGAAGGAGCAACTCAATCGCTTCCTCCATTCAAACTTTTACACTCATCACAAAATCCTTCGGATGCAATATAAAGCTGATCGCCTGCTCCGAGACTTGTTCCACGAATACGTCCGTAGGCCATCCCAGCTTCCCCCCGGCGTTCATCGAAAAATATTGAACAACCAGGACCCCCCTGAACGGATAGTCTGCGACTACATTGCCGGGATGACGGACCGATTCGCGCTGGACGAACATAGGAAACTGTTCCTTCCTTACGAATATTAGGTAGCAGAAGTGCACTGGGACAACAAAGAACAGCGTCGGGAGTACTCTAGATGACAGCTCGGTCGGAGACCGTAGATCAACTTAAGGCTGAAGTCAGGCAACTGCGCCAACAGGTTGCAGAATTGGAAAGCTGCAAGAGCCGACATGAAGGTGCTTTGGACCCTTCCGGCCAATCCGAGGCTCGGATTAGAGACTTCGCGGAAAATTTCGTGGCCGGAGTTTGCATAATTAAGGATGGCTATCTCAAATATGCTAATGCCAAGGCCGCGGAAATATTCGGATATACGGTTGACGAACTAGTGGATAATATTCCCGCCGAAGTCCTCGTCCTGCCGGAAGACTGGCCCGGAGTTCAAGAGAATATCAGACTGCGAATTTCCAGGCAGGAGAAATTCACACGTTACGAATTCAGGGGAATAAAGAAGGATGGTGAGATCGTATATGTAGAGGTGTACGGTTCCTCCATGGATTACGAAGGCGGTCCGGCATGTTGGGGGACAGTACTGGACATAACACGGCGTATAAGGTCAGAAGCGAACCTGGAGAAGGAGGTATACAAATTTCGGGCGCTTTATGACCTGGCGGTTGCCATGACAGCCGACAATAACCTTGATGAGAACCTGTCTATAGTTGTCGAACAGAGCCGGAAGCTGCTTGGATTCGACGCATCGTACATTGCCTTGCGTGACGCGACGGCAGGTGAAGTATATATGCACACCCTGTCCGGCATCACCAACGAGGCATTCAAGAGTGTCAGGCTGCCCGTCGGATCCGGCGTTGGAGGCAAAGTTGTCGAGACACAAAAGGGGGTTGTGGTCAGAGACTACTTTCAAGAGGTGGAATCATCCTTCCACGACATAGTTCGTGCCGAGGGCTTGATATCGGGCATTGCTGTACCAATCCAAATGGGCCGGACGAATCTGGGTGTACTTTATGGTTTTAACCGTGCCAAGACTTCCTTTTCCAAATCAGACCTTGATACCTTGTTTCTATTGGGGAATCTGGCAGCTATTGAAATCACGCGTGGGCGGCAAGCAATAGACCTGCGCAGGGCCCGCGATGACCTCGAGCAAAAGGTTCGGGACCGCACAGCCAGGTTATCCGCTGCCAACGAACATTTGAAACAAGAAATCACTGAACGCAAGAAAGCAGAAGACGGCTTGCGTGAAAGTGAAGCTATGCTGAGGAGCGTGTTGTCCACATCTCCTGTTGCTATAGGCTTGTCTGAAAATAGGATCATGAAGTGGGTGAATGAAGCCTGGCTGGAAATGTTCGGGATGGCAGATCAAGATGACGTTGTGGGCCGAAGTGCCGACATGATCTATCCATCTGAAGAAGAGTACGAACGTGTCGGACAAGTCCTTTATGAGAGCTTACAAACTGGACGGGTCACCACAATTGACACAACTCTAAGGGGAAAAGACGGCTTCCTCTTTGACGCCCACATAAGAATGAAAGCTTTGAGGCCCGGCGACCTAGGTGCAGGTACGATCGCGGCCATTTCCTACATATCGGAAAGGAAGCGGATAGAACGAGCCCTAAGAGAGAGTGAACAGAGGTACCGTGCTCTGGCCGAGAATTCACTTACGGGCATTTGCGTACACCAGCAGGGGCTGCACGTTTATGTGAACGAGCGGTACGCCAAAGACCTCGGTTACTCGGCCGACGAACTAATCGGCAAATCGCTGCAAGAAGTTGTCGCGCTCGAGGATCGGGAAATGGTTAAGCAAATGTGGCTCGGTAGGCTTAGCAGGAAAGGAGGTTCCCAGTCACTACCAATTTCGAGCCCAAAGAAAGGACGGGAGTATCAGATGGCGGGAAGTACGGGCCTCCGTGATAGAGCAAAACGGGAGCCCTGCGATACTTGCCAATGTTATTGATATCACCAAGCAAAAACAAGCCGAAGATTCTTTGAAAGCGCTGCTGGATTTCCGGCAAACGTTAATGGATTCCATTCCCAATCCTGTTTTTTATAAAGATATCAACCACAAATATTTGGGCTGCAATGAAGCGTTCGCGAGTCTGTTGGGATTGCCCAAGGATGAAGTAGTGGGAAAGACCGTTTACGAAGTGGCTCCCAAAGACGTGGCCGAAGTATGGCGTAAAACGGATCTCCAATTATTCGACCATCCTCAAGTGCAGAAATATGAATTTACCGTGCCGCACGCCGATGGGACTACGCACGCATTCGTCAATCATAAGGCCCCGTTTTTTGATTCTGACGGCACCTTGGCCGGTTTGATCGGCGTAATGGTAGATATGACGGACCGCTTGCTGGCAGAGGAAGCTGTCCGGCAAAGCGAACAAAGGTACCGGACACTTGTGGAAAAGAGTTTCGATGGCCTCATGTTGCTGAAAGGTTTTCAGATCGTATTTGCAAATGCCCGTCTTTCCGAAATGCTCGGATACTCGTTGGCAGAACTCGAAGGTAAGGATGTCTTTGTCATATATGACCCGGATTACCATCAAATAGTCCGCGAAAGGTCGTTAGCCCGAATGAGCGGTGAGGAGGTCGTCTCACAATATGAAGTCAAGTTGCGGCGAAAGGACGGCTCGTCCTTCGACGGAGAGATCAGTGCAAAAGCAGTAGAAGTCAAGGGCGAGCAGGGTGTACAGATATGGGTCAGGGACGTGTCCAGACGAAAGCATTCCGAGAAAGTTCAAAGACGTTTGGCCACAGCCGTAGAGCAGGCTGCTGAGGCAATTGTCATCACTGATGCTTCGGGAAACATCCAGTATATGAATCCCGCGTTCGAGAGGATTACCGGACACACGCGAAAGGAAGTTATCGGCCGGAATCCGAGATTGCTGAAGAGTGGCAAACATGACGCAATATTCTACGAGAATATGTGGGAAACGATCACGCGAGGTGAGGTCTGGACCGGCCGTTTGATAAATAAGAAAAAGGATGGAAGTCTCTACCATGAGGAGTCCACGATTTCTCCGGTTCGAGACTCCGGCGGGAAGATCATAAACTTTGTCGCCGTGAAACGTGACATAACGGAACATTTTCAACTTTCTCAACAACTTCTCCATGCCCAGAAGATGGAGGCCGTCGGGACTCTTGCCGGGGGGATAGCACACGACTTCAACAATCTCCTTCAAGTCATCTTGGGTTTTTCAGAATTGCTACTAACGCTAAAGAAGGAAGACGATGCGGAATATGCCGATCTCCAAAAAATATTCCATGCAGCCAAGAACGGGGCCGAATTAGTCCAGCGATTGCTCACGTTCAGCAGAAAAGTTGAGCCCCGGCCCATATCCTTGAATCTTAACAGGCAAATAGTTCAAGTGGAGAAACTGCTGCGGCGGACCATTCCCAAAATGATCGACATTGAAATGGATTTGGCAGATGACCTGGCAGAAGTGAACGCAGATCCGACTCAAATGGAACAGGTATTGATGAATCTGGCTGTTAATGCCCGCGACGCTATGCCGGACAGAGGAAGGATCAAGATAGCCACGGGAAACACTACTCTCGACGAAGAATACTGCAAAGTTCATGTCGGAGCCGATCCGGGTGAGTACGTGGTACTCACGGTTTCGGACACAGGGCACGGAATGGACAAAGAAATCATGGAACATGTATTTGAGCCCTTCTACACGACCAAGGAACTGGGAAGAGGGACCGGATTAGGGCTTTCTATGGTGTACGGAATTGTTAGGCAACATGGAGGGCACATCACCTGCGAAAGTGAGGCTCAGGCCGGTACGACTTTCAATATATATCTTCCCGCGCTCAGACCTGACCCAAACCCTTTATGATATGTCGTCCGGCATGAGTCGGTGAAGCCCGCAGGAACATGGCCGCGTGGTCTGCTCGGCCGGCCATCAATGCTCTCAGAGACGAGGTGCTAAGCGTTTGTCCTGGGTGCATAATTCGCTTTGCGTCGCTCTCTTCACAATTTTTCCCGGAGAGTTGTCACCGTCGTTTTTCGTCGATCTTGGCCTCCTCTGGACACCTAGCAGAACAAGCTAAAGTGATGCATTGACATTTTGTATATTAATGCGGTATAATTAGACAAATCATAGCAACCTCCCCAATCAGGAAATATAGGAGGCCCCATGGTCCGCGAACTTACACTCACCGCTTTGTTGGCTGCAATCATACTCCTAAATTTCGGGCCGGGTGATATTTGTCGGGCCGACCCGCCCTTCCCTCAGGCACCTGCAAACGTTTCTTGGCTTCCCCACGGGTACGGAGGAAACATGACCGTTTACAATACGAATTGTGCCAACCAAAAAGGACTGCATGGTTTTCGCCCCTCGCCGGAATATATTGGTTGCTGGTCGCAACCCCTGTGGGGCTGGGATATAAATGGCTATTACCTCGGCCCTCAAGTTCCTTGCCCGGACCCTGGGATGTGCCAGTTGCCCATCGGCCTTATATACCCTGCAAATGGACCGATGCTGCCGCCGGACCCCCCAGTGAGAAAGGTGTCTCGCTGAGCCTTTAAGCCAGCTTATGCCATAAGGGTCAAGATAAGTGCTGCTTCCCTAAAGGCGTCAAGAAAGAAACGTCGTGAGGTTGTCGTAAACTCTCGGAAAGGTATCTGAAGTATACTTTTCCGCCTTCTTTTATCGCCTATGCTCTCCTAACCTCTATGGACAAGTTCAAAGCTCTGAGAAAAAGGGAGGTTCGGATGGTCCGGAGTTATTCGGACCACATAACCATAAAGGCCTGTGTGGCTAAGGGGAATGGAACCGGTGAAGAGGACGTCCCCGTTGCCCAGGTTGGTCGAGCTGGCGTTGAGACGGGTTATATGACGGACCTTGAAGTTCTCCCATAGATCTATGGGGCCGTGGAGCAATTCCACCTTCAATTCGTCATGACTGTGGCCTACGGTATTGACGATCACTTCCACTGCTATAGTCTTTCCCTTGAGGGCTTCGCCGGCGTCGAGCACCTGCACATTCTTAACGGCTATCTTGTCCCAGTCCTGGCTGATTTTTCGTTTCCACGCCACCATTTCTCTCAAAAGAGCGTAGTTGTCCGCTTGCAAGTGTGAGGATGACCTTCCAGCCGGGACGTACGCGGTTTCGATGTATTGAGAAACCATCCGGTGCGAATTGAAAACCGGACAAATGGTCTGTATCGACCTTTTCATCATCTTGATCCACTCCCTTGGCAGCTCATCCACGCCTCTTTCGTAGAAAAGTGGTTTGACGCTCTCTTCCAGAAGGTCGTAAAGCAGCCTACTCTCAATGTCATCTTGATAGACGGGATTTTCGTACTCTTCCCCGGAACCGATGGCCCATCCGTTGTCCCCAAGAAAACCTTCATCCCACCATCCGTCCAGAATACTCAGGTTCAGCGCCCCGTTGGCAGAGGCCTTCATGCCGGACGTACCGCATGCCTCCATTGGACGGCGAGGGGTGTTCAGCCAGACGTCTGCACCTTGAACCATGTACCTCGCAATATTGATGTCATAATCTTCCAGGAACACTATCTTGCTGCGGAAGGGCTCTTCTCGGGACTGGTCTATAATCGTCCTGATCATCTCCTTGCCTTCATCATCTGCGGGGTGAGCCTTCCCGGCGAAGATTAGCTGTACACCGGGCTCCGGATGTCCGAGAATTCGCGCGAGGCGATCGGGCTCTCTGAAAAGCAGAGTTGCTCTTTTGTATGTGGCAAAACGCCTGGCGAAACATATTGTGAGCGCTTCCGGGTCAAGGGCCTTTTCGGCCGCATCTAGCTGCCGGCCGGAAACGTTCCTCGCCTTGAGCTGGTCCAGGAGGCGTCTTCGGGCAGCATATACCAGTCTTGTCCGGCACCGCTCGTGCGTCCGCCACAGTTCTGTGTCAGGGATTTTTTCCGCTCGTTGCCATACTTTTTCATTGTCGGGGTCTTCAGTCCATCCCGGGCCAAGGTATCGATCGTATAACCTTGCTACTTCGCGAGAAATATATGAAGGGATGTGTATTCCATTGGTAACGGGGGCGATAGGCACGTCCTCCGGGTCAGCGTTGGGCCAGACCTGGTGCCACATATTTCGGGTAGTCTTTGCATGAAGCTTGCTGACTCCATTGGTTCTGGAGGTCATCCTCAAGCCCAGCACCGGCATCCAGAAACCTTCCGACCTATCCCCGGGTTGTCTCCTGCCCAGGTCGAGGAAGGTTTCGAGGTCCATACCCAGTAGCCGGGCGAAGTCTCCGAAATACTTTTCCATCAACCGCGGCTCAAACACGTCGTTTCCCGCAGCTACTGGAGTGTGGATGGTTAGGATGCTCTGGCTGGTCACCATCTCCATTGCCTCTTCGCGATTCAGCCCCTCCTTTTCCACCAGGTAACGCATCCTCTCAAGAAGTGCGAACGCGGCGTGTCCTTCATTGAGGTGGTATGCAGCCGGTTTTATATTCAAGGCTTGCAGCGCGCGGCATCCACCGATTCCCAGAAGCATTTCCTGACGAATGCGCATCTCGGTGTCGCCTCCATAAAGCCGTGCCGTCGTGTTCCTGAGTCTAGGTGCATTTTCAGGAATATCCGCGTCGAGGAGGTAGAGAGGGACTCGTCCCACATTTGCCTTCAGGACCCGGCACCAGAGCATTTCCCCCGCCAAATCTACCGCTACAAGAAGTGGATTTCCTGATTCGTCCATCTGTTTTTCCAGCGGGAGCACATCCAATTCTGTCCGGGGATAATATTCCTCTTGCCAGCCGGCATTTGTGAGCTGCTGATGGAAGTATCCTTCACGATACATCAAACCGACCCCGACAAGCGGCAAATTGAGATCGCTCGCAGATTTCAGATGGTCACCGGCCAGAAGTCCCAGTCCGCCCGAGTATATGGGGAGACACTCGGTCAAGCCGAACTCTAGAGAAAAATATGCCGTCACGAAATCCACGGGTCGGTCCAGGCGATACTCGTACGCTCGTGTCCGTTTCATGTACGAACGATACCGCTGCCGTACTCGTTCAGCATGAGCAAGATATCCTTCGTCGTCGCGTATCTCATGAAGTCTGTGGCTTGATAAGCGGATCAGGGTCTGAAGCGGATTGTGATTTGTTTCTCTCCACAACTGCTCGTCGAGATGATCGAAAAGCTCCACTGCTTCATGGTTCCATGAAAACCAGAGATTTTGAGCTATCTCACTCAAGCTCTCGAGAGTTCCCCCCATCGGGGGGACCACCACGTATTTTCTTAATGGCATGGCGACCTCGTCATCTGATCGTGATTGGCCGCGAGCTACGGCTCGGGTCGGAATCGCTGAGGACGGGCTCTGTGCTCACATCCTCTGAGGCCAACAAGAGCTGTACTCGTTGCAATTTTTTGAAACGTATCCTACCAGAATTGTTATGGTCAACAGGAACCTTGAGAATCCATACAGTTTTGGTTCTCTGAAATTGTTGACTTGTACCCCTCGGAAGAGTTAAGCATAATACGGGTAACTAGCGGTTTATCCGAGTTTCTACGAAGTGGCCGAATCATCCTGTCGGGCCCGCTGATCATGGGGCCTTTACGTCTCTGTCAGGCGTCCAAACTTTAGGAAAGGTGATTCTTGCTCTTTCATAGAAACTAATTACGAGGGATTTGGGATTCAGCAAATCCCAAAAGAAAAGGATTGCCGATGTCCAGTTCTGAAATCTTGCAAGACAAGCTGATTTTGGCGGTGGATGACGAGGAGGATGTCCTGGATATCATCGAGGAGGAACTCTCCGAGTCCGCCAACTGCACGTTGCACAGGGCTACCACTTTTGAGAAAGCCCAGCAGTACCTGGTTTCGTACACATACGATCTGGTCATTCTGGACATTATGGGAGTTCGAGGCTTCGATCTCTTGCAAATCGCGACAAATGCTAATTTTCCGGTGGTGATGCTCACAGCGCATGCCTTCACCCCGGAAGCTCTTAAGAAGTCCATCGAACTTGGAGCCAGGGCTTACCTGCCCAAAGAGAAGCTCGGTTCCCTTGTTCCGTTCCTTGAGGACGTGCTGCGCCTCAATTATCAGTCCGCTTGGAAGAAGGCCCTTGACCAAGTGGGTACTCTGTTCAACAAGAAATTCGGTTCAGATTGGCGAAAATCGCAGCAAGAGTTCTGGGAGGAGTTTGAAAAGAAGCTGTCAGTGGATGAAGCAGCCATTATCAAGTGATGTCCCCATCATAAGAGCCGGGATGAGCGGATCGGCCACACGGTGCGTCCTTTCCGGTGAAATATCATGTATTACATTGCCGAATTCCTTCCGCCCGTCATAAAACGGTCGGACTATTATCGCCATCTTTCCCCTCAAAACTGAGACAATGGGCGTAGAATTGGAAGGAGTGCCTGTATGACCGAAGCAGTAATCGTTTCAGCTTGCCGCACAGCAATTGGTTCGTTCGGGGGATCATTGCGGGACATGCACGCGGCAACTATTTCCAGTGTACCGATGAAGGCCGCTATTGACCGCGCGGGTATCTCTCCCGCCATGATTGACGATGTTCGTTTTGGGTGCTGCCTGAATCCAACTGACGCGATGAACGTCACCCGCATCGGCGCGCTCATGGCCGGAATCCCGGATAGCGTGCCCGCTGTGACAATCAACAGGGTCTGTATATCCGGAATGGAGGCGGTTCTCTCCGGTGCGGCAATGATCAAGGCCGGGGTGGCCGAGGTCATTTTAGCTGGGGGCGTGGAACACATGTCCGGCGTACCGTACACCCTTGAACGGGCTCGCTGGGGCGTCCGCATGGGTAATGGTACGATTACGGATGCAATGACGACTGGATTGCATTGCGGATCCCACATCCTGCCCTACCCTCAGGACGGTCCAGTAGAATTCTTCAGAGGGAAGCCTTACATAATGGGGCATACAGCGGAGTTCGTGGCGCTCAAATGTGGTATAACCCGCCAGGAACAGGATGAAGTGGCCCTTCGTAGCCACAACAATGTGGAACGGGCCACGAACGATGGTTCTTTTGCCGAAGAGATAGTCCCCATCGCTGTTCCTCAAAGGAAGGGTGACCCAAAGATCTTTGACAAGGACGAGCATTTTAGACCCGGTCTCACCATGGAAGCCTTGTCCAAACTTGCCCCTGCTTTTATTCCCAAGACAGGCACCGTTACCGCGGGAAACTCTAGCGGCATTAACGATGGAGCCGCTGGACTAATCATAATGTCCGAGGAACGCGCCAGGAGAGAAGGGCTCTCCCCTATGGCCCGCATTAAGGCCGTCAGGAATGGGTGCATGCGATCCCACCATCATGGGGCTGAGTCCTGTTCCTGCGGTTCGCAATCTCTTGAGCCGGTCCGGCATGACACTCAATGATTTCGAACTCATCGAGCTCAATGAAGCATTCGCGGCCCAGTACATAGGTTGTGAGAGAGAACTGAATCTCAACCGGGACATCACAAATGTTAACGGTTCCGGCATAGGGTTGGGACATCCTGTTGGATGCACAGGTGCCAGACTCTTGGTCAGCCTTATCTATGCGATGAGGAAGCGCAAGAAGAGCTTGGGACTGGCGACACTGTGCGGGGGTGGCGGGGTCTCCATGGCCTGCGCACTTGAGATGGTTTAGAGCTCTGCCTCAGGGCAGAAAGAGAGAGTCTTAATCCCTTTCCCGGCAATCTCGCGTTCCACAAGGGACCTCTACTATCCTATGTCTCTCCGGGACGAGAGCTATCTAAGCCTCCTGGGGGCGATTGAGAGTAGGCCGGTGCCTTGCGCCGGGCCGCTGTCGTGGCACGATTCCGGCACCGAAACAGTTTTGAGATAGTTACTTCGTGCCTGCGGATTATCAGCGACGTCGCTCCCGCAGGGAGGCCGATCGAACTGTGTGGGAGTCGCGCAAGAAGCTTTAGGGCGTCTTTCTTGCGACATATCATGGACGACGATTGTCCCGTCAATGGAAGGGGGGGTGAAGTATCGAGAAGCTCCGAGCGAGAAAAAGGTGTCTGACAAAAAAACCACGAAAAAAATAAGTGCGAAGGCGATCATGACCGACCTCAAGGCCGGGATGTCGGACACCGAACTCATGGAAAAGTACGAGATTTCCTTTCAAGGATTGCAGGATCTCTTCGGGAAGCTCATCGACGCCAAGCTTGCCACGCGCGCTTACTTCGACAAGAGGGCGGGTAAACAGGTAGGGCTTCTTAACAAGAAGGACACCACGCGCACATGCCCATACTGTGGTTATTCCTCGGCTGATCCCTTTAAAAGATGCCCCCGTTGCCACAATGACGCTGACGAGTGGCTAGACACCGTGGAGTTGACAAAAATCCTTACAGGGTCGTTTGAATAAATGCCCCGCCCTTGCCCGGTCACCGGCCTGTGCCCCCGGATGAAACTGCAGATATTCCGCTCCCAAACTAAAAGAATCACGATTTGAGACTCAGAGGAACCCGAGAACCCGCAAGAGGAACCTCAGCACAAAAATCAAAATGAGGAGCACCGCGAGAACGCCAACGGACCAGTGAAGGCGATTGCCGAAGTCTTTTAACTTTTCCGTAATAGTATTGAGCCCTTCCGACTTCCGATCCTTTAGCAGGAAGTTGTCAAGCAACAGCCATGCGGCCAGAAGAAGCAAGAAAGTCAGAAGATATCGCATCGCTTCTCGAAGATAAGGACGGTTTAAAATGATGCCGTTTTTCGGCGTTCGAGCGTAGGTCTGATTATCCCATGCCCCGTAGCGCAGTGGCAAGCGTGTGGAAGATGTGGAACAGCTCACCTATGGATCGGAGGTTGTCCAGATGTTGAAAATCGAATATTCTTCACCCATGAGAATCAATTTCCAGAAAATGCACGGAACACTCAACGACTTTGTCCTATTCCACGATCTTGATGATAGCGTGACGCTTTCTCCCGTGCAGGCCGCTCGCATCTGCGATCGCCGCGCCGGGGTGGGAGCGGATGGGATAATAATAGTCAGGAATTCGTTGGCAGCCGACTTCTTCATGGATTATATGAACGCGGACGGCTCTTTGGCCGAAATGTGCGGCAACGGGATTCGTTGTCTTGCCAAGTATGCATACGACAAAAGCCTGACGAACAAAACAACTCTCCAGGTGCAAACCAGGGCCGGCATAAAGACCCTCGAACTAATTCTTGGCCCGGACGGGAAAACGAGTGCAGTGCGAGTAGATATGGGCGAACCGATTTTTGAGCCGGAAAGAATTCCTGCCAAAATTCACCCGTCCGCTATTCCTATCCTGGATTATCCAATAGAAATCGAGGACCGGATCTTCACGGCTTCGGTTCTTTCGATGGGCAATCCGCATTGCGTCATTGTGGTGGAAGACGATCCTAGCCATCTCCCCCACCGATACGGTCCGGCAATCGAGAATCACCCTCTATTTCCTGCTAAGACCAATGTGGAGTTCATACGTGTAATTGATCGTACCAGCATTGTCATGAGGGTGTGGGAACGGGGCAGCGGAGAAACATTCTCGTGTGGCACCGGCGCGTGCGCGGCCGCGGTTGCGGCAAATCTGAAGGGCCTGGTAAATTCGACAGCCACGGTGGAGCTTCGAGGTGGCAAATTGGATATACGATGGAAAGGCATTGGATTTCCAGTCGTTATGACAGGAACCTCTGTATTGGTTTTTGAAGGTGTTATAACCATTTGAATGTACAACTTATATATCTTGACAAACAGCCAGATATGAATTACTAACCGTGTTCGATGGAGCCCATCTGCCGGCTCCACACTGCCGTCCGCAGGGATGTGCGGCTGAGACGACAGAGAGGCAGGTTGCGTGGCCTATTTGAAATCCTGAATAAACGGTCGCGCGATGAGGAGACTTGCTGCGATGAACGTTTCAAGATCTGAGGCTGGATTTACGATTCTTGAGATGGTGTGTGCGATTGCTATTATAGCGGTATTATCTGTAATCTATTTCTCTCTCATCGACTCCTATCGGGAGCGCAGGATGAGCGAGCAGGCAGCGCGGGTCCTGATGCTGGCAGCCAAAGCAGAGGAGGATTTCTTCGCCAAACAGCATCATTATTTTGATGCGGAATTGTCGGGCAATGGCGATGAAGTCTTTCTCTCCACGCCTGACGGGAAGCCCACTACAGTGCAGATACCGCCGAAGGTGACCCTAAGCTTGAAGGCACGCGGAAAAGATAAAACAGCGTTTACGGGTCAGTCTTTCTACAGTGCGAGCAACGTGCTGCACCGTTATGACTCTGAAGCAGGGAAGATGACCACGGTATCGCGGGTCCAGGACGGGGCTGGATGAGAAAACGGTTACTGGCCACATTCAGGCGAAATGAGATATACCTTGTGGCTGCCGTAATAGGAGTCGTTTTTATGGCAGCAATGGGTATTGTCGCGTGGATGCTCCAGGGTTCCGTCTCTACTCCTCCATACGAAGTCCTGGGCGATTCCGATCTCAAGAAAGTCTTCGCAACCGGGTACCTACGATTCCGCGAAGATGACGGGACCCCCTATTTGAAAGTCGAACTCCATAACGGGACTTTGTGGTGGATTAAGAAGGCTGAGTTCGATTTCGACGGTGTCCGGTACCTTCTGCGCGATTCTGACGCTTTCCGTCCTCTGCATTTTGGGGCAGTTCGGTGCATCCTGCAGAAAGCACCACCGGGTCCGAGGCAGCTCGACTACGACCTCAATATAGTAAAAGCCTCCGGTTATCCTCCCGCTGAAGTCCAGTGGGAACGCAGCGCGAAGAAAGTTGCAGCCAAATCAAGAAGCGCAGGGGCGAGGGATTAGTTGTCTTCCCACTGCAGGCCGTGGAGGCTTGGACAGCGTCTCCACCAAACAAAGCCAGCAGCACCGGCACCTTCTTTCCTTCGGTGATCGAGTCACAGCAGTTTTCCCATGCCATAAAGATATAACCTACAGAGATTATCTAAATGTTGTGTGGGGAGCACTCTGCTATTATACTCTTTATGCCTGGGGGGCGGGAGACGATTACCGGCCTATTGAGGCGAAACTCCCGCGCGGAAACTTAATTTCTCAACGCTTATAGCAACACATTGTTGCGATATTCTGTGTTGATACCATTGTGACGTGACGAAGGTCCGGTATCGGATTGGTGAGCCGCAGAAAACAGTTGGCCGCCTTTTCTTGAACTATTGGGACTGAAACGAAAGTCTATGGAGGGGACCATGCAAGCAGATACAGGCATTTCGGCAAGCGACTTCAACAAGGCTTTGGAAATCGGGCGGCCGCCTAACGTGCAAAGATTATTTCCAAACTCCAAGGCGCTTATTGTCAGTGGCAAGGTTATCGACCGAGCCATGATCGCCAAAGGACATGCAATAGCCATAGCCGCAAGCGTACGGAGTTCCTTTGTCGCGCGCGGTGCATTGAGGGCTGCGCAGAAGGCCAATGCGGCCATCCTTATAGAAATCGCCAAATCCGAAGGTGGAGCCGAAGCCTATTGTGACGTCAGCCTTTGGAATATGGCCAGACTGGTGGATGCCATCTGCAACGAACTGGGCATCACCGTGCCTGTCGCGATTCACGCAGACCATTACGGCATCAAGAGCTATAAAGACAAAGAAAGCGCCAAGGTGGAGATTCCCAGCATGTTCGACGCCGGGATTACTTCCATTGCCATAGACGCCTCGCATCTTCCCGACGCGGACAATCTCCTCGCAAATCTCGAGCTAAATAAGTATTTCCCTTCCTGGGCTGGATACGAAACTGAAGTGGGGGAGATCAAGGGAAAAGAAGGGCTCTCTACTCCCGAGGAGGCGCTGTTTCTGATCCAGGGCTTGAACGCACACAACATATTTCCTGACTGGATCGCACTGAACAACGGGACCACGCACGGGATTGAGGCCAGCGATGCCGGAATACAGGTCGAATTGACTGCCAAAATTCACAATGCGCTGGAGAAATACCACGTCTCGGGGGCTCAGCACGGCACTTCCGGAAATAGTTTCGAACGCCTGCGCGCTATCGCTCGGGAAACTCACACCACCAAAGCAAACGTCGCCACAGCGCTCCAGATGGTTTCATGGGGTCTCAAGGTCAATGAGTACGGTAACGCGATACAGGATCAGGATGGAAACTTCATCAAAATTCCCGACGCTGGGCCGTCTGCCGCCATGTGGGAAAAGATGACCTCGTACGGGAAAGAAAAGGGCTGGAAGGGTGGTGACTTCAAGAAATTAAACCGCCCCTTCGAGAACAAGCTGCTGGCGCTGCCAAGTGAAGAGCGGGAAAGAATGGTCCAAGCTGTGGAAGACTTCGTTTATCACCTCATCACCGAAGTTTTTAACGGGAATGATACGGCGCCGCTGGCTGTTGAGGGCATTTTGAAGGCCGATTCATACGATTTACGGCCCAAAGCATCCCGGATAGAGGATCCAGCCGAATGGACTGAGGAGAAAATCAGGCAGAGGGGGGCAACGTTAGCCGGAGGCAAAGGACCCGAAGGGGATTTCGAGGATTGACAAGATAAACGGCGTGAGCTTGGGAGGCATTAAAGGCATTATGGAATATATTTAACCCGGTGTTTCGGTTGGGGCAGTCCTGCCGCGTGGAACGCAGGACTGCCCCATCACATCTTACTCTGGCTCTGTATACCTTTTTTCTCTCCCTGCTTCCACGTGTGCGGCTTTCTCTTCTATGGATTCCCGTTGCTCTTGACGATATTGGCGCAATTTGTCTTGGAGGGAGGGATCGGATACGGCTAAAATCTGAACGGCAAAGAGTCCGGCATTCTTAGCCCCCGCAGCCCCGAGACCCATCGCCCCTACGGGCACGCCGCCGGGCATCTGCACTGTGGACAGAAGGGCGTCCAAGCCCCCGAGAGTTGACGACGCCAGTGGTACCCCGATAATCGGCACAATGGTATGAGCCGCCAGAAACCCCGCAAGGTGCGCAGCCATGCCCGCACCGGCGATAATAACCTTCCAGCCCTCTTCTTCTGCCCTTTGGGCAAGTGCGGCAACCCTTTCGGGAGTCCGGTGAGCGGAGGCCACGGTCATGGAATGAGGGATGTCGAATCGTTCGAGAATCTCCGCGGCCTTCCTCATCACGGAGAGATCCGAGTCGCTGCCCATTACGATGCCGACTTGAATAGTCATGATTTCCGTGAAAGCAGTGCGGCTATATCAACTTCCGATACCGGCCGCCGTATCCAAATACCGGGTGATTGCTGCATCATACGCCTGCGTGAGTCGAAAGACCTTCTTGGCGAGTTTGAAGTTCGTAGCTTCTGACACCGAGCCACCGGATTGTCTCATTTCAGCAATTACTACTCCATAGTCAGCAGGGTCGGTGATGACCGTTACAAACGGGTAGTTCTTTGCCGCAGCCCGGAGGAGAGTCGGACCTCCGATGTCGATGTTCTCGATGGCTTGCGCAAGGGTGCAGTCGGGCTGAGCGACAGCCTTTTCAAACGCGTAAAGATTAACAGCCACCAGGTCGATGGGGAGTATGTTATGCGCTTCCATTGCGCTGAGATGTTCCGGCAAGGACCGGATCCCGAGTATCCCGCCATGTATCTTGGGATGCAAGGTTTTGACCCTGCCGTCGAGCATTTCCGGAAAGCCCGTGAAGTCTGAGACTTCTCGAATTTTGATTCCCGCATCAGAGAGGGCACGGGCTGTTCCACCTGTGGAAAGTATTTCTACGCCGAATTCGACCAGGGCTTTACCTAGATCGTCGATGCCAGCCTTATCAGTCACACTTATGAGCGCTCTTTGAATTTGCGGCATACGATACTCCTTTTTTTGTGCCGGCGCCAAATCCTGGCCTCCGCGTCACCGTTGCGGATCCTGTAAATTCGCGGGCAGTTCAACCGCCGGAGCGTCTAGCGGAAAGGTGTTTGACGTTCAAGTGGCCGATCATTTCTCTGGCCTGCTTACCGATGGCGCTTTCCGGCTCAGCCTTTGCGACTATCTGCAATTTTTTGAGAGCGTTGTCGACTTCACCTGTCTTGGCGAGTATTCTGCCGGCGTGGAAATACGCATCCATATAGTCCGGGTCGGTTTCGCAAGCCTTATCTAAAGATATTAAAGCTTTATGGTAATCCTGTTGGTCTTCGTAGATTAAGCCCATCCGATAATACGCTTCTTTGAATGTGGGGTCCAGGCTCACCACTTTCTTATAGCATTCCAAGGCATTGGCGTAGCTCTTCTTTTCCTGGAGGCAAAAGGCGAGGTTGTAGAGGGCGCTGGTGTTATCTTCTTTTAATTTCACGGCCTTTTCGTAGTTCTCGATGGCTTTGTCGAGATCTTTCTTTTTGAAGTAAGCAACCCCGATATTATAGGCGGCTTTGTCCGGAGTAGAATAGAGCGGGTCTTTCAGACACTTCTCAAACTGAGTGATCGCCTCGTCGTACTGGCCTTTGGCCAAATATGCCGTGCCAAGATTGTTGCGCGCCTCGGTCAATTTCGGTTCCAGTTTAAGAGCCTTTTGGTATTGTTCCACAGCCTTGTCGTACAGTCCTTTCTGCTGGTACGCCAGGCCGACTGCGTGCTCGATATCCGCATTGGAGGGGGCTAGGGCCTGAGCTGCAAGCAGTTCCTTGACGGCCTGAGGAGTCTTACCCTCGCTGAGATAGCTTATGCCAAGTTGATAGTGAAGTTGCACATTTTTCTGTACGTCGCCGCTAGAGCCATTCATTTGAGGCACACACCCCCATATCCCGGCGGCAGTAGCAGCTACGCAGCAGCACAGCGTCAGCAGATTCTTCATTTGTCTCCTACTCCAGGAGAGATTGGATGACCGGCTCATCCACGTGTCAGGTCTATACCAGAATTGCGGAGTAGTTACAATATTTCATTAAATTATAATATTAAAGTATCAAGGTAACATATTAAGTTTAAGAGGTATATATGTAATGCATTGGGTGGGCTATTGTGAACTGCAGAGGAGTTCCCGGATAAATGTTTCAAGAAAAATGTTCTGATCCGCGGCAGAATCCCATTGGCGGGCTAGTGGGCGCTCGTTCGCTCTTAAAGGTTCAAAATCGGCCTTTTGGATTTCAAAAACTTCCCACCTTCCATCCGAGGGCTCATCGGCTTTGTGGATTCGCTCTTGCAGCCGTTCCCTGACGACAGAATGGGGAGCGATGCATTCGACTATTCTGAACCTGGCGCCGGTTCTGGTTGCTAATTCATGGGCGCGCTCTCGATAATGAAGCCGGCCGAATGACGCGTCGACTATGGCGGACTGTCCGCGCTCCAAAGCTTGAGCAGCTTTTTTCAAGAGACATTCATAGGTTTGTTCCGTGGCCCGTTCCGAGTAAATTCCGGTGCCGTACTGCTCCGATCGATGTTCAAGAGGGGACAGCCCGTGAATTTCTTTTCGCAGAACGTCCGAGCGCAGCGGCTCGATGCCCAACCTTTTTCCCAAATGGGAAGCCAGCCAACTCTTACCCGTTCCCATGAGGCCCGCGGTGATCACCAGCACAGGGGGCGGAGGTGGTTTGAGATAAGCCAAGGAGAGCTGAAAATAGTCTTTGGCGACTTGTCTGGCAGTCTCCTTTTCAGCGCTTGACATCTCGGGATCATCCAGGATAAATGCTTCCACCTTGCCCCGAACAAAGGCACGGTATGATTTGTAAAAGCCCAACAATCTCAGGATCTCTCTGTCGTGGGATGTGTCCGCGTATCGGAGGCCGATTTGATCCGCGAAAGCCGGATAGCCTTGGAAATCAAGATCCATAAGAAGAAATGCCAGGTCCGCAGCCGTATCACCGTAACGCAAACGGTCATTAAATTCGATACAGTCGTAAAGCATAATTTCATCCAGAATCACGACGTGCTCCAAATGGAGGTCTCCGTGGCAGTCGCGGATGAACCCGTCGGTGATCCGCTTCTGAAAGAGATTTTGATGGTTCTCGAGGAACTCCGTGGCGCGGATCGAAATTCTCTCATGGGTCTGCGCGTCAATGGTGCGCCCTATGTAAGGCCGCGTCTGCTCGAAGTTCTCTTTCAGATTCTGATAGATGACCCGGGACGATCCGAAGCTGGCAATCTGCGGTCCTTTGGCCGCGTGCAAATGAAAATAGACAAGCCGGTCGGCGAGGCGCATGAGTAAGTCCGTCGTAACCTCGTTATTCTGCAGCATGTTGATCAATAGTCGATCATGAGGGATTCGGCGCATCAGCACAGCAGATTCCACCTCTACTCCCTCCCCCTTCAGGTTGATCCCTGACGGACCGTAGTGGATGGAGGCAACACCGAGGTAAATTCCCTCTGAAAAGCGCGAATTGAGGCTTATCTCCTGTTGACAGAAGTACCTGCGTTTCTCGAAGGTGGTGAAGTCGAGAAATCCCAAATCCACAGGTTTCTTGATTTTGTAAACCAGATCCCCGGCGATGAAGACAATTGAAATGTGAGTCTGAACAACTTGAACGGAAGCAGGGTGATGAGGATATATGGAAGGATCTGAAAGAGCCGGAATCAGGTCATCGAGCCTGACGGTCACTGGGGGCTCCCCGTTTCGGAGGCAAGTTGACCGCACGCGGCAAGGATGTCCCTCCCTCGAGACTTTCGGACTATGGCCATGACAGACCGAGACATGAGAATGTCCTGAAATCGCCGGACTCGTTCCGGCGTGGGCTGTTGAAAGTCCGCGGCCGCTTCGTCATTCAGAGGGATAAGATTTACCTTTGCTCGGATCGGATTGAGAAGCCGCACAAGCTGCCGCGCGTCTGCATCTGAATCGTTGAACCCGCGTATCAGGACGTACTCGATGGTAATGCGATCACGCCGTGCCAACGGATATCTCCTCAGTGCATCGAGCAGTTCAGACAGTGGGTACGTCCTGTTAATGGGCATGATTGCACTTCTCTGATCGTCAGTCACCGCATTCAGGCTCACAGCCAACTTTGCCCTGACCTCGTTCCCAAGGTCGCGAATGCGGGGAACCAGTCCCGAGGTTGATACAGTCAGGTGTCTCCATGAAATCTGCGGTCCGTTTGGATGAGTAAGGATTCGGATGGCCTTGACCGTCTCAGCGAAGTTTGCCAATGGCTCTCCCATGCCCATGAGAACCACATTGGTGATACGGCTTTCGGGCATTGCTTTGCGCGCCGCCAACAACTGGGAGACGATTTCCGCGGCCGTGAGATTACGGATCAGGCCCATCTTGGCTGTCCGGCACATTCGACATCCCATTGCGCATCCTACCTGAGTGGAAAGGCACAGGGTGTCGTGATCGTCCCCCGGAATCAATACAGTTTCAATGTCGAGCCCGTCTTCAAGGCGCAGGAGGAACTTGCAGGTCCCGTCATCCGCTCGGAAGGCTTTGACAATTTCGGGGCGACCAATGCGGGCCCTGACGGTAAGCTCCTCGCGCAATGCCTTGGAAAGGTTGGTCATCCCCTGGAAGGATTCTTCCAGCCCTTGGTGGATCCACTTCATGACTTGAGCTGCCCTGTAGCGCTCTTTCCCGAGATCCGAGATAAACGTCTCCAGTTCGGGATGACACATCCCCACCAAATCGGGACTATTCGATACAAGATGCGAATTTGTCTTAAAGGACATCAAAAGATTTCGATTCCGCTGAAAAAATAACCGATCTCGAATTTTGCACTCTCTTCCGAATCGGAGCCGTGGACAATATTATTTTGCTTGTTATCTGCCCACTTGGCTCGGATGGTCCCCGGCTCGGCTTCGGCCGGGTCGGTAGCGCCCATGATTTCGCGGTTGCGTTTTATGACATCGTCGCCTTCCAGCACCATGACTACAACCGGTCCGGATATCATGAAATCTACCAATTCTTGAAAAAACGACCTTTCCTTGTGCACGTAATAGAAACCTTCGGCCTCGGCACGGCTCAACATCTTCATCTTCACAGCAGCTATCTTGAAGCCGGCGTTCTCAAAGATTCCGATAACTTCTCCGATTAGTTTCTTTGAGACGCCGTCGGGTTTTATTATGGACAAGGTCCTCTGCATATTTTCCTCCTTAAAGGCCGGCCTGATGAAGTCCGGGCATTATCTGCAAGACGCATACTTACCCTCAATTTTTATAGTAGGCAGCGAGCATTGTAAAGCCCTTTCCACCGGTCACCGTAAGCATTCAGTCACGCGGGGGAGTTCGCTGTTCTCTGGCATTGCGAGGAGTGCAACGACGAAGCAATCTAATCCATTAGAGGAAAAGATTGCTTCGCTCCGCTCGCAATGACAATCTCTTGCCGCCCGTAACCGAGGGAATACCGGCCACCGTTGTCACAGTCCGCCAAGACATTCCAACAGCCCAGTCTGTAGTCATCCATTTTCGCCGGCCTTCCAGAGTCTCGGCAGATTGTTCATGTAGTTTCTGAGGGCCTTAGCCTGGGCCGGACAGGTTTTGTTCAGTGCACAGGCCAATTCCTTATGTTGGAGCCGTTGTTCGTGCCATGTCCGGTCCAACTCCGTTCTCCCTTCCCCTCCGCGTGCCCAAGCAGCGGAAACTAAAGCCAAAGACCCGACGAGAGTTAATGTGATAATGATATTTCTCATGAGAAAGCTCCTCTGTGTTGAACAATGGTCCGCGCTTGCAGGCTAAGACCACTGTTCGGATTCCAATCCTGATTACTTCGAATTGATTGGTCCGGGTTGAATTGCACAGTTTGCACAATACTTAAGCTCAAAGGATTTCATTGACTTCGCTGCATCAGTTTCTATGCCTTTGATGGAGGGCAGCACTTGCTGTTGCTGAGCTTCCTCAATCGCCCACTGTCGTTGAAGCCGATACATGGTGTCACCATGTGCGAAGGCATAAGTCGGCACCAGCAGGGCCAATACGGTGCATAGAGAAATAATCATTTTCATCTTCTTTCTCCCTTTCTTCAATTACTCTTGGAAACATTCTCGCTCCCTCTACATGCGGATCAAGGACCCCGTGCCAAAATTCCCCCAGAGACATCGTGGAATCTCAGGCATCAAATCACGCATTCGAGAGGCTGTTTGAAAGCCGCTACACCGGGCTCGGGATAAAGATGGTTTTCAAATCAGGAGTACGATTGTGTGAAGCGAATCAACAGTGGGGTTAAATTTCAGAATTGAGTAAGACGCCAGAACAGGTAGGCTTGAAGAAGCAGCAAACGACGTTCCTGCTGCTAACAAAGCAGGAACCCTAGTGAACGTTCCGTGGGACAAGCCCTGTTTTGTATCGGAGTTATTCAGCGAAATGAACCGCTGCGGGCATGGCCCACAATGGGGGCCGGCACAAACGCCCGGGAGGATTAGTGCACAGGAAGAGTGACAATCCGCCGTAGAATGGCCACCGAGGTCATGATTGGGGCCGCAGCAGCAACGCAAAGGAATTGTCAAAGCTATTATAGCTACTGGAAGCACGATACCTAAAACGAGTAGTTGACGTCTCCCGGAGAGCATTAGCCGCATCATTGCCGGGGTTCTCCTTTGCAAAACCTCTACTGAATTAACGTAAGCACGCGCTATCGATTCGTCAATCAGCGGTAATGCAATTGTTTGACAAGGCCCCTCGTTTGGCCGCAGTACTCGATGGCGCAAGTTCGGTGTCGTATTCTCGGAAGTCTTCGTAGGGTGCAGCCAAGGTTGATCTCAAGATGGCACCGTATTTACGCCACGGAGTGCTCAACAGCCTCCTTTGTGAGATGCCGACGGCCCGAAGTTTCGGCCCTGTGGGCGCACCGGGGGCGTCACAGGCTTCTCGGGAACGCGATGTTCCCGTTTGATCTGATCTGGTGACTGTACAGGCACGGGAGCACGTTTTTCAGTCACACCCGTCGTCCCGGAGGCTGGAGTTGGTCCGGACCTATCGGTTCCTTCTTGCGCTGCCTTGGCTACTTCGTGGAGTTGCACAATCCACTTGCCATCATTCTCGGATGCGAATTTTGCTGCTTCCTCTTTGCTACTGAACGGCACAAGATCGTAACCCATTGGGCCCTTTACATTGCTGCCGAGAACAAGAAATGCCTTTGCCAAATCAATCATCTTTTTGCTCGTGTAATCCGTGACATACTGGTGAGCGATATCCGCAACATTGACGTGGTACTTCTGGGGAACGGAATTGTAAATGAAGAGACAACGAGCCCCTTCAAATCCCACCACGTGGCCATCCTTGAAGACCGCTGCCGCCACACCGTGAAAACCCGTCACATGTCCGTCCTTGAAGGTGACGGTGACGGCCTGCCTACCCGTTCCACCAATCACCATGCCACAAACCGGACACTTCTGGCCAAGATCCACCTTAGACCCGTCCGGCAAGGGCAAGAAATCCGCGGCGCTAGAAACCAACGGAACAAGCATCGCGACCACGACCGCAACCAATATGGCTAGTGTTTTCGCTAAAGCACTTCTGTGCTTTGCCTGCATTTGTTTTTCTCCTTTTCGGCAGATATAGCGGTTATCAAAAGTAATGACCTATATGGCAAATGACCTAATGGCGACGGGCATCTTGCTTGTCCTTCGGCGACAGGCAAGATGCCTGTTCCACCACGATCAGGAATACGTCACCGAACTTATGGAACTTAGTACTTGGTGACTCAGATCGCTGTGATCTCGGACTGGTGGGAGTGCTGATTCGGTACCTCATTTTCTGACCGCCTCCTGAAATCTCTCCTTGCAAAACCGAGCGAATGGCTCAATCCATTTGTTCGAATTATTTCTGTCCCAGAAGAGGAAGAGCGGGATCGTTAACGGGTACGCCTCTTTCTTTGTAATTTCGGTCGATGGACTTAACGCCGGCGATTCCCTATTTGCGCGAATACGGAGAATGTTTACCTTGAATTGGGGGTGCCGCTTGAGAATGCCTCTGAGTTGCAGGTTACCCAAATATGCGATCGCTCCCTTGTGAACGCTGACGTGTTGGACCAAGAAATCAGGCGTTTCAACCCAGATTATGCCTGAAGTGAACTCAGCTTTACTGAGAACGTTGTGGGCAAACCAGACCGCTATATCATCTTGGGGATAAGGCGGGCTGTGCAACATGATAGGCTGGTCTATTCCGCCCAAGTCCCGCCAGTTTTTGTATTCGCCCGTATAAATCTTCCGAAGTTGGTCTACGGTCAGTTCAGTCACTCCGACGCCCGGATGGGAAATGACAGCCACCCTCTCCCAAGCCACGCGTGCTCCCGCCCACTCGACACCTTTTTGATCGGCTAAACGTCTCTCCACTACTGTGGGCTTACGCGCGGCCATGACGAGATCCGTTTCCTTGTTCAGCAATGCCAGGAAGCCAAATTCGGAGGTTTTGCCGAGGACTTCCACCCGAACACCAGGATGCTCGTTCATGAACAGCTTTCCGAGGATTTTCATCGGCTCTGCAAATGTGGTTGCTCCATAGACCCTGACGGCGTTCTCGTCTGCACCTACTTGCGATGTAACCGAGACGAGCATCAGAAGGATTCCCGCCACGAACAGCACGGATCGACAACCTGTTTTCATCTCTTGCCTCCATGATCCCTTCGTGTACAAATCCGTGACCAAAGGCCATAAACAGGATCTTCAAGCATTTTAACTTCTTACCCAAAATGTTTTAAATTGCGGATACTGCTCGTCGTTTGAACTCAATCTCCTTTTCCAGACAGTAAATCGTCGGAACAACGAACACGGTGATAAGATCCAGAAACATTCCCCCGAATATTGGCAAAGCCATCGGGACCATTACGTCCGAGCCTCTTCCCTGAGATGTGAGGACGGGCATCAAAGCCAGGATTGCGGTGGACGAGGTCATGAGGGCCGGCCTGATGCGCTTGAGGCCTGCTTCCACGGTAGCTTCCCTTATTTCTTCGACCGATTTAAATTTGTGCTGCGCAAAAACCTGGTTGAGGTAGGTGGAATAGATCACACCGTCGTTTGTAGCGATTCCGAAGAGTGCCAAGAACCCGACCCAGACCGCGACGCTCAAGTAGTAGGTCTTCATCTGAAACAGTTGCCTCATCGGCACCCCGAACACGTTGAAATGAAAAAACCACGGCTGTGAGTACAGCCAGATCATTAGAAAGCCCCCGGACCATGCGACGAAAATCCCCGAGAACACGTTCAGGGAGGTGGGGACGGACCCGAACTGAAAGTACAGTACCATGAAGACGAGCAACAGGGTGGCCGGAATGACTATCATCATGGTCTTTTCCGACCGTATCTCGTCCTGGTAAGAGCCCACAAAAGAATAGGAGTAATTAGGCGGGAGTTTCAGCTCGCCGGACTTGATCTTCTCCTTCAAGTATCGGTCTGCGTCTTGCACTGCCGTGACTTCAGCAACATTCGGCTTCTTGTCGAAGATCACGTAACTCACGTGAAACGTGTCCTCGCTCTTTATGACCATGGGCCCGGGGACGTACTTAATGTCGGCCACGGACTTCATAGGGATCTGCGCCCCATTCGATGCAGTAACCAGTATGTCACCCAGGGCTTGGACGTAGTCGCGCAGTTCCCTGTCGTAGCGCACCCGGACTGGGTAACGCTCGCGCCCCATTACTGTCCTGGTTAGTTGCCTGCCTCCTATCGCTACCTCGATGACATCATCGATATCCTGAATATTCAACCCGTACCTGGCTATGGCATCGCGGTCGATGTTAATTTCGAGGTACGGCACTCCGATATTTCGGTCGGCAAGGACCGATGAAGGCTCAAGGGAAGGAACTTCCCTCAGATACCCCTCCATCTGAAGGCCTATCCGCTCCAAATCATCCAGGTTCTCGCCCTGGATCTTGATCCCCATCGCAGCCCTTATGCCGGCCTGGAGCATAAGTACCCTGCCGGCTATGGGTTCGAGTTTCGGCGCTGCCGTCGTGCCGGGAATGTGACCCGCTTTCTCTATTTCATTCCAGATGTCGTTGACTGACTTTATTTGTGGTCTCCATTGTCGGATCGGTTCATGGGTCTTGGGGTCAAGGATCACATCTCCCGTATCCGGATTGGTCTTGTACTCCGGGAAAAAGTTAATAATTGTTTCAATCATGGAAATGGGGGCTGGGTCCAGGGCGGTGTCCACGCGCCCGATTTTGCCCACCACGGATTGGATTTCCGGAATGTTGCTAATCGCAAGATTTTGTTTGTGGAGCACGTCAAGGGCTTTCCCGATGGAGACATGGGGCATGAGGGTGGGCATGTACAAAAAAGTCCCTTCCTCCAGAGCGGGCATGAATTCCTTTCCCAACCCCGGGAACAAACCGGCAAGCTTACGCCAAATTATTGTCGAACGTATCGGGTCTTTGGGAATCTCCTGTTTTGGAGGTCCTTCCATCTTCATTCCGGGCATATTCATTCCCGCCATGCTAGTTGCAGGAGGGTTCATTCCGGGCATGCTCGAACCGGGCTTCGAGGTTTTGGGCAATTGCATGGTTTGGTGAGGAGGGGACCAGCCGGTAATGCGGTCGTACACGTTAGGAATAAAACCAAACACTCTGTCGAAGCCTAGCCATATCACTACACCGAGAACAACCAGCGAGACAGGTAAGCAAAGAAAGGTGGCTTTGTGGTGCAATGCCCAGGTCAGGGCCTGGCGATAGTATCCCGTGAAAACCTTGCGGATTCCCAGAAGCCCGAAAATGATCCCCCCGCAAAAGATCAGGTTCCGGAGCAGTCCCTTTTGAGGGCCGAGAGGCAGCCAGTGCTCGGTCAACAACAAAATCACCACAACCAGGGCCACCAGATTCAAGGCCATCGGAGTTCTTTCCCTGATCGACTGCGGAACGAAAAGCGAGATGCACTTGATTGCGGCCACGAGAATCAAGCCTATCCCGATGAACCAGGACAGCGAATGCCCGAGCCAAATGCCGAAGCCAGCGATCAGTCCATAGACCACTATAAGAGTCGGAGACCGGAAATGCCGCTTCGTAAACGCTATATGGGCGAGTGGGGGTATGATCGACAGGGCTAATATCAGGGATCCCGCAATTGCAAACGTCTTTGTTAGCGCGACAGGGGTGAACAACTTTCCTTCCGCCCCAGTCAAGCTAAACACAGGCAGAAAAGCCAGGATAGTAGTGGACGCGGACGTGATGACCGCCCCGCCCACTTCACTCGCAGCCTCATGCACGATCTTGAGGGCGCTTTTTCCCGGCGGTTCATGCTCGATATGCCTCAAGATGTTTTCCGTAAGGATGATTCCCATGTCCACCATGACGCCGATTGCGATGGCGATACCGGACAGGGCCATTATATTTGCTTCAGTCCCTGTCACTTTCATGATGATAAACGTCAGGAGGACAGCCAATGGTAGGATAAATGAGATCAGGGCCGCGCTTATCAGATGGTTCACCATGACTACCACAATGATGATGGTAACCAGAAGTTCGTCCGACAAAGCCTTTTTTAAAGTGTCGAGAGTCTCGTAGATGAGCTGCGTCCGGTCATAAAACGGCACAATTTTGACTTGAGAGACTGTCCCATCGGCGAGGGTCTTCTTCGGAAGACTCGGGGTAATTTCCTTGATTCTCGCTTTGACATTCTTGATCACCTGAAGAGGATTTTCTCGGAAACGCGCTATAACGACCCCACCGACGGCTTCTGCACCTGCCTTATTCAGTGCGCCCTGTCTAAAGGCCGGTCCCTCAGACACTGTGGCTACGTCTTTAATATAGAGCGGATTGTTGTCCTTTACCTTGACCACCGTCATCTCAATGTCGTGAAGAGTCTTTATGAACCCACGCGCGCGAATTATGTAATCAGTGTCGTTCATCTCTATGGTTCGAGCACCTACGTCCAGGTTCGATCTCTGGACCGCGGTGAAGACGTCCGTTAGAGTGACCCCATTGCCCCGCAAGGCGTCAGGATTCACGTCAATCTGGTATTCGCGGACATAGCCTCCAACCGAAGCGTCCTGGCTCACACCCTTGGCCGATTGCAAGAGATATCGGATGTACCAGTCTTGCACGGTTCTCAGCTCATCCATACCGAACCCTTTGCCTTCCACCGTGTACCAGAAGATCTGTCCAACGGCGGTAGCATCCGGCCCCAGAGTCGGCTGGACATTGACTGGCAACGTACCCGGAGCCAGTGAATTGAGTCGCTCCAAGATCCGTGTCCTGGACCAGTAGAATCTGACTTTGTCCTCGAATACTACATATATTGTTGAGTACCCGAAGTATGAATAACTTCTGACGGCTCTGACACCCGGAATCCCCAGAAGCTGTATCGTCAGGGGATATGTTATCTGATCTTCAACGTCCTTTGCCGAACGCCCCTCCCACGTGGTGAACACGATTTGCTGATTTTCACCGATGTCCGGAATCGCATCCACAGGAACCGGGTGCCTTGGCAGGAGAGGTATTTTCCAATCAAAAGGGGCAACCGAAAGGCCGACGAGCAGGACAGCCAAAATGCCGATAAACACGAGAAGCTTCTGCTGTAACCAGAAGCGCATTACCCTTGAGAAAAGTGTAGGCGCTACGAGCTCTTCGTGATCATTCGGCATCACCGTCCTCCTTTGCCCTTTTCAGGGTGAGGCTTCGCTGTGCCCATTTCCATATTCATGTTCTTGGGCACCTTTTCCGGTGGCTTCGCTTCTTTTCCTTGCATCTCATGACCTGCATGGGACTCGGGGGCTGCAGCCGGGGGCGTCTTCTTGGTCTCGGCGGCCTGCTCCGATTTAGCAGGGTTCATCATGCTGGGCAGGCCGGCGATTTGCACCGAGCTGTCGATCTCGAAATTACCCTTATAAACTACACGCTCCCCCTCCTTGAGGCCGCCGTAAATAACGTACTTCTCCTGAGCGCGTGGACCCAAGACTACATTCCGCTGCTCATACGTCGGTTCGCGCTGATTGGGCACTTCCACATATACGAGTGATCGCTTTCCCGTATACAGGACCGCTGAAACGGGTACAACGAGCGGCATCATAACCGGATGTTTCACCCCCGAATATCCGTACGCTGTAGCCGGTTGCAAAGGCGCCTTACTCTTAGAGCACTTTCCCGGAACCGAGCTGATCTCAGTCGGATCAAACGGGCAGATGTACTTCCCGACCCATTCAGGCTTTACTATTCTGCCATGATCGTCTATTTCGGCGTGAAGCACTGCATTGACGAACATATGAGGTTTCAGCTCATAAGTCGGATTCGGCGCATCTAGCCTGACACTGATTGTGCGGGTCGGCATGTCCACAACTGGGTCTATGAAAATGACCGTCCCCTTGTACGTCTTCCCTGGAAACGACGGCGTTGTGAATGTCACCTTTTGGCCGTACCGTATCCAGGGAAGATTCGGCTCGTACGCACTGAGCTTTACCCACACGTGGGACAAGTCGTTTATTGTGTACATGACCGTGCCTTCCTTGACAAACTGGCCGACAAGAGCGTTCTTCTGCAGGACAATTCCGCTGATGGGAGCCCTGAGAGTTATGTACTCGTCCGGCTTCCCGGTTTCCCGGATTTTTTTTATCTGCTCTTTGGTCAGCCCGTACTGCATGAGCTTTTCTGCCGCCCCGCGGATAATCCCTTTGGTATCGAGGTTGGTATCGGGCTTTTTCGTGCTCGTAATCAATTCGACTTCACTCGTGATCAGAGTCGGGCTCCAGATGGTTACCATCGGGTCTCCCTTATTGACCTTCACCCCGGTAAAATCTATATACACAGCGTCCAAACGACCGCCTATCCTGGCTGTGAGGGTAGCAAGCCTTGGCTCTGCGCCGAAAACCATCCCCACCATTCGTAAGTCCTTTACGGTCCGCTCTCTCTTCACCTTTACCGTTTCCACTTCCGCCAGCATCTTTGCTTCCGGCGACATTGTGTACCGGACAGGGGTGAGCCCCTGAGACATTGCAGATGAACCGCCATGCCCGTGGCTCTTCATTCCCGGCACAGCCTGGCTTTTCTCCTGCCCCATTAAAGCCATAGAGGCAGCCTTGGGGTGCTGGGATTCAGGAGACGGTTGTTCCGTTTTTGAACCTCTGACCAGAAGGAGGCCCACCGCCACTACAGCGACGATCAGGAATCCCAAGGCAATTCTCTTCAATGTCTTTTTGGGTATGGGAACCGTGTCATTCATTGCTCTCCCCCGGTTGTATGGGATTAACGTCTTTTATGGGGCCACATTGTAGCAATCTTTGTCAACGCAGCGTCCGGCCAATGAAATGATCGTGGGACTATTACTTTGAGTCCTGCCAAGGCCGCCGTGTTCCTGCACATTTAGTAATATCGTCGCAAACGATCAAGAAAGAAAAGAACAAGTTTGTAGGAGAAGATCTGTGGTGTTCCAGTGGTAGGAACGAACTTGGCGTGATATCGACCAGGCGGAACACAGGCCCACCTCGAAGTTCACCATTGGCGCGGGCAACGCAAAAACTTGATGTTCAGCTCGTTCGGGATAGACCTGCGGAAGTCCCACTGCCGCCGGTTCCCCCGCGCATTGCTGAGAAAAACAGCCGCTCTTCCAGTGGCAACCAAATCTATCATGAGTGCAAGATTGATCTCGATCGGGTCCGCAAGGGTCGTCCGTGCACTTCATCACGCCGATGTGCGCCATTGTGCAGCAGCACAAACCGGAGGATGCATTAGCAACAGCCGCACACAGGAGCAGTAAACTGGATACTATGGCGAATGTCCGTTTCATAATCGTTACCCATTTTTTATGATTACCCTAGTTATTTAAAAAGTCAAGACACTCCTCATTAACGAAAACACAGGTAAGCCCCCGGCTTTGCCGGGGAGACTCCCAGAGGTTTGACCGTGTGAAGCAGTAGAGGCAACCTCCCAGACTACACAAACAATCAAGTCTGGGAGGTTTCAATGAAAGACGTGCAGAGTCTAAATCACACGAGATGGGACTGCAAGTATCATGTGGTGTTCATTCCGAAGCGCCGCAAGAAAGCCATTTATGGGTCAATACGCAAGCATCTCGGCAGCATTTTTCATGAGTTGGCCCGGCAGAAGGGGTCCAAGATTGTGGAGGGATGTTTGCGGGCGGACCATATACACATGTGCGTGAGTATTCCTCCAAAGTATGCTGTTTCGAGTGTCATCGGGTACATCAAGGGCAAAAGCGCTATTTCGATTGCGAGGAACATCAAGGGGAGAAAGCGGAATTTCACGGGAGAAAGCTTTTGGGCACGAGGCTTCTATGTTTCGACCGTAGGGCTCGATGAGGATTCAGTCAGAAAATACATACGCGATCAGGAGGCCGAAGACGCCCGTTTGGATCAACTCAATATGTTTGACGAAGACCCGCCCCCTTCAGGGGGCTCATGAGCCGGCCCCCTTGGGGGGCTAACAGAAATAAGCCCCCGGCTTTGCCGGGGGTCATTTAACTACGTTTCTTATCAAGTAAAACTATCGAGCCCCACGCGTGAGTAGCAAAAAGAGCCACGAACAATGTCTAGGACCTACCCTTCTGAAAGCAAGCATTCAATTGCGAAGGGTGGCAGATTGTCATTGCGAGCGGAGCGAATCAATCGCCAGCGCCGCCAAAACTCAGATTGCTTCGTCGCTTCACTCTTCGCAATTGTAGCAATGACAAAGGACCTCCGAAGTGCGAAAATGGTCAATAGATTCGTCCATGTTCACCCGCATGGTGCTTGCTCTGAAATGTCTTCATTGCTTTGGCTGCCTCAGCTTCGAGGGCTCTCATGTCTTGAGCTTGTTGAGTCGTCCACGTCTTCCGCTGCAAGCTGTATCTGATGCCGTAGGCGTAGACGGGAACCCAAGCAGGTGACAGCACGGCCAATACGGCGCATAGAGCGATAATCCTTTTCATCGTCCTCCTCCTCTCTTTTGGGAACCATTGTCGCTCCCTCGACATGCGGATCGAGGCCCCATGCCAAATTCCTCGAGAGGAATCAGCGGATCTCATCACGTCAAATCACGCATTCGAGAGACTGTGTGAAAACCGCAAAATGGGCGCAGGATAAAGATGGTTTTCAGATCAGGAGCACGATTGTGTGGAGAGAATCAACAGTGAGAGTCGAATTTCAGAATCGAATAGAGGCCCAAAAGAGGTAAGCTTGAAGAAATCTTAAACGAAGATGCCCAACAACAAAGCAGGAACCCGAGTCAACGTTTTGTGGGACAAGCCCTGTTTGGCGTTGGAGTTATTGACCAAAATCAACTGCTCTAGACACATGCCACACTGATGGGGTGCCATTTGAAGAATGGAAACGCACGACGCATGAGAATTTGTGCCGGAACAGCAGCTCCCACCATGAGACATTTCGCAACCGCAACCCAACGGGATTGCGAAGAATGCGACGGCAACAAACATAGTCAAGAATGTGGGAATGTTTAAACGTCTCATAACGACAACTTCTTTCTTTGCCACTCTTTTGTGTAGCCCTTTCTCATGAAATAAAACCGCGAGTGCGTTCATCAAGAACTCTTCCGATTATTAAGACAACTATCTCGGCTCGGAGTTGCCGCGATGCTCAACTTCATTCAGTTTCCCCAATTCGTTCAAAGCCCGGCTCTCGAACAACCTCCGACGGAATCCGGTACCTAGGTTTCTGATGATGATCGAAAACCTTTTCTTCATAGTTCCTATCCGATGGCCTCAGAGAATCATAGTCAGGAGCGGTTTTGATGCTCTCGCGGGTCACGGTAACAAACATTCTTTTGTCGTACCAACTCACTAATTCAATCCACTCCGGGGGTATAGTACCGCACAATGGGAATAAAAAACGACGCGAATAATGTCTCCGGGAGGACTCTTGAGAACCATTATTTCTTGCCAGCTCAATCGAACATGCCTATATATGAATGAGCTTCTACCGATTTACACCGGAAAGACGGTATCATGGGGCGCAATTTCCGAGGAGAGTGACTTGAAAGTCGGGTGGCTTACAGATAAGGGACAGCAGAGAGAAATCAACGAGGATAGCCTGCACGTCGACGAAGACCTGGGGCTATTCATATTGGCCGACGGCATGGGAGGTCACAACGCGGGAGAAGTGGCGAGCCGAATAGCCGTGGAGATCACTGCAAAATCGGTTCGAGAAGGCCTCGAAGCGGGAGTGGAGGCAGATCCTGTTGTTCGTGAGGCTATTGCAGAGGCCAACAGATCAATCTTCGAAAACGCCTTGAACAATCCCGCGTGGGAGGAAATGGGGACGACCTTGTTGATTGCGCTAGCAACCTACGACCGGGTGATTATCGGCCATGTGGGAGACAGCCGGGCCTACTTCATACTAAAAGACGAAATAAAGCAGCTTACCGACGATGACACTTTCGTATTTGAGTGGATGAAAGAAGGGCTCATCACCAAAGAGCAGGCCCGCTCCCACCGTGCGCGCCATGGGTTGACCGAGGCGTTGGGTGTGGCTGACGAGGTTGAGTCAGACGTAATGGTGCGGGGATGGGAAAAGGGCGCATGTCTGCTCTTGTGCACGGATGGACTTACGGATATGCTTGAAGATGAGGAAATTCTGGCCATTGTGGGATCAGCACCCGAGCCCCAGCAGGCCTGCAACGATCTCGTCGCCGCGGCCAACCGGAAGGGGGGCGAAGACAACATAACCATTATACTGGTTTGCAATTGATTCTTAGTTCCTTCAGATCAGGGGGCTGCACTGCGCAAGCTTTTGATGTTCGCGGCAACCACACATCGGAAGCCCACATCCTGAAACGCATTCGAAGGGTCCTGGGGGACGCCGGGGACGAGGGTGGAGTCCAGTACCAAATCCCCTCTCAATCCGCCCAGGACAACGTATTCATCCTTTGTTCCAGTTTTTTTGAGCCGGCCTAGAGATCGCAGGCCCCATTCGCTCACGTTTTCTTCCAGCCCTCGGATTCCAAGTTTGTCAGGGCCAAATTTTGAAACAGGATACGGGATTTGCGAAGCGGTCAACTTGGAGCCATTTTCCGGTACCTGATCCGGTGAACCATAAGCCTCCACCCAAGCCTCCATGTCTTTCTCGAGCTGAGAAGTTTCCGGAGTGGAAACGGATTTCGTACTGTGGCCGGAATTGTCTTTTCCCTGCATTATCGCCTGAAGCCACTGCGATTCAGTGGGCAGACGTTTTCCGTAGAACCTTGCGTAGGCCGCGGCTCCGTATCCCGTTACGCGAACTATCGGGTAGGAAGCAAACGAATCTTCTCTCAACAAGAATATGCCATCACGAAATATAATGGGTTCATATCCGCCGTAAACAGGACCGAGGAAGAGCCAAATGTGGCCGTTGTTCCGGACTACGCCGTCTTTTACCGTGAGTTTCGGCAGAACCTGATTCAAAAACTCGACATAATCGGCATTCGTAACCTCAGTTTCGTCCATATAAAACTGGCTTACTTTGAGGGGCGGCCCATGCGTTCGCCCCTGAAGGTCTGAGATGGTCACCTCTCCTGCGGGGACGAGACGCATCGTGGAGCCGTCTTTACCAAGTAGCACGGGACCGGAAAATTTCGTTTCGAGGGTTGAAGCGCCCTGGCCTTTGTTCTTTATGGCGGGACCGTGCATGGAACCCGTTGCCGAGTGGTGCATTGAAGCTTCTTCTTCATCCAACATGTAGTAGTGGTGAAGTATGTTGGAGACAATGACCAGCCCTATGAAGAAGGCAATCAGGGCTACGATAAAGATCTTTTCTTTGCGAGAAAAACCTTTAAGCAGTGGGCGGTCCGAGGCCTCCGCTTTCTCCAAAAGGCTTTCCAAAGCCTCTCGCAACGAGCCAACAGAAGGGATTCTCTTTTCCTTATCCTCCGCTGTGGCCTGTTGTATGATGAGGTCCAATTCTTTCAGGAAGGGGGTGGAGGGATTTGAGAGGCATACGCCCCTGAGGGGACATGCAGTTTTGCTGTCCACCATCTTCCCCTCGACTGCCTCGTATAACATCTTGCCAAGAGCATACACATCGGCTCGGCCGTCAGCCTCACCCAAATCCATGAATTGTTCGGGAGCCATATAAGTGATTGTGCCTTCAACATGGTGACTTTTTGTAAGGTGCGACCACAGAGGCCCGCCTGCAATTCCAAAGTCGGTGATCTTGGGAGTCGCGCCATCCAAGAGAACATTCTCGGGTTTCATGTCGCGATGGACTATGCCAACGGCATGAACCGTCTCCAGTCCGTCAAACATGGGAAGAAAGTAGGTTCTGATCCACTTCCTCAGATCCCTTTCCCTTTCTTTGAATCCCTCCAGCGGCATTGTCTGGCGCAGTGTCCGGTTGCCGGGAACGTATTCCATAACAACGTATTGGACTGTAATCTCTTCTCCGTTCTTTACGATGGTAGCCGAATCCTGGTCGTAGACCTGAACCACGTATGGGTGCCGTATCTGGGCCATTGCCGAAGCTTCTCGATGGAACCGCTGAATTTCAGTCTCCACCTCCGCCAGGTCGTCTCCAAATTCTGCGAGATACTCAGTGGATACCGTCTTGACTACCACTTCTCGATTCAGGTTCGTCTGGCGGGCGCAGTAAACTTCCCCTTTACCTCCCGTAGCAATGTGTTCCAGAATCTCCCATTTGCCGTTGAGGATAGTCCCATTTTCCAATAATGGTGTCTTAGTGTTTGGGCTCATGGCAATTTCCCTATAACAAGAGTATACATCTATGTGGCCAAGACACAATAAGAGGTCCGCATTGGAGAATTCAGGTGCACGGCAATCCCATTGCATGCTTGTCTGCGCGTCCCAGCGAGAGAAGAGCCTTCATCTTAGACGCGCCATTTAGGTTTGTGAGCTTTCGGACAGAACGCGCCGCTTTCCAGACCGAAACCAAGGCAAGCGAATTCTGCGGCTATTCTTCCGAGACGGTCAAATGAGCAGGGAGACAGTCTGAAGGGATTCAGCGATAGGTTTGAAGTGAGAAAGTCGGGGTGGGTGGCGACCTCTGCTAGGGGCCTGCGAATCAAGCGTTGGGTCGGTCAAACACGGTGCATAAGCAACTCCATGCATCCATTTGAATAGCGCTGTAGCCTCAAAGGTGTATTCGGAAGAGTTCACCGTACCCGTCGGAAGGATTAAGCAGTGGCATTGCCAATCAATGGCTGCTGAGTAGCTTGAGGTAGGATTGGGACCTTGAACTGCGTGGTCATTAGCATGAGTATGGAAACGAGCACATACGTCTTCGTGGTGTGTGCCTTGACCGGAATGAAGATAACAGCATCGCCCCGCCATGGCCGTCCCCGAGCCGACAACAAATAGATAGACCACAAGCGTGATCCGAATCATCGGCCTCAGTTTCCGCAGTTGTGTCATGAGCGAGACTCTACGCTAAGGGATAACTTCTTGTTACTGGCTTCAGTACGCGATGGCGTAAATACGGTTACGTATGATCGTTGCTTTACCGCGAGATAATTGTGCGATATGGGGGTGCTTCTTGAGAGTAGTAACGCGATATGCCGCGCATAAGCCCCTTCATCCTCGCGCTTTCATGCACCGAGGAGCAGATTCTCGTTGATACATCAAGGCAATACACAGCCCCTTATTATAAGGTGGTTCGTGCCAAGATCGTTCTCTTGGCAGCTTCCGGCATGGAAAACGAGCAGATCTCTCAGCGCCTGGAGGTGCCCCGTCCAGTCGTCGCGAAGTGGAGGAAACGGTTCTTCTGCGAACGACTGGATGGCCTGGAGGACCTTCCCAGGTGCGGCAGACCGCGCTCTTTTTCCCCCTGAGAGCATTGTGGAGATCAAGGCTCTGGCCTGCGAAATACCCAGCAGATTCGGACTTCCTTTTTCCCGTCTCAGTCATGCCGATATAGACACCCAAGCCGTGGTTCGATGTCTGGTGGTTTCCATAAGAGTTAAGACGGTCTGGCGTTATCTCCACGCTGATGCCATCAAGCCCTGAAATAATCTTCTCGGTGCTGCAACGAAAGGTCCTCAAGCCAAACGACTTTCCAGACCTTGAACGCCTCGAAACGGCCATACTCGAATTTCAGGCTCTTTACAACCAAATCGCCAATCCTGTCAATGGAAATGCAGGAAAAATGATCTCAAGAAAACTCTCTCAAGGTTCCAGGACCAAGCACATAACAGACAACCGAGTCTGCCTGGCCGCATGAGGCCCGTTTAGACCAAGGAATACGTAACCATTTTTGCGCCACAGAGCACTAAGGGATAATTTCCTGTCACTGGCTTCCTAGGGGTTACTACAAAACATGTCAAGATATTTGTTGACACGTTATGTACAGTAATGTATGCGGTCGGCAGACGGCCCCCTGTGGCGCACACACAAACAGAAGTCCGTAACTATGCGCGCGAAGAGAGGACATCCTTGAAATCTTTCCCACTCCCCGGCAACTGCGCGGTCATACGACAGAACTTCAAAAAGTTGAATTTCTCTCATCAATGGACTATAGGATTGACGTGAAATTGTAAGAAAAGGGGGCGCGGATGAGAATTTCTTGCCGAATGTCTCTTGCTGTCGGTGTGACGCTGCTGACCCTGATGCCGTTGCCCTCTATGGCCACGGAAAACGAAGTCAAGTTGCCTAAGCCCGCTTATTCCGGGAAACTTTCGTTTGAAGCCTCTGTAGTGCGAAAACATTCGGTGCGTGAATTCAGCCGACTGCCATTGACTTTAGCCGAAGCCTCTCAGGTCCTTTGGGCAGCCAACGGCAACCTGCCCGCGGATGCGGTCACAGGCGCCACAACAAAAGTGATTCCCTCAGCCGGTGCACTTTATCCGCTTGAGGTCTTTCTCGTGTGCGGACAAAACACAGTCGGGAAACTTCCCGCGGGGGTATACAGATACAATGCCCAGGGAAATTCCCTCCAATCAGTTGCAACAGGCGACAAGCGCAACTTGGTAGCTTACGCTGCCCACCACCAGCTCTTTCTTGCTCAAGCGCCCGCGCTGATAGTGATTGCAGCGGTGTTTCAGAGAACCATGGCCAAGTACGGCGACCGCGGAGTGCAGTATGTATATATGGATGCCGGCGCAGCGAATCAAAACGTGTTCCTGCAGGCCGAATCGCTTGGGCTTCATGTGGCCGCTGTCGGGGCCTTTGTGGACCCTCAGGTGGCCGGAGCCTTGAAACTGCCGGCTGACGTTAAGCCAATTATGATTTGCGCGATCGGAAAATAGTAGTATCCAGGTAGGCTGGGAAAACGCATTCCCCTTGCTCAGCGCTCCTGATTGTCCTTGACATAGTGGCGCAAATGTCGATAATTTGCGATGGTACTATCATTTTCCCCCATTAGAATGTGATCATTTGAGGTAAGGAGGTAGGTGCATGGAATGGGTTGTGTATGTGGCCCTCATCTGCGGGGCCCTGGGCGTGGCTTATAGCCTGATCACCGCCGGTTGGGTCTTTAAACAAGACGCCGGCAATCAGCGTATGCAGGAGATCTCCAGCTACGTGGCGGAGGGTGCGATGGCGTACCTTACCCGCCAGTACAAAGTGGTGGCCATAATAGCCATCATCCTTGTCGTCATCCTGGCCTTGACCTTGGGGAGGTGGCCGGCAATCGGGTTCGTTATCGGTCTCGTAGGCTCCGGCCTCGCCGGCTTCATTGGGATGAAGGTTTCCACCAAGGCCAATGTGCGGGTAGCCGCTGCAGCCGGCAAGAGCTTGCCCGATGCAATGAATGTTGCATTCAGGGGCGGGTCGGTTACCGGCATCGTGGTTACTGGCTTGGCGCTATTCGGAGTAGCAGGATTCTATTGGGTCGCCAGCAGGTATATTCCGGATCCGCACAAACTCTTCAGCGCCCTTGTCGGTTTGGGGTTCGGTAGCTCGCTCATGAGCGTCTTTGCCCGTGTGGGTGGCGGTATTTACACCAAGGCCGCCGACGTAGGCGCGGACCTGGTGGGTAAAGTGGAAGCGGATCTCCCTGAAGACGATCCCCGTAATGCGGGAGTTATCGCGGACAACGTTGGCGATAACGTTGGCGACTGCGCGGGTATGGCAGCGGACTTGTATGAGACGTACACCGTCACAATAGTTGCAGCCATGCTCCTGGCCATGACGATTTACGGTCCGTCCACAGCGTTCTTCATGCCTTTGCTTATCGGCGGCGTGGCGATCATCGCATCCATTATTGGCACCTTTGCCGTAAGGTTAAGCAGGACCAAAGCTGAGAAAGACCTCTACATAATGGGTTCTCTGTATCGGGGATTGGCTTTGGCCGGGATTCTTGCAGCCATTTTCTTTTACGTGGTGGCCCGGATTTTGCCTCTCGGGGCACCCCTTAAAGGAATGCCCTTCGTGATTCCCCCAGTGAATATCTTCTGGATGGCGGTCCTCGGTCTGGTTCTCACGGGCCTGATCGTTATCATTACCGAGTGGTTCACCGGCATGTATGGCCCGGTCAAGTACGTGGCCCAAGCAAGCACCACGGGTCACGGGACCAACATCATCGCTGGGCTGGCCATCAGCATGATTTCAACAGTCCTGCCGGTCATCGCACTCGCTATAGCCATTATGATCGGGTACGCGCTTGGAGGGGGCTTCATAGGTAGTCCCGGCACCGGTCTCTTTGGCATCGCCATTACTGTGGTCTCCATGCTCTCGATGACAGGAATGGTCGTTGCGATCGACTCGTACGGCCCCATTACGGACAACGCGGGCGGTATTGCGGAAATGGCTGAGCTGTCGGAAGAGGTTCGCAATAGAACCGACCCGCTGGACGCGGTTGGCAACACCACCAAAGCGGTTACCAAGGGATACGCAATCGGTTCTGCGGCTCTGGCAGCCCTGGTTCTCTTTGCCGAGTATACTCGGGCTATTGAAGCACTGACCGGAAAAGTGATGCATTTTGACCTGTCCAACCCGAAGATTTTGATCGGCCTTCTGATCGGCGGGATTATCCCCTATTTCTTTGCTGCGCTTTGTATGCTCGCGGTTGGAAAAGCCGCCGGAGCGATCGTGGACGAAGTTCGACGCCAATTCCGAGAGATCAAGGGCCTTAAGGAAGGTCTTCCGGGCGTCAAGGCCGAGTATGGCAAATGCGTGGATCTCGTGACCGCGGCGGCACAGAGAGAGATGGTTATTCCATCCCTGCTTCCCGTGGTGATCCCTCTGATCGTGGCCTTCGTGCCCGGCCTGGGCAAGGAAGCTCTAGGCGGTATGTTGATCGGGAGCATCGTAGTCGGCCTTTTCTTGGCTATTGCCATGACGACCGGGGGTGCGACCTGGGACAACGCCAAGAAGTACATCGAAGATGGAAACCTTGGCGGCAAAGGGAGCGAGGCCCACAAAGCTGCGGTCACCGGCGATACGGTAGGTGATCCGTACAAGGACACCGCGGGCCCGGCGTTGAACCCTGTTATCAAGGTCGTCAATATGGTGGCCCTGTTGATCGTGCCGTTTTTAGTGAAATAACGGTTCGGATCCCGGCAACTAAGTAAGTTGTCGAATGTAAATACCCCGGTGCCCTTACGCGGCGCTGGGGTATTTTTGCATGGGAACAAAGTGCAAGTTCCATAAGTTCGGTGACGTATTTTTCACGGTGAAGAACGTGTCGTCGGTTCTTACCAATGCGCCGGCAAACAGGTAACGATCCTAGACAGGATGAGGTGGGGCAGGCATCCTGCCTGCCATTCGTCACTCCGGACTCCGATCCGGGGGCCAGTCTGGATGCCCGTGTACTCGGGCACGACGACAGGCAATCACGCCCAGGCGTGACTGTCCCACCAGAAACACGGTGTCACTCGCTTGAAAGCGAATCGGCATGAGCCTACGGGACCAGATCGTACGCGAAAATAATACTGCGTGGGCCGGTCAAAGCGGCGAACGGGTTCTGTTTGATGAGAACGAAGACCAGGGATCGAAGTCCTTCGTTCTTGAAATCCCCTATCCTGAAATCAGTGATGATCCCGGGGCTCTTGAGGGTCTTCCATTTTTCCCTGAGGTCTTTTCCATCCAATTCCAGAGCTTGAATCACGCTCCCCCCTTCGACCTGTTTGGTGACCAGCAACTCATTTTCTCCGCCCGACGCGCCAGTGGTACGGGCGATGAGGACCCTTCCGGGCAAACTCACCTCCTTGGTCCCGCTCTTGGAACGAATGCGGATTCGTCTATCAAGTCCATACAGGTGGTCAGTCATCTGTGACAACAGACGATTTTGCCTGTCGAAGACCATGAGACGCTGATCTTGATTCAAGATGATTCGCACAAACTCCTCGTTCTTCCCGAGAGAGCCTGAGTCGTAGCTAAGCAGTAACGTACCTGGTGGAAGTGTGAGTTTGCCGGAGGGAACGAACTCCCCGTTTTGAAATTCAAAACGGATCATCTGACCGCTGAACATCTCATCGCCATCGGTTCGCTGTCCTACGAGCACCCTCTTGTCGTCCTTGGCAGACTCTCTGACCGTCCTCACGATCATGTTCGGGAACTTTTCAATTACCTTAATGTTTCTATTTTCGTATTTGATGATCGCGGACTCTATGCCAATAGGCGTCTGGTAACAGAGTATGAGTTCGGCCACTCCGTCACCATCCAAATCCTCGGCTTCAGCGCTGATGTAAACGGCGGGAGGCTGGGAGAATTGAGTGAGGGATACGAGGCTACCGCTTTCAAAACGACTTATGGTGATGCGGCCCGGTTCCAGCAAAACTGTTTCCTTCTTCTTGTCCCCGTCAAGATCCCCGATGTCCAGTGCCCATAGTGCGGACTCGAGGTCACGGCTTCTCCATGGCGCTGTGTTCTTGGGCAGATCCACGAGAGTATGGAGCCTATCCGAACGGGACATGGCGTCCGGACCCACGGGCTCGCTTCTGTAAAAGGAAAGTTTCGGTCTACCGTGGAGTCGTGTATTGATACTATTGACAAATATTTGCAGGACTCCCCGCAAAGCGTAAATGTTTGCCACCTTCATGTCGATTGATACCACGGCGTGATTAGTCCGCGTGTCCGACATGTAGCCTCTCATCTGATAGCGAGAACCGTCTCGCGTGAGGAATCCGTAAATGACCAGGTCGGCCCCGGATTTCGAGATCAAAGAGCGCGCTTTTTCATCATTATCCGGAGCCGGTTTTCCCTTGAGAAGCTCTTCCGTCGTCTTTTCAGATTCGGTGATGTAACTTGCATCGAGACGCGCTAGCATGTCCCGGATTCTCTTGTTGGCATACTCACTGAAACTCTGAAGTTCTTTCTCGTTGGATCCCGGCCCGACATAGAAAGGCAGGACGAGAACTTTTCGCGATTGTCCAGCCGGCGCGGAAGCAACTGCGACGAGCGCTAGGAAGATAGAAAGGCCGCTCACGGCAATGAGAAATGTGGAGGCAATTCTGCTGGGAAAAAGAATCATGCGGAGGCCTTGCACAGCTCGTCATACTTCAAAAAAAAACCAACTGTCGTATTGCAGTTGGCGTAGGAGGAATAGATTCTTTTCTTGCCCGTCATTGTTGCAACCCCTGTGCCATATATGAAGAGGAACCATCTTTTGCATTATTTAGCATGTAATATAAATATGTTACGCTACCAGTTCCTTTCGGGATTCCGAAATAATGTAAGGCAAAAATGCTTGCGGGTTGTCAAAATTTTTGAACATTATGATTGCGGCGAACTAGCATACCGATATGCCTAATGTTTTGGTGTACAAAAATTGCTACCTGCACCTGCCGAATTTTTGAACGTGTCTCATCGTACCCCGAGAAAGACTTTCTCTATATAGTCGAAATTCTGCTGCACCCTGTCCGCGCCTTGAACCACAGGGCCGTGTCCCGGTATTAGAAGCTCCACCGGCAACTTCTCCAGTCGTTCCACGCTTCGCCCCAGGGCTTTGGGATCTCCACCCGGAAAGTCCACCCTTCCGACCCCCTGGGCGAAAACCACGTCACCGGTCACAAGAACCTTGTATCTGGGCCAATAGATGGAAAGACTGCCAGGACTGTGCCCCGGAGTGAGAAGTATTTGGAACTCATGTCTTCCTAGGACCAAGTCCCCGTCCTTCAGATGAAAGTCAACGTGGTAGTCAGGCATTGTGAGGCCTTGTTGAGTGTACGTCAGGCGCCCGAACTCCTCGACGTAGTCTTCCTCTTGCCGGGACATGGCCACTTTCACCGACTTATCCCTGAGAGCCTCCGCTCCCTCGAAGTGGTCCGGATGCGCGTGGGTGCAAATGATCAACCTGAGGTGCGCGGGATCCACACCGTCTTCCCGAATACGGTCGATAAGACTCTCAACGCGATGGCGATGTCCCGGATCGATCAGAAGAGGGACCTTTCCGTCTATGAAGATGCTGTTGCAGTTATTTTCACGAGGATCGGCCCAAAGGTACACGTAAAGGTGTTCTGCAATTTTCATCTGTTCCAGACTTTCCTTGGAATTGAATTGTGAACGATCTTCTAAAGGACGCCCCATGCCGCATAAGACGCTCCTGCACAGTCACGGCAGACAAGACGGCCATCCATTTCCAGCATGCGAGTGGTCACAGTCGCCTCGCCACAGAGTCCGCACGGTAGTGTAGCCACCACTTCTGCCTTTGGTGGCGCTTCAGCGGGCACTTCCCGAATCTCGAAGAAGTCGTGCGGGTCTGCCGCGATAAGCTTCCTGACCGCGCGGTGGCGCAATTCTTGCCACTTTGCTCTGTCTGCATCGGTAGCAGTGCCGGAATCTAGTTGGGCCTTCAGGGCACGACGTTCGTCGCGCTCCGGCATCGGGCCCTTGAATGATACTCGGATAGCACGGCCCGCATTCCGATCTATGAAAGTGAAGACTTGTTTTCCCCAATCCTTGAAGACGAGATTGCCCTTGCCGAAAGTGCATCCCAACAACACCTGGACAGCATCGACAGCGCAGGAATTGTTCTCCACCACGGCCACCACTTCTTCATCCTCAGAGGCGCCGATAGAGGCGCCGATGCTAAGTAATTGCGAGCCGACTTTCGCAGCAACGTAACCTATGGCAAGTCCAGGGCAAAGATGCCCGTGGAAGCGCACACACTCACGAAAGTCGTCGGGCAAATCATCGAGTGGACTCATGTCCTGTACCCTCAATCGGTTAGGAACTCTACAGACGGGGACCAAATTCCGTGCCGCCTCTGAATTCATGTCAGTTAGCGGTCAAAAGATGAACAATCAGGAAAATGCGGCTCGGATCTAAGAAGCCTTCCGGCGAATTGCGAGATGCCACTGCACCCGATACCATCCGGACGTCATGTGCCACTTACCCGACGCCATCCCAGGCAGTAAGTCGGCGCCGGATTTGGCGCCAAGCGATTAGACCGTTTGAAAGAATGACTTAGCCGGGGCAGAGGTTGTCTCCAAGGTGGTGGTGGGACTGCCACTCCTCCACAAGTTCGGTGAAGTGTCTGAGAATCCGTGCTGTGGCTCCCCAGATATTATGTCCGTGCCAGCGATAAAAAATCACCTGGTTGGGTTGTCCTTTCATTATCCACGTTTCCTCCCTCCTCCGAGTGGGGTCAAAAAATACCTCCAAAGGAACAGCTAAGAGCCCGGCAATCTCTCGTGCGCTTGGGCGAAACTCGTACGGATACGGTATCAAGCCCACGAAGGGGACGACGAGGAAACCTGTAGCTACCGTGTAGAAATCGTCCAATTCCCCCACGACCCGCACATCCTCAGGATCTACCCCCACCTCCTCTGCCGTTTCACGAAGAGCGCAAGCAAGAAAATCCGGATCAGTGGGATCCAGCTTTCCGCCTGGGAATGAAATCTCCCCCTTGTGATGTTCGACAAAGTCGGAACGCTGAGTCAAGAGAATGTGCAGTTGTCCGTTCTTAGTAAAGAGAGGAACGAGGACAGCGGCTGTGATCATCCCGTCAGGAGGGAGTGTCCTCTTTTTGCGGGACCTTAGCATTTTGGTCAGCTCCACCTCAAAACAGGGTAGAGTCCATAACGGATTTTTTTCGTTGCTCATTTCCATTGTGTCTGTCAATCAATCACAGGTTTTTCGGGAAAAGCGAATCCGAGAGTCGGTTCCCTGCCGCGATTTTGTGTGAATATGAGGTCAAGGCAAGGGTTCCGAGGTCTTTGCTTCTTTCTTATCGTCGAACCGCCATTCCCAGTCCAGTTCCCAAATCATAACAGTTCCGTCCATTGACGAGCTGATTACGAAACGACCGTTAGAGGAGAAGTCTAGAGTGGTAATTTCGCGTGAATGTCCCTGAAATTCTCGCCCACATTCGCCGGTCTCCAGATTCCATATCCTCAAAACAGCGTCGTTGCCGCCAGTGGCCAGAAAGTTTTCGTCCGGTGAAAATGCGACCGCTCTGACGCCTCTAGTATCGGCTTCCAGTGTCTTCAACGATGTTCCTCGCCGGATGTCCCAGAGTCTGACAGTGCCGTCCATTGATCCGCTGGCCAACAAATTGCCTTTCGGCGACACGCTGAGACACATGATTCTTTCAGTATGGGCTCTGAGGTCTCGCAACACCCTACCCGAAGGGACGTCCCAGATCTTGACTATGCCTTCGAATCCTGCTGAGGCAATCTGTTCGCCATCACGGATAAAAGCCACGGAGGTTATTTTGTCGTCATGACCTTTAAGAGTCCTGATGAGCGCGCCGTCGGGTAGGCGCCACAGTTTGACGGTCTCGTCCCAAGAGCCTGAAGCCAACATCGTGCCGTCATGGGTATATGCCACAGCACTTACGCTTTCCGTGTGGCCTTTCAGAACCAGGGACACCTTGCCTGTATGTAGGTCCCAGAGTCTGACCGATCGGTCGTCGCTTCCCGACACGGCTTCGCGTCCGTTTGGCGAAAAGCGTAGTGCAGCTACCAGATTAGTATGACCTCGCAGGATCTTGATGCAGTCACCTGTTTTGGTGTTCCATAGCCTGATGGTGTGATCCGATTGAGCCGTGAGGAAATTTATTGCTGACGGAGAAAAGGAAATATCCATCACACTGGATGGAGTCTCACATGTTTTTCGCATCCATCCGCCACGAAGTCCGAGTCGTCTCCCATGTTCCTTCATACGGACGATCATGTCCAGAGTTACGTCCGAGCGCTCGTACCCGGGCAAAATCTGTGAATCTCGGAGCATCGAGTAGGCCGTCGAAAACGCGCCTCTCTTCATGGCTTTTCTTGCCGCGTCTACCATAGCCTTGAATTTGCGGTCGGACTTCATCTGTTTCCTAATAGACCGGATCTTCGCCAGAGCCATGTTCGGGAAAATTGGGCGTCCGCGGACATCCCAAATCCGCAAGCTCATGTCTTTGCCGCCCGCAAAAAGCCGTTCTCCGTCGGATGAGAATTCGAGACAGTTTACTTCGCCATCGCCTGCATGGAAATTTCTGTGTACGACGCCACTTTGGGGATCCCAGACTTTGATCCCGCCTTTGGGATCGTAACTGGCAGCCAAGTCACCTGTCGGAGATAACGCCAACGCCGTGACAGGGTCCTGATGGACCAGGAAAGCGGTAACAACCTTTCCCGTACGAGCATCCCAAGTTATGGTCTGTTTGTCCTTCCCGCAGGTCAAAACACGTTTTCCGAATCGGTCCACTTTCAAGGCCGTGGCGAGTTCGCGGTGCGCCCGCTCGAAGGTCGTTGTTGCGGCATCCAGGGGCAGTATCCTCTTGACTGTTCGGTCCAAGCCAGAGATGAACACGACCGGTTTGGAATCTCTATTGAAGGAAATTGCTGCGGAGGCGTGTGCCGGAATCTTGAAGGTTGCTGTGGCCTTGAAGCGTCCCACTTCCCACAAACGCATCACTCCTGTCTGCTCCACCGTCACCAGGTGTTTGCCATCGGGCGAGAAGCCCCCGGCAGTGACGACTCCGCCGTGAGCAATCAGGTGGCCCACGAATTTCCCGGATTGGAGATCCAATATTTTTACGGGAATGCCACCCTGCGAGGCGGCGATGGCCAAAAGCTGCTCGTCAGGCGAAATCCACAGAGCGGCCGGTGGCTCGCCGACAACGCTTAATGTCCTTTTCTCCTCTCCGGTACCGGCATCCCATATCTTGATCGTTCTGTCGCGCGCCCCTGTAATCAAAAGATTCGATTTCGGCGATTGCCCAACGCAAGTTACCCAACCGCCATGGCCTCTGAGAACCGAAGTCTCGGTCAAGCCCGAAAAGAAGAACTGCCTCGAGATCTCTCGAGGTTCCATCTGACGAATCTCCGAGGAGGCCGGCAGAGATGCGATCTTGTCGCGAGCTTCTTTCTCTCGGCCGCTTCGGACCATAGCGCCAATCAGCCACCCTAATGCGTCCTCGTCCTCCGGAAAAGTTATTAAATAGGTCTCAAGATGCTTAATTGCATCAAATTCTTTACCTACTCCGATCAACGCTATCGCGTAATACTTGAGCCAGGCTTCGCTTGCATCTTCTGAGGAAAGTGAGAGCTCGCAGGCGGTAAGAGCTTTACGAGCATCGCCGAGAGCGAGCAGGCACCGGCCCAACAGATTTGCACCCCGTCCCACATACTCGGGAGTCTTGACGACCTCTTCCATGCGAACGACCAATTCCCTATCAGGGTTTCTTGTGCGCTGCCATTCGAGGAGCCCCAGATTATACACGGCTTCGGGATGATGTGGATCGGATTCCACGGCCCTCATGAAAGCCATCTCCGCCTCTTCCTCATGATTCAAGTCCATAAGCGAAACTGCGCGGTTGTTCAACGCGTCTGAAAACAGCTTTACCTCGTCCGGCGACTCGCGAGGAAATCGTGTTTTGCAAATGTCTTCATATATACTGGTAAGTTCTTGTCTTATCTGTCGAAACGAACCATAACGATCTGCAGGATCCTTTCTGAGACATTTGAGAATCACCTCCTCGATCGCGGTAGGTATGTTGCTGCGGAATGTGGAGGGACGGGGCGGTGTTTGCCTCACATGCGCTAGTCCAAGCTTGCCTCGTTTGTCCCCGGCCTGGATCACGAAAGGCTTTCTCCCACAACAAATTTCAAAGAACATAACTCCGAAAGCATAGATATCCGCCGGCGGACCCACCTCTGAGTGGGGAATCCACATTTCGGGAGCCATGTAGCTCGGCGTGCCCATTCCGGCCGCGGTTACCGATTCCCTCTCCAGCGCTATAGTAGTTCCCGAAATTGACGGGTCAAAAGTTTGATCGCCTTCCTGCGATTGAGCACGTCTTTTGGTCAAGCCGAAGTCGGTGACTTTCAAGACTCCGTCTTTAGTCATCATGCAATTACCCGGCTTTACGTCTCGATGAACCAGTCCTTTGGAATGAGCATGTTCGAGGCCGTCGCTGAACTGGACCATGAGATCGATAATCAGGTCCCACCCTACCGGGCTATGCCTAGCCAACCATTCATTCAGGGCACCTCCGTCAACATACTCAATGAAGATTCGAGGGCTGTCTTGGATGTTGCGCACGTAATAGCAGGCGGCAATATTTGGATGAAATCCGATGTCTATCCAGGTCTCCGCCTCTTTTAGAAACAGAGCGCGATCCTCTTCAACTTCACGTAAGCGTTTAAGCAGAGACTTAACGGCCATAATTATGTCCCAGCGGCGATGGCGAACCAGATATACAGCCCCCATTCCCCCATATTTGATGTCACGGACTTCATAGAGGTTTTCGATGACTTCTCCAACCTGCCATTCACTTTCTTCATGCACCGGTGCAGGCGAAGACGCGCGCCGAGAAGCAGGCAACACTTTGGGGGGGGCTGCGGGACCGGTGGTAACCGAAAAGCCGATTCGCCTAAAGAAGGCCGCTACCTCTTCCACCTTCGGGTGCATGCGCGTAACAATGGCGATGCCCTTGCCGGCCGAGATCCGTTGGCTGACCTTTTCCAAGGCCAGTCCGGTCAATCGCGACAACCTGAGTAAATCCATCCGGGAGATATCTTGGACGGCAGGAGTAGGGGTAATCTTTATTATTACTTTTTCGTCCGCCATTACTTCACAATAGTCTTACCAGGGACAAGGTCAGTTTTTCCTCCCTGGGGTTAATCTTCTCAACGCGTATTATAACCCTATCATAAGGATTTAGCGAAACGTTGCTCGAGGTGATCAAAGCGGCATTAAAACCATACTGAGTTATTTGGACGAGATAAAACCTCGGGAAACGTTGCAGGACGACGGCCTCGAATTCTTCATGCTTTAGCTGCTCCAGGTACTTCAGAAAGAAATACCGCGTGCGTTCCCGCTCCAGGAGGGTGGCACGTTCAAGTGAATAACCTATTTTGGTAAGGATGCTCTCCAACTCGCTTCGCCCCAGGAGCGGCGGTCGGCCCTGCAAGGCCGTTTTGAGCTGCCTTTGGACCAAAAGGTCCGGGTACCGACGTAAGGGTGAGGTGGCGGTTGTGTAAATGGCCAAGCCCAACGTGGAATGGGGCGCCGGTTCAGTGCCAAGGTCTCCACGGGCCAGAACTTTTTTGCTCCGATATGACAGGACTGGGTCGTAGACGGGCCCGAGCTCTATCTTTTCCAGAGGAGGTGGCTGGCTCCTAAACAGCCCGGGAAGGCCGCGTTCCTTCATGAAACGGGCAAAGAGACTGTTCGCGAGGATCATCATTTCGGATACGAGTATTTGCGACGGGGTTTCCCTGTCTCTGCAAGCCACTTCGACCTTCTTGTTGCTGTCCAGATGCACCGAGAGTTCAGGATCCTTGAAGATGAGAGCCCCCGAAGCAACCCTCTCCCCCCTAAGAGAATTAGCGATTGCGAAGATTTTCGACTCCCTGGAACCTGGAATCGATATTTTCTCATCCGCTTCATCGTAAGAGAGCCGCTCTTTCACGCAGACCTTCGAAGGAATGATGGTAAAATCTTCGGGCTTCAAATCGTGACCCAGCCTGACCATCAGGCTTATCGCCGGCCTGACCTCTCCCATCGCGAGGCTTGCCGCCCCCTCGGAAAGTTCCGGCGGGATCATGGGGATTGTCGTTTCCGGAAGGTATATGGAGGTCGCACGCTCGCGGATTTCCCGATCTAGCACCGAATCATGATCCACGAAATGAGCAACGTCGGTGATGTGAATTCCGATAACCGTTCTATCCCCTTCCGATCGAAGTGATAGTGCATCATCCACGTCCCGAGTGAAAACAGAGTCGATGGTTATGAGGTCCTCGCCCGTAAGATCTTCGACCGAATCCGGCAAAGGTCTATTTGCAACTTCGCGCGCCTCTGCCTCTGCTTCCGTAGAAAATTCCACAGGAATCTTTTCGGCCCGCAGGCTTATGTTCTCATCCTCAGACCAGACACCCAGTTTGACAAGCACTCGGAAGGGATCCAGTTTCTGAGACACACCTGCTTGTACGAAAATATCTTTTGCGGCCTTAAACGTAGTCCAGTCGCGACCGTATTGCGCTGCTTCCTCCAAGAGGGATACGAGCCCTTCCGGGGCATCCTGAACATCTATTCTCTTGGTTTCTTTAAACCGTGCCAAGAAATCAGCGCAACGAGCTGCAAAGGCTGTTCTCTCTCTTTCCTTTTCCCTCTGGATCAGTGCCTGCTGGACCTGCTCCGGTCGGGGCACTTCAATTTTGTCGGGGCGGATCTTAAAGTAGAGCCTGTCCTCGAAAATTGCCCTAAGAAGTGAAGGTGCATAGTTGGGATCATGCCGGCTACCGAAAACGAGCTCTGTCAGATCTTCAATATCGATTTCACCTGTTTCGAGGCCGACGACATCCCAGAGTTCCTGAAGGTCTATACGCGTCTTAATTTCCTCCCTTCGAGAATTGATCTCCTTGAGCTTGTTCACCTGTTCATCCCGGCTTCCCTCTACTGGGAAAGATGTATCCTTCCCAGAGATTAGGGCTCGGCTGGATGATATTTTCGTTTCTTTGCCCTGGTCGTTGAGAATGCGCAGCCGCCGATCATCTACTCCGAGAATTAACCCGCATGAAATCCGGCGACTGTCATAGTAGTCGATGATATCGTGTTTCGAAAAGGTCATGCTTAAGCCATGCACTCTGTGTCCCGTGGAAGCCTGTCGACATAGTAATTTACCAAAAGCAAAGGGTTCAAGGCCACTGATTTTTTGTCTTGTCGAGCCGGCCAACGCTTTTGTTGACATGTCCAATGAAATAATAAAAGAATATATTTGACATGTTGCAATAGAAAATTCATTGTCCGGAGCTTAATGATAATGTAAAGATGAGACACGAGGATAGCGACGTGGCGATATCTTGATGAGGTTGGACAAGATCTTGAGAAATCGTATTCTGGAGATTTTTGATGAGAGCGTAAGAGTCAAAGAAAGCTTTCTGCGTACAAATATTGAGGTGCTTGAAGCAGTGATGCGTACGCTGGCAAGCGTGCTGGGCCAAGGAAACAAGATCCTTCTTTTTGGCAATGGCGGCTCTGCCGCGGACGCTCAGCACATCGCAGCCGAGTTTGTGAACCGATATATAATGGACAGGCCTCCACTCCCGGCTGTCGCCCTGACGACGGACAGCTCCGTTTTGACGGCAATCTCAAACGACTTTGATTACAGTGAGATCTTTGAGAAACAGATAAAGGCACTGGGCAAGAAGGGAGATGCTGCAATGGGGATCAGTACCTCCGGCAAGTCTCCTAATGTGCTCAGAGGTCTCAAGACAGCCGAACAACTGGGACTTATTACCATAGGCCTTGGCGGACCGGCAGATAGCCCCATGAAAGAGTTCTGCCGTTACTATCTTAATGTGGAAGGGGCAGCCACGCCGCGCATTCAGGAAGTTCACATAACCATCGGGCACGCAATCGTAGAAGTCGTGGACCGCATACTTTTTGGAACGGGAAAAGGCGGGTGATATCCATAGGCGTTAAAATAACAAACGTCGTCCAAAATTTCAGCCGTTTGTCATGCTCCCTCTTCCCCCCGTCGAGTGAAGGGTTACAGAAACCTTCTTCTCTGATGGGGGATGGCAGGGTGAGGGGGACCTCTGAGCAAATGGCCTGCGCTTATTTTAACGCCTGTGGGGCTGGTACCGGTGCGTCGCAACGCAATTAACGTCGCTGATCTCCGGGCCAATAGTTGTGCGAAGTTGTATCCGTCTTATCCGCTCGAAGTGAAGGAGATCCGATTGAAGCAACGACCCTTTACGTGTTGAGGTCCTGTCCGGTTCAATGGGCACGGGCATCACGCATCTACCTCCCGAATGCCCGGGAAAGCCGTTAACCGATTAATTTCAGACGGCCGGCGGATTCGGGGCTCTTCGGAAAAGCAGAGAAGCACATGGTTGAAAAAGCCAAGATCCTAATTCATTCAACCATTGCGGCGGAAACTGAGGTTCGCTTCAAATACACGGTTATTCATGGAGAGAACCCAACACGGAGATCGCCGCAATACAAGGCAGTGACGCGGTCATTAAGCTTAAGTGGTCTTATATTTGAGGCTCAGAAGATGGAGGCCGACGGATTCCACTTGTCTTTCTCGGGAGGGACTTTCGCTCGCAATTTTCTCGAGATTGTTCTGGATCTGGGGAGAAGATTCAGCGCTGTAGAGGTGCTCGGCCAAGTGGAATGGTACGAGCGGCGTCCAACCGTGGCAGGCCACGCTTTTTCTGTGGGGGTCGGGTTCGTGGACATCCAGGTCGAGGCTCTTACTGTACTGCGAGACTTCTTGCAGCAAACTCAGGCCCTTGCTCGGCGAAGTTCGCCGCGGCGCGGCGGAGAATAGAAATGACAGAAGGCAGTCGTGGCTTCAATATGGAGCAGGTCCTCATAGAAACGTTGAAGCTCCTGAAGGATAAGGGCGTGCTAGCAGAACAGGAAATACTGGACATATTGTGGGAAGCGAAGGATCCTATCTTCCCATGGACGCGCAATGAAATCAAAGAGTTGATTAAATTGTAGGAGAAGTTAGATCATGACTGGTTTGCGAGACAAACTGGAGTTGTCGTTGGAGGAGTTGAGTTGGAGCGGGCCGGCGGCGGGGATCATAAAAAATACCACCGCCGACGTAGAGCCTCACGAGGAGATCGTGGGCCAGGACCGAGCTGTAAAGGCAATTCGGCGCGGCCTTGCAATGAAAGGTAGCGGCTACAATATCTTTGTAGCCGGAAGCAACGGCACGGGACGAACTGCCACAGTGCTGAAGCTCCTTGACGAATTCAATGTGGACGGCCCAATACCTCACGATCTGTGCTACGTAAATAATTTTAAGAACCGGGACCAGCCAAGACTTCTGGATTTGGCTGCCGGGCGAGGGATCGTTCTCAAGGAGCAAATGAGCGATCTTATCGGGTCTCTCAAGAAGAAGATTCCCGCCATATTCGAGAGCGAAGAGTTTCAATCAGCTCGAAATGAGATCATTAACCGCCACATGGGGTCTCAAAAGGCGCTTTTCAAGAACTTCGAGAATAAGGTCTCCGCTGAAAATTTCATGATGGTTCAGGTGCAAGTGGGGCCGTTTACTCGTCCCGATCTGGCGCCAGTGATCGTCGGCAATCCCATGAAAATCGAACAGCTTGAGGCTTTGGTGGAAGAAGGTAAATTTTCTGCTGAGGAACTCGAAAGAATCAAGGCAAAATACAAAGAGTTGTCTCAGGAGATGGAAAAGATTTTCAAAACGGCCAGGGACATAGACAAGACGATTCAAGAGGATCTGGAAGAACTCGCCAAGCATTGGATTCAACCTATGTTAAAGGACTTGATGTATCCGATACAAGAAAAGCATCCGGAGGAGTCTGTAAAAACTTACCTCGAAGAGATAGAAACTGATATCATGAATCATCTTGAGAGGTTTCGACCGCGAATAGTCCCAACTCCGACCGGAGGCGAAACCCCTGGCCCGCCCATGATCGTTCCTCCTGATCCTACCCAGTTCGCTGATTATGAGGTCAATCTTCTTATAGACAATTCGGAAACTACCAAGCCTCCGGTAGTGATTGAAAACACCCCGACTTTTCGCAATCTATTCGGCACCGTTGAGCGGGTCATGGACCGTAGCGGGATGTGGTTATCCGACTACCGTCAAATCAAGGCAGGAAGCTTCTTGAAGGCAAATGGCGGCTACCTCGTGCTCAATGCCCGAGACTTCCTTATAGAGGTAGGAGTGTGGCCGGCTCTGAAGAGGAGCCTTCGTGACCAGGTGCTTGAGATTCAGACCGATCCGTTTAGTTTTCTTTTTACCACTGCATTGAAACCTGAAAAAATTCCGATCAAAGTGAGAGTGATTGTGGTCGGTGACCCGGAAATATATGAGCTACTGCATTGGTACGACGAAGATTTTCGCAAGACCTTCAAGATCAAAGCGGACTTCGACTTGACCATGCCCAACGACGAGACAAATCTAGCCAAACTGGTCGGATTCGTTGCACGTATCTGCGCGGATGAGGAACTGCTGGCATGCGATCCTTCCGGAGTGGAGGCAATTGCCAGGCTCGCTACTCGCTGGGCTGGGAGAAAAAAGAAGCTCACGGCCAGGTTCGAGCTCATCGCTGATCTATTGCGCGAAGCGGACTTTAGAGCGCGTGAGGCCGATTCTTCAGTAATCGCAGCCTCCCATGTGGAAGTAGCCAACGCGGATCGCATCGAGCGCCTCAATATGATGGAAGACAAGATTCAGGAGTATATCGAAGACGGCATCCTGATGATTGACACTACCGGAGAACGCGTGGGGCAGATTAACGGGTTGAGCGTGTACAGCTTTCCTGAGTTTTCATTCGGCCGTCCGTCGAGGATCACAGTAAAGACTAGTATGGGTAAATTGGGGATCATCAATATAGAGAGAGAAGCCGAGTTGTCCGGACAGAGCTACAACAAGGGAGTCCTTATATTGTCAGGCTTTCTCCGGGCTCGCTTTGCTCAGGACAAACCCCTGAACCTTACAGCGAGCATTACATTCGAGCAGTCTTACACCGGAGTTGATGGCGATTCAGCCTCATCCACGGAACTGTACGGCCTCCTGAGCGAACTCTCGCAAAAGCCTATTGATCAGGGAATAGCGGTCACCGGCAGTGTGAACCAACACGGAGACGTCCAGCCCATAGGGGGCGTTAATCAAAAAATAGAAGGCTTCTTCAAGGTATGTCGCGCTCAGGGCCTCACCGGAAACCAGGGGGTCATGATTCCTCGGCGGAATATGGGAGATCTAGTGCTCCATACTGACGTCCTCGAAGCGGCGAAAAACGGACAATTCCATATCTGGGCGGTGGATCACGTTGATGAGGGAATCGAGATCCTCACCGGTGTCCCTGCCGGTGAGAGGGATGCAGACGGCAATTATCCCGAGGGCACGATCAATTATCTGGTGGATCAGCGCCTGGAAGAGTTGGCGCGAGGAATCAAAGAATTCGAGGTAGCCGCTGAGGAGGCAGCCAAAGAAGGCGGCGACGGCAGTGACGACGACTCCGATTAAAAAATCAGTGCCGTTAAAGTGGTAGGATCTATCTTAGATTCACTCTTTTGCTGAATTGAAGCCGGAGCACCATTGCCTGACAGGGGGGGTGCAAAGCACAGTTTTAAATGCATCTCTGTATGGGCCCCTCCTGGCCAATAAATAGCGAATTGCGTTACCGTTTGCACATTGGTTCAAGTGTGCAAAAGGGTGTAACTTTGCATTATGGATTTCTCAAATTTCGGGAAATGGATCATCTTGCTCGGACTGGGTATTATCGCCATTGGGCTCTTGGTGTGGCTCGCCGGAAAAATAGGCATTCCCTTCGGCAGTCTTCCCGGAGACATAAAAGTGCAACGACCGGGGTTCTCGTTCCGTTTCCCCTTGGCGACCAGCATCATTGTCAGCATCATCCTCACTTTATTGCTTAATATTATTCTCTGGTTTTTCCGGCGTTAGTCGCTGGGGGGTTCCGCTGCACGGCGGGATTCGAGTCAACAATATGTCAGTGTGCTGCGGACCTCGGGAGACAACATTGTGCCTGTAATCAATCCGTCCAGTTATTCGCCACCCATGCTATGTTCCAATCGTCACTTCCAGACAATAATGCCCAGCCTGCTTCGGAAAGTGGCGGGTGTAAATTACCGGCGGGAGCGAATCACCACGCCGGACGACGACTTTCTGGATCTTGACTGGTCTACACGTGGCACAGATCGACTGGCTATCGTTCTGCACGGGATGGAAGGTGATTCAAGCCGGTCCTACGTTCAGGGGATGGTTAAGGCGGTGAACCATGCCGGCTGGGACGCGGTGGCCCTGAATTTCAGAGGCTGCAGCGGCGAGTGCAACAGAAAGCGTCGCTTCTATCACAGCGGGGACACCCAGGACCTCCACACCGTAATCTCACACATAATTGCTGGAAACAGGTACTCCAATCTGGCTCTCATCGGGTTCAGCTTGGGCGGAAACGTAATCCTGAAATACTTGGGAGAGCGGGGCACGTGCCTACACCCCTTCATCAGGAGAGCGGTGGCGTTTTCCGTACCGTGCGATTTGACGGGATGCGAAGAAAATATCACGAAAGCGGCAGGTGGAATCTATCTCAAGCGATTTCTTCGACTTTTGCACAAGAAAATTAAAATGAAGCAGCGCATCATGCCGGATCTCGTAAATGACAACGGTTACAGTAAGATCAGAACACTCAAGGAGTTCGACGATCGTTACACGGCCCCTCTCCACGGTTTCAAAGACGCTCTGGATTACTATGAAAAGAGCTCCAGCAAACAGTTTATACCGGGAATCTCCATTCCCACCCTGCTGGTTAACTCCGCAGACGATCCGTTCCTGGCCGAAGATTCCTATCCGGTGCAAGAGGCACGAGAGAGCGAGTTCTTCTTTCTCGAGCTTCCCAAATTCGGCGGTCATGTGGGATTCATTGCGTTCGAACGATCAGGGCAGTATTGGTCGGAGTCCAGGGCGATCGCCTTTCTCAATAATCAACACTAACGCCCTCTTAAGTGAGTAATGCGCTCTCGAGCCGGGGACCGTCACAGAAACTGAACCATACCAAAAGCTAAGGCCCCCTAGCCCACAAGAAATTTCTCGATCAATCACTTGCACACTGGTTGAGTCAGCACGACCGCAGGAATTTTCTGTACGAAATCAGTACCCTTGGCCGTGGATGATACGAAGAGCGTTTGCACACCTGCATTTTTGCCAGGGCACGGCCACCACATGAACAGATCGGGTTTTCCGTCTCGGTCCAGATCGCCGGCCCATGTCAGCACAGGGACCCGCTTAACTTCCTCAGGGTAGCATCTCCCGGGAAGGTTCGTCACGTCGAGAATGCCGTATTGACTCGGTCGAGTCGTCTGTGGATTCTCCGTTACCTTGTAATATTCCAACGTCTGGACTTGACCGCCGCGGGACATATTCATGGAGTAATCGTAAATGAGATCTTTGCCGGCATGATTTACAGCACGGCCGAAAGCCGTCAAAACGTAACGGTCTTGCAGAGGTGGTGGGCATTCTCCTTCCTGTTCGCTGTTCTTTAAGACGAATGACTCACCGGGGAACAAGAATCTGCGGCCCGAAAACACAGTCTTAACTTTCCCGCTCTTCAGCGACGACAATCCTGAGACAAGAAACACAGGCTGCTTTTCGCCTTCAACCCGAACTTTCATGATTTTGCGGCATCGGTCATCTACGCCGGATTCCACGATGATCTTTGAAGGGAGCAACACGTAACCAAGATCGGTGCTGTACAAGCCAAACATTGTATCCCCGGACTTGACGTCCTCGCTCGGAACCAGAGCCACGTTCGGCACCAGCAATTTGATTTCTGATTTGTCTGATTGTTCGGCGACGGCGACCGTGATCATTGTGAAGACAAAACACACCGCAAAAAACACAATTTTCTTCATAATAGTTCCCCCTCTGTTCGTAATTCATAAGTAGAATACCACAGGGTGCGCATGCTTACAAGCAAGCCTTCCGATGAAATCCCGTGCGCATGCTCAATTTGCTCACAACCTACCTCGACCTCCTTGCCCCTTGGGTGTTCAATGCTTACGGTTATTGCAAGACTTCAATTAAGAAATGGAGTCGATAAGGCAGTTCGCAATTGTTCCGATTTGGAGGCTGATATGAACACAGGCAAGAAAATGGGATCCGGTGCTGAAGAATTTGGAGAGCGAGGCTATGTGGAAGCCGTAGCTAATTTGCCGGAATGTACTTGCGCAGAGGAACATCGTTTGCACATTGCACTCGCGGAAACCAGGGCTCGGCCCACGGTCTACACTCCCGATCACGTTGGCATAGAAAACGCCCGATGCGCGACCTTCGGGCGCTGTAGAAAATGATAGGTCTAAGGCGCCTTTGCCCCGAATTGAGGCGCAAACTCGCGTTCAAAGGGGGGGAGTCGATACAATATACTGCTTATTCAGCCGTCAGCCGGAGTTCGACAACACGATGGTTTGTCCGTGTTTGAGAACCTCGAACTCATCTTCGGGGACGTTTTTCTCTTTTCTAGCATTGGCAAGTTTCTTGGGGGGCTCATCAAGAGGTTCGTCCGTGAGCTTGAAAGTTCCCCAGTGAATTCCAACCGATTTCCTGGACCTCACATCCAGGTGAACCTGAACAGCTTCTCGGGGATTCATGTGATGGGTACGCATGAACCAGCGTGGCTCGTACGCTCCAATCGGAATGGCACACAGATCGAAAGGTCCAAATGTGCGCCCGATCTCCTTGAAATGAGAGTTATATCCGGAATCCCCCGCGAAGAAGAAACGAAAACTCTTTGACCTGATCACCCAACCTGCCCACAGCGTCGTGTTGGCCGATTCCAGAAGTCTTTTGCTCCAGTGCTGAGCGGGCACGGCGATGATTTCCAGACCTCGGGCTTCATGCCGATCCCACCAATCAAGTTCGATCACCCGGCTTATCCCGAGTCCTCTGAACCACCGGCCCAGGCCCAACGGCACAAAGAATGTTGTGTTTCGACCTTGCTCACGTTCATAGAGCCTGGTTATGCTGCGGGTGTCCAGCGAGTCATAATGATTGTGAGAAATGACCACCATGTCGATCTCCGGGAGATCCCGGAGTGACACCCCCGGCGGAACGACCCTGCGCGGCCCAGCCCATTGTACGGGCGATGCACGTTGAGAAAAGTGCGGATCTGTAAGTATGTTCTTTCCATTGAGCTGGAGAAGCACAGTGGCATGGCCGATCCAAGTCAGTGTGGTCTCGTTTCGATTAGACTTCAGAAACTCCGGATCGTTGCGGGCCACGGAAAACTCGCTGACTCCTTCTCTTGGAGAACGCTTGACCAGCCAACTCAACCGCCATCGGAGGAAGTCAATGAAATTCGGTCCCTTGCAATTGTAAACATTCCTGAATCTACCGTTTGCATGGTGCATTCTTCCCTGGTAGGCGGCCTGAGGAGCGCATTTCAACGATAATCGGGACGAAATTTGCCGTGGGGCAACGTTGCACAACCACGAAATGAAGGTTTCATCGAACACTGATGTGTCCTACTCTTTCCGCCCCTGACGGGTTTCTTTGTTCCGGTTCGGGAGGCATGTTTTTTCACTCAAGTCACGAATAGTCATTGAATAGACCTAATACCCTGTTGCCTAACGTGGTTCGCATCTACAATCTGAGATGCGAGAAGCCTTTGGAAAGTTTCGGCAAGGCGCTTAGGCACATGGTATTCTTAGGATTTGAGAAGCTATGCACCCCATTCAGAAGTATCCGGCTACGAATTTGACATACACCTTCGCGAATGTATATAGATACGCGAATGCCAATTTGTACAGGAGGAAAAATGAAAACAAGAACACTTATCCCGATTCTAGCATCTTTGGTTTTCTGTGTGAGCTTTCTGCTGCCGTCCTTTGCGGAAGACCTGAAACCGGTTCAGTTGCCTGCGCCGAAAGTCGATCAGAGCAAGCCATTGATGCAAGCGTTGAAGGAGAGGAAGACCACGCGGGAATACAGCAGCGGGAATCTCTCGCCTCAGGTTCTTTCAAACCTGCTTTGGGCCGCATGGGGCATAAACCGGCCCGATTCAGGCAAACGAACCGCTCCATCCGCGTACAATCGCCAGGACATTGACGTTTATGTGACAACTGACCAGGGAGTGTATCGCTATGATGCAAAGGGGAACACTTTGGTTCCGGTGGCGTCGGGAGATATCCGTACACTGACGGGCACGCAGACCTATTTCAAGGATGCTGCAATCGACCTTGTGTATGTCGTCGATCTCGCAAGAGCTGGTAAGGATCCGGAAGCGGAGAAGATGTTCATTGCAGCGCTGGAGACAGGCTTCATTGCTCAAAATACTTATTTGTATTGTGCTTCCGAAGGGTTGGCTACGGTTTTCCGACTCAAGATCGACCAGCCCAAATTGGCTAAGGCACTTAAATTGCGGCCCGACCAAAGGATCGTAGGAGCGCAAACAGTGGGTTTACCCAAGAAGTAGAGAATTCCGAGGAGACCGGATATCCCTGTCGCCGAGCAACGGGTCTCGCATTAGCAGTGATGAAGGCAAGCGATTGTGATGGGGAGGTGAGGGGCGGTAGGATGTGTGGTGAATGTAGCGGAACGCGGGGGAACCGCATCGCTGATGCCTTTTAGGAAGTCCCTGGGGCTAAGGATCATCAAAGTCCTCCTTTGCTAAAGGGGGAATTTAGGGGGCTTTTCAAGAGGTTATGTCCGAATCGTTAAGCCGGCGCACCTTCGGGCTACCCCAAATTCAGAAACGGCCCACCACGGAGAAATCCAGACCCACTCCCCCATCAACGGGGCAAATATTGCGCTCCAGATAAGCTGTCACAGGAAACAGGGGGCACGTATTCCCCGGCACCAGGAACATGGGGAGCTTCACATCGAGAAGGTCGGACTTGCCTTCCCCGAACTGTCTGGCCAAAAGTGGCTCCCCTTTGACAGGCTCGTTCGGGTTCACAGCTATTTTGACGTTGCGAATTTGATGTGTACGCTCGCAGACGACGATTATGTTTTGCACGTTTCGGGACTCTTCGTCGGCGTTTGATCCTTGGACAAAGCGCTCTGTGTAGCCGCACGAACGGCAGTGGAATTCCAGTATTTCACCTTGCGGCAAGGCACGCGTGGATGTCGACAGCACAAGTGCGGCGGCCAGCAGCAAGATCGCTCTACTTGACTTCGCTTGGCTCATCTCCTTTCCTCCGGTGGAATCCATGCGGGGGCACAATTGTTCGAGAATCAATAGTAAGAGAGCGCCCAAAAATCAAGCGCTTTGTCAAAGTGTCTATCAACAATAGGGCACTGACCTGCCGCCCGGGGCGGCGCTCAGGTCAGTGGCACCCAGCATCGTTGGTCATCAAGGTTTGGGTGCGATACCGCCGCCCAGCCAATCTGAGAACCGTTAAAGGAAGGTTGCGTCGCTCCGCGCGCAATGACAAGCTTTTCCCACCCGTAAGTAAATGATGACCTGTTCATGCCGTTTGTTTCTTGACCGGTTCACAACGGTGTTGTAGGTCTTAACACAATGGAAAATAGGGCCTTTTGTAGTCCGATGATTTCATCCAGTTTGCAAGCCGTTGGGAAGAAAAGGTAGGCACGACATTCCAATAGAGGAGTGTCTGGAAGTAAGATCCAGAAGAGGTTGTCATTGGAAACCAACCGAACATAACTTGGACCGCGCCCCAAGTCGGGGCTCAACCGGCAGGGAGGGAAGCATGACTGAGACCATCTTTATGATTCACGGCATGTGGGGTGGCGCGTGGCATTGGGAGAACTACAAGAGCATCCTTGAAAAGGAAGGCTACCAGTGTGTCACGACTACTTTGCGGTTCCACGATATGGATCCCAAGGCTGCTCCCGATCCTCGGCTTGGGACGACCAGCATGTTGGATTATGCCGAAGACCTGGAAAAGGAAATCCAGCAACTTGGGGTGAAACCCATTATCCTGGGCCACTCGATGGGGGGACTGCTCGCACAGATTTTGGGAGGCAGAGGGCTGGCCAAAGCCCTGGTTCTGCTGACACCTGCATCGCCTGCCGGGATTTTGGCTCTGAAGCCATCTGTAATAAAAAGCTTCTGGAGCATGCAGACCACATGGGGATTCTGGAGAAAGCCGATGCGTCAGACGTTCAATGAGGCAGTTTATTCAATGATGCATTTGCTGTCACCCAGCGAGCAGAAAGAAGCCTACGCTAAGTTCGTTTATGAGTCGGGGCGGGCAGCGAGTGAAATCGGATACTGGCTCTTTGATGGGAAAAAGGCGTGCAGAGTCGACGAATCAAAGGTGACTTGCCCAGTTTTGGTCGTTGCGGGAGCCGAAGACAGGATTACGCCTGCTTCGGTTGTTCGGCAAGTAGCCAAGAAATACAAAGCGGTCTCAGTTTACAAAGAATTCGAGAATCACGCTCACTGGGTCCTTGGAGAGCCAGGCTGGCAAGATGTTGCCGGGTATGTGAAGGATTGGCTTGGACAGGTCTTGCCTAAAACAACTTAGTAATGGGGGGGCCGACCAGCGCCTCGCTGGCGGCTTTGTCAGGTCCTTGCCGCGTCACCTTATGGTTCGTCGTCTCATCGCGGACTGGTGTTAGAGAGGTTCCCATCGGCTGCGGACTCGACGGACCACCTCTTGGTGGAATTCCATAATCTCATCGAGAGTTTCTACGTTTCTGGAAGGGGATTGTATCCAGCGCCTCCAGTACTATCCGCGATATGTCGGTGAAAGAGATTTTCTCGGCCAAAAATAATTCGACTGCGACCTCATCCGCGGCGTTGAGGATTATAGGCGCACTCGCTCCACCATCCTCCAATGCCTGATAAGCAGCCTTTAAGAGCGGAAATTTGTTCATGTCCGGCTCTCGGAATGTCAGCGAGCCGAGTTTGGGGAAGCTCACAGGCGCGGTTCCGGAAGTAATGCGATCCGGAAAGGCAAGCGCATAACTTATGGGGATTCTCATGTCCGTGGCGCCGAGTTGAGCCAGTATCGAGCCGTCCACGAACTCCACCATAGAATGCACAATGCTTTGCGGATGAATTACCACCTCTATCTTAGAAACCGGCACATCAAATAGCCACCGGGCTTCTATCACTTCCAAGCCTTTATTCATGAGGGTCGCGGAATCAATTGTGACCTTGGGCCCCATCTTCCAGCGCGGGTGACGAAGAGCCTGCTCTCTTGTGACCTTGTCCATGTCCGACGCGGGTAAATCTCGAAACGGGCCGCCGGACGCGGTCAGAATTATCCTTTTGATCTCTGCACCGGCATTTCCTCTGAGGCATTGGAATATGGCGGACTGCTCCGAATCCACCGGCAGAAGATTCACTCCGCGCTTGCGAACCGTGTCCATGAAGAGTTCGCCTGCCATTACCAGCACTTCCTTGGTCGCGAGAGCCACATCTTTACCCGCGTCGACCGCGGCAAAGGTGGGCTTCAACCCTGTGCTGCCGGGAAGTCCGCCAACTACGAGATCAACATCATCGGCTGTGGCTGCTTTCTCCAGGCCGTCAAGCGAATGTCCGATCCAGAGCGACTCGGAGTAATCGTTCAACCGCTGCATTAATTCCCGGGCTGAGGCCTCGCTTCCGCACGCCACGAGAGACGGGCGAAACTCTCTCACCTGCTGGTGCAAGAGATCGACGTTGCAGCCCCCGGCAAGCGTGGAAATCTTGAACAATTCAGGGTGGTGACGCACTACTTCAAGGGTTTGAATTCCGATGGAACCGGTGGAACCGAGGATGGATATGCCTTTCATCGCGGAATTGCATGACCGGAAAGAATAAGAAAGTGAAACGCCGTGGGAAAGGCAAGAATGAGGCTGTCCGCTCGATCCATCACTCCGCCGTGGCCCGGCAACAGTGCCCCGAAATCCTTGATAGCCAGCCGTCTCTTGATTGCGGATGCGCAGAGGTCTCCCACGGGGCCGGCAATGGCCAACAGCACGGTTATTTCGATCAGGACCCGAAAGGACTGCAAGTCCGGATTTATGAGCTTCATCAAGAGCATGCCGACGAAGTTGCCCGCAACGCCGCCGGCCAGTCCTTCAATGGTCTTGGAGGGGCTCACCTTGGCAGAGAAACGATGTTTTCCCGTATACTTGCCTGCGAAATATGCTCCTGCATCCCCGAGACAAATAACCACGAGGACGAAGAACACCCACGACACGCCTGTTTCCAACCGGGCCAAAAGAATGGCATGGCCCAGAGGAACCGCGGCATAGGCTGGAGCGAAAATCATCTGGCCTATGGATTCCACGGTATTTTCAATCACATTGTATAAGAGCAGGTGGAGCACTATCACCACGAGCGGGAACCAGGCGAGGACAGCGGGCACTGCCTTGTACGGGAAGACATAGAAGGCCGCTACGATGGCAAGTCCCAGCGCCAAAGTCAGTTCTTGTCGCGGGAATCCCTTGAGGCCGGGAAAGTTACGTGCAAGCTCCCACACTGCGACGCCGGAAAACAAAGCGACCAGCACGGCAACGCCTTCCACCCTACCCCATATCAGGACCGGCACAAGAACAGCTATTGCCACTGCGGCTGTTATGACGCGGGTCAGCAGCATCAGGAAACCTTTTTACCCGCCTCGATCTGTTCGGAGATCATCCCGAATCTCCGCTGCCTCGATCGGAAGGCTTCTACAGCCTCCATGAAAGCTTGATCGTCAAAATCCGGCCAAAGCACAGGAGTAAAGTATAATTCCGCGTAAGCTACCTGCCACAGGAGAAAGTTGCTAATGCGGACTTCACCTCCGGTCCTTATCAGGAGATCCGGATCAGGGATGTCAGCCGTATCCAGATGGCGTGCGAATTCCTGCTCGGTTACGTCTGCTTCCTTCAGGGTCCCGGACTGAATCGCGCGGGCAATCTTGAGGGCGGCGTTGAGTATATCCTGTCTGCCGCCGTAAGAGAGCGCTATGATGAGAACCATTGATTTATTGTCACGTGTCTTTACCTTAGCAGCTTCGATTTTGGCGACCAAAGAGGCGGGGAGGCGGTTCAATTGGCCTATGGTCCTAAATTGAATATCGTTGGCGTGGATTTCTTCCAACTCGGAATCCACGAATTGCGAAAGGAGCCTCATGAGGCCGGAGACCTCGTTCGTTGGCCGCTGCCAGTTCTCTGTAGAGAAGGCATAGAGTGTGAGATACTGTATGCCGTTCCGGCGACAGAATTCGACAGCTCGTCGAACCGACTTGGCTCCCTGCCGGTGGCCTTCCAAGCGCGGCAACAAGCGACGTCGAGCCCATCTACCGTTGCCATCCATGACAATTGCAACGTGGCGGGGGAAATCGGAGAGAGGATCTGGAGGTGAGGTCAAGTAGTTCTCCTGAGAAGAGGCAAGCGCGGATCCGCCGGATGTGCTGGATGAAGATTTTCGCTTGCGGCAAAACCCGGTGCAAGCGGCTCGGGAAGAATGAGCTAAATCTCCATGATCTCGCTTTCTTTTTCTGACACTATAACATCGACCTTTGCTATGGCTTCGTCCGTGGTTTTCTGAACGTGTTCCTGGGCTTTGTGAAGATCATCCTCGGAGATGTCTTTCCCCTTCTTCATTTCCTTTAGCATCTCGTTAGCATCACGTCGATGATTGCGGATCTGCACCTTGAATTCCTCTCCCATTTTCTTGACGATTTTGACCAACTCCTTGCGTCTTTCCGCTGTGAGAGGAGGCAGCATAATACGAACAACCTTGCCATCGTTCATTGGTGTTAGGCCGAGTTCGGATCGCAGGATGGCTTTCTCGATGTCGGGAACGGCATGAGAATCCCACGGTTGTATCACTATCTGGCGAGCCTCGGGGATGGATAAGGTGGCTAATTGATTTATCGGAGTGGAGCTCCCGTAGTAATCCACCATGATGCCATCGAGTAGAGCCAGTGACGCCCGTCCTGTGCGAATCCGCCTGAGATCCTTCTGAAGGGCCTCAATCGACTTATCCATGGTGGCTTTGGTTTCAGCATGCAGATCGTCGATCATGATTTCCTCTCGCAAAAACTGCTATGAAGCATATTTGGGCCGGCGTCCCTGCCCCTCCACATTACCTGTATGAAAGCAAAATGATCTGAATCCCTGCACCTTTGATCTCAGACTATGATGGTTCCGACCTTTTCGCCGGAGAGAGCCTTAAGTATGTTCCCTTCCTCATGCAGGTCCAGAACGATTGTCGGAATGCCTCTCCTGCCCAGGATTTCAATACAGGCTGCATCGATTACGGATAACCTTCTGTCCAGGACCTCCTGAGCAGTGATGGATTCGAAAAACGTCGCGCCAGGATGCTTCTTGGGATCCTTGTCGAAAACGCCTCGAACCTGCGTCGCTTTGACCAATACTTCAGCATCTATTTCTACCGCCCGTAGGGCAGCGGCCGAATCGGTCGTGAAACACGGGTTGCCAGTGCCGCCGGCGAAGATCACAACCTCTCCACGCTGAACATATTCTCTGGCCCGCTCCCTTTCGAAGGGTTCAATGAAAGACCCCACCGGGAAAGCTGACATGGCCTTGGCAGGTACGGCGGCGGTTTCAAGGGCCCAGCGAAGTGCGATGGAGTTGAGACATGTCGCTATCATGCCCATCTGGTCGCCCACAAGAGCGGGGACCCCTATGGAGGCTGCATCGGAACCTCTCAGGAAATTGCCGCCTCCGATGACTATGCCAAGTTCGTGTCCCTGCCGATGGGCTTGAGCGATCTGACCCGCGATCCACGACATCTTAGCAGGATCAAGACCATGGCCGCGCTCGCCTCCAAGGGCTTCGCCCGATACTTTTAGCAGTGCTCGACCGTAAGCCTTGGGCGCACCCATGCACTTACCGGCCTAACTCGAAACGGCAGAAACGGCCAACAGTGATGTTCTCCCCTAGTTGCGCAACCTTCTCCTTAATCAGGTCTGACACGGACTTGTCAGTGTCTTTGACGAAACTCTGGTCCAACAAACAAACCTCTGAATAGAATTTCTTCAGCTTCCCGTCCGCAATTTTCTCGAGCATTTTGTCCGGCTTACCGGCTTCCTTTGCCTGGCTCATATAGATTTCTTTCTCTTTCGCGATCACTTCTTCCGGGACGTCGCTCTGGGAAATCCAAAGTGGAGAGCTTGCCGCCACGTGCATGCACAGATCTTTGACCAGCTCGCCGAATTGATCTGTTTTGGCCACGAAGTCGCTCTCGCAATTCAGTTCCACGAGCACGCCGATTTTTCCATTCATGTGAATGTAAGAGCCTATGCGCCCCTCTGAAGTTGCACGGCCTTCTCTCGTGGCAGCCTTCAAAGCTCCCTTCTTGCGGAGATATTCGACTGCCTTTTCCAAGTTCCCTTCTGATTCTACCAGAGCTTTCTTGCAGTCCATCATCCCAAGGCCGGTCTTCTCCCTAAGATCTTTGACCATCTTCGCGCTTATTTCCATAAGGTTATCTCCTCGATAGATTCACTGATTTATCCTGAAATTCGTCCCAATTAGAATGGATGGAACATTAGATTTGAACTGGCGCCAGTCGAGACGTCCGCAGCATTAAACCGACCCAAGGGCCGGAAACAACACTGCAGTATTCTCATGCAGGTGGTTCCGCGCGATCTTGCTCCGAACCTTTCCCCTCTGGCCCCTTGCTCCCCGCACTTTGTTCCTGAGGCGCCACGCCGGCAGTTTCGGCTGTCGGTTCGGCTGCCGGTTCCGCTGTCGGCTCACCTGCCTCGACCGCTCCTTCTACTGCCTCTTCCGGCTCAGCTCTTTTCCAGGCTGCAATCTCGGCTTCTCCCAGATCTTCTTTGAGAGATGCCTCGTGCATCGTCTTCCCTTCGAGACAGGCGTCGGCTATTTTTGCCGCGAACAATCGAATGGCTCGGATGGCGTCATCATTGCCCGGGATCACGTAGTCGATTTCGTCGGGGTCACAGTTCGAGTCGACTATGGCTACAATGGGTATGCCCAGTTTCCTGGCTTCCTTGACAGCTATATTCTCTTTTTTCGGGTCCACTATGAAGAGAGTTGAAGGGGTGCCTCTCATCTCTCGGATTCCGGACAAGTTCCTATTGAGCTTATCGTACTGACGGCCCAAGTTGACCAGTTCCTTCTTCGTGAAATTGGTCTCTTCAGGTTTATCAAGTATGGCACCGATCTGATTGAGCCTCTCGATACTCTGTTTTATCGTACTGAAATTGGTGAGCATGCCGCCAAGCCACCGTTGGTTGACGTAATACTGTCCGCAGCGGGACGCTTCTTCATAGACCGCGTCTTGAGCTTGTTTCTTGGTCCCCACAAAGAGGACTCCTCCGCCTGCGGCCACAGTATCCTGGACAAATGTGTACGCTCTCTTGAAGAGCCTGACGGTTTTCTGTAGATCAATGATATAGATTCCGTTGCGCGCTCCAAAAATGTAGGGTTTCATTTTGGGGTTCCAGCGCCGCGTCTGATGGCCGAAGTGGACCCCCGCTTCCAGTAATTGCTTCATTGTGATGAGCGACAAATGACGTCTCCTTTTCGGGTTGATCCTCCATCCCTGGTGACGTCACCCTTTCGGGGACGACCCGATTAGATGGGATGTGTGAGTTAACCGCTTATTTTGATCATAATTGCTAGAGAATGCAAGGCTAAAGAGAACAGAACGCGAAAAAATTGTCCCCGGCAACAATGAACTGCGAATTCCCATGAGGGCTTACAGGGTTGCCGGCACGGGTGCCCTTAAAACTATCATGATCCCGTATCCAGTTCCTTACCACTCGCGAACGGTTGTCATTGCGAGTCTCGCGTCTCGCGGGACGAAGCAATCTTTACCGGCTGAGATTGCTTTCCCGCGGGACGCGGGATTTCACTCCTCGCAATGACAGGAACGAGGTGAATCTTCGTGAAAGCAAGAGGATAAATGATCCCGCATTATAGGTGTTCGGCTCAGCAGTTCATATAATCTCGAAGTAAGATTCGACTCCGTAAAGGTTCAGGACCAAGGCATCGAGCAGGTGCCACAAGGACACCGATTCATCGTGTTCCCTGGCCGGGCTGAAAGCGTGTGCCTGTATGGCCTGCACAACTACTTCAATCATATTAGAAGCATAGAGATATTCTTCATGCGCTGCAAGTGGTTCAAACAATTCTTCCAACCTTTCCAACCAACCCGATATGGAATTAGCCGGATCGACCATCAACCGTGTGAACTTTTCCTCAAGATATCTGGCGACAGCCCAAGAAACCTCACCTGTAACTCTCGGTACGGGCAAGGCTTCGATTTCCGCGGCTGACAGATAGTTGTTGGTGCTTGTAAGCTTTATACGCCGGTTCAAAACCCTTGAATTGAGGAGTCCTAGCAAATAGGGAATAGGCACGGTCAGCCCAGAAATGAAATTCGTCATGTCCCCGAGAAACGCGCCGGCAGGTGCAACAGCAGCCTTGAGTCGTCGATCCGTGTCCATATTTACCACGCGGCCGATTGCGACACGGTCTCGCTCCCACGGAATTCCTCTGAATCGGCCAGGGCACAATGCCTTGCTTGAGGACGGTCCGCTCTCGGATGGTCTTCTTCGACCTGCGTGCCACTCAAGAAAATCAGGGGAGACCCAATCGAGTCTGCGACCGCCAGGGCATGGATGATTCACGAGCAAAGGCATAATGTGTTCCCCTCGGATCAACTGATGATTCGTCCGCTCGGTAGTTATAAATTGCCGATGGATTGTGAGGTTAATTTCGCCCTGGTGAACCAGCCCCACTGGAGGAACATCCATGTTCCCACGAAGCGGAGGGTGTCGCAATAACGCCTTCAAGAACGAGAGCTCTTCAGGACTCCTTATGGATGGAATCCTGAAATCCGTCTGCTCTATAAGGTCCCTTGTGATCTCTATACGGCTCTTTGTTGGAATCGGCCCCCTCCCCTCCCAGAAAATAGGCTCGATCCTGCGAGTCTCGCCGCCGTTACGGGTGATGAGGATGAGAAGCGCCTGCGTAACTCCCTTGAAGGCTCGAGCTTTTTCAGGAACAATCACGGTTTTGAGCACAGTGGTATTGTCCATGATCATTCGTCTGAGTTTGTCAGATGTAGAGTCTGCCAGCAGAGTTGCCGGGACAATGAAGCCCAAAGCTCCCTCTTTTCGGAGTAGCGTCAAGCCGCGCTCGAGCATGAGACGGTAGGTGTTGATTTTCCCTTGGCATGTGCGAAACATTTGCCTGATATAAGCCAGGTCCTCGCGTCTTTCCTCAATGCCGGACTCTTTAGCCGATAGAATCTCGTACGGAGGATTGCCCACCACCGCGTGGAAACCACTCCGCGGCACTTCAAATACCTCCGGGAATTGGATGGACCAGTGAAACACTCCCTTTTCTTCAGACCATACTCGCGCATGCTCGTCACTGACATGCTGTTTCCCATAATAGGCCGCTGCGTGGCTCCGATCCCAGGCATCCTTTGAGGAAAAAGGTGGGTATCTTGTCGCCTCTCCCATGAGGGCGTTTCCTACCCGAATATGCGGCTCGATCCCGGGCATGGCAGGTTTTCGCCCGAACACTCGCGTTATTAGAACTGCTTGGGCAATGCTTACAGCAATTGGATCGAGATCCACGCCGTACAGACAGTTCCTGAGAATGTGAGTTCTGACAGAGGCTTCTTCGTCGTGCTCGATTCCGGTGCCGTGTTCTTTGGCCTTCTGCCGGAATCGTTTGTTTATGTTATTGACCCTGTGGACAAGCTGCTTGTCTCCTCTGTCCATCTCCGCGAGGATGCGCAGTGTGAGTTGGTCCAGAACTTCAGCGAGGAATCTGCCGGCACCAACTGCCGGGTCCAGAATTTTCAGATCCAGATAATTAGACGAGTCCCCGATGTCCAGTGCATTTATCGTCTGCTCCACAATGTACCTGACAATCGTGTTGGGGGTATAAAAAAGTCCTTGGTTCCTCTGATTCGCAACGCTCGGTACCAGCCGCCACGATTTAGTCGCTGTCATATCAATTTTGAAACCGCACAGATGTTCGTAGACCACGCCGACTTCCTCAGGGTCCAACGGCCCAATTTCTTCAGCAATTTCTTCCAATTCGGCACGAGCCCCAGTGTGCCCCCCAACCAACCGTGGATTACTCCCTTGCTGAGTCTTGGAGAGCAACGTTTGAATCACCAAACTTACTGCATGTTTATACAGTCGATCTGTACATAGATCAGCCTCGGTCACAATAAGCTTCCGGATGACGCGAGGCATGAATCCCTGGAGGATCTGCCCTGCCCGGGCTCCTTTTGTGTGCGGATCGGTCATTTGGCCGAACAAAGCTCCTGAATCAGGCATAAGATACGATCCATTAATATCTTGAGCAATTTCATCAAAAAAAGCCTTGCAACGAGTTGCAGCGACGGTTAAGCTGGATAATGTGGCAGTTTACCAACCCAGTGCAAACCTGCAACCTTTGAGTGGACTTCATCTCCAAGGAAAGATCGTTCCCACAATAACATATACGTTGAATCCCCGAAGAGAGGAGACCGCCATGCCCAAGTATCTGACTGTTCACAATGAAACGGACCTGGACAGAGTGCTCCTGGAATCGAGGTGGACAGAGATTTCACAAGATCCCAGGGCCGATTGGCAAATGACGCTGTTCAACCTGGAACTCGGTCGCCGGTACTGTGAATGGGATGCTTCACATGCCCGGGTGATCGAAGCAATCTTTCGAGAGCTTGGGATCAAATGGACCGAAATACTGGAAGTGGATGTCACTTCCGCATCACAATGGCGGATGTGGGCGCTTAAATCCGGCCAGCGGATGCCTAATTGCTGGGAACTAATGAATTGTGGCCGGGCTCCAGGAGGCTGGGCAACAAAAGACAAGAGGGTTTGCCCGGCAGCACTGGAGGGACGCCATGGGGGCAAGAACAGAGGCCTGCACGCCGGCAGGTACTGTTGGAAAGTACTGGGAACCTTTTGTGAGAACAAACCTCAAGAGTCCTTTGCGGAAAAGATGAGAGATTGTGCGATGTGTGAATTTTTCAGAAAGGTCAAAGCAGAAGAAGCCGATCGTTTTGAGCCGTAACAATTTTCTCGGAGAGAGTCTCCGAAGGAATGGAGCAGAAAGATGCCTCACTATTTGTCCACACATCGCGAGCCTTACGTCTCCAGAGAAGAGCTTGAATCGAAATGGATTGAGCTGGCTCAAGAACGAAGCGGACTGTGGGTGAAGACGTGGTTCAACTTACAGTCCGGGAGACGATTTTGCTGGTGGGACTCGCCGAGCAGAGATGTCCTGGAAAACATTTTTAGAAGGCACGGTATCTCCTGGGAAGAAATCATTCAGGTTAAACTTACCACTCCAAGCGAATGGAGATGGCGCGAAGATTGACCAATTTGCCATTAGCTCTCGGTCCGGTCTCTCGGCTCCTGGATTCAATTACAAATGGCCCTTGACGTGACTCCCCTTTGCCTCGCATTATGGTGAGGACCTTTTAAAGAGCCGGTGAGGAATTTGAGTCACACTGACAGTCAATTTAGGCGTCAACAACTGAATGATGGCGTTCCACACCTGGACATCCGGGCACTTCTATGGAATCTGAAGACGCGGGCGCTGTGCTTGTGTATCGCGGTTGTACTGCCGCTATGGTTTATTGGCCGTGCCGCCGGCGACAGTTCCAGACGTATGAACGGCGATTCACTGCTCTTCCGCCTGGTGACACAGCCTGCTCATCAGTCTGAGGTGGACATTTTCGACTGTCCTTTGCTGCCCGGTTGTCCTGGTGGTCCTTCTATTCCGCTCCCCCCTAAGCTGAAGCCCGTTTCCAGACCAAACTCTCCCTCCACGCCTTCAGTTGGCGAGAATAATCTCGTGGAGGGTGTGGGAAATTACAGGGGCATGGTTCTCATACCTGCCGGCACTTTCGACATGGGGAGCGCGGAAGGCGAGGGAAGACCCGATGAGCGCCCGGTTCACAAGGTCTTCATAAAAGATTTCTACATTGCCAAGTACGAGGTCACCTCACAGCAATTCTCCGCGTTTCTCAACGCCAGGGGAGAGAATTCCAAGGATGGGATCCCGAGAGTCAAACTGGAGAGCCGGGATTGCCCGGTAGTCAAGATTGGCAAAGTTTTCAAGCCCAAAGAGGGTTGTGCGGACAAGCCTATGGTTTGCGTGTCCTGGTATGGGGCTGCCGAGTATGCCGAATGGGCGGGAGGCCGTCTTCCAACTTCCGCCGAATGGGAGAAAGCCGCTCTATTAAGCACTCCCGACAGTACCGGTGACTCTATGGCCATTTTATCGCAAGAAGGAACAGTCCCTGTGACCATGGCCGTGCACGGGGCAAAAGGAGTTACCGGAATGACGGGTAACGTATGGGAATGGTGTCTGGACTGGTATGGGCATGACTATTACCACGAGAGCCCGTCGAGCAACCCCATGGGACCTGCACTGGGCGAAGAGAAGAACATAAGAGGAGGCTCCTGGGCTTCAGCACAAGCCTCAAAGAGGATTCGGAACCGCCATAAGGCTTCTCCCCGAGGTTACTACCGCACTGTAGGATTCCGTATAATAAAGGAGTAGAGTGGATCGATCACTATATACTGCATAAGTTTCAGGATGTTAAGTGCAGCAAGAAACGCAGGACAAAAATCCCAGAATACGAAGCGTTCCCGATCTCCTTCGCAAGGAAGGACTTGCGGCTCTGATTGCTTTGGCCGCGACCGCCTTGCTATCCTCTTTGGTAGACGCTCCAATAAGAGCGCCTGCAGATGCCTCGGGCCTCGCTGCCGAACACGTCAAGGCCCCTTGGATCTTCGTAGGTATCCAGCAAATGCTGCGCTACTTTTCTCCTATCATTGCGGGAATCATTATTCCCCTCGTTGTGCTCCTCGCCTTAGCCCTGGTGCCATACGCTCGCGGCAAACGAACTCTTATACGGACTCTATTCTTTGTGATTGGCGGTGCTGTGGTTGTTTTGACTCTCTGGGGCTACCTTGCATGAAGACCCCAGGCCCCGGGTATCGGCTCGCATGTATCGCGACAGGCATGGCTCTCATGGCTGCTTTCGCGTATGTCGAATATCGCAGCCGCAATCCTGAATGGCAAACCTATCAGAGAAGGGGGATATCCCTAACAATAGCGCGCCTGGAAAAGAATCTGGCGGAGGAATCGCGACCGGCTAAGAAGCGAGAAATTCTCGTGCAGATAGAAAACTTGAAGGACAAACAGCCGCAAGTCATTGAGATCAGTCCCTTTGGCGGCAAGTTACCCGCGGAACGTTGTATGACCTGCCATCTCGGAATTGAAGACGTGTCCGAATCCCATCCCAATTCTGTTTTCGGTTGCGTTACCTGCCACGGAGGAAACGCCGAGGATCTTACCGTCCGAGGCGCTCATCTCGGCTTAAGAGGCGGTCGCAATCCCGCCAGACTCGATCTGGCACCCGCGAGCTGCGGCAGCTCCGCTCCCGGTGCGGGAACCTGTCATTCCGGGAGGGAGCACTCGCTACTCAATCGCGTTGAAAATGTTCCCAAGTCTTTGATGGCCACCAACGCGGGCATAATCGGTACATTGCGCTTCCAATGGGGGCTTGAGAAGGACAGCAACCCCAGGTTCGCTATTCGATCGGTATTTGATGGCAAGACCAGCCTCGAGGCGGTCCCACCGGAAATCGACCGCAACGGCAATCTCGACCTTGCGTCAAGCCAGTTCCGAAAATTCTGTGCAGCATGCCATCTGTGGAATTCCCGGCACAGAAGAAACATGGGACGTATGGAAGGCTGCCCTGCATGCCATGCACCTTATGGGAAAGAGGGCCGTTACGAGGGCTGCGATCCTACCGTCAGACGGGATGAAGTCGGTCATCCGGCTACGCACACTATAACGAACAGGATTCCTGACGACCGTTGCAGGGCATGCCACAATCGCAGCGCAAGAATTGGCTTGAATTATCACGGGCAAATGGAGAGCACGCAGTATGGGACCCCCTTTGTTCGCGGCGGTCTCAACAACGAAACTCTGAGCGACGATAGATTCGTCTGGAAGCTCGTTCCCGACATTCACCATGAAAAAGGAATGGCATGCATAGATTGCCATACCGGCCAGGACACCATGGGCGACGGCAAAATCTATGCACACATGGAGGATCAGATAGAGATTCGGTGCAAGGATTGCCACGGCTCTTACTCAACCCTTCCCAGGACCATGACCGTGGACAACAACAATCCTTTAGTGCGTACTCTCGAAAGGGCCTCCCCGCTTTTGAAGCTTGTTGATGGGGACGTCATACTTCAGACCTCAAAAGGGAGGCCGATGCCTCATGTCCGGCTCACTGAAAAAGGATGGAGACTCACCGACAAACTTACGGGCAAAGAACATCCGATAAGTATAATAACGGGAAAGAAGAACGGACACACAATTTACGGCCACAAGCGGCTTGAGTGCGATACCTGCCACAGCGCCTGGAGCCCGCAGTGCTACGGGTGCCATCAGGTCCTGGATCTTGGTTCAAAAGGCTTGGATCACATATCCGGAAATATGACTAAAGGCCGATGGGCAGAGGGACGGGGCTTCTTTCGTTTTGAACGTAACATCTACGGAATCAACTCCCGAGGCAAGGTGGGAATTCTCGTTCCCGGATGCCAGGTGTGGAATACGGTCATCGACGCCCGAGGCAAAGTCGTTCCTCCATACGATTCCAAAATCATGGAGCTCAGGAACGGTCAATCTTCTATAGCAATGGGACCCACACATCCTCATACGACTCGGAAAGAGGTCCCCCGTTGTGTTGACTGCCACTTGGACCCCAAAGCGCTCGGGCTGGGAGACGGTATCCTGACCTGGAACTCTAAAACCAAGTCACTGAGATTGCAGCCCCTTTATGATTCGAAGGGTTCGGGTTTGCGCATACCCTTCCCGATCGATGCAATAGTCGATAGTTCCGGGAACGTCCAGCAGGGCTCATCTCACAAGCTGTCGAGAGGGTTCAATAAGGAAGAGATCCGAAGGATAGTTGGCATAGCTCCATGCCTCCCCTGCCACGACAGGTACGATGACACTGTGTGGCAAAAGAGGGGTCCGTACAAGGAGACCGACGAGTGTCGAAAGGCGTTGAAGAAAATGGAGAGATGAGTTGCGCTCGTGGGGATTCTCGAAATTATTCACGGAAAGAGAGCATGGTTTGGTGGCGACGGGCATCTTGCCCGTCCTTCCCAATAGACAGGCTGGAAACCTGCCCCACAGGTTTAATGACACTTTCCCGCTGAAAACTGAATGCTGACTTTATCACAATTCCTTCGAGAACCGCTTTAGACGCGTTCGAAGTCCAGGCGCAAGGCGGTGTCATTTATGTACCGCCGCAACGTGAACTGACTCTCGAGCTGCTCCAATGTTACTGAAAGGCCCACGTCGTTAAGTTCTTTCAAAATGAGAGTCAGCGCATGCCTGAAATTCATCCTTTGGAGCACTTGATGCATTGTGTAAACGGACGCGTTACCTGGCGGCGGAATCATCCTTTCCGTTCTGGTAGAAACTTGTCTAAAGTCCAAACACACTGAGTAATCGCCCACTTGAGTTCGGATCGTGACCCGACGATCGGACGAGCCTTGATCCGGCTGATTTTCCGGGTCCTCGTACCGCCTAAAGATCGCACCGGAAAGGTTTTGCTGACAAAGGTATAATGTAGAAGAGAGGTCGTAGATATCCAGCGGCCGGTTCTCCACCGTTTCAATATGGGTGTTCCCATGCCGAGCGAGAGTTCTTTTTGAGCGGTGTTCCTCTTTGTTCACGATGAGATCTATAATCGTGTCACCCATTGAACATGACAACGAGATGGGATTGTCTCCGGTGTCAATCCCCTGTTGTCGGATCTTGCTCATAATCAGATCATTGTCGTGTGATGCAATGATCCTTTGGATTACCTGTTGCATGAAGAAGGGATTCGTGTTGAACTTTTCCGAGAGGATGATCCGCTGCATCTTTTGAACATGCATTTCGATGAAATAGAGGTCAGCGGGCACGTACATGCTTATGGTGTCATTTCGGGCATTTGGGGGACGGTATCGCTTCCAGATTTCTTGCCAATTGTATTCCTTCATAAGGCCCAAAACTGAAATCAGGTCAAATCCGTCCATTTCCCGATTTTCGCTTAAACAGACCGGACAAGCTAAATTCATTGCTGCAACAATCCTTATACGTTTCGAATTTCTGCATCAGTTCCGCGGGTTTTTTGAAGGATCGCGAAGCTGAAATTAGTGAATTTCGAGATTAACCTCTTTGCCCCTATCTCTGAGAAGGTTCGCAATGGCCTGCACGCTACGGCTCTTGAACCCCATTTCCTGAGGCAAGTTAGGATTCAGGTGCGCAGGGTTGATGGCCTGGCCCAACAAGATGTTGATACTATCCGCATAGAGGAATTCCCATGCCAAGCGGCTTGCACCATCGCGCTTAGCAACGAGCTGTTCAATATCCTTTAGCTTTTCAAGTATTTCCAGCGCATGGTTTACTGTATGGACTCCTTCGGTCACAAGGTCTATCCCGTCCAACTTTCCGGTGGGCGGGATCTTGCTGGTCATGGTAGAGAGGTCAACTGTCACATCTTTTCCCAACATTTTTCCGAGTATGCCTGCTGTTGTTCCCCCACTGACTATTTTGCGGCCGGGTGTCTCCAAGAATCGATTCACTACGATATCATCGTCTTCACGCCTCACGGGAGGACCGATCATGAACGTGCTGAAGCGCTTGGGCCGTATCTTCAATACCCCGACCGTCGTGTCGTCACCAGGCTTCCCTTCGTATAGCTGGCGGGCTTGGTCCACCAGAATCTGAGCAACCTTTTGGGCGGAAACATCTTCGTAGACCTGGGTCTCGAGGAACTTGGCAATTTTTTCCCAATCCCAGCCAAGATTCAGCAACCCTCCTATGCCGGCATGAATCTCTCCGTCGCTCACGGTTATCAACCAGTCACCGGCGTTCAGGTGGACGTGAGCCTCGCGGATTTTTCTCGCGCCGATGACTCGATCTTTGTATCTCAACTGGCTGACATAGCCCCGTTTGAGAAAGAACGTTGGCGGGTTGTCGAACTCGGCGAGATATGCTCTCCCATCTTCCAATACCTTTAGCAAGGTAAATGTGCTGTACGCAATCTTCCTGACCTTGCACTCGGGAAGCGTGTCGGTCAGCGTTGCGACGACTTCTTCGAGAGGAAGGCCGCGTTCCATCAACCGCATGGCTATTTTGGTCGTCAGGGTAGCCAGGATGTTGGCCTTGACTCCGCTACCAAGGCCGTCGGAAAGGACCATGAGCTTGCCACCACCCATCGGAGCCACAGACAATGAGTCTCCGCAAAGTATTTCCCCATACTTGCTGATGTTTGCCCCACCGGCCTCGATGAACAGTGCATCGTTCATCGTGACTCTCCCTCACCTGCTAGCTTGATCAACTCGAAAAGGGCGGCTTTAGTCTCCGCAGTGGTCTCTCCCAGTAATCCGGCTATCTCCTGGGCCACACGCATCTGCTGGTGTATGACCTGCTGAGCTTTCGTAATGGTCTCGGTTTTGAACACGTCGGCCTGTTGGTCTTTCATGACGGTGTCGGTAATGTCCAGAAGCATCAAGACCCTGAGGTCCTCGTCTGGCAGTTCGAAATTGTAAAGCTTTGCGGTGCGGCCGACTTTGTCGAGTTGCAACCATCTTGAGCCACCGGACTCTTCTTCGCCCATGCCTTCATCCAGGGGATCAACCCCGAATAGTTCTCCGAAGGTCTTGCCCCGAACGGGCTCCTCTCCGTCCTGGGCGGCAAGTTCAGTGAAAGCTCTATTGTGGTAGACCACGCGATGGGCTTTGTCGGCCAGAGCTATCGCCACGGGCAAGCGCTGGAAAATCGCCTCGGCCCTTTGTTCCGCATGTTGTCGCCTTGTCTTTTGGAGCATTTCCTTTGTCTGGAGGGCTGTATAGACCATGAGCAGGATCTGATGCGGACCGAAAGGCTTGGGTATGTAGTCGTAAGCGCCCATCTTCACTACTTCGACCGCTTCTTCGGTCGCTTTGAACGGCGCTGTCATTATTACGAGAACTTCGGGTTGTCGGTACTTCATCTCTTTCAAAAGATCCTGGCCGCTCATTTCCGGCATGTCGATGTCCGCCACGACTACGTCGAAGAACTGCTTCTCAAGATCTGCCAGCGCTTCGTTGACCGTGCGGGCGAGGCTCACTTCGAATCCTTCGCTCTCAAGGATACGCTCACATATCTCAAGGACTTTTTCGTCTGTATCCAGGATGAGAATTTTACTTGTGGTCCCGCTGTCGTCCCCAGGTACGGCGAAACCTACCATGGGGTCCGAGATGTGCGCCATTATATGGCTCATCCCATCAGCCATTTTTTCAAGTGATGCGAGTTTCTTGACCCGCGCGACTTGTTCTCGGGCTTGATCCAATTCGCCGGTTTGAGCTGCCACCTTGGAAGCCAGTTGTTCGCCCCACGCTTCCAGCTTCTTACGCGATTCAGCTAGATTACGGATCATCAGGTTGAATGTGGCCGCCAACTCGCCGACTTCGTCCCTGGCCATAACAGGGACTTCCTGGCTCAGGTCACCGTCGGCAGCTCTCCTCGCCGCGTGGAGCATCTGTTCGAGCGGCCGATTAATCCATTTGACAAGGAAATAAGAAATCGCGGCCATCAGCATAACCCCGAAAAAAGCAACAACCAGAAAAGTTCCCACGAGTCTGTGTATGACCGAGGTAATGGGTTCTTCGAGGGTGCCAACCTGAAGAGCACCTATGATCTTTCCCTCCGTACCACGGATAGGATCGGTCGCGGAAAGATACATTGCCCCTAGCTGAGATTCCCAGGTAATTTCGGTCTGCCCCATGTTGAGAACCTTGTCACGAATCTCCTTGCCAGCCTTGAAACCCAGGAAAGGCAGACCTTGTTGTCCTCTCAAAGTAGTGCTGACAGCCCGATCTCCCTGAAATATGGCCACGTACCCGACATCCCTTTTCTGGAAAACTTCTCCCCTGAAGAGCCTTTGCGAGATCGTATCCACAATGAGGTTGTTGTTGTTGAGAAGAATTCCTCCGTAAAACGTGGCCGTCACAGTTGTTCCCGTGACAACGGGGTGGGCTGCTTCCAATATCATGCATTTCTTATCAGGGCGTTCTCCTATGCGACGAAGGAGGCTAGGGTTCTCGTTTGAAAGCGCTTCGACCGAAACCAGCCTCACGCCGGAGGAATCCTGCCCTTTCAGTGCAGCCGCGACAAGAGGATCGGAAGTGACGTCCTTGTTTTTGATTTCCGGTGCAAAAGCACGGGCCAGGACGCGGCCCTTATCGTCGGTGACTGAAAGAAAATCTAAATCGTTTTCAACTGCCAACTTTGCCAGACTATTACGAATTTCGTTAATTTCTCCTTTTCGTAGGAGATCTTCGAACTTCTCTGAACCCGCAGCCATGCGGATTTTCAGCTCCAAATTCTCCTGGGAGTTTTTCAGAATAAATCCGGCAGTGGCAAGGTCGCTGAAAAGTCGGATCCTGGCCCGATCGATAATAGTTTCCCTGGCAAGTCTGGTCCCGATCAGAATCGTGGCCAACCCAACAAGCACTACTACCCCCAGGAATCCTCCCAGCACTTTTTGTCGCAAGGAGAAATCCTGCGCCCATGCTGTGAAGTCACTCCAACTCTTCCACGGTACTCTTTTCGGTCTAGCTGAGTCCATGATGCCGTCACCCTCTACTTTAGCTTCTGGAGTATCTCAGTTTCAAAGATTTGCCTGGCATCGTCGACTGAATTGGCGTGGAAAATCTGTTCGTCGATAAGAAGGTTGGCCCCATCAGTACATTGATCCATGCAAAAGGTTCCTTTAAGTTCTACTTCTTTTTCGAGTCCGGCTTCTGCTATTGCCGTCTTGAAATAGTTTATTATCTCGTGGGACCCCTTGAGATGGCAGGCGCTCCCCACGCAGACCGTGATCACTCGCATCGACTGGAACTCCTTTCCCGAATGAACAGGACATGTCACACTGTTAGACTGTTGGCATACAAAGATGTCACAAAGAGGGGTACGGGCGGATCTATGACCGCCCCAGTTTGTGTTCGATCAAGCCTTCGGACGCCCACCCGCTCATCCGCGCCGTACGATGGCCTTAGCAGATTGTAAGTGGTCGCTCCGATGCAGGCAATTACAATTTACCATGAACTTAAGGCGTAGTGAAGTCGACTGAAGCGAACGGTCGAACTTTGTGAGGAGCCTGAAACATCGCAAGATGAACTGGCCAAGCGACGTCGTCCCTTAACCGGCCGATCTCTTCCCGCCAGGCCGCAATCTGTTATGAAAGCGGTCTCTGACCTGTTCCATGAACGCTTCCAGGCGAGTCTTTTCGTTGGTTTTCTTCAGTCCGTCAAAGACCAGCGTTAGCATCGGGATACCGGGTCTTTTCTTTAACGCTCGAAGCAGTGCTGCAGTAACCACAGTGCCATAAGAGCAGTTAAGGGTTATGAGGTTGAGCAGGCCGTCTGCGCCTTGATCGAGATAATTAAGCGCGGTGGCAAGTGGGGCGGTGATTCCCGGAGGAAGCCGGCTGTGTGCGTGCTCGGAAGCCTTTCTCCACATGTTCAAACCCATCAGGTCGGTGGACCTGTTTAGAGCCCGTCGGGCCCTGGGCAAGCCTTTAACTTTAAATTCGGATATCGTCATCAGAGTGTAAAAAATTCCGTGCTCGGCAGCAGCGCGTGTGTGTCCGGTCATGACGCTCCACAAGAAATCTCTCAATGTTGCAAGCTTTAAACTGTCCGAGAATGTCGGCGGCGACCAGAGCATGCCGCCGAGAGCCTCTATTTCAGTGTACACCTCGTTGTTCGCGTAAGGCACTATTCTAGTATAATAGTCACCGGTAACCGCGATGATCGGCACAGGGTCTGAGTCCTCCACAGCCACCGCATCAAGGTCATGTAGGACTTCGTCCACCCCTGCTCTGACCCTGCCCTCTGAAAGGGCTTTGTAGAGCTTGTCCCGGCATTGAACATAAACACGTTCGAGGAGCACCTGATCTTGTATCCGGGGCCGAACTTGAAGGAACAGCCGAAGCAGCACGTCATACGCGTTCAGTCCTTCCCAGGCCCTCAGCAACACCTGCTGCCTGCTGTGGGGAGAAACTCCGAAAGAGTCGATTCCTTCGTCTATGTCTCGAATCACACGTACGCCAAGGCCGAGTTCACGCCGAACTTTCTCTATGTACGTCGGGAATTGCCGTAACCGACATGCGTCGGGGCCCAGTATATAGAACAGAGATCGTTGCGCGTCTTGAGTTGACAGGCCACGAGCAGCCTTGAGGTAATCTCCCAAGATCAGAGCATACGGATGGCACTCACCCCCAACCATGTGCGGGCGTCCGAGACGTTCCGATTCCTCGTCCGGAGGTGGAAGCACACGAGCATCGACTCCTACCGAGCGGGCGGCTGCGGCAAATCCGAAAGCATGGTCACCCACAAAAGGTATATAGAGAACCTCGGCTCGCGATCCGTGCCCCTTGCGCTTGCCCGCAGAAGGTTGAAGTGCTCCGTGCTTCACGGAAGAATTGCCCCCTTCATTAATCTCGGAGAGCGTGGGTTCGTGTCCCTGAGATGTTGCGGGCTGAGCCACAACTTGGGCGCTGCTCTTTAAGGGAGTGTGCAGAGGTCTAGACGTCAAGAAGGAATGTGCCGCTGTCTTGCATCCGTTCCTGCTCCGGGTGATACGGTCAAGAAATGCTTCCAGTCGAGTGGTGATGCCCGCCCTCGAGCAATGCTCGTCCATCTCCAGGATGAGCATAGGCTTGTCGGCAAGACTTTCCTTAATGTGGCGCAGAGTAAACGGATCGGGACCACAACCGAAGAACGTGATGAGGACCGGGAAAAGCCTTGGATCTTCTGCTATTGCGCGGGCGACTTGGATCATGTTCCCTTGATATTTCCAAGAAACGGGCATCTCGGCCGAATATTTCACAGGATAGATGTCGCCGGGGACGCCACGAATTCCCAGCCTATGAAGAAGGCTGCCGAGGTTCATGTTAAGGAAAGGATCGGAAGTATGATAGGGCTTGCCGAGCACGACAATTGCCGATTCGGTTGCTCCCAGTGAGTTCACGAATTCTTCCCCTTCTCTTCGAAGACGAGCCTGAAATTGTTTTAGATGCTGTTGTCCACTGCCGAAGGCGGACATTGCTTTATGGTGCGAGAATCCAAGATTGCGAGCAAAAGAAACACACTCTCTTCGGAGAGCATCCGCATCAATCTCGCAGTTCACCACCGGCTCTTTCCATTCAATGTCAAAGGTCTCCCGAAAGAACTGAGAGGAAGCTTGAATGTATGGGCAATGGTCCAACGGTTTGCGTTCTGCGATCGAAGGCGATTCGCTCAGAATCGCCGGGTGAAACAGCATCTTTGCTCCTCGGTTTACCAGGTCTTCGATCTGCCCTGCCATGGCTTTCATGGGAAGGCAGGTCTCGACCCTCAAGAAACGCGAGCCGCTCTCGAATTGTTTCCTGCTTAGTGAAGAGGAGACCAGCAGGGAGATACCCAGGTCCTCGCAGAAGGCTTTCCAAAATGGAAACCACTCGTAGAATTGCGGAGACTGAACCATTGCCCAAGAACCGTCCGTATCGGGACCTTTGCCGGCCATTTCTTTGAGAAGACGAGCCCTGGTTGAGAAGAGATCAGGCTCATCGTCGGTACGCCGCCATCCGTCATCCGTCTCCCATCGGTCACATAAACCGCCGTGGAAAACATGCCGTGTCCCGGATTGGTATTTGTTGACTCTGCACTGGTTCGAGCAGCCTTTGCATGTAAATTCTTCTTTTCGGATTTGATCGGGATCCCAGTGGATCGTGGCCCGCGGCCTGGGAACGATATTTTCGGCCTGAAGTCCCTCCAATGCCTTCAAAGCGGCACCGACGGCGCCGGACACTCGAAACATCGGTGGTGTCTCGAGCCGGCACCCGGTTTGCTGCTCAAACGCTGCTTTCACAGCCGGAGTAGCCGCTACCCCACCCATGAAAAGGACTCTCTCTCCCAGAGGATTGTGATTCGCAACTCGTTCCAAATAGTTGTGAACTATGCTGATACAGACGCCGGCAGCCAAATCCTCGGATGAAGCTCCGTTATTTTGGTGATGAATCAGGTCCGATTCCATAAACACCGTGCACCGATTCCCCAGATCGGCGGGTCTGCACGATGAGAAAGCAGCTTCTGAAAAGGGATCACCCATAGGGAGGCCCAGACGCTGAGCCTGGGCCATCAAAAAACTCCCGGTGCCTGCCGCACATACTCGATTCATCTCGAAGTCTCTGACCTGCCCGCCTTCAAGAGAAATCCATTTGGAATCCTGTCCCCCAATTTCAACGACGGTGTCTGCATCGGGGTCGTAACTGAGCGCGGCACGAGCCTGCGCCGTAATTTCATTGACGATCAGGTCGGCACCTAAGAGTCCGCCCGCAAGATGGCGGCCGCTGCCGGTTACTGCAATCGCCGCAAGGCTGATGTCGTCATCGGTCAGGGACCTTATAACCTCTGCTAACGCTTCCAGGGGAAGAGACCGCGAAAGGCGGTAATCTTCTTTGACAACGCGACCCGCTCCATCCAGGATCACCCCCTTCACGGAAACTGAACCAATATCGAGTCCCATGACGAGAGGACTCGCCGATAAGGCTCGGTCGTCGGTTGCCTCCAAGGTTGGCGGTTTCGAGTTTAAAGCGGGATTGAGCGGATCGAAAAACGACCGCGAGAAAGGCTTTCGAGAAGCCTTATCAGCGGCGGCTTTGAGGGTTTCGAGAGAAGTCCCACCAATGGGGTTGGATCGTGCGGTGAGTACAGCGCACCCCAAGGCGCCGATGACCGTATAATGGGGCGGAATGACAACCTGCTCTTTTTCCAGCCCCAGCAATTCGCGGAAGGCGTGAACGACAGCCTGATTGGTCATCACGCCACCCTGGAGTGCCACCACGGGAACTAGCGAGTCTCCCCTTATCAAGGTGGCGATATAATTGCGAACGAGAGCAAAGGCAAGTCCAAGCAAAATATCCGGCACAGGGGTTCCCTCCTGGGCCTGATGTATCATGTCGGTTTTCGCGAATACCGCGCAGCGTCCGGCAATAGGAGCGGGTTTGTTGCTCTGAAGCGCCAGCGAACCGAATGACTCTATTCCAATGCCAAGCCTTTCCGCCTGTTCGTCCAGGAACGCTCCCGTTCCAGCGGCGCAGATCTCGTTCATGCGGAAGGTGTGAATGCGGGGCTTTCCACTATTCAGGACAGTTTGTATCTTGATGAATTTGGAGTCCTGGCCTCCGATTTCAACGATCGTTCTCACGTCGGGGTTGACATGGTGGACTCCTGCCGCATGGGCGCTGATCTCGTTAATCGCCGGGATATTCAATGCCTTGGAGAGTAGTTCCCGGGCGCTTCCGGTTACCAAGGCTGAGGCAATGGGCACGTCTGTGCCACAGATTCTGATCAGCTCGTCTGCGGCCTCTACCAAAGTTTGCAGAGGGCGCCCTCGGGTTCGAAGATACACAGAGACGGGTTCGTCGGCTTCATCTGTAATTAGAGCCAAATTCAGACTGACAGACCCGCAATCAATACCAAGGTATTTCTGCGTAGACACAACAACTCCTCCCCACAGCAATTTGCAAGTCCTCCCGCGAAGTCCAGGCAGATCGGGAGCCGGCTATTACAGGGCGCGAAGGAATTCCGGCCTGAGTCGTCTCTCGTCACGCGATTCGAGAACAGCGTCGATAGCCTCCAGGATCCTTTTCTTGTCCTCCGGCAATGTAGCTTTCACGGGCAAATAGTTTGAAGCGTGGTTGGACCTAAACACGCAATGGTTAAAAGAGGATTCGGCTATCATAATTCTCAATTCGTTAATAAGGCCGAAGGGATCGGGCAAACGGAATCGGCCTTCGATAAATTCTTTGTGAAGAGGTGTTCCTGGTACAAGAATCACGCTCAGGGCCCCCACATAGTCCGGATCCATGTCAGTCAGCACTTTCGCAGTCGCGCGGGCATGCCGCTCGCTGCCTTCAATCCCCCCTATCCCTAAGAGCACCGTCACCGACAGGGTTATTCCCGCCTGCTTCACTTTTCTCCCTGCCTCCACCAACTGTTCGTAGGTGGATCCTTTACAGATTTTTCCGAGCAGAACACTATCCCCGGTCTCGACCCCCATGTAGATTATGCCGAGCTTTAATGACGCCAGCGCTCGGAGGTCTTCGAGTGACTTGCGCAGGATATTCCTCGCGTTGGCATAAATACCGATTCTTTCCACGTAAGGAATAAATTCGTTGACGGCCTGAAGGACCTCTACCAGGCGCTTCTGTGGCATGCACAGCGCATCGCCGTCGGCGAGAAAGACGCGTGGAATCGGCCCAATATGGCGAGCTTCCCTCAGGTCGTCTCGAATCTCCTCGATAGGTCTGATCGTGAAACGTTTGTCACGATAGCTCCCGCAAAATGTGCACTTGTTGTGATTGCAGCCCAGCGTTGCCTGAATTATCAGGCTATTGGCCTCGCTGGGAGGCCGGTAAACAGATCCTATGTATCTCACTGTCTTTTCCTCTTGTCCGAAAATGAAGCAGGCCAAATAGTGGCTGCTTCCGAGCGCTTGTCAGTCGTACTTGATGCCCTTGCGAACAAATTCTTCAAATTTTTTTCGAGCCGGTTCTATAGCATCTCCGTCGGCCCTAAAAAAAATATAGTATACGTAAGGGTCGCCTTCAACAAGGTATAGGATCTTCTGTCGCGGAATGACCGGCCCGTAAAGCACCGGGGTTGGCTTGCCGGTGATCGGGTCTTCAATATTGGTTAGGGTCCAGCCCGGCGGGACCTTATCGGGATCAAATTTCTTCTTGGGGTCGATTCGTTTCCTTCTTCTGATATAATTTGTTCTGAAGACAACTTTGTACGCGTTCCGACCGTCAATTTTGACATACTCTTCAGTGTCCCCGGGCTTGACAACCTCCCCCCCGGGAAATAGTGCCGCATAATGAATTGCCAGGTTTTCCAGTGGGCGCGAAACTTTCCTTCTGCGCACCTCGACAAAAACAGCATCTTTGGAGTCCGAGAATTTCTCAGTGGAATCGTCTTGGTAGATAAGGGGATACGGATCCGACCCCGCCTTTACGATGCTCCGTTCGGTGAAGCATCCTGTAAGAAGTGCCGGGACCAAAAGCCAGAAGAGCGACTTGAAATGCAAACGAGTCGATAGAGAACATTCAGGCATCGGCTATCAGCTCATACCGGTTCACATCCAAAGCAATGCCACGGGGGGACACTTGAAGCAATCCTGAAGTGCGACATACTCTGCATGGCTTATTTCCGGATGTACTTGGTCAAATTCAGTATCTTGCCGATAGGGCGGAGCGAAATAGAGGATACGTCCACCTTGGAATCGTCCTTTTTGCTCTCGGAGCGGACCAATAGCTTCAACGCTTCGCCTCGACTCTTCCTCAGAGCGTCATTCCGGGCGTCTAGACCGACAAGTTCGGTGAAGTCGTCAATTGCCGGCGTGAGGTTCCGTTTAATGCCGGTCTTCACCAGATCCTGGGCCCTGAGTTCACGTGCAACGACCATCTTGGGATTAATGCTCAGAACAGTATCAAAATCCTTAAGAGCTGCTTTGTAACTCCTCGCCATGTGATTGACTGCACCTCTTAGCATGAGAGCTTCGATGTCTCGACTATGTATCTTCAATACGGCATTGAAATCCATAAGGGCCCTGTTAAGCTCGCCAAGTATGGGCCCTTCTGCAGCTTTCTTTGAAATGGCTATCCCCAGATGGGCAATGCCTCTGTTGAAATAGGCCTTTTGCATATCTCCGGAAAACTGCCGCGAATCCTCGACAGTCTTTTGGAAGTCATCCATGACCGAGTAAGCCTTGATAGCCTCCTTCAGTTTTCCCTGCTCTTGCAAAGACAAGGCTTCAGCAAATTTCGTCGAAAAACATTGCGCCACATTCATTTTGATGGGAGCCGAAGCTTCGGCTGAAAAGTGGTTTCCGGAAGCATCGTAAACTCTGACTCTGAGGTGATATGAACCTGGTGAGATCCCCAGCGTTGACCCTGTCGGCACCCTGACCTTCAATGCTACAGGTGCCTTGGGGTCGTACTCTTTTGTCTCATCAGCCGAATCCGTCAAATCTTCCAGCGGAATCAACCGCTCTTTATCATTTTCCTGCTGCACAAGAAAGGGTTCCACACGAGCAGGCTTGTGCTCGAATTTTATACGCAATTTTAACCATGCGTCCTGCTGAGGACAAATATTCCCGACATTCTCATCCCCCTTTTCCGATTCGGTCAGCCGGATGTCGGAAATTTCCCCTTTTATCGCTTTGAACGGCGGCAACGCCCGATCCGGTTCAAACTTGACGATCTGGCTGACCGGCGAAAAGCTGAAGCCCTTTTTACGCGGGATCAGCCTAAATGGCTCCTCCGAGGGAAATTCAATTGAGAAAGCCCCACCAATTCCCGATTTGGTACTGAAAATTACCTGATTGCCTTCGAGGTCTGTCAACTCTAGGTCTGTTTCTGTCAAACCGGTGCCTTCAACCGCGATGACTTTACCTGACATGCTACGCACAACGCGAAAGTTCACAGTCTTGACTACGGTCCGACCTCCCACGGTCATTGTTACTTGTACACGGTAATTCCCAGGATCAAGCCGTTTTCTAATTGAATTACCTTTTCCCAGGGGGACGCCGGTATGCGCCTTTTCAGGAAGGAGCTTCCAAACCAAATTCGGTTTCTGCTGCTTGGCATCACCAGCTAACTTCGCTTTTCCCAGGAACACGATGTCTCTACCGGCCGGATAAACACGGCCTTTCCTGGGGGCTACGATCTCCACAGTGGATAACTCAGGTTGCTTGGCCTTTAGGGCCGCCTGAGGTGAGCCAAAAGTGAGTGCCTTTTGCAGCGGCTCAGGGACCTTGTTTTTTATCACAGTCTCAGGATCACAGCTAATTAAGATCGGGAGGCCCACTGCAATCAAGACCATTCTTAGGGATCTCGAAAACATTTGATCCAACTCCAAAGCTTTGAGGGTGGCCATATAGGGTTTGACCGTCTGCTATAATCTGTTCAACCACGTCACCAACCTTTTACTTCGTGTCAGATCGCGGATATCGGCGCGGCCGCGCTCCGACTGCCTACTTCGGCCATGATTATAGGCTCCGTGGCGTGGAGTTCAAATGGTCCCTTTGTGATCACACTTTCATGTTTTTCATAAATTTCGTTGCTGCGGGGAAGCCGTCCTCGGCGGCGGATTTTCGCCGATTTCACCGTGTTGAGATTACTATGCTTCTCAACTCAAGGTCAAGAGTCTGTCGCGCTGTCCCACGATTGGCGGCAAATCGTCCAAAACCGAAGCGATGCGAACCTTAGCTCTTTTTGGGACAATCCCAAGAGCCAATATCTTGACATCTGGTAGATTGTTATGATATTTATTATATTAATATTTAGTGGTTAGGCATGTAAACAAGCCAAAATGGAATGAAATTATTCCAACTCACCATTATAGCATTATTTATTACTATCCTAACAGGCGGGTGCGCTTCCAGAATTGTCGCGTTAAAACAAGGCTGTCCAAAATCCTATGTAGTAAGAGGCCGCACTTACTATCCTTTGCCAAAGGCTTGTCCGGGTTTTTTCCAGAACGGAGTGGCTTCCTGGTACGGGCCCGGTTTTGACGGCAAGAAGACTTCATCGGGAGAAGTCTATGATATGCATGGCCTTACGGCCGCCCATAGCGTCTTGCCCTTGAATACACTTGTGAGGGTCACTAACCTGAAGAATAATAAAGACGTCGTAGTGAGGATCAATGATCGAGGTCCTTTTGTGAAAGACCGGGTGATTGATCTTTCACTCGCTGCGGCACAGAAAATCGGCATGGTGGCCCCTGGAACGACGCCTGTCAGAGTGACCGTTATCGGGCCTGGGAATTCCATGTTGGCCTCAGCAATACCGGCTAGAAGTGAAAGAATTCTCAGACGGAGCATTTCTAATCCATTTTTCTCCAGGGGCAGACACAGGCTCCTCGCGTTGAGAGACCCTTGATACCGATTGACGTTCAAACAGGTAGAATAAGTGAATCGCTGTGACCCTACGCCGCACGACTTGAAAGCAAGGATCACGATCCTAGGGGGAGGTCTGGCCGGGTCCGAGGCTGCATGGCAACTCGCCGAAAGAGGAGTGGTTGTGCGGCTCGTGGAAATGAAGCCCACTCGTTATTCCCCAGCCCACCACTCTCCTGATCTAGGGGAATTGGTCTGTTCCAACTCGTTACGGTCCGCATCAATTGATTCTGCGGCGGGACTGCTCAAAGAAGAGTTGCGTGTGCTGGAATCGCTCATTATGCAAGCCGCCGATGCCACGGCAGTCCCCGCTGGGAAAGCTCTCGCGGTGCAACGAGATCTTTTTTCTGGATTCATCACAGAGAAAATCGTTGCAAATCCTCTGATCAGACTCGAGCGCGCGGAGATAACTCGAATTCCACCGGCAGAGGAAGGTATTGTCATAGTTGCAACGGGGCCTTTGACATCCGATGCTTTGGCATCAGACATAGCCGGCAAGTTGGGGGCGGACGGATTGTCTTTCTATGATGCAATAGCTCCGATAGTGACTGCCGATTCTCTGGACATGGACAGGCTCTTCCGTGCTTCCCGATACGGCGATGGAGACGGCGACTATTTGAATGCCCCCATGAGTGAGGAGGCGTATCGATCTTTTGTCAGCGAAATCCTGTCAGCAAAAAAAGTTGATCCGTTTCCGTTCGAGACAATACCTCATTTTGAAGGTTGCCTCCCTGTAGAGGAGCTAGCACGGCGCGGACCGGACACTCTCGCGTTTGGACCCATGAAGCCGGTAGGCCTGACGGACCCCTCCACTGGAACGCGGCCCTTTGCCGTGGTGCAGCTCCGAGCCGAGAACCGTGAGCAGACCCTTTACAACCTTGTCGGTTTTCAGACGAAGATGACTCACCCTGAGCAAGAGCGAGTCTTCCGGATGATCCCGGGCCTTGAAAATGCGGTCTTTGCACGCCTGGGCTCAATTCACCGCAACACGTATCTGGACGCGCCAAGCCTCCTGGACAGGTTTTCGCGGTCAAAGGCACATCCGCATGTCTTCTTTGCCGGCCAGATAACTGGAGTAGAGGGGTACATCGAGTCTACAGCCTCCGGCCTCGCGGTGGGGCTCATGGCCGGGCTGATGGCATCGGGGATAACGCCCTGGCCCCCGCCTGCCGTTACGGCTGTGGGAGCCCTCTTGAAGCACACATACGATCCGCCGGTCAAAACTTATGAACCTATGAACGTGAACTTCGGCATTGTGGAAGCTCCACCGGCCGGGACTCCCAAGAAGCGCAGGAGAGAAGTCCTGGCGGGTCGCGCTCTGGAAGCAATCCGCGTCTGGAAATCGGAGATGCACTCGCTGTGGGATAGTGAGAGTAGAAGAGGAAAGTGGTAAGGGGTAGATTTTCTACGAGTGGCGCGGAACCTGCGATAGGTCAAGATTTGTGGAACACTCCCACACCCTTCAAAAAAAGACTGTCACATTCAGTCCGACCGTAGCCATGCTCTGGTTCACAAACACAGTGTAGGGCGCTAATCCGACGTCGGCCACGGTCCCTGTCCCTGACGACGAGCCGTACAATTCCGTATAAGCATACCGGCTGTAGAGCCCCACGAGAACATTCGGGGTGATATTCGTGTTTCCCTCCATCTGAACCTCGACCAAGCCGCCGCTGTAAAGATTGCCATCAAATTGAAGGGCAAAGCTATCAACCTGAGCCGAATCAGAAACGTTCATGCTCATAAACGGGGAACCCAATACCTCAAAACGAGCCTTCCACAATGGGAAGATCATCGCAGTTTGCAGGCCGAAGAAAGGTATACTGGAAGCGAAAGAATCGTGCAAAGGCGAGCCGGGGCTACCATTAGCAGGCCGTCCCCGGTAGTCCCATATTTCTCGTCGGTAGCCTGCCGTGACGCTAAAGCGATAGCCGCCTCCATTCCATAGGTGATAGAGCCCTGCGGCCTCCCACGAGCTGTAATTGGGCTTCACATCCCACTCTATCCCTGCCAAAGACGCAGCCGCCCGGCGATTTTCAACGGTGCTGTTCTCGAAGACGCCAATTGATCCGGCAAGACGGCCGGAAACGGTTGGGAATGGTGTTATCTCAACCACACCCGCAAGAACCGGGACACGAGGATCAAAATTGACTGAAAAACGGTCTAGGCCCTCCCCGGCAAGGAAGCGCGCAGTGCTGGGAACACTTGCGTCGAGATGCCGGACCTCCTGATGCCCGAAAAGGAACTCTGCTCTGAATGATGAGTCTACCTGGATATTCCAGGGTAGGGTCTCGGCCCCCGCAGAAGAGGCCACACCCGCCAAGATGAACAACACGGCCACAGCCCTGAGCGAGCGACGACTCAATATCCTAACCCCATAACTAATTGGACATAAATTAAGCAATGCTATTATAACGCTGATTTTGTCAAAAAAGAAACGTTATTTTATTGGTAGTTCGGAGGTAGATATTTTCGCGATTTATTGTGTGCGGCAGCTCGCGAGGCCCCTCAGATGAAGCTCGCCCTTTTTCAAATCGTGAGATCTTTCCTGAATATCCGATATTTCTTATAAATACGGGCGCCGAACTCTAATTCAAGGTTGATGATATCGTAATTGTCCTCAAGGTTCCAACCGATTTCAATAAAGTCAAAGTTCTTCTTTTCCCACACCTTCAGAAGGTGATCGAACGTAATAATAGGCAACCCCAAGCCCTGATGGGTTTTCTTGAATCCCATGGCCAAAGCTCTCGCGCTTCTGATCTCGTGCTTGAACAACAGGACCTTGAAAATACCGAGGAGTCCGATTTTACCATTCAGGCGCTTCAGCAAGGGGCCGATATCGGGGAGGACTATGGTGACTCCAACCGGCTCGTCTTCATAGTAGGTAAAGAGTATCAGGTCCGTATCCGCGATCTGAAGCATCTCCTTGCCCACGTCGAGCATCTCCTCGTCCGTCATAGGAACGAAGCCCCAGTTTCTCGACCAGGCTGCATTGTAGATTACTCTGATAAGAGCCATTTCCGAATCGAAATTCTTTTTCTCGGCCTTACGGATAGTTACTTTCTTGTTCCTTGCAATTCTCCTGGCCAACCGCTGAATTCGAGCACTTTTTGCTTGGTTTCTTTCAAGGATCACGGCCACCAGATCTTTTTCTTTCGAGAATCCGCAGGATTCAACGAGTTGACCGTAGTAGGAGGGGTTGTAAGGCATCATGATAGAAGGAGGATACTGAAAACCTTCTGTTAATAGACCGATGTCGTAATTGGTCGACGGATTGAACGGTCCGCGCAAGAACGGTAGCCCCTTACTACGCGCCCATTCCTCGACCTCACCAAACAAGGCTTCAGCAACATGCGGGTCGTCCTCGGATTCAAAGAACCCCCACGCGCCCATTTTTTCGTTGTGAAAGGAATTGAAATTGTTGTCCATTATCCCGGCAATTCGTCCGACCGTGCGCGTGCCGGACTTGGCCAGGAAAAGGGCTTGTTCGGAGAATTTCCAGAACGGGTGCTTGGCCGGGTCAAGCAGTCTACGAACCGCCTTTTTCAGCGGCGGGACCCAATTGGGATCATCAGCATAGATCCTCCAAGGCAAATTTATGAACTCATCTAATTCCGACTTTTTGGTTACTCGGCAAATTTCCACCTGAGACATAAAACATCCCCTCATTGCCCGCGGCTTCGAGTTGGTGAGAGCAAATTCATATCCTATTTTCTCATTGGTTGTCCACTAGTTAGAACATCCACTGGCGAAAGACCGCTGCTTCGGTCTCAGGTAAGCTCTGTGCGACCCGCCACACAAAGAAATGCCGGGCTGAGTGTCCCGGCATACGCGACTGAAACCACAGGGCTCCGAATTTCTAAGCCAACTTGACTCCGCACGCAGAAGCGCAAACCGATTCTCCTTTCATGTCCCAAGGGTCATCCATGCACTGTTTGTAACAGTCGAATTTTGTTTGATCACTTCCGGAGGCCGCTTTGACTTCGCGGGACTCCCGAAGCTTTCCTGACTTATGTTTTCGTTGCAGATCAATTTCTTCCATGGCGATCACCTCGTAATTGTTCTGAGCATGATTTGTTATTATTTTGAGCATGATTTCTACAAAGCAAAGGTCCCGCACGGCGAAGCAGGTTTTTCCTTCAAATGCGAAGAGTTTCCAACATTGAAAGTCGTAACTTCACCCTATAGAATGCACTCTCACGAGCAGACCCCGACCCATTTAGGACGGCAATCGTGGCGCTGCTGGAAACAGGCTTTTGGGGCGAGCGGATGGAACTACCGGAACGTAAAATATATACCGTCTCCGAACTGACTGAACAGATCAGGGGGCTATTAGAGAGAGAATTTCCATCAGTTTGGATCCAAGGCGAAATCTCCAACCTGCGGCCAGCTCCCTCAGGGCACGTCTATTTTACTTTAAAGGACGATACGGCTCAGATCCGATGCGTGATGTTCAAGTTGCAGCGTCGTTTTCTCAAGTTCAGGCCGGAAGACGGATTGAGCGTGATCGCTTGGGGCAGGATCTCAGTCTACAATCTGCGAGGGGAATATCAGCTCATTCTGGACACGATGGAGCCAGTAGGGCTGGGAAGCCTCATGCTGGCCTTCGAACAATTGAAGAAGAAGCTGACGGTTGAGGGCCTTTTTTCGGAGAAAAACAAGAGACCCATCCCTCCTATGCCGAGAAGAATCGGTCTGGTAACGTCTGCCAGGGGCGCGGCGGTCCGCGACATGATCCGTATTTGCAAACGCCGGTTTCCGGGGACGCACATCCTCGTGAGCCCCGCGTCGGTGCAAGGGGATCGAGCGCCGGAAGAGATTGTGGCTGCTATCGACAGGTTGTGTAGTGCTGGAGACGTAGATGTCATCATAGTGGGCCGAGGCGGCGGCTCTATTGAAGATCTTTGGGCTTTTAATGACGAGAAGGTCGTGAGAGCCGTGGCTGGTTGCCGCTTGCCGATAGTGAGCGCGGTCGGTCACGAGACGGATGTCACGCTGACCGACTTTGCGGCCGACTTACGAGCATCCACGCCTTCGGCTGCTGCCGAAATGATCGTTCCCGACAAACGTGATTTGCAGGAACACGTGCTACATCTCTCGGCCCGGACGAAAAGCTGCATGAGGAACTTCCTGGAAAGGCATGCAGGAGTCTTAAGGGAACTACTCAAGAGGCTTTACGATCCCCGACGTCAAATCGAGGACCGCCGCATGAGGCTGGACGATCTCACAATACGGTTGGTTCGGACAGCGCGGCGGCAATTGGAGGAGTTGCGAAGAGAATCGGAAACGGTCGCGACCCGGCTGAAGCCCCGTTATTTGGCCAGGGAAATAGCCGCGGGCAAGGATCAGTGCTCCGCGCTGATGTCGGAACTGGTGCGGGCAATTCGAGATAAAACAATGACGAGCCGAAGCTCGGTTGAAAGTCTTTCAGCAAGGTTGGACAGTCTCAGCCCCCTGTCCGTACTCGCCAGAGGTTATTCCATCACTCGCAGACCCGAGACAGGGACGGTGATCACCGACGCGGCCCAAGTCCTAATCGGAGAAGGATTGCAGGTTCGTTTGCACCGCGGCGAACTTTCATGCGAGGTAACAAATAGGAAAATGATAGAAAAGGGCGAGTAGTCTCGCCTTAGACATTGCTATAGTGAGCTGCATCGAGGACCGCTTGACGTCGGGCACGGCACGCAGAATCCGCTCCCACATGGAAAAAAGAAGCGGATCTTGATCCAGCCTCATGAACCTGCTGCAGGAGAAATTGATATGGAAAAAGATTTTACCCCCAAAGACATAGTGCCATTTCTTGAGGACGTGACAGATCGGGCGGGACGGGCGATTATGTCGTATTACCAGGGAAAATTTCAGATAGATCTCAAGGACTCCAGGCCCGGGGGCATTGATATAGTCACGGACGCTGACCGAGCTTCCGAAGACATCATACTTGAGGCCATCAGGAATGAGTTCCCGCAGCATGACATACTCACCGAAGAAAGGCGGACGGATAGCACTGGTTCGCCATGGTTGTGGCTGGTGGATCCGCTGGACGGGACAGTGAATTTTGCACACGGGATCCCTTTTTTTAGTGTATCCGTCGCCCTGATGCACAACGGTATTCTCATGGCAGGCATGGTTCACGATCCAATCAGGATGGAAAAATTCCTGGCGATCAGAGATGGTGGTGCGTTCCTCAACGGCAGTTCGGTGCGCGTGTCCCGAGCAGACCGATTCGACCATAGCTTAATTGCTACAGGCTTCCCATACGACCGCGCTTATTCAACGATCAATAATCTCACGGAGTTTTCTCGAGTCCTGCTGCGCGTACAGGGGATACGACGAATGGGATCGGCAGCCATCGATTTGGCCTATGTTTCCTGCGGCCGACTCGACGGATTCTGGGAGCTGAAACTCAAGCCTTGGGATATGGCCGCGGGCATGCTGCTGGTGCAAGAAGCCGGCGGGCTGGTGACCAATAAGTCCGGAAAGCTTACCGATGCCTATACTGAGAGCATCGTAGCAACCAACGGCCTTCTTCACGATGACTTGCTGGATATCCTGTCGAACAAGCTATCTCCCGCTGAGGACGCTCCCGCGGGAATGCAACATCCCGAAAAATTGCCGTAATTGGCCCGCGAGCCCGAACGTCGCCACGAATATGCGTAGAGAAATTGATTTACAGTTCATAAGTGAATACTCGCGGCGATCTACAACCTTTGCTTGACATACGGGCTCAGCCTTTTTATATTAAGCGGATAACGATCGCGGGGTGGAGCAGCCAGGTAGCTCGTTGGGCTCATAACCCAAAGGTCGGAGGTTCAAATCCTCCCCCCGCTACCAGGAATATCAGAGGGTTGCAAGTTCAGGCTTGCAGCCTTTTTTGTTTGGTGTCATGCGGGTGCTTTGCGCTTTCATTGCAAAATGTGCAGCACTTTGTCTGTAGACGGGGCGAAGCGGGTTTTTTATACCGGCAGCCGAAATTATGGGGTGCCACTTTCCTCCGACGGTGATGCAAATTCACGGCACTCGTGATTTCTCAGGCGGGACAAATCCTGTCCGTTGGCAATGGTAACAAGATACTGGAACAGTCTGCTCGGATTTAACCACCATATCCCCACAAGCTGCTTCCAAAACTGAATTCTGGTTGAACCGGCAATTCCGTAGCTCCACACGAGCAATAGAAGCCCCTTAAGATGGCGAGCCGTTTCTTTATTTGCCATTTTTTGGGCGAGCAGACCTTGAGATCTGTCTGCTTCCGTCTCAGTACCCAACGCCTTCCGAGTGGGCCTCATGTTGAGGTAGGACTTGTAAGCGCGGTGGAGAAAAGCTGAAGGTTCGTAAAGACGATCCGTCAAGTGCCTGTATTCTCCAATAATCTCGGTTTCTGGTCTGGTGGGAATAAAGCCCAGCTCTCCCCCGGTAGGAACGCCGCGGCCTCTTTCATCCAGGAGACGATTCTCCTGCTTCAGCCGATGCCACAGGCGGGTACCAGGCAAGGGCTGCAAGGTGTTCAACATGACCACCGGGATGCCGGCTTCTTCGACAAAAGCTGCGATCCGGTCTCCGGCACCGGCTTTCTCGCCGTCCAGCCCGATGATGAAGCTTCCCACAATAGACAGGCCGTTCGCATTTATGTTATGCATCGACTCTGCCAAGGGATTCCTGACATTTTGGTGTTTGCCCGCCCGTTCAAGAACTTCCTTGTCCGGAGTTTCAACTCCTACGAAAACAGTGTTAAAGTTCGCCTTAGTCATCAAGTCAATCAACTCCAGATCTTGCCCCAAGTTTGCCGAAGCTTGCGTCCAGAAACTGAAAGGTTCACCATGAGCTTTATTCCACGGGATCAGCTTCTCAAGGATTGAACGGGCACGCTTTCCACTCCCAATGAAATTGTCGTCGCAGACAAATACATCCCCATTACCGCCCAGAGAGTGAAGCTTTTCCAGTTCAGCTATGACCTGGGTAGCTTCTTTGTAACGAGGCGCTCTTCCGTACATGCTGGTCACATTGCAAAAATCACAGTCATGGGGGCATCCCCTGGAAGTCTGAACTCCAATTGCAACGTATGCATCAAGGCGGAGAAGATCGAAACGGGGTATAGGGGATATGCCCATGTCCGGCTTGGACGGCCCTTCAATCACCGCGTCTTTCTTGCCGGATGTCAAAGCATCGAGCAAAAGAGGAACCGCAATTTCGGCCTCTCCTTTGACCACGAAGTCAGCTCCCGCGTCTTTGGGTTCCTCAGGAAGCAACGTCGGATATGGTCCTCCCACCACCACTGTTTTGCCTCTTCGTTTCGCTTCCCTTGTTACCCGGATCAAATCCTCGCTCTGCACTATCATCCCGGATATCATCACTATTTCCGCCCAGTTCCACATCTCCTCACCGATCTGTTGGAAACTCCTGTCAATCAGTCGCAAGTCCCATTCCTGTGGAAGCAGTGCAGCAACCGTAATGAGTCCAAGTGGCGATACCAGGGCCTTGCGGCCCGAGAGTTTCAGTACCTGATCAAAACTCCAAAAAGAGTAAGGAAGCTTGGGTTGTACTAGCAGCACGTTCATTCTTTGTTCCATAATCGATATACTTCAATTTCCAGGCACCTCTCATTGACACGTCGAGACCTTGAAATTGGTTGTGGGGCAGATAGTAGCCAAATTTTGCCGTCGACGTCAACTACAGGGCTGTCTCCGCCGCTTCCTTGTTGACGAACGCTCGCGACTGAATTAATCTAAAGACGCTAAAAGAAGCGTGAGATCGAGAGGCCTATGGGAATATCATACGAAATCGTGTGGCATGGTCGAGGCGGACAAGGAGCCGTCACCGCTGCCAAAATATTGACTGAAGCAGCTTACTATCAGGGATTCAAAGGGGTGAGCGCGAAGCCGACGTATTTTTCAGAGCGTCGGGGAGCCCCGGTAAGCGTACACACGCGCATTGCAGCCGAACCGATCCGAACCTATTCAAATGTGGTCAATCCCGATATCGCTGTTGTCTTGGACGACAATCTGTTGGAGATGGTAAACGTTACCGCAAACCTGAAAGAGGGCGGTCTTCTTATCATCAATTCCGCCCGTACGCCCCAAGAGCTCGGACTTTTCGGATCGTTTACCATCGCTGCGGCGGATGCGTTCCGTTCATCCCAGGAGGCCGGGCTCATTGTCGAAGGGAACGTGCTGATTTCCACGTCCATTCTCGGCCCTTTTGCGGCAGCCTCGACCTTGGTGAGCCTGGAGAATATCAAGCGAGCGGTGAGCCGAAAATTTAAGGGTGCTGCATTGGATAGGAATCTAGCTGCGTTGGAGCTGGCCTACCAGCACACAAGCATTTTTCGGTCCGACTTTCCGGTTGCTTCAATCGGTGTATGATCCAGTGGCGTGGTAACTATCCAGATCCTCTTGTCAATTCGGGCAAGGCTGTGAATTACCATCCTGCCGACAATCCGGTCGAAACCTGCGAAGTCTCGCAGAATGTGGCGACCCCCGGAACGTGGGGAACCGCGTCATTCGTGCTGTTCTGGCAGGCGTGCGGTTCGCGCAATTCGCTACATCCTCCCGAGATTGGCAAAGGAACTGCGGAGTAGGCAAGACTCTCATTCCGCTATCTATACAAGGGTGTGATGACCCAGCGTAATGCGCGAGGCGGCACCGCAAATCGGGCACGAATTCTTATCATTGCCGTATTATTCTCAAGAGTAGAGAGGTGTTATGGCCGATAAAATTAAGGAGACTCTTGTGGCAGCTTCCAAGCCCGCGGCTGGAGAAGCGGGCAAAACCGGGGACTGGAGGTCCCAAACTCCGCAGATTGACCACGACAAGTGTACCAAGAAGGACACGTGCCTCCTATGCTGGTTATACTGCCCCGATGGAGTAATTTCTTCTGATTTCCCTCTCCAGATTGACCTCGATTTCTGCAAAGGATGTGGCATCTGTGCGGAGGAGTGTCCCCGTAAAGCAATAAAAATGGTGGAGGGCCGTGCGCTCGGCCAAATGGACTCGACCGACCCTAAGAGGAAGACCAAATGAGCGGCATCAGAATTATAACCGCTAATTCCGCTGCGGCACTTGCAGCTTCGCTCTGCCGAGTACAGGTAATAGCTGCTTATCCAATAACACCTCAAACTCCGGTAACCGAGGAACTAGCGGCTATGGTGGAACGCGGTGAGCTTAGGGCCGAGTACCTGACGGTGGAAAGCGAACACTCGGCAATGGCCTCTGTGGTGGCTGCATCACAGGTGGGGGCGAGAGTGTTCACGGCTACCAGCGCCAACGGTCTCTTATACATGCACGAGATGCTTCATTGGGCTGCTGGTGCCCGCGTGCCTGTGGTGATGGCATGCGTAAACCGGGGCGTCGGAGCCCCCTGGACCATCCTTAATGACCAGCAAGACTCCATAGCTCAGAGAGACACAGGCTGGATTCAGCTTTATTGCCGAAACAGCCAGGAAGTGCTGGACACCATAATCCAGGGATTCAGGATTGCCGAGCAGGCCCTTCTCCCCACCATGATTTGCTACGATGGGTTCGTGCTTTCGCACGCCAGCACTCCTGTTGATGTCCCGGCCGCGTCCCGAAGTGGATAAATTTCTACCGCCGTTTGCGCCTGACACCGGTATCGCCGAGGGAAACTACATGAACCTCAACCCCCTTATCCTCAGCGAGCCGCGTGAAGACCCCCAGGGTGACCTCAGACCAGGGTACATGGACCTCCGGTACCGGCTGCAGGAAGACCTCGTCGAGTCCTTGAATTTGATATCGGAAACCGACCGTGAGTTTGAATCGATTTTCGGCCGTGGTTGGGGTGGGCCAGTATGGGAGTACCGCATGGAGGATGCGACACACGCCTTGGTCAGCATGGGATCCCTGGCATCGGAGTGCACTCTGGCAGCCGATTCTATGAGAGAGCAGGGTTTGCGTACCGGGGTTGTGGGCGTTCGGACGTATCGGCCCTTCCCTGCTGAAGCCCTTGCACGAGCGCTGGCCCGAGTCGAGACTGTGGCCGTGTTCGAAAAAGACATTAGTTACGGATACGGCGGAGCACTCGCCATGGATTTAAAAGCCGCTTTGTTCGACAACAATCTCCGGCCCAAGTTTGCATCCTTTGTGGCAGGACTCGGGGGACGCGATGTTCGACCGGAAGAGCTATCCCGGGCCGCAATGGAAGCTGTGACCAAGGATGCCGCCTACGGATGGATCAACGTCAAGGCGTGAGGGATCAAGACCAAGCTATCCAATTTATGATTGGCGTGTCGCAGTCTCGGTCGGAACCGAATGCTAGTCAATACAAGGCCACTGTCCCACAGCATTTATCCGGGATAGATTGTCGAATTTGTGAAATGAAGAAATCAGGAAACAGCTTCTACACATAAAAGCAGGAAGTAGATACACAACATGATCACAAAAGCAGTGAGAGAGCTACCAAGAGAAGAATATATACTCCCGGGATCGAGATCGTGCGCGGCATGCGGCTTGATGCTCACATACCGGCACTCGTTAAAGGCTTTGGCAGCCGACAAGACTATAGTTGCCGTGCCGGCAAGCTGCATGACAGTGCTTCATGGTGTCTATCCGATCACGCCCGTAAAAGTCATCTGCATCAACAACCCCTTTGCAGCCACAGGTGCGGCGGTTTCCGGCATTGTCGCCGGTCTCAAGGCAACCGGCAAGGAGGGTTATACGGTCGTAGGCTTCGCAGGTGACGGCGGCACCTACGATATCGGCATTCAGTCACTGTCGGGGGCTTTGGAAAGAGGCACGAACTTCATATTCATCTGTTACGATAACGAGGGGTACATGAATACCGGTACCCAGCGCTCCAGCGCCAGCCCTGCCGGGGCCATCACCACGACAACGCCGGTCTTGACAAAGCTCCAAAACAAAAAGGACATGATACGCATCGTGGAGGCGCATCGCATACCGTACGTTGCCACAGCATCACCGGCTTTTCCCTTGGACCTCTATGACAAGGTCCGAACTGCCAAAGATATACAGGGATCACGTTATATCGAAGTCCATGCCCCCTGCCCTCCCGGGTGGGGCTTCCCGAACAAAGACCTCGTCAAAATCGGCAAATTAGCGGTTGAGACGGGCATTCACGTACTTTACGAGATCCGCGACGGTAAGTTTCGGCTCACGTCGCGTTCCCTGGCCCTCTCAAAGAAGGGTCGTAGAAAAGCCGTTGCTGACTATGTGAAGGTCCAAACTCGATTTAAGACCATTACTGCGGAACAGGTCTCGAGGCTCCAGGAGTTTACGGACCAGCGGTGGGAGGAATTCATGGAACGCCATGCGCGGGATAACGGATAACGGGAGGTAGGTTTGTCCTGCGAAGCGACGGTTTGGCCGTCGATTGAACATCGGTCGGGCTTTTAGTCTGTCATCTAGAACCGAAGGACCGTACGCCCACCCTGCTACCAATTGCCGACCCAGGTTCCAACTCAGAGTTCCAAGGTTGAGCCTTCTTGCGCGGCCTCTGCAGAAATTTCAGAGTTGGCCGAGGCAAGCATTTCTGCACAGCGCTCCACCATCGAGGACACAGCAGCATCCGTTCGCCACGGGTCATGGTGAAACAAAATGAGCCTTCGGACATCTGCCTCCAAAGCCAACCTCACTACTGAGTTGAGATCGGAGTGACCCCAGCCTTGCTTAATTTCCATTTCTTCGGGAAGATATTGGCAGTCATGGACAAGGATGTCTGCATTGCGACAAAAGAGTGCGAAGTCTCTGAAGCTTGGTCCGGATGAGGGCTTGTCGAGCAGTTCATTGTCCGTCAGGAAAACGAATGTGCGCTCATCTTCCGTGAATTTAAAACCCATCCCACCTTGGGGGTGCTGAAGGTAGTGGGATTCCACCATTGTTCCGTCCAAGGACAACTGACCCCGACAAAGTTGCTGGGAAACTTCAATCCGCGCCTTCAGGTCTTCGAACCTGATCGGCCAGGTACCGTCAACGTAGTCTCTGCTGAATACTCGCCTGAGTCCTTCCATGCCTCTAGGCGAACCGTCCACCACAATTCGGCTGTTGGCCTGGAAGAGAGGGCCGAAAAAGGCAAACCCCCACACGTGGTCCCAGTGGATATGAGTCATCAGCAAATGTGCTGATATAGGCTCACCGCGCGTCAAAAGGACATCGCCGAGACTTCGGATTCCTGTTCCCGCGTCAACGATGACAGTCCCGCCCGCAGCAGTTTCGATTTCGAGGCAAGTAGTATTGCCCCCGTGCACAATGGTATCGGGTCCTGGGGAAGCTATAGATCCTCTTGTCCCCCAAAAAGTGATTTTCATGGTATTCTCTCACGTACGTGGCCGAGAGACAATAGGGTTTGGTTCGGTAATTCTCCCGACTCTCGCACGCATTCATCGACTCTCGTATAGGTCCACATTTATGGAAAAGTAGCCGGTCGCGGCGGTGTCTGAGCTTGTCAAGCTTAGCAGGTAAGTTTTGTTGTGTCACCCAAAAGCTTGCGAACTTGCGCGCAAATGTGGCTTCACAGCGGTTCGCTATCAATGAGCGAGAATCGCCTGGGAATAAATCTGCGCCGACCTCATGCTTAGGACGGCGCCCGGGCCAATGGCTCGCAGCATTCGGAAGCCAACCTCTTCAAGGTGCAATCCCGCGTATCCATGCGGGATTTGGAGGATGTTTTGTTGTTTGATCGCGAACTGATGTTAATGTACACAATGAGACTGTCGGCACATGCCTGACGCGGTCACGATGGCGAGCCTCGGTAGATCGGGTAAAACTGAGGTCGATTAGTTCGGAGCGGCACTAATAATGAAACTTTCAACTGATAACACGCCGTGGGCATCTGAACTGGAAGAGCTTCGAAAAAGCAACCTATATAGAGTCATGCCGCTTGTCGAAGGCATGCCCGGCCGAACCATCACAGTCAACGGCCAATCCGCCGTCAATTTCTCGAGCAACAACTATCTCGGATTGGCGGGGCACCCGGAAGTAATGCGGGCCTTTGCGAACAGTGTAGCCGATTGCGGAGCAGGTGCAACCGCATCGCGACTGATTGCCGGCAACACTGAGATTCACAGAGCTTTAGAGTCTTTCATTGCAGGCTGGAAAGGAACGGAGGCGGCACTTCTTTTTGGGAGCGGTTATCAGGCGAATGTGGGTATTCTCTCTGCCCTCGCCGGCGAAGGAGACCTTATTATCTCCGACGAACTGAATCATGCCAGCATTATCGACGGGTGCCGGCTTTCAAGAGCGCGTGCGATGATATATCCACACCTGGACCTCTCGACGCTGGAAGGCATTCTCCGTTTGTCAGGATTTCGCCGCAGGATAATAGTCACTGAATCAATATTCTCCATGGATGGCGATTGCGCACCGTTAAACGATATAGACTACCTTTGCCGACGTTGGGGAGCGATGCTTATGGTTGATGAGGCTCATGCCACCGGAGTGAGAGGACTTAAGGGAGAAGGATTGGCGTCCGAAGTTGGGGTTATCCCTGAGATTCAAATGGGGACACTGGGGAAGGCCGCGGGTACGAGCGGGGCTTACGTGGCAGGTAGCCGCTCTCTCATCGAACTTCTCACGAACAAGTGCCGGTCGATGGTTTACACCACGGCATCGCCCCCTGGAATAGCTGGGGCTGCGTTGGCTGCGCTGAAAATCATCGCATCCCCGGAAGGTGATCGCCGGAGAGCGCGGCTCAGGGAGAACACCGTAAAATTCCACAATGCGGTGAGTGGCCGTACGCCGAGCCCTTCCGGACCGAGCCATATTGTCCCCATCAGGATCGGTGACTCCCCCAATACTGTACGAGTCAGTGAGGCCTGCCTGGAGCAGGGCATTTTTGCCCATGCAATACGATTTCCCAGCGTACCTGAAGGGACTGCAAGGCTGCGCTTCACACTTATGAGCGACCATACCGAAGAAGATGTCTTCCGAGCGGCTTCGGTGTTGAAAAATGCCCTGAGCGCGACGGAGACCGCTGAAGCGATCGAAAAAGTATCCGTATAACGGCCGGTTCCGGCTTCCTCTCGCGGTTCGTTTTCGAGCCGCCTATACAGGAGGCTGACGCGAATCGGTATTACTGGAAGGAACAATGTTCAAATCTATTGAATCGGTTGAACAGGTGCTGCTCAGGGAAAACTATATTCCCGACCGATCCCTTGCAACGGTTCTCTATCTCGCCTGGTCTTTAAAAAAACCTCTTTTCCTGGAAGGGGAGCCAGGGGTCGGCAAGACCGAAACGGCCGTCGTGATAGCCCGGGCACTGCAAACAGACCTGATACGGCTCCAGTGCTACGAGGGTCTCGACGCAAACCATGCGCTGTATGAATGGAACTACCCGCGGCAGATTCTGGCGATCAAACTTGGAGAGGAATGCGGCACAGACCGCGAGTTGCTTGGACGCACGATTTTCACGGAAGATTTTCTTATCAAGAGACCCCTCTTGGAAGCCATTCTTTCTGCTCGGGACAAAGAGCCGGTTTTGTTGATCGACGAGATCGACCGCTCTGATGAAGAATTTGAGGCGCTGCTGCTGGAAGTTCTTTCCGATTTTCAAATATCCGTCCCCGAAATAGGCACACTGAAAGCGGTACGCCGACCTCTTGTGATCCTGACTTCCAACCGCACACGTGACATCCATGACGCACTGAAACGCCGGTGCCTATATCACTGGATAGACTACCCCAGCCCCGAAAAGGAGCGAGAAATAATCGCAGCGCGAGTCCGCGGGATCTCGGAAGAGTTGGCCCTGCAAGTCGCACTCTTCATGAAACGTGTCAGGCAGGAGGATCTGGTCAAAAAACCAGGGGTGGCGGAAACACTGGACTGGGCCGCGGCCCTTTTGGCTCTGGATCGAACAGCCTTGGATGAAAAGACGGTTACGGAAACACTCGGCTGCATTTTGAAGTATCGGGAAGACATGCTGTATTTTCAAGATCTCTGGAGCCGCTCGGATTTCAGGGATTCCTTTCCGGAGGAAGTTCTTGCGACAATGTGTTGATATGGGGGTCAGCGATAAGGCCGTAATAACCGCAGAGTCCGCGGGGAACGCAGAGAGGAAAACGGCTTGGACTCCGCTGGATAAATCAGATGTGGTGCACGGTCAAACCGTATCTTTTTGACTACTACGGGACGTGAGGCATTATTCCACGACAGAGAAAATTGGGAAAAAAACATAATCCTCCGCGTTCTCTGCTATCTCCTCGGTGATTCTTTGCGTTCGGATTTAACCAAGATGCTTAGCCCTTCCATACCGAAAGATTCTCTTGCCGGCGCGGTCGTGTCATTCGGCCGTCTCTTAAAGGAGAACGGCTTCGCCGTATCTATTCCATCGGCTATGGATGCTCTCAAGGGTGTTTCATGCGTGGGCGTTGAAAATCTGCATGATTTCCAAACGGTCTTGAGAGCCACATTCACCGTGAGGCGGGAAGAGTGGGCCATGTTTGACCGGCTATTCACAGCGTTTTGGATGGCCGGGAAAATCCTCGAAGAGCCGCAGGAGGACCGAGGTGGAAAACCCGGACCGGGAAGCATGGAGTTGGATTCTTCGCTGGCTTTCGACGGCATCGTGCTCTCTGAAGTGGACATGTCGGATTCTGAGGAGCAAAATTCCTGGAATGCAAAGCCCAGACCACACGAGATGTATTCGCCCCAAGATATCCTGCGAGAGCAAGATTTCAAAGAGATCCCACAGGGCGAAGACTTTCGTATGGCACGACTAATCCGAGAAATCCTGGCGCCGTTGATGAGGCACGTAGGGGTTAGGCGAAGGCCGGTCTGGTCGGCAGCGCCTCTCGATTTCCGCCGGCTGCTCCGGAAAAATATACGGTATGGTGGCGAGGTCTATGAGCTTCCCCGGTTCAAACCGAAAAAACGAATCAAGAAGCTGGTCTTTCTCTGCGATGTCAGTGGTTCCATGAACCCGTACCTTCGATTCATTCTCCGATTCATAAAGGAGATTCAAGCGGTCCCCACTAAAGTGGAAACTTTCGTCTTCGCCACGCACTTGCACCGAATAACCCCATTGCTCCGGCGCTTGCCGTTTTCTAAGGCCCTGAAAGAGTTGAGTTACACGATACGCGATTGGTCCGGAGGCACACGTATCGGGCAGTGTTTACAACAATTCTCTTCTTTTCGAGGAGGCGGAGTGTTGGGGTCTTCCACCGTGGTAATGATACATTCCGACGGGTGGGATCGCGGGGACATCTTGCTCTTAGAAAAGGAAATGGCAAAGATCCATCGCAGGTCATATCGAGTGATCTGGATCAATCCCCTCTTGGGCGGACCGTCGTACGAACCGACGTGCAGAGGGATGAAAGCTGCTTTACCCCACGTGGACTCCTTCCTGCCAGGGCATAATCTCATCAGCCTGGAGCGACTGGCAGGCACGCTGAGAGGGTTGCTATGAAGGATTCTGCGAAAAGAAAGATCGTCAAGATACCGCAATTCAAGAATGAGGACGAGGAGCGCGAGTTCTGGGCCACTCATTCCCCACTGGATTACTTTGATTCCAGCACCGCGAGGAGGGTTTTGTTCCCGAATCTGAAGCCTTCTCTAAAATCCATTTCGATTCGTCTCCCTGCGGATATGCTGGCGGAACTGAAAATATTGGCCAACAAGAAGGATGTCCCTTACCAGAGCTTGGCAAAGATATACCTGGCCAGGCAGATCGCGTTAGAGAGAGGAACGCTCTCTCGATCTCCCGGAAGAAAGGGCACCCGTAAAGGGCATGCCCCGAAAGACACTGCAGACGAAACGACAAATTGTGGATAGCTTTGGGCCTCAGCGAGTGGAGTACGGTTGCCTGGGGACCCACATCCTTCTTGACCGTGGTATCGAGGGTGGCGTATGCTCGAAAATGGCTTAAGATTCGGTCATTCGGGCGAATATGCCCAGATTTGGGAAGATTAAGAACTTTTAGGGTATCTTCTCAATAACCCCGGGCAAGAATGTCCCGAGTCAGGTTGCGGCCCCAGTAATTTCAAATAGATAAAAGCACAGGATACGAATCCTGCCCGGACTTATTGAGAAGTTACCTTTTAGGGGAGGGATGGTTAGGGTGATCAAATATCTTTTCCGGCTGGGAGTAATTGTTCTTGTTTCTTTTTCCGTTTGTTACACCTGTGCAGCCGAAAGGTTTGGAACAAGCCACTCTGGAATCGTTCCGCGGCCGATTATAGCGCCGTCGGCTAATCCCTCGCCGATTGACGCTCCGACCATCGCTTTGAAAAACATCGTCCCGCTTTATAGCGAGCCCAAGATGCCGGGCGAAGGCATTTGGGTCAAGCAAGACATGTCCGAAGGTCACGATCAAGCCGCCCTCATCTATCGAACATTCTATCGCCCGAGTGTGCGGTTTCCCACTGCCATAGTTTACATGATGCTGATCAATATGCACCATGTTTCGGCGAAACTGTATCTTGGTTCTTCTGAACCATACAAAGGAGATTCCCCTTCTAGCATTGAAAAGTCAATTCAATCCCAACTTGTGTGTGTCACCAATGCACTTTGGCCAACCCGGCACTCAGGGCCGGGAGGGATAATCTTCCGGGGGGAAGTCCTCAAGAAGATGGCGCCCGGGGTTGCAACCTTAGTCATATACAAAAATGGGAAAGTTGATGTGATTGACTGGAGCGACAAAATACCGGTGGCAGAAGTTCAGGACGCTCGACAGCTACAGCATCTGATAGCAAAAGACGGCAAGATAGTGACTACCAGGGTGAAAAGAGGCCGGATTGTGTCCGCGGAGATCGGGCTCGGTTCCTTGCTTGATGAAGTCCGCCCGGTGGTCGCTATCCCGGCTAGCGCACCCGGAGAGAAGCCGACATATAAACTCAATTTCACCTCGGGAGACCTCTGGTTCCTGGCCACGCGGAGTGCATTCGGCATACGGCCTGACGGCAACCTGGTCTTTGCCGTAGGTCATCATATCGACACTGCCGATCTCGCGAAAACTCTGGTTCTCGCGGGTTGTGTCAGGGCAATCCACGGCGACGCCAATCCCGGCAACGCTGTAGGGATCCTCTATTTCACCGACGGCAACGGCAAAATCGTCAAGAAAGACAGACTAGCCCCATTTCAGGACAAGAGCACAGTTAACCGATACTTGAAACGGAGTTATCCGAAAGATTTCGTGGCTTTTTTTAGACGCTGAGTGGTTCCTCTGTGCCTTGTTTTGGAATCGTGGCATCGGGTAATGTGAAGATTATTGAGAAGGTTCGAATAATCGTGGCTCGCAGAGTTATCTATGATTTTGTAAAAGGTACCTCCACCGTCGTGAAATAGTATCGATCTATTTATTAGGAAAAGCCCGAATAGGACTTTATTTGGCGTCGGAATAAAAGGGAACGGCCTTGTGGTTTTTCAGCGCGTGAAACGAATTGAGGAGCGGCTTCTGCAAGTTCGGAGGCGTCACGTTCCAGAATTGTTAGGAGGTCAAAATGAAGGGTACTCATTACATTATGAAGGCCCTTGCCGCGGAGGGAATTGAAGCGCTCTTTTTTGTCCCTGGTGGTTTGATTGATCCGTTCTTGAGCGCATTTGAGGGCACACCTGAAATAAAACCGATTATCGCGGCCCAGGAGGGGGGCGCCTGCTATATGGCAGACGGATATGCTTGGGCAAGTGGAAATTTCGGCGCTTGTTTGGCGATCGGGGGGCCTGGTTTGACAAATATGACGACCGCCGTCTCGACCGCCTGGACAGACAGGTCTCCGGTGCTTGTCCTGAGTGGAGAGGTTTCGACCTCCATGGAGGGGCTTGGCGAGTTTCAAGACGCCAGCGCATCAAGTTTCAATGATACCGAAATTCTCAGACCTGTCACGGGAATGTCGCTCAGCGTAGAGAATCCGCACTTGCTCAATCACCACTTTCGAGAGGCCTTGTTGACAATGTTTAGTCGGCGCAAGGGCCCAGTACACTTGAGCTTGCCGCGTGACGTACAAGAAGCTGATCTATCTGTGGAACACCAGCCTTTGGATAGGTCGCTGAGTGAACCCAGGATACTGGACTCTGGAGCCATGGCACGCTTCTGGGCCAAGATAGCTTCGGGTAAGGATTTCGATAAAAGGGCCGACAAGATCGCGATTCTTGCTGGAAAAGGGGCCGAGGGCTACGCAGCTTCAAAAGGTTTGCTTAACCTGGCCGAAAAATTTCACATCCCGGTTGCAACCACGCTGAGAGGCAAAGGGATTTTCCCCGAGGATCATCCATTGTCATTGGGAGTTTTCGGTTACGCGGGTACCAGGCACGCGTCCACTGCGATCCTGTCTGACGACTTGGAGCTGCTCATAGTTTTGGGGTCAGGGCTTAACGAGAGAGACACAATGCATTGGAATTCCAAGCTTGTATCCCAACGAGGAATGTTTCAGGTCGATTTGACACCTGAAGCAATCAGCGCAGTCTATGGAGGCGACGTTGCAGTTGTGGGCGATGTCTCCGCTTTTGTTGAGGCAATAATGTCAGAGCCGAATGAACTCCTAAATCAACTGGAAGCCGGGAAAAAGGTTCGCGAGGAGTGGCTCAGAGACATACGAAAGCTTCCTCGCCTCTATGACGCGGAGAATTGCTCGAGTGAGGCAATTCCCATACATCCGGCTCGCGTTGTTGCCGAACTCCGGAAAGTAATGCCCAGAGAAACCGTGACGCTTGTCGACAGCGGCGCGCACCGAGCTTTTGCAGGCCAGTACTGGGTAAGTTACGAGCCCAGAACTTACATCTCAGCAACCAATCTAGGCCCGATGGGATGGGCTATTCCCGCCGGAGTTGGAGTAAAGGCGGCTCGACCTGATAGGCCGTGCGTCGTGATTACGGGCGATGGATGCATGTTGATGCATGGGTTGGAAATACAGACCGCCGCCAGATTCAACATTCCGGTAATCTATGTTGTTATAAACAATTCAGCCTTGGGAAACGTTTGGCTTCGTGCCTCCAAAATCGGCCCTATGCCCTCTGAACTGACCTCGCTGCCCGATCATGACTGGGCAGCTCTTGCCAGAGCGCTTGGTCTGAGCAGCCTGACAGTTCGGAAACCTGAAGACCTGGCGCCCGCGTTTCAAAAAGCTCTTGAATCTAAAACAGCCTTCCTCATTGATGTAAAGGCTGACAAACGGTTTGACACACCTGTCGAGCCATTCAGGGAAGCCAGCAAATCTTGGAGTTACCACGAATAAAGGGGTCTATTGATGTCTGTTTTGCCTGATTTGGCCGGAGAGCTTACCGGCAAGTCTAAGGAAATTTACGACGAGATGTTGGCTAAACGAGCGGCGCAGGGCACTGGACTGCGCGGACTGTACATACCCCTCATGAATCATCCAGAATTAGCCCGGCTCATCGAGCAACTAGGATATTATCTCAAATTTCAAGGCAAGTTGCCGAGGGATGCTTATCAGTTTGTTGTGTTATCTATGGCCAGAAGAACTGAAGTGGCCTTCGAGTGGATAGATCATGTGGAGCATGCCAAAACCGCTGGTTTGAGTGAGGTGGTTATCGAAAGCATCTTGAAGCTTGATCGCGACTCAATACCTCATCCGTATTCTGTAATCCTCGACACAATGGATGTTGTATTGAAGTTCAAGTCAATACCGGAAAGTATTCAGAACGAAATGATCAAGCTTTATGGAGTACAAGGCATCCTGGAAGTCGTTGCCCTGTGCGGCTTCTACCAATTGGTAGGTGAGATAACTCAGGCATTTGACGTGCCTCTCCCTGAGAATGCTGTGAAGCCTTTTTGAAATTCTGGATCTCCAAGCCTATTATCTCTTACCGCGCCATGATAACAGTTCACCGAGCAATCAGGATTCACCGGAGAGTGCGCCGAGAACGCAGAGAAATAGGCTGGCTTATTCGGCGTAATGTGAGTCATCGGAGCGTATATTCGAGCCGGAATTATCTTGACTGTCACAGCGAGAGTTTGCCGTGGTCCGTCCGGATAGACTTGCAGCGAAAACAGAATCCTCCGCGGTCTCTGCGTTCTCCGCGGTAAACTATTACGATTTGAGAGAGAGTAACGCCAATGAAACACAAGCGAATCGTCGACCTCAGCATTGCCATAGAGCCGGATCTCCCAAGCGATCCGCCAATGATGGTCCCCAAAATCGACTATTTGGACCACGCTCAGGGCGCCGAACAAATGAAGATTTTTTTCCCCGGGGTCCGCACGGATCAGTTGCCGGGCGGCCTGGGATGGGCGGTTGAGTACGTGACCCTTACCACCCACAGTGGCACCCATTTGGACGCACCTTACCATTATCATCCGACCATGAACAAGGGACAACAAGCCCTCACAATAGATGAGGTTCCCTTGGAATGGTGTTTCGGGGACGGCGTCGTCTTGGACTTTCGCCACAAAGGGGATGGAGAGCGTATCACTGTGAAAGATCTTGAAAAAGAGCTGAACAGAATTCAGTACCAGATCAAGCCGTTAGATATAGTGCTCATTCAGACCGGCGCTGATGCCGCATGGGGAACCGCGGAATATCTGCTTAAGGGTGCGGGGATGTGCAGAGAGAGCACTCTGTATCTCACTGAGCGCGGGGTCAAGGTCGTGGGCATCGACGCGTGGAGTTGGGACCGTCCCCTACCCTTTCAGGCCCAAGAATTTCAACAAAACGGTGATCCTAAAGTTATCTGGGAAGCTCATTTTGCCGGGATTGAAATCGGGTACTGCCACATGGAAAAGATGACAAACCTTTCAGCCATCGGGGTTTCCAAAGGTTTCACGGTTTGTTGCTTTCCAGTGAAGATCAAGGGTGCCAGCGCGGGCTGGGTTCGTCCTGTGGCTATCGTGCAGGAGGACTGATTTCGGTCGTTTCGGAATTTTCTTTGACCAATCGTAGCTCTCGGGGCAACGAGCTTTATTTCCCTTAGGATGCGGTGACCTCCCTGGACATGAGGGAAATCCGACTGTAGGTCGCACGGCATGCCGTGCCTCTACCGCTGACCCCGCGGGACATGGGGAAACCGCACCAATTAAGGCTTCCCCATCGCCGACGCACTCCGATTCGCTTACCGCAACGTAGCCGGGCTTCCAAGACCGCACAGCCATTCCTTAATGGCCGTCTGGGTTCCAGGATTAACAACGACGCCCAAGTGTGTCACGCCCTTCAGTAATTTGACTTTTACCTTGGTCACTTGCGAAATTACCGGTTCATATTGCTCTGCCAAAAAGAGTTCATCCGATGTACCGGCGACAACCAACAAAGGTTGGTGTATCGCCCCGAGATCCTTCTTGTAATCGCGTGGTGCGTATGACGTGTTGAGCCGATAAGAGTAGGACAAGGTTTCCGTTCCATTTCGGGCCTCTTTCGGCATATTGAAATCGACGACAGTCAAATAATTAAACCAGCGAATACCGACGTTATTTAACATAGTCAACCCGATAATGCGTCTGAATGTAGGGCTGGGCAAAGTTCCCGGAGTTCGGACGAACCGTAGGCGCATCATATCGAAGGTACGGTGACAACAATACAGTAGGCATCGGCTTGCTTCCCGTACCGGCTTCCCGCAAAACGTATCGTCAGCCCGCCCCCGAAGAGTGACCGCCCACGATTAGCATTGCATGCGGATTGTCCTCTCGAATCATGGAAATGAGATCTGCCAGATCGTCTTCCAACTGGCCGACATAGTCTACGTCGCCACGTCTTTTAGGGGCCTGTCCATGCCCGCGCAAATTCGGAGTATAAACCTTCGCCAAACCTTCAGAGCTGATGAACTCGGCCAAAGGTAGAAAATACTGGCTGTGCCAACATGCACCATGTAACAGAATTAGCACCTTGTCCGATTGGGCCGCATAGTATCGATAGCTCAGCAGTTGTCCATCTCTCGCGGCAAAAGTTTTCAACGGAGGTATCCTTGAGTAATCAAAAAACATTTCTTCGTAAGCAAGACCGCCCTGATCGGACGACTGCTTTTGAGGTGCGCCACTTACGACGAGCACTGCGGCAATTCCAAAATAGATCGCCGCGGATATCAGGACAAAAAGAAACGCTAACAGAATCACTCTAGTCATTAGCCATCTCCTTTGCGGAGCGACGTGCTCCCCGCTGCTAAGGTGGCTGCATCAGGATTTGCTATTTTTTCAATGGAACTATTCACTTGGGAAAGGACCATGTCCGTCATTCCGGCGAAGGCCGGAATCCAGTCCGCGGCTTCGCGGGATGGACCCCGGCCTTCGCCGGGGTGACGGTCTTATTGAGTCCCGCATGAGCCTTAACAGGCTGCTTGCGTCTACCCTGCGATTTCACCGCATTATTCCGCGGACTTTTTGCCAAGTGCATAATGCCGTTTTCAATTTTGGAGTGGCGCGCACGCTGCTCCCTTTCACCTGGACCGGCATGCTTCATGTCATCTGGGGGATGGACCTATTCCGCCGTGGATTCTCAGAGCACGGCGGAATAGGTCCGTAACAACTTGTTCAACCTTACCCTTCCCGGTTGCCGAAGAGATCTTTCAGGCGCATCAACAGAGACAGGTCACCGGAAGTCTTGTATTTCTGCTGCATAAACATCTGTTGGCCATCTGCCTTCCCGGTTATGATGTCCATCCAAACCTCGAACGGCGACTCAATCGTCAGATCCGGTTTTTCTGAAGGTCCCTCTTTTGCTTCGATCTTGCCCTTTTCTATTTTGAAATAACACGACCCCGTCACTTCTCCGGAAAAATTGAACTGAAGGGTCGCCTTCGTGTCACCCGCAGCCTCGGGGTTAAATGCCATCGGCATGATTATCATGAAAGTGTCGACAGAATCCGGACGTGGAGTTAGCTTCCTTTTTTGAAACTCGGCAGGCGTCAACCCCTCCGCGATGCAGGTCTTCCAAAATGCATTCGCCATCTTGGCTATGGTGTCAAAGTCAGCCTTGACGGGCTGAGTGATCCTCTCCATAGACTCCTGGGAGATTTTCATGGACTGAACCAATTCCCGGCCAGCCTGCTCCGTTGCTTCAAGAACATCCTTCTTCGTGTCAGCCAGGTGCGGCAGGGTCATCACCATTTCAGCCCCCGGTCGGTAGATCTCGGCCACAAGCACCTTGCCGAACAGAAAGTTCACGTATGAAGTGAGTTGAGCAAATACAGATGCTTCCGGGAAGCCGGCGACAGACAAAAATACGGTCTTGGGAAAGGGTTGGCGCAACGGGTGGGATGTCCTCGTTTCATGTCGTTCAAAAAACGGCTGAACTACCGGGAGAGTCCGCTCGATGAAAGTCTTCATAGCCGCATTGACAGTGTAATGGTACAAAGGTGTGGCGTAAATGGCTAGGTCGGCCTCCAGCCACTTGGGAAACAATTCGTTGGTCATGTCGTCCTGCTGTACGCACACCCCCGGAGTCTTGGTCCAGCAAGTGTAGCAACCGATGCAATTCTTGATCTTCTTGTCACGCAGATGGATAATCTCAACTTCTGCTCCCGCATCTCGCATTCCTTTAACGAGGGGGTCAAGCAGCATCCTCGTCTTGCTGGTTCCTTCGCTTCTTGGGCTGGAATTTATGGCTATGACTTTCATAGTACCCTCCTTTTGCGGTTGAGGCCGAACGGCCGGTTTCAGTTCTCTCGAATGGGACTCCGAAGACAAATTCGAACTAATGGGTTCAAGTGAAGCAACGGCGGACATCGGAACTGTGCTTCTATCCACAGTAGAGGCAATCTCACGTGCACCAAGAGCATTTTTGCATTTCAGCCCGCGAGGGCAAGCCGAGCCGTTTGAGGTAATAGTCAGGAAAGACGGAGATTGAAAGGAACGCCGATTCCGAGGTTGAGGGCTATGGGGATTAACGCTTGTGTTGTGACTGACGGATAAAGGCTTAATAACGTGCAAATCGCGAAGATCCCGGCCCAGGCGAAGGTCATGATTCGATTGATGGTTACGAAAAAGGGATTGGTCCACATCTCCGGCGGAGTGGACTTCTTGGCGTAGTGGTAGGTAAAGGGCTCGAATCCAAGGATTGGGGGAACGAAAGCGGCTGCGAACAGACAGACGTAGATGCCTGTCACAGCGTATCCGGTAGCTAACGTTCCCACTGCTTTTGGCCAGAGCGCCAGGCATATAACAAGCACAAAGAAATATGCGCAAACTGCCCAATCGAAGTAGGTCGGTTTGTCCCATCGCCATGCCAAGCCCAGTACGAAGACACAATAAATAAGCATGACGCACGCGACGGCGAACAATCCGCCAGTGCCTCTCCCGGAGGAAGCCCAGACCTGGAAGAACACGAGAGCGGGAAAAGCGCCAATGTACAAAAAGATCTGTTGGGCCCTGGTAGGTTTTCGTATCCGATCCTTTCCTAAAATAGACTCATCCCTCATTGGTATTTGGCTCCTCCCCCAGAGCACGGCCGAGCTCAGTCAAATTGCGAGCCAGGTCCTGGAAAAAGCGCACGCCGAACTGAAAGCACAGGTACTGGAAACGGTCTGCCCTGGCTTCAACCTCGGGGCGAGCCGATTCCAATTGCTCGCACGAACGCGTTATGGAATTGAGATACTCGGCGGCAATGGCCCCTCGTTCCGGGGCAGAGAGGTAGGCAAAGAAAAAGAGCTTCATTGCAAAAGAATTCTTCGGTTTCTCAGGGACAAATGGTGATTTCAACGCCTCCAGGAACGCCTTCTTTCCTGCACCGGTAATGGTATAGACCTTACGATTTGGTGCGCCGTCCTGGATTTCCAACTGTTTGGAGATCAGCCCCTGCTCTTCCATCTTCTTGAGTGCAGGGTAAATGGAGCCGTAGCTTAGGCCGGAGAAAAAGGAAAAAGAGATCGAGAATGCCTTTTTCAAGTCATAGCCGGTCATGCTGTATTTCATGAGAAATCCGAGGAGAATGGACTGGACGTTCATGGTGTCCCCTTTAGGTACAACGATATATCTCGTGGCGCTATATGTCAAGAGAAAAAGTCGTATGGGCAACACTTCGCCTGAAGCACTCCAAAAGCGGCAAATTCGTTTTTGTTTTGCGTAACTTGCCGCAAACCGCGAGCCGTGGGACCCAGCATCACGTGGCTTCACCACATTCCGTGCCCGGCTGGCTAAGGGTAAGTCAGCATCTGCCGCATAGGGACCTGCGGTCACGAAATGACGGCCTGACGAGGAAGCACCGGCGAGAAGCAGGGCAGATTTTCCTAAATACGGTTATCTTAGATCCCGGCACTTGTGGGAAGGATTGCCTATGCTTGGGTGCCACTGCTGGACAAGCCAGCAGTAGCACTCAGGACAACGCTTCGCCCTCCATCGGCAGCTCCACGATTTATCTCCATGTCTGAAGTTCAATGATATTTCCTTCAGGGTCGGCAAGATAGACGAATGTGAGGATTCCGACTCCTTCGACACTGGCACTTGTGACGTCACCGATCTTTCTTCCGCCGTTTTTCAAGACTTGCGCTGCCGCGTCGTGAACATCTTCAACCTCAAATGCGATGTGCGAGAAGCCTTCGCGGTTTGCCATTGGACGCGGCTTGGGAGCATTTTCCGAGTACTGGTATATCTCCAGCGTTGGTCCAGTGTCGCCGTGACCAGGCAAGCGCAGATGCACACCCGAGAACTGTGCGCCGGGAACTCCTGTCCCTTTCTCCAACCACTCACCGGACAAGCGGCGTTCCGGTGGAACGCGAACGCACCCGAAGACCTTTTCGTAAAATGCTGCGAGTGCGTTCCAATCCCGCGCAATGATGTTTGTGTGTTTGTATTTCGCGTTCATCATTTTGGCCAATGTTCCTTCTCTCCGGCTGTGAGGTCAGTTCCTACATCGTCACTTCCCCCTTTCCCGCGTACCACTTTCGTACACTGTCGAGCCATTATAAGCTCTTCAAAGGTTCGGACCACGAGGATGCGCGCTCGGGAAGAGGTCGCGGAAATTTCCACAACTGGATGCTCTTCGGTGGCTCTTTCCGGACCGCTGTTCTTCTCCTCATCTATTACAAAGCCCAGACCGGATGTTCCTTCGAGAGTCTTTGACCTGACCGTGGGGCTGTTAAGGCCGATCCCGCCGGCGAAGATCAACACATCGCACCCGCCGAGGACCATGAGCATCGCACCTATGGCTCGTTTCACCTTATAGCAGAAAGCATTTAACGCGAGCGCAGCCCTTGGGTTCACCGCGGCCGCCTGCTCGATCTCACGCATGTCGCGGCTCACGCCGCTGATTCCGAGCAGCCCGGACTCGGTGTAAAGCATCCTGACCATCTGATCGGAGGTGAGGGAATCCTCTTTCATGATCACAGGTATGAGCCCAGGATCCACGTCCCCGGACCGCGTGCCCATCATGAGCCCCTCAACAGACGTCATCCCAAGAGTAGTATCTATGGATCTGCCGCGCTCAATAGCGCAGACGCTCGCGCCGTTGCCCAAATGGCAAGAGATGATCTTGAGATCTTCCAACGGCCGACCCACAAATTCCGCGCCCTTTTCCGAATTGTACGCATGAGAGTTCCCGTGAAACCCTGTTCGGCGGTACCCTTTCTCCGCGAAATACCGGTAGGGCAAACCATAAATAGCGGCTTCATCAGGGATCGACCAGTGGAACCAGGAGTCGAACACCGCGACATGCACCGCATGAGGCATGCGAGCCTGACATTCTTCAATTTCTTTGATCATGGCGGGGTGGTGAATCGGGATCATGGGTGTCATTCGCCTGATCTCAGAGATCACGTGCGGGTCGATTCTGACCGCGTCGCGATATTTTCCGCCGTGTCCCACGCGATGAGCTACAGCGGCAAGCTCCTCAAGAGACTTCAATGGTCCGGGCGCGAGCGTCGCGAGGACTTCATCCAGAGCCTGACCCTGATCGCTGATCGGGACCTCCTTCACTGTCGCCGATTCGCTTTTATCTCTCCAACTGAAGGAGTGGCTGCTGCCGGCAAGCCCTATCCTATCGACTATTCCCTCGAAGAGGACGCTTTCGTCGGTCATGTCAAAGAGCGTGTATTTCAGAGATGAACTGCCGCCGTTGATAACCAGTATTTTCACCGTAATCCCCTTATTTATATTTTCAGACGAACTCGATCCATTGTCTGCACGTTTATAATATTATAGAGGTTGAGGCCAGAACTTACGGGAGATCGGTAAAGCACAATGGGAGAAGACAAGGGAATTAACAAGAGCATCAAAGAGTTGCAGCAAGCTATAGCAGAATCCGGTTACTTTCCCCCGGCCTTGTTCTGCGATTTGCGGGATGACGCTACCGAAGCGAGGCCGAAAGTTCATCGCATCCAGGCGGCACTTAGAGACGCAAAAAATGCCGAACACGAACTGGGGAAGATATCGGAATTTCTCCACGAGCGAGTAATCGCGGAAATCCTCGCACTCGAACACCGTATACGGAACCCGGACCACTTTTTCGAACTCAGGGTCCTGTTGGAAAGCATTCTGTCTGCTACCGACGACGTCAGGCATGAGAGGCAGTTTGCAAAGATTTATGGGGAACTCCTCTCAGTGTACGTGTTGATCCTCTACCGTTGCGGCAGCCCGGGGCGAGAAAGTCCCGTCGTTCAGATGATTCTCGGGAATGTGGCCCGTCGAAAAGCCATTGAAATGGACCATACGCAGCTCGAACGCTCCTTGAAACAAGTCGAACGGACCATTACCGTGGCACTCATTGCTAAACGATATGCCGTATACGTCCTGGCTGTCCAAGGATTTCGGGTTCTCTTTCGGAGTGAGATCGATTTCCGAACATTCGGCACTTCTCCTGAAGGATTGGCGCTGCAGATCACCAATCTCCTTCAGAAGACCGAAATCAAGCTTTCGGAAGTGACGGACGTGGTATGCGGCGGAGGCGACCTCGGAACCGTTCCGGACGGTATCTACGTGCTCACGGAAAAAGTTCGCGACGAATCATGGAAGAGATTGCACAACAGCTCCCTGAATCGCGGGGCGCTTGTGGCGTGGGAACTGCGTAATCTCCTCAAGCGGCAAGGAGAACGGGACGTTATCAACGCATCGCTGTGCAGTCCGCTCTCTTTTTCGACATTGAGGTCCGAAGATGTCCGGAATCTTTTCAGAGCTGAATCGAGGGAACTGAGACAAAGCCTTCAGGGGTTTGTAAAGGTAACGCCTTTGAAATCGGTCGCCGCACTGCTTTCAGAGATCCACAGCATCAATCCCGAGACCTTGAACCTACTTGTAATGACCCTGGACGAACTCTTTGCTTCAGTGGCAAGAAAGATCGGCGCCCGTGTAGTTCGCGAAATCACCGCCCAAGAAGCCAACCGCGTGTTGATGGAATTCGACTTCGATAAGATCGTGGAATGTCTGAAACAAGAGAATTTTACGATTCCCCCTCACTTCCGGCTGGCCAACCCTGAAATCGGAACGGGTGTCAAAGAGATCTGTGAATTACTGATGATAGTCGAGTCCGGGAAAATATCCACATCATTGGCACGAAGCCTGATGCACGTGGTCAACTCGTACGCTCGCCAGGTAGCCATGGTGTTGGAGATGGCTTCAGCGGGCAAGCCTGCTCAACGCCCGGACTTCATTGTAATTACCAGCATGATGGCCCTCGATCGTCATTTCCATCAACTTTTTGCTCGGATTCGTGACATGCTGGATAAGCCGTTTACGCCCATAATGTGCCTGGATTCCCTGGAACAGGAGTATCTCATAGCGAATCACCTTTTTGAAATGTACGTAAATCCTGCCAAGGGGGACCGGCGCCTGCACTATACGGTCGAAGCAACAAGCGTTCAACACGCCCTTCAGGTCTTAGGTGCGGGAGATGGCGCGGGTGAGACCTTCTCGTTCTCTTCGCTCCTTGATGAGGTCACAGGCTATATCACTGAGGGAAAGTTTCGTCCGGCCGACTTGGTTCTGGTGGGAGCCGACAACGAAGACGCATTGGTCGCGGTTTCCAACGCGAAGGATTACGGTTTGGTCGGCAGAGTAGCGCTTATAGGGAACCCTGCGGAAATAGAGGATGCCGTAGAGCGATCCAAGGTACAGTTGTCCCCCAATCTGGATCCAACAGTGGAAATAGTGCCCATAGACCCTTTGGCAGTTGATTTTGACGCAAAGAAGAAATCCATGGCCGAGACATTTAGCGCTTTTCTTAAAGAAAACCGTGATTTTCTGGTTATGAAGGGGAGCGTAGATACGGCCGGGCTCCTACGCGAAGCGCTCTCCATTTACAAGACTGATTCAGAGAGCGCCGCTGGAGCGGCTCCAGCGCCCCGGCGACTCGCGTCGAACACTGCGCTGTTTGTTCTGCCGGACGGCCGCTTCCTTGCACTGTCCGACGCCGCGGTGAATCCGGGATTCCGGAATGCGGAATCTCTTACAAAGGTGATAGAGAATCAACTGGACGTGGTCAGAAAGGTCGTTGCCACCCGGCACACGCTCAAAGTGGCCTTGATTACGGCAGTTGAAAAAGAAACCGCGGCAATTCCCGCCACTCTTCTTGCCGCCGAGGCTGAAGAGAGAGCCAAAGCACTTGAAGACCGGTACGGACCGTTAATCGTTGAAGGGCCGTTGTCCTTTGATCTGGCTACGGTGCCCGACGTGGCCAAGGAAAAGCATTACCAGGGGCGAATTATGGGAGACGCGAACTGCTTGGTCGCTACGGACATCAATACTGCAAATGTCATCTACAAAATGCTGTCGAAAACCATGGGAACCCTGGGCCTTCTTGTCGACAACGGCGCGATCATCACGGCCGGCCCTGGAACAGTCCCTATAGTGCTGACGTCCCGCGGCGACACTGCCCAAACAAAGTTCAACTCAATCTTGCTTGCTCTGGCCTATTCTACCAGAGGACAAGAGGCCCAACAGGCTGTCACGGCTCAACCGCAGGCGGCTGAACACGGGTAAGGCCGATTTGTTTCGAGCTGTTGGTGCAAGTTTGTATTAACCACATCCTGTCTCGGCCGGTGTCTTTGCGAGTGCAACGAAGCAATTCCTTCTTTGTTGGTGTGGGCATCTTTCTTGTCACTAAGTATTGACAGACAGGATGAAACTGTCTCAAAAACAATGAAGCGGTCGGAATCGTAGCACGAATCCCTCACCCTGTGTCCCCATAGGCGTTAAAATAAGCTTCAAGTCCTCTTCGTCCCGGAGGGACATCCTGATAATAGCCCGGCGATTTATCGCCGGGAATGAACCGCCAAGAGACTTTTCTTCGTCCCCGAGGGGCGCCCGAAGGATGCATCCTTCGGGCGCCCCTCGGGGACGAAGAACTGAATCATTGCTCATGGGGCACCCGGCAATGAATTGCCGGGCTACCATCTCGACGCCCCTTTGGGGCTCATAAGGTAGCACGGGTTGCCCTATTTTAACGCCTATGGGCAGGAGGATGCCTGTCCCACCGAGAATCAGGCAGAAGCGAATGCTTAGAGGCGAATATTTTTTTGTTCCATGATCTTGAGTTATGGCGTAGGATAACCGTTCAAACCGCGGGATCGGGAAAAGATATGACTGTACGGAAAGTGCCTCTTAGGGAAGTTCTTCACGACATCCGATCGGGGATGGATGAGACGGCGATTCGACGGAAATACAACCTCTCCTTCAAGGGTTTGCAGAGGCTTTACGAAAAGTTGATCGAAGCCCGTCTGCTGCGGCAGGATCAGAAGCCTGTCCGGCGTAAGCTCAACATCGGAGAAGTCCTCACCGACATCCGGAAGGGGATGGATGATTCCGATCTCATGAAAAAATACGAATTGTCGGTAGACATGCTTCGGCAATTGAGCAAGAAGCTCCTTGATGCGCGCGGGAAGAGGACCGCTGAAGATGGGCTCGATACAATCATCGAAGAACGTATGGAATTCCTGGCGACTCGTGAATTTGTTAGACATGAAGTCGATTTCGAGGTGCTTGTCTACGAAGCAAGCCGGCCGGAAATTCATGGTACGCTGCGAGACATCTCTGAAGAAGGCGCTGGAGTGGCTGGGATCGAGGCTAACCGGGGCGAGGTCAAGACTCTGGTCGTACTTGGTGACGAATTAGGTGAATTTTCTACGTTTGAATTCCAAGCCTACTGTCGGTGGTGTTTTGCCGAAGCAGAGATCGGAACCTGCCTAACCGGGTTCGCCATAAGCAAGATATCGGATAGCGATCTCCAGCAATTGCGAAAGCTCGTGCGGCTTATTGCGGTTGGCGGGTAAGTGAGACTGCCACGAAAGACATTATGTTCAGCTATTACCGGCCGGCTGGTTAGAATATGAGTCGCGTACTCTTTTTGCCCTTGATCACACGCGGCCCTGCCATTGGCACTATTACCCGCTGTCTGGCGATAGCAGAGCACTTGCGTCTTCTAGGGCACGAGACGCTCTTTCTCACCAGCGGCGAAGGAGCAAAATACGTTTCAGAGGCCGGCTTTGATTACCTTCAGGGAGTCGCGCCCGATCCTGCCGCGGCCCTGCATCCTTTATACGATTTGTCCGATGTTGCCGTCTTCCTAAACCTCACCCGGGAAGAATACCTCCGGCGATCCTTGGATGCGGAACAGAACGCGGTCGAGTCTTTTCATCCCGACGTATTGTTCAGCGAGTTCAAACTTACAGCGCCGATCACCGCGGCGCAATCGGGACTGCCTCTTGTTTCCACTGCGTGCAGCCCGGCCGACCCTCGCTTCGTTTCTCCATTGTTTCCCGACAAAAGGGCCGTGAACCACGAAGAAGCCATCGCGGGTTTCAACCGGATCTTGGAAGAGCGCGATTTGGCCCCGGTCAAAGACGTGGCAGAGCTTTTCTTTATGCGAAGCAATCTCAAAGTCGCGCCCACAATTCAACAGATTGAGCCTTTGCTGGCAGACGTGCCGAATTTGCACTACGTCGGTTACTTGCTTTACGACCGCCGTGAGTTGGCTCCGCTGCCGAAAGGCCTGATTGAAAAGGCCCTCGGCCGGAATCTGGTTTTCGCATATTTCGGGACCGGAGAAATTTCACCCGCTCAATACACCAAAGTGCTGCCTCGGGCTTATGACGGGACCGAGTTTCACGCAATCGTGGCCGTCGGAGATCATCCGGACCTGCCCTATCTTCCGGACCCAACCGAGAATGTCACATGGGTGCGCTTTGTGCCGGGGCGTTCGATTCTCAGATGCAGTCAGGCGCTCATTTTTCACGGCGGACAAAACACTGCTATGGCCTCTTTGATACACAAGGTCCCAAGCCTCGTCTTTCCAGGAGCCGATTTCGAGAGAGACTTCAATGCCAGGGCCTTGGCCGGGATCGGAGTCGGCATCCACTGTGCGGTGGAAGATTTCACCCCTAACAAACTATTGGAAAAGACACGCCAACTCTTGTCTCCCTCATACGGCATGGCCGCTGAGACATATAGTAGGGAAATACTGAAGGGCGGTGGGGCCCGGCAAGCGGCCGATCTGGTTATCCGGGCTGCTGAAGGGAACTTCTGAGCGCGAAACGGTCTTGTTTCGTGACTATTTCTGTTCGCGTTGCACAGTCCTGCTCGCTGTTGAGTGACGGCGCCCCATCTGCGCCGCGATCTCGATGAGGCAAAAAGCAAGACCCAACCCCATGCCCCAGGGCCTATTCCTCAGTGGCCGGCAAACGCCGCTCTGGGATTCCAGTTTTGCTCCCTTTCTGACTAGCGGCCCCCTCTTGCTTTACTGATCTTCTCGACAACGCAAAACATCATCGGGATGAGGAAGATGGCTATCCCGGTTGCCGCTAGCATACCGCCAATGACGGCCGAGCCCATCGCCTGCCGGGCGATGGCGCCGGCTCCGCTGGCAATGGCCAAGGGAACACAACCAAGGATAAACGCTAATGAGGTCATCAGGATAGGGCGGAGTCTGAGCCGCGCCCCGGAAAGCGCCGCGTCCGCCAGCTCTTTACCACCGTCGTACTCGTCTTTTGCAAATTCAACGATCAGTATAGCGTTTTTCGCGGCAAGCCCAATGAGGACTATCAACCCGATCTGAGCGTAAATGTTGAAAACCATTTCTCGGCCGAAAAGTGCCGCAAACGCACCGAAAACGGCTATAGGTGTGCTGAGTAGGACGCTGAATGGCAGCGACCAACTCCCATAGAGAGCGGCGAGTATGAGGAAGACGAAGAGCAGCGAGAGTCCGAAGATTGCAGCAGGCGAGATGCCTTGCCGGGCCAGTTGCTCCTGGAAGGACATGCCCAGATAATCGTAGCCCATGCTTGAAGGCATGGTTTCTCTGAACACTTCCTCCATGGCTTTCGTCGCCTGCAACGTGCTGTAGCCCGGCGCGGTCGTGGCATTTATCTGGGCCGACCGGTACTCGTTGTAGCGCATGGTGAACTCGGGGCCTAAACGTCGCTCAGTCCGAGTCACTGCCGCAAGGGGCACGGGCTGGCCGTTAGAGTTCCGTACGTAAAACTGGCCCAACTGTTTGACGTCCCGCCGGTAGTCCCCTTCCGCCTCTACGTACACCTGCCATTGTCTGCCGAAGCGGTTGAAATAGTTTACGAACTTCCCGCCCATAAAGGCTTGTAGCGTTCCATAAACCTCACTCAGATCCACACCTTCGCTCAACACCTTGTCGCGGTCCACATCAACAAAATACTGGGGTACGGCCGGCAGAAAGGTGGTAAATACCCGAGCGATCTCCGGTCGCTTGTGGACCGCTGCAATGAACTTCCGAGTGTTCTCTGCCAGGAACTGAATGTTCTTGCCGGCGCGGTCTTCGAGAATGAAGGTTACACCTCCAGCAGTACCAACTCCCTGGATGGCGGGCGGGGAAAAGGCCAATGCTCTTCCCTGCGGCACTTGGCTTAATTCGCGATTCAGGTGTGCGATGATGGCTTCCGCCTTCTCTTCAGGACGTTGCCTTTTGGACCACTCCTTGAGTTTGATGAAGAAAAAGCCGCTGTAGGTATCTCGCACGAAGCTTAGGAGGCTGAAGCCGATAACACTGGTGCAGTCTTCTACGCCCGGCGCCTTCATGATGATTTGCTCTACCCGCTTGCCTGCCTCCGAGGTGCGTTGAAGCGAGGCAGCGTCGGGCAGTTGAATAAAGGCGTATATATAGCCTTGGTCTTCTTCCGGCAGAAAACCGCCTGGTATCTTTTTACTGAGGAAACCGATCCCGATAGTCATGATAGCGAGAATGACAAATCCAATCACCGCTTTTCGGATGATGCCTCTGGACACCTTGACATAAGCATTGGTTGCGCGTCCTAACCATTTGTTGAACAAGTTATAAAACCAACCTAACGGACCCCTTGTCTGGATTTTGGGGCGAAGAAGGATTGAGCAAAGTGCAGGGCTCAGCGTCAGGGCGTTGAAAGCGGAAAGAAGCACCGAGATCGCGATGGTGACGGCAAATTGAGTGTAAAGCCTGCCAGTAATGCCGGGGATGAATACCGTTGGGAGAAACACGGCTGCCAGTACGAGGGCGATTGCTGCAACGGGGGCGGCAACCTCTTCCATCGCCTTAATCGCCGACTCCTTTGGCGACATTCCTTCGTCAATGTGACGTTGCACTGCCTCTACGACGACAATGGCGTCGTCCACTACGAGCCCGATTGCAACTACCATTCCCATGAGCGCGATCGGATTTATCGAGAAGCCCAGGACGGGAAAAAAGGCGAAGGTGCCGATGAGCGACATGGGCACGGCAATAATGGGAATGAGTGTGGCCCGCCAGCCTTGCAGGAAGATGAACACGACGATGATGACGAGGAACAACGCAATGAATAAGGTTATGACAATCTCTTTTATTCCTTCGGTGATCGAAAGGGTCGTGTCGATTGCTATTCCATAATCGAGGTCCGCGGGAAATGAGTCCTTGAGTTTGGCCATCATCTTCTTGGCACCGGTTACTGCTTCCAGGGCGTTCGTCCCCGGAAGTTGATAAACCGCTAAGATTGCCGAAGGCTTGCCGTTGAAACGTCCTCGAATGCTGTAGTCCTGGGCGCCCAGTTCGAGGCGGGCAACGTCTCTCAGTCGCACGAGGGAGCCGTCAGGACTGGCGCGCAGCACGACGTCGCCGAACTGTTCAGGGGTTACCAGTCGCCCCTGGGCCCGGATAGCATAAGTAAACTCCTGGCCGGGAGGAACAGGTTCGCCCCCCACCTGTCCGGCAGGGTTTACAGTGTTTTGTTTCTGCAGGGCGTCGACGATTTCGGGGACTGTAATATTCAGCTTGGCTAACTGCTCCGGGCGAACCCAGCAGCGCATGGCGTACTGCCCGGCGCCGAAAACCGTGACGCTAGCAATCCCCCTTACCCGAGTCAATTGGTCAACGAGGTTGATGTAGGCGTAATTCGCAAGGAAAATTGCATCATGGGTTCCTTTGGGCGAGTAGAGAGCAAGGAGCATCAGGGGTGTAGTAAGCGATTTTTGGACCGTTACCCCGAAGTTCCGCACATCGACGGGGAATTGGCTCTCCGCTTGGGATTCTCTCAGTTGGGCTAGTATCTGGTCTGTGTTGGGGTCGGTATTCAGGTCGAAATTAACAGTCAACCGCATCAAGCCGTTGTTGGAGTTAAATGACCCCCGGCAAAGCCGGGGGTCATTTAACTTTATTTTTTAAAACTGTCGAAGATGAGTCAAAATTATTCTCGCTGGCGTGACTATTAGTTACGCAGAGGAAGTGGCGATCCCGAAGCAATCCAAGGCATTAGCAAAGAAAATAGATCTGCCTCATCCCTGCTTCTCAGCAGAAATCAGGCGGCACAAATGAGGAGCCATCGCAGGTTCTTCGGGGCGGTCAACTCTTCATCAGAGCTTTGGCCCCGAAGAACGAGCTCGGTGCAGCATCTATTTCGGGGGTTTCCAATTTTGATCGACGGCCGGGACCACGTCTTTCACCACATTCAGAATCTTGTTCCCAACCTTTTCAACGGTTGTTATGTACACATTCTCGATGACATTTTGGTTGGCATCATAACTGAAAGGACCGCGAGGTGCAGCGAACGACACCTTTCTCATAGCGGCCAGGAACGCATCTTTGTCTTCTACTTTGCCGTGGATCGCGTTGAGTGTCTCAACGATCGCTTTGGCTCCTATATACCCAGATTCCGAAAACATGCTGGGATCTTCCTTGTATTTCTTGCGGTAGTCCGCAACAAACTTTTTGTTCTCCGGATTATCTATAGTGACGCAATAGTGGGTATAGGCTTTGGCACCCAGGGCCGCATCACCCATGGACGGGAAAGAAAGCGTCGTCAAGGGTGTCCCCCACGCAGAACAAGGGGACCATCTGCTTCAGGCCGAATTCTGCGTACTGGGTAATGAGACGAATCGAGCCACTGCCGGCGAAGAAGGCCCAGAAGGCGTTAATGTTCTTGGCCACCTTTCTGGTCTCAACAAGATAAGGGCCAAAATCTTGCGTATCTAGAGGTGGATAAATCTCCTTGACGACCGTGCCTCCAGACGCTTTGAAATACTTCATAAAACCGTCGGCCTTGTCGTGGCCCGCCGAATAATCCGGCGCAAAAACCACCATTTTCTTGTAGCCCTCTTTATTATATGCGTACCAGCCCCCTGCTAGGTCTTGTTGTCCATTAGCGAATGAAACGCGGAATATGTAGGGGCTCTTTTTCGTTGAGGTCAGTGCCGGGGCCCCCGCGTTCGTAATGATAACGGGAACTCTTTTTTCTGTAACATAATCTCTGATGGCCATTGCCACCCCACTATGGACGATGCCGGCTATAAGGTCTACCCTGTCCTTTTCGACAAGCTCCTTGGCCTTGGTGGGTCCCAATGACGGCTTGCCTTCGGTATCCGACTTTATCATCTCTATCTTTCGGCCACCGCCCTTCCACCCAACTTCATCCATGTACATCTTGAAGCCCTTGTCCATGTCCATGCCCAATTTCGTGTAGACACCGACGTAAGGGGCCATGAACCCAATCTTGACAGCATCCGCTGACATTGCCGGCGGAGCCCACCCAACCCAAATTGCCAGAGTAACAAGGACGATCACCAAGGAAATCCTCTTCAATGCGCTCATGTCGCTCCCTCCTCATACAATGGGAAAAGTTTCTGATGGCTTTGCCAACCCCCTGCCGTGGGTTATGGCACTCATAGGCGGTGTTTGTTTTTTTTCGGTGATCACCTCCTGGAATGTCTTGTAGGCCGATATTGTGGCATCGGCTGAATTCGATGTCATGGAATGCGAAAGACCGCAGAACAATTTCGGGGACGCCATCTATAGGGCATGGCAGTGCGTGGGGGGCCGATCTATTTTCCGGGGGTTGGTCCGTTTTTGCCATCCTTGCTCAGTATCCTGCTGATCGTGCCACTTCAGCAACTATACCGAGAAAGAAGTGTCCTTTATCGAAGGCGTGCCACGGTTGATATGTAGCGCATGTGGCTCCAATGTCAACTTTAACTGGTTATCCTATCCCCTGACCTGTAAGGCCTTGCTTCAGTCCGCCGGCAACGACAATGTTTTCAGACCACGACAGAGGGATTATGCTTTAACCCGCTCTAAAACTTGCTGGAACTAAGGAAAGCGGTCAGGTTGCCCGATCTCTCCTAACTACTGTCAACGTGCAACGGCCCGATTGGCTTGTCTCTCAGCCTGAACTTTTGCCGCTATCATCTCGCGAAGCATTTTCTTGCTGAGCTTGCCCACAGCAGTCACCGGGAAAGCCTCCACCAACTCAAGACGCTCCGGAAGCTTGAATTTAGCTATCTTGCGTTCATTAACAAGGAATTCACAAAGTGCCTCCAAAGTCAGCTCTGCTCCAGGAGTTGGGATCACGAAAGCGCAAGTGCGTTCCCCAAGTATAGGATCCGGCATGGCGACGCAGGAACAGTTGGCCACTTTGGGGTGCGCCAAGATATGATTTTCAATTTCTTCCGCGCTTATTTTCTCACCGCCTCGGTTGATGCAATCTTTAATGCGGCCTTCGTATATCACGTTCCCGCTGGGATGGAGCCGAACCAGGTCGCCCGTCTTGTAGAATCCGTCGGGTGTGAATGCTACAGCATTGCGTTCAGGGGCACGATAATATCCACGAATAGTATGGGGGCCGCGGCCCCAAACCTCTCCCATCTCGCCCGAGGGAACGTCGGCTCCCGTAGCTGGGTCCACGATCCTCAGCTCGTCAGCAGGCGACTGAGGACGCCCCTGGGTGTAAAGATTGATTTCATCCGGTTCTCCGAGCCGCGTCCAGAACAAAAAACCTTCTGCCATGCCAAGCACTTGTTGGACTTCGCAGCCGAGTTCAGGCCGTATGCGTATGGCTACCTCCGGGTTCAATTTTGCCCCGCCGGTCAAAATAACCTTCAGCGAGCTCAGGTCATAGTCGGAGAGTTTCGGGTGATCGAGCATCCCCAGGATTATTGTTGGAACTGCCGAACAATGCGTGACTTGATGTTTTTGTATCAACCCCATCATTCCACCTGGCGACGGGTCGCTTGACAGGACCTCGCAACCGCCACTAAAGAGCACCGACTGAAGACCCGGGGTGGCCAGAGCGAAATTGTGGCCTTGCGGTATCGCAATCAGCGTGACGGTGTCCTGATCAAACTCACAAATTTCGGCATTGCGCCTTGAAATATATACGTAATCGTTGTGTGTATGGGGAACGAGCTTCGGGTCGCCGGTGGTGCCGCCGGAGAGAATTATCGCCGCGGGCAGATCGGGATCCGGCCTTGGAAGGCTGGCGGTGCTCACTCTTTCCTCGATCGGATCCGCTAGAAAAGCATCAATGGAGTGATAACCCTTTCTTGGCTCGCCACCCGCGACGAGCATATACTCCAGGGTAGGATTTTCAGCCTGAACTGCCGATGCCATATCCTGATAGTCGAAGCGCTTGAAAGAAGCGGTGACTGCCAGAGCCCGCGCCTCGGAGAGCTTGGTAAAGTATCCGATCTCTGCCTCCCGGTGGGCAGCAAGCGCCATGATGGGAATCACTCCCGCTTTGATAGCGGCCAGGTAAGTAATCACCAGTTCGGCCACGTTGGGCATGTGCAATACCAGCCGATCGTAAACCTCCAACCCCAGACTATTCAGGTGCAGAGCCAGCCGGTTTACTAGTTTCCCCAACTCCCCGTAGGTGAACTTCTGCCCGGTGTCCACTATAAGAGCTGTTCGCGACTCGAACCGAGCAAAACTCTCATCCACAACTTCACTGATGGTTTTGTCGAGCCAATAACCGGCAGACCGGTATTTCCGGGCAAATTCAGTCGGCCATCCGGTGAAACCTTCCATACGTTGCACTCCTTGTTTCTTGACTCAAGGGGAATTGGGGGCTGTTGGTGAGGACCTTTCGGAGGTTCTTCGGGGCCTTCAAATCCTTGTCGGATCTGTGGCCCCGAAGAATAGACAGACGGAAATTACTTCTTAGGGGGGGTCCAGTTTTGATCGACATTCGGGACTACGTCCTTCACCACATTGAGAAGCTTATTCCCAACCTTTTGAACTTTTGTGATGTACACATTCTCGATGACGTTCTGATTGGCATCGTATTTGAATGGGCCGCGAGGTGCCGCGAATGACACCTTCCTCATCGTGGACAGGAACGCATCTTTGTCTTCGACTTTGCCATGAATCCCGTTAAGTGTCTCAACGATGGCCTTCGCCCCAATATATCCCGCTTCTGAGAACATGCTGGGATCTTCCTTGTATTTCTTGCGGTAGTCCGCGACGAACTTCTTGTTTTGCGGATTATCTATTGAAATGCAATAGTGGGTATATGTTTTGGCGCCCAAGGCCGCGTCACCCATTGATGGGATGAAAGCGTCATCAATCGTATCACCCACGCAGAACAACGGGGCCATCTGCTTCAAGCCGAATTCTGCGTATTGGGTAACAAAACGAATCGAGTCGCTTCCTGATTCGAAACCCCAGGTTGCGTTAATCTCCTTGGCCAATTTTCTGGCATCAAGAAGGTAGGGGCCGAAGTCTTGCGTGGACAAAGGAGGATAAATCTCTTTGAGGACGATGCCACCTGACCCTTTGAAATATTTCATAAAACCATTTGCCTTGTCGTGGCCGGCGGAATAGTCAGCCGCGAAGAGCACCATTTTCTTGTAGCCCTCTTTGTTATACGCATACCAGCCCCCCGCAAGGTCCTGTTGGCCATTTGCGAATGACACGCGGAATATGTAGGGGCTTTTTCTAGTTGAGGTGAGCTCTGGTGCGCCGGCGTTGGTAATGACAACGGGAATCTTCTTTTCGGTGACATAATCTCTGATGGACATTGCCACCCCACTGTGTACGATGCCGGCTATAAGGTCGACCTTGTCCTTTTCGACAAGCTCCTTGGCTTTGGTGGGTCCCAAGGACGGCTTGGCCTCGGTATCAGACTTTATCATCACTATCTTGCGGCCGCCGCCTTTCCACCCGACTTCATCCATGTACATTTTGAAGCCTTTGTCCATGTCCATGCCCAACTTCGCATAAACGCCTACATAAGGGGCCATGAAGCCTATCTTGACAGCGCCGGCGGACAATGCCGGCGGAGCCCAGCCAATCCAAGTCGCCAGAGTAACAAGGATAATCACAAACAAAATCTTCTTCAATGCATTCATGTCGCTCCCTCCTCGTACGATGGGAAAGTTTAGAATGGTTTGCCAAACCTGCACCGCGGGGTTTGGCACTCGTAGGTGTCTGGCGGTTCTTTTCGGTGATCACCTCCCGGAATATGAAGTGGGCCGATGTTGCAGCATCGGCTGAATCAAGGACATGGAATACGAAAGGCCGCAAAATGAATTTGGGGACGCCATCTATGAATCATGGGGATGTTACCTGGCGCCTTCGTCCGATGACGATTGGGGTGTGTCCCGTCACCGGAGAACGGAATTATAACCGGCGAATCCAGAGAAGGATTTCGGTCGCCGACGTTTTCGAGATGTCAAAATTCGGCTCATGCCTCAAACGAGAAACTGATGCTTTAGGCGCTCGCTGCGCTCCGGTCAAGCTTCTCAGGAAACGGAGTATATATCATGTTGGATACCTTGCCAAGGGGTTCGTGATGCCGCCAGACTCATCCGCTTGGGCTGCGTATGCCACCATTACCGTCATCGAAAGTAGTGAAATTCAAGGTGCCGCAGAGAAGTATTCTCGCGGCTTAAGGGAAAAGATTGCTTCGTCTCACCGGATACAAGGTTAAGCGGCGACAAACCTACGCCAATGTAGTGCACCGCATTTAAAACTTCTCTCCGCGCCAGGGCCAGGCATACGATATCCTAGGGTGTCATGGGGCATGCCCGTATTGAGGTGTGGGGATGCAGCACTCCTGCTCCAAAAATTAAGGAAGATAGCGAAACTGGATTGAGCCAGCCACACTAACTGAATCCTTACCACTTCTTAACAATTTTCTTGATCGAAATGCCCCCGAAGACTATCATAGAAATACTTGTGTGTCGGGCTTTCGGGCCGCACATGGCTCGAGTAGTGGATTGGTCAACCAATTGGTCGTTATTGTCAGTCGGGTAAGGTCTTTTTCATCAGGTAAGCTTTGGTCTCTGGGGCAAACTGTGCAGTATCTTGGCAAGCCAAACAGTTGATGCGCTTTGTTTGTGTGAGTCTAGAGATGCGATTATCCGCATAATAGGGCGAATTGTCGCGAGGGCTTCGACAGAGATGCAAGTTTGACCTCGTTCCTTGGTGCAATGGGTAACTCGCAGTTCATCATAGATCTGTTCTTGTTGGGAGTCGCAGGCACCGGTCTCGTACTTGCCGTATTCTATATCAAGCTCAGGATGAAACGCTTGTTCGGAGGATTCTGCAAACTAAAGACCCAACAGAACCTCGCTCAAATTTCCCGCAAATCCGAGATGGCCAAATCGCTTAGCATATGGTGGCCGACCTCGCCGAGATCGAAAATGAGAACCCAACCGGTGAGAGAATTCCTGGGGGCATGCGAATCGGGCAGATTGGCTGACGTAAGGCGTTTTTTGAAGGCTGGAATCAACGTTAATGTCAGAAGAGCGAGCGGTGGGAAAACAGGCTTGATGGTGGCCTCCCAGAACGGACATATTGAGATCGTGAAATATTTGCTGAAAGTCGGAGCTCGCGTTAATGCCACGGGAGGGAAAAGTGGAAAAACAGCGCTAATAAGAGCATCTGAGAGAAAGCACCACGAAATTGTCGGAATCCTGGTGGGTTGCGGCGCCAAAGTTGATTTTAAAAGCCGGACAAGCGGAAAGACTGCATTGATGGGAGCTGTTGCGAGTGGAGATCTGGAAATGGTGCAGCTACTCATCAAGGCAGGCGCCGACGTTAATGCCAAAAACAGGTACGAAGAGACTCCCCTTGACATCGCCTTCAAGACGGGTTGGGACGATTTGCTGGAACTTCTTAAAGCATATGGGGCTCAATTCCACAAGTACGCTCCGCAGGAGCAGAGCGGTCAGGAACCTGCTGATATCGACCAGTACTATGCCATTCTCAGATGCAAGAAGACCGACGGCGTTGAAGAGATTAAAGCAAATTATCGCAGTCTGGTGAAACAGTATCATCCAGATGTAATTCAAGGAAAAGGGTTGCCGGCTGATTTTGTAGAATTTGCCAACGAGAAATTTCACCAGATCCGGGAAGCCTATCAACATATTATCCGAAAGGACAGTACAGCTTAATTACGGCCGGCATGAGTTCGTAAGCGACTTCAGGGTCATTGCCTGTCGCTGATCGTGCAATTACGGATGGCTCCTTCGCTTCTTTCCTCCATGCGCCCACCCGACGACCGGTTCACGAGTGCATCTTGCCTTTAACATGGTGTTTACTGCCTTCAATTCTCTTTCGGATTCCTGCAAAAGCGACTTCTCCGCAGGAGTGAGCTCTGAAAACGTACTGTGCTCCCTCCTCTTCAGTGGGTTGGATCTTCGCAAAATTTGAACAAGCATTGCTCTGAGTTCCCCGCAGCTCTTGGTTGCGTACTCGCCGGCATCGGATTTGACCGGGCTGACTCCTTCGGTGGGCCCGCGTGCCGGCCCTTTGGGGCAGTCGGCAATTTCTTCCGCCTTGTGTATAGCATCGAGAAGGTCATTGATCTTGTTTTTCAACCACGATTCCAATTCAGGATTCCCTTTGTCGCGCACTTTGTCGAGCGTCACAAGGTAACCCGCCATTCGCTGTCGCTTTACATCCAAGTCCTTCCTGAGAGCCTCACAGCCTGTTTCCCCGGCTATAGCAATGTTCGACAATAGGATCGCCGGAATTGCCGCGAGCAAAATATTGGAAAGGAACTTGGTCTTCATGGAGCGACTCATACCCTCAGCGTGTCCTAGAAGGGAAGGCAAATTGCAACGATGCGTTGCAACTTTCGTTTGCGCCAACATGGGGTAGCCAGCTTCGAGTTTCCGTTTGAGCAGAATGGAATCTCCTGCGATATCAACAAGGCAAGTCCTCTGCTCTCGGAGCGGGCCGACGCTTGACAACACTCAAATGCTTATGAATTATGGCTTGCAGCGCAACTCTATGCACATATTCTACCATGTTAGTATTTGAATCTCAAGTTTTGTATTACATATCCGCCGGACGTTTAGTTCCCGCAATGTTCTGGCATGCGTCGGCGCCAGCGTCCGAGACGGCCTTTTCCGGAATTGTGGAATTTCAGCACCGGGAACAAGTCAGCCTCAGCGATTTCCCTGCGGAACTCGGCGGTTACAACTTTCCGGAGCGCGAACTTGCGTCAGAAGATCCGCCACCAACGCCGCGGATTCTTGGGTACTTGCGGTTCCGGAAAGGCTCCTCCTTCGAGCACCGCCTTAGGTATTTCATGAACCATTTTCAGGGCGCTTTCTCTTCCAATCAGACTCGAGGCGACCTCCACCGCCTCGGACAAGCGTGGAGCTCTCTTGTCCGACGAATGAGCGTCAGTCGCGATGATGTGCACAAGGTTGTGCCTGAAAAGGGTTTTGGCTGTCCTTGCCGCGCGGAATCCGTGCTCTCCCGTCAAGGCATCCGCCGAGACCTGAATGAGAATATCCCACGGTTTGAACTTGTTCAACAAATGGAAAAGATATTCCGGTGCGCCTTGAATCACCGAGTTCTTTTCAGGATGACCAAGGATGAGGCCAAACCCTGACGAGGCAAGATGGCGAGCCAAGTTTTCGAAACCCGCAGGCAATTGAGAAGGATGAAATTCCAGCAGAATGTACTTCCCTTCGTTCAGCGGGAGAATTTTTCCATCTGCCACGAGTTCAACAAGGTCTGCGACAATCCGAACCTCCATTCCCGGTACAATTCTTAAATCGAGATCGGCTGAACTCAGTCTTGCGTTCAGTTTCAAGACAAGCGATTTTATTGAGTCCACGTCATTGCGAAACTTTCCGTCAAAAGAATGAGGGGTTGCGGCGATGACTCCAATTCCATCATCCAGAGCCACCCGGCACATACTCAAGGTTTCCTCCATGTCTCGGGCCCCGTCGTCAATGCCCGGGAGAAGGTGATTGTGCGTGTCTATCATTGCCTTAGCCTCAGTTTAGTTGTGTCAATGTATTACCAGTGCCCACAAGGCAGTTTGATGGAGCGGGCCAACTGTCTGTGATTACGTGCGCATTGTCTCACAGTTTGACTTACGCTGGAACGAAAATAATGCTTGACTAGTTTGACACAATGATTCATTGTGCAGTCTCATTGTCTTTCTCGGGCTGGTCAGGAACTATACGAACATACTTTTGCCTGCCGATGCGGTAAGGCCCAGGAGAGTAAGCTCTCGGGCCTTGACATGGGCGAGGAGAAGGCAACGGGCTGGAATGCAGCGGAAGATGACTGCGTCTGAGTCGCGGCAGGAGCGGTGAAAGCCGGTTCCGGAGTTGGCATGAGAAGGTCGAGAAGCTCTTTCCGCCATCCGCAGGGGTAAAAGGGGGTTCAAGAGGACTATTGATCGTAAATGCATGGAGGTCCGGTCAGGCGGCTACGTGAAAGCCGGCTGGATGTCCCGCTTTTCAGTTGTGACGTCTTAATACCAATCATGGTCTAATGTAGTCGTATTTTGTTTTGATAGGTTGGGGAAAGTTGTTCAGTCCATGAGACTAACGGAGAAACCAACTAGGTTGGCGTGGGTCTGCTTGGCCTGTCTGACCTTGACGGGGTGCATCGGTCTAATACCCTCCCCTTTTCGGCCGTCCCCCGGTCCCCAAAAGCCTCCTGATTCCTACGATCTAGCTCAGGCATTCGACATAGTATGTCGAAATTATCGTATTGGGCCCGACGATAGTCTCCGGGTTATTTATCAGACAGAATGGTCCATTCCGCAAGGTTCTTACCGGCTGGACACCTTGGACGAGATAGACATTGAATTTATTCTGGACCCTTCACTGAACAGAAAGGTAACTATCCGCCCCGATGGAATGATTACGCTTCCCGGAGTGGGTGACATCAGGGCAGCCGGCCTTACGCCTGAGGCCCTTGCCAGACAAATTGAGAACAAGTATCTGGAAACAAATATATTTACCAAAGATGAAGCCAGGGGGGAACTCAAGAACTACAAGATGGTCACGGTCAACGTGGTGAGCTTCTATCAGAAAATTAAGAGGCTCGTGGAATCCTTAACCACTCTCACAGGAGGACAGCAGACCACAGTTTTGGTAAACCCCGACGGGACTATTGATTTGCCGATCCTAAAAGAGAGAATATTGGCGGTGGGTCATACTGTGAGAGAAGTGGAGAAAACCGTCAATGAGCGCTATGGGGCTGGGCCGCTAAAGCACGTGGTGGCATCTCTGTCGCTTGCGCAAGCCCAATCTCGGAAGGTCTACGTTCTCGGTCAAGTGCAAAGACCCGGAGCCTATGACCTAAAGCAGCCCATAACTCCGCTACAGGCCATTGCCCTGGCTCAGGGAGCAATCGAGGATCAAGCGGACCTCACCAGCGTGATCCTTATCTCGAAGGACGTGAACGGAAAACCCATAGGTCGGCGCTTGGATCTGAAAAAGACTCTCGATGTTGGAGATATGTCATCCGCCATCCTTGTGAAGCCGTATGACGTCATATATGTGCCCAGGACTTTTATCGGAGATGTTCAGGTTTTCATGAGGCAGTACGTGGCTGCAGTGGCAGATGTGGCATCACTCGTGAACGTCCTTACCACCCCTGGAACCACTTTCTCGGTCTTCTAGAGGGCACCGATCTGTGCCCGAACGATACACTCTTGAGCGTGCTTTCCGCCTCCGAAACCCTTGTCAGAGAGGCCTGACGTAAGCCAGCACATATCGGATCTCGAGTACGGAATAGACCGTGGAGGATGCAGAGGCCGGGTAGAAATATTTTTGCTTCAAATCTATGCGTTTGCGGTTAGATGCTTACATTCGAGCGGATTTCGATCCTTCGAAATTCGAAGATCTTGTGGCCGTAATTACGAGTTAGTCAGCTCATTTCGTACGATTACACGTTGAAACTTGCAGTCGATTTCGTACTCGCGGCCAACCATCAGTAATAGTAGACAATTTCTCCGAACCAGCCGCCGATGTCCGCGTTGAAATCAGTGGATGCTGGCACATTGTTGAAGACCTCCGTATCGTGGAACCCAATAGAAGTACGACGATATCCACCCTCTAACGCCACAGAGCCAAGCACAGTTTCAGGACTCTTGAGGCCTCCCGAGACTTCCCAGTCGGTCAATTCGGTTCCCGAGACGGACCATCGCGCACGAGCCTCGGCAATGCCCGAGACGCCGTAAAGGGTAAAGGTGGGATTGTAAACAATGTGAGTGCCGATGGTTAAGGCAGCGGTTCCGTTGATCTGCTTGCCCGGGTTGGCATCGTAAATGTTAGCCGTGAAATTTGGGTTGAACAAGTCATAATCTAGATCTATCCCAGCGCGTGACCGGCCCCATTGAACCACATCAAAGTCTCCTCCGAGACGCAAACCCGTATAGTCAAACCTGGCCTCGCCGAAAGGAAGATTAGGCAGAGTCGTCAAGGGCGTGTTGCCCTTGTAGTCCCTCATTTCATAACATAATCTAACTGAGAGTCTTCCCAGTTGAACTCTCACCATGCTATCCAAGAAAAGCTCGTTAGGTTCCAACCCAAAATCACTTTTCAAGTCCCAGGCGAGTTGCTGGCTGGGAACCACCACTTTGCCAGAAAGAAGTTGAGTTCCGATCAGCCTCAGCCGTGCTTCCCCCTCAAGACGTGGGAACGAAAATATCGGAGAGAACGCATCCAGCAATCCTTGCGCCGTAGCTGAGGTCGCACCCATGTTGAAAAAAAAGATCGTTACTGCAATCGTGAAAAGTACAAGGGAAATGCGAGACAAATGAACTTTGCTCATTTCGGGCTCATGACCTCCCTGACCCAACACATTCGCCGGTGATTATGCGCATGGTATTATCAGCTAACGCCTTATAAGAAGTCAAGAAATTTACTTCGCTGTCCATGAATTATTGCGAGTGTATCAACTAGCTTAATGATTACATGTATCGAGTGTTATTCCAGGGCAAAAGCTAAAGGATAAGTCCATGATAGGGCAGGTTAGAGACAGATCGTTCAGGAATTGTGGCCGTAATACTTATAATTGCCGTAATAATAGCCAGAACCATATCCAAATCCGTATCGGTAGCCGTACCTGTAGCCGTTTCCGGGAGCATGGGCTTTGTTTAAGACAACTCCAAGTATTGCACATCCGTTGACCGAGGATGTGGCACTGATGGCTTCCCGCATCTCATCGCGATCCACCGCCCCCTGTCTGGCTACCATGATCAAACCGTCCGCGTAGGTGCAAATTATCGGTGTGTCGGAAAACCCGAGTATAGGTGGAGAGTCAATCACAATGTAATCAAACGAGCTCCTTAAGTCGCTTACCAAATCCTTCATCCGCTTCGATCTGAGCAGGTGCAGATGCCCGCTAACCGTCGGCCCGGAAGTCAGATAAAATAGCCCTTTTATGCTATGAGCGCGTACAGTCTTCGACGCATTCCTGCCATTGCCTCCAAGCAAGGTGGATAGACCAGGCCCCGGCTCGCGGTGGCCGAAAACCTCGTGGACTCTTGGCTCACGCATATCTGCGTCAATTATTAGCACCTTCTTGTCGCTCGAGCACATCACGGTTGCTATGGAAATAGATATAAGGGTTTTCCCTTGAGCAGGATTAGGGCTCGACACGACCATACACCGCACGGGTCTTGCCGCATTTGACAGAGCAATAGAGGTGTGGATGTTTTCGATGGCATCTGACATTGGCGAGTTGGGGCGATCGTGGGCGAGAAATTCGTAACGAGTATGATTTGCTCCGTCGTCTTGGCCTTTCTCCAATCTACTGGCATCAGGTACGACTGCCAGGCGCCGCAATCTGAAATTCCTTTCAATCTCTTCCGGAATTTGAATGGTATTGTCCAGCCTCTCCAAAATAAAAGCCGCGGCGATTCCTCCAACCAGGGCCATAAAGCTCCCTGCAAGCAGAAACAGAGACTTCTTTGGCCAACTGGGGCCAAGGGGCATGCTAGGTAGGTCAACAATCCTGACATTGTTGCTGGTGCTTCTTGCCTTTATGTCATTTTCCTTATACTCCTTCAAAATAATCTTGTGGAATTCTTCATTGGTTTCCACCTCCTTCTTGAGAAGCATGTGTTGTGCATCCAATGCCTTTACTCTATTCGCTTCCGACTTTGCCACGTCCACAGACCCCTTGAATAGCCTCTCTTCCCTTTTCGCGGTGTCGAGAGAAGAAGCCACAATATTTCTTTCGATTTCCACGATTCTCTTCTTAAGGAATTGGATTTTCTGGGTGAGCATTGCCATTTTTGGGTAGCCCGCGGAATAAACGCCCTTCATTTCTGAGTATTGGGATTCCAGTAGTGCCAACTGTTCTTTGAGCTTCCCGATATATTCCGTGCTCACGTCCTTCGGCAGGATGACTCCTTGTTTGCCGATCTTTTGGCCCTTCAACGCTTGGATTCTGATTCGAGCCTCATGTGACTTGGCCTGGCTCTCAACAGTCTTGGCCAGCAAGTCCATGACCGGACTCATTCCGGTCTCGGTTGATGAAGAAACAATTCCATTGTCAATAAGGAACCCTACCAATTCAGCCTGAGAGGACATCAGTTTCTTTTCCACTTTGGCCAATTCGTCTTTAAGAAATGCAGCAGCCTCGAGGCTTTCCTTCCTTCGAGTTTGCAGATTTTTCTCCAGGTAGATGTTCAAATAGTTATTGAGCATTTGGTTCGCGGAGGCAGGGCTCTTCCCCATCATGCTTATTTGAGCAAGGTTGCTGGTCTTGACCGGTTTGACTGATACCCTGCTCAAAACTTGGCCGGCAATACTATTCATCTTCGCCGTGGCACGGTCTTCATCGCTTTGCTTATCTTCGGATCCCGCCAACCATGTTGCGGGCGTTAAAACACACTGAATTACCCAGCCGATCTTACTATTCTTGGCAGCGAACTCAGGCGATTCGAGAAGATTCATCCGGGTGACAAAGGTTTCGGCCAGAGTCCGGGATTTCAGAATCTCCAATTGGGTTGCAAGATACCCCTTGTACTGATCGGTACTCGGGTTTTGCCAGAACGCTGTCTTCCTGCTTGGGCTTCTTTTCCTCAAATTCAACGGTTGCCACTGAAGTGAAATAACGAGTGCAAGTGCATGTGTAGCCGACCACGAGTGAGAAGATAACCGCGAACACCGCAAGAACCACGGCTTTTCTTCTTATTGCGATCCCGATATAATCACGGAGAGTCTCGCCTGACTCTCCATCCACTGTATCGGGCTCGTGACACGGCACGTACGATCTTTCGCCTGACAAGAACACAGATGGGTAGAAGCGTTCTCCTGGAGCCGTGGGCGAAAGCTTCGAATCTCCTGTATCACAGTGCCGAGCAGCCATTGTAGCAACTCCCCCCGCTGTTCCGCTTTGCGCGGTCGTCTGGATTTCAGCGATAACTTTGTAATCATCCCATGAGCCACAGTTATGGCTCGCTCAAGCAATGTTGGGGGGGACACTCCCCGAAATAGTTACGCAAGGAAAAGTGAAAGTGCAGGAAAGGAATTTGCCCCGATCACTGTAGCTTCTCGACATCGCCCCGCTATTGGCAGGTGCGTCATCCATCCCCCACTCCCCTTTTGCACGGATCATTCAGCGCGCGGCCGATAAAACGGCGTAGGTAGTACCCCTCAGAAACCCTCCGCTTGGATATAGACCCTCCGGCCGTCCGGACATTTGTTTAATAGGGAACCGTGTGGATATAGGGCTCCGGGAGGAGTCCTGGGCAGGGTCTTCGGAATCGGACCACGATCCAGACCCAATTGATTGGCAACAGCATCAAACGTATACCTGAGCAACCCGAAAGCATGAGACACTGACGGGCAGACGAGGAAACAGACCAACATACCGATTAGAATCTTAACTAACATGACTCTTCAGCCGCCACCCTTTGTCATTCACAGTATACCTCTTTATCGAGGTAGGTCAACAAAAACTTACCGCTCCATCAGCTCTTTGGACATCCTGAAATTTCCCTGCATAAGATTAGTTATCAAAGCTCTCCAAAGCTCATCAGCATGACGAGTGCAAGATTCAGGACACCAAATCTGACTCATTACTCGCCATCATGGCCTGGTCAAATAATGAAAAATGATACCAGAGTCGACAGGAAGGGGCATCAAAATGATTCGCACACTGACCTTGACTCTGTCGGGGCTTATCCTCTCTACTACCGGGAGATTCGGTACGTCATCCAAGACCTGACCGGTAACCAAAATGAATTTGGACGAGATTTTCTCATTGTCGATTCGAATCAAGGCGTAACCATTCTGGGTGGGAAACATCTCATTGGCGAGGTTACCAAATCAGCCCTGTTACAAATACGGAGGGAGGAAGGCGACGAACCGGCTTAGTATCACAGAAATGGTCAAAATGAGACGTTGGATTTTGATCTTGACATGCCGTCACTCGAAATCTAAGATAATGACTTGCTTGGGGGATCGTCTAGCGGCAGGACGGCGGGTTCTGGCCCCGTTAACCGAGGTTCGAATCCTCGTCCCCCAGCCAACAACCCACTGAAATCATTAACACTACTTCCCTGAAAAGTTAAATTACCCCCGGCTTTGCCGGGGGTAATTTAACTAATATCGTTCAAACCAACCCCCGGAAAAGTTGAAAGGCCGCCGGCTTAGCGGGAGGTCTTTTAACTGGCCGAGTTCAACACCACTGCGCCAAAAAAACTTACCCTCAGCCAAGAAAGTCTGATAATATACTCCTTCATAGTGGGGATTACTGCCGCTGGCTTCAAGAGCGAGGGTGAGTTATGTTAACGACCATTAGTAGAAGGTTGTTCTTCGTGGCCGGATTGAGCATGCTGAGTTTCTTGGGACTACTAGGACATGCTTGCGGACAAAGCCCGTACGGGCCCAGCCTGTACGGAGTCAGCTATGGAGAGATGATGCAATGGCAGTCGCGCTACGGTGGCGGCGGGTTTTATGGTTGCGACTATCCTCCGCCTCGGCCCTATTGCTGTCCGGGTGAAATGCAGCCTGCCCCGGTTCTGAAGCCGCCCTATCCTTGCCGGATGCCAAGGTCCGGCAGGCACAAAGGTGGGAAATGAGAGAGGTTCGCTTTGCGACACTTAAGGATCTTAAAGTCTTCGCTGGCCTCTTCCGTTGCCCTGAAACCTTGCGGCTAAGGACAATGATCTCTGAAAGTGTTACCCGTGCTGAGAAGCAGCTAATATTATCGAAGTGAAGCCTCCCAGCGACGTTAGCGTTGCGCCCGCTTATCACCTGCCCTTTCCATGCTATCAACCGGATCTGCGATGAACGCCTTTGACCCCGTATTCCCTTCGGCTCTCGGCCCCATTGGAATATATATACACGTGCCATTTTGTGTATGCCGCTGTCATTACTGTGCATTTGTTACGAATCTCTATCGAGCGAATCTAATAGATCGTTACGTCGATTCCATCATAAAAGAAATCCGACTGTGGAGCGAGAGGTCAGTGTCCGACCGCATCCCCAAAGATGCGCTAGTCGACACCATCTACTTCGGAGGCGGAACCCCGTCCCTGTTATCTCCAGACAAAATGGCGAAACTGATCGAGACTGTTCGGTCATCCTTCCGTGTCACTGAAACGCCCGAAATTACGATGGAGATCAACCCCGCTACAGCAGGGCGATCTGCACTTCGAGAATTTCGGTGCACCGGCGTGAACCGGGTTAGCCTGGGGATGCAGTCCGCACACGACAGCGAGCTGCACGCCATGGGGCGGCTGCATTCTGTACGGCAAGCCATCGCAACCTATGAGGATCTGCGAGAGGAGGGCTTTGAGAACGTTTCGGTGGATCTCATCGCGGGTTTTCCGGGGCAGTCCCGTAAATCGCTTCGATACAGTCTGGAGAAGGTGTCCGAACTGAAGCCGGAGCATCTTTCGATTTATCTTTTGGAACTGAAGAGCGGCACAATACTTGATGCGATGATACGTGACGGGCGGATACCGCCTCTTGACGACGATCTGTCCGCGGATCTTTACGAGGACATTTGCCAGTTCGCGAAGGAGGCCGGGTACGAGCATTATGAGATATCGAATTTTGCGCGAAACGGGCTATTGGCTCGCCACAATCTGAAATACTGGCAGGATCAAATCTATGTTGGGTTCGGACCTGGGGCGCACGGAATGACCGGGCACCATCGGTACGCGAACATCGAGGATCTGGAGCGATACGCAGAGACCGTGCAGAGGAACAGACTGCCTTTTGCTTCCCGGGCTGAGCTAACCCCTATGATCCGATTCAAAGACTCCCTCATCATGGGGCTGCGACTGGTGAAGGGGATCGATCTGGAGTTTTTGGGCAAACGATACTCGGTAGATGCTCGAACTTTCGTGGTAAACACTATCGGAGATCTGGAGCCGGCGGGTCTTTTCATTCTTAATGGACACAACCTTGCTCTCACTCCTAGGGGGCGCCTCTTGTCAAATGTGGTTTTCTCGAGGTGGGTTTGAGTTCGATCCATGATCTGTATGCTGTGGCAAATGGCATGCTTTGCTGCGGAAATGTCTTCATGAATACGCGCATTCTGCTTGCTCTCTGGAAGCAGTTTCATCGCTTGCCCGGCCCTTTGCCGTTCGGCTGTCGGTTGACAGCATGAGTTTCCTCGCCTACAATCAAGCCATAATGCTGGGGAATTCGCCAATATTGGCTGAGAGATGATGAAAATTACCACTGCGAGCGAAGCGAGTTGATCTCTGCGACGCCAAGACTGAGACAGCAGCTCGCGGAACACGGGATTTCAATGTAGATTCCCCAGCGTGAGTGCACGGCTACAAAGACCCTTAAAAATGAATGACCAGTACTCGCATGAACCGAAACGCGGGAAGATAGGATTAAGATGACCAAGAACCTGGATAGGATTACCTCGAAAGGCGTGGATATTTATCTGATTGATCCACCCAACCTGGAGGTGGAATGGGTGGGGATGAAAGAGCCTCTAACTCAACTCCTGGCCGCATGGTCCGACGATGGCCTCGATCCGCCTATGCAGCCAAGAATATTGGGGAAGCCCGGCGTTGGCAAGACCTCCCTGGCGATCACGGCCGCCAAGGAGATGAAACAGGATCTGTATATCACGCAGTGCACAGTTGACACCAAGCCCGAGGACCTCATTGTGTCACCGGTCATAGCAGACAACAATAAGATCCGGTATATGGCTTCCTCACTTGTCACGGCCATGGTTCGCGGCGGAATCTGCCTCCTGGATGAAGGCAACAGAATGAGTGAAAAGAGTTGGGCATCAATCGCCCCCCTTCTGGACATGAGGCGCAGCGTGTACTCGATAGTTGCCGGAGTGGAGATCAAGGCAAGCCCGGAGTTCAGGATATGCGTGACAATGAACGAAGATGCCTCTACCTTCGAAGTTCCCGAATACATTCATTCGCGACTTCAGCCGGCCATACACATGGATTTCCCGACGAGGGACGAAGAATATCGCATACTCAGGGGCAAATTGGATGGACCGTCCGATGACCTCATCCGCCAGGTGGTTGCCATACTTCAGCAATCCCATTCGAGAGACGAGGATCTAAGCATCCGTGACGGGCTAAACATCGCCAGGTATGCCCATAGACTGATAAAATCCGATTCGAAGTTCGATGAACGGAAAGCTCTTGACCAATCACTCCTACAGATCACCGGAGAAGACCGTACCTCAATTGATGGGCCAAAACTGGTCTGATCTCGTCAGGTTCGGCAACATTACGCTTATCGGGGTCCTGCACTATCGGGTTGAATTCTCGGTGCTGGTGAATACCTATGTCCGCAATGAGAAGCCCGATTGTATCTGTGTTGAGCTACCCAATGCCCTGCGCAACGAAATTATCTCCGGCGTGCGGCGACTTCCCCATCACTCTGTAATTCTTTATGAAACAGCAGAGAAAGAAAATGCCGTTCTCATAATGGAAGGATCCGACGGTGTCCAGGAAGCGGCGCGGTCGGCCTTGGAAAACAATATCCCACTTTGGTTCATAGATCCGCTGCCGCTGCGCTACCCTTTGTTTATGGACCGCATACCAGATGCCTACGTGATCGATAAGATCGGCCAGAAGACTTTCATCGAGACTGTTTTGCCGCGCCGCAAGGACCCACTTCGGGAAGACGAAGAAAATGCCCAACGCGAGACGTTCATGACTTCGCGCTTGCAAAGCGCGGCCCGTGATTACGGTAAGGTGCTGTTTGTGGGCGGCCTCGGCGCACATACCGGGGATACTGGAACGACTCCAAGCACCCCAGCCCCTCCCGTTGATGAAAACCGGTGTGACGGCTGCACTTGTAGCTCCAGTCCATCCAGACTCCCTGAAAAAAGGCTTTACCGAAATCCCCAGAATCACCGAGGCCTTTGAGAAATGGCGTAAGGATCCCCAAGAAGATCCCCCGCAAAATCGTCATGACATGATCGTGACGCTCATGGAGGCCGCAACTGGGTACTTTACTCGTCAGACGCGCCAGGAAGTTCCCAATTACGTTCGTGCCACCTGGGCGAAATTTCTAAGGAAATGGCTCGCGTACAAGGGTGAGTTGCTTCCGGATTTGTACCATCTTGTCTCCGCTGCACGTTCGGCTATGGATGAAGACTTCGGTTACTACGTTCACGAATTCCTTTCGGAGTATGCCTGGGCCAACGACCCTTTTGATCCTTCCGCCGTGCTCTTGAACGAAGACAACTTGATGTTCCACGGGCACAAGATAGTTTTGCATAAGAAACTGCGCAGCTTCTTCCACATTTCCAGAAAGTACAGGATGAAGGCCGTCAACAGTGCGAAGTGGAAGGAACACCTCAAGCGCAATTGGGAGACCGCCGATCCTAACGAGCTGGACATCTGCTCGTACCCGCCCGAAGATGTGGAAATAGAGCGTTGGGGCGAAGCCCTCATGAAGCACGCGAATCACTTGCTGCAGACTGCTCAGACCGATGCACAGCCGTTTGTTGCAGATTTCGGCGGTGGACCCGATATCCGACAGACGCTGAGAAGGTTTTACGAGAATCGCATCTACGTCAAAACAGAGGATCAAGGGGGCCTGGAATTCGGCTCAATTGTGGTGATTTTCGATGAGGACGAACAGTTTGTCAGCTATCCGTTCCAGATGACCTGGC
>CAVSPC010000045.1:0-31573 GCA_963729795.1 uncultured delta proteobacterium | reverse complement strand
CCCTTTTGTACCTGCTCCACATATAGACCTGTCTGGATCAGGTGGTCCTGAGCCCGTATCACAGCGTTTCCCTGCGGGAATTCAAGGCTCTCCTTCAGCTTCATCCCTTCCAGTGCTTCAATCACTTTGGGAGTGTCCTTCTTGTCCTGCCAGTGCACTTTTTCGATAGCATTTTTCAACGCAAAAAATGACTCCCAGACCGCCCAATCGTAAGCCAAAACGAACCGGGTGCCGGTGCCGTTCTCCACACCCTCGGGATTCACCCCGATGATCTTTCGGTACTCTTTGTTGGCGGGTGTGTCCAGCCCGGAAAGGTAGGTCGGATACGAGGTTATGCAGTACATCCCCTCTCCAGCGGGACCAAGCTTTGCCGGGTTGTGGGAGGAAAGAGCATAGACCGCTCCCAGTATCTTGACGTCCGAGCGCACCGCGTGGATATCGCGGATGGCAGAAAGCGTGTCCGACCCAAAGGTAGCGAGGTAGACCGCGTCCGCCTCTTTGGGGATCTTCCCTTTGAGATAGGGCAGCCAATCGCTCGTACCTAACGGAACGCGGATCGATTGGAGCACTTTCCCGCCATTCTTGGTCAGGTACTTGGTGAAGTCCTCCTGGTTCGACCACCCCCACGCGTAGTTGACTACTACGATTACCCATTTCTTGCCAAGATTTTGGACAGCCCACTTCGCTGTGCCCTTAGCCTCCTCGCGGATCGCTGTGCACATCTGGAACACGTAACGGTTGCCCTTCTCGCCCGATATTTCCGTTGCAGATGCGGTGGGGAAGTAAGGGGTCTTCAACTCCTTCGCGATGGGGGCGCATGCTACGGCCACTCCGGACATGTTCGAGTCGATCACAAAGTCCGCGCCGTCTGTCTCGACGAGCTTCCTGAATTTTAGTGCGCCGACCGAAGGTTTGGTCTCCGTGTCTTCCACGTAGAGCTCAACCTTGCGCCCGTTAATGCCGCCTTTCTTGTTGACCAGAGCTGCTGCAGCCTTTATTACCTTCTCGTGTGAGTAGCCATAAGCGGCCAGCCCCCCGGTCTTGTCCGCGAGCACGCCAATCTTGATGGGTTTGTTCGCCTGCCCCATTACGGACTGCGGTAGAGAAAGCACACACGCCATGAATATGGCTGCGCATACCAACCATGCTGACCTTTTCATGGCTTCCCCCTTTTTTTTCCGTACATGCTCCTAACCTCCCTCATTTTGCTCTGAAGCACTTGGCGAATGCATCGCATGAGCAGGTGATCTCTTATCCTCGGGAACTTCGGCACCCGGAGGGGTAATCCAAGACGACCGTAAGTCTCTTGGCACAAAAGGAAACCAGAGTCCACAGTGATCTTGACCCTCTGTAATCCCTTTCCATGGGAACCAAATTCGTACCCAGGGCCATATTAAGTATTTCTTAACTAATGAACTATATCCAAGCCACTCATGCTGTCAAGAATTATCCGCTTCATCTTCGCATCTCGGTCTGCCAAGTAATTTAAGATGCAGCATAAAGCTGGAGATAAGAGCCAGCTTTGGCCTTTTGACCTTTCTTGACGTATCTCGCCATTGTCCACACGGTCGAGCACAAACTTGGCAAGAAATAGGAGGATCAGAGCTTGAAATGTCGCATTAATTAATAGCCCCGCAATCTCAGCTCAATACAGCTCGTTTCACGAGGGCTTTCGCGATTTCTATCTTGTAGTCGTTCATTTTCAGAGGCTTCGCACTTGAAAGAGCAGCCTGCGCCGCTTGTATAGCAATGGTCTCGTCGACGATACGGCCGTTTAGCACCTCCTCTGCCTCTCGCGCCCTCAGCGGTCCGGGCGCCACTGCGCCAAGCACAATTCGCGCATCTTTACAGGTCCCATTCTCAATCGTCAGAATCGAAGCGACGCTTACAACAGCGAAGTCGATCGGTTTTCTGAGAGTGAATTTGTCATACCTCTGTCTCGCTGAAGCCGGCGGCTTTGGAACCTGAATCTCCTTTATCAGTTCATCCCCTGCCAGGACAGTTGAATTAGTAGCAGTGGCAGTAAAGAAAGTTTCCGCCGAGAGACTCCGGGTTGTCGTGACTATGTGGGCGTCCAGGGCCACCAGCGCAATCGCTATATCTGACGGTCCCACGGCATAGCACCCTCTTCTGACCCTTCCAGAGTCAGAGGAGACACCGGCGAAACGGGCAGGGCCGAATATGGAATGATACCGATTGTCGCCGGCCAAGGCGCTACAAACCTTGCCGCCTTTACGCAGACAGGCGATAGGTCCGCCGATTTTGCGAGGATACCTGTAAAACCAGCAGCGAACGTCCTGGGCCAGATTTCCTCCAATAGTCGCCATATTACGGATATGGGGAGTAGCTACAGAGTGCGTTGCCTCGGCAAGCAACTTGTATTCTTCTTTCACCGCCGGGCACTTGGCGATATCGGCTAATTTCGCGAGGGCGCCTATTGTAATGCCTTTTTGGTCGTTCCTGATATAATCGAGATCGTCAATGGTCTTTATGTTGATCACCGCTTCGGGGTGTTCAGGAAGAACTTCGTCCTTCAAGGCGCCCAAGAGATCGGTGCCACCCGCAATTACCCTAGATTTTCCTTTGTAGTGGTTCAAAAGATCAACCGCTTCCTCGATCGATCGTGCATTGTAGTGCTCAAACCGCTTCATCGCGTACCCCCGTTTTCGCTTTGCCTGTCCTCCCCAAGGCCCTGAGCACTCTGTCAGGAGTAACGGGGTACTCATGAATCCAGCAGCCCACGGCATTCGAAACTGCCATGAGCACAGCGGAAGGCCCAGGAGATGTTGCTATTTCTCCGACGCCGACTGCTTGAAAGCGGTGGGTGGGAATCGGCGTCTCAAGCACCACGTGCTCCATTACCGGAAGCTCGGCAAAAGTCCGCCACTTGTAGTCGATCAAGTTGGCATTGAGTATGTGCCCTGAGCGTGGATTCAGGATTGTTTCTTCGAAGATGGCACTGTCGATGCCAGCGGAACCGATACATCCATTAAGCTGGCCTTCGAGACCCGGCGGGTCTATGATCCGGCCGACATCCGTGGCAAGCACCACGCGGAGCAAGGTCACCTTTCCGGTCTCCGTATCCACCTCGACTTCTACAAAGCTCATCATGCAATTGCACAGGGTGAAATCCGGTTCAAAGCGCCCGTATCCAAGTATAGTCCGGTCGTTTCCCAACGCCCTCCATTTCACGCTCTTTTCCGGATGCCCTTTGACAAGAATAACAGCGTCCGCAGTCTCCAGATCTTGGGGGTCTGCTCCCAGTTTCGGAGCGGCGAACTCGAAGAGTCTTTTCTTGGCATCTTCCGCAGCGTTAATCACGGCGCTTGCAATGGCATAAGTCCCTCTGGAGCCCACCGGTCCGAACTCGAAGGGTGTTACCAGCGAATCCGCAGGGCTCATGGCGATTCGATCCGGCGGTATCTGAAGCACTTCTGCTGCCATCCTGGCGTAGTTGCTCGTCTGACCGGTGCCGTGCTCTGCTGCACAGACAAATATTGTGGCAGTGCCGTTATTGTCTAGTTGCACGTACGCTTCTGCCACATCTTCGCCTACATCGGCGTTTCCGTGGACACCCACACCGATCCCCGTCCGTTTGGTGCCATTTACCGCGGTCGGCTTGAGCCAGCCTTTCCATTTCTCCTTCCAGCCAAATCGCTCGGCGCCCTTGTCCATTGCCTTGGAATAGTCGATGCCCCGGTACCGATACCAGGCGCCATCCCTCCAGAAGTATCCTCCGCCAGGCTTGACGAAATTCTTCTTGAGCACTTCGAATGGATCAAGACCCGCCTTTTCCATGGCAAGACACAGGAGCGGGATGAACGAGCACTTCAATTCTTGGCCTCCGAAGCCTCTTGTGCTGCCGGAGGCGTTGCGGTTTGTGGCCACAACAATGTTCTTCAGGTCCCAGTTGGGGCACTGCGCCATGATCATGATCTCGCCGGATCCCACCGCTACCTGGGCCTGGGTAGTGAACGAGTAGTAGCCGGAGTCAACATACCATTTGCCCTGTATAGCGGTTAACGTGCCGTCTTTTTTCATGCCTACCTTGGCATGAATCCGCGAGCCGACCCGCAGGGTGAAGGCAGCCATGTGCTCTTCTTTTGTGAACATGACTTTTACCGGTCTCCCTGTGGCCTTGCTCAAAAGGATAGCGTAGGTTTGGACCTGCCAGCACATGAGCTTTGTCCCGAAACTGCCGCCCACGTGATTTCCGATAATTCTTACTTCTGCTTGACGGTTGAGGACATGGGAAAGGATCACCTTGTCCATGTAGGGGGCTTGGCTGGTGCCCCAAACAGTGACCTTATTCGGCTCCTCCCATAGGGCCACCGCTCCTACCGATTCAGGAGGGAGAGCGTTCGGTATGTTCTCATAACCGAAGGTGCCTTCCGCAATGACGTCCGCGTCCGCAAATCCTTTTTCCACATCCCCCGTGACGACTCCTTTAAGGCAGTTGGGCCCGAATAGGGGAGTTCCGGCAGGTATGATGTTGCCGGGAAACTCATGGTGAACAAGAGGAGCACCTGGTTTGAGAGCTGAATCTATGTCGAGGACCGCGGGCAATACTTCATAGTCTACCTCGATAAGATCCAAGGCTTCTTCCGCGATTTCCTCGGTAGTAGCCGCGACCAGGGCCACAGCGTCACCCACGTACCTGACCTGTTTATCCAGGATGCGTAATTTACGGGGTGTGCCGCCCCTCCAGTCGGGAACGTCTTCCCAAGTTAGCACTGCCTTTACGCCCGGCAATGCCTCAGCCTTGGTCTTGTCGATCTTCTTCAGAAGTGCACGAGCATGAGGGCTTCTCAGGACCTTTCCTTGAAGGAGGTTATGAAATTTCAGATCGTCTAGGTATAGGGCGGTGCCTGTAACGATGTCCGCTGCATCCCGCCGTGGCAATGATTTTCCCACGTATCTGTAATCATTGCCCATGGTTGCTTTCCTTTTCCACTACGGCCATGACGGCCCTGATAACCTGATAGTGGCTTATGCACCTGCAGAAGTTGCCTGAAAGAGCCTCTTTTATTTCTTCTTCCGTGGGGTTCGGGTTTTCCTCGAGAAATGCCTTCGCTGTCATGATCATCCCCGGCGTGCAGTACCCGCACTGAAACGCGTTGTGGTCGATAAACGCCTGCTGAAGAGGATCCAGCGCTCCTGTTCTAGGATCTCGGAGCCCTTCGATTGTTGTTATTGTCTTTCCATCGCACTCGACCGTCAGGACCTTACAGGAAAGGACAGCCTTTCCGTCCATGATTACGGCACAAGATCCGCATGCGCCGCTGTCGCAGGAAATCTTGGTCCCCGTGAGCCCGAGGGTTTCCCTGAGCGTCCGGGCCAGCGTATCAGCCGGGGAGATTTCGTCGGTGTCGCTCCCCACATTGAACTGGTAGGACTCTCCATTAACGGTGAAACCGACTCGGCGGGTTGCAGTGGCCTTTGCCGCGTTACGAGTTGCCTTGCCTGTTGCCATTCCTCTTCTCCCAATCCAAAGTCATTGATTTGCCATGGTTCGACATCAGCCGTCCGGTGCAATCTACCCGGTTACTGTAAACGTTCACCGCGGAGAGCGCAGAGACCGCTGAGAATTATGTTTTCTCCGAACGCTTAAGCGAATTGGGCACAGCAGATTCCGGTATGTGATCCCGCGATGCGGGAAGGACAATGCCGACCAGACTGTACGCGCGGTAACTGACATGGAATTTAATAAGCTATCTTTTATCTCAACGTCCTCTGCGGACTCAGCGGTGAATGTTGAGGCCCGTTGAGCGGTTACCCGTTAGTTCCTGCTTCCCATCTCCTCCTGGTATTTTTTCCGCAGTTCCCGCTTCAGGATCTTCCCCGCAGGGTTCTTGGGCAGGAATTCGACAAATTCTACTGACTTTGGCGCCTTGTACCGGGCGAGATTCGCCTTGCAAAACGCTATGATTTCATCCGGGCTTGCCTTGTGTGCGTCCTTCAATGTGATGACAGCGTGGACTCTTTCCACCCATTTTTCGTCCGGTACGCCTATAACCGCAGCCTCCAAGACCGCGGGGTGGCAGTGTAAGATTTCCTCCACTTCCCGCGGGTAGACGTTCTCGCCGCCAGTGATAATCATGTCTTTCTTTCTGTCAACGATGTAGATAAAGCCCTTTTCGTCGTAATATCCCATGTCTCCCGTGTGGAGCCATCCATCGACAACCGTGTCACTCGTTTCCCGGGGCATTTTCCAATATTCGACCATGGCCGATTTGCTCTGTACGACGATTTCCCCCACAGTGCCGGGCTCTACGTCATTGTCCCTGTCGTCCACGACCCGTGCGTGCACTCCGGTGCACGGCTGACCGCACGATGCCAGCACCTTTTGCTCTTCAGGGGACTTATCCAGAACTCCGTGCGATTCCTTTGAAAGGATGGCGATGTCCGGACCTGACTCAGACTGCCCATACCCTTGGGCAAAGATCTCGCCGAAAGCGGCGATTCCCTTTCGGAGCAATTCGGTCGGCATTGGGGAGGCTGCATACCACATCCTCTCGAGGCTGGAGAGATCGTGTCGGCCTATGTCGGGGGTTGCCAGCATGCCTACAAGATGGGTCGGCACGATATGGATGTCTGTCGCTCGCTCGTCCGCAATTACCTGAAGAGTGGCATGAGGATCGAAAGGTCCCTTGGGCATAATCACATTGCTCGCCGCTACATAGAAGAATGCCCAAAAATAGGACCAGCCTCCGATATGAAATAGAGGCAGGATCATCACGTGCTTCTTTTGGGGCGTCATTCCTACCTGCAGTGCCTTGTTCTTGGCCTCACGGAGTTTGCCGGCATGGGTATAGACAGCTCCGCGAGGTGTTCCGGTGGTTCCACTCGTGTAAAAGATGATGAAATTATCTTCTTCTTTCACGTCCACATCAGGTTCATCCGCAGGAAATGCCGCAATTAGATCGCCGAAAGAGGCCATGCCCGTTGCGGGACCTTCAAGGGATACATAATGTTGAACATTGGGAAGGTGCGGCCGAAGTTTTTCCACTTCTTCCAGAAGTTCAGGACCCACGAAAAGTGTTTTGACGCCGGAATAGTTGATTATGTGGTCCAATTCCTTCGTCCCCATCCTCGGGTTAAAGGGCGAAACGATAAATCCGCCCTTCATGGCTGCTCCGTTAATATCTGTGCATTCGAGGCAATTCCAGGAAAGGATACCGATTCCTTCACCCTTCGAGAGTCCCATCGAGTAAAGCGCGTGCACGAGGCTATTTACCCGTTCGTTGTAAAGACCAAAGGTTATTCTTTTGGGTCCGCATACAAATGCCTCTCGATTTTCATGGAGGAGCGCATTTCGGTAAATAATGTCTGCATATGTGTCGATCCGGTAGCGGCTCAGCTCTTTCAGTATCAGTCTCTTTGCCATGCTTCCTCCCACTGTGGAAACAGCTCTCCCGACCAGGGGCCCCTCACATGTTCCGCGGGTTCGCGATCAACTCTTCATTCCTCTACTTTGGCGCCCAACTGCCGTGATAGGGTTTTCCCGGCCTTTGCAACCAAAGGCCCACTCTTTCGCGCAGCCTCCGCGGACAGCAGACCGAGTGCCGCCATGTATCCAATGGGGCGACCGTTAGGGCCCAGAACTGGGGCCGCTACAACATTGAGTCCCGGCGTCGTCTCCTCCAAGTCCTCTGCGTACCAATCCCGGCGGCATCTAATTATTTCCTCATCGAGCTTAACACGGTCAAACTTCGAGGGATCTCCATGGAAATGAAGCCTTTCATCATCCAGCAGCCTGGCAAGCTCCTTTTCAGACAGAAAAGCCGCAATAGCTTTCCCGTGGCAGCCGTAGGTGAGGGGGAACCGATGACCGACTCGCACAGCGATACCAAGCACACGGCCGCCTTCGTTCTTGGCGGCCACAAAGACATTCTTCTCTGCGATCAACCCAAGAGCTGCAGTGGCCTCTGTCTTTGCTGCGAGCTCTGCCAGGAGAGGTTCGGCAAGCTTCGGGGCGCTGAGAGTGTCCAAGAATCTCCGTGACAGGCCGATCAAACCCGGGCCAAGGGCGTACCCTTTTCCCTTGCCGCTTGTTTGAACGAGGCCGTACTTCCGGAGCGTGTGAAGAACGCAGAATGCTGTGCTTTTGTGCATTCCCACTTTTTCGCAGATTTCAGTCAGGTTCATGTGGGCTGATTCGGCCTGAGCCATGCGGAACAGCACGCGTAATGCCTGTTCGACGGCAGGAACCAGGTATTTGTCATCTGATTTGGTCTCGTTGTGTGCAGTCATGAGTTTCGTATAGCGAACTAAGGTTTGGTATGTGTGAACAATATGTCTGGTATCATTTCTCAAGTGGCGGTGTCAAGAAGAATGAGCAGGTGTCAGTAACCGTTCAGTCATCCGGGGAAGAGGCAATTTCGAGCCCTTCAGGGCACTGGTAACATGCCCCACGTAAATGAACGATTGCAGGTGTAATTGACGCCGTTACCCGACGATAATCGACATCGAGCACCGTAACTCGCTTCGTGTCATATACTACCTGTAAGGGACCGAAATGATGAATCAGAAAGACAAACGGCCGGTAAGGCCAATTATTCGCGCGCTGAGCTATCGCAACTTCAGATTGTATTTTGTTGGACAAGGCGTCTCTCTCATCGGCACCTGGATGCAACGCGTTGCCTTGGGATGGCTGGTCTATTCACTCACCCATTCCGCTTTTCTCTTGGGAGTCGTTGGATTCGCGGGACAGATTCCCACATTCGTTTTGGCACCTTTTGCAGGAGTGCTGGCCGATCGTTGGAGCCGCCACCGCTTGTTAATTTGGACGCAAGTGCTCGCGATGCTGCAGGCTTTCGTCTTATCCTATCTCATTCTGGCCGGAACCATAAAGATCTGGCATATCGTGGCCTTAAGCCTGGTATTAGGAGTCGTCACTGCATTTGATATGCCTGTGCGCCAATCATTCATGATCCAGATGATTGAAGAAAAGGCCGATTTGGGGAATGCAATTGCTCTGAATTCGTCTATGGTCAATTGTGCGCGGCTTTTGGGGCCGACAATCGCAGGGTTGCTCATTTCAGCGGTTGGAGAAGGAATATGCTTTCTTATAAATGGATTGAGCTACTTGGCCGTAATAGTCTCTTTGCTTATGATGAGGATTGTACGCCAGAATTTCAGGGCGCAAAAGTCGAGAGCATGGCATGACTTAAAAGACGGTTTTCGGTACGTGTATGATTTCGAGCCTATCAGGGATATCATCTTGCTGCTGGCTCTGGTTAGTCTGACGGGAATGCCTTACGTCGTGCTCATGCCTGTTTTTGCCAAAGATGTCCTGCATGGAGGCCCCGATGCACTAGGATTTTTGATGGGAGCCTCCGGAGTGGGAGCGCTTGCAGGGGCGTTATACCTGGCGTCCAGAAGAGGCGTTCTGGGTCTGGGCAAAATGATTCCGATCGGCGCGGGCATGTTCGGCCTTGGGCTCGTGGCTTTCTCGCTGTCACTCAGCTTCTTTTGGTCGTTAATATTGGTGGCTGCGGTGGGATTAGGCCAGATGATCCAATTGGCAACGAGCAACACGCTATTGCAAACCATGGTGGACGACGAACGGCGGGGGAGGGTCATGAGCTTCTACACGGTTGCATTTATAGGAGTAGCTCCCTTCGGCAGTTTGCTGGCGGGCGCATTGGCAGGCGCAATTGGTGCCCCTTGGACCGTACTTATCGGAGGAGCCGCGTGCTTGGGCGGCGCTGGAGTTTTTGCCCGAAGGCTTCCGCAGTTGAGAGAGAAGGCCCGTCCAACCTATGTCACTAGGGGTATTCTACCGGAGGTCACGACAGGCACGGAGTCAACGACTGACGCTTCAGTGCCGAGGAAATGACCAAATTGTGTGCGGGAACCGCTGCTTCCGGGTTTCTATTACTCTGGTAAGCACAGCTCATCCGGGTGCGATTTAGTGAACCAGCTATCACTGCCTCGTATGACCACGGCTCCTCGGTGTCTGTGGATCTCGCCGGTAATCAAATATATCACGTCTTCTGCAATATTGGTGGCATGGTCGGCTATGCGTTCAAGATGACGTGAGACCAGAAACAAGTTAATCATGGATGCAGGATCCCCCTTCGATTTGCAGATTTCCTGCGCAAACTGCGCCTCCACGGCGTCTTTCATAGAATCGACTTCGTCGTCCCGGCTCAATACCTCATAAGCCAGGCGAAGATCGGTATTTATGAGAGAATCGAGGCTCTTTTTCAACATTTCCTCCGCCTTTGCTCCCATAGTCATATAGTCAAATGCGAAGGCCGGTTGGTCGTCACGAGCAATAAACTCCGCTTGCTCGGCGATGTTGACAGCTAAATCGCCAATTCGCTCCAAGTCATTGTTCATCTTCAATATCGCCACTATATACCGCAACTGGTCTGCAACAGGCTGATGAAGAGCCAGAATCTTCAGGCAGTCTTCCTCAACGTCAACCTCCAGCCGATCGACTTCTATATCGCCATCAATGACCGCCTTGGCTAAGAGCGCATCCCGATTTTGAATGGCCTTGATCGCCTTGCGAAAATGCTCTTCTACCAGAGTTCCCAGTGAAACAATCCTTTCTTTCAGCCTGTCAATGTCTCTCTGCAGTCTGATCCTCATTTACCGTTCCCTCCTCGCGGTCTCGCCAAGTGACAATTTTTCACAGCAATATATCACCGTTGAGAACGCCACGATCGCTGCGAATTCTGTTTTTGTCCCACTCGTCGATGCGGTGGAACACAGCACAACTCGGTCAGTGCTGACGCGGCACGGATTCTCTGCCTTCTCGACGCATCCTGTGTCCGCGGACCGTAAATTCCGATTGACCGTTAAACGGCTGTTACTCCTCTTTTACCCTGTAACCCACCCCTCTGACCGTCTCTATCGCGTCTCCAAACTTACCGAGTTTCTTTCTGAGACTAACAATTTGTACGTCAACAGAGCGCTCGGTAACAGCATAATTCTCTCCCTTGACTGCATTTATTATCTGGTCTCGGCTGAAGACTCGGCCTGGGCGGCGTGCCAGAAAATGGAGGATCCTGAACTCTGTGGTAGTGAGAACTATGGGCCTCCTGTCCAGTAGGACCTGGTGACGGTTCGGATCGATGGTGAGACCGCGCAAGTTCACGACTGCAAGTTCTTCAGACTCGGGTGGCTTGTGTCGCCGGAGAACCGTCTTTAGTCGGGCCAAAAGGACGCGCGGGCTGAAAGGTTTGGTGATGTAATCATCGGCGCCCAACTCGAGGCCGCTGACTATGTCCGCATCCTCGCCTTTTGCGGTGACCATCAGAACGGGTATATACCTGGTAGCAGGATCGTTCTTCAACTCCCGGCAGACATCCAGTCCATCTACCCCGGGCAGCATAAGGTCGAGCAATATTGCGTCCGGGTGTTCCTCCTTCGCTTTTTTTAGAGCCTGTTCTCCGGAGAGGACGGAAGAAACGTGATACCCTTCCTTTGTCAGATTATACGTTACCAACTCTAGGATATCTTCGTCGTCATCTACAACGAGAATTTTCTCTTTTGCCATTCACACCCACTTGTTCTCTGCCTTGCATTACACGTGTTTGGAAAGCAAGAAATGTTGAGAGGCCGGCGGTGGATTGGGAGGGGGCTCACCATCACTGGCTGACGGATGGTGAGACCGCCGACCTCCCCACTGTCATCAGAAGCTAACGAACATCAGGGACTCTATTGACACGTGAGAGTACGTATCGCGGCCGACTGGTTGAACCGCCGCGGACTCTCCTATCGTAAAATTGCGACTGATTGGAGGCACAATGCCGAAAATATGATCAAAAGGGTGGAGATTCACGCTATGCTTCCTCCTTGACATTGCAATCAAAATAAATATGCCCTTTGCATATCGACTCCGCGAATCGCCAGGATCACGGATGCCGCAAGCCAAGGACTAATACAGCGACGGAACGTTGCACCGCCGCACTTGAAAATGCTCCGAGGTGAGGAGACCCACGCGGCCGGAAGAGGCACCGGTTCCGCTCGGCAATCAGTTAACAGGTTTCCGGGAGCATGGCGGTAAACTGATCTTTGTCCGCTGGGCAGACCTAATGCGTAAAGGTATTCTCGATGAAGATTGTTGAACTACGATTAGACAAATGTTAAAATGCTGTTAAATTTTGAAGAAGAATTTCGCGTCCTTTCCCGGCATCGCAGTTTATTTCTGGCAATGTGGTTAAGCGATTTCCGGCGCGCACGGGGGACCACGGAGGCACACAAATTTCCAACAAGGCTATGCGGAATCGTCATTTTTAACACAATTCTAACACTAAGTTAACAAAATAGACATATTCTGGAAAATGAATTACGATATTATAGCAGGTCGATGACCTACTAAACGACCGGAGAGAAGGAGGCGTCAAATGGCCAGTTGGGATTTCACACCTAAAGGCAGTGTGTGGACTGGGGTCGCAATCGGAGTGGGCCTGCTCGTAGCCCCCGTGGTGATACCAATGATCGCCACTGCTGCAAGGCCGGTTGCAAAGGCGGGTATAAAGGGAAGCTTAATGCTCTATGAAAAGTGCAGAGAAATGATCGCTGAAGTTGCAGAGGTAGTAGAAGATCTGGCTGCCGAAGCAAAGTCCGAAGTGCAGGCTGAGCTGACTCCGGCGAAGGTAAAAGGAGCCTAGGAGGTTGTTGCGTAATCCCGCGTCCCGCGGGACTTTCCCGAATTGGTGGTGCGAGAACGACTATTGTATCGGGATCTTTCACAGGCTGCCACGGGAAAGACTTAGTATGTTAGACTCCTAGGGGCCGGGGGGGGGTAACGGAATAATGAGTGGAACTTCCGCGCAGCACGATGGTGCCGACGAGTGGGGTTGTGCGACAGGTTCCTAGTCGATCACACATACCAAAGAGAGGGGAAATGATTCCGAAGGCTCATGTGTCTCATCTGATGTCCCGCAGGCTAAGGATCAAGATTCCTTCCAAGAAAAGGGATGTCTCATATTTTTCTACTCTGATGGAGCGGCTTTCCGGCTGCCCGGGGGTGAGGGAAATCAGGGTGAATCCTAACACTGGAAGCGCCTTGATTTCCTACGAAGGCGAAAGAAAGACCATCGCCGAGTTTGCAAAAGAAAACGATCTGTTTGTTTTGGGACGCTCCGGCCGGCCCCGGAAGACTCTTTTCACCAATGTTGCCGATACTTTTCAAGTGTATAATAAACAGCTCAAGAACGCGAGCGGCGGCGAATTCGATATTCCCAGTCTCATCTTTCTCAGCCTGGTAATTTCCGGGATTTGGCAGATTGCGCGAGGAAATATTGTCATGCCAGCATGGTACACAGCATTCTATTACGCGTTGGGCGTATTCACGCGAGCACAGGTTGATGAGTGGGACGAAGGGGAAGACTTCGCTTTGGAAGCGGACGATGCAGATGGAGATTGAAAGCATCACCTAAACGTCAATAAATTGCTAGGTAGTTTAACTCAAACGTCGTCATCACAGAACTAGAGGACTAGAGCAGGCGTGTCGCGTTTTCATGGAGAAGTGCGAGACCGCCGGAACGAGGCTAATCGGTTGTTAAAACTAATTCATAACCACATACCGGGTAGAGTGCGATACAAAGTCGAAGGCCTCTATCGTTGCGTTTCACTCAAATACCGCTTGGAAATGGTTCTCCCGCAGGACGAGGACGTCAGACGCGTTTCGGCCAGCATTTTGACCGGAAACGTGCTGATAATTTTCAATCCTGACTGTAATCCCCGCAAGATAGAGCTGGATGTGGAGCGCATTGTCTTAGCCTATCTGCGAGAAACCGGAGGCAACGAGGCTGGGGGCGGCTCTTCTTCTACTGAAGACAGCGCGCTCACTCCTGTAACCGATCTCAGTATCGTTCGCGCTGCGAAGGATCGCGCCGAGCATCTTGCCTCCAAAGCCCGGAAGTCCAAGCCTTGGCACATGTTCAGTGTGAAATTCGTCCTTTCGTCACTGAAATCTTCCAGGAAACGTGGCCTGTCAGCCGAAGCCGTCAATGAAAGTCGCCGCAAATACGGCATTAACGTTCTTCCCGAGCCTCAATCTCGCTCCAAGCTGGGCATTTTCATCGATCAATTCAACTCGTTCCCGGTTGCGCTCCTGGGTGCGGCTGCAGGTCTTTCCCTAGTTACCGGCGGGCTTGCGGATGCCATCATAATTGTGGCTGTGGTGGGCATTAATGCGGTAATCGGCTTTGTCACGGAAAATGAAGCTGAAAAGATAATAAGTTCGTTGAAGAGGTTGATCCGCCCATCCGCCCAGATAATACGGGGAGGCAGTTTGCAGGAAATCCCCGCTGAACAAGTCCTGGTGGGGGACGTCCTTTTGCTGAAACCAGGGACTTATGTGACAGGGGATGCGAGAATCATCGAGGCAACTCATCTGACTGTCGACGAGTCGGTGCTCACCGGAGAGAGCATGCCCGTGACCAAAAATTCGTCTCCGCTTAAGGCCTCGAGGGTTCCTCTTGCGGACCGGACCAACATGGTTTATTCGGGCACTCTCATCACCGGGGGCCAGGGGTTGGCAGTTGTCGTGGCAATCGGCACATTCTCGGAGGTAGGCCAGATCCAAAGTCTTCTTGCAGAGGCAGAAGCCCCCGAAACTCCGATTGAGCGGCAGTTGACGAGGATTGGCAATCAACTCGTATTGATCTCCGGGGCTGTCTGCGGCCTAGTCTTCTTCATAGGGCTCATCAGGGGCAACGGCTTTCTTCAGATGCTCAAGACTGCCATCTCTCTCGCTGTTGCGGCAGTTCCGGAAGGACTGCCGGCCGTTGCGACGACAACGCTTGCGCTCGGGATCAACAACATGAGGAAACACAAAGTCCTCATAAGGAATCTCGATGCAATATGCACATTAGGCTCGGTCCAGACTATATGTTTCGACAAGACCGGCACAATTACGCATAACCGAATGTCAGTGCTGACGATTTATTCCGGAATGGAGCGGATACAGGTTAGTGAAGGTCGCTTTTTCAGGCAAGAAAGTCTCTTTGACCCTTCCCAATCTGACGAGGTCTTGAAGCTCATTCATATATCCGTGCTTTGCAATGAGACTCAAATCGAGGTCAAAGATCGGCAGTACGTTTTGAACGGCTCACCGACCGAGAACGCTCTGATCCAGATGGCGATTAGTGGCGGCATCCCCGTTCAGTCGCTAAGGGATCAACATCCGGTGTCAAATATTCAGTATCGGTCCGATAATCGACAATTTATGATTACCGAGCACGTGTCCGAGGACAAGAAAATATTGCTGGCGATAAAGGGAAATCCCGTAGAAGTCCTCGCCAAATGCAAAAATCAGATCACGAATGGGGCCGTTATTGCCCTTGCCGATGAGGACAGAGACGCTATCGAAGTCGAAAATGACAGTATGGCAGGCGATGCTTTACGTGTGCTGGGGGTCGCTTACGCAATCCGGAATTCCGATGAGCACTCGGAAGGAGAGAATGGCTTCACGTGGTTGGGCTTGGTCGGTATGGCCGATCCGATTCGGAGCCGGGTTAAAGAATCAATCGTAGTTTTTCATAAAGCGGGGCTGGAAACTGTGATGGTCACCGGAGACCAGAGCCCGACAGCATACGCAGTGGGAAAAGAATTGGGGCTCAGCAACGGTAGGCCGCTGGAAATCCTCGATTCGACCAACTTAACAAGCACCAAGCCCGCGGTATTAAAGGCTCTGAGCAAGGAAGTCCACGTTTTTTCCAGGGTCAGCCCGTCAAATAAGCTCCAGATTGTTCAGGCCCTTCAGAGTTCCGGCAAGGTAGTAGCCATGACCGGCGATGGCATTAACGACGGGCCTGCGCTCAAGGCTGCGGACATAGGCATAGCAATGGGTCGGGCCGGCACTGATGTGGCTCGTGATGTGGCTGACGTGGTACTTGAAGAAGATGATCTAGAGACTTTGATCATCGCGATAAGTGATGGACGAACCATTTATAATAATATCAGAAAAACCCTCCGATATCTTCTTGCCACCAACTTCAGCGAAATCCAAGTAATGTTCGTAGCAGGCGCCCTGGGATTGGGATACCCCCTTAATGCCATGCAACTGCTCTGGATCAACCTTGTGTCGGACATATTTCCGGGACTTGCTTTGGCTTTGGAACCTGCGGAACCCGACGTAATGAGTCAGCCACCGCGGGATTCTACCGCGCCCATTGTGGAGGCAAAGGACTTCAAAAGAATTGGCTTCGAGGCTGCGACGATGACCGCGACGTCGCTTGCCGCGTACGGCTACGGCGTCATGAAATACGGTATGGGCCCTGCCGCGGGCACGTTGGCATTTCAAAGCCTTACTACGTCTCAGATCTTGCACGCGATGAGTTGTCGTTCGGAGACGCGCACCATATTCGATCGGCAGAAATCCGCGCCGAATAAATACCTTAATGTGGCGGTCATTGGCTCACTCGGGCTTCAACTGGCTTCTCAGCTTATTCCCGGGCTGAGAACACTGCTTGGGACAACCCCGATAACACTTTTGGACGGGTTGGTAATTGGGGCTGCATCAGTAATTCCTCTGTTCATAAACGAGGCCACCAAAAAAGGATCGGCGGACAACAAATGAAAAAGCACTTCATCCACACGTCCGAATCGGTCACCGAAGGGCACCCGGACAAACTGTGCGATCAGATAAGTGATGCCATCGTAGACCGCTTTCTCGAGCATGACTTGTGTGCCCGAATTATCGCTGAGTGTGCCGTGTCATTGTCAGTGGTCTTCATTGCTGCAAGGTTTGCATCCGACGTTAAGGTCGATTTTCCTAATGTGGCCAGAAAGGTTATCCGGCGGATCGGCTACGTTGACCATGAATTCAACTTCAAGACTTGCAGCATATTGACCAGCCTCAAAGAAATGACGCCGGAACAGCACTGCCTGGTTGTCGAAAACGGTGTGTCCGAAGAGGACATAGATCGAATTGTGGCATACGATCAGGTGACGCTGTTCGGTTTTGCGTGCAATCAATCACCGACGCTTATGCCGCTTCCGATATGGCTTGCACACAAGCTTTCGAGAAGGCTCTCCGAAGTGAGGCTGCAAGGCGTGCTGCCATACTTGGCTCCTGACGGCACCACCCAGGTCGGAGTGGAATACGATAATCGGATGCCGCACAGGCTCCACAGCATCACGATCAATTCAAGCCAGATAGATCGGACCTATCCGAAACTGGAGCGACTTCGAGACGACGTGATGGAGACGGTCATAAAAGCGGCATTTGAAGGTGAGCCCATAGTCCCTGACGAGAATACCAGGATCTTGATAAATCCGGGAGGCCCTTTGAAATTGGGCGGGCCGTCGGTGCACTCGGGCCTGACAGGTAGAAAGAATGCTATCGACACTTACGGAGGGTATGCCAGGAACAGCGGATCGGCGCTAAGCGGAAAAGACCCGCTAAGAATTGACAGGGTCGGGGCGTATGCAGCTCGTTACGCGGCCAAGAATGTTGTTGCCGCAGGGCTTGCCGATCAGTGCGAGGTCCAGCTCAGCTATTCGATAGGACTTGCAGGACCGGTCAGCATCCAGGTCGAGACCATGGGAACAGGCAAGCTTTCCGATGACAAAATCAGTGCCCTTGTGGAGAAGCATTTCGATTTCAGGCTAGGTGGGATTGTCAGGCAATTCAATTTGACAGGGCTGCCGTCGCTGTCCAGAGGAGGATTCTATCGCAAACTTGCCGCGTACGGGCATTTCGGACGAACTGATATGGATTTGCCGTGGGAGGCCACGGACAAAGCAGATTTACTCAGGTCGTAGTTACCCGGCGCACTGCATCGTCGATAGCGGACTGCATTGAAATTCGCTTATAGTGGTTTTCGAAATGGTTGGCACCGAATTTAGATTGGTGGGACAGGCTTCCAGCCTGTCGCTGATGGACGGGCAGGATGACCGTCCCCCTGCAAAATGCCCATCGCCACCAATAGGCCACTCACCTTACGAAGGTAGGGGCGCAACTTGCTGCGCCCGCTCCAAAATCTGGGAAAGGAGCGAATCTTGGTGCGGCACACTTTGGCGGGAAGTTCTAAATGAAGGCTGTCAGAATCGATAGGGGAGAACCCTGCAAGGCCAGATCCAATGCGATTCCTATAAGGGCTTTGGATGCTGCACGACCTGCCTTGGAAAGGCCGGTCTCGATATGTTGACGGCTTGAGATTATTCCTGCGAGGTCAATGTACCTCTCCCTGGAAAGAAGGGTCAGAATGGTCGTGGAATGCACCATTTTCGGATCGTAACGAACTATTACGCTCCCTGTAACAGGGTTCACGGAGGTTGATTTGACGCCCGAGAGGCTTTCCAACAGATCCTGAACGTCTTGCGCCAACTCGGAATTCCTCCTCAAGGCCGGAATCTGGATTCTCATACGACCCGGCACGTCGTGGAGATAGTAGCCCATGCTTTTCTCCCTTTCGATTTTTACCAGCACTTCGGCTATTTGGACGACGAGGGATTTCGTCGTATGAATCTTCTTAAACTATTGCCTCAAAATGTTAGGCTAGTATTAGCAGCAAATTAATTATTAATGTGGAAGTGTCCTTTGAGGATTTCGGTCTTCTCCAAATCTGAGACTTGCGGGCCGGTGTTTGCATCCGCAAAATGCTTATGTGGGGCCAGGGTCAGGGCAACAATGGGGTAAAACCGAAAGGTAACTGTTTGTCGGGAAGGCTGTTTGTCCGGTTCCGGACTTGGCGGCAGGTACACCATTCCCGCCATCAACGCGGTAGGACATCTTCTGCGCGACGCAGGAATCCGGGGGGTGGTTGCCGACACGGAACAGGACCCCAATATCTCGGACCTTCAGGGGAAACATCATGGAGTTTTGGATCGGATTGTCCGTTGGTATGCATCTGGGAAGAGTAATCGCTGAGAATCTGGAAAAGATCGTCAAAACCTATGGCATCTTAAGCCCGACGACTTGCAAGGAGATAGGGGAAATAGAGGCCGCGGAGGGTAAAATCAGTTCTCTTGTTGATGAAGAGTTGACTGAAGACTGAGTTTTTCATTTGGTGTCATGGCAAACGCGATTCACAGAATCCTAACTTGACATTGTCAGTGGCTGACGACAGCCTTATGTCATGTGGGATACTTTGTTGCGGTGCCATGGCGCCCAAAACTGTCCGATAGGGAGGGGCAGCACATGGCAATCTGGGATTTCAGACCAAAGGGTGGCGACATTTGGACCGGAGTCGCAGTTGGGGCCGGTTTACTCGCAGCGCCTGTGGTTATGCCATTAGCATGGTCGACCGTGCGGCCGTTACTGAAGGCCATTCTGAAAAGCGGGTTCTTGTCTGTACGAAACGGGCCGGCAAACTTGCGCGGAGGTTGCCGAAAGTCGAAGGGAAGGGCGGACCGCGGCCGTAAGCGATGAGAAGCGACCGTCGGCTCGGAGAGTGAGCGCGGTCAAGAAAAAGGAATCAGAACCGACGGAAAAGACACGTCCTACGAAAGTGGCAGGCATCGGCGCTCACGTGAAACCGAGGCCCGTAGAGCATAAAGACAGCAATAAGACTGGAGAAAAGAAGAAGATCGAAGCGAGCGAGCACAGCTAATTCAACCCGTATGGTGTTTCGCGGGATTCGGTTCAGCTAGTGCCAAAGCAATGCTTCAGATAAAGGAAAGGCATTGGTCGTGGATGTTATAACGTTGACTGGAAGTGCTTTGGCGCTAAGCATGGATAATTTTGCCGTCGCGGCCGTAGTTACGGCCAGCCTACGCCGACCGACAACTTGGCATACTCTTCGGCTCTGTTTGAATTTTGGTGCCTTTCAATCGATCATGACAGCTTTGGGTTGTTTGGGCGGAACCGGCATATCCTCATTTGTAGGACACACCGGCGCTTGGATAGCTTTCGGTCTGCTGATGGTGCTTGGCATAAACATGGTCCGTAATTCACCTGACGATGAACAAGCGGAAGGTTATGATCCAACAAAAGGCTGGCGAATAGTGGGGCTTTCCTTGGCCTGCGCGGTTGATGCTTTAGTCGCAGGGATATCTCTGAGTCTCGTGGGAACTGAGACATGGAGGCTAGCCCCGGTTTTCGGGTTGACCGCGGCGGTCATGGCCTTTGTAGGGACCAGAGTAGGGAGACGGGTAGGGCTTCACCTTGGCCAATGGCCGCAGCGGGCAGGCGGAATTGTGCTGATCCTTATCGGACTTCGGGGCGTAGTCCAGCAATTGCTTTGGCAGTAGCGCTATAATCTGAAAGATGCAGGATGAAAGACCTTTTTCTCGTTCACAGGCTATGTCTCAGCTATCGTAGCCAAATAAGGCGTGATTTCCGGTAGAATTTCGCATACCGCGCGGGATTCCCAGCCAAGGCATAGGAACCGGAACTGACCAGAGAAAGACTTTGAAAATTCCTGTCATAAACGAATGCCCGCCTTGCTAAGTAAGTCTTGCCGATTATGTGCGGCTCGTCTATATTAAAAGTTTGAGTCATTCCAATTACAGAATTACCCGTAAGCCAAAAGGGAGTGTTGTTCATGGAAGCCCTGGGTATTTGTTTGGGAGCCTCCACACTCGGCATGGTGCGCCTACGCAGGGAAGACGGTATGATCGAGGTAATCGACGCCTCGACAATTACCCATGAGGGTAATCCCAGGAAAACCCTGCTCGATGCACTTGAAAAGATCCCTCAAGCGCGTAACATCCCGATAGCGGTCACTGGACGAAAATTCATTAATTTTATTAGGTTGACTACCATCTCCGAACCCGAGGCAGTAGAGAGGGCCGTCGCGCATATACTCGGCAAGGACGATCCTTATCGAGTGGTCGTCAGCGCGGGAGGAGAGACGTTCCTCGTGTACCACCTGGATGAAGACGGGCAAATCCAGGGAATACAAACCGGTAACAAATGCGCTTCCGGCACAGGGGAGTTCTTTCTCCAACAAATCCGGAGGATGAACATTACCCTTGAGGACGTGGCCAAGCTCGGGATATCCGAGCATCCACACCGCGTCTCAGGCCGCTGTTCCGTGTTCTGCAAGAGTGACTGCACTCACGCTCTGAACAAGGGCATCCCGAAGGGGCAGGTGGTGGCCGGCCTCGCCAAGATGATGGCCGCCAAAGTGGTCGAGTTGCTGAAAAAGCTGCCGAAGAAGTCTGTACTTCTCGTCGGCGGTTCATCCCGTAATCAGACCATGATGCATTATCTTGCCAAGGAGATCGAAGACCTTCACATTCCCGAAGAGGCTCCGTATTTTGAAGCCCTTGGGGCTGCTTTGTGGGCTCTGGACAATCCGACCGTCTCTTACACTGGCTCCGATAATGTCTATCAGAATAAAGGGTCCGCCTTCTCATACCTTAAGCCCTTGTCAGAATTTCGGCACATGGTCCGTTTCGAAGACCGGCCCCGGGGAAAAGCTGAAGCCGGCGACCGCACCGTGTTAGGTCTGGATGTTGGATCCACTACAACCAAAGGGGTGATCATGCGCTGCCGGGATAAGGCTATTCTGGCGGCCGACTACCTTCGAACCGACGGCGATCCGGTAGGAGCTTCCCGGAATGTCTACAGCAGCCTCGCCAAACAGATTGACGTCCCCATAAGCATCATAGGGCTGGGAGTTACCGGATCGGGCCGGCAAATTTCCGGCCTTCACGCAATGACCGACGGGGTGCTCAACGAGATCATAGCTCATGCCGCCGCGGCAGTGCACTTTGATCCGCAAGTGGATACCATTTTCGAAATCGGGGGCCAGGACGCGAAATACACGTACATCACCAATGGGGTCCCCAGCGATTATGCAATGAATGAGGCGTGCAGCGCGGGGACGGGCTCATTCCTAGAGGAGTCGGCCAAAGAGAGCCTCGGGCTTAAAGTGACCGACATAGGCCCGGTGGCATATACTGGCTCGAATCCACCAAACTTCAACGATCAGTGCGCCGCGTTCATTGGTTCCGACATCAAGAATGCGGCTCAGGAAGGCATCCCCGTCAACGATATCGTCGCGGGCTTAATCTACTCCATCTGCATGAATTACTCGAACCGAGTCAAAGGCAACAGGCCGGTCGGGAAAAAGGTATTTATGCAAGGCGGGGTCTGCTACAACGAGGCAATTCCTGCGGCCATGGCCGCGCTCACTGGAAAAGAAATTGTTGTCCCTCCCGAACCCGGACTCATGGGCGCATTCGGGGTGGCACTCGAAGTGGAAAGGCGAATTGCTGCGGGCCTGCTGAAAGAGGGTTCTTTTGACCTCGACCGACTGGCATCTCGTGATGTCACCTACAAGGAACCTTTTGTGTGCGGCGGGGGAAAAGAGAAATGTGATCGCAGGTGCGAAATAGCTCGGATTGATATAGAGGGAAAGACATACCCATTCGGCGGCGCTTGTAACCGGTACGTAAATCTTATCCGTCACTTGGAATTCGACAAGGGCGCGCTGGATTTGGTCGATCACCGCCAGAGAATCGTCTTTCGCGATCTCGATACCGGGCGTGTGGCTGACAGTCGGCCAACAATCGGCATGAACCGTTCATTCCTCGTAAATACTTATTTCCCGTTCTTTAACGCCTTTTTCAACTCGCTGGGATTCCGGTTGGTATTGCCCGACTCAGTAGATGCGTCGGGAATTGATCAGCAGGGAGCTGCCTTCTGTTTCCCTGTGGAAATAGCTCACGGGTTCATGGCGAACCTCCTGGACAAGGGACCTGAAATACTCTTTCTTCCGCACATCAGAGGCGTACCTACCGACAACGAGAACCCCAACACATGTACCTGCGTTTTCGTGCAGGGAGAAGCCTTTTACCTGAAGAGCGCCTTTGAGCGCATGCAGTCCAAGAAGGTGATCACCCCCTATTTGGATCTTAGCCGAGGTTTCGAATCGAGAACCGATGAATTTATCAAGGTTGCCTCGGAGTTGGGCGGCTCGCGGGCCGACGGGTTACGGGCATTCAGGGAAGCGATGGAAGCCCAGGCGGCTTGCAGAGAAGAGATGCGCGCTACGGGAGCGAAAATACTGCAAGAGCTTGAACAAGACCGTGATGCCCTCGCGATCGTACTTTTCGGCCGACCTTACAATGCCTTTGCAGGAGAGGCCAACAAAGGCATACCGGCCAAATTCGCCTCCAGAGGCTATCGGATAATACCGTATGATATGCTCCCCTACGAAGACCAGACCTTCGACGACGCTGACACTATGTACTGGTCCATGGGCAGGATGATTCTAAAGGCTGCTCGGTTCGTCAAAAATCACCCTAGGCTGTTCGGAACTTATATCAGCAACTTCTCGTGCGGGCCGGACTCATTTGTGGTGGGGTATTTCCGAGAAGAAATGGGTCGCAAGCCCTCGCTGACCCTGGAACTCGACAGCCACACAGCGGACGCAGGGCTCGAAACACGCATCGAGGCTTTTCTCGATATCGTCAGGTACTACGTAGAGCTTGAAAGCAAGAAGCAGCTTCCCGCCACCCGAAAAGCGTTTAAGGCCGCGGTCGCGGCAATCGTCGATGGAAAACCGGTGATTGCTACCGCTGACGGGAGAAAGCTGCCCCTCACCGACCCCAATGTTAGAGTCGTCTTGCCTGCAATGGGCCGTTTCGCTCATCAGGCGCTTGTCCAAACCTTCAAGAAGGTCGGGATCAACGCTCATGGCCTGCCCCCTGCGGACGATGAAGTGCTCAAGATAGGTCGCGGGAATTCTACCTGTAAAGAGTGTTTGCCTCTGCAAACCACGGTAGGGTCAATGCTCAACTATTTCTGGCGCGACAGACCGTCGGGTGAAGTGACCGCCTATTTCATGCCGGGAGCGGGCGGTCCGTGCCGGTTCGGCCAGTACAACGTGTTTTCTCGGCGCCTCATCGAACGATACCAAATCCCTGACGCTGCCGTGCTCACGTTGAATTCGGCGAACGGGTACATGGGGTTGGGAGATCGTTTCACTTTACCGGCGTGGCGGGCCATAATCATCGGTGATGTGATGTATGAGATCTGGTCCACGCTAATGGCCGCGGCCGCAGATCGGGAATCTGCTCTGGAGATCTTTCATCGTGAGTGGAATTCTCTTGTAAATGTCGTCCATCGTTCGTGGAAGGAGATACGTGCTCAAATTCGATCCTCGGCTCAAACGTTGGCCCGGATCCCCCTGAAAATGCCGTACGAGGAGATTCCAAAGATCTCGCTCATCGGCGAGATATACGTGCGCAACGATCCCATCTCGCTGCAGAAGTTGGTTGAAAAGTTGGCAGACCGCGGATTCATCGTGCGAACTTCCCAGACCAGCGAATGGATAAAATATGTGGATTGGCTCATTAAGAATCGCATAGAGGGCGAGCCGGACATTCCGTTCTGGATTCGCTACTTTGTGAAACGGCATTTTGACCGAAAGATTCGCGATCTGTTCGCACCGTCGGGCCTGTTTTTTCACGAGACCCTTCACGTGGAGGATCTGATCCACGCTGGGGAGAAATTCGTATCGCCGATGCTCACGGGCGAGGCGATTCTGACCGTAGGCGCAGCTCTCCACGAAATCCTTCATCCTGCGTGCGGGATCATCTCTATCGGGCCGTTCGGTTGTATGCCGAGCCGGGTAGCTGAATCGATCCTCTCGGAAAAATTCACTTCCGGTGAAAAATTGGCCCTCCTCGCTCAAACGAACGGCCACGACCACGACCTAAGCAGGAAGTCTCTGTTGAACAAGAATCAAAAACTCCCGTTCCTGGCCATCGAAACCGATGGGAATGCATTTCCCCAGATTATTGAAGCGAGAATGGAGGCTTTCGCTCTCCAGTCTAGGCGCTTGCACGAACGGATGATGGAAGCGAAGTCGTAAAAGGGGTGAGGTCGTCCGGTACGCTCCAACTTATGACTGATTAGGACCATTTAGCTGTGTGGAGAGAAAGGGCTGAGAGCCATCAAAATCCCCCTTTACTAAAGGGGGGAACCTCGCATTTCGCGGGTTGATTCCGACCCTATGAGGCAGCACTTAGCCCTGGGGGCTCCTTAAGTGAGAACAAGGACCACCACGAACACGCGCGACAAAGGTAACCTGGCCGAACAAATAGCGGGCGATCACCTCCAAGGCCGTGGCTATCGTATTATTGAGAGGAACTTCGCATGTAAGCTGGGTGAAATAGATATTGTGGCGCAACACCAGGGAGAACTTGTGTTTGTTGAGGTGCGGTCGAGACGGTCGGCTTCAGCCCTAAACCCTGTATTTTCCGTGGACCGGCAAAAGCAGAAGAAAATTATTCGAGCCGCGAAAGTCTATTTGGAAAAACGTTACCGCGAGGTCCCGCCGGCACGTTTTGATGTCGCAATCGTAACTATGGGTGAGCCCCCGGTCGTGGAAATCATCCAGGACGCATTCAACGCAGATTACTATTGATGGTGCAATCTTGAAATAAGCTGGATAGTGGGAGTTGGCATCGCCACGGGGGGGTTCCTGCAACTTCTGGTTCGGGGGGCAAAATCGTGCTATGCGTGTGTGCGAATAGCCGAGTTTGGTCGGCAAAATGGCCCTGAGTGATGGGGAGAACAGCAGAAGCCCTGTGCTGCGCGCCGAGTCGGCCCCGAGAAAACTTCCAGAAGAATTTCACGGATATTCTTATGAATTTTGATGTGACGATCACAGCCAGAGAGGTTCAGGAACTCTCGAATGCAGATGCGGTCACGGCCTTCTTTGCACGTTTGGGCTGGCATACCGACATCCGAATAGAGCAGTTTCCTGGAAACCTGGGCATCACGGCTGAGGGAACGGTGAAGCCCATCAAAAAGATCGAACTCATCGCCGATCAGGATGGGGCTCTCCAGGTCTATGTCTTTGCACTCACAAGCGTTACGATTGCTAATACACGGGCCATCGTTAGAGCCTTCCGTGAAAGGGCCGGCAATTACCTTCTCGTTTTACGAGTGCATACGACCGGCTTGATTTCGTTTTGGTTGAAAAGTACATTCCGTCTCGACCTGCCGGGCGCAGCATTAGGGTGCCTTTGAGCAGCGTCCCTCCCCGAATCCTGAGCGTTGACCGACATAAGCCCACAACAGTTGATTTGCGGGTACTGAGACGGTTCAGCTACACCGAAAGCGATCCCTGGGCCCAGTACGACAAACTCCTGTCGGCATATTCCATCGCTGACTGGTCTGAAGAGCATTTCAACAATCGAGCACTCTTTTCCGACTATTATCTCACGGAACGGCTTCCCAACCTGCCCGAATGGCAAGAAGACCCGAAGCCTGCGTACGTGTCGCTCTCTGAAGCCTATCAGGGGGCTTCCACCCGGCTCGCCAACAAGACGGTGGAGACTCTCTTCAGGCAGAGCTGTTTGAGCCCACGGTTCGCGCTCTAGGGTTCCACTTCAAAAAAAACCAGCATCGAAAGCCTGGGGACGCCGAGCCGAGCTATGGGCTTTACTCCAGTGTTGGGGACGCCAAGCCTATTGCCACGGCTCTTGTATGTGCCTGGGATCGCTGTCTGGATGGCAAGGACGACAGGAGGGACAAAGAAACAAAGGAAGAGAATCCGGGCGCTACAGTGGTAAGTCTGCTTGAAAAAGGTGAAGCGCCGTGGGCAATCGTCACCAATGGAAGAATCTGGCGGCTCTATTCAACGAAGGCTCATTCTAGAGCGACCAATTACTATGAAATTGATGTTGAGGAGTTGCTCTCGCAGGACACGAGTGAATTTTCCGATCCGGCAACAGCCTTTCGTTACTTCTGGCTGCTGTTCAGGCACCAATCATTCGTCGCCCAGGCTCAATACAGGGAGGGCCGCGAGGTTGTGGCATCGTTCCTGGATCAACTTTTCAGCGACAGCGAAGAATATGCCAAAGAACTTGGAGACCGGTTAAAGGAGCGAGTCTTCGAAGACATCTTCCCCCATATCTCCGAGGGGTTTGTTTCATTCATCCGTAAGAGAGACGGCGTTCAGGCCGATCTGTCTCAAGAAGCCTTGGACGAAGTTTTCCAAGGTACTCTGGCCCTTCTGTACCGCATCCTCTTTCTGCTTTACGCTGAAGCACGCGACCTGCTGCCGGCCAAGGAAATCCGCGGCTATTACGAAGTAAGCCTAAGAAAGATCAAGGAAGAGGTGGCCGACATTGCGGCAAAGATCGCGGACGAAGCTGGACAAAAGCTGAAAAAGGGTTTCCGGGATGATGAATGCGCTATCTGCGAGAGGCTCACGACGCTGTTTAGAGTGTTGGACAGTGGTGATGCCGCCCTGAATGTACCCTTCTACAATGGCGGGCTTTTCCTGTCGAATCCGGAAGAGGACGACGAGACCCCGGAAGCTGTCAATGCTCGGTTTCTGATGTCCACCAAATTGGCAGACAGGTATCTCGCCAGAGCCATTGACCTCCTGGCACGAGATGTGGACACAAAGACCCAGGCGCTGGCTTTCATTGATTATAAGTCGCTGGGCGTCAGACAACTTGGTTCCATTTACGAAGGGCTATTGGAGTTCAAGCTTCGGATCGCACCAGAGAAGATGGCGATAGTGAAGGGCAAGAAGACAGAAGAGATCATCCCGTACAGGGAAGCAGTAAAAGAAGAGCGTAAAATTCTAACCAATGGCCGAGGGAAAAGTGCGGAAGAACGAGTTTGGCCTAAAGGAAAAGCTTATCTTGAAAACGACAAACGTGAGCGAAAGGCAACCGGCTCGTACTATACGCCCGACCACATCGTCAAATACATAGTTGAAAATGCTGTGGGACCTGTCCTGAAAGAGAAGTTCGAGGCGTTGCGCGCGAAGCTAAGAAAGGCCCAGACTGACAAAAAGGCTTTTGAGGCCAGACAGGAAGCTTTCAGGAAATCCGGGATGAAACCGGAACCGGACAGCAAGGCTGATTTAATCGGCCAGGGATTGGTTGACGAACTATTCTATGTGAAGGTGCTCGACCCCGCGATGGGTTCCGGTCATTTTCTGGTTGAAGCCGTGGACTTCATTACCGACAAGGCGTTGGATTTTCTGAACGCTTTCCCGTGGAATCCTGTTTCAGTCCATCTTGCTAAGATGCGCCTAGAGATAATGAAAGAGATGGAAAATTTGGGCATCACCATAGATGCCTCCCGCCTTTCCGATGTAAATCTCCTCAAGCGGCATGTTCTCAAAAGGTGTATCTACGGGGTTGATCTCAACCCTATGGCCGTCGAACTTGCCAAGGTGTCCCTATGGCTTGATTGCTTTACACTTGGGGCTCCACTTTCTTTCCTGGATCACCACGTTAAATGCGGAAACTCACTGATCGGGGTTGCAGTGAGTGACGTACAGGCCGCATACCAGGAGAGCGCAAGAGCTGATGAGGAGGCTTTCCCTTTATTGAGCGGCGTGCTCGGAAATTCGTTGGCCCAACTCGAAGCAATAACCCGTGGGATTCGGAAAGTGTGTGACCTGTCTGACCTAACAGTGGCTCAGGTGAAAGAATCACGGCAGACGTTCCGATCCGTTTGGGATAGCGCGGCTCCTATCAGACGTATTCTCGATGTTTATACAAGTCAGTGGTTCGGGAACCCTCGACAGAAAACTCGCGCGAACAAATCTACAGTAATCCGAAATCCAGTGATGGAATTCTTGAACGGACGTGATGCAGAATCGTACAGGCAAAATGGGATTTCGGTCGGGCTAACCGACCTTGGAAAAGGGATAGCCTCAAGGGCAGAATTCGACTCTCAGAAGGAACGATTTTTTCATTGGGAGTTGGAGTTCCCCGACGTTTTCCTTGAATCTGGTAAGCGAAAGGAAGGAGCAGGCTTTGATGCGGTCCTAGGGAATCCTCCGTATTTGCGAATTCAGGGGTTGCAGAATCATTACGCCGGGCAACTCGATTATTTAACGGGGCACTTCAGAAGTGCGATCAAGAGGTATGACCTCTATCTCTTGTTCCTTGAACGTGGCTATTCGTTGCTCGGTGACAGAGGGCGGCTTGGATACATATGTCCACACAAGTTCGTCAACTCCGATTTCGGTTCGGGACTGAGGGCTTTCCTGCTGAGCAATTGTGCTCTACACACATTAATAAGCTTCGGAAATAATCTCATTTTTCAGGAAGCTTCTGCATACACATGTATATTAATTCTCGAAAACCGCATCAAATAAAAATTTAGATATTACGAATTCTCCAATGTGTCAGTCCCTCAGGTTCTCGACGAACTTTCTAGCCTCAAGGATTCCGATTTTGCTGAATACAAGCATGAAAATTTGACATCTGGGCCGTGGATCCTAACGTCTTCGTCTGCTGATAATCCGATGGACACGATGCAGCAATGTGGAACTCGACTAGGTGATTTCTTTCAAGAAATATTTCAGGGGGTCGTCACAGGTATAGACGAGATTTACATGCTGAAGAAATTGTCCGACAGTCGTGACGAAACTGTGGAAGTCTTTTCTGAGCGGGTCAAGGGAGGAATCGCTTTAGAAAAGGACATATTGAAGCCTATGCTGAGAGGAGAAGATGTCCACAGATATGCCGAGCCGGATGGTCGATTCTACTGCATATACCCTTACAAGAGAGTAAGCGGAAAAACCAAAATTCTTGAAGAGCCTGAGTTGAAGAAAAATTATCCGTTAGCCTATCAGTATCTGAATCGGTATCGTGCGGAGTTGATCGAACTGAGAAAAAGATTCAAGACGAATCCCAATTACTGGTATTCGTGCCACCGGGGCCGTTCAATTGAATTGTTTGATACGCGACGAATCATAACACCGGAAATCAGTCTCGGCTGCAATATGACGTTGGCTCCGCCCTGACTTTATCATAATACCAAGGTTTATAGCCTATTGCCTCCAAATGATCATCAAGAAGATATCCACTATTGGCTTGGTGTCTTAAATTCAAAGGTTTTGTGGTGGTTTCTTTCAAACAGCGGATACGTGCTGCGCGGCGGATATTATTGCTTCAAGACCAATTATCTCAAACCTTTTCCAGTCAAAACAATCAATTTCTTGGAAATTCGCGAACGGAACCTTCACGACCATGTTGTCATGCTTGTTACAAGCATGCTTGCCCTTACCAAACACCTTCAGGGAGCAGGGGATGCCAATGCATCTTTGAGCTTCCAGAAGGAGATTGAGGAGACTGAGCAAGCCATAGATGCCGCAGTTTACGAGCTGTACGGCTTTAATCAAAGAGAAGTTGCGTTAATTTCCGAATCGCTCATGGAGGACCGAACCTAAAGCAATTGAGCGAGGAATCTTGATGTTCATTCCCTACGTCATAGACAATCAGACCCACAAGATGAGGCAGGTGCTGGCCAATCTGCTGAAACAGCACGAGGGCCGATGCCTGGACATAGCCACGCCTATTTCAATGTCGGGGGCTGAAGATTCAGCGATCGCTCCCAACGCCGCAAGCTTGCTCCAAGGAGCCAGCCAATACAAGATGCCATTGACGCGGTATTGTTCAAGCGTTACGGGTTGTCGGATGATGACGCCGAGTACGTCAAAAGACGCCTTACAGAGATGCTGTGAATTGCCCGAATGTAGGGGGGGGTGAAACCCGCCCAAAAATCTGGGCATGTTTGAAACCTGCCCCTACAACGATGTTGTGCATGAGATACGATCCTGAAAAACATCTGAGACGCTCGATACGTCTGAAAGGTTACGACTATTCCACGGCTGGAGCATATTTTGTTACGATCTGCACGTACCGGCGGGAATGTTTCCTTGGCGAAATCACAGACGGGGAAATGCGGTTGAGTGATGCTGGACGTATGGTCCACTTGATTTGGGAGCAGTTGCCCGATCATTATCCTTATATTAAATTAGATGCATTTGTAATCATGCCCAATCATGTACATGGGATCGTCATATTGAACGATTGGGCCGACATGGTAGGGGCGGGTTTCAAACCCGCCCCTACGGCAGGCGGAAAACGTCATGGTATCCCAGAAATCATCCGGGGATTCAAGACATTCGCATCTCGTCGCATTAATGAATCTCGGGAAATGATGGGCGTGCCTACATGGCAGCGCAACTATTACGAACACGTTGTCCGCAATGACAGGGCTCTCAACACGATCCGAAATTATATAGAAGCAAACCCCTCGCAATGGGCTAATGATCCCGAAAATCCTGAGCGCAACTTATAGAAAAGGGTCTGACGATGACCAGCGACGATATCCTTAAGAAACTGGAAGAAAATCGTGAAACTATCAAGGGCTTCGGAGTTCGCCGCCTTGGGATATTTGGTTCGTACGCCCGCGGTGAACAAAGCGAGGCCAGTGATATGGACTTCCTCGTGGAGTTCGAGCGTCCCACCTTCAAGAACTATTTCGGGCTCAAATTCTTCTTGGAAAAACTCTTTGACCGTAAAGTAGACTTGGTCTTCCATGACACCATCAAGCCGCGAATTCGCAACACCATTCTGGAGGAAACAGTCTATGCCGAGGGACTATAGGCTCTATATGGATGATATTCTCGAATCCTGCCGAAAGATCCGCCAGTTCACGGAGGGAGTGTCTTTCCTGGAATTCGAACAAAACAGCATGATGCAGGATGCAGTCATGAGAAATTTCGAGATAATCGGCGAAGCGGTCAATCAGTTGCCGGACGAATTAAGTCTCTCTATCATGACACTCAATGGCCGAAATCGTCGAATTCCGTAAGATACTGGCTCACGGATATCGCACCATTAAACTGGAAACCGTCTGGTCGGCAATCGAGAGGGG
>CAVSPC010000044.1:0-81022 GCA_963729795.1 uncultured delta proteobacterium | reverse complement strand
GAGGGGAAGATGGACCTGATAGAGCGGTATTGCCGGGATGACGTCGAGATCACCCGGGATTTGTACCGATACGGTCTTGAGAAAGGTTTTCTCCTCTATCGCGGAGATCGGCGTGGAATATCGCAGATCCCGGTGGACTGGAGAAATCGAGTTAAAGGAGGGGACCGAAGACGCTCACCGGGAATAGGGAGTAAGTGAAAAGGCTATCGCCCTAACAAATGTGCGAATGCTTCTGTGTAAACAAGTACCAGCGACTTCGGCCATACATCCCGTGGGCTGCAATTGCTCAATTTTCCGAGTACGCGGTCACTCTGATTCGGGCACGATTTCCTGAAGGGGAATACCATGGGTAGCCGTGGGGGGAAACCCACGGGGAACAAGGACCTATGATCCTGGTACCGACCCCGAAGGGGTCGACTAGAAGGCCGGGACACACGAGCATGTCAACGTACACCCAGATCTGCTATCATATTGTTTTCTCCACAAAGAACAGAGAGCCTGTGTTGTCCGTAAGGCGTCGCCCCGAGTTTCCGTTACATTTGGGGAATCGTGAAAGCGCGTCGGAGTCATTTGTATAGGATAAATGGCACCCTCGACCACGTTCACATACTTTCCAGTTTGCATCCAAGCTGTGCCTTGGCCGATTTCGTCAAAGACATCAAGGCAGCATCATCTTATCGGATCAAAGAAGATGGCCTATTTCCCCGATTCACCAATTGGCAGGCGGGATACGGTGCGTTCACCCACAACAGTACCCGAGCGAAATCGCCTTATAGAATACATAAAGGCCCAGGAGGCCCACCACGAGACGGTGTCGTTTTTGGATGAATTTAGAAAATTATTGATTGAATCCGGAATAGAGTTCGATGAGCGGTTTTTGGTGTGATGACACGTGATGCGTGTTTCTGGACCTCATGGGGACCGAACGATAGTGGCAACCAATTGAAGGAACCGAACCGTTGTCACCCTGCAGGGGTGTACCGTGAGTAGCCACGGGTGAAACCCGTGGAATGTTGTCCCGTTGATGGACCCCTTCAGGGTCCGGATCTGTGTATCTTGTTCCCATTTTCCATGGGTTGATACCCATGGCTATTCAAGGGTGTGCCCTTTCAGGGCAACAGCGCTCATTTGCTCCTCCCCAATTTCAATCCGGTTTTCAAAATAAAAAAAAGCGACCCACAGGGTCGCCCTTCCTTTTCCAAGCCTATCTGTGATCTATTAAAACATGATGCCACCGGAGATGCCCGTCGTAAAACCTCCCGGATTGAATGACGTCCTTATCCCGATGAGTTCGTAATTCTGCGCGTTGGCCCATGTGTAGTCTACAGAACCATTCAGGTAGTAACCGGTACCACCGATTGAAAGGTCTCCACCCACAAACAACCCGTAATGAGGAAGCCAGTCATCGTAAGTTGCAGTTTCGGTGAAAAGAACCGTTCCCGGGGTCACCGTACCCGAGCTTCCCGCTGGCGACGTAAGTCCTGGAGGCGGAAATATTGTAATGGACAGGGATAACAGCAGCCCCCATTGTAACGCCTATTCGGCCCATCCCATACAACGGAAACCAGCTTCTGCCGCCGTATCTATTTTCAATAACGTTCATTTCAGCCGAATTGGTGATGTTTTCCTGAATGATTTCAACAGGGACCACCGCATTTGTCTGAGTGATGAATTGCCGATTTGGGAATATCCCGAGAAGAGGACTATTAGTGGCGATATGATAATTGTGGAACTGCGTTGAGCCAGTATTGACCGAATCAGACGATTGGAATGCACCCAACGCGACAGGCCATGCAGCAGTGTCGTCAGATACGAACGGGTAAGTGTCTTGGATTATGGTCTGACCCGCCTGTCCCTGAATGGTGTCGGACAGTGCCATTGAATTGCTTGTCCTGAACCAGAAGAATCCGGAAAAGAGGTCAAAATAGTTTGACCACTGGAACCCGGCCTCGATGCTCGGTCCCCAGACAGGCGCCTCAAACACTCGATTGATATCGGATGTGGGATCCAGTGAAAAAACCAGGCTGTCGGGCTCCGCTACTGAGAAAGATACCTGTGTCGTTTGGGACATGTTGCTAAGGTTATTAACCTGAGTCGTGGGATCATCGATGACAAAGCTGCCCAGAGAAACCGCAGCCTGCCCGGTGCAGCATCCGCCGGATACCGTTGTTACGAACCGTCCGATAACCGGGTCCACAACAGAGTAGGTCCATAGAGAGTCAGAGTTGCAAAATACGGTAACGGGCGGGGTGCCGGAGGTGCATGTGTTGGGAAGTGCTGGAGTCAAAGCGGTCGCTGGGGGTGGCGCGACGAGGTACCACCGGGAATAACATCCCCACTTATCTGGCCATTGTCATAAATCCAGGAGAAACTACCATTCGCGGTCGGGGTTCCGCTGGTGCCGTCGAAACCAGGTTGTCCTGTTCCTACGCCGAAGTTACCTGCTACAGTAGGCCCGAAAGGAACAGTGCCAGGATTCGCGGTGATTGAGTTCGGACCGGCAAGGACATCAAACCTGAAGGCATCAACGTTGCGGTATTTGGCGCCGGCCTGGAGATAGAACCTGCCGTAGCACCAGAGGATGGCTGTGTGGGAGCCATGAACGGCGGTTGCAATTCCTGAGCGACTGCATAGCTGCCGATGGAGAGGAAAGCGAGGGCTATCCCGAGCAAAGCGACAGGGCATATATGGCTGCGGAGTGTCATGTGCAATCCTTGACTGATTTGTCGGGCCGTTTGCAAGAGGAGCATCCTAAGCTTCAACTTTTACATTAGCCTTGGAGGCTGTGAGAGTTATAGCATATTGCAACATGCTAGTCAACAACAATTGTGTTGTATTTACGGGAAGTTTTTACAATTTATTAAAGGTCTGCTTTATGTTAAAAAGCCCCGCCTGGGATGCCGCGTATTGAGGATGATGCACGAACAAGTGACTTAGGAAGGGTATAGAAACCATCTAAAACTGATAGCTTACGCATAACATCTTAACAATGCAAGAAAATACCAGGTCATCTGTCATTGCGAGGAGCGAATGGTGGGACAGGCTTCCAGCCCATAGGCGTTAAAATAAGAGTTAAAAGTTTCAGATGAAACCGCTGCTTATAAAGGATTTTCTCCTTCTTCGCGAGTTTTTTAATCGGTGATATTTGTTTTCATCGTTAATCACCAATAATGGGCCGCAGTAGAGAACCGCAACTCTCAGGGTCCATAATGTCATCCGGAAACGCGACCATGGGCTCACACCGTATTGGGTTTCACCGGACGGCGCTTGCTCCGGGGGGAAAAGGCTCAATGGGAATGAGCATCTGTTGGGCGACGGCTGCGGCTAAAAATTTAAGCAGCAACCAACTCCGTGCCGTCGGTCCCTTTCTTGTAGGCAAATCCTTGAGATCCAACTGAGACTTGAGCCTCTTGAAGAGCAGCTCGATCTGCCAACGGACCCGAAACAATCTCTTTGCCGCCTCCGCGGAAAGACGTTCGGAAGGCAGATCGGTGAAAAGCCAAATCACCTCCCCCTTCTTATTGCGAAAGGCGATTATGCGTCCACAAACCCATGCCTTGGCCTTACGCACATGCCACGCTCTTACAGCATTATCCGGCGGGACCGGAATACGGACCCTCCATTCCTTGGTCTCGCCTTCACCGATATTCTGCGCGTAAGACATCAAGCTCATGATGCGTTCGGAATCATCGCAAATCCTCATGCTACATGGACTCACACGTACCAACACGTGGCCCCCGGAAGAAACCACAGAGTAAATACCGCGCGCCCTGGCATATCCCCGATCACCCAATACAATCTCATCCTTTTTCATAGGATAACGGGAAAAACTCTCTCCCCCTTTAGAATCCGTCAGCTCACACGATATAATCCACCCCGTGTTGGGATCCAACGAGACATGCGCTCGCCAATCCGTCCCGGTTGAACCAGGTCCGGTGATCACAGTTGCATCCACGATCTTGATCGGATAACCCACCGGCTTGGATTCAATTCCTTGGCTTAAAACATCAACTAAGAGCCTCTCGAACCACGACTCGGCCGTCTTTAAACGATAATGCAAGCCCGGGCCGCTGATGAAGGCTATCTCAAGCGCCCTGGCCCAAGCAGCAACATCCTTTAAAGACAAATCCGATACCGCATAAACCATCCCCATCCGAATCAAAGCCTCGGCGTTCGGCACTCTACGGCAGCGCTTTACTGCGCCGCAACGCCGAGCAGATTCCTCCAGATGAGGAAAAAATCGAGAGACATCAGGCCACATGTCGGTGTATAAGTAGTTTCCATTCATGGGCCAGACTCTCTAGCACCATTCCGCACTCAACGCGAGCTTATTTTAACGCCTATGGGCTTCCAGCCTGTCACTTAGGGATGACGGGCAAGATGCCCGTCGCCACTAAGTCGTTCTTTTTCCGTGATTACTTTTGAGGATCACTTTAATCACGCGACCGCGTGTTATCATAAAGATTTATAGCCGCAACACCAAGTCTGGGCGTCCTGGGTGTCCTTAATGAACAAAATCGACAAATCTGAAGAAGAATTCATGGCCATAGCCTTGAAGCTGGCGGGCAAGGCGGCTGCGATGGGCGAGACCCCTGTGGGAGCAGTGGTCGTCCAAAATGGTACGGTCATTGGCATGGGCCACAATCTCGTCGAAGCGGAAAAGGATCCTACCGCTCACGCGGAAATTGTAGCGCTTCGAGAAGCGACTCGTTTTAACGGCGATTGGCGATTGCCGCAGGCAACTGTGTATGTTACATTAGAGCCGTGTGTCATGTGCGCGGCTGCTCTCGTGCACGCGAGGGTCAAACGCCTTGTCTTTGGTGCGAGAGACATCAGATGGGGCGGAGTAGGAAGTCTGTTCGACCTGGCCCACGATCCGAGAATCAACCATGAACTGGAGGTTATCTCGGGAATCATGGAGGACCAGGCCGCGGACTTGCTCCAGCGGTTCTATAAGAAGCTGCGACAGCATTAAGGCCGGCTGAGGAATCAGCCCACGCGGAGAGATGCCCGAGAGGCCGAAGGGGGTTGACTCGAAATCAACTGTACCTCTTAGTGGTACCGGGGGTTCGAATCCCTCTCTCTCCGCCAAATCATCAATAAAATCACTGTGGTCGTGGAGTGATAAAACCTCATGGCTTTACAACTCCCTTGCGTAAGACGAGCAGTGCGGGACTTTTGCGGGACTTATCACCGCATACAGAATTCGCCGCGGCAATCAGGTTCTGCAATTCCGGCATTGAATAATGCGTGGTAATTCTCCCGCTCCGGTGTCCAAGCAGATCCTGTCTGTCCTCAAACGAAACTCCCGCAGCCCTGAGACGACGGCCGAAGGTATGCTTCAGGTCGTGAACTCGGACTTGGGGAAGGCCAACTTTCTCTCGCGCCCTGCGCCAACATCCGCCGTTCATAAACTTCACACGTCCTCCAGCAGAATTTGTAAAGACAAAGTCCGGATGCTGCCCTCGCCTTCGCTCGATTACCGCTGAAGCCACTCTGTTCAGGACGACCAGACGGTCTTCGCGGTTCTTGACCCGCTCCTTCGGAATGATGAACACGCTGGTCTCAAGCTCTGGAATGGCCTGCTCCCAGCCCCATCTCAAATGACAAACTTCCTGTTCGCGGCACCCGGTATTGACCTTGAACAGAGCCATTTGTGCCAGGTACGGGGGAAGCGCATTGAACAAGCGCAATTGCTCTCCCCAAGAGAGCGGATATGGGTCCCTTTTGTCATCTTCCTTGAGAAGCTTAATCCTCGGGGCGGAGGCCAACCACGTTAGGCCAAACTCATCAAACCACTCCAACGAGGCCAGGTTCAGGATATGCCTGACTGTCTGAAGCGAATAATTGATGGTCCGCTTTTTCACGCCATCAGATTTCCGCTTCTCGATAAAAGGATGAAGGGTGCCCATATTTATCTTGTCCAGAGCCAAATCGCCAATAAAAGGGTCCAGGTGTTTCAACATTATGGCCGCGTCTCGAACAGTGGTTTTTGTCGATTCGTCCAGGTACTTTGTTGCAGCCTGCCGAAACGTCCTTGACGGCCGCACTCCGTATACTTCTGCCTCTCTGATTTGCTCCATTCGCCGTGCTAGGAGCCTCTCCGCTTCTTGGATGTTGCCCGTTCCAGTGCTCTGGCAAATCCTTCTTCCTCGGACAACTTTGTCGATATACCATATCCCCTTTCTGTTAAAGAGCCCACGGAGCTTCTTGCGTCCCATGGCTTTGCTACTCCTTTCCGTTTGCCGGGACGCCCGTTGCGGTCCTTATATTGATCCACCCACGCGTCCAAGTCAATTCGGTCGAAGGCTATTCCCTGCTTTCCAATTGTAATTTCAATCAAATGTGGTCTGACCTCGGCATTGAACCGATTTGGGTCCATTCCTAGGTAATGGGGGGCGTCTCGGAGCCGTATTAATCTGGGTAATACTCTGCTTTTCATAGGAACAAATTCTTTGAGGCTACGGATGCCAGGTGATCTCTTCGGCGACCCGTCTCTCACGGGGGGTTACCTGTACGCAAGGGAGTTTGCCCTCGCGTACAAGTTTGTGAACGGTCTTTGGGGAAACACCCAGTATACAGGCAACTGTCGCAGCAGTGAGGAGTCGCTCAATTGAGGAAGAGTCGCCGTGATTTTCGGAGCGCTGCTCGATCATTGCGATTTCCTTGCCGTGAGATCTCCTTCACACCGCCATGTGTTGCAGTATTCACCGCGGTATTTGATCGAGGGGGCTGTGCCGCGGTGTTTGTCGGGCAGAGACCTTCTGACCGTGATCTCTGCCCAAATCACATGAGGCGATCGACAAGAGCGGCTCAAGAATTACTCTTCACCCTCGTCGGACTCGTCGTCTTCGTCATCCTGTTCCGGCGCCGCTTGGCTGTCCTTCAAGCATTTGATTAGGTTACCGTCACGTTCCTCGGGATCATCAAGATCCACATCCGGTTCGTGACACAAGCCGGACAAGACAGATAAAAGTTGCTTTCCTCCGTGTAGAAAGTGGGGCGCCCCAGGACGATGTTTCCTTCCTCGTCGATACCCTCCACTGCCTGGCATCCCAACACGTCCTCAGATTCTATGTTGAGTCTGTGGCCTCCACACTCAGGACACGTGAACCGGAGCGAGATCCTCGGAGGGACTTCGTTCTTTTCCGGCATGCCAATGAATTTGAGATCACCTCGAAACATTTCTTCTTCTCCTTTCTTTTGGAGGGCAAGGGCCCAGTGTGCCCTCGCCCTGACAATGACCGGATTATCTTTTGACCGAAGGCTGGTGAGCCTTTAACCACGCGACCAGTTCTTCATCGGTTTGAACGGGACTCCCATCCTGATTTGTAAGTTCATGTTTCTTCCAGCAACAATATCGGACTGAGTTCCCGCCCTCCAAGACTTGCTCAAAGGACAGAGCCACCTCGGCATGAGCCTCGGTCTCCGAATTGTCCGAAATTTCGTACACGGCTCGCACGGACCTGTTTCCCCTTTCGATCCTTTCGAGAGCCTGGGAACCGCAAACAGGACAGACGAATCCAGACTCCAATCTCCTCACAGCTTTGCCGTGGCTGGCGGCCCATTCCAGGAGATTATCCAACGTGACTTCTCCCGAATCGAAAACACTGTAGCCACATGATCTACACTCAATTGCCCAGTCGTAATCTCCGTCTAATTCCATATACCCACAGCCGAATTCATCGCCATCCGTTACTCCGAGAAACTCTGACCGATAAAAGACGCCAAGACCACACAGTTCCAAGGCATCTTCACCGCACTCGGGGCAGGTACATCGATAAAAAACAGACGGTTCTGTGCCTTCGTCTTGCCGTGGCACGTTATCGACCTTGGAAGGCTCGTTGACCTTATCGCTCAGTTCCTTCTGAAAATCTTTTTTGGACATAGTTATTCTCCTGTATTAATCCATGTTTTTCGTGTGGCGGGTAAAGACCTCAAAGGCCCCTACCAGTCAAATGACCAAATCAAGTCTTGGTTAAAGGTCCATGTGTGAAAGCCTTTTTTTTCATGCAGGTCCAAGACTTGGCTACGCTTTCTCAATAAGTACCTGAATCATTTCACACCATTACAAGCACAGCGACTTGCCTTCCAAGTTGCCATAACCGCCTCGTTCGCTTTCACGAAAGACCGCACACTTTGCGCGATTCGATTTGCGAACATCGACGTGCGACTACAACTCGAACCTTGATTTGAAGTACACTTGCCGAAAACTCTAGGGTGAACTCTCCGGCAAGTGTACCAAAAGATCAGTGATTTCAGGGTCAGGATTCCAGGGAATCCTTCCCGGCTTCCAGTACTTTCTGTTGTTGCTTTTCCACGAAATTCTTTCGTAGATTCTCCTCAAGTTGCTTCAACATTTCCTGAGTATCCGCGGCGGTTTCCCTGAACTTCCCGCTGAAATCGAGTAACTGCGCTATTTCCGTATGGTCCAATGCCGCGGAACGCTCTTGGTCCTCAAGAAACGCTTGGACATCTTCGTCGGAAGCCAAGCGGACAAACTCGCGAAGTTGCCGGGTCACCGCCCAAGCGATCTGTTTGTCATGAGAGGGAGTCTTTCCAAGCCTGTTGTCGATCAGTTTTTTGAGTTCGTTGGAGGTAAGCTTATTCTCCTGGGCCATCCGAGCCATTTCCAACCTCTGCTCTCGCTTTTTTAACCGTGCGATTTGCAGGAGATGCTCGAAATTCGGATGGTCAAAGTGATGACCACCCTTGTTCAATTCCATATCCACGGCAGCAGTTTTGATGCAGTCCGTCAGTTTCTGCCGAGTAAAGGGAATGTCATCTCGCTTGGCAAGGTCGTTGAGGGAGGTTTCCTTATACGGATTCTTCGAAAATACCAGACTCTCGTCACTGTCGAAAAAAACAGCAAGCAAATAGTAGCCTATCAACAGGTACGCATGACAAATCGTTGTGATTACAATTCCTTTGATGTCTCCTGCTACCCGATCCACGGTGGACTTGTACAGACCGTTGAAGACACCGTTTTGAGACATGTCGTAAGGACTGGCCCACACGACGGTACCTTTGTTCTTGCCTGTAAAGCGGTCGATAATTCCGTCCCAAGAATCTTCATCGGTTTCCTTTTGAGTGCTCGGTTCCGTATTGGGCGATTCTGGAACAGCGGGTTTGCCCCCGGTCGCATTTGTTGAAACTGCCGGGTCGGATTTTCCCTTCTGCTTTGCGTCCGGCCCGCTTATGATTTTGGCAGGTACGAAATCATTCTCTTTCATCTGGTGAATCCTCCTGTTGTGGGAGTTGAAATAAGGTCGCAGTGCGCCACTGCGCACCGGAAGGGGAGGCACAGGAGCAATCAGCGGGGATGCTTCAATATCCTTGACCAGGCGGAGCAAACGGATGGATAATGAGGGGGTCCAAGCTGTTCGAACTCCGGTACCTCGGGGTTTAAATTTCAGCTACGTGACAGCGCACGCCTGTGCCCGCCAAAGCCGAGCGTGCGTTTCGCTTTCGGAGGTCCTCTCGACATATTTCCAGTCATCGTTTTCATGCTGCGACAAGCCTCCTCTTTTGGCAGAATCGCTCCTGCCGCTGCCGGGCTGTTCACCTTTCGCAATCTTGGGGACTGCTCAACATACCCAAGATCAACCCACAATTGGGGGGAGGAGGAACACGAGTGCGCTTGTAGTAATTTGGCCTGGATAACTTCCCTTTCGGGGTAGCATTGTGAGCCATAGTGCGAGCAACAGAGATCCGTATCCACCGCACTGGTTCAGGCCGCTTTTCCCAAATCTCATGGCCATCCTCCCGGCTGCTTCCCTGTTTCCGATCGAGTCCAGGGAAACTGACTTCAAGAAAGGCAGTTCGTGAGGGCTGCCGAGATTGCCATGCATTTCTGGTGCCAAAGGGACAGCAAGAAGGGAAGGATTTCTTAAGGACACTAACAATAATTATTATAAATAGTTACAATGAGGAAGGTTGAGTGAGGATTGGTCGGTGGAAAAGATCCCAGAGAGTTCATTGTGTAGCTTAGAGCGACACAATGAACTCTGATTTGAATAACACCTTGATACGGCAAGGCTATCTGGTACTGTCGCCTCTGGCGACACTCGTCTTAGGTGTCTTTTTTGGAGACGTCCATGCCAAGCGTCTCCATCTGCTTATACAGCGCGCCGCGGCTCATACCGAGTAACCGCGCTGCTTTGGCCTTCTTTCCTCCTGAGCGACGCAGAGCATCCTGAATCACGTGGCGCTTGAAATTATCAATTAGATCGTTGTACTGCCCTCTGGTAGGCAAAGGCACCGACTGAGACCCCGTATTCGATGTGGCATAATCGATATCGTTTGGAAAAATGTCCTTGCCAAAAAGAATACGACCTCCAGACCCTAGTACTGCTCTTTCCAGCAGATTCCGGAGTTCTCTAACATTCCCAGGCCACGGATAGTTGCGTAGAGCATCCATGGCAGAAGGATCAAGTGAGGGCATGTAATCGAAATTCAACTCTGTTTTCAGTTTGTCCAAGATTTCCCTCACGAGTATAGGGATATCTTCTTTCCGTTCTCTTAAAGATGGCAGTTTAATCCAAACAACATTCAGACGATGAAATAGGTCCTCTCTGAAGCGTTTCTCCGGGACCTCCTTTTCGATATCTATATTGGTGGCGGCAATAAGCCTAGCACTGACGGCAATTTCTCTTTCCCCACCCACACGGCTAAATTTCTTGGTATCTAGAAAAGTCAGTAGCTTGGCCTGCAAAAGAAGCGGAAGTTCCCCAATTTCATTTAATAAAAGCGTCCCACCCTCAGCCAATTCCAGAAGCCCTCGCTTCTTGGAAACAGCACCAGTGAAAGCCCCCCTTTCATGTCCAAAGAGTTCCGATTCGATAAGTTCCGGCGTCAATCTAGCGCAATTAATTAGGAAATAGGGACCCCCGGCACGTGGGGAATGTTTGTGAATATATTGCGCCAGAAAATCCTTTCCGCTACCGCTCTCTCCGGTGAGCAAAACTATTTTGTCGTGCTTGGCTGCTAGCTCAGCCTGTGACAATGCGGCTCGCATCAATTTGGATTTGTAAGGCAAGTCTCGGCCTTCGGTGGATTCATAGGAGAGAGACTCAGTGATCTCACGTGAAAAACCCCATACCTCCCTGAGCCGCGGTTCTGGATGTAGATATCTAATTGGAAGCAACACGTCCAAGAATTTTCTGGGCTTATTGTTAATAGTTCGGACCACTTCACGGCGTACACATATACTGAAGAATCTGTCACGAACCGAAATTCCCTCTTCCAGTTTTGTGTCGAATAATTCAGGGTCTGATCGGCCAACCATCTGAGCTTGCCCCATCCCTGTTAGCCGTGCCATAGCAGGATTAACGTAAACGTAATTCATCGAGGCATCTTTTAGAAACATACAGTCCCACCCCTGAAGGAGCAATTTTCCAAATACTCGAAAGGCCCAAACTTCATCACTCTGCATTCTTGCAAACGTCAAACTATCTGCGTCATGAAGTTCGTCCTCTTTAAGCCAACTGATGACAGATATCCCCTTTATTTTGGTTGCCTTCCCTGTGGGGTTCTTGATGATTTTCTGTGCAATAATACCGCACACGATCTTTTCGTTTGAACACCAAGGGCTATTGAATCCGAAGCGGCCGGTTTTATAGCGTTCGTCTCCTTTGACGAGGTCGGCTACGTAGTCTCTAAATTCACGGATCAAATTGTCGCTTGGAAGGCAACGCTCTAGTAACTTCTCAATAAGTCCGGGCGGAGTTAGTGGTCAAGCGCAGAATTTGAGTAACGGCTGTTGGCCCGGAGGGGGATGTGGAACCGGAGTGTTTGGTTCAAGTGATTCGAGTTCCCGGATAATAAGCTCAGCCAGTGGCCGGATGGAGTTGGCTCCGGACAACCTGTCGTTGAGGTAGGCCCAGAACCCCACCGCAAGCTTGCGGCATGTCTTTTTCAGGCTTGCGAAGGTGTCACGACAGCGCCGTCCAAGATCGCTACGAGTCGAACCGCTGATGTGGCGCTTTTTCACATATTCGCGTATGTCCGTCTCGCTGGTATTGTTGTGCAAGGGTATGTCGGGCCTTTCCAGTACCAACAAGAGTTCGGACTTATTCTTGCGTATTCTGCCAAGCGTCTGGTTCAGTCTTGCATAAGAGGTGCGGGTGCTGAAGATCTCATCGAAACGCTTGTCAAGCTTTCCTTTAGTGAGTTGGTCGGGACTCTGTTTATAACTTTTCAGTTGGCCGTAAAAGTCCCATATTTGTTTGCGTATCCGCTCAAGGGCTCTGCGCTGTTCTCCGTTGAATCCCACGAGCTTATTGATAGAGCGCTCCGAATGTATCCAACACAAGCCGTGAAGTAAGAAATCAAACTGACCGGCATCGTCGCTGACCACGACCAGGTCCGGATTGGTTGAACCGTGTTCCAATATACTTCCCAAAAGGGTGCCTCCCGTAGCGATACGGACATGCCGCTTGTCTGTGAAACCCGAAGATTGAAGAAACGCCTTCCATTCGGCGGCATTTTCAAATATGGCTCTCCCGGTCGCGATTAATTTCTCAAGGCATGCTTGGGGAAGTTTTTGTGCATGCATATACACAAGAGCCGCAGCGTTCAGCACATAATCAGTGTTGCCGGCCCGGAGAATCTCGAAGAAGTTGATCCTGCTTTTGGAGGCCGTACTTTCAAACCAGGCGAACATCTCATTGCCGATATGGGTGCAATACCCGTTCTTGCCCTTATGACGTGCGCCGGTGTCGTCTACGTTTACATGTCCCGATACTTTCAGGCCGACCCGGAGAATCTCTTCTTTTTCCGCATGGAATCGTCCCTTGCCCTCAGTAATAATCCTGTTGACCTGTCCGGCTGAGATATCGCCCCCCATTTCACGAAGTTGCTCCAAAATCAGGGGTTGAGTGACGTGACAATGGTGGTATTGGTAAAGAATGAAGCTGTGCAATGAAGGAGCAAAATGCCCGAGTGTCCCGATCTCATCCGGAAGTGGGGCCATAATCTGCCTGCCCGAAGGGGTTATCCAACGCTCTCGTAGGTAGAGAGTATTGTGTGGTTCCACCAGCAGGCCTTGAACGGTGAATTGCTCATAACCTTTGAATCTGCTGCCGGCAGGAACATTATCGGCCCTGACGATACGCCTCTCATGGATCTCAAGCTTGTCGTTTTTCTTTCTCTTGGCAGAGCCCGGACGTTTTGCCCCGACTCCCGTCTTCCCTCTGTCACCAGGACCTTTTTCAAGGACAGACGGTTTGATCTTGGGTCTAGGTTTGTCACCTTTCAATCTGGCTATCTCGTCTCTCAGTTCCTGAATCAGCTCCTGCTGAATCCGGACAATCTCCAAAAGAGCCGTTACCAGAGGAGTGCGCTCCTCTTCAGGAATGTGAGGGATTTTCAGTTTCGTGCTCATGCCCCCTTAAAACATATCTTCACCCCATTGTCGCGTTCTTTTTCGGGGTCAACAGAAAATAACCAATCCCCTTGCCCAGACTTTTTGAGAAGTTACACGCTCTAATCCTAACAAACTGGTTTCCTTCACGTCATACAACCTGGTCAACGGCAGCCCATCTTGTGTAGCTAGATATGAGGAAATTTGGGGCGGATGGCTCTTCAGAAGCACACGGCCGGAGTCTACGTCTAATTCCCAAAAGATTGTTATGCTCTCAACGACGCGCAAATGCTTCCCGCGGACAATCATGTGACACGTGGAGTAGGCCCATTTTTTTGTAGCGTGACTTCGTCCGCTGCTTCAGAAAGAAGGTTTTCGACTTCGGAAGTATCCACTATAGTTTTGCACTTTTTGCATGAATGGTTTGATATTGTGGTGATTTTCTTGAAAATCATCGGCGTCCCTGCCATAGACGGTTTGGCAACAAACTGGGGGAGGAACGCCGATGCGCAAGCGGAATCTGCCACAGCCGTTTCAGATTGACAAGATTCGTTTTGCAGATTGCTTCACTGCGCCGAGTCTTAGGCACTTCGGGGTGTTGATCACCGGTTGGGTCCTGACTGTGGGGGTTCACACCACCAGTCAGGTAATCCTCACAAGCGGGCTGCATGAATCGGAGAGTTTCGTCAGCATCTACCGGTTCCTTGAGAAGGCCAAGTGGACTCCGGACCACGTGGCTTTCAAGGTTTTCCGGATCATTGTAGATACCCTGTTGCCGGACGTGACGGAGATTGAGTTGGTCTTGGATGACACGCTGAACGACCATGTGGGTAAGAAGATCTTCGGTGCCGGATTTCAGCACGACGGGAATGCCCCCAAAACGGGAAGACCCATTGGATACGGCGTCTGCTTTGTGATCATCGGGGTTGTTGTCCGTTTGCCGGGTATATCCGAGAGGGTGTTCTGTTTACCCTATGCCGCTCGTCTGTGGTGGCCTCAAAAAGCCAAGGTCAAGCCTCTGGGCAAGAAACACCGGAGCAAGTCCGAGCTGGGAGCTGAGTTGATCCGTCTGACACGGTCATGGATTGATTCGTCCGTAACGCTCCGAGTGATCGTCGACGGTGGGTATTCAAACAGGCAAATCATTCAAGATCGGCCAAAGGGAGTCCATATAACGGGAAAAGTTCGTATGGATGCAGCCCTGTACGCTTTGGCCACGCAGGAGACCAACAAGAGAGGGCGTCCGCGGAAAAAAGGAGGTCGTCTGCCTTGCCCTAAATCGATCTTCATCCACGAGGGAGATCAGTGGGAATGGGTCTGGATCACTCTCTACGGCCAAGAGACCATCGTGTGCGTGCATCGCTTTAAGGCAATCTGGTACAAGGCAGCCGGGAATGAACCCTTGTCCATCGTGATGGTCCGCGATCCTGGCCACAAGTACCCGGACACGGTGTTCTTCGACACCGATACTGCGGCTTCCGATACAGAGACTATCCAGAGATTCAGCCATCGCTGGAGTATCGAGATCACCAATCGGGAAACCAAGAGTTTACTCGGCAGTGCAGACCCGCAGTGCCGCTGCGAGAAATCAGTCACTCGCACTCCGCTCATGGCATACTGGAGCTACTGCTTCGTGGTGGTCTGGTTCGTCAATCAGTTCCACAAGCGAAAAGATCTCCTCCTCCCCTCCGCCCCCTGGTACCTAAAGAGATCCATCACCTTCTCGGATATGCTCGCAGCAGCTCGCCGCAGTCATTTCAGCTCGGGAATTTCACGCGATCCCAGCAAACACCACACAAACTCTAAATTCGCCTCACACCGCTTCACGCCAGGACATGAGTCCTACAAAAGGGCAAAACTATAGGTATCCACCTTGGGTATGCTTTTTTGATCTTCCATGGGAACTCCTGCGGAAATCAATACTTGCCCTTTTCAGACAGTTATCGCACTGGCTAGGACTGGTGGTCTCACATTCGGACGCTACCCTCAAAATATGACAAGAGTCTCATTACATTCTAGACTAATTTGAGGCCCTTCGAGCACTGAGAGGCTCCCATATTTCCTTCATGAGGAATTCCCTAATTCGATAATATAACGTTCGAGTGGCCCCGCACAGATAGTCTTTTCCCTTGGTCCGTCGATGCACACATCCGCCATTACAGCATGCAAACGCATCGCAACCTAGGAGCCTGTCGCGTAACGGGCTTGATTTTGTCGGGTTAGCTGGTACATTTTTCCGGTTTGTTACAAGTCGAGTAATTCCTCGGTGAAACTCCTGCGTGAAGGGGAAAGAATGGGCGGTTTGCCTGGCAAAAGGGCAAAATTTGGGTCTTTTGGGTCTCTTTTATCTTCAGACGTACATACCTCTCCCTTGCTCTCCCCGGAGGTGATTCCAAAGCTTGAGGATGTTGTGAGTGGTACATATCAGATCCCATTCGGCCTTTACCTTATCAAGCCCTCTCAGGAGAAAGCCCCTGATACCTCTGGCCTGTTTGATCTGCCCGAAGACAGCTTCCACACTCTCCTTGCGTTTCGAGTAGGTCTTCTTCCCCGCCTTTGTCTTGAGCTTGCGCAGCATCCTGTGTACAACGGATGTACCGTCGGGAATGCGACCACGAGGCGACACCTGGGGCGGATCGCCGTGTTTGATGCGGTCCCGAGGCACAAAGGGTTCGATGAAGCTCTTTGTCAAGGATTCCACGTTGTCTTCACTGAAATAACCGGCGTCCGCGAGTACCCGGTCGGGAATCTCTCCCAGATTTTCCTCTATCTGTTCCACCATGGGAACCAATTGCTGTTTGTCATTGGCTGCCTGTGTTACATCTTGAGCCACGATCACCTGAGACGCACAGTCTACGGCCATCTGGCCGTTGTACCCTTGCACGAATGCCTTGGTGGCGCCGTCGAGCATGATACGACTCTCAGGATCAGTGAAGTTCCACTGCTTCTTCGGGGCCGGGATACCGGAAGGCTTTTGGGAAGACCCCGATCCACCGGACGCTGGGGGCTTACCATCCTTATCCCGCTTGTCCGCCTCAACGGCCTCTTGGCGGGCCTGGTCCTCAAGAGCCTGTTTAGCATGGCGAATCTTCTCAAGACGAGCTTGCTTCAATCTCAGCTCTTTGGGAAGCTCATCGCCCCTTTTTCCTTTCCCGTATTTCTTGTCCTCCTTCTCATCAAGGGCCTGTGCCCCGGCAAGAAGGCGATCCACCTCGGCCACGAGCTCCCTCTCTCTCGTGAGCATGCGATCATAACTCATTGCTTTATGCCTGGAGGCATCCGCCTTCAGTTTCGTGCCGTCCAAGGCCACATGACCGAGCTTTATCAACCCCGATTCTTTGCAAATTTCCAAGACTTGGACAAACAGCCTCGAAATCTGACGCAAGTGGCGCTTCCTGAAGTCCGAGATCCTGCTGTGATCCGGATGCATGTCACAAGACAGGACTCTGAAGGCAATATCTTCATACGTCTTCTGCTCGATACGCCGCGAACTCCGGATTCCGACGCAGTATCCGTAAAACAGGAGCTTCACCATCATGGCCGGATGGTAGGCCGGGTGCCCGCCCTCAAGATGGTGATACCTCTCTGTTATCTCGCTCAGATCCAAGGTGTCCACCACATCGCTGATGAACAGCGCAAGGTGGTCCTCCGGCAACCACTTCCGCAGATCAGGTGGAAGCAACAATGGCTTTTCGGGCTCGTAGGGCAAAAAACGATGGTCTCTCATGCAGGCCGCTCATATCGCACCTGAGGAAAAATGTGAAGCGTTAAGCGACAGGCTCCTAGGCATTCTGGCGATGACGTTTTTGCCTTATTGCTGAAAACTCTGAAGGGCTCAGACTCAACTATTTCCTGAACGGATTGTCGCGTAACATCTCCCAAGAAACCGTTCAGGTTACCCATGTACATTTCGCAGGCCCACATTTTGCCGTCAGCACTGACGCTGACCGTGTTCGGACAATCATTGTTCCATTCGCAAGGAATATCGATATGGAGGCTTCCCGTCATTCTTTGAAGAAAATATCTGTATGTCCGAATTCCCGGGTAATATTTGCCGGACGAGACCCATTCATCGAAGAACCGCGAGAGGAAGAGCCCATAGGATACTGAGTCTATCGATGGCCCTTTATCTACGCAAGGATTGAAAGCGATAACACTTGGTTCCAAAGATTGGAAATACTCGAGAAGCTCTGATTCATGCCCGACAGCGCCAGACGTAATAGTTGCCAGCACTCCAAAAGGAATGTCCCCACTTTTGAGCAGATCCACTGATCTAGGAGCCTGTCGCGTAACGGGCTTGATTTTGTCGGGTTAGCTGGTACATTTTTCCGGTTTGTTACAAGTCGAGTAATTCCTCGGTGAAACTCCTGCGTGAAGGGGAAAGAATGGGCGGTTTGCCTGGCAAAAGGGCAAAATTTGGGTCTTTTGGGTCTCTTTTATCTCCAGACGTACATACCTCTCCCTTGCTCTCCCCGGAGGTGATTCCAAAGCTTGAGGATGTTGTGAGTGGTACATATCAGATCCCATTCGGCCTTTACCTTATCAAGCCCTCTCAGGAGAAAGCCCCTGATACCTCTGGCCTGTTTGATCTGCCCGAAGACAGCTTCCACACTCTCCTTGCGTTTCGAGTAGGTCTTCTTCCCCGCCTTTGTCTTGAGCTTGCGCAGCATCCTGTGTACAACGGATGTACCGTCGGGAATGCGACCACGAGGCGACACCTGGGGCGGATCGCCGTGTTTGATGCGGTCCCGAGGCACAAAGGGTTCGATGAAGCTCTTTGTCAAGGATTCCACGTTGTCTTCACTGAAATAACCGGCGTCCGCGAGTACCCGGTCGGGAATCTCTCCCAGATTTTCCTCTATCTGTTCCACCATGGGAACCAATTGCTGTTTGTCATTGGCTGCCTGTGTTACATCTTGAGCCACGATCACCTGAGACGCACAGTCTACGGCCATCTGGCCGTTGTACCCTTGCACGAATGCCTTGGTGGCGCCGTCGAGCATGATACGACTCTCAGGATCAGTGAAGTTCCACTGCTTCTTCGGGGCCGGGATACCGGAAGGCTTTTGGGAAGACCCCGATCCACCGGACGCTGGGGGCTTACCATCCTTATCCCGCTTGTCCGCCTCAACGGCCTCTTGGCGGGCCTGGTCCTCAAGAGCCTGTTTAGCATGGCGAATCTTCTCAAGACGAGCTTGCTTCAATCTCAGCTCTTTGGGAAGCTCATCGCCCCTTTTTCCTTTCCCGTATTTCTTGTCCTCCTTCTCATCAAGGGCCTGTGCCCCGGCAAGAAGGCGATCCACCTCGGCCACGAGCTCCCTCTCTCTCGTGAGCATGCGATCATAACTCATTGCTTTATGCCTGGAGGCATCCGCCTTCAGTTTCGTGCCGTCCAAGGCCACATGACCGAGCTTTATCAACCCCGATTCTTTGCAAATTTCCAAGACTTGGACAAACAGCCTCGAAATCTGACGCAAGTGGCGCTTCCTGAAGTCCGAGATCCTGCTGTGATCCGGATGCATGTCACAAGACAGGACTCTGAAGGCAATATCTTCATACGTCTTCTGCTCGATACGCCGCGAACTCCGGATTCCGACGCAGTATCCGTAAAACAGGAGCTTCACCATCATGGCCGGATGGTAGGCCGGGTGCCCGCCCTCAAGATGGTGATACCTCTCTGTTATCTCGCTCAGATCCAAGGTGTCCACCACATCGCTGATGAACAGCGCAAGGTGGTCCTCCGGCAACCACTTCCGCAGATCAGGTGGAAGCAACAATGGCTTTTCGGGCTCGTAGGGCAAAAAACGATGGTCTCTCATGCAGGCCGCTCATATCGCACCTGAGGAAAAATGTGAAGCGTTAAGCGACAGGCTCCTAGAGATACAATCCGCCACACTATCTCTTGATTCGCGAAACTTCCGATATCTGTTCGTAATGTTTGGGGGGCCGTCTATGCTCAGACTTACGTTTATGTGATAGTCTTTGAAGAACCTGACGTGATCGGGTGTAATCAGCGTCGCGGTTGTAACGAGGTCGCGGTTTACTGAAATGTTGTTCCTCTTCTGGATACCCTCAATTCCCGTCAGCAAGTCCGAAAAATAGTCCAGGCCACAATTTAACGGTTCGCCACCCGTCAAACAGACAACAGCATGTGAGGAACCTGAATATCTGACATAGCGAACGTAGTCCTCAATCGCTTTCAGGGCCAAGGCCAGCGGCATCTGAAGACGATCACATTTATCATAATAAATCGCGTTATGACAGTAACGGCATTTCAGGTTGCAACTTGAGGTCAAACCTAGTACCAGTGTATCTAAGCATTTCAACGCTTACTCCACTATTCGATGAGAAAAGGGGTGATAGGACTCTTTGGCTACCCCTACCATCAAACACTCCAGGACTGGCAATGACATTTCAAAACAGATTGGCTAAGATTCTATCTTTCTAAGGACGATCCCAAACCATCTCCCGCGGCTAGCCTCCTCGCCGTGCATTGCAAATGCAATAGCGAGGCATTCTCTTCTCACCCATTCCATTTCGCAACTGACAAACTAAAATTTACTCCACTGAGTATGTGCGGTCCTTTTCGGAACAGATTCCTTGGTGCTCTGTATATCTTTCAAGAATTCTTTTGTGAACTCTTGATGTTCGCTGCACGCGATGACCGCACGGATATCTTGCTCGCCAAGCCCACTACCCATTCCCAACGAAGCTATAGCATCCATTTCGACTGTCATTGCCATACCCTCTTTTACAACGTGCCCAATCTGATTAACAACGTGTCAAGATTTGCTCCATTGAGAGTGCGCCGCTTTGGGTTCGCATCCGCCGGCGGTTCGAATATCTTCCAGCAGATCTTTGGTGAATTCCGGACGTCGACAGCAATTGACTATTACATGGATGTCTTGTTCACTCAAACCGCTGCTGGTTCCCACTCGATCCAGAGGATTCATTTCAGCTGCCATTGACCTACCCCTTTCTAAAACAAATTTCCGAGTTAATAGGCAAGAAATCAAGACTTGCTCCATTGAGTATGCGCGGTTCTTTTCGGTTCACATGTCTCAGTAGTCTTAACATCTTCCAAAACATCTTTTGTAAACTCTGGGTGCTCGCTAGTTTCGATAAGGCTCCGGACCTTTTCGTCCGAAAACGCGGGTTCAACAACGTCTTCACCAAATGCTTTATCAATGGCCTCTTCATCGACGGAGACAATGGTCTCCTCACAGGGAGTTGTCAATTCAGGCTCTTCTAACATAGTCCTGCTCTCCTCTCAATTGGCGAATGAACAATAGTAGCCAGTGCTGTTCGTTTCTGTCAACCCTCAAGTTCATTATGATTGAATCATCGAGCCTCCAATCTCTCGGTCGATCTGCTTTCTTCCGTTAGCGACTCGATACCATCCTGAGCGCGACAAAGATCTACTGGGTCTCGCGGTTTGTCACGCCTATCCTCGGCGTCTTTTTGCCTCCGACCACGATTACCAACTCTTTGCTCCCAAGATTGCGGCAAAAATGAGATTTAGGGCAACCAGCACCATCTTCTGTAGGAATTTGGTCATAAACGGCCTTTGTAGCTCCCGCCCACGAAAAACTCTGTATCGTGTTGAAGGATGCTGCAACACGAATGACGAAATAATGAGGTCCCCCTAAATAATATCCTTAGCATTTTGGATCAGTGAGAAAATGAACAAGGCCTGGACTTCCTTTTGGGTCCCATTTCGATTTTTTGGAAAACAGTTAAATGACCCCCGGCAAAGCCGGGGGCTTATTTCTGTTAGCCCCCCAAGGGGGCCGGCTCATGAGCCCCCTGAAGGGGGCGGGTCTTCGTCAAACATATTGAGTTGATCCAAACGGGCGTCTTCGGCCTCCTGATCGCGTATGTATTTTCTGACTGAATCCTCATCGAGCCCTACGGTCGAAACATAGAAGCCTCGTGCCCAAAAGCTTTCTCCCGTGAAATTCCGCTTTCTCCCCTTGATGTTCCTCGCAATCGAAATAGCGCTTTTGCCCTTGATGTACCCGATGACACTCGAAACAGCATACTTTGGAGGAATACTCACGCACATGTGTATATGGTCCGCCCGCAAACATCCCTCCACAATCTTGGACCCCTTCTGCCGGGCCAACTCATGAAAAATGCTGCCGAGATGCTTGCGTATTGACCCATAAATGGCTTTCTTGCGACGCTTCGGAATGAACACCACATGATACTTGCAGTCCCATCTCGTGTGATTTAGACTCTGCACGTCTTTCATTGAAACCTCCCAGACTTGATTGTTTGTGTAGTCTGGGAGGTTGCCTCTACTGCTTCACACGGTCAAACCTCTGGGAGTCTCCCCGGCAAAGCCGGGGGGCTTACCTGTGTTTTCGTTAAGGGGCCTGGTGGGTGGATGACGTTGACGGTGTTTCGGGGATTCATCTACTCCAGGGGCACCATAAGATTGCTGCCTTGCCGTCTGTGTGAATGCCGTCCTTACGGTTTACTCAGCGTGAATTTATCGCCTGAGGTAGGATAGAGTTATGGGACTCCTACCGCATTTTCCAAAAGAGTTAAGCCCCCACCCTCCTTTTAATAATATCCATGCGGGATTTCGTGATTTCTTGCCCGCCCGACATTGTGCGGGAGTTGCGTTATTGACTTTGATGACGAATAAAAGTGGTTTTTATTAAAGACTTACAATTGAAATCTTTTAGACTTTCTCAAGGAAGCGCGCGTAATCGGCAGTATTTTTCAGAAAGGACATCCCCGGAAACACACGAGGCCTAGCGGGATATTTTGGAGTTTGTCCTGTTCTCGCGCCCCATATCGCCCATATGGACACGTTCCAACCGACTACAGATTGGGAGATATTCGAACCACGAAGTGCAACAACGGAAAACTCAATCTCTTTTTCTGCAAAAGCCTGTGCAGGAAAGATTGTGGCACTTTGTCATGGAGAGAACCGCGCAAAGTGGTCGTCTCAATCGTCCGCGACTCATGACGCCTCGAAATTTCGTGTCTTTTTCATGGTACCCCCCACGGCCTGACGTTCTGGCAGTCACTCATGGACCATTTCGGGCCTTTCATTCGTCTAGCCCGGCTGGCTTTGTTCTTTGCTCTGTTTCTTCTTTCCCCTTCTTCTATTTGAGGGGTTATAGAGGGGGGCTTCATTGAAGGGTACAATGAATTAATATGTGTGGAAGCGCATCCGTGCCGCCCGCGCTCATTTCTTCAAAACACCCCTCCAAGAATTCTAATCTATATTTAAGGGGTTAGTGGTTTGATTAGAGGGGAATGAATGAACGTGCGTCTGCGTGCGTGTTTTCTCCCATACATCCAAAAGAAAGGAGGTGATTGCGATGCTGATACTGCGTGGCGGTATCGTAATGTTGGCGGCTTTGAACATGGCGGTAAACACTGCTGTAGGATTGATGGTCCTGCTTCATTGCCCTCATATCAAGTGGCCCCTGGTAGTACGATGGCCGGACTTCTTGCGGGAGAAGCTGGATCTGAAACCTCAAGAGAGAGGAGAACGACCAAATGAAAAGACCTTGGACTGATGTACTGGTTTTCGTGCTGATGTCGGCAGCCGGAGCGATCTTGGAAGTAATCAAACTTCTCAAGCAGAAAGGCAAGGAAACATCATGACGGAATTGGAAATAATGATCGTAGCGGCGATAGCAAGTTTCCTGTTTTTCCTGATCGGCCCCGCGGCCATTTGGCGAATCACCAAGACCGTAGCTGAACTGCTGTTGGTCATCCTGGTCCTAATCTGGGCGCTGTAGGGACCGACCTTATCCGCTAATAACATCAAGAAAGGAGTAGCAACGATGGGTGCAAACGGATTCAGAGAAGATGAGCTTGTGAGCCGCCGAGTGAAGGTCGGCAATGAATGGCAGACCAAAGTATTCCCAGTTGTGGCCGGGCGCTTGAGGCTTGCCCACGAAGAAAACGATGCCTTGAGCCTCCAGACAGAGATGGTCAGTTGGGATGGACAATACGCCGTCTTCAAATGCAGTGCCGCCACTCGCAAAGGACAGTTCATAGGATACGGTACCGCCAATGCCCAACGAGATGCACGGCTGGCCGAGAGCCTGGTGGAGCTGGCCGAGACCCGTTCCATAGCACGGGCTCTGAGATTCGCCGGATACGGTCTGGAATTTTGCGGAGCTGAAGAGATCGCCGGCATATCGGACGGGGAGCAGAATTCTGAACGAACCGGAAATAAGGCCCCTGAAAGAGTATTTCCTCAGGACAATGCCGGAGGCAAACCCGACACAACAGGCCAGGATTGCGCCCCGGGGAACGGCAAAGAGGAATCAAAGCCCCAGCGCTGTGGCATTGGTCAAGCCACTCAAGCCCAGTGCCGGGCACTCTATGCTTTGACCAAGCGAGCAAAGTATCAGGAAGCAGACATTGGAGAGATGCTTGCCCGCTTCGATGTTTCCCGCTTTGAAGACCTTTCCCGTGAATCCGCATCGCAGTTGATCGGCCACTTGCAGACCCAAATCGCCGCATAATCCCCTTTTTCAGACCTTTCGCACATCAATAGGGAGTTAACCGGACCATCGTGACCGGCACGGGGGAGACCTATGTACAGGCTTGCTAGACTTTTGTCTGACCTGGTTGCGGCTCAACGGCTGCTTCGGCAAGGCTTAAGAAGGATTTTCAACTTCACCGGGAGATGTGACTTGTACTTTCCCGGTGTTCACAGAAGGGGAAGGAGGAGAACATGCACAAGATTATAGAAAAACCCCATTTGTCCTATTCACAGATCAACACGTATCTCACGTGCCCTTTGAAATACAAATTCCACTACATCGACAAGATAGAGCCGCCTTTTGTCAGCTCTGCACTGGCTTTCGGCTCATGCATCCATGAGGCAGTAGGGGCTTTCTATCAGAGCCGTCTTGAGGGAGACCCTCTATCCTCCAGTCAAGTTCATGACATTTACCGGCAGGCGTGGGAGAGCCACTCCAAGGAGCGACCGATACGCTTCTTCAACGGTGATTCCGAGGAAACTCTCTCGGCAAAGGCAAAGGGGATGCTGGAGGTGTTTCACGAGTCATTCGATCCTACTGCTCAGATCATAGGAATCGAGGAGCCCTTTGAAGTGGATCTTGGTAAGCGTATGCCTCCGTTGGTCGGTTGGATAGATGCGGTGGAGCTATCGCCGGACGGAACGGTCAGTATAGTTGATCTGAAAACAGCCTCTAAACCGTATTCAGATAATACCGTCCACTCCAACGTGCAGCTTACATGCTATTCGTTGGGGGCCAGAGTCCTTGGCTTCAACGGGGAGACTCGCTTTCGCCTCGACGTGCTCCTGAAGACTCAAAATCCGGAGCTGATACGATATGAGACCACCCGCAACGACGCGGATCGGGAACGTTTCCTGAAGCTCGTGAAGGGCGTTTGGCAAGGTATCAAGAAGGAAGTCTTCTTTCCCAAAGAGGATTGGCACTGCGGGCAATGCCCGTTTGCCGGTCCTTGCAAGGAATGGTAGGAGGTTGAAATGGCAGCCAAAGCCAAACCTGTACACATTCAACCGCGAATGGAGCCACCTGTGCAGCGGAAGGTCGCTGTGGAACTGGATCGTGGCAGCGTATCCGTATCACGGGATGGCCTGACTTTTTCCATCAGCGGCAAGAATGTTCGATTGCAGCGTCGATCCCCACTGAGCCTCACCTTTGACAGCGGGGAGGTAGAGTTCGATGACGGCGAAATCGCTGTTAGGGCTGAAGGTGACGCTATCAAGCTGCATCTCGATTAACATGAACACAACAATACCGAGAGCCCGGCTGGTCTTCGGATCGGTCGGGCTTTTTCATTTGGAGGTTGTCCATGCGATTAGCAGGCCGGATGAAGATGGGTTATTACCCGACTCCTTCGAGAGTCGTGGAACAGGCCAAGAATTTCCTTCTATTTCCCCCTGCGCCGTTCACGGCACTGGACCCATGCTGCGGCGAGGGCCTCGCTCTGGCACAACTGGTGAGCGGCACGCAGGCTTTCACGTATGGCGTGGAACTCGATCAGTACCGGGCCGACGAGGCTGAGAGCCGTATTCAGAACGTTCTGAAGTGTGGCATCGAAGAAACACGCATAGCCCACCAGTCCTGTTCGCTCCTTTTTCTTAATCCGCCTTATGACGAGGCGATCCGTGAAGAAGATGCGGAGACAAAGACCGAGCGACAGGAGAAGGCGTTTCTCCGAATGACCGTCCCGTACCTCATTCCCGGCGGTGTGCTTGTGTACATCATTCCTCAGGCTCGCCTGAATAGAGGCATTTCACGGCTATTGGCATCTCGCTTTGAGAAAATTCAGGTCTTCCGCTTTTCCGATCCCGAATACGATGATTTCAAGCAAGTGGTGGTGTTTGGGGTGCGCAAAGGAGAAAACTCCCTGGATGAGGGATTGGCTCTGAAGCTTCAGAACATTCCGAATCGAGAGCTGGAGCCATTGCCGGAGACTGCTACGGCACGGTACTCGGTTCCGCCATCTCCGCCCTTGAAGCTGTTCCGCTCCACTGTGATCGACCCTGAAGAATTGGAGAAACAGATGGCCAAGTCCCCTTTGTGGCGCAGGCTCCATGCAATGACTATGAGGAACGATCTACAGGTGCCCCGCCCGCCTCTGCCTTTGCACTCCGGACACTTGGGGCTGCTGTTGGCAGCGGGGAAGCTCGATGGCGTGGTGGGTAAAGGCCCTGACCGCCATGTGGTGAAAGGCAAGGTAACAAAGGTCGTCTCCAAGGTCGAGGAATACAAAGGAGACGTGCTGGAGCAGCGAGAGCTGGATCGGTACGTTGTCTCTATCAAGGTTCTCGACGGTAACGGTGAAATACGTGAGCTGACCTGAAAGGGGGCATTATGTTGCATCAGGTCGTTTATGACGAGTACTGGAGAGGCATCAGCGTATCGACCTACACAGACCTGTACGCCTACGATCCTGAGAATGCCTCATTGGTTTTTGTTTCCCTGGCCGGTACCGAGCAGGCGGTCAAAGCCATATCCTCTGCGATTATCGGTTGCAGGACAGTGAGCATTCTGCGCGAGCCGGATACGGAGATCCCGGTCAATGGACATCCTGCATCCCATTTTCGTGTATTGTCCACGAAGCTTCCCGGTGGAGCTGTTCACCAATTGGTAGCGGATACTCGATTCTTTGGGAATGAGGATTCGGAATCGCGGCTGCTCATCATTCCTCAATCCGATGACGTGTCCAGGGTTGTGTATTCTCAAGTCCTGGCTCATTTGGCTTCCCCGCTTGTTCCCGAGTGGAGCGCATGGATCTGCGAACAATTGATCGGTCAGGATCTTATGCGGCAGATGGAAGGAACTCTGAAAGCGGTTGAGGTCTCGGTAAGTGAGCCAACCGTAGATGAAATTGTCTCGGAAGGAGTACGGACGGGACGAATCCGTCTCGATAGCAAAGGAGGAGCGTATGCTGGAATCAATTAACGACGTAAACGGATATTTGCATCAGTTTGGCGAGGCTCTGGCTCAAAAGATACAGACCGAAGCCGAGCCGCTTTTCAAACCTGGGGACACATGGCACCCACGCGTGCATCAGCTCAAGCGAAAGCCCTTTCAAGCTCAGGCCGATGCAATCCAGGGGGCCGTCGAGACCTTACGCACGCACAATCACGTAATGTGTATCGGCGAGATGGGTGTGGGCAAGACGCTCATCGGAGCTGCGGTCCCCTACATCATGGAAAACGGTCATCCTCCGCGAGTTTTGGTCATGTGCCCTGGTCATCTTACCCGTAAGTGGGCGCGAGAGGTGATAGAAACCGTGCCGGGTGCAGAGGCACGCATTGTCACGAGTCTGTCCGATGTGCTCGCGATAGATCCGGCTGAACCACAGAAGAGCCTGCAGGTACTACGTGGTGAGCAAGGAGCGGGCGAAGCTGTCCTATGCGTGGCGGCCCGCTTTCAATCTCCGCCGCGGGGTTCCTGTATGCCCGGACTGCGGCTCAACTGTCGTAGATCGAGACGGCGTGGAGGTGAGCGCTGAGACGTTACGGCATAGGAAGCATCGCTGTGGCGTATGCGGCGCGGCGCTGTGGCAAGCGGACAATAGCCGATTCCGTAGATTCTCCGTTGCTGACTACGTGAAGCGTTATCTGAACGGGTATTTTGACTTCTTTATCTGCGATGAAGTCCATGAGATGAAAGGGGGCAGTACCGCTCAAGGTAATGCGTTCGGTATCCTGGCAAGTGCCTGCAAGAAGACCATTGCATTGACGGGAACTCTACTGGGCGGCTATGCGAGCCACATGTTCCATCTCCAGTACCGGATGAATCCCCAAGCTATGGTCAAGGAAGGCTTCGCCTACGGCAATCGGATGAACTTCGTAAACCGGTACGGTGTGCTGGAAAAGATCACAAAGTACTATCCCGGCGACGACAACATCTGCTCCAAAGGGAAAACGGGTACCACGGTCACTCGGGAGAAGCCCGGAGTGAGCCCGGCCATCTTCTCGAATCACCTGATGGGCTCCACGGTATTCCTCCATTTGCAGGACATAGCTCTGGATCTGCCGGAACTGAGGGAAGAAGTTGTTCCGATTGACATGGAGGAAGACCTGGCAGCGGCATACAACGACCTGGAGCACAGGATAGGCTCTGAGATGAAGCAACTCCTTGCCAGAGGATCTCGACGCCTCCTCGGCGCCTATCTCAACACGCTGCTCTGTTATCCGGACAGGCCTTTTCACAATGAGCCTGTTGTCGATCCTGCCAATGGAAACGTGATTGCAGAGCCTGCCTCGCTGCCTCTGGATCGCATCTACCCCAAAGAGAACCAGCTCCTGAATATCATTCAAGGAGAGATCTCCCAGGGAAGAAAGTGTTTCGTGTACTGCACCTTCACCAACACAAAGGACGTGACAGGGCGGTTACGAGAGATTCTTCGCAGCCAGGGAGTCTGTGCCGAGATACTGAGGTCATCGGTGAAGCCGGAGCATCGTGAGGAATGGCTGCAACAGAAGGTCAAAGAAGATGTGCAGGTGGTGATCGGCAATCCTATGCTCGTCCAGACAGGACTCGATCTGCTCGATTTTCCCACCATCATCTTCTATCAGACCGGCTATTCCGTTTTCACACTGAGACAGGCGTCCCGCAGATCATGGCGTATCGGACAGGACAAACCTGTTCGGATTCATTACCTGCACTACGCAGGGACCATGCAGGAACGGGCCATTGAACTGGTCGGCAAGAAGCTTTCAGCTTCATTGGCCATTGAGGGCAAACTCACCGATGATGGTCTTGCGTCCATGTGCGCCGGAGAGGACATGACGCTGCTGCTGGCCAAAGCTCTCGTGGAAGGAACGCATATCCAGGGAGCCGAGTCAGTGTGGCGGTCCCTCAACCAGCCCCCTCAAACTCCGAAACAAACGAATGTGATTCCCTTTCTTCGTAAGAACTGGTCACTGGAGCTGTTGGAAGAGCGTACCGGCATACTCTGGGAGGATCTTCCAGGTGCCTCGGCGCTCGCCTAGAGCCCTTCAACCAAGCCGCATCGAATCCCTCATCGACATTTCCACTTTCAAAACATTCGCAATGTTCGGAACCAGGACCAGTCAGTCATTCGGAACGTTTTGAACGTTCAGCACTGAAAGCTTGTGGCCGAACTGCACACGAATAAAGGAGGTACACGACAATTATGCCTATACCGGACAAAGACCTGATGACCCGGCTCACCGAGCTGGTCTCAGAGTATGGCAACCAATGGAAGAAGATAGCCCCGATCCTCGCGGCGGAAGGCTATCGAGACGGGAAAGGTAATGCTTACTCGGACAACTATCTCCGCAAAAGGATGAAAAACTACGAAGCAGCAAGCTTTGGAAAACGTTCAAAACCTTCTGAACCGGGGAAACATTCTGAACCTTCTGCAATTGACATTTATGACCTGGCCCGCGCCGTCATCTCGCTCCTGATACAAGAGCAGCTCCTCGAATCAGCGGTCAGAGAAGTGTTGGGCAGCCTCGAACGTGCTCCGTTAGGACTCCAACATGAGATCCCACCCCAGCCTAAACGAGTAACAGACCGGCGTTGGGAGAAGCTTGCAGGCACCTGTGATTGTGAGCTTGCAAAGCTCTTTCACGTGAAGCGCCGTGAGCTGCGCCTGTCGGTGTCTCAGATGCTGGACTATGTGCTGTGGAACTTCTTCGGTCGGCTCCCGCTTTCCTTTCAATCGAAAGCTTCTGAACGATCAGAAGACTGAGGGGGCTGCGCATGTCGATTCACCATCGGACACCTGGGGAAAGAATCTCGGGCATCGAATTCGCCGAGATCGAAATTCTCATGCTCATCAAAGGAGTTCCACCTGAGCATTTGCAACGAATACTCAATGCAAAAGGAGTCACCAAGCTGGAACAGCTTGATTGGCTCACCTTGAGGAATTTCCTCCATTACTTACGTTCCCCGTGATTGCCCGCCGGGCTCATTACGCCGCATCTATTATATTTGCGGCTTTCTTTTCAGGCGTCCGAGCCGTTAATCAGGCCATTTCGGAGCGCACATGAGAACCGTTCTTTCAATCCTAGCCTTCAGAAATGACGTTTTCGTATTTCTTGATGCTGTCAACGGCCATCTACGAAATCAAGGACTTACACGACGGCGATCCCATCCTTAAAGCATGGTCCTGCCGGGTTTGATTTACCAAGAGTATATGCGGTCATCAGTTAGAGGTTACTGGATTTCCAAGGCGTAAGGACGCCGGCAAGACACCTCCTCTTCTTCTTTGATCAGAGTAATAAAGGATATCCCTCAAAAATTTTCCCACTGGCCCTCAAATATAGAGAAGAGGGGAAGATGCAGGCGGGAGCGGCCACGCACGGTGACAAGCTTGTAGAAATGCCCTAGCCAGCTCCCCCTTTTCCTTCTGGGCGAGGCTTAATCGGCAGTTCCATAGGTTGAATACCAGCCTCCTCAGGACGAGCCCATCACCCGACCAAATTTTGGTGGACATCCTTACAATTCCTTTGATATAGATACTGCCCTATTCGTATCTGGGGGGATTCCATGAGCATTTCCAAACAAACCGGATCGCAGATAATGCGGCTCATTTATGAGGGAGAAAGTCTTGATCCTCATGATTTAGAGTCGTTTTATGGCTGGATGCAGGCCTCATACGAATCACTGGAGTTTCATCCCGAGCAACAAGAGAGGTTTGATGAGTACTGCCGCTCTTCTCACGATTCCATTTCCATGAGGCTGTATGTCGGGGTATGGATGCTCAAGCAATCACTATCTGGGCCTGATTCTGCCGCAAATGGAGACATTCCAGCGACCCTCTCGCCCTATTCATAGAGAGTGCCTCGTATTTTCCTGATAATTTCTCCCGGTGCGGCCGCAGCGGAAACGATCCCAAAAAGTCTGAAAGGCTTTGAATTCCACTACTTATCAAGGGGATATGGTTATGAACACGCCTGAAGTGGTCTCCAGTGTTGCCAACAATGCCAATCTTTCTAAAAAAGAGGCTACAGCGGTGGTAAAGTCTCTCACAAGAATCATCCATGAGTCTCTGAAAAAGCATGGTGAGATCAGGATCGCAGGGCTTGGGACGTTCAAGGTTTTAGAGATGAAGGAAAGGAATGGCGTAAATCCTCGAACCCTGGGCAAGATGAAAATACCTGCCATGCAATCGCCCAGATTCCGGCCAGCAAAGGCTCTCAAGGTAGCGGTGAAGGGTGCGGAAACGAAGTCCGGCAAGAAGAAGTAAATAGGTAAAGGACTCAACTGCGTATGAACAAATCAGATCTCACAAAAGCCTTGAGCAGAGAAATGGATCTTCCGATCCGGAAGGCCGAGGAGATAGTGGACAAGGTGTTCGACACCATGGCCAGATCCCTTGCGGCTGGAGATCGTATCGAGATACGGGGTTTCGGCTCATTTACCGTCCGTCAATACCAAGGATATACCGGCCGAAGCCCCAAGACGGGAGAAACAACGGTTGTGGAGGCAAAGGGGCTACCGTTTTTCAAAGCGGGGCAGAGCATTAAGGACAGCCTGAATAACGCATAGGTGCCAAAAAAGAATAGGGGGAAAGACTCCTAAGAAATCAAAACGTCTGACTCTTCAGCGCCAACTTTTTCGTAAAGATTAAGGAATTAATCGCGGAAGAACTGATTGCATCGCGTAAATCTGAGTACAAAATTGGCTGTAACCGCCCCGTGTTAGACAAGGAGGCTTCAAATGCATTTGATCGGATTCTTGATAATAGGACTTATAGCCGGTTGGCTGGCCGAGAAAATCATGAAAGGAAGAGGGGCCGGTCTAATAATTAACCTCATTGTAGGGATCATAGGTGCATACATCGGCGGGTATCTGTTCAGATTCTTTGGATTCTACGTGCACGGGCTGATTGGATCGTTGATTTCTGCTACGATTGGGGCGGTGGTGCTGTTATTCGTGGTGGGACTCATCAAGAAAGCTTGATCTATTCACCACTCCCTGCCTATGGGAAAAGCACAGGACCCGACTGCTTCAACGGTTGCTCTTTAGGTGAAGCCGATCTTCCGCGAGCGAACTCGTTACGGGCTGCTCAGTCCAAAGATCGCAGTCCATCAACGTGGATTCACGAAATTAACCATCTCATCAAAGGTTAGGCTAAGTCCTGGCCCCGCCAAGTACGAAAAGTTTTCTGAAGCCCCAGCCACGCTGGGAGTTGACCATCATTTAATTCCCATTGAGAAATCGGATGAGGTTCAGACCACAATCCTGCTCTGGCCTGACCGGCATCTTCTTCCAATTCAGCGATCGCTTCTTCAAATGGCAAGAACTTGGGAGGACCACCAGGGCATACCGTTCCTGAGCAGTCCTGAGCAGTCCTGAGTGGACATCTTCATTTGTCAGGCCCTGTGGCGTATGATTGGGCTCAACTCTTCCGGAATGGAGACTCTTCTTGAAAACCTAAGCAACCGCCGGGGGGGGAAGGATTTCACGTAATGGTAGCGAAAAAGATTAAATTAACGCTTCTCATATTGACTATCATGGCAGCGGCTTTCTCACCGGCCCGAACCGTCTGGGGAAAGAGTACTATCAAGTCTCCGGATTACAAAGAGCTCAGGCTCTTCCGACAGGTAATGGGCATCATTCATAAGAACTATGTCAAAGACGTTTCGGATAAAGAACTGGTTCAGGGTGCCCTTAACGGGATGCTTCAGTCTCTGGACCCATATTCCGAATATTTGAACAAGGACATGTTTAAGGAACTCCAAGTTGAGACCAAAGGAGAATTTGGTGGGCTCGGGATCGAGATTACCCTTGAAGGCGGGATAATGACAATTGTCTCGCCAATCGAAGACACTCCTGCGTATAAGGCAGGCCTGAAACCAGGAGATAAGATCCTGAAGATCGATGGTGAGACAACTAAGAATGTTACCTTGCTCAAAGCAGTAAGCCAGATGAGAGGACGCCCTGGAACCAAGGTGACTCTAACGATCATGCGGAAGGGGTCCAAGGAGCTCAAGGATTACAGGCTTGAACGGGCCATCATCCATGTCCATTCCGTAAAGACCCGAACTCTTGAGAAGGGCTATCCCTATGTGAAGATTACCAGCTTCCAGGAGAGCACTGATACGGATCTTGCGAACGCAATTAAGAAGATGGGTGGAGATGAAGACATTAGGGGAATGGTACTTGATTTGCGAAACGATCCCGGGGGTCTTCTTGACCAGGCCTGGAAGGTTGCGAGCCTCTTTTTGGAAGATGGTGCGTTGATCGTTTATACCGATGGCCGAGCCAAGGACGAGCAAATGGAATTCAAGTCTACCAGCGCCGGTGATCACTATAAGTTCAAGATTGCGGTACTGATAAATAAGGGGAGCGCCAGCGCCTCGGAGATTGTGGCAGGAGCTTTGCAGGATCACGACCGAGCGGTCATTTTCGGGACCAATTCCTTTGGAAAGGCCTCGGTTCAAACAGTTATTCCTCTAGAAAACGAAGCAGGGTTAAGGCTGACAACGGCGTACTATTATACGCCCAAGGGGCGCCACATTCAGAAGACCGGCATTGCCCCGGATGTGAATATGAAAGAGGAAGTGAAAAAGCAGCGGCAACGTGCGGCCGACGAAGAGGCAAAGCCTGAAAACAAGGACAAAATTGATCGGAGGCGATTTCTGCGTGACAGAGTCGATCCGAAAACCGATCCGGTTCTGGAGAAGGCCTTGAAGTGGTTGAAATCAGATCTTACGGTAAAACAATTCAAGCTGCGGAATATGAACAAGCCGTGGGAGTTACTGCTCGATCCACAAAGTAAGAGGCAGTCGGTTTTGCCGGGCCGGAATGACGCTAATTACTCGCTGCGCCATTTGGCATACCATAGCACCGCCTAGCGACGGCGGGAAAATCATGGGAACAATTACTGCGGCCAGGCCCGCGTAACAATATAACAAGCTTCGAGGACGGCCCCGCCTCCCTCATGAATCCGACAAACTAGGACACCGAAACGCACGTGCAGCCGCTCCAGGCTAGGGTTTAGGCAAAAGTGCCGCGCCCGTGAGCTTATGGACGAGGGCGATGAAGTCTCGGGGAGTGGGCGGTGTTGGACGGTGACCAGGCAGGTGGGCGGTGCCACAATAGATAGGTGGAGTTGGAGAGTTCTTGTAAGCCAGTACATCGAAAACGGACTTGGGGTGTGAAACAATAGCCGTAACCATGTGATACCACGTGGTGTCATTTTTCAAACTCGCATAATTGGCGGACCAGGAACCCTTCTTTGTTATGGCAAGCAAGGATTTCAGCTCTTGGGCATTCCTTAGGAATATTCGTGCCGACCCCGCATTCGCAACTACTCTCACAGTCAAATGATGCCGCAACCATTTTGTCAATTCCACCTGCAAGGCTGTAGGGGTTCGTCACTTCCGAAGGCAAAAAACAAGCTCATGAAAAATAAATATGGTGTCCTTGGAATCGGAGATTTCCGGAACTGTTAGAACATATAAGTGGTTCCTACCGTATTGAGAATGAACTGCCCGGGCATTTCGCTTGCAAATTGGTTGATCGCCTTCCACCCGGTGCAGTGGGTGGGCACAACGAAGTCTGGACCGATCTTTTTCATTTCTTCAATGGTTGGTCCAATGACTGATTCGAAGATGGGACCCGTTAAATGGAATCCGCCGAGAACGGCGTGCACCTTCTCCGTCCCCGTTTGCTTCTGGATGTGCCTGACCGTATTGATGATCCCCGCGTGGGAACATCCGCCAATTACGATCAATCCCTTACCCTTCACCTTGAGACCCAATCCCTGGTCATCACGAAAAGGATCTTGGATCCATTCCTCACCAATCTTAGCTTCCGCCCAGGGAAAGCCTTTCTCGAACTCCGTCCTCCTTTCCACCTCCCCAGTGATCAGCATCAACTCCGAGGCCAGCATATATGCCCCTTCATGCTTCTGAACCAGCGCGCCAGCTCTGTTCAAGCTCCCCTCGGATAGCACTGGCAAGTCGACTTGGATTCCAAGGGGCGCAATATTCAGACGACGTTGTAGAAAGGCGTCAGGGTGGAGGTCGAGCACCGTCCTTTTCCCTGCCTTTTCCAGGAACGCTAGCAGCCCTCCAAAATGATCGAAATGACCATGGCTCAAAACTACGGACTCAACTTCATCCAATTTCATATTAAGGACGTCCGCATTGTGCAAGAGAGACTTTGTTGTTACGCCTGCATCTAAGAGAACCGTATGTCTTTCGGCACCGGCGTAAACGTTGATCAGACAAGAGAACCCGTGCTCCGCCAGCAGAGCGTCTGGTGGCTTAATCGCCGCTCTCTTGACCACATCCGTGCTTTGAATCAGAAGGAGATCGGTGTAATTGTCGACCAAGACCGTGATCTCCACCCTGTCCGCTTCCCGGAGATTATGCCGACCCATCAGACTTCACCTCCTCTTTAGTCTGGAATTATGCCCCGGTCTTGTCGTTTCAGGGCTGTTTGGCCTGGAAACCAGTCATCGGATGGTTGCTCGGACCACGAAAAGGTCGCCGCGTTGCCCTCAAGTGAAGGCTCCAACCGCCTGAAGGCGGTGGCTTCAGCGTGTCGACTGTAAGTCGACTTCAAGATTGGTCGCTTATAGAGAAGTCATCGTCACGATCCCGCTCCATTTTCTCTTGCATTTCAATGTATTGTGCGATGACGTCATCTGTGACATTGCCACTGCTAGCCACGAAATATCCGCGAGCCCAAAGATGTCTTCCCCAGAATTGCTTTGCCAACCTCTTGTACTCGCTCAGCAATTTTCGGGATGACTTTCCCTTGAGATGTTGAACGAGCTTAGACACGGACAAATGCGGAGGTACCGACACGAGGACATGCAAGTGGTCTTTCGAGACATGGCCTTTGATGATTTCCACGTCCATCGATTTGCAAATCTCCCTGATCAGGTCCCGCAAGCGAATCGCTACTTCACCGTAAAGAATTGGCTTGCGGTATTTCGTGATCCACACCACATGGAATTTGATGTCATAAACAGCGTGAGAGGTCTTACGGTACTGCTTCATAATACCGCAAGCCTACTGAAGTCTTCGCCTAAAGGCGAGGGATTTTCTCCCATTCCCCGAAGGGGACATTAAATTCCTCGGAGGCAAAATTGCCACCCGTTGCCTCAACAGGGGACTTACCCTTATTTTAAAGCGTATCTCGCCATATGCTCAAGTGTCAAGCATGATCTTAATCCAAAAGCAAATCAGAGACGGCTTATAAGGCACCTGAGAACAATTTTACGCGATTTTCTACTTTCGGGCATAATCGAGTATTCGAAAGTCCAGCCTGCACGTCTACGGGGTTCTGGTTGCGCGAGAACGCTAGTCATTGGGGAACCTTTGTAGCGGTGCTTCGAGTCTCTTTCGGTTGATGTGTCTGATTCGATTCGGTGGCAGGACTGCAAATCGGCTCCGCTACTGGAATATTGATGGTGGGAGCACGTCAAGGTCAAACAGAGTGAATTCTTTCAAAAAGGCACCCTAAGCATCTCATCCAAGGAATACTCTTATTGGTCAGTAATAACTTTTTGAGAGGGAGAGATTGTCAGAGCACCAAGGGCGGGAGGATTAGGAGCATCACGGAGCGAAGGCTATCAGCTATGAAGATATCTAGCATAACTATTAATTGGTATCTGCACCGGGTTTTTCTAGGTACTCGCCTACAAAAAGCTCTCCATACCGCCAAGTTGAAGTAGGCGTCTACGATTTCTCACTTTTGCCTGTCGAGGTGCCGGTGCGCCAAATGGCGTAGCGGCTGATAAGATTATCCAGCACCTGCCGTCGAAAAGTGGCAGAGGGCGTAAAATTGAAGTGCCGGCCTAGGTTTTCTCTTTTCCGACGCCTTCCAGCCTTCATCTAGAGTCTGACGAACCCACTTCAGCAGTTCCGTGAATCTGAATGGCTTAGCAATAAATCCATTTGCACCCACAACGCTTTCTTTTGTCGAGGCGTCCGCGGTGAGTCTTCTGACAATGAGGTTTTTTGCCTGGGGATCGATCTTGAGGATTCTCGTCAGGCAATCTTTGCCGCTCATGGTGTGCATGATGAGGTCGAAAATCACCAGGGCAATACGGTGTATCTCTCGGCCGTAAACCTCCAGGGCTTTTTCACCGTTGATCGCGGTAATTACCGTGAGACTGCTTATTAGCCATTGTTTCCAGTTTCTAATTTAGGTTTTGCGACATGTCTTGCGTCATAGGTGATCCGGCATTAAGTTTCAGCCCCGTGTAGCTCCGCCGGCAGCCACACAGTGAAGCTCGTCCCGTCTTTGTGGTCAGACCTTACCGAGATTGACCCTTTGTGCTCCTCGACGATCTTCTTGGCTAAGGTGAGGCCTAAACCCGTACCATTTATCTTTTTAGTGAAGAAAGGATCAAAAACTTTTTCCAAGTCTTCTGGGAGGATAACCGAACCAAGGTTCATGACTTTCATCTCGAAGTACATCGCTGATTCGAGCCCGCCGGTGTGATGTGCTTTCTCACTGGGGATAGTTACCCCGGTCTCTATGCATACAGTCCCGTCCGAAGGAGATGCCTCGATCGCATTGGCTAGCAGGTTTCTGATCACCTGTTGAAAGCGGTCCGGATCGACAGGGACTTCGGCAATCTCCTCCCCCAGATTAAGCTCAAGATGTATGTTTCTTCTCTCTTAGCCTTCCTTCGTGAACATGGATGACATACTGGATCAGATCATTAGGGTTGATATACTCGAGCCTTATACTCTCATGCCTGCTGAAATCTATGAGCTTGTTAAGGATCTTTTCCAGTCTTTCGACCTCCCGAATGATGATTTCAGAATAATCCTCGCGGGACTCCACGTCGACCCCGCCCTCTGTTGGAGTCTTCGACGCCATTCTTCGAACAAACCCGCCTATGATAGCCAGTGGTTGCCGAAGTTCGTGGGCCACGTTGGCGGTGTGTTCCGCTATGGCCTTCGTTTTGCCACTCTGGACAATGTGAGCGTATAACTCATCAATGGTCTTGAGCTTGTTGACCAACGCCTTCTGAGACCTTTTGAGCTCCGTAATGTCCCTTTTCATTACCCAAAACTGACAGATTGATCCATCGCGAACATTTCCCACCAGTGTGTTTTCAAAGTACTTCGGTTCGCCTCCCAAACCTCTCTCTACGGTTTCCCACTGGCCCGTTGACAAAATGCTGTGAAGCCAATTGCGGTAAAACGCAAGGTCTTTTTCTCCGCTTGGGAGAACTTTTCCGAGGTTTAATCCCCTGAGTTCCACTAGATCTTCGTATCCATTGGCACGAGCGAATTCATCATTACCATCAGTAAGCTCGGCGCTAAGGAGCAGAGCGAGTCTCTCTTCGAGCGGAAGATCGGGAAAGAGAGGCTTCGACAGGGTGAACTCGGCTATCCCCAAGGGAAAAATCCGAACCAGCTTTTTGTACTTTTCATTCAGAGTGATTTCCCTTCTCTGCAAAGTTAGATCCTCAATAACTACAAGCGCTGATCTTTCAGCCCCTAACCTGACACATCTGAAATGAATGCGGACCCACAGTTCAGCATTCCCAACATTTAAGGTGCCTTCGTAAGGTTGGTGACTTTCGCTCACTAAAGACCTTTTCCAGTACCGCCTTGGCCCGCTCTGCTTCATCACGGTCGGGGAATAGAGAGAACAGACAACTGCCAACAATGGTAGAGGTATCCCTTACAGTGCTTAGGAAGACATTGTTGGCGAATTGCACAGTGCCTGAGGGGTCTGTCATTAAGACCGGCATGGGGATGGCTTGGAGGAGCTTTCCGAATGAAGCATTTGCAATCCACCTCAGGTCAAAGCTTCCTGTCTCGGTAACCTCCTTTAGAGGTAGCTCTCCTCCTGAGAGACCTTTGCTCGTGCCGAGTTCCGGACGCAGAAACTTCGGCATTTCCTTATGCCCCGGCACGTCATCCAACACTGCCGTGTAAGCATCCTCGGTACACCAGCTGAACTCAGGCATTTCCGCCACTAGGCCAAGGTGCGCGGGGGATTCATTACACTCTTGTTGTGGTCCTAGCCGCGCTTTCAGCTCCAGGACTTGTTTGCGCAGGCTTTCTAACTCCGCAACAAGCTGCTCCCTTGTCTTCCTGTTATCGATCATGAGGCCTCCTAAGAGGTCATACTAGATATGAAATCCGCTCGTGCGCAAGAAAGTGCCCGTTACAACTCAGTGTAACCCAGAGACATTGAGTCGTCAAAGCCAAGTTTCGACACCAAAGGAGCGTAAGTGATGCCTCGAATATGAAAGTCTTCATGCGCGTGCCTTCTGTCCTTGATCAGGCCAATCCCTCAAGGACTTACCCTTTAAACCCTCAAATATAAGAAGGGGAAAGAAGAAAGGATAAAGAAGAAAGCGGAAGGAAAAATCAATCCGATTACTCCGCCTGATTGTTGATATGGGCTCTTCCTGGACAAGCTCATGGTAGGACGTAGTTCTTTTGATCAAATCCATCCCTCCAAAATTCTGCTCTAACCCATGTCTTTGTTCTTATGGTTCTGACGGGATATGATATTGATTATTACTGAGCGCGGGCCTGAGTTAAGCACAGCGAAGGAGTCGATCATGCTCTCGGTCATTTTTCTGGCGGCTACCCTCATAGGATTTGCGCTGCATCTGACGCTCAGCAGGCAGCCCTGCACCAAAAGCAAAGTAGTGGAGATCCTTCTCCTCTATTTGCTCGCTGTAAACATTGGTGTGGGAGGGATCTTGGCTTGGTACGGACACACGTTCATGGCAGATGAAATCGCCCGCAAAATAGGTTGGCAGCTAGGTAGTCCATTTCAGTTTGAGGTCGCAGTAGCCGATCTGAGCTGGGGAGTTTGCGGCGTGCTTTGTATTTGGTTAAAACAGCACTTTTGGACGGCAACAGGTATAGGAAGCGCAGTCTTCCTTTTAGGATGCGCCTTCGGTCATGTCAGACAGATCATTCAAGAAGGCAATATGGCGGTCTATAATGCGGGGCTAGTGCTTTGGATTGGCGATATCGGTGTTCCCATCACAATACTGGTCCTTCTGTTCCTCCGTTTCAAGTTTGAGGAAAGATGACCCTGGTCGCCAATTTTCCTCACGCCTCCTTTCTTTTGATCGGGTCAATCCCTGAAGGATTGATGCAGCTGGCCTTGGCCATATGAATCAAATGAGCAGATCACGCGCTACGTCTTCAACTGACTATTGAGGGCATGACGGGTATGCTGGTGAGCAAAAACCTTGCAGACTACATTATGTGAACCTAGGAGGCTGTTGCGTAATCCCGCGTCCCGCGGGACTTTCCCGAATTCGTGGCACGATAGCGACTATTGTATCGGGATCTCTCAAAGGCTGCCACGGAAACGACTTAGCATGTCAGACCCCTAGGAGCCGGGGCGAGGTAACGGAACAATGAGTGGAACCTCCGCGTAGCACGATGGCGCCGACGATTGAGGTTGTGCGACAGGCTCTTAGGTACGGCCCAAAACAAGAATCTTCCAGGAACATCTGTTCCCTCAAACGCATATCTAAGATGAAGGCTTCGATGAGTTTGAAGGTATTCTATTCCTGGCAAAGTGAGCCCTCAAGCGCACTGAATGCCTCGTTTATACGGATAGCCATAGAAAAGGCTCTGAGGTAAATTGCATAGGTTGCGCCGTGTCGGACCCGTGGAATCAACCGTTCCCTAAGATCACGCGTGGCCTTACACCACTGCGGGATGCTGCTCGTCGACACCATGCCAGCAACCACGCGGTGCCGCGAAGCTCCGCATCTTCACAATGTTGTCCTGCAAGTAATGTCGATTCACGTTCCATTCCTGGAAAGGCTTCCATCCCCCTTAATTTGGCCTTAAAGGCACGCAAGTAATATGGTTCGCTTTCGTAACACAGTGATAACCTGGATTGGTAGGCACGTTTTGGCACGGTAGTTGACCCGGCCCGCCGCACGGCCTTCCAAAAGGTTGCGTGTTGGATCTATTTTCTGAGGTTATAGAACCGCCTGACGTCGCTGAACCTCTCCAATTGGCAGAACCTGCCGATCCGACCAGCCGTCGGGCGATCATGAGAGTATCAGCGGCCGGATGGGTTGAATTGGAGACCGGAGATAACTGGCTGGTTGGGCGCCCCGCAGCGTATGTAAGGTGCGCTGCCAATAATCCAATTCCTATGACCACCGTTACCGACAACATGTATAAAACGATCTGTGTTTTCATTGGCTTATGCCTACCTTTCTTCTCTTTCGCGTAAGTCCCGAGTACCGCCCTCGTGTCTCGAACTTCATGGGCCCTTTTCCAAAAAAGATGCGGTAAACGGATTTTGGTTTCAATGCTTGCCCCTTGATGTTCGAGTTAATTTGGCTGGCTTGACTGCCGGCCGTATCTCAATGAAAAATGCGGTAGTACCTTTCCACCGGTGGTCAGTCTGCCGAAGTTGCCGAATTCAGTGGCCCAACTCGGGGTTCCCCGGCACTTGAGCTTGCTTAAGACCATAAATCTGTAGTTCAGGACAGGGACCATTGTGCCCAGATGAAAGATCTGTGCGGTTCTTTTCGAATTTGATCAGGTCTGCCTTCCGGAGAGACCCCTTGGACCCTCAAGTATGGAAAAAAAATAGGGAAGACGCCAGGAGGAGTAACTACGCTCCAGGACAATGGTATTGAAGGCCGCCCTTTTTTTCTTCTTGGATAAGATCTGAAAACGCGTCAGAATCGCGTATAGTAAGCTTGGTGGCGCGCTGTACGGAAATCGGAAGTCATGCAAGGCGGGGAGTTTGGAGGATCGCCTTTGGAACGTGAGTCAATCGGAGCAAGCCGCGGATGAAGTCGGTGAAGAAATTGGAGTCTGTGCACTAAAACGGGCTTTCAGCTCATAAAGAATCGAAACCGAGGGAAAACGTCGCGTACCACGAGGCAAAATGTCAATTTACGAGAGGTCCAGTATTATTTAAACGATGCCCCGCGCGCTTCTTAAGCAGCCTCTAAACACATCTTTTACACGAATGACCGGAACTTTGGGGAAACGATCTTTCTTTCTGTTGCATTAATTTGCAACAATTTGATATAATAAGAAATATCTGACCACTATATGGAAGGCTTTCCGGTTTCTGATTGTTGCCCGGGCGGCCAACACGTAAAATGCAGCAGCACAAGTAAAGAATGAAAACCATTCAAGCAAACATGAAAGCTCTCCAATTCGTGGCCGATGTCAGGGCTCGTCAGAGCGATGAGATCCTGCAAAAGAAATACGGCTTTCCTGGCAAGAAATTCTACTTTTACAAAGCTGCCGCACTGGACATTATTGCTAAGGAGAATGCAGAGAAAGCCAAGCACAGGATCAAAATTAACGCCAAGCAATTTCTCATCGATATTCGCTCTGGGGTCGACGATGAAGCCTTAATGATCAGATACGGGCTCCGGCCGCGGCAGCTTCAAAATGCATTCAGGAAAATAATAAATGCTGGACTGGCCACGCCTCAGGAACTTTCCCGGAGGCTTAGCATAACAAGGAGCCAGGTCAGAGAAGCTTTTGTCGAGGTCGGCAAGGCTGTTGCAGAGTTGGATTAAACGAGCGTTTACGGACAGAAGTATCCGAGGAGCAGCATCGTGGGTGACAATGACTTTCTCACCTCTGATTCTTCTGAAGAAGACGAGTCGCCACGCCTTCTGCCAGAAGGCAACGGGGCAACGGAAACGCTTGACCTCAGCAACCTGCTTACCAAGGACCTGACCTCCTCAGGTAGCTTTGACATTAGGGAAAACATTTGGGCAACCACATTTGGCAGATTGACACAAGCACTCCCGATACCCGCGTTATTAATCGACCAGACCTATGACATAATCGTTGCCAATGAGGCTTGCGCACGCATAAGCTCTGGATATAAAGAAATATTAGATACACCGTTTTCTAGGCTTTTCCCCGACTCTTCCGCTGCCCGAAAAGTCCAGGCCCTCACGGAAGAGGTTTTCTCAACCAGGAAACCAAAGGTTGGGGAGGGGATAATAGGGATCCGAGAAAGCAGGATATGGGGTCGAATCACTCTGCGGTCGATCAGGATAATGGAAAGCAGGCTGGTTCTGGTGCTGGTTGAAGATCTGACCCCGCAGAAGAAACAGTTGGCTCTGAAACACAAACACAACGAAGAATTGAAGGGGGAAATTGCTCAACGGAAAAAGACCGAAATTAGACTGGCTGAGAACGAAAAGAAATATCGGGGGCTAGTCGAAACCGCGGGGGACATCATATACCAAACAGACCGTAGGGGCTTTCTTAGATTAGTGAATCCGATTGGGTTGAGAATAACCGGATATTCTGCGGAAGAGCTCATTGGCAAGAATTATTTGGATCTGATTGTTCCCGACCATAGGAAAGCCGTTGAAAGATTCTACACGAAACAACTAGTGAAGCGACTGCCCCTCACCTATCACGAATTTCCACTGATTACCAAACGGTCCGAAGTAATATGGCTGGGTCAGAATGTCCAACTGTTGACAGAAGATGAAACGGTCGCAGGATTTCAGGCCATTGCAAGAGACATAACCGATCGAAAGAGAGCCGAAGAGGCGCTCAAGGAAAGTGAAAACCGATACAAAGATCTCTTCGATCACGCCATCGACTGCATATATACCGTTGATCTGAACGGCAACTATACATCTGGGAACGAGGCTGCGACCAGGATGCTGGGGTATAGTCGAGAAGAATTGCTGAGGCTCAACTTCAAGGACATCGTTGATCTTGACTACCTGTCGGTCGTGGAAGAGAATCTCCGCAAGAAAATTCAAAACGGAGCGGAGACTACAGCACCTTATGAAGTCCTGGTGCGCTCCAAGGACCGTACACCTTTGTGGCTGGAGGTCACCAGCCGAGTGATCGCTAAGGATGGAAAACCTATTGGTGTTCATGGAACCGCCAGAGATGTCACGGAGCGCAAACGTCTGGAAGAACGACTCTTGCAGGCTGCAAAGATGGAGGCAATAGGTACGCTGGCGGGCGGCCTTGCGCACGACTTTAACAACCTCCTCCAGATTGTGCTCGGTTACGCGGATTTGATTGCAATAGGCAAGGAAAAGCAGGAGAAGGACTACCAACGGGCTCGGATAATACACGACGCAGCAACGCGGGGACGTGATCTGGTTAATAGGATACTCACATTCAGTAGGAAAGTTGAGACTAAGCCCAGACCCATTGACTTGAACCACGAACTGAACCAAGTCGAGCACCTATTGCGTCGAACAATTCCCAAAATGATAGAAATTGAGCTGCGCTTGGCAGACAACCTGCGCTCAATTAATGCAGATCCTACTCAGATTGAGCAAATTCTTCTCAACTTGGCGGTGAACGCCGCACATGCCATGCCCGAAGGCGGCAAATTGAGTTTTGAAACGGAAAACGTGAGGCTGGACGAAGAATATTGTAGGACGCACCTGGAAACCAAACCGGGTGAGTACGTGCTACTCACCGTATCCGATACCGGGCACGGGATGGAGAAAGAGATCCTTGACCGTGTCTTTGAACCGTTCTTTACCACTAAGGACCGAGGAGAAGGCACGGGCCTGGGGCTGTCTATGGTTTTCGGCATAGTGAAAAGCCATGATGGTCACATTTCGTGTCATAGCAAACCCGGTGCCGGGACTGTTTTCAAGATCTATTTTCCGGCCGCGGAAATGGAAATCGCCTGGGACCCCGAAGCATCACCGCAAATGCCGTCATTCGGGACCGAGACCATTCTGTTGGTTGACGACGAGAAGGCCATAAGAGATTTGGGAAAAGAGATTCTAACGGCAGTAGGCTACGAGGTTCTTACCGCCGGCACCGGACGAGAGGCTCTGGAGATGTACGTCAAAGCCAAAACGAAATATCTTTGGTCATACTGGATCTCATAATGCCCCAGATGGGGGGGAAGCAGTGTCTTGAGGAGCTTTTGAAGATCAATCCAAAGCAGAAGATACTTATTGCAAGTGGCCATTCCTCAGATGTTTCGACCAAGGAATCATTGGCGACTGGCGCGAAGGGTTTTGTTCGCAAGCCCTACAATATGAAGGAGCTTCTCCGCGCGGTCCGTCACACGCTGGACATGGAGTGATCACCTGCCGGCTCTCGCGAGCCGCGTGGTTAGCCCCCAAACGACTCAGACAATGCTAACGTTAAGTTTACAATCTATCGCAAAAAAAGCAGCACAGTAATACACCGAACAGAGCAACTTGTCTTGCCCCAGACGCAAGTCGTGTAGCAGACAGCACTTGCAATGTTGGGTCAGTTGTCAATCCCAAACGTAAACCCCCGAATGAATTCCCTGAGCCGAAGAACGTCTTGTTCACTTATTGTCACTATGCGAAACCCTGCCCAAATCGATCCGTCAGGCTCCACTTGTTTTACCCACCGGCATTGGGCCTCGAATTCAAATGGGGCTATCTCTCCGAATTCATCACCGACGACAGCAAGGGATTTTGACTCATCGATTTGTGCTCTGATACCAATGATTCCTATGCCTTCCTCAGAAATGTCTCGGACCAGATATCTCGCTCCCGGCTTGCCGACCTCGCAAACAGTAACCACCGGAATAGGCTGGTTTCGTGGCGTACGTCGCGAATCCCGTGGAACAATCTGGTCGCAATCGGCAGATTTGAAATTCTTGAACTCAGTCCAAGTGATCGCATTTGCCTCAAGAAGCAATTTGAGAGCGTTTTGGAATCCTTCGGTGGAAAAATGATATTTTCCTATGAGCTCTCGAGGAGCCATTCCGGATCTAAATCACGCGCTAAGATCCTAATTCTTCTCTCGCGAAGACCAGCAAGCTGCTTGAATACTGATCTAAGCTGATCTTTCGACAAATCATACTTTTCGGTGAGCCCGAATCAGTCATGCCGCTGGCAATGTCTTTGACCATATCCTTCCAAATGATTTTCAGCTTCATGATGGTGCCCTCGAGTATCTTGCGAGCTTTCGTCTTTTCTCCTAGGTTCAAAATACGAGTGTCCCTGCAGCGCTCGCGTTATTCGCTTTTACCCTCCGGCGCACGCACAAAACTTCTACGAAGCCGAGGTGAAACTAGGGACTTGCTGGTTGCGACTTCCGATGTTGCTGTCATATTCTCAGCGGGTCGTCTCCCATTCACCCGAGTCACTGTCCAGCAGGAACTGGATAAAATTGCGTAGGACCAGTCTGTCCGTTTCCGAAAGATCCATTATCGCGAACCCGGCCACGGGGTATGTCCTATGCATGCCTATTACGTCCGTCCACTTACACTCGGCAATAACAAGTAGTGGCTCGGCCTGCATAAACATGTCAATGGGAATCTGAAATGCCTTGGTTTGACCGACGATGCACTCAATCCCCGCCACTCGGAGCCCCGTTTCCGAGATGTCCCTCAATACGCCTCTGGCTCCAGATCCAATATCATATATGGGTACACGAACAGCCAAGTCGGCCCTCGGATGCTCTCGCTCCCTGATGCGATCGATTCTGTCTCTGTAGGATGGGGACCTCTGGTAAAGTTCGGAATGGCTGACGGCCTTGCACGCCACAAGCTTTTTGAAAATCGTCTGAAGCGATTTTCTCGAGATCTTGTATTTTTCTTGCAATCCCGAGTCCCCCATCCCTGACCGGAGATCGTTGAGAATGTGCCTCCCGTTGAGTTGTCGCTTGTCCCCCATCCCGCACACCGCTGCCTTTGAAAGAGATTCCAGAATACCCTGTCAGATGGTTAGAATTCGGTTTTCGGAGACTTGCATGTGCGATCTCTTTTAAAGATCCTTATCCGAAAATGAATAAGTCATTAATTGCAGTAGCTCCTGGAGTTTTGCGAGGCTGTCCTCCGCGATGTCAGTGATCTCAAACCCTGTCCGGCAAATGTTGCCCCCGCCTGCCTTCTTAAACCAGCGGCATTTAGCCTGGAATGAAAATGGTGCAATTCCCAGAAACTCATCCGGGACTACTACAAGTCTTTTTGTCTCACCAACCTCTGCCGCAAGGCCGCTTACTCCCACCCCGGCTTCGGACAGATCTCGGATTCTCCCAATTATCTGAGGATTATTTTCTTCATAGATACCTATCGACAAGATCGGAAGGGCTCTTACATACCCACGCACCTTCCTAAGTGTAACCGAGTCATCACATACAATGTTCCGACCAGAGAGGTCGTCCGCTGTCATTGCCCCAGAATCCACCAACTTGGCGAAAACTCTCTGAAGTCCTCTTGAAGAAAGCTTGTATTTTTCCATCAATTCTACATCGGTCAGCTTCGATCGGATGTCTGCGACGAACTCTTTCCTATCAATCCCCCGCTTTGGCGCTACAATGAAGTCATGACCAGTCCACTCCAGGAAACCGGCCCCTGCTAGCTGTTTGTACAGATCCCGAAGTCCGTCTTCCGACAGGTTGTATTTTTCCTTCAGTGTGGCATCGTCAGCCCCCAATTTCATGAATTTGAGGACTTCCCACAGGGATATTTCGCTTTCGAGCATTCCCCCTCCAATGGTGCCGCAATCAGTATAGCATGAACTAGTTCGAGATTACGCGAAAACAAACCTCGACCGCGTTAGCCGCATGGCGGAACTAGTTCGCCTTCTTGATGAAAGATCGAGGTCTCTGAGGCTTAGAAGGCTTGCACCCCTTTTCTGTCCACGCAATCTGAAAATCCACAACCCCTTTCTCACTATTCTGCTCGGTCTACTCCTGGGTACTTTCCTCACGGCACGAGCTTGTGACCAATGTCAACACCTGGCTTAACCGCTTTGCATGGTACGGTTTGGGCAGTACTGCCTTAAACCCATGGGTCGAGTAATCGGACATGATCGAGTCACCGTAATAACCGCTGGAGACTATGGCTTTCACGTCCGGATCGAGTTGGCTCAATTTAGCAAGGGTTTGAATGCCTCCCATTCCTCCAGGTACGGTCAAATCCAGTATGACGGCATCAAAGCGTCGCCCTTCATGAAAGGCGCTCTTGTAGATGTCCACTGCCTCCATTCCGTCCTTAGCCAAGCCACCTCATATCCAAGCTCTCTGATAAGTTCCCCGGCCATTTCCCTGATCATTTCTTCGTCGTCCATTATGAGGACTCGACCTCGGCCCTTAACGGGTTCAATTAGGGTTGTCGGCGTGGAAAGGGACTTGGTCACGGCCGCGGGGAGAAAAAAATGGAACATGGTTCCAACTCCCACTTTCGACCTGACGGCAAGCAAGCCTCCATGCTTCTTGATAATGGAATATGAGGTTGCCAGGCCCAGTCCGGTCCCTGTTTTTTTCGTCGTGAAATACGGGTCAAATATCTTGGGTATGTTCTCCGGGAGATATGCCTTCACCATGATCAGCAACACTTACCCTTACATATTTTCCCTCTTTCAACCGGGTATCCCTGGTCTTTGCCGACAGGAACGTTTTTTGCCGCGTATCAGCACCGATCCGCCATGCGGCATTGCCTGAAGGGCATTAATTACAAGGTTGTTGACCACTTGGCTTATTTGCCCCTCATCCATTTCCACAGACCAGAGATTTTCAGGAACATGCAACTCACAGCGTACCGTTGACCCTTGAACAGCAAAACTTGCGCACTCTCTGAGCAGTTGCGAGATGCTGGAAGTGCTCTTTACAGGAGCTCCGCCCTTGGAAAAGGTAAGCAGTTGATGAGTCAAATCTTGCGCTCTCTTGGCTGCCTTGACAGCAGCTTCGAATCGCCGAATGGATGTTTCGCTCAGACTTGAATTAGTCAGGCCAAGACTAATATTTCCGAGAATTGCGGTCAATAAGTTGTTAAAATCGTGAGCTATACCTCCTGCCAGTCACTCCAAGAGATTCCAGTTTCTGGGCTTTAAGGATCTCCTCCTCTATTCTTCTTTTCTCCGAAATATCTCTTTTCAACCACCACAGTCCGATCAACTGTCCATCTTTCGAGTTTCCTATCAGGGTGTTTTCAAACCGTTTAAAAGCGCCTTGAGCACTGGTTTCTTTCGCTTCAAATGAAAAAGTCGCATAACTCCTCTGAATCCATTTTTTATACAAATCCCGCATTCTTGATTTGGCCGGGAGCAGCCTGCCGAGTGGAACGTGAATTAGTTCCTTGATGTCCGCGGCGTTCATACATCTTCCCGAATTCATCATTTCCGTCAATGAGACGCGCCTCCAAAATCGTTTCCAAGCGTTGTTCCATGGCGGGAGAAGTGGACAATGGTTGTATAAGTTCAAACTCGGCTATGCCTATTGGGAAAATGTCAACCAGCTTCTTGTATTTTTGTATGGTGGCAAGTTCCTTCTGTGCCGTAAGGTTCTCAATCTGGATCAGCACCATTTGATCCGAGCCAAGCCTGATGGTGCGCAAATGGACTCGGCCCCAAATCTCAGCATTTCTTAATTGAAGGTTTCTCTCCCGAACCTCGGGCTTCCTAGCCGAAAAGACCTTTTCTAAAAGTAGCCCGAAAACCCGGGACTGTTGGGGATCTGAAAAAATCCACGAGAACTCTCGCCCAGCCGGCTCCAGTCCACCTGTCATCCACGAGAAGGCTCTATTGGCGAATTCGATGGTGTGTGAACGTTTAATAAGGAGAGCTGGTACGGACATTGCCTGCAGTAGCTTGTTGAAACTGGCGAACCCGACCCGTCGGAGGTCAAAACTCCCAGAGGAGGTGACGTCTTTTGAAAACAATGAGTTCAAATCGATCGTTTCCGTGCGTTCAGCCGTTAGTCCAGAAATATTGACCGGGGCATGCCCCGAGTGTGGGGGGGAGTCTGGCAATTTGGTATGGTTCGTAGCCCCCTGACCGGCGCTTTTGGAGTCGTGAGTATTGTCGTCCCCAGACATTTGTGACGCAGATCCTTTTTAGCCAGAATAGAGGGTTTCCACTCTCAGTCTTTTCTCACCAGCATTGTGAAGGACAGCAAGGCAATGGGGAAAGGCATCCTCTGCTTCGAAGCGGGCACGTCGAGCCTTTCCATCATATAGAAGCATTCATATCATATACTAGGCCAGCACACGGTAAGGTTTCTTGTTCCTTCGGAGGTCCTCGCCTCTCCGCGACCAGTAATGCAGCGATGGAACCCGAGAGATTATGGTGGGCCGTCAACCGAGGATGCAGGAGACCCGCCGCTTCCCCCAGACATTGCATGCTGTCTAGTGTTATGTTCCTGAAATAAGAGCGGCAACGACTCTCGACATCACTTCCCCATAAAAGGCATTCGGCGGTTATGAATACCGCTCTAACTTAGGGGGGCCCAGCACTGGCAATAGCCCCACCTCCCAAGAGAGCCTCGCTGAAGAGGCAAGTTTTCTTACATTTTTGACATCATCCTTTATAGACTTCCGGTGCACAACACCCCTTGAGACAAAAAATGCGCTACCCGTACAGGCTCAGGTCGTGGGCATCTTCGGTGCTGCCGAGCGTTTTCCATTGACCCGATTCGCTTAGCAGTAGGACACTGACGAAGTTTTGGAGCGCGTTCCTGTCAGTCTCTGACAGATCCATTATCTCGAAGCCTGCTACAACGTATTCTCTCATCTTACCTTTCGGTTTGGCCCATTTGCACTCGGCGATAATCAAGAAAGGATCGGACCGTATGAACATATCGATGGGTATCTGAAATGTCTTAGCTTCCCCGACCCTTGTGTCAATCCCACCTACCCGCACTCCTATTTCCGATATATCCCTCAATATACCGACGGAACCGGTCCCCAAATCATAAATGGGTACCCTGACTGCTAAGTCTGCTCTAGGGTAGCTTCGAGATTCTTTGTACTGCGCTCTAAGGCTGTACAGTGGAGACCGCTCGGAAAGTTCGGAGTGGCTCACGGCTCCAGAATCCACGATCTTCTCAAAAATCGTGCAAAGACCATTGTCCGACAAACTGTATTTCAGTTGCAAGTCCCCGTCAGTCATTCCGGATCTGAGATCATTAATGAGATTCCTGCCGTTAATTTGCCTCTTCTTGCCCATCGTGCCTCCCGTTGCCTCAGAAATTCAGTGCGGTAATTCCTCTCAACGCTCAATTTTCATGGATCATTTGAGCGCAGTCTTGGCTATCTACTAAGCACTTCCTATGCCAAACACCTATGGATTTTACCGACAGCCAAATTATTTTGTTCAATTAGCCGGTTGCACTGGTCAAAGGGCATGACGTTGGATTGGCGACTATTGTTGTGTAGCCCCTTATTTGGGCCTAAATTGCCCCCTTCAAGACATTGGCGGGCCATTTGAGCCCGGGTTTCGCCGCGCATGTCCGGAGGTAAGTCACGATTTTCGATAGTGAGGGACGAAAGACCCTCCCAATACGGGCCTTTTGCCAGCCATTCGATCCGAAATGAATAGAGCAAAGTGTGAGCAACAAAAAGAAGGGACCGCCCCGCAATCCATTCCGCTTAATCTCAACCCCTGAAACTCGTCACTAAAAGAATCCCACCTTGATTCCCATTTTCGTGACGTTGAACAGATCAAACGTTGCTGACGCGCGCGATAGCTCGGATTGGTTTATGGGCCCTGATTGTCAATCACCGGTCCGAGCCAGCGTGAAATCCTGGTTCACTCCGCATCCAGCACTTTGCGTACCTGACGGAGCAACTCTTTCATTTTGAAAGGCTTACTGACAAAGCCTCGTGCGCCCAATTCGCGGGACTGTTTCATGCTAGGGTCAGCAGCTAAACCGCTAGCTATGAGGACCTTGAGTTCTGGATCAATCTTTCTCAGCTCTTTGAGGCACTCCTCGCCGCCCATCTCGGGCATGATCAGATCCAGAATCACCAGGGAAATCTGCGTCCGCTCTTTCTCGAAAAGATCCAATGCCTCTTTACCACCCATCTCAGGCATGATCAGGTCTAGAATGACGAGGGAAGTCTGTGTCCTGTCCTTCTCGAAAAGATCCAATGCCTCTATACCGTTTGCGGCGGTAAGCACTTTATAACCAGCTTTGCTGAGAATCCGGGCTCCCAGATCCCTAACGAACTCTTCGTCATCAACAAGGAGAATGGTTTCCGTCCCGAAGGCAGGCATTACGCCGCTCTTTTCCAGATCTGGCTCCACTTGGCTCTCAAGGGCGGGCAAATAGACATTGAAAGTCGTGCCGTGTTCAACTTCACTGTAACAGTTTATGAAGCCCTCATGCTGCTTCACGATTCCATATACCATCGCAAGTCCGAGGCCGGTCCCCCGTCCCAATTCCTTGGTAGTGTAAAACGGCTCAAATATGTGCTCAGTAGTGGCCTTATCCATTCCGTGGCCTGTGTCGGAAACCGTTAACATGTAGGCGTTTGTGAGAGTGGCGGAGCCCATTCTCATAAACGGCGTGTTGGACGAAGCCGCTGGGTAGGGGTGATTTTGTCTTATGGGGATTCTATAACTAGGAGGCTTCAAGAAGGAGACTGGATCTGAGGATCAGAATCTCTTCTTGCGTGGGGTTGTGGGAGAGAGGAGGTCCTTTGGATCACGGATTGAGAGAAATGGGGTTCGGAAGGGGAAACGATAGGCAAAAGTTGCACAGTCCGGGCGCACCTGTAGAGAAAACCGTCTTTGTGAGGTCGGTTATGGTAGGTCGTTGGTAGTCTCGGACCGGAAAGGATCATGAGGAATCCAGGAACACCGCGGCATAGTTCGTTATGGAGCACGTCTGGTCCAGTGAGGTCAGAGGCCGTCGAATGAGACTTCCTCCACATGAGGGGCATTTCGTGATGTCGATCCCGGTGATACGGAGAAAAATCTCTTGCCAGGTGGAGCGCTTCGGGAGTTGATGTGCTTCTGTGTGGCCATCTGGGTCGCTCTTGAGTGGTTGAGCCTGCTCGATGAGTCTGCGGGCCGCTTCGAGCTTAGTCTTTGCATTGCGGGGTGCCATCAATCCGTAATGTCGGATTTTGACGAACCCCCTGGGGAGAACATGGAGGAAAAACCTCCTAATAAACTCCTGTGTTGTGAGCGTAACGAGCCTTTTCCTACCGGGGTTTGAGTTGTCCCGGGCGAGGAAGGTGACCTTCCCATCGGTCATTTCCACGAGGCGGTGGTTCGAGATGGCCACCTTATGGGTATAGAGTCCGAGATACCTGAAGACCTGTTCGGGTCCGCCAAAGGGTTGTTTTGCATACACGACCCATTTCTTGCGATAGAGCTTCTTGGTGAGGCGCCGGAAAGCATCCTGAGCTTTTGGATGGTGAATGTTCCGGGGCATGACAAGGCGTCCTTCTTCAAAGGCCTTCCGGAGCGAGTCGATGAATTTGCCCCGGAATTTCTTCGACAAGGCACGCACCGGCACGAGAAAGCTGTTGCGTGAGGGTATCCATCGGGTTTCTGATTCATCGAGTCCACCGCTGGTTATGACAATGTGAATGTGGGGGTGGAAATCCATGTCCTGGTTCCAGGTATGAAGGATCGCACTGAATCCCACATTGGCCCGCAGTCGTTCCCAGTCTCTTGCAAACTCAAGCAAGGATTCGGCCGCAGTACCGGAACAAGATATTGTACAAGGTCTGTTTGTTGTGAAGCATGATAGGGAGCGTCTCGTGTGGAACCGTGAAAACCATGTGGACGTAGTGTATGGGGAGGATTCTCTCCAGCCTCTGCTCCAGCCATTGTGCGCTCTTAAGCCCTTGGCATTTGGGGCAGTTGCGGTTCCGGCAGGAGTTGTACGAGATCCGAGTGAACCCGCATCCTTTGTCACAGACGTCCACATGGCCTCCGAGAGCCACTGTACGGCAAGCCTCAATATCCCTCATTGCCTTGAGTTGTTGCGTGGACAGTGGATGGTTGTTACGGTATTCCTGGCCGTGAAGACGCATGACATCAGCGACTTCAAGGCCGTTCCGCACCGCTGCTGCTGCCTCGCCCAGAGTCTGATGAGGTTCCATGGCTCAGACGGCTGGAGATTCTTTCTCAAGGCCGGCCGAATCGAAGGGGCTCTTGATCCGAGCTATAAGGTGTGCACTGACATGGGTATAGCGGGAGGTGGTCCGGCTGGAGGCATGGCCGAGAAGTGCCTGGATCACTCTGGTGTCGGTGTGTGCTTCCAACAGGTGGGTGGCAAAACAATGGCGCAAGGTGTGGAGGGTTACGTGCTTGGTGATCCCTGTCTTTTTCAGGGCTTTCTTGAAGACCGTATAGACCGATGCGGGGGTTATGGGTTGATGCGAGTGTGACCCTGGGAACAGATAAAGCCCCTTCGGAGAAGCTTGTTTCCAGTAGTCCCTCAACATCACGAGCAATCGCTCGCTCAGCATCACGTATCGGTCCTTGCCGCCTTTTCCTGCGCGGACATGGATGAGCATGCGGTTGGAGTCAATATCGCCTCGGCTACGCAGACCGCAGGCTTCGGTGATCCTCAAGCCTGCGGCGTAGGCAACAGCGATAATGGTCCGGTACTTGATGGAGTCCACCCCATCGATGATGGCCATGACTTCTTCATGAGTCAGTACGTCGGGCAAGGCTTTGGGGACCTTGGGATAGGGAATTCTTTCTACCTCTTGGGGTCTGTTGAGAGTCACTCGGTAGAAGAATTTTATCGCTGCGACAAACATCTTTCGCAGAGTAGGTGATGCCTTGCGCTCATCGAGCAGGTACAGCAAGTACGCTCGGATCTCCTGCTCTCCTATAAAATTCACAGATCGCCGGAAATGTTTGACAAACTGATAGACGCACCCCGTGTAGATCCGAATGGTAGAGGGGCTGTAGTTTCTGAGGCGGAGATCAGACACCATTTGATCGCGTAGTTTTCCCATCACTCAACTCCTTCGAGAATTGGACTTGATGGAAATGCTACGCTTTTTGGTCAAGGGAGAAGAGATCGGTACTGAGCTCGAGCGCGGGGACGAAACAGAAAAACAGCAATCGTCATTCAACCCACAGGCGGGAAACAGGCCACCGCGAAGCGGTTTCGTTCAACAAGACGTATTCTCCTGGCTTGGCCTCAGCATGAACCCTGCAGTATTCATCATCAAGCGTGACGTTTTTGGTCCCAACAGTAAGCTTGCCCCGATCCGGCATTGCATCACGGGCATTAACAGCCAAATTCATCAAAATCTGTTCAATTTGAGTAGGGTCTGCATAGACCTTTGCAAGGTCATCGGACAAGTCCATCTGAATGTCGATCATCTTGGGAATGGTTCGCCGCAGAAGCTTCTCTACTTGCAGTATTCGTCTGTTAAGATTGAGAGGAATGGGCTTCGGCTCTACCTTTCTGCTGAAGGTCAGCAGCCGTTGGACCAATTCAGCTCCATTCCTGGCCGATTGTAATATTTTTGAAAGGTCTGAATATTCTGGGTCTTCTTCCTTCTTTTCGGCGAGCAGCAGTTCCGAATATCCAAGGGTAACTTGCAACAGGTTGTTGAAATCGTGAGCTATGCCGCCTGCCAGTGTTCCGATGGCCTCCATTTTTTGAGCATGGAGCAGCTGCTTCTGTAAAGAGACTTCTCTTGTAACGTCTCTTTTGACCGCCACATAATTTGTGATCTGACCGGAATCGTCCTTTACGGGAGAAATGGATGCGTCTTCTTCAAACAAGGTGCCGTCTCTTTTCTTATTCGTGATATGACCGGTCCAGACCTTTCCTTCAGTAAGGGTGTCCCACATGCGTTTGTAGAATTCGTCGTCATGATGACCACTCTTGAGAATGCGCGGATTCTCTCCAATAGCCTCTCCGGGCGGGTATCCTGTCGTCCTTTCAAAGGCTGGATTAGTGTATACTATGGTCCCGTGAGCGTCGGTTATTAGAACTGTCTCAGCGGCCTGCTCTACGGCTGCAGCCAGACGGATGCGAGCCTCTTCGGATTTTTTCCGCTGTGTTATATCTCGAATTACTCCCACTGTCGCTCGATATTGCCCGTCCGCGCCTCTAATCGCGGACACGGTAGTATCTGACCAGAGGATTGAGCCATCCTTCCGCACGTAACTTTTTTCCAAACGGTACCATTGTGCTTTCCCTTGAACCAAGGCTTCGTGCATCTCCCTGGATCTGTCAACATCTTCGGGGTAGGTAACCTCAAGTATGGTGAGATTCCGAAGTTCTTCCGGTGTATAACCGAGAAATTCGGACAAGGTACCGTTCACGTCCAGGAATTGCCCGTGCCGATCCACCAAATCGATGCCCACCGAAGCTATGTCGAAAATGGCTCGATACCTCTGCTCACTTTCGCGTAGAGCCTCTTCTACCTTCTTCTGCTTGGTGATGTCCACATACATGGCGCATGTGCCAGCTACCCGTCCGGAAGAATCCACTTCCGGAGCGGTGTACAACAGAGTGGGGACGAGTGAGCCGTCGCGTCTCAGTAATTGTCGCTCGCCGATTAAGAATTCTCCCGCCAAAGCCCTTGCGTATCCACCTCCTTCGAGAAGGGCACTAATCGATGTAGGCGAGTAAAACGCAGTCACAGGCTGTCCCACAACCTCTTCTCGCAAATAGCCAAGGGAGCTTAAGAACGGCCCATTACAGTCGGTGATAAAGGGCACTCCATGTTCAGGCCGCGTGATGACATACATTAGGGGCGCATCCTCAAACAGGTGACGATAACGCCGCTCTGCCTGTCGGAGCAGTTCCTCCGCTTTTTTGCGTTCCGTGACGTCCCGGCAAATGGACTGGAATCCGACCACGGCCTCGCCCTCGGTAACAAGCTGCACTCTTTGCCCGATCCAAACCGTCTTCCCCTGCTTGGTAATAATAGGCACTTCATAATATGTGTCAGGAATTCGCTTAACAAATTGCAATCCGTAAAACCTCTCAACTTGTTTCTTGTAATCGGGATGAATCAGGTCGAGGTAATGCATATGGCTGATTTCTTCATGTGAATAGCCGGTGACCCGCAAGCCCGCCGGGTTGAAAAGAACAAAAAAGCCGTTCGCATCGGTACGGTGTATAATATCATTCGCTTTTTCTACCAATTCTCTGTAGCGCTTTTCGCTCTCCCTTAACGCATGCTCTGCGTCCTTGCGGTCCGTGATGTCTTCCACAAAACCTTCAAGGTGGCTGACAGACCCATCTTTGTTTCGCATAACCTGCAAATGAAGATTGCCGGTTAGGACCGTCCCGTCCTTCCTGCGGTACTCGTTTTCTACACTTAGCAGACGGTCTTGCTTTAAGGCTTTCTCTACGATCTGTCTTCGCCTCTCAGGATGCCTGTACAACTGAGCTGCGACATCCTTCACACCACTGATGACTTCTTCTGGCGATTCGTAACCATGCATTTTGGCATAAGCAGGATTCACGCTAAGAATGTTGCCTTCTAGAGTTGATTGGAATATGCCAATCGGAGCTTTCTCGAACAAATTGCGGTATTTTTCCTCGCTCTTTCGTAGGGCCTCCTCTACTTTCTTGCGTTCCGTGATATCTATGCCGAGATGAAATTTCGCATCACGTCCGTCAGTCCATTTGATAATTCTGTCTGTAGCGAGATAATCCCTGTTGGCCGTTGGATTGTGGTATTCCCATCGATAGGGCTTCCCCTGCAGCCTGCTGACGATCCCATTGGTGCAATGATCGCATGGCTTCGTCAAACCGTGCAGATCCTTGTAGCAGACACCCCCAATTAGTTCTTTCCCTTGGCGGTCCCTCATAAACTTGTTGGCGTAAAGGATTTCATAAGTTTCCGCGTCTACGACAGATATCACTTCATCTATGCTGTCAAAGATGGCGAGAAGCTGTTCTCTCTCAAGCCTCAGGGCTTTCTCTGCTCGTCTACGTTCGGAAATCTCCAAGGCAAGTTTTTCGTTCGTTTCTGTCAAGGTCACGGTACGTTTGTCAACACGCTGTTCAAGCTCATCTCTGACCTTTGTCAGAGCCTCTTCCATCTGTTTTCGCTCCGTGACATCCCGAGCCGCGGTAAAGATCATATTCTCGTCGCTTATGGAAAAGCTATCCCACGAAATCCATCGATACGTGCCATCCTTGTGCTGACACCTGTTTCGGAACTGATACAGGGGTTCACCGGATTTCAACCGCTCTAAGGCGGTAATGGTTTCCTCTTGGTCCTCAGGATGAACGAATTCGATCCATGGCTTGCTCAAGAATTCTTCCTTTGCCCATCCCAAGGATTTCGTAAATGCAGGATTAACATCCTTGTAAAATCCGTCAAATCCCACAATTCCCAGCATGTCAATTGACAGATTGAACAGTCGATCACGCTCTTGCTCCACTCTCTTGTGAGAAAGCACAATGCCGATGCTCGCACAGATTCCTTCAAAAAACTCTATCATGTCCAGGGTAAAGCAATTCTTTCGGGAATCGTTGAGTTGGAGAAGACCAATGATTTCGCGATCCGAGCGCAAAGGTACGAGGGCAACAGACTCGTAACCCTCCCCGTTGCATCGATCTCTCGTACGGGACTGGCGCTCTTCTTCGGACGTCGTGGCGAGAAGCTCCGTAGTGCAGTTGGTCCAGAAACTGCCTCCTCGGGTGAAAAACGGGAGAGATGGATCAGCTCGTCCCTGCAGGACATTTCCGCACATGCATTCCATAATCGGGTATCCGGCTGAGTTTCGGATGATCTCACCTTCTTCGTTGCGAGCACACAGAGAGTTCTCAGCGTCAACAAAGTGGCCGGGGAAACCTTGGGTCTCAAAATAGGGATAGTCGTCGCCATCGCGCAGACGAATGCCTACTGCCTCAAATCCGGTAAAGTTCTTCAATATCCCGAGGATTTCGCGAATAGCGTCCGAAGCGGCAAGGTGTCCGTTCAGTAGATTTAAGATGCGGACGGCTAATGCCTGGCTTTCTTGCACCCACCGAAGCTTCTCTTCCAACGCTTCCGGCTTGCTGCCTGGCGAAGAGGGATTTGCCGAAGCGCTTTTGGTTTGCTGTTGGCTCTCATCGTCTTTCTTCACGGGCGGTCTCCGATTGCGGTGTGGCATTCCGAGAGGAAACATGACGTAAGTTCGTACAATATCCGTCTCTTACTGACTTGTCCAGACAGATTGGCCTATTATTGATGGTTCTTGTAAACATATTACCCTCATATTGAGGAGTTCGACGAAAACTCCACTTTATGCCGGCGCCATGCCAACCTTTTCCAGTTCGGATAGCATACGCGCAACCGCTTGTCGGCTTTTTTAGGAGTACGCCACGAGTCCTCCCTGGAATCCCCCATTTTCGCATGTCGGCACGCTGATGACTGAAACTGCGTCCCCAATCAGGAGATCGCTGATCACCCTATCAAACTATGGACAAGTTCGTTGAAATACCCAGGAGTCCTCGTTTCGAAAGTGACCCGCTTACCGCTGAAGGGGTGTTGGAAGGATATCGATGTAGCATGAAGTGCTAGACGTCTGTGGGCTTCGTTCTTTTTTCCATACTTCCGATCACCCACCACCGGGTGTCCAATATCGGCGAGATGCACGCGAATCTGGTTCTTCCTGCCCGTCAACAGATCAACTTCCAGCAAAGCAAAGTCTTTTGTCTGTTTGAGTACTTTGTAGGAAGTATGAGAGAGTTTTCCCTTTGTCGTATCGGTTGTGGAGTATACTCGGTGAGCTTTGTTCTCTACCAGGTATGAAGTAATTGTGTCAGAGCACTTCTCACACTTGCCATGAACGACAGCAAGATATCTCTTCTTCGTTTCTTTCCACTGGCTCTGTAGACGAAGCTTTGCATCTTCGCTCTTCGCGAAGACGAGTATACCTGAAGTGTCCCTATCCAGTCGGTGAACGATGAAAATGCGTTTCTTGGATTTGGCACAGCCCTTGCGAACATAATCAGTCAGAATGAAGTAAGCCGTCCTTGATTTCTCTGTTTCCGTACCCATAGTCAAGAGGCCTGGTGGTTTGTCCACCACTAGAACATCGCTGTCCTCGTGAATAATCACGAGTCCTTTCGGCAGAGGCTTGGTGCTCGGTCTTGAAGGTCTACTCATGTTGAGGGCTCTAGCGGTCGTTGTCAGCAGCCCAACGCCTGGCGTTCATGGGCCGGGAAAGAAGCGTGAAATGTACTAAATGCAAAACCAAAGCGGCCAACGGCGAAATGGTCCGTTGCAACCTGTTATCAGGAGATTTTCAATCATTTTCATGGGATTTATCGCATTGCCTTGAGCGCAGCCTGGATTACACAGTCGAGACGCTGAAGGAAAAGGGACCGGTCTCGCTTTTCGAAAGGGCGCGGGCCTCCTGTAATGTTCCCCATATCTCTGAGATAGGCCATCAAATCTCTGTTCGCAAGAGCACCACCGATGGTTTCTTCGGTGAACACTCGCCCCTTAGGGTCGAGCATGCGAGCCCCCTTTTCAAGACACCGCGCAGCAAGCGGAATGTCGGCTGATACTGCGATATCGTTTTCGCCAACATGCTCTACAATCCAGTCGTCTGCGGAGTCAAATTCTTTTGTTACGAGAACTTGCTCAAATAGGTCTTCTTGCGGAATTGTCATCCTGGAATTGGAAACCACGTATACCTTTAGCCTGTAGCGGAGGGCCACTCGAAAGATCTCACTTTTTACTGGACAGCCGTCTGCATCAACGTAAATCTCGATCAACTATACTCCTTCTGTTTGCGAAGTTAGATACCACATTCGTCGAAAGTTCCCCGTGTTTCGGGATGCCCGGGACTTCTTTGTACGGTAGCTCACGCTTAGTCCTTGCGGATCGAACGTGCTGAGTCTACCACAATGTGCGGCAGGAATTAACGGGGACTTCCGTATGAGGAGCTTGAAAGGAGACCCATGAAACACCAAGACAAGAGCTGATCTTCCTTCAATTTGGAGAGAGGTAGCCGTGGATGAATCACTTGCAGTCGGTACACGAGGCGACCAAGAATCCACCTGCTTTGATGCAGGCTGGCTCTTCCTCAGCTTTTATTTTCGCGCAAAAACCCTTGATGCAACAAAATGTCTTTTGGGATGATTTTCTCTCTGTGGTACGCCTCTTTCCTCTCGTCATTTTTCTCATTGTCGTTCTCCCGCGGGAGCGCTGGCTCCGATCCTAATATAATCATGCAATTCGCTATTCAGTCCCTCCGCCGCGAACGCTTCTCCCCGAGCTGATATTGCATCATTAACTTCGTTATCAGAATGTCTGCCATGCGGCTACAGGATTCTGAGAACGCGAGAGGACGACAGTAATATGTAGCCCTGGAGCCAATGGAACAAATTTGGCATTCAGATTTACCTAATGGTAAAGTACAGCGGCGCAGAAAAAGTGTCACAAGGCTTGAGGTGAGAGATTGTTGTCAGGAATTCCAATTAAAGGTCTTCGGAAAAGAAAGAAGCAATCTAAGCGGGCCCTTCACGCCATGCGAGAAATTCAAGAGCGAAAGCAGGGCGGTTCATCCTCTTGGTGATTATTAGGGACTGGGCTGTCCATCGTCGTTATCATGCTGTTAATAAGAATCTCTTTTTAGAGCCAGGACCAAATTTAACTCTCCCGACGTCGGGGTAGTTCGACGGGCGAGACGTCCCTCAACCAAGGTCCTTGTCCAATGTGCGAGAATCAACGGTCGGCTTGCTTCTGTTATGTGTGCAAGGGCTCCTGCTCGCAGATAACGAATACAGAGGGCCAGGAAGGAGATAGCGTCTGCAAACCCTCGCCTGACCCTCATGCTAATTCACGAACAACCGATTACCAGCGGGATCCTCCGCTGTTGCGTCCGCCGCCACCCCGAGAGTCGGTCTTGGGTTTAGCCTCGTTCACTTTCAGGCTCCTTCCGCCGAGATCCCTGGAATCCAGTGCCTGGATCGCCTTAAGACCTTCTTCGCGGTTGGACATTTCGATGAATCCGAATCCCCGGGACTTGCTAGTAAATTGGTCAACGATGACCTTGGCGGATACTACTTCTCCGTACGTGGCAAACAAGCCGTTGAGATCTGCCTCGCTTGAATCGAAGGACAGGTTTCCGACATAAATCTTAATACTCATTCTCTAGCTCCTTTAGAAAAGGCACGCCACACGCTAAGCGAGAGTGCATTTGCAGATACGAACAAGGGCTCTTTGTGAACGGAGATAAACCGGATGGAATTGCGGTCTGAAATCCTCTACACGGGGGCCTATGTCCAGGATCTTAATCCTTGCATGACGCCCGAGGTCCTTGACGCGAGGTCGACTGGAGAAATACAAGTTAAGGTTCAATATGAAGAATAAAGTCTAAGGCTTTACTTGTCAAGCAATTGTATTCGTAACCTGCAATTTGTTTTTATTCTTGCATTAAATCAACGATGTACGCTTGTTCCGTTCGATAGAGCCGTCCGTGCGTACAGGGATTGTAAGTTCCTGACGTGCCCGTGGTCGCTGAAGGCCCTCCTGGGCTACTGGTCGCACCCAGGCACATATCGGGGTTAAAGCTCTGAGAACGATTCTGCGCGATTTCATACTCGAGGTATCTGAGGTATTCAAAATATGCGTCCGCGCGTCCATGGCGCTCATAACTCGGTCGGCGAGCCGACCGCCTCAGAGCCGGCCACTATATCCTGAATGCTTTTCGTACGGTCAGTAACTCCGTCCATACTTTACCACGACATAGAGAAACTAGATGTTTTGGTGCGTTGTGGACGTGAAAGGTGGTGCAGACACTACGTTTGGGAATTCCGGTTAACTCCCGAAGAACAGCGGTATGAATCGCATTCTCTACAGACTCGGGCCCACGAACGTCTTATGGGGTGCGATATGTAGGCATGTTAATTTGTACCGAATAACAGCAGTAAAGACCTAATGGCCAGGAGGGACTGCACAGAAAAGGACTGCGAAAAAATGAAAAATGCTGCCTGCCAATACAAATACATGCCAAACAGCATGATGATACGGCAGCCGTCGCCAAATATAAAAAACGATCCCGCCCGTGTATGAGATCCCTCCAAGGAGAAGTAGCAAAACCCCCTCAGGTGAAACTGCTGCAAGCAACTGTTTCAATGCTATAACAATTGCCCAGCCCATGAAGACATACAAGCCGATGGATATTCCGCGCCGTCTTTGTTTCAAAAAAACTTCAAGGAAAGTACCGCACAGTGCCAGGCCCCAAATCACACCGAAAAGAGACCAGCCCCAAGGACCTTTAAGATTTACCAGAGTAAATGGCGTATAGGTGCCCGCAATCAGAAAGAATATCGCGGAATGATCCAACACGCTCATGATCGGTTTTACATTAGATTGTTGAATGCCGTGATACAGGGTCGATACTGTGTAGAGGAGAATGAGAGTCGTACCGAAAATACTGCTGCTGATTATCCGCGAAACATCGCCCGATCTCCCGGCAGAGATTAGAAGAAACAACCAGCCCCGTTAAAGATAAAACGATTCCCAATCCATGAGTAATGCTGTTTGCAATCTCCTCACCGATACTGTAATCGGCTGTCGTCGTCTCAACGTTCACTTATACTCCACACGGGGGTTCCGATTCTGATTTTGTTGTCTGATTCTGAACCTCGACCTCAAACTGCATTATGCAAGGGACGAAATTCCGCTCGGTCACTACCATACTGCCACAAATACCACGAAAACCCTCGCAGTCTCGGTACATAATCCCTATCGCGGACTGTCTTTCGGGCAACAGTCTTGATCTTACCCGGAATTATGGGGCGGCCCTGCCATTTCGAGGATCTTTCGTGCGGTGACCGGTCGCGGTATAGTTCCTCTGACCCCGAAAAAGTTCCCGCATGTATGCCACAAGGCCCGAGGAAGGCAATACCGTCGTCACGTTGCTATAAAGCCTGGTTTTTCTTGTTTCTGAGCGTACCTCGCCGAACGCCCCCCGGTCAAGTACAAGTTCTCGATGATCCTCAGCCGAACACAGCTAGGTAGTGTCGAGCCAAGGGGAAGGCTGAAGACATGCACCTGCAACGTCCTAGCGTGACAGGAAACCAGCGTGCCTTCAGAAAGACCAACTTACCCTTAAATTTAATATGATTTTGATGGGATATGATTGGGGTCGGTGTCGCGTGTCCACAATGCAGGGAAACGACCTGCCTTAACTCGTTACCGGTTTCTAAGGGTCCTTCAGAATTGATCTAGCCAAGCCTGAGCCACAGTTACAGAGAGCACTTGGCAGTTCGGATGCCATGCACCGGATCGCAGAGTTGGAAACATCGTCCTGCCGCAGTTGTCAAAAGTCACAGAGGATTGAAACCATGAAAACGTACCGATTTGTTACTACGGCACATCATGACGTTTTTGCTGAAACTCTTGAAGAGGCTATGGAGGCGTTCAAGGATATGAGGGAGAGAGGACTTTCGCCTGAAGTCGATGTGGTAAGCCGCATAGAGGTTGAAGACGAAAAGGGAGAATACATCCCAGTGGACCGCCCCCTGCGGGCCGGAGCTCTGGCCGCGAGCAAGGAAGCGCAGATTCATCTGTCAGCGTAAGTCCTTTGGAGGAGAGGTCCGACAAGTCTATGGTCAATCGCGCGTGTAGAATGCAACAACAATAGCCACTTGATGTGTAGTGTACCTCGCTTGTGAAATACTTCTTTAGGGGAGCAAGGAGCGGGTCGGGAAAGGTCACCGTGTGAAACCTGTTGCCCAAGTTATACCCGGCGTGGTGTCTCCAAGGTACCTTTACAGCAGTTGATCTTTTCAAGTATTACACCGACTCTCCAAACCTAAGCGAGCAGATCATGCGTTGTGACCATCTGATCGACTCTATATCGCTTGCGCTTGAGTCGTAGTCATTTCACGAGCTGCGATGAGAATACCCTCACCGGTCAGTAAGCTGCGTTCATTTCTCTCAGAGGTGAGGAGTTTGAAGTTCTGGGTATAGTAGTGAAGAGGACCCAACAGGTTCGCGAGGGTCATAAAAGCCAAGGATCGCCAGCTCAGGAAGCGCTGTGCGTCGAACCTATTGTCCAATATGACTTTGGCTGAATCGATAAGTGAAGTGAAATTTGTCATTTATTGAACTCCTTTCAATCTTCACTATAAGGTTGACATCCGACTTGAGCAAAAGTTTCTGACTTTCCCGAACAGAATGGCATTTCTTGATGAAGCGCAAATTAGCCTCATCTTACGCTAATTCTCTTTTGGGATCCCAACCAAATTGGACCTCCTCACATCCAAAGTCCCACACGGCATTAATGTCCCTGGGATTCCCTTATTTTGACCAGTATTATCGACTGTATTTGTACAGAGCATAAGGTCGTCCCTCAGTGTCTCCCGCTTCCTCCGACTGCTTGATTAGTTTTTCATACGCAACCACCACTTGCGTTCTGCACGTCGCGTAGAGGTTTCTATAGGGAGGGGGTTCGTTGATAGATCGCAACGAAAAAAGGCACGGTACTCCGTGCCTTTTCGTATGCGGCCTGCGATTCGATTAATACATGCCACCAGGAGGCATACCGCCACCGGGCATTGCAGGCGATTCTTTCTCCTTGGGCTTCTCCGCGACCATCACATTTGTGGTCAGCATGAGACCCGCGACGGATGCAGCATTCTGCAAAGCCAACCTCGTGACTTTGGCGGGATCGATTACACCGCTTTCCATCAGGTCTTCATATTGTTCGCTCTGGGCATTGAAACCGAATGCCCCTTCTTTGGCCTTTACCTTGTCTACGACTATTGAGCCTTCCTGACCGGTATTTGCAGCGATTTGGCGGATGGGCTCCTCTAGGGCTCTCTTGACGATTTTCGCGCCCATTTTTTGGTCGTCTTCCAGGTTGAGCTTCTCGATTGCGCCAAGGCATCGCAGATAGGCCACGCCACCGCCCGGAACAACGCCTTCCTCCACCGCAGCGCGGGTCGCGTTGAGAGCGTCTTCAACACGGGCCTTCTTTTCTTTCATTTCTGTCTCTGTGGCTGCGCCCACATTGATCACCGCCACGCCGCCGACCAATTTGGCCAATCTTTCCTGAAGCTTCTCACGGTCGTAATCGGAAGTGGTGTCTTCGATCTGAGTCCTGGTCTGCCTCACGCGGGCTTCAATCTTCTCTTTTGCGCCATAGCCGTCGACTATTGTTGTGTTGTCCTTGTTAACACTCACCCGTTTGCATCGGCCAAGATCATCCAGGGTCACCTTTTCCAGCTTGAGGCCCAGATCCTCGGCAATCAACTGACCGCCGGTGAGAATCGCTATATCTTCGAGCATCGCTTTTCTGCGGTCGCCGAAACCGGGGGCCTTGACCGCGCAAGTATTAAGGGTGCCTCGCAACTTGTTTACCACTAATGTAGCGAGGGCCTCTCCTTCCAGATCCTCGGCAACGATGAGGAGCGGTTTCCCCATCTTTGCTACCTGTTCCAGTAACGGTAGCATGTCGCGCATGTTGGAGATCTTTTTTTCGTGAATCAGGATGTAAGGCTCGTCCAAGGAGACTTCCATGCGCTCCGGATCGGTTACAAAATAAGGAGACAGGTAACCGCGATCGAACTGCATACCCTCGACCACTTCGAGAGAAGTTTCTATGGCCTTGGCTTCTTCAACGGTGATTACGCCCTCTTTGCCGACCTTTTCCATTGCTTCGGCTATGATGTTACCGATGGTGGAGTCGTTGTTTGCGGAGATTGTGCCGACCTGCGCGATTTCTTTCCTATCCTTCGTGGGTTTGGAGATCTTTTTCAACTCGATCACAACGGCTTCAACCGCGGCGTCAATTCCTCTCTTCAGGTCCATGGACGACGCGCCTGCGGCAACCATCTTGACGCCCTCACGGTAGATTGCCTGGGCGAGAACTGTAGCTGTAGTGGTACCGTCACCGGCAACATCGGAAGTCTTGGACGCGACCTCTTTCAACATCTGAGCGCCGAGGTTCTCGAATTTGTCTTCCAGTTCAATTTCTTTTGCTACGGTAACGCCGTCTTTGGTGACATTGGGCGCTCCCCAGGATTTCTCCAGAATTGCGTTGCGACCTTTGGGGCCGAGAGTGGATTTCACGGCATCAGCCATGATGTTCACCCCTTTGAGTATCTTATCCCGCGCCTGTTGCTCGAACAGTATAATTTTAGGGGCCATTTATCTTGCTCCTCCTTGAGTTCGTGTTTTTTTGTTTAGCATTCAATTTTTGAGGCGACGATTATGATTCAACCAGTCCCAGCACGTCGTCTTCTTTCATAATGAGGTACTCGTTGCCCTCAATTTTGATTTCCGAACCCGAGTATTTTCCGAACAGAATCGTGTCGCCCGCTTTGACTTCCAGAGGAATGAGTTTTCCGTCTTCCAGGCGTTTCCCGTGACCTACGGCGATCACCTTGCCTTGCTGGGGTTTCTCTTTGGCGGTGTCAGGGACGATGATTCCTCCCTTGGTTATTTCCTCCGATTCTACCCTTTCAACGAGGATACGATCGTACAGAGGACGAAATTTCATAGTTTTACCTCCAGTTAATTGTTGGTGACGTGAGCGCGGAAATTGGTGGCACTCCTAATTAGTGAGTGCCAATGCCCGGCCGTATTGTCAAGCCTCCCTTCCTCGAAAAAAACTATTGAGAACCGTTGTGAGAGGAACCCAAACCCTTTAATTTTATTGTCAGAGCGTTTCCCTGTTAAGTCAACGTTTATTTTCCCAAGGCTTCCGAACGTCAATTGAGTGCCTTTCGCTCCGGAATGAGAAAGGCTGGACTGGCCACGGTGTCGGCCTATGTTTTCATTTACTTGTAATAGGCCCGGCGCAAGACTCCCGAATATGTCAAAAGCTTACAAATGCCGGCTGTAAACACTGCTCCTCACGTTCAGCAACTTTTACACCAGTGCTGTGACTACCGCCACTATTCCACGCTCGGCTCACCCTTCCCGCCGCCTCGCCTCCCCTTGCCGGGCTCGGTTGGTGGGCCTGCCGCCCTTGGCGGGCCATTATGGATAAGTGGAGTTTGGGAGAACTTAATGGAGCCGGAACTCTCTTCTACTTTCGACCCCCAAAAATCCCCATTGCCACCGTGTTCAACCTCACCGAGAATGGGAGTCCGCATAATTTACTCCAGTGAGAAGACAAATAGTTGTATGATATATTTTGAACATTCAGAATTGTGTCTGGGGGCAACTGCCAGTGTCACTGTGCCGATGTTTTCCTGGCCTGGACTGACAAGGTACCTCCGGGAACTTTACGGACCCAAAGAGGGGCACCATGATACCGATTGAGGTAAAAGATAACGGGGGAAGATTAACTAAACGGATCGTTAAGGACGTTCATGCCGATTTGAAGGCGGCACTGGAGGGCGCGGGCCTATGGGATTGTCTCGATTATTTCGAGATCGCCATTGGAAAGAAGAAGACGGAAAATGTTCTATTTCCCCCTTTCGAGTGGCTTTCGTGCTCTCCTGTTAGCTGTGGCGGGCATCATTATATCTATATCGGGACGGTCTCCAAGGGCAGGCATAATCTGATTTTCGTGGGCAAGACTTCTAAAGGATTCCAGGCCGCATGTGAAGTGGCTAACATGTGTGCCCATGAATTGAGTGCCTAATTTGAGTTCAGTACGGTTTTTCGCGGAGTTTAGACTTCTTTATCTTCTGGGCTCTTTCCCCCGCCTCGTTCAAAAAATCGCGCAGAATTTTTCCTGCAGGCCTGTACGATCGTTGATGAACGGCCCCCCGACTGTACGCGCTAAGGTTGGTCCAATTCATTTCTTCTCATGATGCGGTGTGAGTACACGAAGTTGGCGTGACTTAAACCATGTCTCGTCTGCGGAAAAACGCACCCAATATATCGTCAGTTTCGAGCGAAGCTGTTGTTTCCAGGTATCGTGATTATTCGCGGTGTTGTATTCGAATCTCATTGACACTGTTGCGTTCCTCATGATATCGGTCCAACCGCCCCAGCAGGAGATTCCCATGAAAAATAAAAGCCCTATCGGGATGCCGCCAACGGCGAGGGGGAGGGTTCCCCATCACCTGAAGTTTGCTCATTTTCCCTCGCTCAGTAGAGCAATTCAATGTGAACATGGGTCCCGGTTGACTGGTCTGCGCATTCTAGACATCGGTTGCGGGCCAGGTAATCTTCCGGTTTTTTGCGAAGTCCATTCGGAATGCAGACTGTTCGGTGTGGATCTGTGGCCGAACCAACTACGGCAGGCAGCAGAAAAAGAAGCTTATGAAGCGCTCTTCCAGGTCAATCTTGTTGATGGGCTTCCCTTCATGAGAGAGTCTTTTGACATAATAGTATGCAATGAAGTTCTGATGTATATGCCCAATGCGGCTGAAATCCTCACGGAGTCCTATCGGGTGTTGGCTCCGGAAGGCAAATTGTTCGTGTACAATCCCATCAATTGGCTTCCCAGGACGCACTCGGTAATAAAGAGACTCACGAGAAAAATTTATCAGGAAAGAAAAAGCATATCTCTGGACGCTCAATCCAATTGGAAAGCCGCGGAAAGAGCCTGCAGGATTACCTACTATTCGTTCAAATCACTGATTGAACAGATACGCTCGGCCAACTTCCACGTTGCGGAAATTACCGGATTTCGTCTCTTCCGGAACAGAATTCGCGTGATGACCCGTCTTGAGAATTATGCCCCCTACCGGCGTTTGGTCCTGTTGCTCACCGAACGTTATCCTCAGGTGGCCTCGGACCTCTTTGTCGTGGCGTGCAAGAAGGCAATCGTAAAGACTGAGCTTGTGTGCTTGGACAGGGCAGCAGCCTGACACAGCATGACTAACCCCTCTTAATGGAGCGATTTATAGACTGGGCGTAGCACTCCACGATCTTGAAGATCCGGCAAAGATTCCGGGAGTTGCTGACGTGTGTATTCTTCAACCCGAGGAGACGTGCGAGGTGACGGATTACGTGCACAATGGGGTCTTCACCTGCGGCGCGATCCCCGAAGCGACGGAACTGGGAAGATCCATTGGGGTGAAGCTGATACCGTAGTGTGCATGGGAACTGCTGTGATAGATGATTTGATGAGTTTATGAGTTTATGCCTGAGCGCTCCACGCCCCTCCTTGTAGTGAACTGTTGCGTGTTTCCGAAAGCACGGGGAGAAGCGTAGTTCCAACTCCCTCTAAAAAACCTAGCGTCTTCCAACCGACACGTATAAAATGTTCCCCTGTCGGTGATGTCCCCAAGACCGGCAAGCTACCAGGGAGGTGAAGAAATGCCAGATTCTAAAGGGTATTCCAAGATTGGAGCAGCGTTAACGCACCTCATAGATTCTATGAACCAGGCGAACGCATGGAAAGACCATTCAACCGAATTAGTTGAAATTGCAACCGCTTTTCGGAGGATAGCTGAACCCCTCGGTCCGGAAGGCGTCGAGAAAGCTATTAAAGCTCATATTGAAGCTGAATGCGCAGACGAACGTGCCACCTACGCCAAAATTGGCACAACGCTAATGGTCAATGTGCAATTCATACTCGGCCAAGCGGACCCGCTGGAAACTTCAGGAAAGGTCGCAGAATTCGCATCTATCTTTGAGTCGATAGCCGCTCCTCTAGGCCCGAAAGGCGTTGAAAAAGCCATCAAAGGTTGGGACCCCAAGAAGTAAGAATCAATTTCGTCAAATTGGTGAGCCATCCATTTGTTTGAAGCAATCAGGAAGCAGCGTGCCTAAGGGGTCTTTGAGCATTGATAGACGCATCAGCCGCGGTAAAGGGTTTGCCGTTGAGAGTCCGAAGCATCCCCTCTCAATTCAAACGCCTTTTCTTTACATCTGGGTCACACCGGTTTGCCTAATATCTCATTTGGTGCACCCCAACTTGTCCGTGCGGTGTCTCCATAATTGTGTCAAATTTCCCACACCATATCCTATGGTTGTCCGAAATAAGATGCGGTTCATTGTTTTGCTGTCAGATACTCCGCGGTTAAGGACAATTTGATCCTTGAGGTCAGAGGCCGCGATATCAGCTTGTTACTTCCTGCTCGCCCTCTTCCTCTCTCCTCCGGTAAGATATTGTTTTCGAAGCCTAACGCTAATAGGTGTTACTTCCAAGTATTCATCATCCGCCATAATTTCCAATCCTTTTTCAATATTAATTTCAGAGGGTGGGGTGAGTTGTATGGCATCGTCCGATCCGGACGCACGCATATTGGTGAGTTGTTTACCCTTGATTGGATTAACAGTCATATCGTCACCTTTAGATGCGTTTCCGATAACCATTCCTTCGTACACTTCCGTCCCGGGGTAAATGTACAACGTCCCTCGTTCCTGGAGATTATATAAAGAAAATCCTAAAGCTTTCCCGGAAGCCATAGATGTCATCGACCCGACGGAGCGTTTCCTTATTTCTCCAACGTGGGATTTGTATCCAATCACTCTTGAACAAAGAACTCCTTCTCCCTTGGTATCGGTAATGAATTCGTTGCGATATCCTAAAAGCCCTCTGGTAGGAATTTCAAAAATCATTCTCTTCTGTTTCCCATTACTTTCCATACCAAGCATAATCCCTTTTCGTATTGCAATTTTCTCAATCACTGTGCCGGAAAATTCTGCCGGAACGTCAACGGTCGCCTCTTCAAAAGGCTCTAGCTTCTTGCCGTTTATTTCTTTAACAATTACTTGAGGTTGAGAAACCTGAACTTCATAACCTTCCCGCCTCATATTTTCGAGTAGTATTGCTATGTGCAGCTCGCCTCTTCCGTAGACTTTGTATGAATCAGGCATGAAGTCAATTCTCAGACCGACGTTCACCTCGAGTTCCTTTTCCAGGCGTTTACGAAGCTGTTTGTTATTAACATATTTTCCTTCGCGGCCGGCAAAGGGAGAGTTGTTAACCAAGAAGTTCACAGATATGGTAGGTTCGTCTACAGTTATGGCCGGCAACGCCTCCTGATTGGCATTTTCACAAAGAGTCTCTCCGATATCAATATCTGAGAAGCCGGACACCATGACAATATCTCCGGCGAAGGCCTCTTGAACTTCTTCTCTCTCTAATCCTTTGAACGTAAAAAGTTTTGTCACTCTGCTTGTTTTCGATTCTCCGCTCAGCTTTTTAAGAGTGAGCACACTTCCGGTCTTAATGGTTCCTTCATAAATTCTTCCTATAGCCATACGCCCGAGGAAATTGTCGTAAGCCAAATTAAAAGGCTGCAAACGCAATGGGATATCACTTCGTGCCGGTGCCGGACGAACCTTTGAAAGGATTGCGTCCAGAAGAGGAGTGAGATCTTTGGATTCATCATCCAAATGCTCTTTGGCTATCCCTTCTTTTCCGATGGCATAAATAGTTGTAAAATCAAGCTGTTCATCATCCGCTCCTAGATCATAGAACAACTCGAATACCTTTTCCTGAGCCAGGCTGGGGTCGGCTGCCGGCTTGTCAATTTTGTTAATTATAACGATTGGATTCAGTCCAAGTTCCAGAGATTTCTTGAGAACAAACCGGGTCTGGGGCATCGGGCCTTCCTGGGCATCTACTACCAGCAACACGCTGTCAATGGATCGCAGAACGCGCTCCACCTCTGAGCCAAAATCGGCATGCCCGGGAGTATCAACAATGTTAATCTTGGTTCCACGATGAAAAACGGAAGCGTTTTTGGAATAAATAGTTATTCCGCGCTCCTTCTCCAGTGTGTCCGAATCCATGCTGACGTTTTCATCATGCACCATCCCTGTCTGCTTCATGATCGCGTCGGTCAAGGTGGTCTTGCCATGATCTACATGAGCAATGATGGCTATATTTCTCATTTCCATGATACTCGAGAATGTGTTTTGCAAAGCAACGAAGTTTTCGTCACAAAGTCTTTGGTTTGCTATCATAAAATATAATCTCAATCCGGAATTATGCGGCGGTCTTGCCGTTTGGCGGGGGTTCGGAACCGTTCACGGATCAGAGGACTTATTCCTGGCCCTGAACCGACCGCGAATCTACTCCCAAGGCCCAGGAGAGAAACTAGACCGTCATCATGTTGGCGCACAAGCCTGCTTTGTGCCGTTTTTTAGAGTACCTCGCCGCCCGCCACAGGTCAAACGTAATCTACGGGATGCGAGACCGACTGTTCAGTAACTATGACACAAAGGAAGGAATAATTCCACCTCCGGTGATCGCCGCAGGGGTGAGCTCCCCTCGTGTTCGCCTGGAAGTTCTCCCATGGCACGGCGAGCTGATCTCATGATTCAAGCCCGGCACCGCTTTACGGTTCGATTTGTGATTCTTTCTCCTGCGAATAGCGATCCTGAAGTCCAGGGTGCCACATCTGCTTTAAGCGCTCCTGGCGCCGCACCCTTTCGGTTCGCCATCGGCAGATGCATAGGTAGACAGGTTTATTCGGATCGGTGGCAGGACTGCAAATCGGCTTCGGTACTGGAAGGTCAATGGCAAGAGTCGGCGAAGATCATTCGCGGCGAATTCTTTCAAAAAGGCACCCTATGCGCGGTATAGGAAAAGAGTCAGCAAGCTGGAGCACTCGATGTTATGGTTACAGCGACTTCAGATACCGAAAGTGAGACCGATCCCAGCGCGATCCTTTCAGTTATGCTGCCGCTACTACTCATCATCCACCTTTCCTCTCAGTGCTTTTACCCGTCCTCGTTTGGCTTTGCTTTCCAAACGCCTTTCCTGGGACCCTTGCGTTGGCTTCGTCTCGTGCCGTCGTTTACGGGAAACCATTACGCGCCTGATGAGATCTCGGAGCCTATCGAGTGCATCTTCTCTATTCTTCAGTTGGGTGCGGTACCGTTGCGCCTTGATGATGACGACACCTTCTTCCGAAATACGATGATCCTTAAGGGCCAGTAGCCTTTCTTTGTAAACATCTGGTAATGAGGAAGCCTTGATATCAAACCGCAGATGGACCGCCGTGGACACTTTGTTCACATTCTGACCACCAGATCCTTGAGCACGTACAGCTTGAACGTCAATCTCTTCGCTTGGGATCGTTATTTCGTTTGATATTTCCAACATGAAACAAGCGACTTCGTGAGACAGGATAGCCTTAGGTAAAATGCCACTTATGATCCGAGTAGACATTTCTCTGAACTGTTGTATCCACTGTAATACCTCGCTTCGATGAGATTGCCTTCCGGGTCCCGAAAATAGACCGATGTTCCGGTGCCGTGGGCGCCCCAACGAGGAACCGGACCTTCTTCTATCCGGACAGCGTTAGCCTCCAATCGTTCCAGGAGTTCCTGCCAGCTCCCCTCGCTCAATGCGATGCAGAAGTGGTTCAAGTTCTCACGGCCTTTTCCCGCCCGAACGTTTTTCAGCCACATATCCTTGGGAAACAGGTCAATGATTGTATTCGCATTGAGTCGTACTGACGGAAATGGTACTTTCCCGGCACGGTATTCGTCCAGACGTTCGCTTGGAAACATGAGTACCTGTGAATAGAAAGCGATCATCTTCTCGTCGTCTTCAACGTTCAAGACTATGTGGTCCATCAGGCATTGCATCTTCAACCCCTCCCAAATGTCAGGCTCCGGGCTGCTATTATTCAAAATCTACCACCAACGGAACCGACAATTGTACAGAATACTCCATTACATCTTTGATCACTTGTTTGGCCTTCCTCAGTATCGCATGATCACTAGGGCAGGTGAACCATATCCCGTCATGCATCAGCAGCGCTATCGCGACGGGAAGGTTCTCCCGCTCGAAAGCCTTATCCAGTTCCAGGACAGTTTTCTTGAATACATCCGCCTCCAACATCTGCACAACTGCGTTTGCTGCCTGGCGCCTCTCACGTTCGGTCAAATCTCCGGGATGGCTGAACCCTCTCCTCCTCCCTCGAATGGATCGTACATAACGTTCACCTTCGGGGGAACTTTCCAGAGTTTCCTTGATGCCTTCAAGGTAAGCAAAGAGACGAGGGTAGATTTCTTTCATTTCGCCCAGGATCTGCTGAGCCATTTTGAGCCCATTGAATCCTAATCCCAGATTATCCTTCAAGGACCACGCTGTCCCCCCGTAGCAAATGGAGAAGTTCACGGTCTTGGCCTGGGCACGAGTGATATTTAATCCCTTCGCACAGAGCCGGGCTCGTGTCTGATCGTGTGGATTGCGACCGGAGCGGAACAGATCCAAGAGAATAGGATCTTGCGAGAGGTGCGCCAATAGACGAAGTTGGAAAGCGGAAAAATCGGCCTTGATAAATACCTTACCTGGGCCCGGACTGAGATACCTCCGAACGTACTTCGGCAGGCCCTGCAACGGAGGATCAGTGCAGGTAATGCGGCCTATGACAGTTCGAGTAAGCCACCACCTCGGATGGCAGCGGTCTTGTCCGGCGAACGTCTCCAAGAAACGTCTCGTCAGTGCCAGTCGCCGCCAGGTGCGCAGCTTGAAGGCGGGCGCATAAGAACGAGCGAGGCCTTTCAAGAGATCATCATTTATGCGGTCGCTTCTGGTAAGCCGCAACCCACACGTCCGGTTGAGAAAATTACGCACGTCATATTCCGATCCGGAATCAAACGGTTGCCCATAGAGCATAACCAGTTGCTCGCCCAATATGTTGAGGGATCTCTCAACTCTCGGACCGGCACGTGCAATCCTTGCTCGGTCGAGTCCTATTCCCCGGCATTCCATTTCAGCCAATACAGACGTGAGAAGAATTTCCAATTCCCAGTACGGCTGCAACAAAGTTTCATCAGCGAGTATACCCTTCACGAGGATAGGCCCGAGCCGCCACACGTATAGAGCGTATTGAATTAGCTGCCTGTACAAAACCTCAGGGTATTCGCTCGCGAGGACTTGCTTGTAAACGAACGGATATGGTTCCTTCAGGTACTGAACGATCAGAGAGCTTAAAAGGAACTTACGCCAATCTTCGCCTCGATCAGGCTCCGGCGGGTCTAAGAGGTACGCTGCCAGAGAAACGTCGAGAAACATTTCCGCATAGAGATCCACCTCGTGCCGACGGAACCGGACCATGGTCTCCTTGAGAGCATGCACGTACACCCGTTTCGTGTGATCCGAGAATAGGATCTCCGCGACCGCTCCGACCTGCTGTAATGGAAAATGTAAGCACGCAGAATCCGAATTTTCATCTCCGCTGTAGACGGCCAGAAAGAATTCTGATCCTACCTCTGAAGGAGCACTGATGCTAAAGACTTGCCGGCCGACAATAAAAGACAGCAGCGTCTCAAGATCTTCTATTATCGTGAAGTCTGGGAACTTCATGTCCGCAAGACCCGGGAAATCCTTAGAGAATTAATGAACTCATATCTGTATGAGAATATCTACCTATAGCTACAAGAATACACGACTGTAGTACGCGTTCCTCAAGTTCTGTCATACACCAGTCCATCTCTACCTCGGTCATCCTCTCTCTCATATACCGCCCCCCCCTCTGGTTACCCTTCTGCGGCTCCACCTTCCTCCGCCTCTTGTTGGGCGAGGGCGGCGGGCCGAGGTCCCACCTGTGGTGGTGGCCATAATATATAGGTGGAGTTGGCGAGTTTTTGATGGCCAGTACATCAAGAATAGACCTGACCTGTGAAAGTATACGTGTAACTATTAGATATCACAATATGCCATCCTTTTTGGCCTCATATTGTCCAGACCAGAGGCTCATCTTCTCATCAGCCGGTTCTATCTTAAGATAACCAAGCTCGACGAGCAGTTGTTTGTGACTCTGGATCGTCCTTCTGTCAACTTCCAAGGCGTCGGCCACGTCCTGATCGGTTAACCTGAGCCTGGAACCCATCTCCGCTTGACGCCAGTGCACCCAAATGAAAAGCCGCGATGCGATTCCTAATTCGGCGAGCTTCACAGTCCAATCGAAAGTGCTGCTCAAGAGAATGGAATCGCCCATAGCGGAGTTGAAGCCGTCGTACGGGTACTAGTGGCGAGCCGGTGATTAACTTCAGTGCCAAGTTTGCGAAACGCCCACCGGCTCCTCGTCCCTTGATAGGAATGGAAAAAAGCTTCTGAAGGGCAGCCTTCGGCACCGCGTATCGCATCACGGATGATTCGGTCTTCTGGCCCGTGCCTGGCTCTTCTGATCTCGGGAAATGCCCGAGCTTCTGGCCGTGAAGCTTCTCGTAGTAGTCAGCCACTACCTGTCGAGCATGCTCCCGCCCCTTCTTATCCAACAAAGCCACGAGGTCATACAGGTCCATGCTACGATTATTTTTCGCAGAGCAGTGTCGTCTCCTGCAACCGATCGACCGGCGACACCGGAACTTGATGGTACCTTCTGCGGTAAGTTGAAAGCTCCGGCGGAAGTCTTTCGCGGATTCTCCTCTTAGAGGATGAAGCTGGTGAACAGGGCAGTCGCTCACTAGGTGCTGGTCAGTGAACAATCCGTAACGCTCACGGAGGAACTGGAGCGTGAAATCGAGGTAACGCCAACTCCTCAGCTCTCTCGGGTCCAAATTGTCGCTCCGCAGGCTACGGTACTCCGGCTCCGGGGCAGCGAACACATTGGGTTGGTCTTCAGGTTCGAAGATGAGGAACTCCCTTCCATAGTCTTGCAGGATTTCCATCATCCAGTTCTTGCGCTCTCGGGGATCTTCGGGGATGTCCATCTCTCTCTTCTCAAATCCGGGGTCAGGGAAGTTTACCGCAGGTCAGCCTGCCGCGAGATTCGTTCTATAAGGCCCCTGAGAACGATCCTACGCGATCTGCCATTTTGGAGTATGCTGAACTATTCAAAACTAGGAACGTTCGCGTATTGGGTTCTGAGATCGTGAGAACCCAAATCCAGGCACAGAGGGCAGTCACTTTAATTTGGCCCGCACAATACGCATCCGCCTGCCCTAATCTATCGTGTCTGATTGGGTCGATACGGTGCTTTTGACAAGTTGTCTATATTGACCAGGACTGTTTAACTCCCCATCGGGGGAACTAGAGTTCGCCTCCCGACGGGGGAGAAGAGCCCACAAGAATGCCTTTGGCATGTTTATTGGGCTAAAAATCCCCCATCTACGACAATGACCGATCCCGTCATGTAACTCGAAGCAGGAGATGCCAAGAGAAGCACGGTTCCAAGAATTTCTTTTGGCTTGGCAAATCGTCTCAACGGTATCTTTCCGACGATGCCTTCATAAACTCTGTCAGAATCTCTTAGCTTCTTGGTCATCTCAGTTTCTAGATAATGCGGCGCGATGGCATTGACCCGGACGTTGTGTTTAGCCCATTCGAGTGCAAGACTCTTGGTAAGGCTAACGACCCCGGCTTTTGAAGCACAGTAAGCCGGAGCTCGGGCAACACCATTAAATCCTGCTGTAGAGGCAATGTTGATGATATTCCCGCCACCATCGGCAATCATCTGTCTGCCGGCATATTTACAGCAAAGGAACGTACCTCTGAGGTTGACCTGAATGACTTTGTCCCATTCCTCAACCGGAGACTCTTCCGTCGGGGTGAAACCGGTTTGAGTGATCCCCGCATTATTAACCAGTATGTCTATTTTCCCGAATTCAGTTGCGGCCCTCTCCACCATCTCCTTGACGGCTGTTTCGTCTGACACATCTATTTGCATGGGGAGGCAACGAGACCCGATTCTTTCCACGAGTATTGCCGTTTCCTCGGGATGAACAACATCGGCAAGAATCAGCGAAACCCCCTGTTCGGCAAGACACACGGCAATCTCTCGCCCAAGTCCTTGACTGCTTCCGGTGACTATCGCGTTCTTGTCTTGAAGGTTGAACCATTCCGGCGAAACCATTCTTCATCCTTTTCAATCATTGTCATGCTTCCCAGAAAGCGCAGAGTCGGGATTTCGTCAGGGGGCAGTCGATCACCGGCCGGCGTGAGTCAAGGCCCCTACTACCGCAAAATGGTGCGGCGTTGTCTCCCCTGAGCGTCCGAGCAACTCAAGCGCTCTTAGCTGACAATGCTACAAAGATGTACGACCAGCCGTGCACCATCAATTCTATTGACACAAAGAGTCCTATCACCCATAGGCCCGACACTGGCCAATGGGCCATGATGATGCATCCTAGGATGATGGAGACCAGTCCGCCCAGAAACGGCCACAGCCAGTTACTAGCTGCACGCATCTGAATAGCCATAATACCCCTTGCCACGCCCACGACAATGAGCGCCCCAGCAAGCATCAGCGTGAGGATAGCGGAAGCGGCCAAGGGATTCTGAATCACTACGATGCCGGCCACCACGTAGAGCAACGCAATGAGCACGTGCCAGATGATACCTTTCCATCCCTTGCACTTGGCCGCGTCCACGAATTGAGCGCCCGCGCCGATGAGCAACAGGACGCCATACATAAGGACGCTCGCCATCGTCACCGCAAAGGTCATCCCCAATCCAATGAAACCGAGGATCACGAAAACGATCCCAAGTGCCAGAAGCCAACCCCAGTTCGCCTGGACTTCTCCAAACATTTCTTGCACTGGATTGAACTCGGTTTTTTCCACGCCGGTTGTCATGACCCACTCCCCCTTTGCTTGAGATTATATCGCGGTCTTGCCAATTGTAGCCAGTTTGCCCCAGAAATCAGTTTCGGCGCTTCCCCTCACACCCAATAGTGCCCGTATGGTCCCTCACAAAATAGGAAGTCGGCAAATTGCGGTCATATTGTTGCCAAAACCTGTTTTTCCCCTGTTTTTGACCGTACCTCACCGTACACCCCTCGGTCAACCAGAATTTCTTGACCTTCCCTCGAAGACAGCCTGATAGTGCCGGAACACTACCCCTCAGCAGGATCTCTTCGCGAATCGCACCGGGTCATTTGACACCCACTTTCAACGGTGCTCTGACTTTTACCGCCGTAGGCATCGTTTTTCTTAGCAAGTGCCTGACATGGCAATAGGTACACATCATCTAGATTTAAGAAGAAAAACTTTGAGCGCTTCACCGGCTCTACCTAGGGATTTCTGTTCACCTTTTTGAGTTCCCCGGGTGTCCGGCATATCTGTTCTCCCTGGATCGACTCTATATTTGCAAGCAGTGCGAAACCGTACTTGTCGCTGTATGCGGTCTCGCCCCACACCACATCTTCCACAACTTGATGGTCTTCAGGACGCATGACCTTCCATCCCTCTGGAGTCATCCAGGCGAGGGGTTCTCTTTCCACTGCCTTAATTATAGCCTCTGGATCGGCCGTCCCCGCGCGTTCCATCGCGGCCTTGATGAAGTACACCCCGGCATAGGTCTCTTCAGTCATGTAATCCGGGTATTCTTTGTATTTATCGTGGTATTTCTTAACAAACTCCCTGTTTTCGGCTGAGTCCGGCGTAGTGAAGAAATATCGAGATGCCATGAACAGGCCTGCCGGAGTTTCTTTCCCGAGGGGGACGAGAGTCTCCAGAGCTGCTCCCACCGGAAAAGCGAACTTGATCTTATCGAAAAGCTTGGCCGCCTTTGCCTGCTTGATAAAATCCACTGCGTCCTGACCCCACAATGGGCACCAGACGGCATCCGGCTTCAATTTACGAATCTGCTCTATGTACGTGCCGTAATCCTTGGCCATGAGTTTGGGAAATGCCTCCCCCACGACTTCCATGTCGGGCTTCAGCTCCTTCAGTTTTTCCTTGAACAAGCGCCAAGATTCGTGGCCATAATTGTAATCGGGGCCAATGCACATCCACCGCTTGTAAGGTTTGGAGGCCATGTAGTAGGCACCCGCACGGGAATGCATCATTACATTGCTCAGTGTGCTGAACAGATAGGGGTTGAACTTGGCTCCGGTTAAGGCGTCCGTGGCCGCCTGCGTGTTGACGAGAATTTTTTTGTGCTTTCGTGCCGCCTCTGATAGGGCCATGGCGACACCGCTAGAAGTAGGTCCCATGAGAAAATCGACCTTGTCCTCACTGATGAATTTCTCTGCAAGATTGACAGCAACCTCTGGCTTCAATTTAGTATCGCCGAAAGTGGCCACCAGTTTTCGGCCGAGCACGCCGCCTGAGCCATTGATTTCCTCCATCGCCATTTCAATCGCCCGCCGACCGTTTATCCCGTACCCTCCGAGCGGGCCGGAGCTGATGAACATCACTCCCAATTTGATCGGTTTCTCTTCCGAATAAACAGGGTGAACCAGTGTTGCCGTCAAAAAAAGCCCGATACAAAGAACAATCAGCTTTCTCATGATCTACCCCCTCGATGAGATGTGCCTTTGGTTTAAAGAACGGCAGAGACAGTTCGAAAAAAACATGGCTGCTAAGCTTGTTGATCAGCTTTCAGTCACCGTAATGGATCCAAACTTGCAGATACACCTCCCTTTCAGAAAAGAATGTGCTCGATGTGCCACTCTTGCAGAATCGCCGAATCGAGTAACTTCGTCAACGATACAACGTCAGCCCTTCTGTTCCAGAACGAATTCGAGTGCTACCGCAAGTCAATTGACAAATGTTCCGATAAAGAGCGTAGCAGCGCATCATGATGATGCGGGCTCCTCATCCCGAGATCCGTGAATCTTTCGTAGAGTCTCATTACCGCCAGTCTCAGGATGTCGGCCTCCGGTTGCCGCAACACGCTAGCTTTGACCCGCTTATATTCAGATCCATGGCCGTGAAGTGCCCACAGACAGAATTTTGTGATTCCGAAGTGATATCGTTAAGTAACATATTTGAGGAAAGGCTTGACTTGTCAGCAGACTCAAGCGTAATCAGTCAACCGGTGCTGCGC
>CAVSPC010000043.1:0-40534 GCA_963729795.1 uncultured delta proteobacterium | reverse complement strand
ATTATCTATCTAATAGTCTCGAAAGAATACTTCTCAGATTTTACCGTCCTAAATTTCTTCGTAAGTGGGATAACAGGTGCTGCATAGCTTTAAACTTTTGTGTTCTCTCGCCTCAAGCAATTCTCTATAAATAGCGAGGCGTCTGCTGTTATTCCACACATGCGAAAGAGACGATTTTCTTATATGCCCCACAGCCAATAATCGGTCAAAGTCGCCACAACAACAAGTTATCGTTCCGTCCCAATCCACACTAAGTTTTTGGAACACTTCCCGGCAGGGGCCGTACACTCTTTTTATGGTCTCGCTGCGTCTCAGCTCCCGAATTTTTTTTGCCAAAGATGGCTCCAGGTCATCTGTTGGGATTGTATACAGCAACGTCCTTCCTACTCCAACCGAATCAACCACAGTAGCCCAATTATCCACAAACTGGCCGATTTCCATCTTCGAATCATCCAGCACGGTTGTCGAGACATGAATAAAAGGCTTCTCTCGATCTCCCCTTATTTCCACAAGTCGCTTTATAGTATGGACAAGCTTGTCATACATGCAATTGTTGCGTATCGTTTGATAGCGCTCTCTTGTTGTGCCCTGGAAAGAAAAAATAATCGAATCCACGGCAAGATCGACGAGAGCCTGCATGTCCGTTTCCTTTATGACAAGACCATTATTGGTGATATGGACCATAAGATCGTTGGACTTCGCGTACCGGCAGAATTCCACAATTTTCGGATGCAGAAACGGCTCCCCAAATCTTATCAACCTTATGGGAGTGCTGTGCTGTGCACATTCTTCTACGACCCTCTTGAAAATTTCTTCCGACATAAAACCTTTGTCCCTTTTCATTGCATGTCTGGGACACATGATGCAGCTAAGATTGCAGTGATTGGTAAGCTCGATGTCTACTAAAAAGGGGAAGCTCGGAAGTCTATGCGTGTTTTGAAGGACGGACACAAAATCGGGATTGTCGTAAACGGAGCGGAAAGGATTTTCTCTATTTGAATTAGGATTTTGAATCAACATTGTCATGAAGCCTTTGTCATGGGCTCACGTGCGAGCAAGCGATCGCAAATGGCCGAAACAATTTCCGGATGGCTACGAACAGTCTCCTCGGTCACGACTCCGTCTCTGAGCTGCGCAGGAAAGTCGAACGATTGATCTAAAATAGCCGCGATATAGAGCAACAGCCGTTCGTCACTGATAGGCTTTAACTTTAAGGCTCGGTGAACCGCTTCGGGAAGGGTCGAAAGGTCAGGGCAACTGATAAACCCCTCCTTCAACGCCACATAATGAGGTTGCCCGATCACTATCGCGGGTTTCCCCAGCAATATTGCTTCCCAGCCTGGTGTCCCGTTGATTACGCAAGTAAAAGCGGCGCGTTTGATCAGATGCAAGCTTCTCTCAAACGGTGAGACCAATATGACTCCGGGCATACTCTTAATACGGGCATAAAATCCGGGAGGTCTCTGGCCGAGCATTGGGACATGCTCCTTAACAAGGAGAGTCATGTCGAGAGGGAGGCTCTTGGCCAATGCCTCCACTACGGCCAGTTGATTAGTGTACATGGGAGCACTTACGATAGTGGAGGCCTCGGGATCGACATGAAGCGGATAGTAGGCAAAACGGCTGGAAGGCGAATATCCGGGAGTCTGAAACGTCCCGTTAAGTAAGCTCCATCGGGCTCGCACGGGTACTGAAACCCGGTGCTTGATCTCGTCCCACTTTGGCATGTCACGCAGGGATGTTCGACGGCCTTTTGTAATAAAACGGACTCCCTTGCCGGCGAATACAGCAAGCCTTCTCAAAGCATCAGTAGCTGACGAAGCTTTTCTCAAGCTAACGGCCTCGTAGGCATCAAAGAAAGCCTCGTAAGACCGAAGACCGCTATTCCTGAACTGTCGCAGGTAATCCTGGGCCGCGGGTATTTGATGGGCCAAGAGCGAAGGAGAATCCAGAGCTCGCTCAAAAGTTCTCCGAACAGGGGCCAATCTTCCGTCAACAGAATCGTCAAGCACATAGCGAGATCCGAGGCGAGCGGGCAATATTTGGACAAAGGGAATCTGAAGATGGTTACAGAACAGCCCAAGAGTATATGAAATCGCGTTGTCGACGTAACCCACTATTACTTGGTCAGGCTTAAGGCTGGTCAATCTCTCGAACCAGTAATTTAGCAAGCCGTAAATATATCGGCGCAGCATCTCATCATCAGTAGTTGCGTCAGTAAGATGACAGTGTCTGAACGCCCTCGCTCCGGTGATAAAACCGTCGCTGATGTTGCGGTCAGACGTTATGATTCTCTTGGTCACTCCCGGTCCGAGCATAGCCTCGTATTCCTCGAGGCGTTTGCCGTCCCACGGGATTGCAAGCCATTGCCGCTCCAACTCATCGAGGGAATCCAATGGCGATATGCGAGGATTGGAATAACTCGCAACCCGTTTAAATACACCGTCTCGATACCAGGCTATGCCACCGATCTGGATTTCAGCGACACGGGCCTTCAACTCGGCAGCTATTCCGAGCGGCCACTCGAGGAAAACATGGTTAAACTCAATGTAAACTCTCATGTATCTGGTTGCTTATGCGAAAGTAAGAATTATGCCGGAACTTGCATTGGCTGCAACTGCGTAGGTCGCCACGTCATGTGTGCGCTCAACTTTGAAGCCCATCTTACCTTCCTTCATATTTTGATGCATGCTATTCCGTCTGTGAATGAGCCAGCATCCCGCCAATCGCTCGGAAAGCCGGAATGGGCTCTCTAACCAGGGTCATGTCATCTACCCGGTAGACTTCGTCGGCCGCGTTGAGCAATGCCGACTGATGAGAGATTGCGATAATGGTGACACTGCCACGCAGTTGTTGCAGAGTTGAACAGACCGCCGCTTCGGTTTTCGGATCAAGAGCGGTGGTGGCTTCGTCGAGAATCAGCAGTTTAGGACCGCGCACCAGAGCCCTCGCAATGGCAATGCGCTGGCGTTGGCCGCCGGAGAGCCTTGCCCCTTTCTCCCCCACTACCCAATCCATTCCTCCCGGGAGAGAGCACACAAAATCCCAACTCCCTGCCGCGATCAGAGCTTGTTCTGCATCGGCACGACTGAGAGCGGGATCTCCAAGAGTGACATTGGTAAATATACTATCGTGAAACATGATCGTCTCTTGAGGTGCATAGCTGATCATATTTCGCCACATCTTCAAAGATAGGTCAGATACGGGAACATCATCTATGTAGACCTGGCCCGCTTGTGGATGAAACAGGCCGATTATAAGATCCGCGATCGTGGTCTTTCCGGCGCCGGAGGGGCCGGTAAGCGCGATAAAGCTGCCTGTCGGAATGGTCAGAAAGACATTTCGCAGCACGGGTTTGTCCCCGTATGAAAAGTTGACATTTCCAAATGTTATGCCGTGATTTAGCGTGGGCGTTTTCGCGTCCAAGGCAAGTTCAGCCGCAGCTTCGGCGCGATCGGTGGCTTTTCGCAAAGACCAAAAGGCGCTCTGCATGCGGGAAAGCCACTGATAATTCTGTTGTACGAGCCGCATCTTCCCGAACGTTCGCCATGCGAGAACCGCAAACAACATTACAGTTTCCAGAGGGGCGCTCCAAATGGAAAAAGCCGCAAGAATTCCGACGGACACGAGACAAATCAGTGCGAACTCACTCAGTATATTCAAGCCTTCGCCGCTGAGCACTTCCTTGCGCCTGGCCTCGTAAAGACTCACCATGTCTTTTTCCAAAAGCGGAACCAGTCGCTCCTCACAAGCCATAGCTTTAAGCGGTTTGATTCCCTGTACGCCATCGAGCAACCTGGCTGATACTTCTCTGAGAAGATCAGTCTGATGCTCGCCCGCGCGGCGTGCCATGGTGACAAAGCCGTTCAAAAGACTCAGCGTCAAAGCGCCGCCAACCAGGGCAAGCGCCGCGACTTTCCAGGAAACCAATAGCGCGATAGCTATATACATGGCGGCCTGCAAACCCGCGGCTATTATTCGGCAGACCAAGATATAAGTCTCTGAGGCGTTTCTGGCTTCCGTGGTTATTGAATTCGCAAGACTTCCGTGTCGCTGTGAGATGAAGTATTCCCATCGAGCCCCCATGAGCGCCCGGATCAAGTTCATCCGAAAATCAATTTCTACTCGGGCAGCGTACGTGCCCCACAGGTCGAGCTGCCCACAATACCAGGCATGTTTTTGCCGTCATCAGGGCAAGCATTAAGAGAATGAGCATGCCGACCGTAGGCTGAACCCCAACAGCGCCCAACGTGTGGACTATCATTCGGCCCAACTCAGTATTGTTTCCGGCTTCACCGCCGGCCACCAGCCCCAACAGCGGCAACAATGTGGCTATGCCGAAACCTTCGGCCAAGCCGGCAAGGAACAAGGTCACCGTAACTAGGGCCGATTCTCTGGGGTAGGCTCGTGCAAAGGTTTTGAGCAAAGTCAGTAATCTACGATCTTTTCGCATAGTCCTCGTGTTTTCAAATCGTCTTGTGGCCGAATTCAAGAGCGTTTGGTGCCACGGCGGTTTCAGGTGCGCTTCTGCGGAATCGTAAGTTTAAGTCGCACGGGCGCAAGTTGCGACTCCACCCTGATGCGACGTCTCTCACCCGGTTTCAAAGAAGAACCTGCCTCACGCACATGAAGGCCTCGGCATGAGGAAGGTTTACGAATCCTCCCCGGTACCGACTCAATGCCAGTATGGAATCCACAGAGCGCTCATGGGGTGATTGCTTTAATTGGGATGCATAAGTTTTGGCAGCCTCGATTTTGAGGTCAATCGTTTCCGAAATATCAACAAAGCAGTTAGGGGTAAACGTCGCGGAAATGCCTGGGGAATTCCAGTTAGTTGACGAGACCGCTTCATAACAGTAAATACCACGAATTCTTACGCCAATCGGGCGAGCCGCAACCATAGCACTGGCGTGCACTATCTGGTGATCGCGGTTAATGTCCCCGGGGAAAGGCAGAAATAAAAGATCCGGTTGAATTTCTTGGAAGTAATCCAGAAGTATGTCATTGATCTTATACTGGGGTAAGGTATCCAGTTTGATCGCGGGCAAGTCCGCGAAGTGCGTCTCGGTGACACCCAGTAATTCATGGGCCCTGAGAGCCTCCTCACGTCCTTTCTTGATTAAATCCTGGTCAAACAAATCATCTCCCCTGGTCACCACCAGCACATGCACTTCGGCTCCACTCTGACCATATTTGGGAACGGTCCCACCCGGACCGAAGACCTCGTCGTCCGGGTGGGGCGCAACGAACAGTACTCGCATCCAGAATCGCCTCCTTCAATAAACGTCAGAATCACCGAGCGCCACCCATGGGGCTGAGAACCTTGGGATACGGACGTCACCGGCAGTTTTCATGACCACAGGGAAAGGTTCCGCAGTCGCTGCAAATCCTCGTTCGAGAAAAAGTGGCTCAAAAGCGTTGCCTGGTGTAAGCACCACATTAAGTAATGAACTGTCCTGAGCATAATTTTCAGCCACGGAAATAAGCTGATCGGCAATATCATTGGTCAAAGCCGCGAAATCGACTATATGAACCTTGAGCATATCTTGGGTGGAAAATTTTTTTAGAACTATCAGTCCTTTTATGTCGCCATCGGACGCTGCAAAGCAGTCATATCCAGAATTTGGTCTCTCCAGGTAGCGCCAATTCAAGAGACGATGATCCTTGATCTGAAAGAAATCGAACGACTTGGCAGTTTCCTGCATCAAAGCGTCGAATCGTTGATCAAACCGCTTGATTCTGATCGCTGCGACGGAGCGTCTTCGGAAACGCCTTTTCTCGAGGAACCTGTACTCTATAGGCGCGTGCCAGCCAGCCTTCAGGAATGCTGTGAAAGATTGCCTGAGGTACGGATTAGGGAATGTCACAGTGTGCTGAACGCCGACCCGAGACCCGTGATCAACGATGACGTTGGAAAGCCTTCCGAATACACCCATTCTTCGGAATTCCGGATGAGTACCACCACTCACTAACAAATTGGTTTTCTTTATTTCGGATCCGATGCGATATGGGAACGTTTGGCTACATATTACTCCGGCCTGGCGTTCGCTGATTTTTTCGACGGCCAGGTAGACTCTGCTCGTTGAGTACGGATGCTTCAGTTTGTACCATTCGAACTCAGTTTGATCGAAATCCATCTCGAACACTTGCGAAAGCAAGGCCAGGACCTGTTCTTTGCTATCCACCGGATCGACAAGCTTGTAAATAAAGCGGCCGTCTTCAAAAATGCTCTCTTGCGACAACATCTGTCTGCTAATGCTCGGCTTTCCCGGGACCGGAGAATTTGCTGCAAGTTGCCTGGCCTTTTTCATTCACTGCCCCGAAATTGAGCACAGCGGGGATAGCCATGAAGACGATCTTGATATCGAGAAGCAAGGACCAGTTGTCGACGTAATAAGTGTCCATTGCCAGCCGTTCTTTCCAGGGATTCTTTCCCCGCCCCTTAACAGCGGGTAATCCTACTATCCCGGGCAACACATTGTGACGCCGACGTTGATCGGGAGTATAACTGGGAATGTATTCCATAAGTAAGGGCCGTGGGCCCACAAAGCTCATTTCACCCTTTAGGACGTTCCATAGCTGCGGCAGCTCGTCAATACTCGTTGTGCGAAGCAGTTTTCCCAATCGCGTGAGACGCTCGGCATCAGGCAGAAGGCAACCGTTCTCATCCTTTTCATCGGTCATGGTGCGAAACTTCAACATGACAAACGGTCGTCCGAGAAACCCAGCACGTTGGTGGCGGAAGAGAACCGGCCGGCCCATGCACAGTCGGATCGCAGCCTCAACCAGCAACAGCACCGGGGATAGAAACGATCAATGCGGCCGCGGCCAGGACCACGTCCAGAAAGCGTTTTATCATCCTGCTCACGGTACGGGTCCTTGTTCAGGTCGGAGGTCGGATGTTTGCTCCTTCGGCCGGATAGCTCGCGAAAAAGACAGCCCTTTGCGGGCGATGTGGAAGAGGTATTCTTCGGACAATGCTTCCCAGATCGGCTCCTGTCTAAAGTGCGCAAGCACACGATCCCTGCCTGCCTGGCCGTGTTTCACACGAAGCTCAGGATCTTCGACATAAGTGCAGATCGCCTCTACCAGGCTTTGAACGTCTCTCGGAGGAACAAGTATTCCCGTTACGCCGTCGACAACTGCTTCGACGCAACCTGTGACTCGTGACGCTACTACTGGCAATCCCATAGCAGACGCTTCAAGTATCGAGTACGGAAAGCCTTCTCGATAAGTGGGAAGAACAACTATGTCCATAATGCGGTAGTAAGCGGGCAATTCCTCGTTTGACACAAAGCCGGGCATCGCGACTCGATCATCGCAGCCTAATTTTTCCAGAATGCGTGGTGGAACGGGATCTTGAGGTTCCTTGGGGCCGATCATCAAGAGGCGGACATTATCGTGTCCAGCCTTGATACGCTCCCATGCAGAGGCCAATTCTACTATACCTTTGTCCTTTACCAATCGACCTACAAAACCTATGACAATCACGTTTTCATCAAGAAGGAGATGCGACCGTAGCCCCCGCATTTTAGTCTTGTCCTGACCTGCCGGATTAAATCGGTTAAGCGCGTCGATGCCGTTGCAGCTCCCGTGTGCAAGAACCTTTATTTTGCCTCTGGAGCAAAGGCTTTGACCAATAACTCCGTCCATTACCGAACGGCTCACTGCCAAGACCTGGTCGGCCAGTGCACACGCGATCCATTCCAAAATCTTCAGTAATATTTTTGTCGGCCCGCTTCGTATCTCGGTCATTATGCCGTGCAAGGTATAAAATCTTACCGGGACCCGGGCAAAAGTCGCCGCAACCATGCTCAATACTCCGGCCTTTGGAGTAGAGGCATGAACCACAGCGGGCCTAATTTTCATGAACAACATCCAGAGACGTGCAGCAGCTATAACGTCAGCAAACGGTGAAATGCCTCGGGTCATGGTTATGCCGTGTATAGGCACTTGCTCTTTTTGGGCAAATTCCTCGAGATCGCGGCCGGGCGATGACACGGCATGGATATCGAATCCCTTGTTCTTCAAATACGTTATCTGGCCCTGAAAGAAACTTCTCAACGTCAGCGGGACCGTGGTCACCAGCACCAGTCTTGGCTTTTCTTCGTGGGAAAAGCGCCCACTTGAAGAATTGGCCTTTGGGGAGTTGCGGATTACCCAACGCAGCATGGAACTATACGCCCAAGTTGGACCGTGAATCATGCAGCCATTTCAGATAAGCGAAACGCCTCGCGAGCAAGACCCGCAGTTGGAGTTGCCTCTTGAGTTGGACATCTCTCCGGTGCCAGCGCGGCAAAACCACCAGAGCGAGTAGCGCGGGAACCGCTTGAACACGCTGCCTCACAATCAATCCTTCGTTCGGGAGATAGCTGAAAAAGACGCAGAACAGGATTGCAGCCAAAATTGCCACCTGGACTTCAGATAGTTTTAGACAGCACCGGCCTTCGGGTTTTACCACCCAAAGGATGGACCCCACCAATAAGGCTGTGGTGACCCAGGTGTCCGCCAGTGCTAAAGCCATTCGCAAGCTCCCGACTTGCCATGGAAAAGGTCTGAGGAACAGCGCAATAAAACCTGATACAAAAAATATCGGCCCACTGCTACCATATCCGAAGTTGGATCCACCGGAAGTGTCTTCTAGCACCCGTGCCTGTTGTTGGGCAAAGGAAAGCGACGCGTCGACGGAAACGTGCAGGCCCCACTTTGTCTGAAATGAATGCAGAACTAAAGGGAGCAGCGCCAGTGTCAACACGGCATACAAACGTTGACCGTTCTGAAACAGGCCGACCGCCGTGACGGCCACCACCCACGGAATCATTATATGAGGCCGCAAAAGAGAGCCTACTGCAATCCCGACGACCATCATTAGAATGCCCACCAAGAAAGAGCTGTCCTGGTGGGGAGAACTATTCGCGAAGACCTGGCAAATAGACCAGTACATCAGCGCTTCTTTGACGTCCATGGTCGTCCAATAGATAACCGACGGGCAAAAAATGACGAGAAGCAACCAGGGAGAGTCTTTCCGGGCATTTGGGAAGACTCGATGGAAATGGCGAAGAAGAACCAACCCCCCCCAATATCCAAGCCATCCGTTGAGTGCCGTAACGAAAGTGTCGCCTGCCCCTGTGAGATACATTATGAGGCCGACGTAACACTGGTACATGCTGTTGCCGACAACCATACGCTCCCACACCAGGTTCCATTTGCCTGCACGCATGTAATCGGCTATGTATCCGCCCATTTGCGCATGGTACCAACCATCAGCTTTCCAAACCCCCAGCATTTCTCCAGAGAAGGAATCGCTGAAAATGGCATAGGCCATCCACAATAATCCACCCAATATGACCCAGCCGCGAAACTCGTTCGAGAATGCGGATGCGCGAAGGTAGTGAGTTGCCAGCAGAGGGACTGCTGTCGCCAGCAACAGCATGAAAAATGCATCGTTTAAATTCACGATGATACCTTCCCGGAGATTACCCAGGAAACGTAGAGATTTTCCAGAAGCTTAAGGCACGAAGAAGCGTTGTAACGTTGGGACACATAAGCCTTTCCGGCTATGCCCAGTCTGTTTGACAGGTCCGGGTTGGTCAAAATTGTGGTGATTTTTCTTGCTGCGTCATCTCGGTTGTCACGATCAAAAAGATAAGGGTGAAGAACCGGTGACAGCACCTCTCGATGTGCAGCTATGTTAGTTGCCACTACCGGCAGCCCCGCGGCCTGGGCTTCGAGCAAGACGTTAGGAAGCCCTTCCGATTCCGAGCAATGCAAGAAAACGCGCGCGGACCTCAGCAGTTCAGGTATATCAGTTCTGCTTCTAGGTCCATGAAAATCAACCGCGTCGGATATTCCCAACTCGTTCGCCAAGCGGCGGCACGCGGGTTCATGGGTTCCCGTTCCGACGAAAACCAGGCGGGCTTGGGGTACAAGGGCGCGTACGGCTGAGAAAATTCTCAGTGCCATATCCTGTCGCTTGGATCGCAGAAAGAAGTTCCCCACGCAAATGATCACGGGCACAAAAATCGCTGCATGTCTTTCACCGTTGTAGGCGGCTGAGAATCTTTCGGTGTCCACACCTGCCGTCCATACGAGAAAGCGATCCGACCGACTTCTCCACTCAGGCCATCGTTCGTCCAATGCTGCTTGGGACACTCCCATAACATGAGTCGCATGACATCTAACCCAGTGACGTCCCCAGCGCGTCACAACAGTTCGGCCGGCTTTTAGCAGCGCGGTTTCGTAATCTGATCCTACTTCAGATCCTACATTCCCCATATCTCTCATGTGAGCAATTCTTACCGGGACCCCCGCATGCACTGCGCCCCGTAAGGTCGCACCGCTCCATGCCTCACCGTGGGAGTGCACAACATCGTAACCTTTGCCGATGAGCATTCGATAAAAATTTCGGGAAAATGCAAAAAGATTCGGCGACTTTGGACAGACGAGGATTTCGGCCCCGTAGCTTTTTGCCTCTTCCACCAGGTAGCCGGGCTCAGCCCCGATAACACATGCATCCATGTGAAAACGCGTGCGATCGTACGCACGCAGAATATGCAAGACCTGTGTTTCCAAGCCGCCCTGTCGAAACCAATTGAGGACGTGCAAGACACGAATTCGGGGTTGTAATGTCCCATTTACGTTAGTCAATTATCGAGGTTCTCCATACTTCTTTGGCGGAATTCCCACAAAGGCCGGACTGTAGGTTTATTTGAGGCTGTATGCTAGCTCACAGCGCGTCCCGCCCATCACTATTTGAAGAAAATTTCAAAGCATCATTCCCTTACGACTTGTACCAGCTTTCCTTGAGGAGTTAGCGGTATATTTTCCACCCACGACATAGACACAGGAACATCGCAAAGAAGGATTCGCAGCCTCTGCCGGAGTTCCTGTTCTTTTTCCGGCGAAAAAGGGGTTCCTTTGAGGCGAAACAGTATCTTTCGATCGCGTTGCAAAACAATCTGAAATTGCTCGATTTCCGAATATTCCTTGAGGATATGGTTCCAAAATATGCAATTGATTATTTTACCGTTTGGTAGCTTGAGCAATCCGGCAAAGCGGCCTTCCAACTGCTTTATGGCCCGGATGCCGGACTCGTCGCAATCTTTCCAGTCATAGCTGCCGACATCACCCACGTCAAATCGGAGAAACGGGGTGCCCCTGCAAGCGGTGTTAGTCCAAATCAGTCGCCCGACCTCGCCAGGAGCCACTGGCTTGCCTTGGTCGTCAACAATTTCCAGAAAAAGCAAAGGGCGCAACACATTCAGCGGTGAGCCGACTTTAGGCTGATAGGCCATAGAAGAAAGTTCTCGCGCTCCATAGTAATTGAGGATCGGAATTCCAAAAGCCTTGCGAAAACACTCTCGCTGGCTTTCATAGAGCATTTCCCCGCCGTTCCAAGCAGCAACCACTCTGCCGTCCGGTTGCTGAGACCCTCTTGCCAGAATCTCCTGCGCTATGTATTCCAGCATACTGCTGAATCCGTACATCGCCACCGAGGAGTATATTTTGAGCAGTTCCAATACCTTGTCTACGGTTTCCGAAGTAAGTTCATACGCGTCGATAAGGCGTAGATTTGCAAGGCGGAGAACAACTCTTCGACCGAATGCCTGTTGTTTGCCTATGTCTCGTTCCGATCCCCACACAATGATCGTCGGTAGGCCAGGTCTCCAGCCGACCTTCAAACGGCAATAGACATTCGTTGCCTTGGTAGCCTGCTGCATATTGGTGTCATGAAGAAACCAAGTGGGTTCCCCCGTGGAACCGCCTGTTGAAGCGATAATCCCCTTTACATCGAATTGACGGCTAATTTCGTGGGGAATAAAATGCTTCTGTAAATCTTGTTTTGACAGGATAGGGAGATCAGCCCAGATGCGCCATAATTCGTCCGGATCTTTTATCTTGGCTGCCTCGCGCCACTCCGGAAGTGCATCACCGCGTGTTCCAAAGTATTGAATCTGTCGGTGCAACCTTCTCGCCAGTTTCGCTCGTGCTTTGTCCGGTGCCATGACCTGGAACGTCTCCAAATCGCTCCACCACTTACTCATGCCCTGTCGCCAACAGTAAGTGTTCCAAAGTGCGGCGCTAAACATTTCCGGAGGCTGAGACGCTATCTTTTTAAGAAGCTTCAGGTTCATGCCGGGCTAGCATTTTTTCGAGACGTTGGGATTATTCAAACAAGGCTTCGCCATTGTGTATCATCGCAGATGATACCGATTTAAGGACATTTTTTGCCGCAGCCTATTTAATGCCGGCCTAATCTGTTGATTGTTCCCGGACTTGCTCAGTTCCGAAAAGAACACCGTAAGCGCGACAGAACGAAAGAAGCAAGGGCATACTGATCTGTGTAAGCCATTGGAATGCATTTTAAACCCATGCGCTGTCAAAAGCAAGCCAGGGGCCGCATAACGAAAACACAGGTAAGCCCCCCGGCTTTGCCGGGGAGACTCCCAGAGGTTTGACCGTGTGAAGCAGTAGAGGCAACCTCCCAGACTACACAAACAATCAAGTCTGGGAGGTTTCAATGAAAGACGTGCAGAGTCTAAATCACACGAGATGGGACTGCAAGTATCATGTGGTGTTCATTCCGAAGCGTCGCAAGAAAGCCATTTATGGGTCAATACGCAAGCATCTCGGCAGCATTTTTCATGAGTTGGCCCGGCAGAAGGGGTCCAAGATTGTGGAGGGATGTTTGCGGGCGGACCATATACACATGTGCGTGAGTATTCCTCCAAAGTATGCTGTTTCGAGTGTCATCGGGTACATCAAGGGCAAAAGCGCTATTTCGATTGCGAGGAACATCAAGGGGAGAAAGCGGAATTTCACGGGAGAAAGCTTTTGGGCACGAGGCTTCTATGTTTCGACCGTAGGGCTCGATGAGGATTCAGTCAGAAAATACATACGCGATCAGGAGGCCGAAGACGCCCGTTTGGATCAACTCAATATGTTTGACGAAGACCCGCCCCCTTCAGGGGGCTCATGAGCCGGCCCCCTTGGGGGGCTAACAGAAATAAGCCCCCGGCTTTGCCGGGGGTCATTTAACTCATGTCAGAAAGTGGCGGTACGACAAGAGGCCGCGATATTATCGTTCGAGGATTGAAATATTGGTCGCTCCTGGTAAGATCATTCAAGACTTGGCAATGGATTGACCGACATTCTAGGAAAGAATGGCTGAAGTTCGCTAAAAAGTTGACTTGCGGTCAAGGCACAGCCCAGATGGGTACACAGGCCTCGCTAGGGGGCTGTTGCGCAATGCAATGCTAGGTAATATTTCGAGTCGTTCCCGGAGCATTATTCGACATGACCGAAGGAACGCCGGTAGGTGAGGTGAACGACATCTTGGAACCAGGAACGCGAGCAACCAGAGGTAGCGGCTTTCTGGAGCCTTTCTTGGCACACAGGCGTTACCTAATGGCCCAAAGCCTCATCCCTTCGGAATATCGCAAAGGGTGCATCGTTGACATAGGGTGTGGCACTCGTCCGCTTTTTCTTGCGGGCAGTGGTTTTGTGAACAAGATAGGATTGGACAAAGACTTCAGTTCCGATTCGGTTTCATTATTCAGTTCAGACAACTTCAGACTTATCAAGCATGACCTCGAAAAAGACGCGGAGTTGCCTCTGGAAGGCAACTGCTGCAACGCGGTCACCATGCTTGCCGTCATCGAGCACTTGAACGCATGGCAACTGCCATCGCTATTTGCCGAAGTTTTCCGAATCCTGAAGCCGGGAGGTATTTGTATTGTCACCACGCCGGCCTCGTGGACGGATGGTTTGCTGGGGATTATGAGCAAATTGAATCTTGTAAGCTCTACGGAAATCCACGAGCACAAAGGCCTCTATGATCGCGGCCGCATTCTTGAAATGCTCATGGCCGCGGGATTTCCTAGAGATGGCTTACGGAGCGGGTACTTTGAACTTGGCTTGAATATCTGGATATCGGCAATGAGGAGTTGAAATTATGAATGAATTGAAATTTTCTATTGTGATCCCCTGTTACAATGAAATCAGTACCATTGAACGCTTAATTGAAATGGTGAAGAGTTCTTCATTGAACCCGAAAGAAATAATCCTGGTCGACGACAATTCAAAAGACGGGACTACGGAATTGATCCGCAGTAAACTCTCCCCACTAATTGACCGGGTTGTGTACCACGAGGAAAATCGCGGCAAAGGGGCGTGCCTGAGGTCCGGCTTTGCGGTAGCCTCCGGCGATGTGATTATCGTTCAGGATGCAGACCTGGAATATTCTCCCTCGGAGTACGAGAAGCTAGTGCAACCAATCAGGGACGGCAAGGCGGACGTAGTCTTTGGATCCAGGTTCCAAGGGGGGGATAGTCGTCGGGTTCTCCTTTTTTGGCACGCGATTGGCAATAAGGTGCTCACGCTCTTGTCAAATGCCTTCACCGACCTGAATTTGACCGACATGGAAACTTGTTACAAAGCCTTTACAAAGGAAATTATTGGGCAAATTACAATTGAAGAGGACAGATTCGGTGTGGAACCTGAAATTACCGCTAAGGTCGCCAAGCTTCATTGCCGGATTTATGAGGTGGGAATTTCCTATGCGGGAAGAACCTATTCGGAAGGGAAGAAAATAAATTGGAAGGACGGATTGAAGGCAATGTGGTGCATCTTCAAATACAATCTTTTTCGTTAGATCGCGTGGGGTTTCTAAACGAGAAAAGCCGGCGCGTCGCATGCGTCCCAACGTTCGGTCGGAGGTAATGGCCGCTTCCGCATATCCGTGTAATTCTTCCTTGTCCCGCTGACTTGTCGGGATTAATCCAGCTTGACATTAAGAACTTCTTATCTGTAGTATAAAGAAATCCGGAGATCAAGTTATGCCAAACCAGTTGAAGGGTAAACAGATCCTCGCTGTGGATGACGAGCAGGACGTTCTGGATATCCTTGGGGAGGAACTTGACGAGTACGGAGTGGAATTAGATAGGGCATCGTCTTATGAGGAAGCCATCCAGCGGCTCGCCTCTCTGACTTATGACCTCGTCATCCTGGATATCATGGGAGTCCGAGGATTTGACCTTCTCGAGTACGCCACAGCAAAGCAGATTCCGGTGGTCATGCTTACGGCCCATGCACTTAGCCCTCAGTCGCTGAAGAAGTCTATCGAACTCGGTGCTCGAGCCTACCTGCCGAAAGACCAACTCGGCCAGATAGCCCCTTTTCTCGAAGATGTACTGACTCTTAGTTATCGATCGGCATGGAAAGCGGTCTTCGCAAAATTGGGGAGTTCCTTTGGAAAACGTTTCGGGCCCGAATGGAGAAAATCGGAAAAGGAATTTTGGGAAGAATTCGAGAAAGATCTCGAGGTCGATGAATCCGCAATCATTGAATCGTGATCCATCGCTCTGTGCCTTTCGGGAAACATCCGGAGGTTTTCGGTGACGATTAAGAATATTCAAACCTCTCATCTCGTTCATGATCTGAAAAATCCTGTGAACATTATTGAAACTGGGGCCAAATCCTTGCTCGACAAGCGAGATAGGTACGGAGTCCTGACCCCCAAACAAGAAAAAGTCGTCAAGCGGATGTTAAGGAATGCCCTGAAGATCCGGAATTTGGCCAACAGCATGCTGGAAGTGGACATGGCGTCCATGGGAATAATGCGTGTCTGTGATTGCACACTTTCCGGCATTCTCAAGACTGCCTTTGTAGAGGTTTTTGACCTGGTCGATCCGGCGATTTCCGACGCCCTGGAAGAGTCTGAAGATGTGGAGACTTTTCGACGTATTCTGCAGGCTAACGAAATCCACCTCGAGGCCGAAGAGTCCCAACTGAATCGGTCTATTCAGATCGACGAAACCAAGATGTGCCTTGTGGTGACAAATCTTCTCTCCAATGCTTTTAAATACAAGCAGAAGAGCCTCTTCCTGAAATGTCGGACGCAGGGGAATTCTATTCAGATTTCAATCAGAGATGATGGACCGGGCATACCCGAATGCTACCATGACAAAATCTTTGATCAATATTTTCAATGTGTCAAAGTAGATGGATTCCCCGTGAGGGGTCATGGTCTGGGACTGGCTGGGGCTCAGGCACTTACGGAAGCGATGGGTGGCACGCTGTCCTTGTGCAAGTGCCCGCACGGGGCGGAATTTGTTGTTCAGGTCAAGTGTTCACCAAATGCCTGACATACCAATTTGGAAGGCGCATCATTCCTGAGAAAAGGAGGGAACATGAAAGAGCTATCACTACTAATGTTGAGCTTGGCGATTTTCGGCTTGGCCTTCGCCCCTATGCCGGCGGCAGCGAAGGAAGGCGTGGCAGTCGTCGTTGTGGACGTCCAAGGTGATTTCACAACGGCTCACAAAGGTTCGCTGGCGGTGCCCAATAGCGACCAGGCGTATTTGGATAATGTAGCCAAAGCTACAGAGCAGTTGAAGAAGGCCGGCATTCCGATTTACGCCACCCAGGACTGGCATCCGGCCGATCACATGTCCTTCGCCTCGAATCACAAGGGCAAGAAGCCATTTGAGACCATCAAACTGGACGACGGCCGTACTCAGGTCCTCTGGCCGGTTCACTGTGTGCAGGGCAGCAAGGGCGCTGAACTCCTGCTGAATCCAGCCCTATTCACGAAAGTGGTCCAGAAGGGTACAAATCCCAAGTTCGATTCATATTCCGGGTTCATGGATGACGGAGGACTAAAGACGGATCTGGACAAGACGCTGAAGGCTGCGGGCATTAAGACCCTGATCGTCTACGGCATAGCCACTGATTATTGCGTAAAGGCTACTGTTCTTGACGGGCTGAAAGCCGGGTACAAGGTTATTGTTGTCCAGGACCTTTGCCGAGGTGTCGCTGACAAGTCTTCGACGGCGGCCTGGGACGAAATGAAGCAAAAAGGTGCACAGATCTGGCCTTCTCTGGATATGAGCAAAATCAAAAGTTTGTAGTCGACCTTAGGAACTTATTTTCTGTGCGCGTGATCGGGTCCTTCGATTCTGTCGGTCACCGGCAGAAGCCGTTGTAAAACCCGGAACCCATCATGCCCCATGATTTGCATCCGGATGTCACGAGCTTGAAACTGTCTCAGCGCTAAGCACATCCGGATGCCAACACCCGCTAGTCCGCCGATAGGGGTGTCAGAGAGCTTTGGCGATCTGATAGACTCTTCCCATCATCACATTCTAGCCGGCCACACGGCGACGCATACCGCTTAGAGTCGCAAAACCCCATCCTCAAGTCGAGTGATCGTCATACGTTGTTGCGAACGCCGACTTGTGAAGGTTATACCCAGTGCCAAAAGTTTTGTCCGATTAGAGGTAGCCTGACACCGTCATTCCGGCCTTCGCCGGGGTGACGGGTGGTGAACAGGTCATTACTTTTGGCAACGGCTAAAGGGTTTAGCCACGATATCATGACTGGTTAATTTCCCAAGAATTCTCGAACCTATTGGCAGTTGTTACGTTTAGTAGTACATTAAAAAGTACGATAGGAGGTGTCGCGTGGGAAAGATAGCCAACATCATTCCAATCAGTGAATTCAGGCAAGACGCAGCCAAGATACTCAAAAAAGTGCGAGATTCCCGAGAACCGCTCGTAATCACACAACGAGGGCGTGCGGCAGCGGTGATGCTCAGTGTAGAGGCTTACGAACGCTCGGAGCGGGAAAAGGAGCTATTGCGCCTATTGGCCAAGGGAGAGAGAGAAATCGACGCTGGCGGGGGACATGATTTGGACTCAATTCTTGCTGAAGCCGATGCACTCCTAGCGGATGAACCGTCGTGAAAATACGTTTTACCCCTTCGGCAAGAGTCCAATTCCTTTCCGCACTGGCTTATATCCGCCGGGACAATCTTCAGGCGGCACTTCGCTTTCGTCGCCTAACCGAAGAAATCTTGCGCAGGCTGGAAGAATTTCCTGATTCCGGCCGAGTGGTACCCGAATTCCCGGAGCTTCCTTACCGGGAAGTAGTCATATCACCATATCGTTTTTTCTACCGCGTTAAAGGAAAAATTATCTGAATTGTTGCGGTGTGGCATGGAGCACAGCTTCCGGAAGAGCCGAAGGGGTGAAAGGCTGGCCATGCTGATGTGAAATCCGGGTCCTGGCGTAAGATCTTGCTCTTCGCAGCAGATGGCGGTACACACTTGGCTCCATTACATGACAATAAGCAGGACTGAAGGGAGCGAAAGGAAGAAGTCAAGAAACAGGACTTGACCGTGGTGCCTTCTTCAAGATAAAAGAAACGCAGCTTATATCCGGAATACGGTGCAAAAAATGAAATGCCCTGATTGCGGAACAGAGTTTCTTCATGAATCCAAATTCTGCAAAGAATGCGGCAAAAGGCTCCATTTAGTTTGTGAGCAATGCGGAACTAATATTCCATATGATAGCAAGTTTTGCACGGAATGTGGTCACGATGTCAGAAAGGCCGCAACACATGAAATTTGCCCGTATTGGAACAATAAGGGAAGCTGCAAGTATGGCATAATGCATGCCTTGTCTGCTGAGGGCGAGTGGAGGAGTTATGCAGAAATGTTAGACCATTTTTCAGCGCTAATTGTTATGGAGGCTCTCCGAGCCAGTGGCGGAAACCGGTCTCATGCCGCCAAACTTCTGGGCTTGTCTCGGCCTACTCTCCTTTCTAAAATTGAGAAGTACGGTCTCAAATATCATTTTATACCAGAACTGGACGAGCAAGAGCAAATAGACTGAATCAAGATCAATGAGATTCAGTTATCTTGGGCGGCAGAATTCTAAGGGTGGACCTGCGGGAAAATGGGGTCAGGTCTTGCTTTTTGCACCGGCGATCTCGCCGCTCGTACTGGGCTACATTACATGAAAGTGAGCAGAACCGGACGGCGCGAAAGGATGAAGCCCAGAAACAAGACCTGCCCCCCTGACTACGTCGGCGTTTCCCAGATTCGCTCACCTGTCAGAAATCCTCTTTTCCATGATGCCGCGGCACAAATACACGGCCAATCTCTGTCCCCATCCTGAAACAAATGTAATTCCGTTCCCGCAAGAATTCGAGACCACTGGGAGCTTCGATCTCGCTCTCGTCCAGAAGAAACGAGAGGAGCATTCCGTTTGCCCAATAACCTTACAAGTACCAGGCTGCGGTACGATTCCAAGATTTTGAGGCAAAGTCAGACATGGTTTTACGTGATTCTTGTTATGAACCGGCAGGAGGGGCACTCGCCACAATTTTCATTCCCGCGTGGCAACAATAACTCCGGTCAAGATCAGAACACCACTCAGTACATGGACCCAACGGACCGGCTCGTTCAACAATAGAAAAGCCTCAACGCCGCTAAACAAAGGGAGACAATAGTATACAAGGCCAGCCCGCACCGGTCCAATGATCTCGATACCTCGGTTCCAACAGAAAAAAGCCAACACCGACGGACCAACACCCAGATATATGATGGCTCCGATAGCAGTCGGAGAAAAGTAGATGGATTTGACACCACTAAGCTCCCAGAGGAACCACGGAACCAAAAATAGCCATCCCAGAATAAACATGGAAGAGAGGAATACGCTCTGACTAAGTTCCGCAGGTTTGACCTGAACGAGAATACCGTACACAGCGAATGTTGCTGCTTGAATCAACATCCACACGTCACCCTCGGAAAGGGTCAAATTCATCAGACGACTGAGCTGGCCGTTCGTGATCAACAGGACAGCTCCCAACGCGGCTGTAATAAGACCGACGATTCTCCGCAACGTAAAAGTGTCGTGAAGGAACAGTCGAGCAAACACTGCCAAAAAAATAGGCGAGCACAGGGCGATCAATGTCATATTCAGGGCGTTCGAGCTGTGGGCGGCTATGTAAATAAGGGTGTTGCACACAGTCAAGCCGAAGAACCCTGTCAAAGCAAGATAACCAAGGTGTTTACGGACCGTCTTTATGTCGCGGCACAAAGGGCGTATCCCAAAAGGTATTAGCACAACTACTGCGATAAGGCCGCGTAAGAATGCCATCGTCACCGGTGGTATGGAATCTGAGAGTCCCCGAGCAACAATAAAATTACCAGACCAAATCAGCGTTGCGGATAAGACGAACAAGTAGCCGGTGGTAGATTGTGTTTGCCTCGGTATCAAGTATCACGTATCTCCATGCTATAAAGAAATTCCGAGAAAACCGCTTCATTATGTAGCAGATCGCTGCCCATCACGCCACACCTGGCCGGATGGGCATTTGGTTTTCCCTGGAACAGGAAAGCACCGGACTGCGGAGGGATTCCAGGATTTCGGAACAAGATTAGACAGGTTTTTCGTGATTTAGTTTGGGGAGCTACCGCGGTTTGTGCTGCGCGTTGGGAAGAACGGCACGAACAGGAATGACGGAGGTTAAGTGCCAGGGTGTGCAAATTAATGCACACCCACTTTCTTAAATAAAAAGGAATAATATCGAGCAATTACTGGTAGCGGCGGCGGGAATCGAACTCGCGCCGTGAGTTATTAAGTCTCGGCATATCAATATGTTACCACTGCGCCAGAGTCAATTTCATCCAATTTGCATCCAATGTAGATCTTGTCCATTCACTCCACTGAAATTCCCTCAACCGTTCAGCGTTCATATATGAGATCCGAGTGTTTTCAGCAATCTTGATGTTCGACGATTTTACGATGTTGTTTGACTGACTGGATAAAATCGACTAACCTTATAAACGTATCATTTGTGATCAAGCCTCAAGGCAAATAAAGGAATTGGTGTTGCGTTATTTAGTAATTGTATTCGACCATTAAATTCTTTATTTCGTGACCCCCTCTTTGTCCGATGCTGCAAAAGAACGGGGTGGGACAACAAGCCTATAATCAGAAGACAGGTTAATTGTGGAAGTAGAATTGACCCACTTTTTTCAGGGAGGAGTTCCGTGCAAACGCTGAAAAAGAAATCGTGGTGTTACGGGGCCAGACCTCCCAAAAGCAAATCCTTATCTTAAGGGAGGGAGAAAAAATGTCGAATCATTTTACCGGACTCAGTCTCGGTCCACCTCTCGGGGACCAAAGACTCGACCTGTGCGACCTCTACGCGTTCCAGTCGCCCACTGACCCGGCGAGGACTGTGATCATCCTCAATGCAAATCCGACTGCCGACGCGCTCCATCCTGACGCCATCTATCGCCTCAACATTGACAACGACGAAGACTGCTTGACGGACATCGCGATCAGTTACGTGTTCTCGCCACCGCAAAACGGTATCCAGACCGTGAACGTCTTCGTGGCAAAAGGCGCGGAATCCCGCTCGGTCGAAGCTGTTGGGACGAAGATCATCGCCGATGCTGAGGTCTCCTTCGGCGCCAACCCCAACATTGTCAAGTCCGGCGCCTACACTTTCTTCGCCGGTACCCGCAGCGACGCTTTCTTTTTCGACTACGACGGAATCAAGAATCTGTTCGATACCTCGGGCGGCAGAAATTTCACCGCACCTCATCTGGGCGGCAAGTCTCCGTGGACCGGCGTGGATTCAAATATGGAAGGCAATGTGTTCTCGACAGTGATCGAGCTGCCGACAAGCGAGCTCGGCGCGAACCCGGAGATCCGGATCTGGGGGCGGTGCAGCGTGCGCAAGGACGGCAAGCTGATTCATGCCGATCGCGCCGGCCACCCTAGCGTCAGCAGCTTCTTCAATACCGACGACACCAAATTGGAATACAACGCCAGCGAGCCGGTCAACGATCGCAAGCGTTGGACGGATCAGTTTGTTCACTTGATGGGGCATACGGGCAATTACACCCGCGAAGAAGCAATCGCCGCGATCGATGCTGACCGCATTCTGCCCGACATGCTGTGCTTCGATCCTTCGAAGCCCGCGAAGTATCCAAACGGCCGCGTTTTTACTGACGACGTCATCAATCATCGCCTCGCCTTCCTTTCCAAAGGCGATATTCCCCCCACCGGTCTCAAGCCGCACACCGACATTCTCAAGGAGTTCCCGTACATTGGCACGCCGCATCAGAAGAAGCGCTAACGGTACGCGACGGATCCAGTGTTTTATGCCAAGGCGCATTCAAAGAAGTAAGATTGGGGGGAACCTCTTTGTAAAGAGTTTCCCCCCAAACCCCCTTCCAGAAACTTCTATCATTTGCCGGAACCCCGAATTTCCTTGTAGGAAATGGGGGTTCCGGCGAGTGCTAAAAGTTCTTGAGGTGGGGTTCGGGGAGCCCCGAACCTCCTTACAAGAAGTGTCTCCCCGATTCTTCCTTGTTTGAAAGCGAATCCTCGCCGACAGGAGCTGGCGTCGAGCTAGCCCCGGTTGGCGGGGATGCGATCCGGCGTCCGCGGATGATGCTTGCTGAATTTTTCTTCGAGGCAATCCGTTCTTCCAACTATGCGGAATCGTTTTTACAGTGGAGCAGATCATCAAGATGCTTCAGGATGCTGAGGTACATCTGTCTCAGGTCAGGAGCGTCAAGTTTTGCGTGTAGATGGATGGGGGGAAGGATGCGATGTGGGACCGCGGTCGTCAAAAAGAAGGAATCTCCGCCCGCGGAGAGTCTGCAGACACTTTTTGAGGGGTTTGTATCAGTAAGTTAATTGGTGGAGGCGGCGGGAATCGAACCCGCGTCCGAGAACCTTCGGCACAAGATGTCTACATGCTTATTTCGAGTTTTGTGTCTCGTCCGGAGAGACCCCCTCGAAAAAGGTTCTCACCAGACCAACCCGCTTGATATTTCGCCTTGCCTCCAACAGGTACGGATGCTTGGCTATCCTGCTGACCTGCGCCCCTTCCGCCCCCGCAGGAGAAAGACGGAGAGACGCTAGCCTTACGCGGCTAGAGCGTACTCGTAGTTATTGGCGAGTATTTTTTGATACCGGCGGTTTAACGAGTCACCGGAGTGCTCGGCATGCAACCTTGACCTCAACTATCCCCGTCGAAACCAGGGCGCCCCCTTTCGAAAATCAGGCGAGATCTAATAGGACATCTCTAAAGACAACCATCACCGCTTTTGGTTTCACTCTCAGTTGGAAAGACACGGCGTTCAGGACTGTCGTTGCCGGTACTTTACCAGCCTTTCCATCTCGCGGCGCTGGTCCTTCTTCTTCATGGCTTCGCGCTTGTCGTAGGTTTTCTTGCCCCGGGCAAGCGCCAACTCCACTTTGACCTTACCATTCTTGAAGTAAAGTTTCAACGGGACTAGCGAAAAACCTCTCTCCGCGACTTTGCCCAGCAGCTTCTTGATTTCCCGTTTATGAAGAAGAAGCTTGCGGTCTCTTAAGGGTTCGTGATTCTCCCTGTTTGCCTGATCGTAAGGAGAAATGTGAGCATCTACCAGGAACAATTCGCCGTTTCGGAATTTGCCGTACGAATCCGATAGATTGGCCCTGCCGTTCCTGAGAGATTTGACTTCCGATCCCCAAAGGCTGATGCCCGCTTCAAAGGTGTCCTCGATCTCGAAATTGAAGCGAGCTTTTCTGTTCTTGCAGATTATCTTCACATGGTTGTCTTGGGTCATAGAAGGCAATTATTCACCGCGGAGGTCGTTGAGTTCGCAGAGGATTCTTTTTTTCTCTGCTTGTCTTTCCAAGTGAACTGTGGCGCTTCAGGGTCTGCAACGGTACGGCTGTATCGGCCAAACTGTAGATCCCCGTGGCTTGTGTGGCGGCGTCTAAGCCATTTTTGGTCTCTGCGTTCTCGGCGCATCCCGCGTCGTCTCGCGGGACGGTGAATAGCACCTGCCCTACTAAGAGTGGTCAACGAAATGATCTTTCGGAAAGCGCTCCTTGATCCATGAATCGAGGAACCCATGAATCTCGCGAGCTTCTTGCATCTCAAACGCTTGCCAGGTCAAATCACGGCATTCTTCCATGCTTATGGAGCGAATCAACTTCTTTACCATAGGAATGGCTAGAGCGTTCATAGAAAGCTCGTCGATTCCCAATCCCAAAAGAATGGGAATATTCACGGGATCGCCGGCCATCTCGCCGCACATTGCAACGTGGATGCCCCTGGCCTGACCTGCATTGGTTACCTGTCGTATCAGCCGAAGGACAGCCGGATGAAGCGTGTCATACAAGTAATTGACGTGCTCGTTGACTCGGTCGATGGCCAGCGCATACTGGATCAGATCGTTGGTGCCGATGCTGAAGAAATCGACCTCTCTCGCCAGCATATCCGCAATGGTTACCGCAGAAGGGACTTCAACCAACACGCCGAGCTTGAGGTGTTCGTCATAAGGTTTCCCCTCCACTATCAGCTCGCCCTTTGCCTCTTGGATCATTTCTTTAGTGGCCTGAATTTCAGAGAGGCACGAAATCATCGGAATCAACAGATGGCAATTACCGTGCACGGCCGCTCTGAGGATTGCTCGAAGCTGGGTCTTGAAGATGTCTTTTCTTGTGAGACACAGACGAATGGCCCTGAGCCCCAATGCCGGGTTTGATTCCGGTGATGTGTTGAGACTTGTGGCTATTTTGTCTCCACCCACATCCAAGGTGCGTATGGTTACCGGATTCGGAGCACTGTTCACCAGGACGTAACGGTATGCCTCATACTGTTCTTCTTCCGAAGGCAGGTCATTCCGGCCTAAAAAGAGGTATTCGGTGCGGAACAGTCCGATACCTTCAGATCCATGCTCGATAGCAATCGCTATTTCGTCCACGAGTTCCACATTCGCCGTTATTTTGACGGATCTGCTACCATCGCGAGTCACTGCCGGGAGCCGCCCGAAAGGCATAAGGGATTGATGGTACTTCCGGTAGACTTCGTGCCTTTGCCTGTAGCGCAGGATCGTTTCCGGATCCGGGTTGAGGATCACAACGCCGGTGCTACCATCAATTACGATCGTATCTCCTGTCTGAATCTGGTGACTGACATTCTGCAAGCCGGTCACAGCAGGAATCTTCAACGACCTGGCCATAATGGCAGTATGCGAAGTCCTGCCGCCCATGTCCGTAGCAAAACCGAACACACACTCACGCTTTATTTGCGCAGTGTCCGCGGGGGAGAGATCGTGAGCAATGATGATCGAATTCGGAGGGAGTTGGTGGATCTTGCTCTCCGTGGAGATCCCCATAAGGAGCCTAAGGACCCGTTCTCCGACAAAGTGGATGTCCCTCGCACGTTCCTTCAGGTATTCATCGCCAATGGTGTCGAACGCGGAGGATATCTTTAACATGGTCTCCGAAAGGGCCCATTCAGCATTTTGCCTTTCTGAGGCTATCGCTGCCTTGGTCCCTTCGAAAAACATTCGGTCTTCCAATAGAAGAAGATGGGTGTCAAGCAGATAGACGTGCTCTCCCAGCGGATGACCGGAGTCTATGTGGCTTTTGATCCGCTGAAGCCGCTCTCCCGCCTCTTTGACAGCGACTTCAAACCTTTGAATTTCTGCTGGAATTTCTTCGGGCTTGAGGACTCGCTTGGGGCAAATGTCCGTCGTCAGACGCTCGATAAGCACGACCTGGCCGATGCCCACCCCACCGGAAACCCCAATCCCCTTCATCATTCTGTTAATTCCGTTATTGTTGGGCTTGGGTTGGTCAGCCGCTTTCTTCTTATTAGCTTTCTTCGGGATCTTCATCTTGAATAATTCGACCTATCTCTTGAATAGCTTCCATGCAATCCGGTCCCTGGGCACGGACAACAATTGCGCTCCCCGGAGAAGCTGCCAACAAGAGCAGACCCAGCACGCTCCGGGCATCGACTTCAACGCCGTCCTTCGTGAGGGTAACCTGACAGGAGTAGTTTCGCATGGATTGAACCATCATAGTGGCTACCCTAGCATGCAGGCCCAGTCGGTTCCCCACTGTCAGGGTTTTTTCCACGACTTCCTTTCCAACCATCATCGAGGCAAGATTCTCCGACATTTTACACATTTCACCATATATAGGTTCGACTCAGAGTTTTGTATATAACCAAAGTAAACTACCCATGTAGATGTGTCAACGTCAGGGACTCACAGCGCAGAATCTCCACTATGACTCAGGAGAAGGCTTTTCAGAAACGCGCACAGGGACGGCACGAAAAAGTGGTCATACCGATGGATTTCGAAGGCAAAATATTTTTCATGGCAGTCTTCTTGACTGAAGCAAATCTCTTGGTTTCGAAGGGCTTAACCGTCCTGAGCTCCGAAGATCTCCAACGGGGAGCCGGTCCTGCTGCGGCGCAATTACTTATCCAGTGAGGCTTCAGTATCCACCGCCTGATTCTATTCAGCGCTCGACAGGCCCTGCACCGAAGTCTTGAACAGTTGGCGGAAGAGGGACCCTTCTGTTTGAGTGGTAGTCCTGAGGGCTTTCATTATCATAGAGCTGTGAGTCCAAGAACTGGCTCAAAGAAGTGCATGATACGGTCAAGAAGCCGAAGCAAAAAACAAGGCCTATTGCCACTATTGTTCGCATTTTTGCGTCACCCGTCTCGTTCCCAGGTAGTTATTAGGCCTAGGTCTTGAGACCGACCAGAGTAAATAGCCCAACGATTTCCATCTGTCAATACAATACTCAACAATTTGCTTCATGTAAAGACCGGGATAGGATTATTTAGCGCTCAAAAAGGATCAAGGTGCATCTTGGCCGGCAGAGACGCCGGCCTACCAAACGATAGCGACGGGCCTCAGTGGCCCGTCGCATCACTTGTATGAAGGCGAAACAGGATGAGTAGCACTTATCAAACAAAAAAAGCCTGAGGTGTGGCACGATTCACGATAAGATGCCATGAAACATTGAATCTCGCTTGACGAATCGGGAGGTGTAGGTTGAAAAAAACTCCTTATTTGCAGTGCTTGCGCAGCCCTCATCGGATTGATGGTCGCAGGGCCTGCGTCCGCTCATTTTGTAATGATAATTCCCTCAACTGATGTGGTGGGACCAAACGGTACTAAAGAGATTTCTCTTTTCCTTTCGTTATGTCCCTGTAATCCAGGAGGAATACCATAGGCTTGTCAAAGCCATGAAGATAAGAAGCTTTCGACCGCGGACCGACATCCGTACCTATCGAGCGTATGCGTATCTGGTAGGGATGATTCTGGTCAGGAGCTTCGACCGATCCAAGAGAATATTAGCAGCTATGAAGTGTCGCGGTTTTAAAGGGCGCTTCTACATACTGCACCATTATGAGATGAAAAGATGCGACTATCTCCTGGCACTGTCCAGCGTCATGTTTGCTGCTGCTTTCTTGGTGGCCAAATGATTCGTTTGAGAGACATCCGCTTCAAGTACAACTCCGTATATATTCTGAACGGTCTGGACCTAAACGTAACTCCCGGTGATCGCATAGGCCTCGTGGGCCCTAACGGATCCGGAAAAACTACTCTCTGTCAGATCATCATGGGCCTGTTGATTCCGGAGTCCGGCGAAGTTGAGATCTTCGGTAAGGTCAGAGCTGGAGAGCATGATTTCCAGGAGATACGGGGAAGAATAGGGTTTCTCTTCCAGGATGCGGACGATCAACTGTTCTGCCCGACCATGCTGGAAGAAGTGGCATTCGGTCCGCTGAACTTGGGAAAGAGTCCTGCTGAAGCCAAACGCATTGTATCAAAGACGTTAGACTCGCTAAGTTTGAACGGGTTCGAGGACCGGATTACCTATCAGCTTTCCGGCGGCGAAAAGCGGTTGGTATCTTTGGCCACGGTGCTGGCGATGGAACCTGACATCCTCATACTCGATGAGCCCACCGGCGGCCTCGACGATGAAACCATAGAGCGGCTCGTACACATACTCAACGAGTCGAACCTTACCTTCATTCTCGTGTCCCACGACCGAGAATTTCTCGAAAGGACTACCAACAGGATATTGCTGATCAAAAACGGGATAATTTCCGAAGCATAATCAAGCCGCCGGACTCATATCCACGTATTCCTCTCTTTTATCCTCGCGATGGTCCACCATGTACAGCATTCTAGCTTTCCCTTTAAGCTCCTCCGTAAGCTGAGACATCTTCTCGCGGTCAATGTCGAAAGCCCTTATGTACACGTTCCTAAAACCATCCGGGGCTCGCTCGTATGAGCTTAGAATGCTCACTAATCGACCGCCGTAAGCGCGAATAACATCTGTTACGTCCTTGATAGATCCCGGACGATCTTCGAGTTCAAAAGCGAATTGCACGCCTCGCTTTTCGAGGCCGGTCAAGGAAATTAATGCCCGGAACAGGTCCAGTTGCGTGATGGACCCTATGATACGCCCCTGTGTGTCCACTACGGGAGCGCCCGATATCTTGTTCTTCAACAGCACGGCTGCAGCCTCCTCCACGGAGTAGTCAGGCGGGACCGTGATGGGGTTCTTGGACATTATGTCCCCGATTCTGATGCGGGAAAGAAGATATATCAGTTCGTGGACGTCCAGAGACGTTGCGTCGGAAGCCGAAGCCCTCTTAAGGTCGCGGTCCGTTATGATGCCCGCGAGTCGCCCATCTTTGAGCACCGGGAGCATAGGCATCTGATGCTCCTTGATCAAGCTTATGGCGTGCTGCATTGAGTCATCGATATCAACTGTGACCACGTCCCTTCTCATCCAGTATTTTACGAGCATGGCACGTACCCCTTTTTGATCGTATTACCTGAAACGTTATTGTGGTAATAAGTCCGTGAAAGATCACCTTTAAACCATTTTGTTATTGGCCTGTCTCAAATCGCTCATCACCACGCTGTATTTCTCATGATTTGGTTGAACGATTCGAGGGACTAAAGACGTCACTGAATAAGTTGTTAAGCAACGCGTGTGCCAACCTTCTCGATACGCAGGAACGCACAAGCGATCCAGAAAACATAAGGGATATATGAAACGAGCCTTGTCCGCTCGTTCTTCCGTCCAACGTTCGCGAATGTCAGTCTTTTTTACGCGTTGTAAAAGATGTCAGGAACACAAGCCCTTACTATTCTGTTCCTTTTCTTGTTTCCGACGGGTACCGGCTGTTTCGGGATGATATCTCCTCCTGTTGAACGAGGCGGGAAAGGCGTGTCGGTATTGACTGTTACACTGATCAGGGATAGGTTTGTTTCACGACTTCATCAAGAAAACAGCGACAATGGAGGCTATATATGAAGTGGAAGAGACTGGGCCTGCGTACGCGCATTCTTCTTATGCTGTCGGCACTTGTCTCCATAACTATGGCCGGCGGTCTGATTACCATAGGATATACATACATTATGAACCATTTTTTCACTGAGGTGACGGAGTCTGATGTCCTGGCCCTTCACGCTTCCCGCGAGCTCGAGACCGCTCTTGTCATGCAAAAGGGATATGTTACCTACTTCTCGCAGGACAGGGATCCTCAGTGGCTCAAACAACTCGACAAATACCATGCGACGTTTGATGAGTGGCTGAAGAAGGGGAGACGATGGGCCAAAACGGACAACGAAAGGCTAATTCTGAACCAACTTGAGTCAGGGTACATTCGTTACGCAAACGCGCGGAACGAAGTAATCAAACTTTACAAAGAGAATAAGACAAAAGAGGGGCTTGACCTTCAGAAGCGCGTGCGCGGCCAGTTCCTTCAAATTATGGAGCTTTGTCGACAGTACAGGAAGACTTCCGAACAAAGGATCTCCAGTGCACGTGAAAGAATCAAAAATCAAGCTACGTTAATCAGCGTGTTGGCGGCGTTTGCTTTGGTCAGCGTGGTCATCCTCGGTGTATTTTTGGCCTATAGTTTAATCAACGATGTGCTAAAACCCATACGGCAATTGGCCTTAGCAACTGAAGGGCAAAAGGGCGATGCCACCGTGGACGACGAAGTTAAAGCCCTCAGCCGCCGATTTCAGAGTCTTATCAATGACGTGGACCAGACTAAATCAAAGCTTAAATGGAGCACGGAACATCTGCAGCAAGCGGAGAAGTGGGCGCTGATCGGAAAGCTGGCCGCCGGAGTGGCTCACAGCATTCGCAACCCGTTGACTTCAGTTAAGATGCGTTTATTTTCCATGGAACGAACATTGGCCTTGGCCCCCTCCCAAAAGGAGGATTTCGAGGTGATCTCTGAAGAAATCCGACATATCGACACGATAGTCGGAAATTTCCTGGAATTCTCAAGACCTCCGAAGCTGAAAATGCAAAAAATAAGTCCTTCGGATTCTGTTGACGTGGCACTCCAACTTCTTCGTCATCGCCTGGAATGTTACGATGTGAAAGTTCAAGTCAAACGTGAGAAACGTCTCAGGGAGATCCTGGCTGATCCGGATCAGCTAAAGGAGGTTCTCGCGAACCTGATCGTTAATGCTTGTGAGGCAATGGTGGACGGCGGTTCCATTTCAATCGCGGAAGAAGAAAATTCCTCGGACGACCTATGCCCGGTGGTTGTGATGAAAGTAAGTGACACTGGGCCCGGTGTCCCGGCCTCCATTCAAGAAAAGCTCTTTCAGCCTTTTTTCAGCACGAAAGAGGAGGGTACGGGCCTCGGACTGAGCATAGCAACGCGCATAGTAGAAGAACATGGCGGTTCGTTGGATCTCGAATCCGAGGAAGGGCACGGAGCCACTTTCATCATAACATTGCCGGCAAGAGAGGGACAGACGTGGGAACAATCGTGATAGTCGATGATGACGCTCAGTTAAGACATAGCTTCGAAAAACTTTTGACGGCTGAAGGCCACACCGTTCGAACTTCCCCCACCGGGGAAGGGGGATTGGAGATAGTCCGCGGAGGAGTGCCCGATCTGGTAATCATGGATGTGCGTCTGCCGGGAATGAATGGTCTGGAGACGTTTCAGGTCATGCACGAGATCGAGCCCAAACTTCCGGTCATAGTAATGACTGCTTATGGCACTACTGACACAGCCATCGAGGCCACCAAACTTGGGGCGTTTGATTATGTTCTTAAGCCGTTCGAAATTCCCGAGATGCTCTCTACGATCGAGAAGGCCCTGGAAGCAGGCCGGTTTATGCGTTCCCGAGTTGAGATGGCCGTCGCGCCGGAAAGAAGCTCAACCGATGGAATATTCGGTCAGAGCAGGGCTATGCAGGAGATTTACAAGGCAATTGGCCGTGTCGCATCCACTGAGGCCACCGTACTCATTCGTGGAGAGTCGGGCACCGGCAAAGAGCTTGTGGCCAGGGCACTTTATCAGCACAGCATACGCTGCGACAAACCCTTTCTCGTGATAAATTGCGTTGCGATACCGGAGACCCTTCTGGAAAGCGAACTGTTCGGATACGAAAAAGGAGCTTTTACCGGTGCAGTGAATCGCCGGGTAGGAAAGATAGAGCAGGCCAATGGCGGGACCGTGTTTCTGGATGAAATCGGGGACATGCCGTTTAGTATTCAGGCCAAAATCCTTAGGCTGCTTCAGGAAAAAAGCATAGAGCGTCTCGGCGGCCGTTCCCCGATTCCCGTAGACGTTCGAGTCCTCGCCGCTACCAACCGGAACCTGGAAGCTGCTTTGGCGGAAGGGAGATTTCGCGAGGATTTGTATTATCGTCTTAAGGTGGTAACTCTACAATTGCCGCCTTTGCGGGAACGATCGGGGGACGTTTCGATGCTGGCTGAATACTTCCTCAAAAACTTCGCCAGAGAAATGAATGTCGACAGCCCGGGAATTACGGAGGAAGCGAAAGCTATCATGGCCTCATATTCCTGGCCCGGCAACGTCCGGGAACTTGCCAACACCATGCAGAAAGCCCTGATCTTCAGTCGAGGCGCACCCCTCACCGGCGAGGAGATCACGCAGGCCATCCGTGGAGAAAGCGTTGCCAGAGAGGCCGACCAGGAGTCCGGGGACCAAGCCATACGCCAGTGGATTCGCCGAGCCCTTTCCGGTGGCGAAGCTGAAAGGACATTCGGGGAAGTCACGGATCGTTTTGCCGGCTATATTATAAAGGAAGCACTTAATTTGACCGGTGGGAATCGGTCGCAGGCAGCGAAACTTCTCGGTCTCTCACGTCCCACGCTCTTGGCAAAAATTGAGAAATACGGAATCAAGATCGAAACCGCGGTCCGGAGTGAATGAGGAGAGTTGGCAAGAAATTCACATGCCGACTTGCTTTCACGTAAGGGACATCGCGTCTTTTGTAGGGGTGGGTTTCAAACACCCGGCCCTACATTGCGTCATCCTCACGCGCACGGCCAACTGTAGGGGCGAATGGCATTCGCCCTGGTGGGTCGACCGCCGGTCGCCCCTACCATCCTCGTATTGGCGTTTACGGCTTTACCACTCGCCCCATGAACAGTATGCACCTCGATGGCTTGTGCCAAATCAGGAACACAAACGGATGATCCGCACGAAATACCGGGATCGGTTTCGGCCTCGCCATCCCCGTGCGTTCAACAATCACGACTGTCGCTGCGGCAGCCTCCGTTCCTTCTTCCTTTACTTCAACGAAAGCCTTATGTAAGGCTTTTTCTATGAAGAGTTTCTTTTTCCCGGTCATCCCCGAGAAATCGGCATCTGCGGAAAACGCATTGATCATGCCTAATTTCTTAAGTGTGCGCCGCAACCAATAAGCTGAGTCCATCTTAAATTTGGGAAAATGTACTTCTACCAAGCGCATTGGGAGCATTCTGGTCCATCGATGAAGCTTGTCCGACGTTAGAGAGCGCTCGAATTCATCAAAATTCTTTTGCTTCGACGGGAGCAGCACCACCATGGACAGCGCTTCACCTTTGTATGGCATCTCCAGTATCTGCAATTCCTCTTTTTGCGCATAACCGAGCGGTTTTGTCTGCGTCATCATCGGAACTTTGATTTCTTTACCATCGAGCAAAGTGAATTTATCTTGCTTCGTCAACTTCTTCTCAAATTGAGAATTCCACAGGCCCTTGAAATAAATTGCATTTGTGATCACAAGCCTTGTGTCGGAACTGATACTGCCTGGACCCATAAGGTCCTTGATTTTATTCTTAGTTTGCTCTTCCACCCACGAATTGATTGTCTTACGCGCTGCCTCGGGAGCGTGCATCAGATCGATTTGCCGAAAACCTCCCTGGTAATTGACCTGAACAGTTTCCAAGAATTCCTTCTTTAAGCTGAATGATTTCTCCGCCCACAGAGCATTGGCTATGTTCAGCTCAATACCTTTCTTGCCACCTGCGGCCAGCACCTGCTCATTGAGAGCACGAAAGGACCCGTTGATTTTGGCTTTTTCCAGGCTGAAATGTAAGAGCCTTGGCCATCTGGGATTCTGTGTTGCCGCGAGCCCCCGCGTAAGCCATAGCGAGAGTCGCTGAAATGCTATAAGGCGAGAAAAAGATATTCCCGCTGCCGTCCCGGAGCTGTCCATACAGATCAATGGCAAAGGCGTTGACGGCCTTGGCCGCGGCGTCTCCTTCGGACTCAGCCGCGGAGCATGGAGCCATCCAGGACAGAAAAGGGTAAGAGACAACAGAGCAAAAAGAGCCGTAAAGATTATTGGCGATCTCTTCATGGAATTCCCCCGCAGAAGAAAACTACACGCTCATGTGATTATCTGCTGTTTTAGCCACTTGGCATGCTGCATCTCATCAAGCAACTGTTCTTCGAGCATTTCCACAGTGACCGGGTCATCCACAATGTCCGCGACAGCCTGAGCGTATTCCTTGATGGCTTGTTGTTCCAGACCCAGTTCCACTTTCAACATGGCCTGAGTGCCTAGCTGCCGGGACATCGAGGCCAATTCTCTTCCCTGGATCGACGCCTTTCCCCCCGGCCGTACAGGACTGCCGCCAAGCTCGCTAATCCTCGTTGTCAACGCAACCGCGTGAGCATGTTCTACGGGGATGATCGCGTTTACTCCTTCCGCAATTTCAGGCTCCGAAATCGCAGAAGCGTGTGTGCGATAACATTCCAGAGCAGTGAATTCGGATTCCAGAAGAATGTTGAGCAAATCTATTTTATCTTCAGGGCTCATGGGTTATTTCCTTTAAGAATTATATACCTTGCAAACCCTCGGGAATTTGGCAATGATTTCAAGTGAATCACCCTCCCCTTTTTCCCCTCCCGTCGAGGGAGGGGATTCAAAAACCCTCTTCCCGCGTCCCGCGGGACGGGAGAGGGAAGGGTGAGGGGGATGTAGGGTTTATCAAGTGAACAATTCCCAAAGTTGTCACTCTGGCACGATTGCAAGCACTTCTTGTCCGTACTCGTCAGTTACCGGAGTTTTGATCTGAAGGAGTCTGTACCATTTTCTGATCGCTCCCGCGACGACTATTGCCATGAGGAGCATGACCGTGATGGACAAGCCCGCCAAAAGATAGAGCCTCTGAGGAAGATAGTTCCAGACTATGTTCTCGTACCCGGCAATCATGGTCACAAATACCATGAAGATTCCCGGCACGGCCGTAATCCAGGCATATTTTGCTTTATTCATTCGGAGTATCATGGTCGTCCCGATAATGAGTGCGCTCGCCGCGAGCAACTGGTTACTCATTCCGAAAAGAGGCCATATAGTGGTTATATTTCCCGTATAAACCAGGTATCCCCAAGATCCTGTGAAGAGTGTACTCGTTATTATAATGCCCGGTATCCACCTATTGTCCTGGAATTTGGGACTTAAGTGCCCGAGCATTTCCTGAAGAAAGAATCTTCCCACCCTGGTTCCCGCATCAACGGCAGTCAAAATGAATACTGACTCAAACATGATTACAAAGTGATACCAGTAGGCCATGAGGCTCTTCAGGAATGGCACGGAAGAAAAGATATAAGCCATACCTACAGCCAGGGATACTGCCCCACCCGGTCTGCCCTGGAGGGTTTCGGCTACCTCTTGAGAAAGCGCCCCGAGGTTAACAGGGGTCATGCCCAGCTTTGCAAAAGCCGCTGGAGCCGCGTTGATTGCAAAATAATCGGCCGGGACAAGAACACAAGCTGCCGTCAGAGCCATTATGGCCACAAACCCCTCGACAAGCATTGCACCGTAACCGACGAACAGCACATCACGCTCGTTTGCTATCATTTTTGGGGTAGTGCCGGATCCGATTATCGCATGAAAACCGGATAGTGCTCCACATGCTATGGTAATGAACACAAAGGGGAATACCGGTCCAGGGATTATCGGTCCACCACCGCTCACGAATTTGGTGACCGGTGCCATTAAAAATTCAGGTCTGACAAGGGCTATGCCTGTTGCCAGGATGGCTATGGTGCCGATTTTTAGATAAGTGGACAGATAATCTCTCGGGACCAGAAGAAGCCACACCGGCAGCACTGAAGCGGCAAATCCGTAGACGGGCACAATGATTGAGAGCTGTTTCTTCGAGAGAGTGAATATGGAGGCAAGCATTGGGTGCCTCACAATATAAGGACCTGCAACTATCGTCAGGGCAAGTAACGCCACTCCGAGTACACTGGCACCTTTTACGTCGCCCGCCCGCCACACATGCATGTGAAGCCCCATGAGGATTGCGATAGGAATTGTTGCAGCCACAGTAAAGGTTCCCCACGGGCTGGAGAACATTGCATTGACCACCGCTATGGAAAGTCCTGCCAAACTAAGAATGAGAATGAACAGTATCGCCACCGAAGCGACCGAACCAGTGCCCTTTCCTATTTCATATTCAGCTATTTTCGCCAAAGATTGGGCCTTGTGCCTGACTGAAGCAAACAACACAACCATGTCATGAACTGCACCGGCAACCACGCAACCAATTATGATCCACAGTGCCCCGGGAAGATAGCCGTACTGAGCTGCTAACACCGGTCCCAATAGCGGGCCTGCTGCTGCAATCGCGGCAAAATGGTGCCCGAATAACACGTACTTGTTCGTCTTGACATAGTCCAGCCCGTCAGCCATTTTTACGGCAGGTGTGAGCCGGTCCTCATTGAGACCCAGCACCCTGCGAGCTATGAACAGGCCGTAGAACCTGTATCCTATAGCAAAAACACATAACGTAACGAATACCAGGGTTAGAGCATTCACGGTGGGCTGCCTCCTTTGTCCGGACCAATAAGGGCGGGGTGAACAGAGCGCATATCACAGTCCTGCAACTGATATAACGATTTGACCCTCAGGCATAGCCTGGGCAAGAAGAACCGCCTGAGCGGCAACGATTTCACTGGCTGGAAGTTCAGCCTGAGCGGTTCCGGGAGGCAGGCCCTGGAAAATCGAGGTAGGACGGCCGAAGCCCGACGGCACAGATCAGCGCGAAAATCCTTGGCCCGTACTGTCGGCTGAAAGCGCCCAGCTCATCGAAAACCGCTTTCTATGTCAGGAATGGAAAAATAGTATACTCGCAAATTCTAGTGTCAAGCACAAAGTTCCCACCACCGGGACCAACTTGCCCTATAACGCCTTAGTCTGACAAGACAAAGGGTCGTGGCAACCACGTGCTTCGGAAACTTTGGAATCTCATGGGAGAATGGTACTTTACAGTACGTAAAAAAAACTGACAGCCCGCAACAGCGCGGCCGATGAGAACCTCTGGTTGTATCGAAAGGAATGATCGTTGTTCTCGGAGAATTAAAGGGTCGACAGAACTGAAAATTATCTGGCACAGAAGTTGCTTCAGTGTGTGAGCGGAACCACTTTATGTTTAACTGCAAGCCCTCCGGGTTCGTTGGTCCCCTCGATGCGTCATCCAAGCCAGGCGCATCGTCCGTCGTAGGGGCACGCCGCCCGTGCCCCTACTTTGAAAATACCTCCTCAAAAGAGTATAAAGATTATGTACGTGAGATTTCGATGCAGTGTCTCACTATCAGAGCTTAGGGATTGTCACAAGATAGATATCGCATCTCGGCTGTGTTAAAGCCAATAGTAGCCCTGGGCGCAGCATGCGGTGCCCCCTACGGCCGAGGGATCCTCAAGATTGATATCTTTATTTTACGGCGGATCCTTAGTTGCTTCTTTTCATCTGGGAGCGCTCAAAGTTACGAGAGGAGGATCGAAAGTTGATTCCCAAAAAAATCCTGGTATGTACTGATTTTTCAGAAAACTCCATTCCCGCTCACCGCTGTGCCGTCGAATGGGCCGCTGTTTTCGAGGCTGAACTCGCCATTCTCCACGTAGTCAATTCCAGATTCTTCGGTTACCCGAGCTTTACTGACAGAGTTCCCGTTGAAATGGCTTTGATTCAAAAGAATATCGAAGAAGGGGTAGACGAAGAATTAGAGGCAATTGCCGAAGAATGCAGGCAGAATCTTTCCAACGTTCAGGTGCACAGTCGTTCAGGTGCTCCGGCAGAGGAAATCATTCGATTCGCGGACGAAGAGGCAGTAGATCTGATCATCATGGGAACTCACGGTTGGACCGGCGTCAGACACCTGATTCTCGGCAGCACGGCTGAGAACGTGGTCCGCACTGCGAATTGTCCTGTGCTATCCGTGAGATCTAAAACGGAATAACCTGAATTAGCTTCTTGTGAGGTCTGAGCGGAACGATATATGATGCACCGAGTGTTCTGTGTGGAGTGAATTTTTGGGCTACGACCGACTGTAGGACGGTCGACCCTGTTTAGGAGGGAGCGAAATGTTAGTCAAAGACTGGATGAGCAGGAACGTCATAACCCTTAATGTCAACGATACCATGCAGCATGCCATAAATGTTTCGATGGAGAACCACATCAGCATCATGCCTGTCATGGAAGAAGGTAACTTGGTGGGAATAGTGACCGATCGAGATCTAAAGCGTGCCTCCCCTTCGGATGCGACGCTGCTTGACATCCAGCAACTGATGTATCACCTGTCGCGTTTGGAAGTTGGTGCGATTATGAGTCGGCATCCCATCACTGTTCCTGTAGATCATACCGTGGAAGAGGCAGCGGAAACTCTCCTGACCAACGGGATATCGGGCGCGCCGGTAGTTGATGATCAAGGGAAGATAAAGGGAATTATAACCAAGAACGACCTGTTTAAGGCAATAATATCTTTGAGTGGCTTGAGGAAAAGGGGTTTCCAGTTCGGTTTTCTCCTGAAGGACAAGACTGGCTCCATTAAGGAAGTAACCGATATAATACGGAAATACGGCGGGAGGCTTGTCAGCATTCTGAGTTCATACGAAAAGGCCCCAGAAGGATACCGGAATGTCTACATCAGGGCATTCGACGTTGATCGTGATGTGCTGCCGCATCTATTGGAAGAACTGAAGGCGCGCGCGGCGAAATTGCTGTACATGGTTGATCATCAGGAAAACAAGAGAGAGATCTACGACGCTTGAACGTAAAAAAGTTGAAGGCTTTTTTAGGGCGGCACATCTTAGAACAAAAGTACATTCAACTCTACATAGCCAAAACAGCGGGTTCAATCAAACGATCAAATTTGCTTTGATCCATGAGGAGATAGGTGCCGGTGGCTCGGGTGCAGACGTTTCCACTTTCATTTCTGATCTCAGCCACAAGATGAATTTTGCTCCCTTCCTGTGATTCGATGCGGCAACGAACCTCGATGTCGTGCTCGACGTAGACCGGTCTGATAAACTGGACATTAAGCGCCGTTGTCACTCCCGACTGCCGGGCAAAATGATGGGTCGCCCAACCCATGATCTCATCAAACAGACCACTCTGGATGCCTCCGTGGAGAATTCGACCAAGGCCGACAAACATCGGCGAGGCTTTCCAGCGTGAAACTACTTCACGGGGTTCTGTTTGCGTTTCCTGAAACGTCAGTTTCAGGCCTATTGGATTGAGATCTCCACAGAAAAAGCATTGTCCGGCTCCATACGGATTAGGTATCGGCTTCATGCTGTTATCTCCTTACCAAAGGAAATCCCTTGGTTACGCTGTCGAAGATTGTCATTGCGAGTCCCGCATCCCGGGAACCCCAAGGACTTACCGCGTAATTCAGGGATTACTACCAAGGTTTATGATTACTTCGCCGGCAATTACTTCAAGAGACGGTTCAGGATAAGATTAGTGAAACACCTGGCGAAGATTTTCGGTCCCAAGCTACCGACCGGGATTCTCATCCGATGAAGGCGTCTTCCTCTGCGCCTGTTTGATCGCACCACATGTCGGTTCCATGGTATATTTGGTCGAAGGATTTACCACCAGTTTTCCTTCCATGAAATTACGTCCGATCAACATGGGATATTCGAATCCGGATCGATCCACCAGATTGACGTCCACCTCTTTAGAGACACTGCCCAGACATACTCCCAGTCGGATCACAAGCCGGTCTTGATAGGCTCCGAAGTGGCGTTTGATACGACGGACTCCCGAGACCTTACGCTCCACAAGAGTTCTTTTGCCTTTGACATCAAGAACGTGGAATCGGACCCATTTTTCCCCATTATGGACAAACTCGACTACGTCGGGGGCATGCAGACAGCAAGTTACTGCCCCCGTATCCACTTTCGCGGGGAGCATGAATTTTCCCGGGAGAATGCACACTTTCTCTACCCAACCGACCATTAGGTATGGCTCGGCATGAATTGGTGTAGGTGCGAAAAGCAAAAATCCACCCGAAAAAACGCAGGTGAAAAGTGTAATGCATGCCCATAACCGTTGCCAAAAGTAGCTCATGTTGCAGAACCTCTGCAAAAAGAAGATGAGAGAAGCTTCATTTGAAGCCCCTAGTTCTCGAACACACGCCCGTTCCCGGTTCAGTTACAATCTTGGTACGAATATCCGGTTGGCAACGCAATGTCAAGATCTCGTTTATGTGCTGTATAGCATAACATATTGAAATGTTATTATGTTGTGCACAGGAGTCAAAACAGCCTTATGCCTTGAAGAGTGCTTTCAAGTCCAAATCCTTACGATCAAACCAAAAACATGTTGTAAGCATTAAGTTTTCAGCGGAAAGTGGCATTAAAACTGTGGAGGCAGGCTTTCCAGCCTACCGTCAGCCAAGTTAAGCAAAAGACAGGCTGGAAAGCCTGCCCCACGTAAGTGAATAGTTACAAAATATCTTGACAATGGGATCGGCCCAAATTATAGAATACCTTTAGAATTGGACATGTCTTTCCCTCCCGGCCGATCAGGATTACGGGCGTGAAGGAAGAATCCAGATCGTAGGACGAAAGCGCTCGTGCCATCACCTCTGTTTGTTACCGCTAATCTCCTAATCCCAAGCAGTGGAAACCTCCTCTTACCAGTGCACTCTTGTCGTTTCATCAAGGGTATTTCTTTAAGAAAAGGAGCAGAACAGTGGCTGCAATCAACATTTACGTGGGCAACTTGTCCTTCGACACAGGCGAAGACCAACTCAAGGAATTGTTCGAAACCTACGGACAGGTGGAATCTGCAACCATAATTTCAGACAAGTTTACAGGCCGGCCCAGAGGATTCGGGTTTGTTAAGATGCCGGAACGTGAAGAGGGGCTGAGAGCCATTCAGGAACTGGACGCAAAGGACTTCATGGGGCGTAGTCTCAAGGTAAACGAGGCAAGACCGCGCACCGATCGCCCTGACAGGCAAGGTGGGGGAAGCAAGGGATCGCGCTGGCGTTAGGCTTTATAGCGGGCGGAGCGAACCCCGCGGACAACTGTCAGATCATCTTGGCAAGGCGAGATCCTTGAGACGGAGTGGGCTAATCTGCTTTAGGACGTGCCCATCCGTTACTTATATGCTTGCGGCAGGGCATTTTCCACCGGAGCGTACCACGCTTCGGCAAGGTCTTAGATCTTCTTCACTTATCTACCGTAGCTCTACATCGTTTCCCAATGAAAGCAACAATATCTGTGGGTAAAGGTCAAAACAGAAGTGCGGGCGTCACGAAAGGCCCCGGGCAACTTCGCTTGGATAACGGAAAGGGATGAATCTTTCACAAGTTTCGAAATTGTGTTGTGAGGGAG
>CAVSPC010000042.1:0-38681 GCA_963729795.1 uncultured delta proteobacterium | reverse complement strand
TTGTCCACTTTGCCGACCGAAGTCAATGGTATAGCATCCAATATCTCTATTATTTTTGGAACCTTATATGGAGCGAAGTTGTCGCGGGCATATCCGAGCAAATCCTCTTTTAACTTCTCCTGATCTCCATCCTTAAACGCCGGCTTCAGTTGAACGACAAGCTTCACGATATCCGTGCCAGGTCTTTTGGGGTTTGAAACCCCTATGATGGCGCAGAACTCGATCGCCGGATGCTCGTACATCTTATCTTCCACTTCGCGGGAGAAGACCTTGAAGCCTCCGACGTTAAGCATGTCCTTGGAACGGTCCACAATGGTGAAAAAGCCATCTTCATCCATGCGGGCCACATCTCCCGTGTGAAGCCAGACCTTACCGTCATATTCGCGCAGGGCCAGGGAGGTTTCCTGTGGCTTGTTCAGGTAGCATTTCATCACTTGAGGGGCAGAAACGATGATCTCCCCTTCTTCACCCACCGGAACCTGATGCTCGCCGGTCTCGATATCAACCAGTCTGATTGTTGTATTTTGTAGCGGAAGGCCTACACTACCCACCTTTTTCGTGCCTCTTCTGGGATTGCACGTGACCAGGGCGCATCCTTCGGTCAGGCCGTAGGCCTCCACAACCTTTCCTTCGCCTACCACGGACTCAAGCTGCTTCAGGGATTCGGCAGGAAACGGCGATGCCGCGGATAGACAAAACCCGAGCCTGGAGAAATCGAGGCTGTGAAAACCGGGCTCTTCGAGAAGCATCATGTACAGCGAAGGGACGTTTACCAGCATGGTGGGCCTGTACCGTGCCATTTCCTTCAAAATGTGCTTTGTGTTGCGGGGATCGGGTATCAGGATCTGACTGTGCCCCTGAAATATAGATCCCAGGCCGAGTGCCAGCCCTGCTATGTGAAAAAACGGGAATCCGGAAAGGATTACCTCCTCACCCCATTTCATTTGAAGCCACTCCGTAACGAATGTGAGTTCCGCAAACATGTTGCGGTGGGTGAGAATGGTCCCTTTGGGCACACCGGTGGTCCCTCCGGTGTACTGGATTAGGCAACGATCATGGGAAAGGACCTTGACACCCGGGTCACTCGACGGGTATCGGGTCAAGATGTCTTTGTATTTTAATACGATCTTGCCGGACAGAGACCTGACTTTTCCGGTAGGGACCTTCTTCAAGAGCTTGGCCAGAGTTCGTTTTACGGGCGACACGTAGTCGAGGATTCCGGTAACGGCAACAAATTTCAAGTCAGTGACCTGATCCGCTATCCCCGCAAATTTGTGCTCGAATATCGCGTCCAGCGTCACCAGACCTTTGGCTCCGGAGTCTGTCAGTTGGTGAGCCATCTCGCGCGGAGTCAGCAGGGGAGACAAACCGGAAGCTGCACAGCCGGCCTTCATGACTCCGAGTTGGGCAATCAGATATTGGGGAATATTGGGCAGATTGATAGCAACCACATCGCCCGTTCCGCAGCCCGCTTCGATCAACGCGTTGGCCACGCTATCGGCAGCAGACATCAAGTCTGCGTATGTAAGGGCGGTTCCAAGAAAAAAAACGGCAGGCCGTCGGGCGACTTTCGACGCCACATCATTGAAGTGATCCACAAGCGAGATGTCCGGGGTGACCACATCGGAAGGTATTCCGTCATCATACCTCTTGAGCCAGGGTCTTGAGTCGTATGGCATTGCGCCCCCCTTTGGTAGACTGTGTTTGAGCCCCATCTAGCCTATTCATACAGCCTCGGCTTGTTGCGGTCAATCATAATCCTTCCTGGAGTGTAACCATTTACTCATGAGGGGCGGGCTTGCCAGCCCGACTTTTCTTAACTTGGCTGACAGCGGGCTGGAAAGCCCGCCCCACAAGCTTAGCGACTTTTTCTCGTTGAAAACTATAAACTTATGGGATCTGCCATTTTCCTCTTGACATCTTCTTCGATCTCGATCAACAATGTATCCATCAATTGATGGAAAAGTTGACTGGAATCATTCGATGGCATCACCCCTGGAAAAAGCCCGCAAAGACCCCGATTCCATGAAAGGGAGAATACTGGCCAAAGCTCGCCGCATCTTCGGCGAATACGGCTTTCATGGCGCTACTACCCGCATGATCGCGGAGGGAGTCGGTATCGACATATCTACACTCTACTATCACTGGGGTGAAAAGGGGGATCTGTACGAAGCGGTTATTCGAGACATAAACGAAGACATGCGGCAGAAGCTACTTGAAGTGGAAAATATAATCCACGGTCTTCCTATAGCCGAGAGACTCGGCATATCGCTCGACCTTATGACCGATTACCTCTTCGAGCATTCAGAGATTTCGAATCTGATCCTGTTCCGGTACTTCGGAAAGACAAGGGACGAATCAATCACCGATTTTCAGTTACCTGAACGTGTTACTGACATCGCCCGCTCCATGGGCCTCTCCAAGGACAAAAGGAATATTCCCGATGTTGTCAGAATGCAAGTGCTCGCGATGATGAATTCCATCCACAACTTCGTGTCGGGCGAAAATTACTTCCGAACCATGCTCAAGCTTGAAAGGGACGAGTACATTGCAATGGTGAAAGAGACTCTGAGATTCGTTCTCTTGCCGGCGTTCGCCGGAACTCGGCCCAAGAGGGCCGGGAAGAACGATCAGGGCCTATGACTTCCTAACTCATCATTCCCATTCTCCGTCCGGGAGCACAAGTTGCGAAGGCAGGCCCGAGAAGGGGGATTCAAGTGACGGACTACTCCCAGATTGCCTACGAAAAGCGCGGCTCCGTGACAATAATCCGGTTCAATAGACCGGAAGTGCGCAACTGCATCGATCCGACCACACACCAGGAACTCGTTAGTGCCTGGACGCAATTTCGCGATGACAACGACGCGAAGGTTGCCATCATTACCGGCACAGGGGACAAGGCTTTCTGCACGGGGGGCGATCTCATGGCCGGGAGTGCCTTAGTCCCTGTGACGCCCGCTGAAATCGCCGCGCACAATCGAGGTGAACGGCCTGGGATACTCGGTCCCAGCCGCTGGACTGATATCTACAAGCCAATAATTGCAGCCGTTAATGGGGCCGCTTATGCCGGAGGGCTCGAATGGGCATGTTTCGCCGATATCCGAATCGCGGAAGAGCATGCTTCATTCGGTGTCACCTGTCGGCGATGGAACATTGGATTGGCCGACGGAGGAACCCAGCGGTTGCCTCGGATCGTAGGAATGGGCCGCGCAATGGAGCTTATCATAACGGGTCGGGTGATCGACGCGCGGGAAGCCGAGCGAATCGGTTTGGTGAACGAAGTGGTTCCGAAAGGCAAATCCCTTGGCAGAGCCCTTGAGCTTGCAGATTTCATTTGTGCTCTACCCCAACCTGCGCTCCGTACCGACAAGGAAGCCGCTCTCCGCGGTTATGGCCTTCCACTGGCAGAGGGATTGCGGATCGAAGCTGAGTGCTTCAATCGATCAATTCACGATGCGGCGACAATCGAGGGCCTGCGACAGTTTGTCGAGCGGGATCACCCGGATCGCCGCCGTAATCAACCCGCACGTACACGGGGTCTGGTAAGAGACGCGGCTCCGGACTAGGGAGCTAACTAACCAGCGGATCTACATCTTGAAATCCTTCAAGTGCTTTTTGAATCGAACGGAGGGATTCGATGGCCCTGAACCTAGACAGCATCGGGAAGAAAATCGGTCCTGTAACCAGGGACTATGACTGGAAAGACGTGATCCTGTACGCTCTGGGCGTTGGAGCGGGTTTTGATGATCTGGATTACTGCTACGAAACCAGGCTGAAGGTGATTCCGAGCTTCTCCATCGGCGCGGTCTTTAACTTTCTGGCTCAGGTAGGACTAAGTTCAAACGCTGACCTTGCCGGTATTTTGCACGGTGAGCAGGACATCACCTTTCACAACCCGATACCTCCGGAAGGGCGACTGTCAACGGAAGGCGCAATTAAGCACATTTACGACAAGGGCGCGGACAAAGGGTCTCTGGTGGTGGCTGAGGCGGAAACCTACCACTCCAATGGCCAGAAGCTCTTTACCAACATTTTCACGCTCTTTTGCCGCAAGGATGGCGGTTTCGGCGGCCCGGACGGGCCAAAGGAACCGGTTGAATTCCCCGATCGGGCACCGGATTTCGAGGTCGAAGAAACCCCTTCACCCGATCAACCTCTCCTGTATCGTCTTTCGGGCGACATCTTTGCGCTGCACGTAGACCCTGAGTTTGCGCGTGCAAGTGGGTTCGAAAAGCCGATCATGCACGGGCTGTGCACTCACGGTTACGCTTGCCGAGCGGTCATCAAGAGTCTTTTCCCCGGCGAGCCGGAACGCATGACGCGATTTCGGAACCGGTTCTCTAAAACGATTTACCCTGGCGTCCCTATCAATACGCAGATCTGGAAGATCGAGGAGGGGCATGCCCTGTTCAGGACCGTAAACTCGGAGACCGGCGAAGTGGTGATCGACCGAGGCATCGTAGAGTGGCTAAGTCGGGAAGAGATGGAGAAGCGGTCTCGCAGGCAAGGTATCAGGTTCGACGACCGAGTTGCCATAGTGACGGGCGCGGGTGGTGGCCTCGGCCGTCTGTACGCCCTGGATCTTGCGAAGAGGGGGGCGAAGGTAGTGGTCAACGATCTGGGCGGGGCCAGGGATGGTTCGGGCTCAGGCGCTGCCGGTCCCGCGGACAAGGTCGTTGAAGAAATCAAAGCCATAGGCGGGGAAGCTGTTGCAAATTACGACTCAGTGGCGACGCCTGAGGGCGGCGAAGCAATCGTGAACAAGGCCGTGGAAACCTTCGGCCGGGTGGACATTCTGATCAACAACGCGGGCATACTCAGAGACAAGACTCTGGCCAAAATGGAACCATCGGAGTGGAGTGCGGTTCTTTCGGTGCATCTGGACGGTGCTTACAACGTCACTCGCCCAGCCTTCTTGAAGATGCGCGAAAACGGTTACGGCCGCATCATCGTGACCACATCCGCGGCGGGTCTTTACGGCAATTTCGGCCAGACCAACTATTCCGCGGCCAAAATGGGGCTCGTGGGGTTGATGAACACGCTCAAACTCGAAGGCGAAAAGCACAACATAAAAGTAAACGCCGTCGCTCCAGTGGCCGCGACACGGCTGACCGAAGATATTCTTCCGCCCGACATACAGGAGAAGCTGAGGCCTGAATTCGTGACGCCGCTTGTTGTCTATCTTTGTTCAGAGCAGTGTCCTGTGACCGGGGCGATATACAACGCCGGGATGGGCTATTACAACCGAGCCGCCATCCTCACCGGATCGGGCGCGGTCATCGGCGATGGAAAACAGATCCCCACGCCCGAACAGGTGGCAAGCAACATCAAAAAGATAGTTTCTCTGGGAGGGGCAGTAGAGTCGCACAACGCAACAGCGGCCCTGGGTGCCATGCTGAATGCTTTCACCCCCAAACCGGAACGACAGGCTGCGGCCGAAGGTATAACCGTTAAAAGCGTGTTTGACCGCATGACGGAAGCGTTTCAGGCAGACAAGGCCGCGGGCGTGGACGTTGTATTTCAATATCGGATTTCCGGGCCCGGTGGGGGCGAATGGCACGTGACGGTCAGGGATGGGAGTTGCGAAGCCGATGAGGGCGTGCATCCGAGCCCCACGACAACCATTCTCATGTCTGACGAAGATTTCTTGAACCTAATGCAGCGCAAATTGAACGCGATGCAGGCTTACACGACCGGGAAGCTGAAAATTCAAGGTGATCTGATGAAATCCCAGCTCATCGAAAAGCTGTTCAGGTTCTAATCCAACACAGGAGACCCAACCATGATCGGCATTACTTCTTACGGAGGCTACATCCCGAAACGGCGTCTCAACCGCATGAGCATTTTTCAGAGCATGGGCTGGTTTGCGCCTGCGATCATCATGGTGGCCCAAGGCGAGCGGTCATTCTGTAACTGGGACGAAGACAGCCTTACCATGGCCGTTGCCGCATCACAGGATTGTCTTCAAGGAGTGGACAAAAATTCCATCGACGGGATCTACCTCTGCTCCACTACTTTGCCTTTTGCAGATCGCCTGAACTCGGGCGTGGTCAAGACCGCTCTGAATCTCCGGGACAACATCATAGCCCAGGATTTGACGTCATCGCTCAAAGCCGGGACGAGCGGCCTGATAACGGCATTATCCGCGGTCGGTCAGGGTGATACCAATCGGATACTGGTCACGGCCTCGGACAAAAGGGAAGCCAAGGCTGCGCACTTTTACGAAATGTGGTTCGGGGACGGCGCGGCGTCGGTTCTGGTAGGAGACAAGGACGTTATCGCAGAGTTCAAGGGCTCTTACTCCGTTTCTTACGACTTTGTGGACCATTATCGAGGAGATCGTAACCGATACGATTATACGTGGGAGGAACGATGGGTCCGGGACGAAGGGTATTCCAAGATCATTCCCGAGGCTGTTTCCGGCCTGTTCGACAAGCTCCATATATCTATGGACGATGTGGACAAACTCGTTTTCCCCTGTTTCTTCAAGGCCGAACATAGGAAGATCGCCAAGAAGCTCGGTGCAACCTCTGCAAAGCTGATAGACAATCTACATGAAGTTTGCGGTGAAACCGGCGCCGCCCATCCTCTTGTGATGTTTGTCATGGCGCTCGAACAAGCCAAGCCTGGCGACCGTATTTTGCTCGCGGGGTTCGGCCAGGGCTGCGACGCTCTATATTTCGAGGTTACCGAGAACATACGGAAACTTCCCAAAAGGTCCGGGATTGCCGGGTCTCTCGCCAATAAAAAGGTGATCGACAATTATCCGAAATTCCTAAAATTCAGGAATTTGATCCAGACCGAGATGGGAATTCGTGCGGAAGTGGCCACCCAAGCTGCCATGACCGTTCTCTGGCGGAAGCGCAAGATGCTGCTGGGGATGGTCGGGGGGAAATGCACGGAATGTGGAACTCCGCAGTTTCCGAAGATGGATATATGCGTGAACCCGGCATGTCACAGCAGTTACACCCAGGAAGACTACGAGTTTGCGCAAGTCCCTGCGACGGTGAAGAGCTTCACCGGAGACCTACTGGCCGTATCGGTGGATCCTCCTGCTATTTACGGCATGGTGCAATTTGAGGGCGGGGGCCGATTCATGGCCGATTTCACCGACTGCGAACTCTCTGACGTGCGAGTAGGCCAGCCGGTAAAGCTCTCATTCAGAAAGCGTTTCACTGATCAGGAACGCGGTTTCACCGGTTATTTTTGGAAAGCGATTCCGCTTCCTGTCAAGGAAGCCGAGCGGAGCGAAGAGGCAGCAATCCGCTTTGACGGCAGAGTGGCAGTTGTGACCGGGGCCGGAGCGGGCCTTGGAAGGGCGTATGCCCTGGAACTGGCGAAGCGAGGAGCGAAGGTTGTGGTAAACGATCTTGGCGGGGCACGGGACGGATCGGGCCAAGGCTCCGCCAGTGCCGCGGACAAGGTGGTCGAGGAAATCAAGTCCCTGGGTGGCGAAGCCGTGGCGAACTACGATTCCGTGGCAACAGTTGAAGGGGGTGAAGCCATCATCAACAAGGCGGTCGAGACATTCGGCCGAGTTGACATCTTGATTAACAATGCCGGGATTCTAAGGGATAAAACGATAGCCAAGATGGAGCCCGCGGAATGGAAAGCTGTCCGTTCAGTGCATCTTGACGGCGCATTTAACGTCACGTTGGCCGCTTTCCCGAAAATGCGGGAAAACGGGTACGGTCGAATCGTCGTGACCACTTCTGCTGCCGGGCTCTACGGCAATTTCGGTCAGACCAATTATTCCGCGGCCAAGATGGGGCTGGTGGGGTTCATGAACACGTTGAAGCTCGAAGGCGAGAAGCACGGCATCAAAGTGAATACCATTGCCCCGGTAGCTGCGACAAGGCTCACCGAAGATGTAATGCCGCCCGATCTTCTGGCAAGGCTGAAGCCGGAGTTCGTGGCCCCACTCGTGCTCTATCTATGTTCCGAAGGCTGTTCGGAGACCGGTATGATCTTCAACGCAGGCATGGGCTGCTTCAACCGGGCCGCGGTGGCCACCGGCCCCGGCGCGATTGTGGGCGATGGACAGACCCCTCCCACCCCGGAAGAGATCCAACAGCATTGGGAAGCGATCAACAGCCTCAGCGAGGCAAAAGAGTTCTACAACACGACTATAGTTATAGGCGAAATATTGGACGCCTTCCGCCCAAAAGAGAAAGAGGCCGCGTCGGATTCTAGAATGACAGTCAAGCAGGTATTTGACCGCATGCCCGGGGCGTTTCGTCCGGAAAATACCTCCGGTGTGGATGTCGTCTTTCAGTACCGAATTAGCGGGTCAGGTGGAGGAGAGTGGTTTGCGATAGTAAAAGAAGGGTCTTGCGAAGTCAGGCAGGGCACACACGAGAAGCCCACGACTACGATTATCATGTCAGATGAAGATTTTCTCAGTCTGATGTCCGGCAAGCTCAATGCGATGCAGGCGTTCACGACAGGCAAGCTGAAGATCGAGGGCGATCTGATGAAATCGCAGCTCATCGAAAAGCTGTTCAAATTCGGGGAGGGTTGAAAATGGCCACGGGAATCAAAGACAAGGTCGCAATAATCGGCATGGGCTGTAGCCGTTTCGGCGAACGCTGGGACGTGGGAGCGGAAGAGCTCATGGTGGAAGCCTTCACCGAATGTCTGACCGATTCGGGCATACAACCTCACGATATCCAAGCTGCGTGGCTGGGGACGTGCCTGGAGGAAATCAATGTCGGCAAGAGCGCTCTCCCCTTGTCCACAACACTCCGCTTGCCATTTATCCCCGTGACCAGAGTGGAGAATTTTTGCGCGAGCGGGACCGAATCCTTCCGAGGTGCGGTCTACGGGGTCGCTTCAGGGGCCTATGACATTTGCCTGGCCATGGGAGTGGAAAAGCTAAAGGACACGGGGTACGGCGGACTACCCAATCCGGGCTCCAACTGGGGTTCACTGACTTGGCTGTGGTGGCCCAATGTTACGGCCCCTGGGGCTTTTGCTCAGCTTGCCTCCGCGTATGCGGCCAAGTACCGCGTGCCGGACCCGGAACTCAAACGTGCCCTGGCTCACGTTTCCGTGAAGAGCCACGCGAATGGAGTCCTCAATCCCAAGGCCCATTTACGGAAGCCGGTAACCGAAGATCAAGTTATGGCGGCACCCATAATCGCCCACCCGCTGGGGCTTTTTGATTGCTGCGGTGTGAGCGATGGAGCGGCCTGCGCGATCGTGACTACCGTTGAAAAGGCCAAGGATATGGGAATAAAGGATTTTATCACCGTCAAGTCGCTGCAATTAGCCCTGAGCAGCGGCGAAGAGATGGGATTCAACAGTTGGGACGGTGACCATTTCATGACTACAGACCAGTGCAGCACCAGAGCATACAAGGAAGCCGGCATAACCGATCCCAGGAAAGAAATCAGCATGATGGAGGTCCACGACTGCTTCTCCGTTACGGAGTTGGTCACGTATGAAGATCTCCATATTTCGGAAAGAGGGCAAGCGGTAAAGGACGTGCTGGACGGATTTTACGACCGTGATGGGGGAGGGGTTCCTTGCCAGGTGGATGGCGGGCTGAAATGCTTTGGCCACCCCATCGGGGCATCCGGGCTGCGCATGCTCTATGAAATGTACTTGCAGCTTCATGGCAGGGCAGGGGAGCGACAGATCGCGGATCCCCGGTACGGCCTCACCCACAACCTGGGGGGCTTCCCTTTCATGAACGTGTGCAGCATCGCAATAATCGGAAAGTATTAAATGCGGTTGAACCGATGCTGGACATAAGCCTGAGAATGAATTCCCCGGTAGAAGATATCTTGGCTTTCAGAACCTGCTGCAACCTCAAGATGTTCGACCAGAATCTTGAGGTTCTTGTAACCAACCGTGGCCCCGATCCTGTCATAGTTCCCAGCTATTTTGATCTTCAGGAGGAGGGCGGATTCCGCCATCGAGTCAATACTTTAGTCCCTCCAGGAGAGCATAGGATCAAGGCCGGTGAAATCATGGCATTCTATTGCTACATGGACGAGGACCTCTGGAATAGGTCTCTAAGCCTGGTTTTCTATGACCGAGATGGGAATGAATACCCGGTGGAAGTCGTCCATAACTCAGAAAGAGGCTGAACGATGGAAATCATAAACTACACCGAAGAACATAAAATCTTCCGGCAATCATTACGGAAGTTTTTCGAAAAAGAGGTCACACCGTATGTGGATGAATGGGAGGAGGCCGGGATTGTCCCCAGGAGTATATGGAAAAAGATGGGCGACCAAGGTTTTCTCTGCATGGACGTGCCGGAAAATTACGGCGGCATGGGCGCGGACTTTCTCTATTCGGTGATTCTCTCCGAAGAACTTGTCAGAACCAACCATGCCGGATTGGCTGCTCCTCTCCACAATGATGTGGTGGTTCCTTATATAACCGCGTACGCATCAGAGGAGTTGAAACAAAAATACTTGCCCGGATGCGTATCCGGAGACATCATCACAGCCGTGGGGATGACAGAACCCAACACCGGGAGCGACCTCGCGGCAATACGAACCACGGCCGTGGAGGATGGCGACCATGTGGTGATCAACGGCCAAAAAACGTTTATTAGCAACGGCATCATCTGCGATCTCATCGTGCTCGCTACGCGGGATCCCAAGGAACAAAACCCGCATCAAGCAATCAACCTTTATCTGGTGGAAGCAGGGACTCCGGGCTTTGAAAAGGGGAGAAAGTTAAAGAAGATCGGTTGGCACAGCCAAGACACCGCGGAACTCTATTTCAACGATTGTCGCGTGCCCAAGGCCAATCGGCTGGGCCAAAAGGGCTCAGGATTCTTAATGCTGATGGAAAAGCTCCAGCAGGAGCGTCTCATGGTCTGCATCGGCGCAGTTCCTGCGGCAGAACGCATGTTGGAGATGACCATCAATTACTGCAAGGAGAGGACTGCGTTCGGTCGCCCCATCTCCAAGTTTCAGAATTCGCAGTTCAAGATCGTGGAGATGGCGACTGAAGTTAAGCTCGGTCGAACCTTCGTCGATAAGCTCATCGTAGATCATATCGAAGGCAGGAACATCGTGGTTGAAGTATCCATGGCCAAATATTGGACGACCGAGATGGCTATGAGAGTGGCCGACTGTTGCCTGCAACTTCACGGCGGGTATGGCTATTGTGAGGAATATCCTATTGCCCGGGCCTGGAGGGACATGAGAGTCATGCAGATTTTCGCCGGGACCAACGAAATCATGAAGGGAATCGCTGCGAAGTTCATGGGCCTGTGAAGTTGTAATCTCTATGATACAAGTCGAAGAAATCGGCGAAGTGAGAAAGTTTCGCATGGCCCGCACGCTGGCCGGCCGAGGTTTGTACTTTACCGCGGCCTATTGGGTTGACGGCCTTATGGTGGATACCGGTTGTGCCCATACTGTCGCTGAGCTGCTTAAATCACTGGATGATCTTCCGGTGCGCTGTATTGTCAATACCCACTGTCATGAAGATCACGTTGCGGGAAACGCGGCATTGCAGGCGAAGTTCAAATGCGAGGTCCTTGCGCACCCTGAAGGCTTGCCGACACTCGCTCGGCCGCGCATAAAACGGCTGCGTCCGTACCAGAGAGTGATGTGGGGCCGCCCGGAACCGTCAGATGCCAAGGCTATCGGAGATTTTGTGGAGACCGAGCGCCATCGTTTTGAGATCATTCACACCCCAGGCCACAGCCCCGACCATATCTGCCTGTACGAAGCAAAACAAGGATGGCTCTTCACCGGCGATTTGTATATCGGAGGTCGTGATTGTGCGCTAAGGCGTGATTACAACATCTGGCAAATCATCGATTCTTTGAAACGCCTGACCTCCTTGGACGTGAAGGTTCTTTTCCCGGGGAGTGGCAGCACGCGGGTTGCTCCTCGTGAAGAATTGCTGCGCAAGATCGAGTACCTCGAAGAGTTGGGTGAACGGATTCTGGATCTGCATTGGCAAGGTTGGAGCCGCCGCCGAATAAGGCTGCGCCTATTCGGCCGGGAAACCGCGATAGCTTATTACACATTGGGGCACTTCAGCGGAAGGAATCTTGTCAGATCGTACACAGAGGACCAGCCCTCGGGCAGGTGATACCACCAAAGTGATCATTCAGTTTCCAGTTGGAAGTGTTATTGTGGGGCAGGCTTTTGCACCTGTAGAGTAGACTTTCCGAAACTGTCACAGAACCATGTTGATGCTCACAATAGTGGCACGATGGCAGCCCGGCACTAAAGTACCGGTCTACTCTCAATCGCCCCAACGGGGCTCAAATCCTGGCGTCCCGTAGGGACCCGGGAAGTAGCCCGGTAATTCATTGCCGGGAAAAAAGGATTTCGTGTTACGATTTGGTCCTGTTCAAGGGTTTTGAGACAGTTTCTTCCAGTCTGCCATTATCCAAATCGAGAAAAAAACAGGCTGGAAAGCCTGCGCCACGTAACTCAATCCCACGACAGGCCCAAAGACTTCATGTAATGCTTGAGAGAATACCGCGAAATGCCCAGCAAGCGAGCTGCTCCCTGTCTTCTGCCCCCTGAGCGCTTCAGCGCCTCTGTGACAAGAGAACGCTTCACATGATGGGTTATGTCATTCAGGGATTCGCCGGAGGGGAAACATACCGTGAGCGACCAGTCTTTGGCATTCCCGTTATTTGTGTCCAATCCAAGGCCCGCGAGGCTGATACACTGTCCGCCGGACAACATAAGGGCCCTCTCCAGCACATTGCGAAGTTCTCGCACATTCCCCGGCCAGTCGTAGCTCTTCAATACGTTCACAGTCGCGGCGTCAATAGTAGGAACCTCCGGGAGCTGCATGTCCGTACAAAGTAGGGTCATCATCTCTCGAATGAGTATCGGGATGTCTTCACGCCTCTCCCTAAGAGGAGGAACGGTGACACTCAGCACGTTCAGACGATAGAAAAGGTCCTGTCGGAAGCGTCCGGCCTCGACCTCCTTCTCCAGGTCCCGATTGGTGGCGGCAATGAGCCTTGCATTGACAGTGATGTTCTTCTCGCCCCCCACACGGGTAAACTGTCTGGTATCAAGGAAAGTCAGCAGTTTTGCCTGCAAGGGGAGGGAGAGTTCTCCGATTTCGTTGAGTAGTAGAGTTCCGCCCTCGGCAAGTTCCAAGTGTCCTCGCTTACGGCCTTGCGCTCCCGTAAACGCGCCCCGTTCGTGGCCGAAAAGCTCCGATTCCGCAAGTTGAGCACTCACAGCAGCACAGTTGATGGCCCAATAGGGACCGTCCGCACGCTTGGAATGATCGTGGATATACCTGGCCAGGTAGTCCTTGCCGCTGCCGCTCTCGCCCAGCAGCAGAACTGTGGATTCGGTTTCCGCTGCGAAGCTGACCCGCCTCATGATCGCCTTCATGGCCTTTGACGGGTATTCACCTGCATGCGCATGGGGAAGTTCCACCGTCTTGCGGCCGGTTACGTCGCGGCTTATTCCGAATACCCCGATGATCTCGCCGGTGCCATCTCGTAAAGGGACTCTTACATCGTGAAAAGTAAAGGGGATGCCGTTAATCGGTCGGACTCGCTCTTCTTCGATGGTTTGTCCGTCCAGGACACGCAGGTCTACCTCTCTGAGATGTTTACTGGTCTGTCGCCCAAAGATGTCTTCAGAGGTGCGGCCAACGATTTCAGAGGCAGGGCGATTCAAGAGCTTCTCCATGGCCGGATTTACCATGGTATATTTCAATTGGCGATCTTTAATGAACATGGTGTCCTGAGCGCTCTCGAAAATAGCACGAAATCTTCCCTCGCTCTGGCGCAAAGCCTCCTCTGCTCGTTTGCGGTTGGTAATGTCACGCAACACGGCCAAGAATGCAGGGTTTCCATTCCAGTCGGTGCGCCTCACTCGTATTTCGCCGGTACCTGTGGCCCCTTCCCCGTGTGCTATTTCCAATTCCGTCCTCTCGCCTGGGACAGCGGGAAGGGGAAGGTATGTGCCTAGGAGTTCTTCTCCGGACTTCCCCATCAGCTCAGTGGCTGCCGGATTGGCATAGAGCACGGAACCGTCGTTTCCCAGCACGAATATGCCATCTGCGCTCTTTTCCACTATACTGCTGAAACTGGCTCGGCTGATTTCCAGCTCGGCCAGGAGCCGCCGACGTTTGACAGCATAGTGAAGGGAGCGAATGAGGAGCTTCTCGTCTACCTCTCCCTTGACAAGATAATCCTGGGCTCCTTGTTTGACTGCTTCAAGGGCAACAGCTTCATCTTCTTGGCCTGTTAAAACCACGATAGGGATGTCGTGAGCTTTGACGTTAAGCCGGCCCAATGTAGCCAGGCCTTGGCTGTCGGGGAGTCCGAGATCGAGGAGGACCGCATTGAAGTCGCCCGAGGTAAGGAGGTCCAGACCGGCTGAGAGGGTGTCGGCGGATTCTATTTTTATGTCCGTCTTACCGGCCTCGACGAGCATCTCCTTTATCAGGCGGACGTCTCCCGGATTATCTTCGATAAGCAGCACTTGGAGTGGATTGTCCCTCATTTTATCCCTCCGGCGGAAGCTTGACGACCGAGAGCCAAAAATATTCAATAGATTTCACTACACTAATAAACTGATCCAGGTCGACAGGCTTCGTTACGTAGCAATTTGCGTGAAGATTATAACTCCTGACAATGTCCTGTTCAGCCTCCGAAGAGGTTAGGATCACCACAGGGATACGTCTCAAAGTCGCGTCGGCTTTGATTTCCGCCAAGACTTGTCGGCCGTCTTTCTTGGGGAGGTTGAGGTCCAGGAGAATAAGTTCCGGCCGAATCGCGTCATGATACTTCCCCTCGCGCCTGAGAAATGTGAGGGCCTCCACGCCATCCTCGGCCACGTGCAAATTATTGACTATCTTGCCATCCTTGAGGGCTTCTCGGGTCAGGCGCACATCACCGGGATTATCTTCAACTAAAAGGATCTCAATTGCGTGGATGTTGTTTCTTCCGTACATCAGTATGCCTTTCTTTCCGGGATTGTGAAGCAGAAGGTTGTGCCCTTGCTGTTTTGGGGCTCAACCCAAATTTTGCCTCCGTGGCGTTCGACGATCTTCTTGCAAATTGCCAGCCCGAGACCGGTTCCCGGAAATTCCCCTCTGTTGTGCAGGCGTTGAAATATAACAAATATCCGTTCCGCATACTCCGGATCAATTCCTATTCCATTGTCACGCACTGAGAGAAGCCATTGGTCATGCGCCAACCTAGCGGAGATGTGAATCTGTGGGGACTCATCATCGCGAAATTTGCAAGCGTTGTCGATTAGATTTTGAAAGAGTTGCAGGAGTTGCGTAAAATCCGCATTCACTGCGGGTAGAGGATCACGGGTAACCTGGGCGCCCGATTCGGCCAGTAACATCCGCAAGTTGGCCAATGCCTTATCAAGGACCGTTTCACAGTCAACAGACTCGAAAGCCTTTACGTGAGTTCCAACACGCGAGTATTTCAGCAGACCGTTGATAAGACCCTGCATGCGTTTGGCTCCGTCAACTGCGTAAGCCATGAATTCATCCGCGTCGTCATCAAGTTTGTCTCTGTAGCGGCGCTCGAGGAGCTGGACGTAGCTTGAGACCATGCGCAGCGGCTCTTGCAAGTCATGTGACGCGACATAAGCAAATTGCTGCAACTCGGCATTAGACCGTTCCAATTCAATCGCTGTGCGTTTCCGTTCAGCGATTTCATTCCTTAATCGTTCGTTGGCTATACCTAATTCGGACGTGCGTTCCTTGATTCGCTGCTCAAGCTCCGCCCGATGGCGCTCTTCGCTGGTCCATAGCGCCTCCTCCGCTTTCTTGCGGTCGCTGATATCCCGAAAGTACTCAATTACACCCATGACTTGATCCGAACCTGGGGCTGTAAGAGGAAAGGCGTAAAGTTCGAGCCATCCATCAATATGTCCTTCCGGTCCTTTTCGCGGAACTACTTCGTAGGTGGTCTTGCCGGTCTTTAGGGCCTGAGTAACAGGACACTTTTCACAAGGGCGAGTTACATTGTGGAATGCCTCAAAGCATTTCTTGCCCACGAGAGGCATTGCGGCCGAATACCATCGCTCTATAGTCGAATTGGTACGTACAATGTTCAACTCGCTATCGAGTATGCTTATACCATCTTGGATGCTCTCAAAAATATTGGAAAGGAACTGTTCTCTTTCCCGAAGAGCCTCCTCTGCATACTCGCGCTCAGAGATCTGCCTTTCGAGATTCCGGCGCTGCTTCCTCAGTTCTGCTTCCGAAGCCAGGCGCTCGGCTGTCGTTCCCACAAGTCCCGCTAGAGCCAGGTAGACATTGAGCAGATCTTTTGGAAGTGATTCAGATGTCCTGTGCCCCGCCAGTAACACCTTCGTGACATGGTTTACCTGGGTGACGGGCAAGAAGGCTATTACAAGAGGTTCCGACGATGAGGAAATGGACCGCCAGGTGATGAAACCACCGTCCAGCACCTCTGCGATACTTTCCTGTGCCTCCGATGCAAAGTCCATTCGTTTGGAAAGCTCAGAGGAGAAGATCAAAGGGCGAATTACTATTTCCCCGTTTGAGAGGCGTTCTCCGAAGCCGCCTATATCTGCACCCCAAAAATTGACCAGAAGTTTCCCCGTCTCGCTCCACACGTCCTGTTGGGTCGTCAAGCCGGCGAGGTATTGGGCGGTCTTGATAAAGGCATCCAGATAATTCGCTTGTCCTGAAGATCCGGTTTTCGTAGCTCACTCTCCTCGCAATGGTTGGAGGTACAAATGCTCCAAAAATATGTCGTCAAAATCAAGGCACTGCGACAGATTGATGATTTTTAGGCGATCTCTGAGGTGCGCCAGCCGTTGAGCAGCAACGTGCGACAGCATCGCGTCTTCGCATCCGGCCAATGCCGTGTTCCCGTGAAGCTCCACAAGTTCTGGCCGAATCTTAGGCAGCAACCCGATCTCCTGGGCGTTGGCGATATTCAGGAAACTGCCAAAAGCGCCGCCGACGCAAATACGCCGCAAATCCTTGTACCTCATGTCCGCCTGTGCCAACAAGACATGCACGCCCGCACCAATGGCTGCCTTGCCGCGCTGAAAAACGTCTACACCTCCCTTTGTCAGAACGATGTCCGGCTCACCTTTCACGAGCGTAAACTCGTTTCCCGGAACAGACTTTGTAAAACGGCCCATGTTGGTCAATCTGCCAGTCTTCACCAGGTTGGCAATTAGATCTACCAAGCCCGAACCGCAGATGCCGCGCGGTTGTTCGCCGCCGATGACGGCAAAATCAAGTATTCCATTCTGATGCGCGCTTACCCGGTAAACGGCCCCGGGTTCCGCAGGCAGTCCACATTCAATACCACTCCCTTCAAAAGCAGGCCCTCCAGCAGCAGATGTCACCCACAAGGCTTGCCCATCCCATAGGGCTATCTCGGAATTGGCCCCAAAATCAATGAGAAGGCAGCCGGCACTGTTTTCAGTCAAACGAGTCGCAACCACACCTGCCAGCAAATCGGAGCCCACAAACCCAGCCAGAGGCGGGATGACCTGTATGTTCGCCTCGGGATGAATGCCCCAGACTTCGGCCCAGGTTTCAGTATTTCCAGGCAGACAATCGACGGCCTTTGTCCAGTGGCTTGGTTGGACCAAACGATTGTAATTTCGCCCTGATAACAGTGCCAGCATTGCTGTGTTTCCCACCAGAGCAAGCCTCACCACTCGTTGAAGATCGACCCCCTCCCTGAGAGCTATATCCAGCAGCGCCTCGCCTATCGCTTTGACGATTTGTCGGCTCATTACTTGCGCTTGCCTGGAAGACTCGGACGCGGTGACAAGCCGTGTCATGACATCCGAACCGAAAAACATCTGAGGATTGGGACCATAACGTCCTGCCAGATATTCTCCGCTGGTAAGATCGAATAGCGAAAGGCTTAGGTGACTTGTGCCCAGATCCACTGCCACGCCATAGGGTTTCTTCACCTCGGTTGGTGCATCTCCCAGAGGGAAAGATCGGGCTCGTCCGTTACGTCGTTCGTCTTCGGGAGGTAGGCTTCTCCAATCAGTTTTGGGAGCGGGCGCGAGGATTACAATCTGCAAATTTTGCTCAGGAATTACTTGGCACGCCAATCGAATACCCTGGGCAAGTTGCGAGGCATCCAGATAGGTATTCTCGTTTGGCCCGGGCGCACCGATATGTCCCGCTTCAATCCGTACCAGGCACAGACCGCAGGCACCGGTACCTCTGCATCCTGCACGAACCCGCACGTCGGCGCCATCGAGGATGTCCCGTAAAGAGCCGCCGGGATCGAACGGGATACGACGTTCGACTTGTTCCGATTTGATTGTCAGTATCGGCAGAGGATCACCTCCCACAGGCGTTAAATTGAAGTTGGTTACTTCGGTCGTGAGCACCTTAGGCGGCCGTCAGGCCCTCAAAGTCCCCCTTTTGTAAAGGGGGATTTAGGGGGATTTCCAATAGGTTACCCAAAAATCCCCCTTTCCCCCCTTTAAGAAGGGGGGAAATCCATGTTTCCCGTAGCTTACATTAAAGCTAATGGTATCATCTCCTCTCTCTCGCTGCCGCAACCATAGCGGCAATATTTTCAGGTCTTGATTCCGGGGGAATTTCACAACCGGACGACATGATAAAGCCCCGCCGGTCTGCGAAAAGGTTTATCAATCTGGAAGATTCGTCAGCAATCACGTCAGGGGTTGCCTCAACGAAGGCGAGCGGCTTGATGTTGCCATTGAGGCATGTACGAGGGAGTGCTCGCCGAGCATCCTCCATTTTAACCTCGTAATCAATATTGGCAATGTCCACACCGGCATGAGCATACAGGGGCAAGATAGGCTCAGCCGGCCCGGCAACATGAAGCCAGTTGGCAGCAGCCCCGGCCTGTTTAAAGGCTGTGAAGACTTTCCTGAGACGAGGCAATTCAATTTCGCGGAAGAATTGGTGCGGAATAACCGCCGGTGAGGCCGAAGGGTTGAAAACCATTGGCAGATGCGCGCCTGCTTCGATCTGTGAAATTCCGAACCGAATGGCGATCTCGGCGGCAAAGTCAAGCAAACATGAAAACTTTTCCGGATCGTCTGCTGCCAAGTAGAGGGCTGCTTCGATGCCAAGCAGTTGAGTTGCCAGGGTCATCGGGCCTAACACACAACCCACCACCAGCACGTCATCTCCTACCTCCTGCCTAAGAATCCTCACAGCTTCGAGCAATTCCGGCATGCGTCCACTTTGGTGCGGATCAGGCACCGAGACTCCGTCCAGGTTAGTCCCGTCCGAAAGAGCGTAGGTCCTCACACTCGGATACCGGTCAGCTCGATAGGTCAGGACAGAGCCCGCAGCCTCAGTCTCAACATTCGTGTCCATCAAAGCAAAGACCGCGTCGTAGTCGTACTGTTTCAGCGCTTGAATCTGGCAACGCGCCAGCAATTTACCACTTCTGACATACTCCCCAAGCGGGATTCCAGCCAGAGTGGCAGCATGACCGAAAACCTGGGCGATGACAGGCACATAATCGGCAGCTTCCAAATTCACCGCCGCTTTGATCCGTTCGACGCTGTTCATTGCCCACCGCCGGCGACCTGGTCGAGATAGCGTGCGCCATCGAAAGCGGTTTGAGCTACGAAATCGACGTTCAGACTCTCTGCAGAGGCTTGCTTCAATGCTGCCCCGCCCGCCATTACCTTGATGTGACCGAGTCCTCGTTTAGTCATTTTGTCCCTGATCTGTCGCACCTGCGGGATCAGGCTGGTCATCAACCCGCTGACCGCGACAGCAAGGGCTCCTTCTTGTTCCGCGACGCTAATCATTCTCTCTACAGGACAATCCTTGCCACAGTCCACGACATGGTATGCTTTGGCCGTTAGTACTGCCTTGAGGACGTTCTTGCCCAAGTCGTGTACGTCCCCCTCCGGACTTGCCAGCACGACCGTTCCCTTCGTCCGAAGTGGAGGTGCGCCCGGCGGGAATAGCTCTTTTATGACTCCCATCGCTGCACGCCCTACAAGCATGATTTCCAGCAAGTTGAACTGCTCCATCGTGCACATGGTGTCCAATTGTCCCATCGCGACTTCTATACCCTCAGTGACTATGCGCTCGTGTTCGATCCCCGTGTCGTGAAGTCTTCTAGCCGCGGCAACAGCCTGAATCTGATCGCCATCAAGCAATGCCTTCACTAGTGGATCCATCGGCGTGCCCATTGTCCCCATCCTGTCCGTGAACATCCGAAATTTTGCATAGTCGCATCATTCCTACGGGAGGTTGCCGCCTACATGTTATCAATTGATCTCTATTATCGCCGCATCTAATGCCAATTCGCATTCCAAATCCCCCCCTTCCCCCCTTTACTAAAGGGGGGTTAGAGGGGATTTTCTCATAATTTTGGACGCGAATTGATCTGAGTATCATACACGGGTATGGTGAAACAGAAAGTCGTGCCCGCGCCTGGTTCCGATTCGACCCAAATTTTGCCGCCGTGGCGCTCAACGATTTTCTTGCAAATCGCCAAGCCTATGCCGGTGCCGGGAAATTCTTCTCTATTGTGCAGGCGCTGAAATATAATAAATATCCGCTCCGCATACTCGGGATCAATTCCTATCCCGTTGTCACGCACGGAGAAAAGCCATTGATTGTGCGCCTGCCTGGCGGAGATGTGAATCTGTGGGGGATCATCATCGCGAAATTTGCAAGCGTTGTCGATCAGATTTTGAAAGAGTTGCAAGAGTTGAGTAAAGTCAGCATTCACTGTCGGGAGAGGATCACGGGTAACCTGGGCGCCAGATTCGGCCAGCAATATCCGCAAGTTGGTTAATGTCCTATCCAGTACCGTCTCGCAGGAAACAACCTCGAAAGCCTTGCCATGTGTTCCTACGCGGGAATATTGCAGCAGGCCATTGATGAGCCGCCGCATGTGTTGGGCACCGTCGACGGCGTATCCCATGAATTCGGCCGCGTCACTGTCAAGTTTGTCTTTATAGCGGCGATCGAGAAGTTGAACGTAGCTAGACACCATGCGCAGGGGCTCCTGCAGGTCATGCGACGCTACATAGGCAAATTGCTGCAACTCGGCATTGGAGCGTTCCAGTTCGGCCAATGTGCTCTGCAAAGCCTCTTGGGCGCGCTTGCGAACGGTGATGTCCCGCAGAATACCGGTAAAAAATCTCCCTTCCCTCGTTTCCCAGGCGGCAATGGACAAACCTGCCGGGAATTCCTCACCATCTTTCCTCAGGCCCGCTACCTCCACGGTCCCTCGGGGAGGCAGCGAATTCGAGGTTGAGACCACCTCCTGCAATGCGTTTTCGTGGGCCCCACGGAATCGTTCAGGAATTATCAGGGAGAGGGGCTCGCCCACAACTTCCTGGGCGGCATAGCCGAAGATATTTTCAGCAGCTTTGTTCCAGTAAACCACGTTACCGCGGCTGTCGACGGATATGATAGCGTCATTCGCAGTTTCTACGACGGTTCGAAAACGCTCTTCGCTGTGGGCCAGAGATTCCAAAGTCAGGCTGTTAAGCAAACCGATAGAAGCGAACTCGGCGAAAGCAGCAGCTACGCGGGCGTCATTACCAGTAAAGCCCCCCGGTTTGTTTGCCAGACCGAGCAAGCCCACGGCTTTTCCCTCGAGCATGAGCGGGGCAAACATAACATTTTCCAGGTGGACATGGCGACCGGAGAGAAATTTCGTCCATTTGGTCTCAGGAAAGTTATTGTCACAGACTACCTTTCCTGTACCGTAAGCTTCCGCACGGAGACCTCGGATCGGCATAGGGAGCTTGGGATCGACGCTGCAAGGCAATTCCCCTGAATCAAGAAACACGACGTCAGTATCCGTGCAGTGCCTGTCCAGCAGCGCAATGTACCCGGACTGGGCTCCAATGGCATCCTTGCAAGCATCAAAGATCGTCCGTGCCGATGCGGCAAAATCGCGATGCTTCAGAAGCGCCCGTGAGGCGACGAGCAAAGCATTTGTCTCCGCATTGGACTTTTGCAAATCGGCAAGGCTGGCGGCCAGCGCTTCCTGTCCCTTCTTAAGTTCCCTGAACACCAGATCGTAAGGCTTATTCAGACCGGTCTGTATAATGGCCCTGTAAACCAAGTAGAAGGAAATGACCTTGAGATAATGACCGATTAAATTCGAAAAGCCGTACACATCTACGTATACGGTAAACACCAATTCCGAGGCCACAGTAACACTCATGGAGCCGATCAACAGCTTCAAGACACCCGGATCGAACCGATCCTTGTGTTTGTACAGCAGTAGTGCGGCTGCCACGAGAATCAGACAGACGCCGTACTCGCTCCAGATCTTGAATCCGGTGAGCCCGACTCCTTCCAGATAGGTGTCGGGGAAAATTTTCCAGTAGAAGATGGATGCGAATAGCGCTGCGCAAACGAACGAAAAGGCCGCAAAGACTAAATAGGGTCTGAGCCGTCGCTCTAGAAAAAAAGGCGCGACCAACAAAGAGACACTTTGGACAAACCTGCCCGCAATCCAGAGCTGAGAGGCTAAATCGGACCTGGATGCCGGGAAAATGTCCATGCCTTTGTAAGCCATGGTGTGCGCCAGATCGATACAACCGACAAAGAGGTAGGAAATGCCCAGGAAGAGAAGATAATTGTTGGCCAACAGCCGGCGTGAGTTCCAGGCGATGAAGAATATGTCCCACGCCACAGCGATGCTGAATAGCTCTACCAACGTGTGGAACAACAGATAGCTGTGAAGGCTCGCGAGGTACAGGCAGCAAAATATTAGGGCCCATGCTGATATGTGCCCGTATATGCTGGTCTTTGTCGATCGCTCGATCATCTCTGAGATGCCTGGCAATTAGGGCGCCTCGTCTGCGAAACGTGGGCCCTCGGTGAACCGCCAAGAAAATGCGCCTTTCTTAATTGGGGGCACGTTACACCAAATGCGATCATCCGCGCAACAGCATCGAGAATCAGCGAGAATCAGGGGGAAAGAACTTAAGACACAACAGGACACCGCACCCATTCAGTTACGCGAGGGAATTGTCGGTTCCCTGTCATTGCGAGGAGTGAAACAACGAAGCAATATAAGCCCTTAGAAGAAAAGATTGCCTCGCTTCGCTCGCAATGAGAATCTTTTGCCGCCCGTAACTTAGGGATTACCAGGTCACCTTAGATGGTTCTTGACACCCTGATGCGCTTCTCCTATCCTCTGAACAGATGAATTCTAGAATTCATGCGTGCACTTAAGGAGTGTGGGATGCAAATCTTTGTCTCCGGGTCTTTAGCTTATGACAGGATCATGGACTTTCCTGAAAAATTTTCGGACCATATTATTCCTGACAAAATACATATCTTAAATGTCTGCTTCGTGGTGAACGGGCTGAAGGAACAATTCGGAGGAACTGCAGGAAATATCGCCTACAGCCTTGCCCTCCTGGGAGAACAGCCCCTCATACTGGCCACCGCGGGCAAGGATTTTCATAGCTACAACAATTGGCTGTCCGAGCAAGGGCTGAGCCAGGATGGAATCCGGATCATTTCGGAAGAATTTACTGCCGGAGCGTACATCACCACAGATAAGGCCGACAACCAGATTACCGGATTCAATCCCGGTGCAATGAAGTATCCTTGCCTGTACCAGATTGATGGAGCAGAACCCCGAGATACCCTCGCCATCGCTGCACCCGGGAACTTTGAGGATATGCTCACTTTTCCAAAGATTTATAGAGAGCGGCACATACCCTACATCTTCGACCCCGGGCAAAACATTCCGGCATTGCCGACCGATGCGCTGATAGAGGCGCTAACCGGCTCTATGGTATTCATCTCTAACGATTATGAGCTTGAAATGGTCATGCGGTCTAGTGGTTTGCAAAAAAGCGACCTGCTAGAGAAGACCGAGGCCATAATCACGACTCTCGGGGAAGGAGGTTCCCTGATTTCAACTCCTGAAGAAGAGGTGCAAATCCCCGCTGTGCCGACTAAGCGAGTGCTGGACCCCACGGGCGCGGGTGATGCATTCAGGGCCGGCCTCATCAAGGGTTTGGTAATGGGAAAAGACCTGGTGGCTGCAAGCCGGATAGGCGCGGTGTGTGCGGGTTATTCAGTAGAGTGCCAGGGGACCCAATGCCATCGTTTTTCCCGGGAAGAATTCTGGGCCAGGTACGAAGCTTGCTTTGGACCTATAGGCTAGAGTCAAGCGCGTAGGATGTGGTGAATCCCGCGTCTCGCGGGATGAACCGCATCTGTCGAGTCCGTCATCTAGGGATCCTTTGCCACGTTGGTCCGCGACCGATGCGGTTCCCTCGCTCTCGCAAGGTTCACCACATCCTACGCGAGGATACCGCCAGCAAGCCCAAAATAACCGGTCTGGAGGCCGTTCATGCCGAGCAATTCAGGAAACCTGCCGCCATTGGAAAAGGGCCTGCATCTCGAAAGATCTCCGCGTATGGTCTTCGCCCGCATTCGGAAGATATTTGAGGACTTGGGGATCCTGGGCTCGCATTTGTCACTGGAATATGAGGGAATTTGGTACCGCGTCTCCTGCGATAACACGGAATTTATGGTCTATCGTGTGAACACGAACAGCCGCGTGAGACATCACATCACTGGATGGCCCGTCTGTCTTGTCAATTCTGACACCATCTTCGAAGAATGCTCTTCACCTGGGATCGGCGGTGATCATTATGCCTGTGGAGTGGACCTGGAAAAATGGCTGGCAATTATCGACAATCACTGCCGGAACAATTTGACTGGAATTCCGCAACATTAGTTGGGCAGGGCGGGCCATGCCTGCCGGAGTTCTAATGGCGAGCACGGACCGCCCTACATCTGGCGAGCATTATAAGAATTTCGCGGCCCTACTTCCCGAGATTCAGCCGCACAGGGGCGTTCAGGATGAAGTACGATCCATTCTCGTCCTCGGCTCTGTGCTCCGGCTGACCCACATATTCTCTGATCAAGCCGGCGACCTTCCGGGCATCGTCAGGCCGCATTCTCACACAACCGTGCGATTGATTCTGACCGATGCTTCTCGGCGCGTTGGTTCCGTGGAACCTGTACCCATAGTCGTCCAATTGGACCGGCCCAGCGATCTTGTCCTCGGGGTCGGGCTTATGCTTTTTCACCCTGACAGGCCGCTTTTTGAGAAGAGGCGCCATGGTTCCGCCGTACACCTTGCGACTGGGTCTTTGGCCGGCGGCCCACCACCGATCTGGTGGCGGGATCCACCAGGGGTCCTGATCGTAGATGTGGGTCACATAATAGATCCCTACCGGTGTGGGAAATTCCGGCGACCCTAGGCCAACTTTGCATTCATAGAGTTTTTCTCGTTTTCCCGACGCGAAGTTGGCGTACAGCCAAAATTGATGTGCTGAATGGCTCACCTCTATGTCGAGGTAACTCAGTCCCATCTTAGAGCCGGTGGGAACGTTCCCGTCTGGCTTGGGAGATTCCGAGGGCGTGAGGCGAGTTTCCATCCGGCCCCGGTCCATTAGGGCCGGGTTGGCGACCGCTCCGGCGGGTCCGGCTGACGCGGGTACGGCTGACGCGGGTAGGGCGATAGGCCCCTTTACAGGGACAGAGGCAGCATGAAGCACTACACGTTCTCCCGCTCGGGACCCCTTAGAAGTGCGGTATTTTGCATGTTTGACGGTGGCAGATCGCGCGGCCTCGAGAGGCGACGCAAGAAGCGAGAACACCACCAACCCTATACCCATCCCAAGAAACCAAACACGAGACATGATAATCTCTCAGCACTCTACGTGCACATTATAGTAAAATGAATTGTATAACTAACACGTTATAGTACAAAAATCAACACCAAAAGCGCCCCCAGTACGGCACGACACTCCAGCCTTCCCGAGAGAGGCACCACAGGCTTTACCAGTAATATTCCATGCATGCAACATCAATTTAGACAAATTTCGCAAACAAAATTGCCCTTTCCCAAAGCCGCATTTCCGAAAAAAAGACAAGATGCAACTACTATGACAGCGCGCTATTTGTCTTTCAGACAGTTCTCTGAAGCAAGAGTTTCGCCGGCACCGCGTCCTCTACAATTTGCGCACCTATCTTCGAATCAGATGTTCGTTATAATGAATGTCAGGCCGCGGCCTGTTTCGGGACCAGCTATGCCAAAAGTGGCTCCAGTCAGTAATCGCAAGAGATTGTCAATTCACACATACCTGTGACCCCTTAGTCTTTCGGTGAACTTCTTGACACAGTTTTCCTCCAGGACTAGGATAAATAGGAGCGGTCCTGATCCGCTAATTCAGTCCTCATGTAAATGCGCTTAAGCCATTGAAGTCTAAACGCAAGTCTCGCCTGAAAGGTTATAACCCCTCCCGGGTCCCAGCACGAGCCGGCAGAGCCGGAAATCAACGAAAGGTGGACGAGCCGTGAAAGAGCTTATGTCAGGAAATGAAGGCATCGCACGCGGGGCATACGAGTACGGCGTGCGGTTGGCTTCCGCATATCCGGGAACCCCCAGCACGGAAATCTTGGAATGCATTGGGCAAAAATATCGTCAAATCATAGCAGGATGGGCCCCCAACGAGAAAGTTGCCGTGGAGGTTGCCGCAGGAGCCGCGTACGGAGGATCGCGGGCTATCGCCGTGATGAAGCACGTGGGGCTCAACGTGGCGGCAGATCCCTTCATGACCCTCTCCTACACCGGAGTGAACGGCGGTCTGGTGCTGGTGGTCTGTGATGACCCGGAGATGCACTCTTCCCAAAATGAGCAGGACACCCGTAATTTCGCGAAGTTCGGCAAAGTGCCCTGCCTTGAGCCGTCGGACAGCCAGGAGGCCAAAGACCTGATGGGAGCCGCATTGGCTATAAGCGAACAGTTTGACACGCCGGTTATTCTCCGTAGCGGCACACGCGTTTCACATTCCATGTCTCTCGTCGAGGTCCAGGAGCGCGTGGAAGGGCCTAAGGAGTTGGGGCTAAAAAAAGACCCAATGAAATTTGTCATGCTCCCTGCGATGGCAAGGCGCCGCCACCCCGTTGTCGAACAAAGGCTCAAGGATTTGGCCGTATTTGCGGAAAGCTTCCCATTCAATCAATCGATCGAGGGGGATGATTCACTGGGAATCATCTCGTCAGGCGTCGCGTTCCAGTATGCTCGCGAGGTTATGCCCTCTGCCTCTTTCTTGAAGCTCGGCATGGTATGGCCGCTTCCACAGAAGATGATTCGGGACTTTGCCTCCCGTGTGAAGCGGCTTGTTGTGGTCGAAGAGTTGGACCCTTTTATCGAGGAAGCGGTCCGCTTAATGGGAATAAAGGTGGAAGGCAAAGAGCTGACCGGCCTTTGCGGAGAGCTTTCCCCGGAAAAGGTGGAAATTGCCCTCACTGGAAAGAGCACCGCTAAAAGTGTCGCACCCATAGAAATGGAATTGCCGCTCAGGCCGCCGAACATGTGCCCCGGATGTCCGCATAGAGCCACGTTCAGCGCGTTGAAAAAAAGGAAGGTTTACGTTGCAGGGGACATTGGTTGTTACACCCTTGGCGCGCTCCCCCCAGTCGGCATGCTCGACCATTGTCTGTGCATGGGCGCGGGCATCGGCATTGCCTCCGGCTTGGACAGGTCCCTCGGGGAGCTGGCAAAAGGGAAGGCGGTCGCAGTGATCGGGGACTCTACATTTTTCCATTCCGGGATGACGCCTCTGCTTGAACTAGCTTACAATGGCGGCTCTACGACCGTGGTCATAATGGACAACCGGACCACGGCCATGACCGGTGCCCAGCCGCATCCAGGCACAGGCTACACGCTTCGTCAGGACCCCACGATCAGCGCGGATACGGCCAAGATCGCAGAGGCTTTCGGATTCAAAAGAATACGGATCGTCAACCCGTATGAAGTGAAAGAGACGGAAAAAGTAATCGGTGAAGAGCTGGAAGCGAACGAACCCTCAGTGGTGATCGCTCGTGCGCCCTGTGCGCTTCTAAAGACCGGGCGAATCTTGCCCGACAGGCCGCTTAAAATTGATCCGGATATGTGCAAGGGCTGCAAGACCTGCATCAATACCGGCTGTCCGGCACTGGAATTCGTCAAGATAGACGAGCCCGCGGAAGGTGAGAAACGCAAAGGCTTTGCTAGAATAAACGAAGCGCTTTGTGTAGGGTGTCGCACCTGTCAGGAGGTTTGCAAGTTCAACTGCATCGAGGAGGCGTCATGAGCGAGAACCGCGTTTACAATGTCCTCATAGTCGGAGTCGGCGGCCAGGGGATCATTTTGGCCAGCGACGTGCTGGGCCGAGTGGCGGCTCGCCACGGATACGACGTGAAAAAGAACGAGATCCACGGGATGGCCCAGCGGGGCGGGTCCGTGTCGAGCCACGTTCGTTTCGGGAAATTTGTCAGCTCTCCCATAATTAAGGCCGGGGAAGCAGACGTGCTGCTTTCCTTCGAGCAAATCGAGACCTTGCGGTACTTTCATTACCTCTCTGAAAAAGGAACGGTGATTGTTAACGATCAGAAGGTCCTCCCGCCCGCGGTCTTTACTGGGAAGCAAGAGTATCCCCCTGACGTTCTCACGAAGATCAAGGGGAGGATTCCCAACGCAGTGGTGGTCAACGGAGCCGAAGTGGCTCGGAAAATAGGGAATCCGAGGGTGCTCAACGTGATCTTTCTTGGGGTACTTTCGAAGTACCTTGATATTCCTGCCAAAACGTACGAAGAGGCGCTGAGGGAGTCCCTAAAGCCGAAACTGGTGGAAATCAATCTGAAGGCGTTTCACGAAGGCCGAGCCTTGGCCGCGGTATGAACGTTTGGCCGCAACCTCATAAGCGTTAAATTCAAGCTCGTTATCCTGGTGGTGGGTAATGTAAGGGCGGGTTTTAAACCCACCCTACATTACTGTGGGTCGTCAAAGTTGGCATGGGACGCGGCGAACCCACCAGTCGCTGGGCAACTGCACCATCCGCGAGCTTTTCGTGACCGCGGCAGTTACTTCGCCAACCACATCCCAGAACTCCCCTTATTAACGAAAAGATGGTGTCGGACCTTTCTCACCAAATATACAGTTGGGCGTAAAATGACCACCTCCTGCCCTATGGACTAAAAACCCCCATTCCCGAGAGAAATTATCTTACCGGATTTACTATACTTATGCGTCCGTGTGGCAGTTTCGCCACAATAGTGTGTAAGGGGTATGCCATTTGAGGCAAGTGTACCTCACGGACCCGATTCGACAATCCTCGGTCCTGAACCTCACAAAAGCATAATTTTGCAATTCCCTTAGATATGGCACGAAAAATGCTTAATGTATAGGCGGGCGCATAAATCGATTTAACATCGAAACAGGGAAAAAAGGGGTTAGGCCCTCTCACCAAGGGCTTACATACGGGGGATCAGTTCCCAACCATACCGTGAAATTTTTACGCAGACGGCTAGTCCGGCAAGAGATCTGGCATGCCTGCCCTCCAAAATTATGGATACTCATGGATGTAACGGTACAGGAAGTCAGGAGAAACTGGGGTGCATCCGTTGAGCAGGCGAGACTGGGATTTCACAATTGATACAGGGTTTTTCGGAATTGCTAAAGAGTCACGAAATGGGGAACGAGAGGAGGATGGAAACATGAAATGGCTAGGCAAAGTGGCAATCATATTTGTCCTCCCGCTACTTTTGTTTTGTTGGCATCATGCCTATTACGGCGAGCGCCACTTGAGCGGCAACCTTTTGGAGGCAGCGAGAACAGGAGATTATCTTGAGGTTGTCGGCTATCTGAACGAAGGAGCGGACGTGAACACCAGGGATCAGGACGGCTTAACGCCTCTGATCTGGGCTGCGATCCAGGGCCATGAAGAAGTCGTGAGAGTTTTGCTGGAGCAAGGCGCGGCCTTGGAAGCCAAGAATAACAATGGCGACACCGCCTTGATGTGGGCTTCCGTCATGGGGCACAAAGAAGTTGTGGAACTACTGCTCGGTCACGGCGCGAACGCGGATCTCAGCGAACCCAAGAGCGGGGTAACTGCCCTCATGGCTGCTGCGGCCGAAGGGCATACCGACGTAGTTGAAGTCCTGTTGGAAAAGGGTGCGGCCGTTAATGTGAGTGATCGTAACGGCAATACAGCTCTGACCCAGGCTTCTATAAGAGGTTACGGGGAAGTGGTCGACCTGCTTCTGGCTTCCGGGGCCACCTTTAATGGAATTCGGCCCACCGCGGTTGCGACTGCATTCATCTTTGTCTCCCCCGATGGCCGTCCTGCCGGAATGGACCTTGTGCGTTTCGGCCAGAATCCGTGCGTCCTTCGGAGCCAAAGCGTCCCGGTGACGGATGCTTTAATCAGGGATGTACCCCGGGCTGAGGCACGGTGTCACTTAGCAAGTGCCAGCAGTGCCAAACTTGGTGCAATTCCGGCTGTTTTCAACACTACGAACAAAATTGGAGTGTTTTCGGCACAATGATTGTGGCCGGAGTCAATTCTCAAGCCGGCAATGCGAGACTGTTTGTCCTACGAACTTTGCACGGTGAAAAGCGTTGAGAAACAAACCGAACTGCCCTTTCTTTGCCGGGGAGGGCAGACCGCGTGGGACTCTCGAACTTAGGTCCCATATATCGGTGTGTTAGCGCTCTTTGTAACAGAATTGAGATAAATCCTCTGGTGTAACAATCTGCATTCATATATTTGATATAGGGGAGGGGGGCGACCTATCGAGGGAAGGATACCGAATGTCCTGCGACGACATCAGGCTGACCACTCTGACCCAAGCTTCAGGCTGAGCGGCCAAACTAGCTCCAGGGGACCTGGAGGAAGCTCTACACGGAATTGAAATTCCTTACGATCCTAACGTCCTGACGGGACTGGCTGGGTCGGAGGACGCGGGTGTGTACCGCCTCAGTGAGTCCTTAGCTCTTGTTCAAACTCTCGATTTTTTTACTCCAATCGTCGACGACCCGAGGATCTTCGGCCGGGCCGCAGCCGCGAATTCTTTGAGCGACGTGTATGCTATGGGCGGTCGTCCCATAACGGCCATGAACGTGGTCTGCTTTCCTACTAAGAAGCTCGGGATAGCCGCGCTGAAGAGCATCCTTCAGGGGGGGCTGGACATCCTCAAGGAGGCTGGAGTCGCCCTAGTAGGCGGCCACAGTGTGGAAGACGACGAGTTGAAGTACGGGCTGTCCGTGTCCGGTCTGGTTCATCCGGAACGCATGATGACAAACTCGGCCCTCCAGCCTGGAAACCGTTTAATTCTTACCAAGGCCATTGGAACCGGCATCGTCGCGACCGCGCTTAAAGCCCAGTTAGCATCGGCCTCTGCTGTGGATGCTATGGTGCGTTCGCTTTGCACGATCAACAAGAAGGCCTCAGAGGTTGCCTCCAGATTTGACGTTAAAGCTTGCACCGATGTGACCGGATTCGGGCTGGCCGGACATCTTGTGGAAATGGCTCGAGCCGGAAAGTGTAAGTTGAGGGTTCACGCCCAATCTGTCCCAATTCTTGAGGGGGCAATAGAAGGGGCTTCGATGGGGTTGAATCCGGGAGGGGGGCATTCCAACCGGAAATTTTTCAGCTCGTGGATAACTTTGGATTCAGGAATTTCCGCTGAGATCGCGGACTTGATGTTTGACCCTCAAACATCGGGTGGCCTGGTGCTGGGCGTGCCGGCGGAACGCGTGCGCGATCTGCTTGACGCGTTGACCGCGGAGGGGGTCGAGCCTGTTGCCGAGATAGGAGAGGTCCTTGAGCCGGATTTGGAGGGGCAACTAGAAATAGTCTAGATGTGGCTGAGGCCGCGCAGTAGGGAGTGCCTTCGTCAGTAGTGATACCGAGGCGAGTTAATTAGGGCTATAAGGCAACCATGGCGTTTTGGGAAAACTGAGGCAGCAGAATTAGTTTTTGTAACAGCCCGGATGATTTAATTGAACTCGATTAACTGCTCGACTTAACGGAGAATCAATAATGAAACCTGCGCGGAAAATTAAGGCCAAGGACGTTATTCATGATATTCGCAGTGGGATGAATGTGTCCGACCTCATGGCCAAATATCGCTTGACGATAAATGGCATGCGCACAGCGTTTCGGATGCTGGTGCAAGGTAGCGCCATGAGCACGGACGAATTGAACGAGCTTAAATCGTTACACGACGTCTCGGTCCACGGGCTACGGCAGTTTCCCCGTTACCCTGCGAAGTTCCCGATGAAGATCTTTGATGGCGGCGATCCCTTTAAAGGCGGCCTAATTACGGACATATCGGAAAGGGGTGTTTGCGTACAGGGGATTCAGGCGGAAATAGGTGAGGTTAAGAATTTCATAATCCGCATGGGTCCTTTCGGCGCGAACACCACTATCGTATTCGAGGCCAGATGCTGTTGGGTAAAAAAAAGCTTGGCGTCCCACAAGGCTTCCCTCGCAGGCTTTGAGATCACCGATATTTCCAGTTTGGATTCAGGTGTATTTGCGTCATTCATTCCAGGGTAAGTAAATGGTCGCGGAACCCTATATTGCTTCAGGCGGTCGTTCTGAGAGAACTTGGTCCATCACTGTGTTCAGTTTATTTCGGTTCAGTTGCGAGCCTAACCGTCGGAAGTCCGATAACGTGGCAATTAGAATGTGGTGACCTTGTGAGACCCCAACCAGGCATGGTTTTCCCAGCTCCCACCAATTCACAGGAAAAATAATAAATCTGGGAGCGAGCCCTAGCAGGATCACCTATGACCGACCCAATAATACATTCCGCTGCGCGATTTATCTGTTACATGGCTCTGGGATTTGGCACGGGCCTCTACGGCACACTTATAGGGGCTGGCGGAGGTTTCATACTGATGCCTATATTGCTTTTGCTTTTCCCAAAGCAAAGCCCCGATCAGCTCACTGCCATATCTTTGGCGGTCGTATTCTTTAACGCCACTGCCGGCTCGGAGTCGTATGCGATTATGAGGCGCATCGACTACAAATCCGGCCTGATGTTTGCCGCTGCTACGATCCCTGGAGCCATAATTGGTGCCTTAAATACCAGCTATGTGCCCCGACGAATATTTGATGGCATATTCGGCATTCTACTGATTTCCGGAGCGGTGTTTCTGTTTCGCCGCGGACCGGAGGAGGCCAAAAGAATCCGTCACTATCACTATCAGATTTCACGGCACCTTGTCGAAGCAACCGGCGCCTGCTTCGACTATTCCTTCAATCCGTGGGTGGGTATTGGGCTGAGTTTCGTAGTGGGGTACCTCTCCAGTTTCCTGGGAATCGGGGGCGGCATCATCCATGTGCCGGCTATGACATATTTGCTTAATTTCCCCGTCCATGTTGCTACGGCAACTTCACACTTTGTCTTGGCAATTATGGCTTTTACCGGTACCATGACCCATGTCATTGCGGGCAATTTCTCACCGCAGCAAGCCAATCTGACCCTATCGCTTGCCATCGGCGTTTTGTTGGGCGCGCCTCTGGGAGCTTACGTTTCCGGTAAGATCCGAGCGGATTGGATAATGCGGAGCCTCGCTTTGGCACTTATTGTGGTGGGGATCAGAATATTGGCACAGGCCCTCTACGGAGGCCCTTAAAGCTCATTACTTCCTGATATCTTCAATCCATCACTACCAGTTCGCCCGGCTTGAGTCCGGACAATATCTCTATATTCCCGCCATTCAGTTTGCGGCCGGTCGTCACGTAAACAGTCTCCACCCGACCATTCTTCAAAACTCTTACGCTCTCCAACTGCCCGACCGTTGCTACGGCCTTTGACGGAACGGCAATGACTTTAGATACTGTCGTGTTGAAATCGAGTCTCCCATAGAGCCCCGGAGTCAGCCCCGGAGCCTCCGAAAGCAGTGCTTTCACAGTGATCGCCCTTGCCTGCTCGTTAGTCTGGGGAACAACCTCACGGATGCGCGTGGTTTGCTTGAGCCCAAGAGAAGGAACACGAACCCTGACCTCCGTGCCGGCACGTACGTAACCCGCGTACTCCTCCCCGACCGGTGCCACTAACTCCAGGGTACTCGGCACGTAGATAGTGAGCAAAGGCTGCCCTTGCATGACCAGATCGCCCAGATTAACAGACCTTTCGCTTACAATGCCGTCAAAGGGGGACCTCACCTTGCCGTAAGAAAGTTGCTGTTCTGATTCGTCAAGCGCCGCTTGCGCCTTTTGCTCCGCAGCCTTGGCCACGTCATAACGAGTTCGAATGTCGTCGTACTGCTGCGTGGAGATGGCTTGGGCCTTAAACAGGGGTGTGTAGCGGTCAAAATTTTTCTTCGCATCGGCCAATGTCGCTTTTGCTTCGTCAAGAGCGGCTTTCGCCTGGGCCTTTCGTTCAGCCAATGCCCGGGTACCGATTTGAAGCAAAACCTGCCCCGTTTTGACACGATCTCCCGGGTTCACTCTCAGGTCATCCACGTACCCGGAGATTTTGGCTGAAATTACCGCGGTCTGCCTGCCAATCACTGTTCCGGAGACCGTGACCTTTTTCCTGATCGAAACAGTTTCCGCTGGAACAGTTTTCACCTGTTGTGGATTTTGGCTCGGAGATGAACTCCGCTCTCCTTCAGCTTTCATGCGGTATCCGACCACCATGGCCGCTATCAAAACGGCGAGGCCGGCCGCCAGCAGGACTTTCCTATTCATCATCGAGGTCTCACTTTACTCATTGACTCGGAAATAAGTACGGTGGGCAGCCACACAGTGAACAATGTCATCTTTCCTTCTTAATAAGTAGTTTGGCAATCAAAAAAGTTTGCAGACATCGACTGAAATTGAGATCCACAAGGGAGAAGCCTTCAGTCGCACGCGGCAAAAGACTGTCACTGTGAGCAAAGCAAAGCAACCCTTTTCATTAAATCGCTGTTCGGGAAGTGACGATGTTTTTGGTGGAATAGTCCTGCCGAGGCGAGATTGCCTGTTGTCATGCCCGCGTAGGCGGGCATCCAGTAGGACCGGCCTCCCCCCGGGACGCGGGGTTGTTCGTGAGTCGCCGGCGGGGACGCCAGCGCTACCCGGGATCGGAGTCGTGCTGGCGAACGGCAGGCAGTCCCGCGTTTCGCGCGGGATTGCCCCACCATATCCCGTCCACGTCGTTTGACAGCGTATAAATACCCAGATTGCCAGACCCCGAATTTCACTTCTCGCCATGACAGAACCAACGACTTGCAAGCGTTTGACTTTCAGGTCCGAGGACGCGTCAGGTTCTTTTTGCCGTAAATGAGATAGTAGATCATTGGTACCACCACTAGCGTGAAAGCAGTGGAGGCGAAAACGCCGAAAATAAAGGACCAGGCAAGGCCCGAGAAGACTGGATCCAGGGTGATTACCCATGACCCGAATATGGCAGCTCCAGCGGTTAAACAAATTGGTGTGAGCCTCACTGCGCCGGATTCTACTATGGCCTGTTCCAACTCTTCTCCTGCTTTGATTCGCACGTGTATAAAATCAATCAGTATAATGGAATTTCGCACAACAATCCCAGCGAGGGCTATCATCCCTATCATCCCCGTCGCAGTGAAAAAGATGGGATCCGGATACTTCCCCACGGTCTGGGCAAAGAGAGCATTCAGCAATGCAAAGCCTGGGAGTATTCCGATCAGCGTCAGAGGTATGGCCACCATAATCACCAGTGGAATCGAAAAGGATTCGGTCTGCTGAACCAGCAGGATGTAAATTAGAATCAAAGCTCCCGCAAACGCCAGCCCTAGATCTCTGAAAACCTCAAGTGTTATTTTCCACTCGCCTTCTCCAGACCATTTTACCTGAAACCCATTCGGCAATGGGTTCTTGTCCGTGGCCTGGATGAGATCCAGAATTGCGTTCACCGGACTTCTTCCGGCAGTCCCGCCCGTAACGTACACAAGACGCTTCAAATTCTTTCTAAAGATAGTCTGCTGTATAACCCCTTTTTTCAAACTGCCCAATTCATTAAACGGGACCATCGCCCCATCGCTCGCTTTTATCCGCAACGGACCCATGTCCTCAGGTCGCGAGCGCAGGTCCCTCGGTAGCCGCAGGTTAATTTCCAGGGGCTCTCGTTCGGTATTACTGTGCATTGTTGTTGGAGATTCTCCACCCAGGAAGATCTTCGCGGATTTCACTATGTCGTCTTCGGTTATCCCGTCTAAAGCGGCTTTGATCCGGTCCACTTCAAAGTGGTAGCGCGTCTGAGGTGCTTCTATCGTGTCATAAACGTTCACCACGTCTAACGTCGACTCCATCATCTTCCTAACTTTTCCAGCCTGTTCCATTATGTCACGGTAGGTAGCACCGGGAGGACCGTAAACCTCGGCCACAATGGTGGACATAACCGGCGGTCCCGGCGGCGTCTCGACGATCCTGATTTTTGCGCGGTCCCTTTCCGAGATCTTGTGAATGGCCGGGCGTATTCTCAGGACTATCGCGTGGCTTTGAAAGGCGCGGTCGTATTTGTCCAAGAGATTGACTCGAATATCCGCGACATAGCTCCCCTTACGAAAATAATATTGTCGAACCAATCCATTGAAATCCACCGGCGATGGCAGCCCTACGTACGTTTCCAGATCTCGGACTTCGTTCACTGTAGACAAGTAATTCTCCAGATCCGATGCCACCTTGTCGGTTGTTTCAAGAGTAGTGCCTCTCGGCATGTCTACCAGCACAAGGAATTCATTCTTGTTGTCAAAAGGTAGCATTTTGAGTGGAACCAGTTTGAGTACAACAAGTATCAACGAGCCGAGGAGCGCCAATAAGACACAGCCGAGAAACATGTACGTCTTACGACGGCTTTCAAGGAAAGGGGTTATGAGCCTCTTGTAAATGCGGTACAACGCCCCTGTCTTGAAATCGTAAGGCTTCGCCTGTTCTCCATACTCCTTTTTCAAGGCGTGATAAGTGGTCCACGGTGTGACCGTGAACGCTACGGCAAGCGACATGAGCATCGCGATGGGGACGTTGAAAGCCATGGGCCGCATATAGGGCCCCATCATTCCGGTAATGAAAAATAGAGGGATAAAAGAAGCGATAACCGCAAGTGTCGCCATTATCGTAGGAGGACGCACTTCGTCCACTGCCAGCAAAGTTGCGTCCAGAGGAGGATGCGTCTTCAGTTTGAAATGTCGATGAATGTTTTCAACGTCCACGATGGGATCGTCAACCAGAAGTCCCAGTGACAGTATCAGCGCGAACAACGTCACCCGGTTAATGGTGTAACCTATGAGCAGATTAGCCAACAACGTGACCGACAGCGTCATGGGAACGGCCAGAGCCACTATCATGGCCTCTCGCCAGCCCAGCACCAGAGTCAGCAGAATTATGATGGTGACCACCGCTATCCCCAGATGACTTACCAACTCATTGACCTTTTGGTTGGCAGCCCGCCCGTCGTTCCGGGTGACCAGAACATGGACGGCGGTAGGGATGACATCCCGCTTGAGGCTGTCCACCTTCTCGATGAGACCTCGAGCTACTTGCACGGCATTTGTGCCTTTGCGCTTGGCTACCGCTATGGTTACCTGATTGTACTCCTTCCCCTCGGCAGCCGTTTTCAAATCTCGGGTCTCCGGATCGTGCGCGGCACCTGGCCCGAAAGTCATGCGAGTGTAGGTTTCCACCGCCGCCGGGCCGTCTTCCACCTCTGCCACATCCTGAAGATAGACCGGTTTACCGTCGGAAACACCCACCACAAGGACTTTTACTTCTTCAGCGGAAGTTATGAACGGCCCCGCATCCACCAAAATCTCGTGATTCAGTTCGTCCATCGAACCGGCCCGGACGTTGACGTTAGCTCCCTTGAGCGCTCGCTCTATTTCCAGAACGGACACGTGCCTGGCAGCCAAACGTTCAGACTGAAGCAGCACCCTGATTTGGCGTTTGCGCCCTCCCACCACGTACGCTCTTCCGGTATCTTTAATAGTCTGGAGTCGGTGAAGGATCTCGTCGGCAACCCGCCGCAGTTGATAATCCGAATAAACAGAGCTGTACAGGGTGAACGTAACGATGGGCACGTCATTGACGTCAACAGGTCGGACAACCCAGCCGGTGACACCGGGCGGGACCTTGTCTGCATAAGACATGATCTTGCTGTTGACCTTGAGTATGCTGGTGTCAAAGTTTTGGCCGACATAAAAGCGGGCCGTGACCACAGCAGCGCCCGGATGAGAAGACGTATAGAGGTCCTCCACGCCGTCTATTTCCCATAGCCTTCGCTCAAGATTGATGGTAACGAGGTTTTCGATCTCCTCAGGAGAAGCCCCGGGAAAATTGATCATGACGTCCACAACAGGCACCACGATCTGAGGCTCTTCTTCTCTGGGGGTGAGTATGAGCGCTGCTGCTCCGGCCAATAGTGAGCCGATGATAAATATGACCGGTAGCTTGGAGACCAAAAAGGCCTCTACTATTTTCCCCGTAGCTCCGAGATGGTATTTTTCTGCTAGGCTCATGTTTGCACCTGGGTATTCTGCGAGTTAATTGATCGAACGCTCGCGAATAGTAGCCAGTGAATTGTCGCTAATTCCGGCAGACGAATTTATGCAAAAATTCGGTTCGCCGTCACACCGTCGAAAGAGATTCCAAATCGGGAAAGTTTCCAAACCATACAATTGACTCTATCCGCAACCTGAAAAGTTTCAGGAGGATTGCCGAATCAATTAAAAGCTTCGAATCATGCTGCCATTTCAGCACGGCCTATACAATACATCGAGAAATTGTTGCCCATCTATTCCGGGAGCCGTCCGGCTCTTCACTCAATTAGTTAAATTTTAACATTTAGGAGGCTTCCGGTCAAAGGTGGTGGCTGAAGTCAGGAGTAAGGGCTGTGGTTGCGTCTATTTCCGAGTTGCGCCGGTGAATTCAGGATTTCGTTTCATCATTGCAGCA
>CAVSPC010000041.1:0-95128 GCA_963729795.1 uncultured delta proteobacterium | reverse complement strand
GCCTGTTCAAGCTGGGCCGCAAGGCGAAATAGAGTCGCTTCATCGCCGAACCGGCCTACAAAGTGAGAACCTATCGGAACCCCGTCCTTGTTCCAGAAAAGCGGCACGGACATAGCCGGCTGGCCGGTAGCGTTGAACAACGCGGTGTAAGGAGCGAAAGCAACTACCCGTTCCCATGCCTTCATTGGGTTATCCTTCGGAGCGTCAAATGTGCCAAGGGGCACAGGCGGCTCAGCCAGGACGGGAGTGAGCAGGATGTCATAGTCTGAAAAAAACCTGCTCACTTCTCGGCTAAACCTTTGGAGAGTCGTCACAGCGAGAAGGTACCGGGACGCGCTAATCTCACGGCCCTGTTGGTAAATCGCAAAGGTAAGAGGCTCGAACATTTGCTCAGTTGGAGTGATGTTTCCTATGGTGGCTATGGCATCAATTGTGAAGGCGAGTCCAGCCGCCCACACGGCTATGAAAGCGCCCGTTCCCGCTTCAGAATCACGAGTCATTGAAGGGGACGATTCCTCTACCACGTGCCCCAGGCTCTCACAAAGGGCCGCAGCCTCCTTCAGAGCAGTCATGCAGTCTTCATGGGGCTGGCGGACGAACGGGAAATCGGCAGAAACGGCAATCCTGAGCCGGCCCGGGTCTGCGTGGACTTCTTCAAGAAATGGGCGCCGTGGGGGCGGGGCCCAGTATGGATCGCCTATATCGGGGCCGGCCGTGGCGTCCAGAAGCGCGGCGCTGTCTCTTACCGAGCGGGTGACCGCGTGCTCGCAGATGAAGCCGGAATACAAGTCCCCAAAATCCGGACCCAATGGATTGCGCGCCCGTGTGGGCTTAAGACCGAAAACCCCGCAGCAGGAAGCCGGAATCCGGATCGATCCTCCACCGTCACTGGCATGGGCCATCGGAACCATTCCCGATGCCACAGCCGCCGCAGAACCGCCCGACGACCCCCCGGTGGTCCTCTCCGTGTCCCACGGATTCCTGGTTTTGCCGAAAACAACCGGCTCGGTGGTGGGGACAAGGCCGAATTCGGGCGTGTTGGTCTTACCAAGTGTAATTAATCCAGCTTTTTTGATCCTCAGAGTCAGTTCACTGTCGTGGTCCGGCACGTAACCGCTTAACAGAGCCGTTCCCATGGCCATCCTTACTCCCGCGTAAGAGGCTAACAAGTCCTTCATCAAAAATGGGACCCCGGCAAACGGCCCTTCCGGGATCGAACCGGAAGCATTTTTCCGCGCCAGGTCGTACATGGGTGTGATCACAGCGTTGAGGCGCGGGTTCAGCCGCTCGATCCTTTCGATGGCCGATTCCACCAGCTCGGTTGGGGTGATCTCCTTGTTTCTGACCAGCTCGGCCTGCGCCGTGGCATCTAGAAAAGCTATCTCATCTAAATTTGCCATTGTTTAGCTCCTTGCTTTGGACATACACAGGCAAAATGCTCATAGCATAATAACTCTAATTTAAGGTACACAACACTAGGAGGCTGTTGCGTGACGCAATGCTTTCCCGAATTCGTGGCACGACAGCGACCATTGTATCGGGATCTCTCAGAGGCTGCCACGGAAAAGACTTAGTATGTCAGACTCCTAGGAGCCGGGGCGAGGTTACGGAACAATGGGTAGAACCTCCGCGTAGCACGATGCCGCCGACGATTGAGGTTGCGCGACAGGCTCCTAGATACCTTCGGCTCGAAACCGTTCTTTCACCCGCTCGTTAAAATCGGATTTCACATTCCGGTAATCGTCATTCTTTACCCACACCTGGACGATGAAGTTGACGATATTATCAGCCAGATCCTTGATTCCAACAAATGGGGCAGGTTCACTGAGAATGCGACTATCGCTACCGATCAGGCTGTTCAGCACCTCGCGAACTTTCTTGATCTCTTTATCTGCGCTCACTGGGAAAACGAGTTCCACACGGCGTGTCTCAGCCTCAGAATAATTCACAATGATATCCGAAATCAGCTTTGAATTCGGGATGATCACGGGGACGTTGTCAGACGTCCGAAGCCTGGTGGTGAACATATTGATCTCGTCGACGGTTCCGGAAGTTCCTGCTGCCTGGATGTAATGTCCGGCTTTGAACGGTGGAAATAAGACTAAGAAGAGTCCGGCAGCCACATTGGCTAAAGTTCCCCGTAGCGCCAGCCCGATTGCCAAACCGCCTGCACCGATGATTGCGATAACCGACGTTGTCTGAACCCCCACCCGAGCAAGGGCGGCGATCCCTGCAAACACGAGGATGGCATAATAGGTGAAGCTGCCGAAGAAGGAAATCAAAGTCGCGTCGATCCGCTGGCGTGCGAGTAATTTTTTGATCCAGCGATGGGTCAGTTTAGCAAGAACGTAACCCACTGCGAGGAATACGATCGCGCCCACAATTTTGAGACTGTAGACCACTATCAATCCTCCAACTGCTGTCCACATCTGTTGAAGCTGAACAATTTGCCCCATGTCGCTATCTCCTTGAAAGTCAGTCCTACGCAGACCGATGGCTCGACCTTTCTGATGATCTCGGTCTTTGGCCAAGTTTCGGATTAAATCTTTGGGCTCTGATCCCCCATTTCAGGTTCATTGGGCAGTGTCGTGGAGCAGGATCACCGGTCAGCCTCGATACACACAGGCAGCATGGATTCCGGAACTGACAAGAATACTTTTACGGATTTTGTCTACATCACCGGCAGAAGCCGCGTGCCGTGGGATTCACCACACCTTACGCAAACTTGGGCAGGCAGGATGCCTGCTTTTCCGATATATGCGCGACCTTTCGGGCACCTTTCTTGATGCAACTTACTCAGCTTTCTTAATTTCCCGTTTTATCAGATTGATCTCCTTGGTGACGGGAATTTCCTTGGGGCAAACCCTGGTGCACTCAAAGTAATTGACGCACCCCCATACCCCATCCGGGTAATCCAATTGCTTCAGCCTCTCTTCACGCTCTTCGTCTCTGGAATCGAAGATGTGGCGGAAAGCTTGCACCAAAGGCGCGGGACCCAGGTATTTCTCATTTTCGTTGGAAACAGGGCAAGCGCCAACACAGCACGCACACAATATGCAACGGATGGATTCACCCATTCTTCTTCTCTCCTCGTCCGATTGCAGCCGCTCTTTTTCCGGAGGGTGCGAGGCGATCAGATAGGGCCGAATCCATTCAACTCTCTCGAAGAATGGGTCCAAATCCACGATGAGATCCTTCAGGACCTTGAAGGTAGGCAGCGGTTCCAGCACCACTTCAGAGCCCTCGTAATCTTTCACCAATTTTTGGCATGCCAGGGCGCATCGACTGTTTATCTTCATAGCATCCGAACCGCAGACTCCGTGCGCACAAGACATACGATAGGCAAGCGTGCCGTCCTGTTCCCATTTGATCCTGTTCAAGCAATCTAGGAGCCGCTCCGAGGGTTCGGCCTTAACGCTGTAGCTTTTAAAATACGGTTTACTGTCCTTTTCCGGGTCAAAACGCAATATTTTGAATTCCATATCCATTGTAATATTCCTCTGGGGTAATTGAGCCCAGTTTGCTCTGTAACTGGCTTTGCAGGCCGCTCAGTGCACGGGAATGACTCCGGCAGGACGGCGTCATCTGCGAGGAGTGAATGGTTGAGACATTGCCCATCGTGCTTCGCGGCGATGGCATCTGCCGTGGCGTACGAGCAGATGCCATCCCCACCGCAAGATGCCCGTCCCACCGGAACTCCAGGCTCTGGTCGTGCATGAGATCGCTTTCGCGCGCTCGCAATGACAAGCTCTTGCCGCCCCTGACTGAAGGTTTGCTCTTCTGAAGCCTTGCTTTCTGCAAACCACGAGATCAATAAGTTCGTTCCTTTGGCTGAAAACGAGTTATCCTCACCGGTTTGTACGAGATTCGCGGGCCGTCATCGGCTTTTTGAATCAAGGTGTGTTTCAACCAATTAGCGTCATCTCGTTTAGGATAGTCTTCTCTGAAATGCGCACCTCTACTTTCCGTCCGTGCGATGGCCGACAGGAGCATGGTTTCCGCCAAACCAAGTAAGGATTCCAGTTCGCAAGCTTCCATGATGTCGGTATTGAACAAATCCCCGTGATCGTCTATTGCAATCTCCCGGTAACGCTCCTTTAGCGAACCTAGTTCGGACAAAGCATGTTTCAGGTCTTTCTCATTTCTGAAGACCGAACACCACTCGGACATAAATTCTTGCAGAGATTTTCTTATGTGAGCGGCCTTCTCACCTTTGCTCTTTTGCTTGAGTTTCTCCAATTTCTGAGACACTCCGCTCTCAGGACGATCAGGCAGTTCCTTCCAGTCCATCTGTTCAAGGTCTCGTGCCATAAGTTTGCCCGCGCGGCGTCCGAACACCACAAGGTCCACCAGAGAATTGCAGCCGAGCCGGTTGGCGCCGTGAACCGAAATGCACGCACATTCTCCCGCGGCGTACAGACCTCGAACAGGCTCCCCTTTCTCGTCAAGCACAGCGCCGTCAACATCCGTAGGGATGCCGCCCATCATGTAGTGGCACGTCGGCTTGACAGGGATCGGATCAGTGGCTGTGTCCAGCCCGAGATAAATGCGAACGAACGATGAAATGTCAGATAGCTTCTCGGCCAACTGTTCCTTTCCTATGGGGGTGAGGTCCAGGTGGAGAAAGTCGCGCCCGTCGATGCCCCTCCCCGCACGTATTTCGGTCATCATTGCCCTGGAGACCACGTCCCTTGCCGCGAGATCTTTTATAACGGGAGCGTACTCTTCCATAAATCGCTTGCCTTCTCTGTTACGAAGTATACCACCCTCCCCTCGCGCGGCCTCACTGATAAGCACTCCCAGCCCGTAGATGCCTGTCGGGTGAAACTGGACGAATTCCATGTCCTGTAGTGGAATTCCAGCACGATAGGCGAGATAAACGCCATCGCCCGTGTTGGCAAAACAGTTCGAGGTTGTTTGATATAGCTTGCCGAATCCTCCGGTGGCCAACAAGACTGCACGAGCTTGAAAAACATGCAGTTTGCCCGTTGCAAGCTCATAAGCGATAAGGCCATTCACGCGGGATCCTTCTTTGATCAGGTCCACGAGATAGAACTCGGAGTAAACCTTGATTCCTTTCCTCAGGGCAGCGCCAGTCAAGGTGTCCAAAATCACCCGACCGGTCCGGTCCGCGGCATAACAGGCCCTTTTTATTGCAGCTTCACCGAAATTCTTGGTGTGCCCTCCAAACGCTCTCTGGGCAATAGTTCCTTCAGGGGTTCTGTTGAAAGGTACCCCCATGTGTTCCAACTCGTAAATCGCGCGGACAGCGTCTTTGGCGAGCACCTCGGCAGCATCTTGATCGGTAAGGTAATCGCCGCCTTTCACCGTATCGTACATGTGCCATTCCCATGAATCCGGTTCTTCATTTCCCAGAGAAGCGCCAATGCCTCCCTGTGCGGCCCCGGAATGGGATCTGGTGGGGTAAACTTTGCTGATCACCGCAACATCCAGGTCGCCGGCCACCTCAAGCGCAGCCCTCAACCCGGCCAAACCCGTACCTACTATTACGACGTCATGTTTTAAGGTCATTTGTGAGCCTCGTGAGAAATCTCGCAACTAGACTTTTTCTTTTCACAAATCCAAGTCAATAAGCGCTCAAAATTGCCTCAGATATTCCCAATGCTCGGGCCAGAGGAGAGCACCAGCAAATGACCTTGGAGGTTGCCAGTTATTCCAAAGGTAATTTATTGTCCGGATTATTCGCGCGTTTCCGCCCGGCACATCAAGTGGCTCAAGGGGTGGTGCCTTGAAGGATTTTTGCGCAATAGGATCATTTGGCGGTTGGACGTGAATTACCTCTGTCATGATGATAATTATTGGGTTGTAGGCATTATCAGGATCGTGACCATTATCAAGATACCCTTTTATCTTATCAATTCGGCCAACAATTCTTTCCGGCCCGTTGGGGACGAGATCGTCTAGAATCGCAAAATGTTCCGGATTCGCGTCCTTTCCGAATTTTCGAGGGACCAATTCTGCGAGCATATCTTTTGCCGTGACGCTCCAACCACCAGTTTTAACGCCGCGGGAACCAACGCATCTTGCCACCGACCCCTTCTTTCCCCACAACGACAGCTCTCCGACAAGCTCTTTTTCCCGATGGTATTGGCGGCCGGCATCATCAATACGATACAGCAGAAAAGACATTGACAACCTCCTGACGTTGTTTCTGCATCTCACTTATGCTCTTCCACAAAAGTCCCCATGAGGCAACATCTGTGAATCAGCCATCAATTTATCTGCGCGGATCCACGGCTCCGCCGCCCCCGTGATATGGAAAGCATTTTTCATGCCCTGGCCTCAACCGGCTCATACACGCATCCCATCAGACCGCAATATTGGCCCACGTATTCGGCCTGGGGACGGTAAAGCGCTGGTTTCTCTTGAGCCTCCGCAAACTTCTCCTCAATAATGTGACTGCACCAGCCGGCAATCCTTGACATCGCAAAAATGGGCGTGAACAGGTCTCGGGGAATCCCCATCATGTGGTAAACCGGAGCGCTGTAAAAATCGACATTGGGCCTAATTTCCGATCTTAGCGCGCCTGTCGAATTCCTTCATGGCAACGTTTTCGACGGTCTTTGACAACCGATCCCACTTTTCCTGGTCCGTGATTTTTGCGATTCGAGAAGCCATCTCTTTGAGAATTTTCCCCCGAGGATCCATCGTCTTGTAAACGGCGTGCCCCATGCCCATGATTCTTTCGCCTCGGTCAATGCGGTCTTTCACCCATTGAGCGACGTCTTTTTCGGATTCCAGTTCCATGAGCATAGCCATGACGCGCGTGTTCGCTCCTCCGTGAAGACTGCCCGAGAGGGCGCCGACTCCGGCCGCAGCGGCTGCATACATGTGCGCTCTGGTGGAGCAAACCTCACGACAAGCAAATGTTGACGCGTTGAAGGTGTGGTCTGTATGAAGGATCAGACAGATATCAAGGTCATGTGCAATCTCTTCATTGGGTTTCTTGCCTGTCAACTGCAACAGGAAATTGGCGGCATGTGGAAGTTCCTTATCTGCCGGAACGGGCTCCAGGTCGTTGCGAATTCTTTCCCAAGCAGCAGTAACAGCCGGAATTCGAGCGATAAGTCTTATCGCCATACGAACATTTGCATCTCTGATCTCCTCATTCAAATCAGGGTCGGCCATGGCAAGCAGAGGTACAGAAGCTTGAAGCACATCCATAGGATTTGCATTCTTAGGTAGCTTCTTGAGGCATGCATAGACGTAATCGGGGACCTCTCTGGCTGCTTTGACCTGCTTATCAAAATCCTCAAGCTGTCTCGCATCCGGTAGAACTCCGTTCAGAACCAGGTATGCCGTTTCCATGAAGGAGGATCTTTCGGCCAGCTCTTCAATGCGATAGCCGCGATAAATGAGAATCCCTTTCTGTCCGTCAATGAAGCTGATTTTAGTGTCAGCAACCTTAACGCCCCGCAGACCAATATTTTTCACAGAGACTGTTTCTCTCATGTTCCCCTCTTCCCCCGCCTGGAGCGGATAGAGCAATTGCCAAAAATGATGTCCGTGTGGTCATCGACCGCTTGGATTGTGGGAGGATTACCGTGACGGACGTTTTTCCGTCATTCCTGCGAAAGCAGGAATCCAGTCCCGCGGCTTCGCGGGATGGACCCCGGATCAAGTCCGGGGTGACGTTTTCATTCTCGCAACTTAGCCAAAACATTTGGCAATTGGTACACGTGCCCGAATACTTGAAGGAACGGTCCCGGCTCTTGGCGGAGCACTCATTCCCGTAATCGTGGACACGTCAGTTAGAATTTTTCAGAACTAAGCTTCGTTAGTCGGCCTTGAAAAAGGCTTCTTTCTTCGCCGCGCAGACGGGACATTTTTCCGGCGGCGAGCCCGCAATTGTGTAGCCACATTTGTCGCAAATGTAATAGTCCTTTTCCGGTAGGGTCCCACCGGCTTCCAATATTTTAATTGCGTCATCGTAAAGAGCGCCGTGGCCCTTTTCCACTTCATTCGCCCAGTGAAAACTCTTTGTAGCAGCCCCGTTCTTTTCTTCTTTCGATTTAGCAATAAACACGGGATACATCTTTGTGAACTCGTAATGTTCCCCGCCGTAAGCTTCCTTTAAATTTTCCAGCGTTGAATTAACTCCCTTGAGCACTTCCAGATGGTTATGGGCGTGAATCGTCTCCGCAGCAGCGGCTGCGCGAAAAAGCTTTGCGACTCCTTTGAGGCCATCTGCCTCGGCCTTCTTGGCAAAGGCAAGATACTTCCGGTTGGCCTGCGACTCCCCTGCAAAGGCGTCCTTCAAATTCTTTTCAGTCTCGCTCATAAATTCCTCCTTTTCTTAATGGAGTATGAAAATATAACCAATTGCCACCAACTCTTACCGAAACCCAGAGGACCTGGATTCGCCTCGATGCAATAAAATCTATGACACTCTTATTACAAAACAGTTTAGCCTCATTTACTATTTTATCATAGCATCATTTCTATGCCGCCGGCTTCCGTGTATCAGAGGCGGCCCTGCGGCGCCTCTGATATAGGTCTGTATTTAACCTCTACTTACCCTGGGGGTTATCATGTGATGGTGAGGACAGATGGACGCGGGGTTCTGGTATGCGCAGTGGGCGAATGCCACCATGTACTTGCGCATCTCGGGGAAAGGAACGACTTCGTCCACAAATCCTCTCCTGGCACAATATACAGGTCTGGAATTGTCATAATACTGCTGGGCTAAGGCATTCATCTTGTCGATGACCGGCTGAAGAGGCCGCTGCGCATCTTTTTCCTTGACCAGGCGCCTGGCAAAGGACGCGGCCGCGGCTGTCTCGCCATGCATAACGTATATCTCAGTCGCCGGCGTGCCCAAGGTGAAGACTGTGTGGTTGTTGGCAGTAGGGCCGCCCATGATATAGTGCGCAGCGGCTGTCCCTTTGCGGAGAACGAAAAGCATCATCGGCACAGCGGTCTGCTCGATGGAATAGATTAGAGATTGGCCCAAGCCCAGGAGTTCCGCCTTTTCAGCTATGTCACCCACGTCTATGCCGGAGGTGTCCTGAAACCAGACAATGGGAATGCGGTCTCTGCCACACAAGGTAACAAACTCATTCATTTTGATGAGACCTTGTCTGTAAAGCTTCCCACCGATGCCCGGATAAGGAGCATACTCCGGATAACCTTGACCTAAGAAACCTTGTTTGTTTCCGATGACCCCGAGTAAAAGACCGTCGATCTTGACCAGACCTGTATACGCCTCCGGACCATATTCAGGCCGAAATTCCAAGTGTTCGCTATTGTCCGTCAAACGGGCGAGCACCTCTTCAAAGCTGTAGACCATTTTTTGATTCATGGGGACTATGACGTTCAAATCGTCTCCGCTGAATTGCGGCTCCGCGGGCTCCGCTACCCTGAAGAATTTCGGATCGTAGGAAGGAAGAGTCTTCATATAATCTTTCAGCGCGTCCAGCACAGCTTCTTCCGTATCAAAGACAGCCCTGAAGAAGCCCGTAGAATCATAGTGAATCTTCACGCTGCCAGGCGGCACCTCCTTGAAATGTCTCGTGGCTTCGATGAGTTGTTCGGCCCCATCTTCGTCGAAGAATCCTTTGGGGCTCATTCCGCTCACTATTCCCCCTCCACCTACGGCAATGTTAGCGTCTTTGTGCGCCAGGAGAAGTGTAGGGCTGATCCCCTGATAACCTCCCCCGGCCGGATTCGTTCCGTAAATGGCGGCTAAGACGGGGATTCCCAGCTTCTCCAGCTCTGCGTGTCGGAAAAAAGTCGTTCCCCCTCCCCTCCTGTCCGGATAAACTTCCTCCTGCTCAGTGAGTTTCACCCCCGAACAGTTCACCAGCCACACCAGAGGCACCCTCAGAAGCTTAGCCATATCAGTGGCGCGGAGAATGTTTTCCGATTGCCCGGCGATCCAGGCCCCGGCCACAACTTTGTTGTCAAAGCCTATTATTACTGCCCACTTGCCGTTTATTCTCCCCAGTCCGTCTATTACACCGGTTGTTCCCTCTTCGTTGTTTGCGGGATCGAAAATGGAATGAAGTGGACACCACGTACCGGGGTCCATCAGATACTCGAGTCGTTGCCAGACAGTCAGTTGCCCCCGCTGGTTAATCTTTTCCGTGGGAAGGCCCGCAGCCTTCACTTTGTCGAGTGCCTCGGCGAGTTGTTTCTCGACTTCCTTGATCTTCGCTATATTATCTTCGGCTTGCTTGATCTTGGATTGGCTGAGGGATTTGCCTATCTGGGTCATCTTCTCGAAGTACGGTCTCATTCCATCTCCTCCGTGTATTTTCGTAAAGGCGTGAACGTTCAAAGCATTAAGAATAACAACTTGCCATAATGTTTTCAAGAAAGAGACTGCGGGAATTTAAGGGGTTGGGCGTAAAAAGAGATCAGCTTGCCCTAATGCGCGCGGCGCTGATAGAGCAAGCTGAATGGGGACTTAGAATCGCCGGCGGTCGTCCTCATCCGATTGTTCGGACGCCTCCCTCAGTTCGTCAGGTGAGAATTCGATCTTCTTGGGAGGTATGCTCCTCAAAGCGGGGAAAAGGCCCTTGAACCGAGGTGAATGCTGCTCCATTTGATCCGGGGCATGGTGGGACCAGTATGGAGTGGAGTCTTCTTCCTCTATCAGCACAGTAAGCAGGAGAGCAGGATACCGGTAACGGGGATTGTTGCCCAAGAACGTGAGCACTTCCCGGGCATGCAGGAATTCACCTCTGCGCCTGTTGATTTCCCCAAGCAAGTATATCACCATGCCGGGATCACCTTTGGTCAAGCCCCGGCGAAGAGCATCATCCAGATAGCGGTCCGCCATCTGGAGCAATTCCGTCTCCGTGGCTAAACTACCAAGCTCCCTGGCTGCCCACGAGCCGCGTAGGCTCATTATTCCAAGGTCCCTGGGATTGAGGCCCCTCGTATCGAGGATTGAAATCAGCGCAAGCCAACTCCTTGCTGCAAAATCTTCCTCCGGGTTAGCTTCAAACAGTTTGATATATTTTTGAGAACCGACCATATCTTTAACGTGTCCGGGAACTCGGCGATTATAATCTTGAACACGGGCAGTAAACAGGCAGGCAGGACAAGTTGCAACGTCCGACGAGCGATTGCAGTCCCTCGGAACAGTACGAAAATCCAACCCATAGCCGAAGACTGACGCGCTCACACCGTCGGCTTCCCGGCAATGGGAAAAATGATGATAACAGAGAGGGCAAGCAAGAACCGTTGCTGAATTGTTCACACAATCCTCCTTCATAACTCTTTGACCCGAACGTCTCTCCCCTAAGAACCCGCGACGGACATACCATATCATAAATGACCGCTTTTGACCACGCTTTTCTTCAAGACAGACTTTTTCTCTTCACAAAAACATTCCAGAATGATTAACTTAACGGGCGAACTCAAAAGGAAACATCCTATGTCTGACTGCATTGATTACGAAAGGGAGCTGAATCCCGCCCAACTCGAGGCCGTTACCGTTCCATCGGGGCCGGTGTTGGTTATCGCAGGCGCAGGGTCAGGAAAGACCCGAACCATCGTTTACCGAGTTGCGTGGCTTGTGGAGCACGGTGTAGACCCCGGTTCCATACTGCTATTGACCTTTACGAGGAAAGCGGCTGAAGAAATGCTTGGCCGCGCTGCTCAGCTTCTGGACCGCAGCGTTTCAAGAGTCGCGGGAGGGACATTTCATTCAACCGGAAACTGGCTCATGCGGAAATACGGCGGCTTGCTCGGATTCGACTCCACGTTTTCCATTATGGATCAGGGAGATTCGGTAGAAGTTTTTGAACATTTTCGGAAGAGCGTCATCGCGCCTGAAGACCTAAAAGGTTTTCCAAAGGCAAGAACCATTGCGGAAGTTGTGAGCAGAAGCGTCGGCAGTGGCGGCACTATTCAGGAAATTCTGGAACAGCGATATCCTCATTTCGGCGAATATGCAGCGGACCTGGATAAGATTCGAGGATTGTACGAGGAGCACAAGCGCTCCAACAACCTGATGGACTATGACGATCTCCTCGTTAATCCGATAAGGCTACTTGAAGAGCACGAGCATGTAAGAAGAGATGTTTCCACCCAATGGCAATACATACTTGTGGACGAGTACCAGGACACCAATAAGCTTCAGGCCCGCATTGTGCAACTGCTCGCGTATGTTCATGACAATGTGATGGTCGTGGGAGACGATTCTCAGAGTATCTACTCTTTCAGGGGGGCTGACTTCACCAACATAATGGAATTTCCCAAGATCTTCAAAGACACGAAGATCATCAGACTGGAGGAGAATTACAGGAGCACAGCACCTATCCTGTCAGTGACCAATTCCATCATCGAACGGGCCGTAAACGGCTATCCCAAGAGACTCTTTACCCGGAAAGCAGGCGGGCCTTTGCCTCTGGCAGCCCGTTCTTCAAATGAACGGGAACAAAGTCGATTCGTAGTCCAGTGCGTCAATGAGCTACGCGATCACGGAGTTCCTTTGAGCGAAGTGGCGGTCCTATTCCGCGCGGGCTTCCATTCTTTCGATCTAGAAGGAGAGCTGACTCGCAATAACATACCCTTCGTGAAATACGGCGGGTTCAAGTTTTTGGAAAGCATGCACATCAAGGATGTGCTGGCCCATCTCAAAGTCCTCAACAATCCGAAAGATCGTTTGAGTTGGATGAGAATTCTCAGGCTTCTTCCAGGGGTTGGAATTAAGACCGCAATGAAGATCGCCGGCAGAATCGCCGACGAAGGAATCTCAAAGAGACCATCCGACCTGCTAGCCGGAGACCCCAAATACAGGAAGGACTTTGAAGCGTTGATGAGTCTCATCGCAGACCTGGAGGGACACAAAGGGCCGATTTCCGAAAAGGTGGAACGGATAAACCTTTACTATTTTCCGTTTCTAAAGGAGAGATACGACAACTATCCCAAAAGAATGAGAGACCTTGAACACTTGGCCGATCTGACGGTCTCTTACAAAAACTTGAATCGTTTTCTGAACGACATGGCCTTGGAGCCGCCAGATGAGGAACGATCAGGTATCGCCGCACGGAATGAAAATCTGGTGTTGTCTACAATACATTCGGCCAAGGGGCTTGAATGGCACACTGTAATAATCATTTGGGCTGCGGAAGGTCGAATCCCTTCCCCTATGGCCCTCGATTCACCGGATGATTTGGAGGAAGAGAGAAGGCTCCTCTACGTAGCAACTACACGTGCGAAACACAATCTGGTCGTGATAGCTCCTCTAACCCTGTTGGACCGTCGTCTTGGGCAAGTTCCGGTTCGGCTTTCACGATTCTTCGAGGAAATCCCGACCGAATATTTCCGCACTTATTCGGTTTAACAGATTGGAACCAAAAAGCCTTGACATTAGCCCTGCTCGCTCATAAGCTGTAATTGTCGAGCCGCGCGGAGAGATGACCGAGAGGCCGAAGGTGCTCGCCTGCTAAGCGAGTGTAGGGTGTTGAGCCTTACCGAGGGTTCGAATCCCTCTCTCTCCGCCACCCCATCTATGCCGCCGCGAATTGCCGGGAAATAGCGACCAACAATTGCCGCAATACCGGTAGGCCGCGTTTGGTAGCATCTCCTTGGACTAGTTATCGCCGCTCTCGTTTTCGCCCCGCCCGATCATCCGAAGAACAACCTGCAAATCGCTATTGCAGCTATGATCCCCACCGCATCAGCTATAAGGCCTGCATGGATTGCGTAACGGACCTTTGTCACCAACACAGCCCCAAAATAGACTGCCACTACGTAAAGCGTCGTCTCGGTGCTCCCCATAATTACAGAACCCAGCCTCGCCTGATAAGAATCAGCTCCATGAGCCGTAACGATCTGTCCCAGTATCCCCAGCGATGCTGCCCCTGACAGGGGTCGTATCAGGATCAGGCTCAAAACATCCGGTGACAAACCGAGTCTGTTCAGAACTCCCGGAATGGCTTGCGTAATAAGATTCATAGCGCCGGATGCACGGAACATGCCTACGACGACAAGTATGGCCACAAGATAAGGGATGATGCGGACTGCGACTTCAAAACCTTCCTTAGCCCCGTCCACAAAGGATTCATACACCTTCACTCCACGGAAAAAGCCGTACACGGGAATTCCCACGAGAAATGAAAGGAAAATTATATTTGAAATTGCGCTCGAAAGATCCTGCATTCCTTTCATGGTACGGTCCTTTCTTCGGATTCCTGACGAAATCGTCTGAGCCTCGCAAGCCATCGGGCTGCAAGAATGCCGGCAAATGTCGAAGCGCATGTCGCGATCAGCGCAGGGAAGACTATCACGGTAGGATCGGAAGATCCGCCGGCTGCGAGTAAAGCTATCGCAGCCGCGGGGACGAGCTGAACACTGGAAGTATTAATGGCCAGAAACATGCACATCTCGTCTGTAGCAGTGCCTTTGCGGGGGTTGAGGGCGTCCAAGTCCTTCATGGCCCGAATTCCCAATGGTGTTGCTGCATTACTGAGCCCGAACATATTTGCGACTATGTTCATGGCCATGCTCCCCATGGCAGGGTGGCCGTCAGGCACTCCCGGGAAAAGGAATCGCATGATGGGAGCAATCAACCAGGTGAAGGCGCTTATCAGACCGCTGTCTTCCGCTATTCTCATGATACCGAGCCATAACGCCATGATTCCCGTGAATCCAAGAGCAAGCCTGAATGCAGCCCCCGCGCTCTCGGTGGCCGCTACCACTGTCTCTTTCACATGGCCGGTCAACATTGCAATTACTGTGGATCCTACCAAAAGGACTAGCCAGATGATGTTCAACATCCCTACATGACCCCCTGTCAATCACGAAGAGTATCTAGAATCAGTGTGCCTTGGGTGCCATCCACCGATCATGCCTGGCTTTTTATGAAGGAGATGCTGGAGACAGGAATAGTATAGAGGTGCTGTCCCGATTCAACGCCTATCAGGCCGTTCTCATTCCAGATGAGAATTCCATTAATATGCTCATTTGAACCCACCAGCGAGATCTCGACTTCGGCCCGAGTAGAGGATAGCCTTGCCAATACACTGCTGGTGGTTGAAGCCACCGAAAGGCCCGGAGCTGTGATTGCCGACCGCCCCGCCTGAGCGGCTGGGTGGACCACTTCTTGAGTTTGCGATCCGTACTCACTGGGTTCGGTTGAGGGCATGGGCGCTTCCAGGGCTACGCTGGCAGTCATCGAAATATCGTCTATCAGCTCATCGATTATGGTCTCATCGAGAACCAGAGAATCGTCAATCGACTGACTCTGAGCCATCGACGATTGATATTGGGCCTGCACCGACTTGTCCTGTGGCATTGCAGCAGGAGTGGCAAGACCGGCAGGACGAATAGGGCTCGGCGGAGATACGGATGGTTGCGGGACTATAATTCGTTGGCCGAGGTTTTCAAAGTCTTGGAGGGCATATCTGAAGTTGGGATTGATAAATTTTACGTCGCAGGCAACAGGCTTCCCCGCGATTTTCGTATTAGCCGTCTCCGGAAGTCTGAGAACAGTATCCAGGCTTACGTCCGTATCACATTGAAGGTGGTCGCTGATGTTCCTGAGGACCCGTTCTATCTGCTCTGGATCCTTGACTTCGTTCACCTCCTTCAGGAGCCAGTAAAGATGAGCCCCTCGCCCTGATTCCACGATGATGGAAGGGGCCCTTGGGAAACTCCTGATGGCCTTCGCTGCCTGCTGGGGGCCCTCGTAGTAAAGCTTCTTCTCCTCATGGCCTTCTGACCCGATGTCAAGATCAGCCCACAAAGCCACCAAGAAATGTATGTGCTCTTTTTCGGCTTTCATCCGCTCCCGCGGACAAATCCCGAAGTAGACGTCTCTTTCTTCTCCGTAGTGTTCTTTGGCAAGGATTTCGATGTTTGGAAAATAACGAGTGCTCTGCTTTGGATCGCCTCGCTTAAAACTTTTTACAAGAATAAATCCCCGGTACTCTTTATAATATTGGGCAAAGATTGCCTCAAGAAAATCTTTGCGCGTGAATTTGGGGACCATTGAGAAACCTTAGCCGCCTGAATTTAGAGTAAATTTTTCGGGCCTATTTTATTATTGGGGCTCTTGAATGTCAATGATGGTCTCGCTGTGCGGGCGTCCAATTAATTTGGGACAATAGGGGCAAGACGCTACATAGCCCAGAGAAAATCGGATTATACGCCGGAAGACCTGGTTCGTGGAAGGAGGCTCGGAAGCTTTTTCTGACACGGGAAACTGTCGGAGTCAGCCTTGCTTGCTCTTCTTCTTGGGAGTGATTCCCTCACGTTTTTCTCCTTTTGCGTTACTCTTTTGCTTTGCCCTGGCAAGGTTCTCTTGGATCACTTTGTTGCCCGGCGCGAGTTTAGCGGCCTTGGCCAGAAGGCGGATCTCTTGTTTGCTGTCGCCCTTCTTGCCAAGTGCAACCGCTTGATCGTTGTATGCCATGGCGAGATCGACCTTGATTTCGGCATTGGCTGGAGTTAGGTTCAGCGCTCTTTCTAGAAGCCGAATCTCCTCTGCCTGTTTGCCAGCGTCCCCTTTCGTGAGGGCTTCATTGTGGTATGCCGCTGCCAGGTTAGTCCGGACCAATTGGCTCTTTGGATCGACCTTCAATGCTCGCTCCAATAGCTCAATCGCCTTGGCAGAGGCACCGCTCTTGAACTGCCGTACAGCCTCCTTTGCCAAAAGATTGCTGAGATTTCCGACGGTAGCCTGATTCTTTGGATCGAGTTTCAGCGAAGTCTCCAGGCTGGATATTCTCTCGGAGAATTGCATGTCGCGACTCTGGTCTACCGCGAGGTTGTTATATGCCGCGGCGAGGTTTTTCTTTGTCACCGAGTCGTTGGGAAAGATTTCCAGAGCTTCTTTCAATAGGGCAATCTGGCCGGTCAAATCACCATCTTTTCCTTTGATGACCGCCGAATTAGACAGAGCCCTTCCCAGATTCTCTTTAATCAGAGGATCCTTGGGGGCTAACTTCAAAGCAGTCCGTAGGAGTTCGATCTCCCCCTGATCCGCTCCTGCTTTTCCTTTTGCCAGTGCCAAATTGTAGTAAGCGGTACCAAGGTTTTTCTTAATTTTGGGATTCCCCGGATCCAACGCTGCGGCCTTTTCGAGGGCCGCTACTTCCTGTTCGTGCGCACCCGTATGGCCTTTGACCACGCCAGAGTTGTTCAGTAATGCAGCCAGCATTTTACGGCCAGAGGCATTTTCAGGGTCGATCTCCGTCAATTGGCCGAGAAAGGCAATCTTGTCCGCTAGGTGTACCTTTTCTTCAGGCGATGATGCGGCTTGCAATGCGGCATTTGTGAAATTGAACCGAATATCCTTGTCCTCGGGCGTAAGGCGTACTGCTTTGCTCAGGTAACCTACACCCTCCGTTAGATTTCCTTCTCGAACGAGCTTCAGTCCTAGGTTGTTGTATGCAACTGCAAGCACATTCTTGTACTTAGGGTTTTGAGGGGCAAGCTTTACTGCCTTCTCAAGTGCCGCAATCGCTTCAGATATGTTGTTCCTGGCAAGTAGATTGCTGCCGCGGAAAAACGCATTTTCAGCCTGAACGGCCTCGGAAGGCTGGGCGGCAAATGAAGGCAGGTTCATGAGACACAAAACTAACACCAAAAGCGTCTGAGATAACGCATACACCAGTCCTCTCCATCGCGTGGCCATGCATCGCCTCTCGCAGTCTCCATTCACGGAAAGAGAAGCTCTCTCCGATAAGTGGACACATACCATGAGAATTTAAGGGGGTCAATTTAATGAGGCCGCGGCGTGGCAATGCACCAGTTCTTTTGCAAGGACGGCCCCGGGAAGGCTTCGGCGCCAAATAGCCCCATGTCCGGCGGACACAGGGCTATTCGATCACAGATCTTTTGCAGTCACAATATTTTTCGATGTCTCAATCCTTCGCTAGGAGCCTGTCGCTCAACCTCAATCGTCGGCGTCATCGTGCTACGAGGAGGTTCCACTCATTGTTCTGTTATTTCACACCGGCTCCTAGGAGTCTGACATACCAAGTTTTTTCCGTGGCAGCCTCTGAGCGATTCCGATACAATAGTAGCTATTGTGCTACGAATTCGGGAAAGTCCCGCTGGACGCGGGATTACGCAACAGCCTCCTAGACTGGCCGATTGACGGCCTCGATCTGCACCGCGCACACCTTGTAATCGGGTGTCTTGGACACCGGATCCAAGGACGTACCCAGCAAAACGTTGGGGTTGGCCTCCACAAAGTGAAAATCCATGAATATGGAACCCGGTGGCACGATATCACCGGATCGAACGGCTGTCACCAGTTCGCCACGCCTGGATCTCACTCTGGCCGAGTCTCCATCCTTTAAGCCTAATCTTTCGGCATCGGCATAATTAATTTGCGCTATCGCCTCCGGATATTCCTTGTGCAGTGATGGACAGTTCCCGGTCTGGGTACGGGTGTGGTAGTGCACCCACCGACGTCCCGTCGTCAGCAGGTAGGGGTACTCATCGTCGGGCATTTCCTCAGGGGGGCGGTAATCGATGATGTGGAAAAGTCCCCTCCCTCGCGAGAACCTGCCCTCGTGAAGAAATAGAGTCCCGGGATGATCCAGAGACGGGCAAGGCCACTGGATGCCCTCGCCTTCGATGCGCTCGTAGGTGATACCGCTGAAGATAGGCGAAAGACTTGCCAATTCGTCCCAAATCTCTTTCGGCGAGTCGTAATTCATGGAGAGCCCCAGTCTGGAGCCAAGTTCGCAAAGTATTTTCCAATCCGGGAGAGTTCCTTCAAGAGGCTCCACGGCCTTACGTACGCGCTGCACCTTTCGTTCGGTGTTGACGAACGTGCCTTCCTTTTCGGCCCACGTAGCCCCCGGAAAAACTACATGCGCGAGCTTGGCAGTCTCACTCAGGAATATGTCTTGCACTGCCAGGAATTCCGCAGACTTCAAGGCGTGAACAATGTGGTTCGTGTTCGGATCACTCTGCGCGGGATTTTCTCCGAAAATGAACATTCCTTTGACCGAGCCGTCAATGAGCCGGTCCATCATTTCCGGGATGGTGTAACCTACCCTGTCCGACAGTTCCGCGTGCCATGCCTTCTGAAATTTGGCGCGAACATTTTGATCGGTCACCACCTGATACCCCGGATAAACATTCGGCAATCCCCCCATGTCGCAATGTCCCTGGACGTTGTTCTGGCCTCTAAGTGGATTGACCCCCGAAGACCGGCGACCAATATGCCCGGTAAGCATAGCGAGGTTTGCCAAGGACTTCACATTGTCGACACCATGAGCGTGCTCGGTGATCCCAAGGGTGTAAAGGATAGTCGAGCATGGGGAGGTGGCATAGATCCGCGCCACCCGCTCGATATCCTCCGGGGGGACTCCACATATTTCCGAGGCCTTCTCAGGTGGAAACTTTTCCAGATGCGCCTGAAGCTCAGCAAAGCCTTCTGTCCTTTCAGAAACGAAATCCGAATTGTGCCAGTTGTTCTTCAGAATCGCATGCATCATTCCGTTGATGAAGGCCACATCCGAACCGAAGTTCAGAGTTATATGAATGTCCGCGACCGATGTGAGTTGGATCTTGCGAGGGTCTACCACAATCAGCGTCGCGCCTTTCTGCTTGGCCCTGTACACCCTGTAAGCGACAAGAGGATGAGCCTCGGTCGTATTCGATCCGACCACCAGGACACACGATGCATCCTCAATCTCAGGGATAGAATTTGTCATGGCTCCGCTTCCGAATGCGGCGGCAAGACCTGCCACCGTCGGCGCGTGTCAGAGACGGGCGCAGGCATCTACGTTGTTGGTTCCAAAGCCTGCCCGACAGAATTTCTGGAGAAGGTAGTTCTCTTCATTAGTGCATCTGCCCGACGAGAGGAACGCGAGGCTGTCGCCACCGTTTTTGTCTCTGATCTCTTTGAGCCGGGACGACCGTGAAATCCAGAGCCTCGTCCCAGGAGGCTGCCTGTAGCGCACCGTTCTTACGCACTAACGGCGTGGTCAGCCTGTTCGGGCTGTGAACAAACTCGTGGGCATTCCAGCCCTTAATGCACAATTTGCCGTCGTTCATCGGCGCTTTCTTGAGCGGCACGGTGCCGATAAGCTTCCCGTCAAGAACTTCGAGAAGCATTTGGCAGCCGCAGCCGCAAAACGGACATGTGGTCTTTACGAATCTATAGTCCATCGCTGGCTCCTCAAGGAAATATGCGATCCTGGGCGCCACTTCCCAGCTTATGTCCTGATCCTGCACAAATCTACGCGACTAAAGAAACACGCTCTTCAGGCCATTACCATAGTGATGTCCGAAACCAAATGACAGGTTTCGAAAGTATCAATCGGCTTCAAGACATGCCCAGGGAGGCGCTGATAGCGGCAAGCGTTCGTTGAAGAATCTTTGCCTTGCCACTTTTCCGGCAACGGTAGATGCGCAGGTTTACAGTCTGCTGAGAATGACGTCCGTAGTGTTCCATCATGTCTAGAGTGGCATAGCCACATACTATAACTAAAACTACCTCAAGAATTTGTCAACACATCACCATTACTGGGCATATTCCAGATGTAATGACAAGTGCTTATGGTTAGATCGTACAGCGCTTCTCGAAGCTTGATGCCAAAAAATTAAAAGTATCGGGAACCCTGCCGGGTGTTTGGAGTCTTGTAATTATTGGCCCGTTTGGTTCGGGGGCCCTCGGAAGGCTTTCGAGGGGCCTCTAGACCGGAGCGTGGCAACCGGCCAGAAGCCACTCTTGACAAAGTTCCCGTGAGTAGTAAAAAAAGGAGCTTGAGACAAGGCGCCAAGGAGGCTAGCCAATGATAGAAGTGGAAGGGCTGACCAAGTATTACGGTCGGCTAGCTGCTATCAACGACGTAAATTTTCGCGTGGAATCAGGCGAGATTGTGGGCTTTCTGGGTCCCAATGGGGCGGGAAAAACCACGACCATGCGGATACTTACGTGCTTTTGTCCGGCATCCGCAGGAGAGGCCCATATTCTGGGCATGGATGTGCGGAACGAATCGCTGAAGATCAGAGAAAATGTTGGCTATCTGCCTGAAAACATTCCTCTTTACGATTGGATGCGTGTCAGGGCATACTTGGATTTCGTGGCAAGGGCCAAGGGCGTTGCTTCGGCAAACCGGTCTGCCGAGGTTGACAGAGTGGCCGAATCAGTAGGCCTGGCCCACGCCATGGACAAGATTATCCGGTGGCTCTCGAGGGGCTACCGTCAGCGAGTGGGCCTTGCTCAAGCGCTCATAGGCGACCCGCCTATTCTCATACTCGATGAGCCTACAATCGGTCTGGACCCGAAACAGATTCGAGAGATTCGCCACCTGATTAAAAGCTTTTCTCAGAATCGCACCGTGATTCTGTCAACGCACATACTTCCGGAGGTGAGCGAGGTTTGCGACCGGGTAATAATAATCAACAAAGGCTCCATCGTGGCCGAGGATTCGCCCCAAAATCTCACTAGAGGCCATGACAAATCCTCCCGTACGCAAATCGTGGTGAGAGCGCCGGCAGACCAGGTCAAACTGTTTTTATCGGCCTTGAAAGGTGTTCGGTCCGTTGTGCCTTCGGGGCCGGCCACCGACGGCGAAACCGAGGTGGTCGTCGAAACCGCGGCCGACGCCGATGTGCGTCCGGAATTGGCCAGAGCTATATTGAGCAAAGGTTGGGACCTCCTTGAGCTGCGGCCTATTCACGTCAGCTTGGAGGACGTTTTCATTGATTTGGTCACTGAAGAGACCGAGGATGAGGCTTCCATGGAACAGGACGACCAAAAGGAGGTGGCCTCATGAGAGGACTGTGGGCGATCTTCCGCAAAGAAACCGCGAACTTCTTCATTTCACCCATCGCCTACACGGTGATAGCAATTTTCCTTCTTGTTTCGGGATTCTTCTTTTGGGCTAACGTGTCTTTCATGAGTCTTGTCAGCCTCCAGGCGGCCAACAACCCGATGATAGCTCAGCGTATAAACCTGACAGACGTGGTCATCAGGCCCCTGGTGCAGAACATGAGCATCGTGATGCTTTTCGTGATGCCTCTCCTGACCATGCGGCTCTTCTCCGAGGAAAAGAAAACCGGGACCATTGAATTGCTGCTCACCTACCCCATTAACGATTGGGCAGTGCTTTTCGGCAAGTACCTCGCCGCGACTCTGTTACTGCTCGTCATGCTGGCCAGTACCCTGCCGTTTATGGCACTGCTCTTCGGCATCGGCAGTCCTGACCCCGGAACCTTGCTGAGCTGCTATCTGGGTCTTCTGTTCATGGGAGCAGCTTTCATGGCTTTGGGTATTTTCATATCCTCACTTACCGAAAACCAGATTATCGCCGCAGCCGTTTCGTTCGGATCGGCACTCTTGTTTTGGGTTTTGAGTTGGAGCTCCACTCTTACGGGTGAAAAGGTAGGAGCAGTTCTTCGGCAGTTGTCAATCTTGGAGCATCTGGAATCTTTCAATAAGGGGATATTGGCTTTGGCCGATGTGTCCTTCTTTCTCCTTTTCACAGCGTTCTTCCTTTTCTTGACGCTGCGCTCTCTCGAAACCAACAGGTGGAAAGGGTAAAGAATGAAGATCAACGATTCGTACAGAAAGATCTTTCTTGGAGGCGGCACTGCTGTCGGCATCCTGATCTTTTTAGCCATAATTGTGGCAATTCAGTACATAGTTCTAGAGCACCCGGAAAGGTGGGACTTGACTCGGGCGGGCAAGCACACTCTCTCGCCTCAAAGCAAAAAAGTGCTTGACAGCTTCAGAGAGAAAAAGCTGCCCATCAAAGTTCTCGCGTTTTACGACGCCAAAGATATCAACGCCCGTGACACCCTTCGAGATTTGCTTGAGCAATACAGGGACGCCTATGGCGAGTTCACGTATTCGTTCATCGATCCGGATCAAAATCGAGCGCTAGCCCTCAAGAACAAGATTGATACATACCCCTCCATCGTCTTGAAAGCAGGAAAGAAAGACGAACGGATCTCCACGGCGGACGAAGAGGCTCTTACGAATGCCTTGGCGAAACTTCTAAGGAATAAAGTCAAGACGATTTATTTCGTCAAAGGTCACGGAGAATCTTCTCCTGATGCGACAGACCCCGCTGGATACAGCGTCGCCAAGCAGCAAATTGAAAAGCAAAACTACAAAGTCAAACAGATTGTGCTGTTGCAGACAGCGTCAATACCAGACGATGCAACGGCGCTTGTCATTGCGGGTCCCAAAACGGATCCGATGGACAACGAACTGGAACTCATACGCAATTATATCAAGCGGGGAGGCAGTGTCTTCGTCCTGCTCGATCCGTTCAAGACACCCAAGCTCGCCGCTTTCTTAAAGAACTATGGATTTGAAACCGCCAATGACATCGTGGTGGACCGCATGAGTCGCGTGTTCGGCGGAGACTATCTCATGCCGGTGATTACCACGTATATCAAATTCCCAATCACCAAGAACTTCAATCTCGCCTCTTTCTTTCCTGAAGCCCGCTCCGTTGAGGCGGCGAAAAAGCCGATACCCAACGTGACAGATCAGAGCCTTGCCCTCACAAGCCCCGTCTCATGGACGATCAACGAGGAGCAACTCAAGTCCGGTAAGGCCAACTTCGATGACAAGACCGGCAAAAAAGGACCCATTTCAGTAATGGCCGTGTCAACATATTCCGTCCCTCCTGAGAACAAAGAGGCCAACAAAAAAGCGAGCACAACAGCAGGAGCCGCTGAGCCTGCCGTCAAGACCAAGGGCGCCAAATCCGAAGAAAGGCCGGCCAAGGCCGTCAAAGCACGTATCGTAGTGTCAGGAAGCGCTTTGTTCGCGTCTAATAAGTTCTTCAAATTACAGGGTAACGGGGACTTGTTTATGAACACGGTGTCGTGGCTGGCCGAAGATGAGAACCTCATCGCAATCCGCCCGAAATCTTCCAAATCCCAACCCATTGTCCTGACGGGAAACGAGTCTCTTACGATGCTCCTGGTGCCTGTGGTGTTTATCCCCCTTGCCTGGATCATAGCGGGAGTGGCGGTTTTCTTGTATCGCAGAAGGACCGTGGCAGTCTGAAGGCGCCGTGAGGATTGCAAAAATTAACTGCGGCCGATTGTCGGTTGACGCCTAAACTGTTTCCGGGAGGTTTCGGGGATGAAGCTGAATAAAATCCTGATCTATCTGTCAATTTTGGTAGCCCTGATAGCGTATGTATATTTCGTGGAGATAAGACATAAGCAGGAGAAACAGGCAAGTGAAGAGAAGGCTGCTCGAATAGTTCAGATGGATAAGGACAAGATAGTTCGGATTGAGCTTATATCACAGAAAAAAGGGAAGATTGAACTCAAAAAACCTGCCAAGACATGGGTCTTGACGTCACCGGTAAAGACAAAAGCTGATGAACCCGCGGTGGCTTCTCTTCTCCGGTCCATCACGGATGCCAAATCGGAAAAGGTCGTACTGAAGAAAGGCGTCAAATGGGCAGAGTATGGACTTGACAAGCCTGAATTCACTGTCAGTCTTGCCACCAAAGACAAGACCGCGGATGTTCATTTCGGTTCGGCCAATCCGGCTAAGACTTCCTACTATGTCAGAGTTGACGGGCAACCACAGCTTCTGCTCGTACCTGACACATTGAAGATAAGCCTAAGCAAATCGGCTTTTGATTTACGCGACAAGACGGTTGTGAGCATGTCTCCGGATCAGGTTGACCGAATCACCGTATCTACGAAGGACAAAGAAATAGAGCTTCAACGGCAAGCCAAGAACAAGTGGGCTATGGTGAAGCCTGAACGAATGCGAGTGAAGGCTCCCGTTATCGCCGGCGACTTGAGGACCCTCACGAACCTGACGGCTCGAAACATCATAGACAACCCGACCAAGGAAGGCGACCCGTACGGCCTGAACAACCCTGAAGAGACAATTCTTATGGCGGGCAAGAAACGGGAACAAACTTTACTGGTAGGCGCCGCTGAAAAGAAACAAGGGATTAAGGGGACCGTACCGAATCGATACGCACGCATAAAAGGCCGTGACAATGTCTACGTCATAGACGGTCAGGCACTGAAGAGCCTGAAGACAGGTGTCGAGGAACTTCGAGACAGATCATTGCTCACCTTCACTCCCGCGGACATCGAAAAGTTGGAAGTGACTCTGGATGGCAAGACCTGGCTAGCGTCCAAGGGTAAGGATAACAAGTGGATTTTGGAGAAACCGGAAAAGAAGGGGAAGATGGAAGCGTGGCCGGTGACCAGCATACTCTGGGATCTTAAAGACCTGGAATGGAAGACCGAGACAAAACCGGCACCGGCGGATCTGGCTTCGGTCCACCTTGACAAGCCGCAGCTCATAGTGTCGCTTTTCAAAAAGGGGACAAAGGAACCCTTGGTTTTGAAAGCGGGCTGGGAAATCCCTGCCGTCAAAGAAGAACAGAAGAAGTCACAAGGAACCGCTGCGGCCGCAAGTCTGCAACAGCAGCCTTCGGGCGAAAAGAAGGCCGAATCTTCAGCCAAAGGAAAAGAGGCTAAGGTGTCGACTGCAAGCGTGCAGGTCCCAGAGAAGGTCAACGTCTTGACTCAACCTTCAGTGGAACAGGGCGCGATATTCACCATAGACAGCGGTTTTGTTACAAGACTACGTACCGATCTCAAACGATTGACCGAAAAGAAATGATCCGGCGGCATGTGATCAGATTGCGGGTAGAGTAAGGGCGACCCGGCGGTCGCCCATGGCGAATGCCATTCGGCCCTGCACCTCGAACGATCCGGTTCATTCCGCCAGATGCTGAATGCACAACGTCCTACATGGGCTTAAGTTAGCGCCTATGAGGCTCCGGTTCGGGGGTATGTCGGGCCGTGCCCGACACCATACTCGATTCCCGCGTATGCAGAAATGGCTATGTCTAGGGCGGGTTTTAATCCCGCCCCTACCATCAAAAGCACGATATCACTTACTCGAAGACGAAATTGTATCAGACTCCCGGTGCTTTCCCTTTTTCAAGTTTTCGACGTTCCTCATCGCGTATTTCGCGACGGAGTAGCTTGCCTACTTTCGACTTGGGCAGCATGTCACGAAATTCTATGTACGACGGCACCTTGTAAGAAGCCAGACGCCCGGAGCAGAAATTGATGAGTTCCGCAGCGCCTACGCCCTTGGCATCTTCTTTCATCACAACAATGGCCTTGATGCGCTCGCCCACCTTCTTATCCGGAACGCCTACAACGCACGCTCCCACCACCACCGGGTGATCTTGCAGGACAGCTTCGACTTCCGAGGCGGACACACGGTATCCTTTGTGCTTGAGAATATCGGCCGATCGTTCAACATAAAAGATCTCGCCATTGTCTCCGAGCCGCACAAAATCGCCCGTCCGATAATATACCTCTCCGTCAATATCCACGAAGGATGCCTTTGTTTCGTCGGGCTTGTTGACATACTTCTTGAGGCTGAACTTTGAGGTGACCAGAAGCTCACCCACTTCGCCGGGGGGCAAATCTTCCAGTGTGAGGGGATCGACCACCTTCACCTTTCTCGACGGCAAAGGAAGCCCTATGGACATTGGACTCGGTTCCCCGGCATCCAACCGAGAATACGTGACGTGCCCGGCCTCGGTGGAGCCATAAACCTGATAAATCGAGACGCCCACACGTTTCTTCCATCTGGACAAAACTTCCCTCGGCAATACGTCGCCACCGCAATAGCAGTATCGCAGCGAGCCCAGGTCGTATGTCTCCTGCCGGTCGTTTTCCAGTATCATACGGTAGAGCGCGGGCACCCCCAACATGATGCGCACGCGGTACCTTTCTATGGCTGACAAAATGGCATCCACTTGAGGCACCGGCATCAAGACGGTTGTGTTCCCCTGATTGAGGCCGACGGCCATCATCAGCCCCAGCGCCATGATGTGAAACAAAGGGTTGATAGCGATGTAGACGTCTTCGCCCGGCCTAAGGTGCCCTGCAAACACATGGTCGCTGACGTCATTCACGTAGGAAGTGTGCCCCCAGTGGTTGCCGGGCACCCCCTTGGGAAATCCCGTTGTGCCCCCGGTGTACAAAATATAGGAAAGATCATCTTTAGGCTCGATTTCCACTCGTGGCGGCTGGGCGGCATTCTTGAGCAGACTCTTAAAGGTGATGGTTTCCGGCGCCGCCTTGGACTTTGCCATGAGGAGCCTTGTCAAACAGCAGGGCCACAGATCTCTTGTGCCACGAAACCAAATCCAAGAGATTGGTAACTATGACGTGTTTAATGCCTGTCGTGGGTAATATCTCTCTGACGTAGCCGTAGTTCGTATCATGACAAATAATCGTTCGAGCGCCGGAATCTTTGACCATGTACTCGACTTCATGGGAGGTATAGATGGGCGAGACGAGCACCACTGCGGCCCCAATCTTTTGCGCGGCCAGAAAAGCGATCACAAACTGCACCGAGTTGGATAGATAAATGACTATGCGGTCCCCTTTTTCAATTCCCAGTCCGGCCAGTCCTGTGGCGAAACGATCAATCCGGTCTTTAAGATCCCGATATGAGAACTTGTCGCCGAGGAAAATAATTGCCGTGCGATCGGGGTATTTGGCGCATGCCTCCTCGAACCGAGTGAAAGTGTACTCTTCCTGCACAGAACTCCTCCTCGTCATGTCCCGAAGTATGCTGATTTCACGTCAGGGTTATCCATCAATTCTTTCTTTGTTCCTTCAACTACGGAGGCCCCGTTTTCCAGGATGTATCCGTAGTCGATGATAGGCATAATCGGCCTAGCGTACTGCTCTGAGACTATTATGGATGTGTTTCGCTGGTCTCGGATTTCTTTGATGGCTTTGGCCAACAAATATTGAATGGCAGGGCTGAGCCCGAGAAGGGGCTCATCCAGAAGCAAGAGTCTTGGTTGTGCCATTAGCGATCTGCCGATCGCAAGCATCTGCTGTTCTCCTCCGCTGAGGAATCCGCCAAGACGACCCTTCAAACGTATGAGTGGAGGAAATATGGTAAATACGTAGTCGAGAGTTTCTTTGGCCTGTTGCCTGGTGGCCAGATAGGCGCCTATTTTGAGGTTTTCCAGGACCGTAGCCTCAGGAAAGATCCTGCGTCGCTCGGGGCAGAGGATTATACCTGCTCGGGCACGTGCCGAGGGCTTGCTGGACATTACCGACTTTCCCTGGAACACAATTTGGCCGCGAATAGTGATCCTTTCTCCACCCGCCATCTCTTCCTTTCGCTGGATATCCTGCATGATGCCCGAAAGGGTGTACATCAAAGTAGACTTCCCGGCACTATTGGCCCCAAACACTCCAACTATCTGATTCTGCCCGCAGCGCAGGCTGACGTTGTTCAAGGCCAGCATATTCTCATAGAAGACCATCAGCCCCCGGGCTTCAAACATAACTGAACACCTCCTCCGATCCGAAGTAAGCCTCCTTGACCTCCTTGTATTCCATTACTTCCTCAGAGGTTCCGTCTGCAATTTTACAGCCGAAATTCAAAACGAGGATTCGTTTGGCTAATCGAAACAGCTCGCGCAGCCTGTGTTCCACCATGATGAGGGTTATGCCTTCCATCTGCAGCTTTTCTATGAGCGGCACCATGCTGGCCATCTCACTCATGCTCAAGCCGGAGAGAACCTCGTCGCAGATGATGACTTCAGGTCTTAGCGCCAAGCAGCGGGCCAGCTCGAGCCGCTTAAGATACCCTGTGGGCAACGAAGAAGCGATTTTGTACGGGACGTAGGAATCCCTTTCAAAACCTATCTCTTCAAGAATGTCTACGGCTACCGTGTCGCGGCTGCCCATTTTTCCTCCCCCTCTCCATCCACCGGTACGGCGGGCGCGTGGAGAAAAAAGGGGCACTATGAGATTCTTGAAGGCGGGTAACGTGTAATAAGGCCGCATAACCTGGAAGGTCCGCGTGAGCCCCAGGTCCGCGATTTTGCTCGGACGCCAGTTGGTTATATCTGTTTCTTTGAACAGAATTCTGCCTTTATCAGCCCGAATAAAACCAGTGATTGTGTTGACCAACGTGGTCTTGCCGGAGCCGTTGGGGCCAATAATTCCCACAATATCGCCCCTGTTCACTTCAAGGCTTACTCCGGAAAGCGCCAGGACACCGCCGAATTTCTTGCTCACGTTATCAACGACGAGCAGCGGCTTGGTGTTCGCCGCTTGATCCGCGCCAGCAGACATGCCTTTGCTCCTCACACCGATCCAGTAGTGCCGGCGTCTCTGCCGGCGGCTGCTTCGGAACAACCGGCACGGAGGCCGGTCCTACAAGATACCCACAACCGCTGGAACGACGGCCAAAAAGCATCTAGTTGACCCTTAAAAATTGTGTGCATCGGATAACCAACCAGACGTCAATTTTCGGCAATCACTCTATGCTCACATCGTCCTTTGGCAGCTCATTGCCATCTCGGTTGATTCACCTGCAGCTACACTTCGACCCATCTCTCGAACTGTTCATATTTTCGTGACGCGTAGTTCATGATGCCTTCGCTCTTGAATACGATGAACAGCATTAGAATGATGGCATAGACTGCGATGCGCAACGATCCGAAATCACGCAACAACTCCGAAATGGGAACAAGAACCAGGCACCCGACCACAGGGCCGATAAGCGTTCCTCCCCCTCCAACTACCGTTGCAGCAATCGGAATGATCGAAAAATCCAGAGCGAATTGGGAGATACCTGCCCACATGTAAATGTGCGCGAGACACGCTCCGCCGAAGCAGCCCAGTGCCGATGCCAGATATACACCGATCGCCTTGTAGGTGAGGATGTTTATCGCGGATGCCTTTACTGCTTGGTCATTGTCCTTGACCCCTCGAAATACGAGCCCGATATCTTCTTCCACAAGGCGCCGAAAAGCAAAGACGAATATCAAGACACTCCCTATCAGAAGGTACCGCTCTACCCATTCATTCGGCAAGCCGCCCACGCCAATTATGCCGTCAGTGCCTCCGAAGATGTCCAATGCCTCGATGACTCGGGCGGCCAACAACGGATACATGAGACTCACGATTGCGAAATAGACTCCGCGCAATGGCAGACACGGCAAAAGCAGCAAGGTGCAGACGGCTGCTCCGCCGACGGTCGCCAGGGGTATCGTAAGCAGCGGCGAAAGCCCCAGATTCATATTAAGAAGCGCAGCAATGTAGGCTCCCACTCCAACGTAAAATCCGCCACCCAGAGAAACCAACCCGACGTAGTTGGCAAGGAAATCGAAACTTATGGCCAGGAGAGAGTACACGCACACCATGGAGAAGACCCTTTGCCAGTAAGGGAAATTGTGCAACAAAAACGGCGCGGTAGCCAGGCCGATTATTAAGAGCAGCCGAGGTGCCAACAAATAACTCATCTCTCGCCAGGACGAGACAGCATAAACCCCGTCGCATCGCACTTTTATTCCTCGGTCAATCCGCTCCTTGCGGCCGCTTGTCTTGTCTACAACCATCTAGACTCTCTCCTCCAGCTCCTTTTGACGACCGAAAAGTCCGCTGGGTCTTAATATCAGGGATATAATAATAGCGCTCAGAGCGACCACCACCTGATAGTTGGTCCCGAAGTAAACCACCGTGAGAATTTGGGCAAACCCAATCAGGAAAGCCGCCAAGACTGCACCGGTCCAACTCCCCAGTCCTCCGACTATGCAAACGGCGACCGCCATGATCAGCACGTTGTAACCGGCTTCCACAACTATGTTCCCCAGTGGCAACAAGATCAATGCAGCCGCCCCTGCCAGGACAGATCCGAGGCCCATGGCCACCACTGCCATGCGGTCGGAGTCGATGCCCAGGGTAAGTGCCGCGCGCTCATCCTGAGCCATCCCCGTGAGGGCAAGCCCAAGCTTGGTCTTGTTGACAAAGAGCCACAGTAGCCCCACCAGCATCGCACCGCCCAGCACTACGATGATACGCTGGAAATCAACGAGTATGCCGGAGATTTGAATACTGCCCTCTATGAAGGGCCGAAGGATAAAGGTCCCTCCTTTCAGGCCCCCCCAGCGCAAACCTTCTAGAATTGCCAAACCAATGGCATACGAGGCTATGATCTCGGAAATCGGCATGCCCCGCACGCGAACCAATATTAGTTGGTACATGGCTGCTCCTATGAGTCCTGTGAAAAGCAAGGAAAGCACTATCGCCATCGGGTAGCTAAAATGCACTCGATTTATAAGCAGCCATGCGATATAGCCGGTCAGCACGTACAGGGCGCCGTGAGCAAAATTTGGCAGCCGGCTCACCCCGTAGACCAGACTGAATCCAAGGGCCATCAGAGCTAATGAGACGCTATTCACAATCCCATAGATGACTATTTCCATACAAGAGCCTCACGAGATTGACACTGACACCTCTGCGTCAACTGCCCGTGCGAGAGTGCCATTGGCATCGAACTAAACCAAACTGAGAATTAGACTGTGGAACGGACCTAACGCTCGACGCCCGTTCCACCAAAGCGGCATCTCGGCCGATAGGGCCGGGTCACTTCTTCATCCAAGGGGGCAGCAACACTTTTCCCGTGGCAATGGACTCGGGGAACACCACGACCCGCTTTCCGGCCTGCCACTGGAAGATCGTACCCACTGCGCCCTTCTTTGGGTCAAGGCTGGGGATCACCTGGTTGGTTTTGGGATCGAAACGAATTCGCCCATACACTCCCATGAGATCGGTCTTTCTGAGTGCTTCGGCGACCTTGTCAGAGTCTAGGGTTCCTGCTCGTTCGATAGCGTCTTTAAGCGTGTAGACCGCCATATAACTTGAGGACGTGCCATAACCTTCCGGTTCCAATCCGTACTTTTTCTTGTAGGCGTTGACGAACTTCATTGTCCATGGCGTGGCTGCACAGGGAACATTGCCGGCGTTAACCACACTCGCCATGCAGTACTCACCTTTGCCTTCGGTAGCTTTCCAGAATCCGGGCTGCTCCGCCGCCGAGAGGATAGTGCCGAAAGGCAACGCCGGGACTTTAAGGTCGTTCCATTGCTTCAGGAGGATGGAGGATTCCGGCATATCCATCCAGATAATCATCACCTGGGCCTTCTGTTTCTTTGCCTCCAGAAGCCCCATAGAATAATCGGTGGTTCCAGTGGGGAATACAATAGGATCACCCAGAACCGTCCAGCCCTTGCTCGACATAACTTTCTTCAGAATGGCTCCGCCGGCGCGTGCATGGGCCACGTCCTGGACCATGATCATCAGGCGGTTCAAGCCGTATTGCTTGCCTATTCCTTCGAGGCAAGGCACCAACTCGCCCATGACCATCCACTTGGCTTCTCCGGAAATCCGGAACAGATACTTATACTTCTCGGGATTGCTCGCTATTATTGCGCTGTACTTGGGCGTGAGGGCGCCCGTAGTCAGTATCGAGATCTTCTTATGTTTCACTAGAAGAGGCATCGCTGCCAAGGCTGCCTCCGATCGAACGGGGCCGCCAACGATAAAGTCGGCTTTCTTTTCGAGGATCAGTTTCTCCACGGCGAGGAGCGCCTCACTTACCGGCACACCCGGCTCCAGGTCACGGGTGTCGATGACTTCCAGCTGCGAAAGGTCGCTTTTCATTTCCTACCTTTACTCCGCCTGCAGCATTTATTTCGTCCACTGCAAGCTTGAAGGCCTTGTCCGCGTCCCAACCGTACAGGAAGGACATAGCCAGAGGGGCACCGAGAATTATGGGCTTCTGGGCCCTCGCCGGTGAACACAGACAATTCATTGCTACCCAAATGGACACCATTGCCAGCAGAACTCGCGCCTTAAGATGCATATTTTTCTCTCCCTTCGAGGACGTTGTATCCGATCGAATTCTCGCTGAAAGGCTATGGAATAAAGAATCTTTGACTTTGACGCACGCTTGTTTAAAACTCGCCGTATGCTTATGAGCTGCCAGTTCGATGATTGATCGCACTGAACAGTTGATAGAGGAATGAGGTCATAGGGATAGGGTCATAAGTTCGCGCATTTGCCCCACACGTTCGCGTCCATGTCACGTCTATCACAACACGCCGAGGCAAAAAAGACATACGCTGAACTCCAGAAGCTCACGGCTTTCCTATAGGCGTCGACCCAACCGCAAGCTTCTTGACCACCTCCGTGGTAGAGCAAGTCTTGTGCCACGCTCAACGCAAATGCAGCCTGCGTTTGATTTAGTCGCTCAAACATAACCAGTCCACATGATGGGGGACCGCTTCCCAAACGAGACCTTTGCAAATTTTCGGCTCTTCGCTATTGTGTGTGGGTAACAGCAAGATTTAGCTTTCCGGCGATGAGGTAAACAATAGTGATCAGATTTCTGGTTGACCTGTAGCCTCTGGCCTTTGCCTTGGCGGCCTGTATCAGGCTGTTGATACCTTCGAGCACCCCGTTGGTGATTCCCGACTCAAACCAGCCGAGGACTCCGTCCCAGTGGCGCTTGATGGTCCGGGCCGCTGCGATCATGGGTTGGAGACGGCTGTGCGTGGCCCAGAAGTACCACCGCTTGAGGAACTCTTCTGCTTGCTCTCTGGTCTGTTCATACAGCTCCTGAAAGGTGAGCTTGATCTGATAGCCCTTGGCAGTCTTGAGATTCAGCTTCGGCACGTTCAGGTCTTCGATGATGCCTCGCTGCTTGACCGTCAAGTTCTGAGGGTTCTTCAGCCAAGCGAAACGGGTCTTCTTGAGTTCCGGTCGTGTCTTCTGCTCCATGCGTCGGACCTCGTCCAGTGCTTCGTTGATGACCTTCAGGATGTGGAATTTGTCAAAGGTTATCGTAGCATTCTCGAACGTATCCTCGATGCCGCGGATAAATGCCGGGGACATGTCGCAACAGGCCTGTTTTATGTTCTCAGCTGCGCCTGCGTGCGCCTCCAGGTCTTCTTTGAACGCCGTCAATGTTGCTGCGTCTTTGCCCGTGGTGGCGAAGAGGACCTTCGACTTGGCCATGTCCACGAACACCGTGATGTAGTTATGGCCCCGTTTGCTGGAAGTCTCGTCCATTCCAACCGTGCAGACATGGGAGTAGTCCTGTTCGCTCCGGGCTTCTTCCACGTAGTGGTGGAGGATTCGCCAAATACGGGTGTCGTGTTCCCCTACGAGTCGAGCGATGGCATTGACCGGCATCTCTTTGGCCATGGCCATGATGAAAGCCTCAAAGAGCAACGTGAACCCGCTGCCCTCTCTGGCCCAGGGCAGCGGCACCTGTCTTATCCCACACTCTGGACACTCCACCCGAGGGGTACGAACGTGGAGGTAGGTAACGTGCTGGAAGAAATTCAGGTGCCGCCAGACCTTGTTCAGCGTGTCGTACGCCTTACAACCGGGATGTCCGCATTCGGGGCAAGGGAACTCGCCACCCCTGGAGAAATCGATGAAGACGTCGAGCTGCTTCTCTTTAGGGTCAAACGTACAACGCTCCACCAACCATGGTGGAAACAAGCCAAGGGCCATCTGAAAAAGGTCGGTATCTTGCATCGGGAGTTCCTCCTGGACGATACCCGATATCAAAGAACGAAGGCGTCCGCAACACACTACAAAATGACGTTACCCACACACAACAGCGAAGAGCCAAATTTTCTTTGCAGTACGTGGAAAAGTTCTTTCCAGCGTAGCCCCAAGGTTGACAGACTCAGGAGTGAATTTGGTATTGGTTCAGCCGTTTTCGCAAGGTGGGTCTCGAAATTCCCAGCGCCTTTGCCGTGGCTGAAACATTTCCACAGCATCTCGCAAAAGCGGTCAGAATATGTTCTCTTTGCACTTGTTCCAAGGTCCGCAGTTCGGAAATGTCCGGCAATTCCGTGGACGATCCGGCGAGAGCCGCCTCCACGGCATCAGCGAGGAGAAGAGTTCCCCTAGATTCCAGGACCGCTTTCATGAGCACGTTCTTAAGTTCTCTCACGTTGCCCGGCCATGAATAAGACTTGAGGATGTCCATGGCCTCTCTTTCAACTTTGGCCACCTTCGTGCTCAAGTCTCGATTGATCTTGGCCAAGAAGAACTTCACCAATTCTTGCATATCATCCATTCTCTCGCGGAGAGCAGGCAGACGGATGGTAATCACTTTCAATCTGAAGAAAAGATCCTGCCGAAACAGCCCCTCTTGCACGAGATCCTTCAGGTTCTTATTAGTTGCAGCAATGATGCGTGCTTCGCATTGACGAGTTTGGTTTCCTCCTACTCTCGTAAAATCGCCATACTCCAGGAAACGAAGGAACTTGGCCTGTATAGGCAGCGGGAGTTCCCCCACTTCGTCGAAAAATAGAGTACCGGAACTAGCCAGTTCAATCCTTCCCTTCTTGGATTCGACAGCTCCTGTGAACGCTCCTTTCTTGTGGCCGAACAGTTCCGATTCAAAAAGGCTTTCTACAAGGGTAGTGCAATCTATCGTGATAAAAGGCTGGTCTTTCCACAACGAAGATTCATGTACTACCCGTGCCAGGAGTTCCTTGCCTGTGCCTGTTTCGCCTTCGATCAGGACTGTGGCACGGTTGCAGGACAGCAGTCCAATGAACTTGAATATGGAGCGCATAGCCTTGGTGTTGCCTACAATACGTTTCCTCAGAATCTGGCCCTGGTCGTCATTCATCAGAGGCGGACATGAGAGGGAAGCCTTGGAAATGTGCATACTCTTGGTTATGGAACGATCCAACTCACGAACACTCAACGGTTTCTGAATATAGTCATAGGCACCGTATCGCATGGCTTCTATAGCACTTTCCATATCATGATACGCTGTTATCATTATTACTTTCTGATCGGGGCAGGTCTCCACAATGCGTCGAAGTATCTCAAGACCAGAAACGTCAGGTAATCTAATGTCCAGAATGACAACTTGGGGATTATAGTCAAGGCAAGCTTTAAAGCCATCATTCCCTGTGTCAGCGGTCCGGACGGCCAAGCCCTTTTCTTGGAGGTACATTTCCAATGATTCTCGGATAGACGCGTCATCGTCTATAACGACTACTCTGTTCATACCCTCCATGGCAACCTCATGACAAAAGTCGCACCGGGTCCTTCGCGACCGCGTACTTCAACATTTCCTTCGTGGGCATCCACGATCCTCTTGACATTGCTAAGTCCCAAGCCACTGCCCTGAGCCTTGGTCGTGTAGAATGGATCAAACAGACGTGAAATACCGGCAGGATCAACCCCAGGTCCGCTGTCTCTGACGCCGAGTTCCAGATATTTAGTTCCGCCGATACGAATTGTCTTTGCGAACACAAGTATGGGGCTTCCCTCGCCAGTGACGTCAACCGCATTTAGAATCAAGTTCAGCAAAGCTTGCTGGAGCTTTTTCGCATCCAATTTGCACGGGGGCAGGGATCGGGCATATCGCTGAACTATCTTCAGGTGTTTCTCCGCGGTCTTCGGCTCCACCAGATCTACGCATCCCTGCACAAGCTCACGAATATCCACAAATCCAAGTTCGATGTCTACAGGTCGAGAAAGATCCAGCAATTGTCTGAGGATATTTTCCACTCTGGATACTTCCCGAACGGTAATGTCCAGGCGTCGCCGATCAAAGCCGTCCAGTTGTAGCTTTTCACTTAAGATTTGGAGATTCATGTTTATAGAAGAAAGTGGATTTCTGATCTCGTGGGAAAGTGACGCCGCCAGATGGCCCACATAAGCCAAGCGCTCATTTTCACGGACTTTGCGCTCCATGGCCACGCGTTCACTGATGTCTCTGCACACACCGATAGTCACCGTCCCATGGCCGAGATCAACCGTCCTCGCTCTGATTTCCGTCGCTCCTCTTTCGGGATCACACCCAAGACGAGTGTATTCGATGGTACTTCCTGTGAGCTTGCCGGCCGGTGCATCGACATACGTTCCGCCCAGACGTTCGCGCGATTCGGGCGTCACAAATCGCAGGAATGGCTGCCCCACGGCTTCAAGCAGCGTGGTCCCATGCATACGGCAAAATGCTTGATTCGCAAACACTATATGGCCGTTTTGTATGACAAAATATCCATCGTTAATCTCTTCAACTAAGGTCTTATATCTTCGCTCACTTTCGGCAAGCTCTGCTGTACGGTTGCTTACTTCCTGCTCCAGATTCTGAGCGTAATGCCTAATTGAACGTTCGTGCATGTACTGAAAGTGATCGGAAAAACGATGGATCGTGTAGGAAAGAGTTGCATTGATGGCTTCAACCGACTGTGCCAACAAGCTGAGACGTCGTTCAGCAAGAAGCCTTCGTGTCACAATAAACCTAAAAAGCTCAAATGCTCTTTGCACGTGAGACAGCGGAAACCCCGCCCCCAAGCGTTTCTCCGTAATGTAGTCAATGAAGCGCTCGATACGTGTGAGCCCGCTGCAGGAGAGGAACTCCAAATTTGCGTGAAAGGCTTCGGATACTGTTTCGACTAGTTCTTCTCTTGGGCGCCCGGCATAAAATGCTGACAGCGTCGAGAGCGTGTCTGCCCACTCTTCAATTATTGGGGCAGTCTCCCTCTTGAGCCAACGGAGGAGAGATATTGGAGTCGAAGTACAAAATGGAACATGTGCACGGGTCTCTTCTTCGCTTCCTGAGCCGCCGCTTGTTGTAATTGTAAAGTCTGGCATCACGCTCTTCGGTCAAACCATGAGCACGCAGGACGACGCTCGAGACCAAGCATTTAAGGAGGCAGGCAAAACGTTCGAACTGAGAAAACTCTGATGAAAACGAGAAGGCGGGCTTCCGTTCTTGATTTGCGAAGGGAGCATCCCGCCGCATGCTATTCCGTCCACCTGCAAGGTTCTCAAAGTCAAGCTAGACGGAATTGCGCTAGACTATACATCATCTTTTGTAGTTGTCCAGGAGTCAGCGATCTGGTCGATTAATGTTCCGATGAATCTTTTCTCTGGGAACGCTAGATTGATCCCCCTTTGTCCCGATTGTCTTGGGTGACTATGGCCGGCCGACTTTCAAGCATATCGTCTGCCTCGTTGAAGACGATCGGGACAAGGGAAGAAGTTCAAGCGACAGTACAAGAAGTTTTTGGGATTCCCATTCGAATGGGACTCAACCTGACATGCTATCCGATCTTTCCCTCCCTTTCCGGTTCATCGCGTTGCGCAAACTGAGGAACTTAAGTATTCTCTGCCAAATGGTGACATGGACCTCAAAAACTCAACTATTCCCGGAAGCTCCTGAATGACGTACTCTATTTCATCTTCAGTGTTGTACCTGGAGAGAGAGAAACGTATCGATCCGTGGACGGACGTGAAAGGAACGCCCATTGCTCTCAATACGTGGGAAGGTTCGAGGGACCCCGACGTACAGGCCGATCCGGACGAAGCACAGATCCCTTTATCGTCCATCCTCATCAGAATGGCTTCTCCTTCGACAAATTCGAAGCCTACGTTCAACGTGTTCGGAAGACGGGATTTCTGATGACCGTTAACTTGGGCCGCCGTGATGGCAGACAGTAGACCTTCCTGCAAACGATCTCTAAGCTTCCTTACGCGTGAGTTCTCTTCATCGAAATTCTTCATGGCAAGCCGCGCGGCCTCACCAAGACCCACAATTCCAGGCACATTTTCTGTTCCGCCACGCCTGTCCGACTCTTGATGGCCTCCTATAACGAAAGGCGAAAAACGGGTTCCTTTCTTGATGTATAAGGCGCCTATTCCTTTGGGGGCATGTAGCTTATGGCCGGAAAGTGACAAGAAATTAATATCTGACGACCCGAGCTCCATGGGAATCTTCCCCACAGCCTGTACAGCGTCGGTGTGCATCAAGGCCCCGTGTGCGCGCGCAATTTCCACGATCTCGCGAACTGGAAAAATTACTCCGGTCTCGTTATTAGCCCACATCACAGAGACCACCGCAGTTTGATCGGTGATCTTTGCTCGGACCTCATCCATATCCAACATTCCATCTTTACCTACGGACAGCCAGCGGATACTGTAACCTTTGAAACGGCCAAGATGCTTGCAAAGATTGAGAACCGCCGGATGCTCCACCCTGGTAGTGACGATCTCTCTACGTTCGGGCATTGTAGCCAGGGCGCTCAGAATCGCGGTAGAATCCGATTCGGTCCCTCCAGAAGTGAAAATCACTTCCTGCGGGGCTGCACCTAACAATTGAGCGAGTGCCTCCCTTGCCTTTACCACGTCGTGAGCGACACTTCCTCCGAAGGAGTGCATACTCGATGGGTTCCCGTAGCGTTCCGTCAGGAAAGGACGAACAGCCTCGAAGACTTCCGGAGCCACCATGGTCGTAGCATTGTTGTCCAGATAGACCGTTTTCATCCCGCCACCTCCTCAACATAGATATCAGGATGCACCAGTTCTTTCAGTTTGGATTCGATGCCGCCCTTTGTTAAGGCCGAACTGGGGCAGGATGTACAGATCCCCCTCAGTGCCACCACAACCCGATTTCCCTCCAGGTCGATCAACTCCACGTCTCCCCCATCCTGCTGAAGCATCGGACGAATCTCTTTTTCCATAACTTCCTGAATTTTAGCGATCTTTTGAATGTTCGTCATTCGCTCTCGAGGCTGCCCATCGGTCTTCTCCTCCTTTTTGAGCTCGCCCCTTACTTGCGCTATGATTTCGGCTATTTTTTCCTGGCACAGCCCGCATCCACCGCCGGCCTTCGTGTAGTTTGTCACTTCTTCAACCGTAGAAAGATTATTTGCTCTGATCTCTCTCTTGATTTGCTCGTCCGTAACGCCGAAGCACTGGCAGACCAGTTCACCTTCTACCTCTCCCTCGGGTGCCGGCTCCTTACGATAACAGGCCACAGCAGCATGAAACGCGTCACGCCCCATCACTGAACAGTGCATTTTCTGTTGGGGCAACCCACCCAGATAGTCCGCAATGTCCTGGTTCGTTATTTTCATTGCCTCATCTACGGACTTTCCTTTGACCATTTCTGTCAGCGCACTGCTTGATGCAATAGCGCTACCGCATCCAAAGGTCTGGAATCGTACGTCAACTATCTTGTCCGTCTCCGGATCTATCTTCAGGAAAAGTTTCAACGCGTCCCCGCACGCAATGGAACCCACCTCTCCAACGGCGTTCGCGTCCTCCAGAACTCCCACATTTCTTGGGTGGAAGAAATGATCTTTCAGTTTTTCGCTATATTCCCACATGGGACACCTCTTCTCTCTCGCTTATTCTATGGACGACCCCCGAGAAAATATCAAATCACCCCTGTTACTGCAACAATCAGGGATTTGAACCTATCTATTCTTTAGATGTCTCAGAGAGGAATGAGGTTCTGAATTGCTGAACAAGTGCCGTATTGAGCCTTGAATTGCACACACAGTTCTTGAACGCCAGGAGTGGCTATGTTATGAAAATATCTTTCGTCGAGCCACCCCCCGGTCGCAGGAGTGCTCCGGAATACTTCGAATGGTTTTGCGGCACGGCGGACAACAGAAATATTTTTCGCCCCCTTTGCAGGGGGATTAAAGAGCCGGTCGTGTGTTCCGCCGCACTTTGGTGCCGAGTCCCCAGATGTATGGATGGAGGTGACTGCGTGCCGGTGCGGTATGGAGTCGATTGGTGACCTTGATATTCAAAAGGATTTGTAAGGTTTGTGCACCCGCAATTGCCATGTTGCCGTTGCTGGCAGCTTGCGCTGTAAAAGCCCCCGCGGCCCCTGCTCAGCTCGACAGTCTCATCGATGGGATTGAACGAAAGGCCTACGTGGTGAATCAATTCCATGCGAAGTTCGTTAAAACGCGCCATAGTGCGGTTTTCAACCGAGATCTCAGCGTTAAAGGGGACATAGTTTTTCAGAAACCCAATAGATTTTGGCTGAGTATGTCGGGAGATGTCAATGTTGACATTCTTTCCGACGGAAGGGTCATTGCTGTGGTGCACGATCATTCCGATCAGGAACTGTTTCACGTGGATGGCGATCGCGACCTGTCCAAGTTCGCGGATCCGTTGGTGCTCATCATGCAGGGGATCGGAGACGGTGCCCTACGGAGATTTGCTGTAGTGAAGAACGTGCGCGAAGGCAATGCAAATGTACTGGATGTTGAGCCGGACAGGGATAGTAACTTTGAGAAAATAAAAGACATTAAGCTGAGTTTTTCGGATTTTGGAGAGATGAACAAGGTGGTTGTCTCATTCAAGAACGGCGACCGAGATGAAACTGTTTTCCGGTCCTGGGAATTGTTGGTGCGCGATGATCCCGAAATCCTTAAGCTTAATAAGCGCCTGAAAAACATCGCCAGGCGCCCAGCCGAGAGTTCTCCCAAGGACTCAGCCGGAAAGGTGCTTGCTGAAATGAAAGACCAGAACGTACCGAACTTGCTCCATCCCGGAACCGCCAAAGAGTAACCCCCGCCAATGATTGAAATTTCAAGCTTATGATTGTTGCCGTCTGTGGGGGCACCTTGGGGAGATTTGTCACCAGTTTGATGGCACCGTCTCAAGAGTCGAGATGTGTATCGTGGATATAGACCGGTAGGATAGAAACTGTCTCAAAACCCTTGAACCGGACGAAATCATAACACGAATACCCCCTTTCCCGGCAATGAATTGCCGGGCGACTATCACCGGTCCCTCCGGGACGCTTGCATTTGAGCCCCATCGGGGCGACAGAAAGTAGGCCGGTGCTTCAGCGCCGGCTATTGTCGTGGCACGATTCTTGACCTCGCCTATGGTTTTGAGACGGTTTCGATAGTCTCGGGAGGCGCGTCACCATCAAATCATTTACGACACCGGTCACAACTCTTGGGAACCGCAGCATGTTACTTCCTGCCCGCGCGTTTGTGTTCCGGAAAGTAGAGTAGATCCGCATCCATTCGCACGAATCTCCACGATTCACCTGCAAAGCATGCAAACTCCCATCCGAATTCGACGGGCCGAGCCCAAACCCCCTGCCGAGAGACCTTCAGATTCCCCTCAGGAAAAACGTCGCCCTTCCGGAAAAAACGGGCCTCCCATTTGATTCCGTCGACAGTATAATATCGGCTTGCAATCACGGACGCTCCTCTAATGTCACGATGCGAAATTCGTGTTACGACGTTATCGTATCACGAATGCAAGTACCCAGCGATAAACCTCAAGGCCCTTCCCAACCCGGGGCAATGCCCGTACGGCTCCGACTTCTGCCGAAGGACTTCCCGCGGATTGCAACATATATCACTAGAGGTGATGCAACAATAAGAGACAGGATACCCACAAGTCCTACCAAGCATAGGACTGGAATCATTGCCACAAGGAATCCGATCGTTCTGACCTTTGCTATCGTATGGGCCCACGGATTTGATTGTCCCATGTTCCTGTCCCTCAACGTCGCGATGCATCGACCATGACTTGGTACCCTTCTTTGGTCTTCAAGACTCCGACGAGATGACCGGTAGGTGTAAGGTTGCCTGAAAAGCTATGGCCGCTCCCGTGACTTGCAAAGACTCTGGCCCCGTCAATCTTTCCTGTAAAATGGTAGGTGTCTTTTTGTCCCAGCGGACTGTACACACGCGCAACTCCCGCTACATGATTACCGTTTTGATTTATTGTCGCCTGGATGAGGGAACCCATAACCCGGCTTTCCCAATTGCCCGATATATTAACCCCAGCCGCCACGGCCGGAAAACATGCTAAGATCAGTATTGCTGTAATGGCAACCAACCGCCTGGCCATCTTATCTCCTTTCGTAAACTCTAGACATAAGCGCTTCGGAATTAACCTGAAGTAACTAGCCGTGTCATGTGGATTGCGTCCAAAGAAATTCTTCACATCATGAATTTATACGTTCCCTTTGCCCGCACCTTGTTCCCTGATTAGTGCCGCCAGTGGTGCGAGACTGCCAATAAGCTCTTCGGGGCAACTTTGCTCCTCAGGGGACATCAAGCCGAATTGTCCCAGTGAACCAACGCACACATTGCCGCGCAAGGCGGACGGCGAGCCGTGAATCACCCACTACTACGGCACCGAATCTCCCGTCTTTGACCCTCACAACAATCAGTCCGCTCGCGAATTCCTTTTCCTCGTTCGCCCGTTGGATTTTAATGGTGCATTTGTTCATCAAGACCACGCACTCCGGATCCAATTCCTCCAGTGCCAGAAGGACGGACTGGGCAATTCCAAGCAAGAGGTGGCGATCGGGTCTGGGAAGTCCTTCCTCGACGTAGATTTCAGGAGGTCGGTCCTCTCCCATGCGGATCACCAATTCCGAATCCAGTGAAAAAAGAGGAAGCGAAGGCAACGGATCAAACAATACCTGCATGAGCCTCTTTCCAGGTCATAGAGATTCTCGAAAGCAGTCACAGAAAAGAATGTGGCTTTGGTGGCGATGTCCCGTGCGGAACGCGGGGTTGCAGTGGGGATGCCCCGCGGAACGCGGGGCTGCCCGTCCATTAGCGACAGGCTGGAAGCCTGTCCCACCAATCCAAGCAAGTGCCGACACGCATTACTTATGACGACAAATCTTTCGAGACCCACTACAAAAGTGATTCCAAGAACGGATAAGTACCGATCTATAGAGAAAACCGGCTCAACGGCCCACCTTCATCCGCTGACGAAGCGCTTCTGCCAAAAGAATAGCCGCGGCTTGTGAAACGTTGAGAGAGCTGATTGAGCCCGTCATCGGTATGGAAACCATGGCGTCGCATTTCTCACGAACGAGACGCCGGGCACCTTTTCCCTCGGAGCCCAGCACAAATGCAAGCCTTCCAGTCAGATCGGTTGTGAAACAAACCGATTTTGCCTCGGAATCCGTTCCGTATACCCAACACCCTGATTCTTTGAGCTGTTCTATCGCGCGTACCAGGTTAACTACCTTGGCAACCGGCACATGCGCCGCAGCGCCTGCGGATGTTTTTTCCACGGCGGGTGTTACAGCTACGGAACGATCTTTGCTCAGGATTACAGCAGCAGCACCGAGGCATTCGGCGCTGCGCAAGATGCTTCCCAGATTCGCGGGATCCTGGATTGCATCCAGAACGAGTATTGGGCGCTGCTCGAGGGCCAACGTTGACACAATGTCCGAGAATTCGACATACGGAAAGGAACCTACCCGAGCGGCAAGCCCCTGATGATTAGGGGAACCGGCTATAGAGAGCAACTCGTTGCCGGAAACCCTCACCAGGGGAATCTGCGAAGCCTCGAGTTGCGCGTTCAGATTCAACTGAGGAAACGAATCCCTCGCCAGATATATCTCTTGAATCTGTCTTCGGCCGGCCTTTAATGTTTCTACGACAGGATGGACGCCATAAATGATCGCGGGGCCCGACCTAGCCGGTTGCTTCCTCTTCAATCCGATTTCTTGTCCACGACCAGACTGTCTTTCTCTTCAATTTCATCCGGAGTGGGTAATCGGCCTCCGACCTTGCCCTTTGCAATCTCCCTCAGCGCCATGACCACTTCTCTGTTGTCTCTTTCATGAACCAACAGAGGGGCGCCTCTCTTCAACTCCTTAGTTCGCTTGGAGGCGAGAACAACCAGAGCGAACCGATTCTCCACCTTTTCCAGACAATCTTCAACGGTGACTCGTGCCATTTTTGATATCTCTCATCATTCAATATTTTGGGTCTGTTCCCTGATTTTTTCCAACTCTGCCTTGATGTTGACTACATAGGTTGCCACATCCGTCGACGCGGATTTGGAGCCCAGCGTATTAACCTCTCTGTGAAGTTCCTGCAGAAGAAAATCCAGTTTTCTTCCGAGCGGTGATCCTTCCGCACCAAAGTCAACGAACTGGCGTACATGGCTTTCAAGGCGCGTGAGCTCCTCGGTAACGTCAGAGCGATCGGCAATGATGGCCACCTCTTGGAGGATTCGATCTCGATCCAGTTCCACGCCTCCGGTCAGTTCCTGTACCCTCTTCTCAAGTTTTTCCTTCGCTGCCACAGTAACCTGATTCACTATCGGCCTGATGCTGCCGACCATGTCACGAATGGCAATTAGCCTGGCTTCGATATCCCTCCAAAGAGCGGACCCCTCTGCCTTTCTCATCTCGTCCAACGCGGAAAGCGCCTGTCGCAGGCTGTTCTCTACTGTCGGCCATTCTTGCTCGATGCCTTCTTCCCTTTCGAGGGGGACAACTATTTCTTTAAGAGTCAACATCTCGGAAAGGCTTATTTCACCGGGTAGTCCGAACTTTTCTTTCAACTGCAAGAGGCATTTATAATAACCCTCTGCGAGGGACTGATCTACCATCACGTCCATCAGGCCGCCCTTGCCCCCAGTCCTATTGATTACTACATCGAACTTGCCTCGATCCACACTTTGAGCGACAATCTTGCGTATCTCAGGTTCAAAGCCGCTATAGATTCGAGGCACTCTCAGGGAAATGTCCAAAAAACGATGGTTCACAGACCGAACTTCGGTCGCGATTTCCACGTTACCGACAGAATCCCTCCCCCGACCGAAGCCGGTCATGCTTCTTACCGCGCCGTTTGTGACGCCTGTTCCGCCAGCTTGCATTTATAACTCTCTCTGAGCCCGTTGAGAATTGCTACTAATTCCGAATCCGAGTAATCGGGATATGTCCATTCGAGGGGCCGATACGAACCTGCCTTAAAAACCAGCGTGAGGTCTGCAAAAATCCCTTTCCCCAGGTAAATTCTGTGGGCATTATTCTTGCCGGTTGCAAGGACGAAATTTCCCAAAGTCAACAACCCGGGATCGAGATTAAACCTTCTCTTGCCCTCAACGGTATAGGCTTTTTCTATACTGTTAGTCAAGCACTTGATTTTGACAAGTTCGTCCCGTTCCACGAGATATAGGAAGGACCAGAGCCACCTGAGGATGCCAGACCCCATTTCGTGGTCGTAGTAAGAAGTATAATTAAAAGCCAGCGGTCCTATCTCCGCGTCTACGGGACCTAACTCCTGTACGAGCAACGATTTTGCAGCATCCAGCACTTGTCGGTCCGGAGTAAGAGCGCTGACGACGACCCTGGCTGGTTCAGGGATACTCGGTAGACTCAATGCACGTCCTTGAATATATTGGGGCTTATGGAAAATTCCGGCAGTGCCGCAGTAACGCTTAGCACCGAAGCCTTCGGCCTAAGTTGGCGGCACACCAAACGATCTCCGGACGATATCAATCAATATGCCGGTGGTTATTCTCTTCCGCTTCGAAGTCGACCCCTTCGAGCATGGCCTTTGGAAAGGACTTGGGCATGGTCTCAAATACTATGGGGGACTGCTCCCGGCGTCGGCGGATAACTTTCAACGGCTTCTGTGCGGAAGCCGCAGTTGCCGCATCTCTGTCGACTTTTGGGGTTCGTGCTCGCGGCCTTTTCGGCGTTGGGACCACCTTCACAACGGGCACTGCAAGCGGCTCTTCGATGGGTTCGGGTTCTGTTTGCGGTTCCGCGACAGCCGCAGGTGCAGGCTCTTCGACCGACTCCGGTTCTTCTGTGATTTCAATCTGGCGAGTTCTAAGAACAAGTATTTTCGGAACCCTTCCTTCGAGTCTTACTTTCTTATTGGCTAGTCGGGGAATCTTTCGATTTGAAAGAACGCCAAAGCACACATGCATTACCTTCTCGGTTGTCGCTGTTTCAAGCCCCTCATCGATCGGAGGCGTATCGTTCTCAGCAGCTCTTTCAGGTGTCGTATTCTGCGAAATATCGCACTTACAGGCAAACTCCCGCATAAGCAGCGGCGTTCGCGATTCGTATCCAAGTGTTTTCTTTCCCACAATGGGATCGACAAGTCTTTCTCGGGGCAGCCCAACGCCTGCTCTGAGCATTTCTACCCGTTCCTTGCCCCTTTTCATTTATTGCATCCTTTTGTTCGTGATTTTTTTACTCCCGATTTAATCATAACGCATACTATATTTTTTTTCAACAATCGCGGGGGCAATTCTCTTGTTTTTCTTGTGGAAACGCCATTCATTACTAAATTGACTTACCCGGCTGTCAGGAGGAATCACGCTGATCCTTGGGTCTGCAAAGCCATCATGATCAACCGATGGAATTGATGTCGAATTGTATCTTGGGCCTCCACCCACTGCCTATCGTCTAATTTGTTCGAATGCCTTCCCGTTTTTCCCGGTATATCAGACGGTTGACCGGAGGGACATACATTTCTATGCTTGCGTGCCAAATAATTCGAGATCAATTGTCCGTTCGGCATGAAAAAAGATATGGTCGACCGGTCCATGTTGCATAATGACCTTTGCCCCCCAGTTGCATCTGCCTAAATTTTTCTGATCTTTTCCTCTTCTTCTTCCGAGGTTTTGCAATCAATGCAATGGGTAGTGACGGGCCTTGCTTCAAGCCGTTTGAAATCGATCGGTTCTCCACACACCTCGCAAAACCCGAACGTCCCGTCCTCGATTTTCTCCAGGGCAGTCCTTATCTTGTTGATCAGCTTGCGTTCCCTATCGCGGATCCGCAGCTCGAAATTCCTATCCGATTCCATAGACGCTCGATCGGTAGGATCAGGAAAAGACTCCTTGCCTTCGGCCTCTGTCATCTCATCTACGGTTTTTCCTGCCCCCTTCACGAGTTCGTCCAATTGCTTCTGAAGTATTCCCTGGAAATACTCCAGGTCTTCTTTTTTCAACTTCATGACTGTCCTCCATCAACGCTTTCCATCACGATACGCGGCGATCCTCGATCAGTTATAAGCTTATATTCCTCTAGACACTCCCCAACGCGGCAGGGAAGTCGTGATGATTGATATTGGTCCATCTCTCTATGCATAGCGCTACTCACATCGCCGGCACCATCACGGAGCAAAACGAACTTGTCCTCGTCCGAGAAGGTCGTGCAGGTGAATAATGCCTGTTAGTCGATTCTCCCCGTCCAGGACAGCGAGCCCGGTAATCAATTTCTCCTCCATGATTTCCAAAGCCTCCGCGGCTGTTCTATCGTGCTGTATGGTCAGGGGATCACGGGTCATGAGATCGCGTGCCCGGCATTCATAAATTCCTGCCCCCTTCTCAAGGGCTCGTCGCAGGTCACCATCGGTGATAATCCCCAACAAACGATCTCCCGCTGCAACCAGAGTAAAGCCCAAATTTTGCATGTTGATGCTTGAAAGGATCTCACTTAAGGAGGCTTCTGCTCCCACCTCCGGAATCGCCAACCGATCCAACATAATGTCCCTGACTTTGAGATTCAGCCTCTCGCCAAGGCTTCCTGCCGGATGATGGCTCAGGAAGTCTTCTCTGCGAAAATCCTTTCGAACCATCAGAGCAACGGCAAGTGCGTCACCGAGAGAGAGAGTCGCGGTGGTGCTTGCAGTGGGGGCCATGTTCAACGGGCATGCTTCACGCGGTACTCTGCAATCCAGAACTAAGTCCGCCATGCGGGCCAATGTTGACGAAGTCCGCCCGGTAATGGCGATGATTCGCGCTCCTCTTTTTCTTATGGTGGCCGCCAGGGACGTTATCTCAGCCGTCTCACCACTGTTGGAAATTGCCAGCAACACATCATCCCGTCCCACGATCCCTACATCACCGTGAAGGCCTTCCAGCGGATGAAGAAAAATGGCAGGCGATCCTGTGCTGGTGAGAGTAGCGGATATCTTACGCCCCACAATGCCCGATTTGCCCACTCCGGTGATGATGATCCTGCCACGCAGTGAGTAGAGCATATCCACGCAGGCATCGAATCTCTCATCCAATCGCTCCATGACAGATCGGATGCCCTCGATTTCCACCTCAAGGACCTGGCGGGCGATCTCGACAGCCCTGCCTTTGAGGTCACAAATTCCTGGAGATTGCATCGGCCACCATTTCTACTACCAGCCTCACTTCTTCTTCGTCTTGTCCTTCCGCCATTACCCGGCACAGAAGTTGAGTCCCGGAATAGCGCACAAGCAGTCGCCCACGGTTCTTACGCAGGCGCTCACTAGCTTCCTCCATAACTCCGCGAATTTCAGGGATATCTTCCAGATCTCTCTTAACGCCAACCTCAACATTCTTCAAGATCTGAGGATAGAGTTTAACCCTTGCCGCCAACTCCGACAAAGGCTTGCCCGTCTCTATCATGACCCTCATGACTTGAAGGGCAGACAAGATGCCGTCACCGGAGGTGTTGTGATCCAGAAATATGAGATGTCCCGATTGTTCTCCTCCAAAATTAAAACCTTCAGCCCTCATGCGTTCGACCACATAGCGGTCTCCCACAGGGGTCCGAACGACGGAGACACCCAATTCTTCCAAAGCGACCTCAAGCCCGATATTGCTCATGACTGTGGCTGCAACCGTGTTTCGTTTGAGCTCCCGTCTTTTCATCATGTCCCAGGCCACAATGCCCATGATCTGATCGCCGTTTACCTCGTTGCCCTTTTCGTCGGCGAAGATTACACGATCGGCATCGCCGTCCAGCGCCACGCCTATTTGGGCTCCTGTCCGTCGCACCTCCTGACAAACCATCTCAGGATGTAGAGAGCCGCAAAGAGCGTTGATGTTATGTCCGTCAGGGTAGATACCAAGTGCCGTGACCTCTGCCCCCAGCTCTTCAAAAACCAACGGAGCGGCCCTGTAGGCTGCTCCGTTAGCGCAGTCCAAGACTATGCGAAAACCGTCGAGGGTTAAGCTGCGTGGAAAAGTTTTCTTGAGAAAGACCACGTACCGCCCCAGCGCACCCTCAATGCGGGTAACTTTTCCTATGTTCCCGGCGGTGGGGCGAATCTTGTAAATGTCATCAGAACAGATCAAGCGTTCGATTTCCTCTTCAAGCTCATCAGACAGTTTAAATCCGTCCCCTGAAAAGAATTTGATTCCGTTGTCCTGAAAAGGATTATGCGAAGCAGAAATCACCGCGCCCGCGGCGCATCTCATGTTGGTGGTGAGGAACGCGATCCCCGGAGTCGGCATGGGGCCCACGAGGAGGACATCTACTCCCATTGAGCAGATACCTGAAGCAAGTGCCGTCTCCAACATGTAGCACGATACCCTGGTATCCTTTCCGACCAGTACCTTTTGTCTTTTCCCCGGCTGAGTAAGCGTGGTGTAAGCTAAGGCCCGTCCCAGGCTGAGAGCGGTCTCGGCTGTCATTGGTTCAAGATTGGCCACACCTCTTACACCGTCCGTGCCGAAAAGTTTCTTTGCCATACTGATTACCCGGCGTTGCCTCTAGTCGGTTTCTGCCGCGTGAGCATTTCTCGCCGCTCCGGCGTCGAAAAGGCTAATGAATCTTATAAAATATCATGGGCTACCAGGCTTCACAAGTTTTTTTGCTGAAGGTCAGGTAAGCATGCAGTTTTCAGCGGGAAAATGTCATTAAACCTGTGGGGCAGGCTTTCCGGAACTGTCTCAAAATGGAGGTATGGGCGAGATTCGTGGCACGATGCCCCTCTTTCCCGGCAATGAATTACCGGGCTACTGTCCCTCGTCCCTCCGGGACGCTTGCGTTTGAGCCCCATCGGGGCGATAGAAAGTAGACCGGTGCTTTAGCGCCGGGCTGCCATCGTGGCACGATTCTGGCCATCAAAATAGTTTTGAGACAGTTTCTTCCAGCCTGCCGTCAGCCAAATTAGGAAAAAGGCCGGTTGGAAAGCCTGCCGGTAAGTGAATTCTTAGCCAGGCAGATGTCAATTCTCTCAGCCTGGGGACCTTTGGGTTCCTGTGATGGCGAGATAAACTATATGGTTCAAAAAAGCGCACGGGTACCAGCTCTGTCACCGCAGCCGGTTGAGGATTTTCTTGAATCCTGGGAGATCCCTGATCGATTGGAAGACCGGATCGTTGGCCACTTTTTCAGGATTACGGTATCCCTTTTGAACCGCTAGATCAAGATAGTGCAGCGCATCCGCCGCCTTCCCCGAAAGGGAATACATTCCCGCAAGATTATAAAAAAGCGTCGGATCTCCCGGTTCTGCCTGGATGGCCTTGAGCATCCAGGGGATTCCCTCCGAGACCCTTTGGGACATGGCCAAAGCCAATCCGTACTGGCCCAATAGCACCGGTGAGTTGGGACTTTTTTTCATGCTGCGTTTGAGCACGTTCAGGGCCTCTTCAACTTTTCCGTCCTCCAGGTAAATTCCGGCTAAATTGCCGTAGGCTTCCGGCATGTTACCATTTTGGTCCACAAGCTTCCGATAGATTGAGACGGCCTCCGCCTTAGACCCCGCCTGGAAACAAGCTGTAGCCAAAGAAAACAGCATCTTTGGATCGTCTCCCGAAAGCTGGACTGCTCGGTGGTATTCCTTGAGTGCTTTCTCATAGGCCCCATCATCCAGTAGATAACTTCCGAGAAGCTTGTGAATCTCCGGGTTGTCGTCCATCTTGTCGGCGGCTCTTGCCAGGGCTTTCCGAGCCTCTTTCTTCTTGCCGGCCCATTTGAGAGTCTTAGCAAGATTCATGTCTTTAGCGACAAAGAAATCTGCGTTAAGGGATCTAATAGCTTTGTCGTAGAGCGCCTGCCGGTCCGCTGAAGCCAGCTTCCGAGAAGGGTGCGCCAGGCCCATTCTCACCATCTTGTCGAAGAGCATTTCGGCCAGCCATTGGTGCACTTCGATCGTTAGATGAACGTGATCCAATAAGCTCTCGTTCCCCGGAATGCCTGCCTTGTCCCCAGTCTCGGCCAGTTTTTGCTCGAGCTTGTCCCGGAGAGGAACGAGTGTCACCTTTTCCTCCGCAGCGACCTCATCAAACTTCTGTTCCAGAGACGAAATGGCCCTCAGTGGGCAGACATCCAGATCTCTTGCCTTGATGAAACTCTCTCGGGCTTCGGGGTAACGTCTGAGTCCTAACAGGGCCTTGCCCTTGTAGTAATAAGCTTTCGCATATAGTGGGTCCTTGCTGAGTGCCTTCTCGATGAGATTAAGAGATTCTTCATATCGAGACTCCTGCAAGAGTTTTCCGGCCCGGTCCAATTGTGCCTTGTACTTGGCCTTGTCCGAGGCAGTCAACTCAGGGCTATGTTCCGACTTAAAAGGGGAGAAATCCTTGAGATTGGAAACCGGCTGAACCATGATGACCGGGACGCCGGCATTTCGACAGAGGGCAATCATGGCCCGCAAGTTATGAGTGAAATGCCGAACTACTGCTTTGGAGAATTCTTCATCCCTGTGGTACAGGTCCAGTCCTGCGCTGTGATCCAGAATAGCGGTTACTTCACCGTGCAAGATCGGCTTTCCGGTCTGCCGGTCACGGACTGATTCCGCAGTTGACTGCCGAGCGCCGGTGCCTAAAGTCTTTGGCGCAGCCCGGTTCCCCGGCTGGGCAACAACCCTACTGAGCGTTGGTTCAAGAATTTTTTTCAGCCCTTGATAAATGTGTAGCCGCTCCAGCAACGACCGTACGGCGATCAAGCTTCTTCCTTGACGAAACAGGGTCGAATAAGTCCTGCGCTCGAGAAATTCATTGTGGGCATCGGAGATGATTATCAGATCAGGGTTGTATTGAAGCGCTTCGCGAACGAGAGGCACGATCCGGTAAGATGCGTATGACACGCCTCCCGCATTGATGACCTCAAAGTGTTTTTCCGGGCAGGATGCAGCGAGCAGATCTTGAAGCCATAGTGGAAAGGCTGTTCTTCCGTCAAACGGGTGTCCGTAAGTGGTTGAGCCCCCAAAGCAGAAAACCCTGGTCGTGTTGGGGCCCTTCTTAACCGGAAATGAAGCTTCGTTGAAGAATCGGAGTTTCGCCTGTGCTGTGGATGCGATTCCGTTCTTCACCACGAATAGAGGCTGTAATGCAGAAAACCCCACGAACGGATCTTTGCCAGGATCGCGGGAAGGCCACCCCACAACGCGCAAGGCTCCTTCGAGCGCGGCAAAGAATACAAAACAGACGAACAATCCCATCGCCAAATTACGAATGAAGGAATGTCCGGCCCGGCCCTTCGTTTCAATGAAGGGGCCAACTCTCTCAGTTGGGGTTTTGGGGCGCTTCAACTTGCGGCTATTCTTTGCGGGCTTGCGTGAAGGGGGCATGCCCCCTACTATAAGGCGACTTACCGAGGATTTCCAGTGCCGACAAAGGCATCTGCCTCGTTTCCTCTTGAATTCTCCACCTATAAGAAGGTATGCTTGAGAGCGGGGAAATCTGATCCAATGAGGAGGCCCTCTGTGAAAACTAGGTTTAGGTTCGTCGCTATCATGATGATTCCGGCACTTCTAGTCTGCGTGTCGGCGTTCGCGCGGGACCCCATAAAATGGTCAGCCCCCATGAATCAATATCCTAATGCATGGTCCCCGTCTACTCCACCGCCGTCATACGGGTACCAATATCCGTATGCAAACTACGGGTACGGGAATCCTTACGCATATTACGGATACGGCGGTAATTACGGCGGATATTATCAAGGCAATTATCAGCAGCCTCAGCAAAGAGGCTACACCGGCAATCCTTACACTTACTATGACGGGCAGTGATTTGATAACTTTGACGTCCTAAGAGGCTTGGGTAGCGGTATTCCCCCAGGTCTGTAATTCGACAAGGCCAGTGCGGACTCTTAAATAGTGCTTCATGTCGCATGGAAGTTCGTCAGAGAAAGAAAATCCTTGAGTTTATAGCCCTTGGAGATGCGAAAGCCAGGAGAACGTTTCCAGCTTGGCTCGAGGACACTGAGAATGCAGAATGGAGGACCCCATCGGATATCAAGCTGAGGCACAAAACAGCGGATTTCCTTCCGGGCAACCGGGTGGTTTTCAATCTCGGCGGCAACAATTACCGGCTGATAGCTGTCATTGATTATCTCCGGCAGATTGTCCTGATCCGTTGGGTCGGTTACCACAAGGATTATGATAGGATAGATGCCGCCAAGATCTAGCCGTCAAAGAGAGAGCCTTTAGTCATGGAAATCAAGCCTATTCACAACGAAGAAGAATACGAAACAGCTATGGCCCGCATCGATGAACTCTGGGGGACTCCAGTGGATTCTCCACAATCGGATGAATTAGAAATTCTCCTTGCTTTGACAGGGGCTTATGAAAAAATGCACCACCGCATTGAGTCGCCTGATCCTTTATCGGTGCTCGAATATCGAATGGATCAAATGGGGTTGAGCCAGGCAGAAATTGAGCGCGTTATGGCGACCCGGAAGAGAATACCCGAGATCCTCAGTCGTGAGAGCGGTCTCAGCATAGAAGTCATCAATAGCTTACGAGACATTCCTCTCGAAGCATTTACAGCGGATCGGGGCTGACTTCTTTCACAACGCTACGCTTCGATGGAAGAAGGTTCCGCGCTCCACTCCTCCAGTCCCTTTCTTACCGCTTTAACTACTTCCGAAATCTCGACCAGTTTTACTTCTTTGGTTTTCCGATCTCTTAGTTCTACCTTCCCCTGGGCAAGAGCTTTCTTCCCTATGGTAACCCTAAAAGGTATCCCTACAAGATCTGCATCCTTGAATTTGACACCCGGCCTCTCATCCCTGTCATCCAAAAGAGCGTCAATCGAATTATTCCACAAGTCGCCGTATACACGTTCAGCGGCCTCCTCTATTTCAGTGCTTTTCGCGCCAACCGGAGTAACTATCGCTGTGAAGGGGGCCAGTGCCGGCGGGAAAATAATTCCGTCGGCATCGTGATTTTGCTCTATCGCCGCGGCGATTGTCCTGCTCACACCTATTCCGTAGCAACCCATGATCATGGGCTTTTCCTGGCCTTCCGCGTCGAGGAACCGGGCGTTCATTGCCTCCGAGTATTTTACTCCGAGCTTGAACACGTGACCGACCTCTATCCCCTTGGAAAGGATCAACTTCCCGTTACATCTGGGACACGGGTCGCCTGCCGCGGCAGCCCGAAAGTCTCCATAGTGGTCCGTACGGAAATCGGACTGAGGATTCACATCTACAAGATGGGCATCCTTTGCATTCGCGCCGACTACTGCCGAACTCATACAACGGATCGCATAGTCCGCAAGAATAGTCACGTTCTGCAATCCTACCGGACCGGAGAATCCAAGCGGCCCACCAGTTACGGCCTCTATGGTTCGTTCGTCCGCCAAATCCAGTTCGGTTGCCTTGAGAAAATTCTTCACCTTGATTTCGTTCAGATCATGATCTCCGCGTACAAGGACTGCGACGGGCCCTTTGTCCGACCGCAGAATCAAGGTCTTGATCAGAGCCTGAGGCTGTACACTCAGAAATCGAGAAACTTCCTCAATTGTGCTCATGCCGGGCGTCTCCACTTTTCTCGGTGTGGCACCGCTTTTAGCCTCGACAGCATCGCACGGCCGCATCTCCGCTTTTTCCATATTGGCCGCGTAGTCGCAGGAATCGCACGAGACAATGGTGTCTTCCCCAGTGTTTGCCAGGACCATAAACTCGTGAGAAAAGCTTCCTCCAATGGGGCCGGAATCGGCCTCCACAGCGCGAAAGCCCAGGCCGCATCGCTCGAAGATCTTCCGATAGGCTTGCCACATGAGGCGGTACGATTCTTCAGCCCCCTCTTCAGTCGCGTCGAATGAGTACCCGTCCTTCATCATAAATTCTCGGCCGCGCATCAGCCCGAAGCGCGGTCGTATTTCATCTCGGAATTTGGTCTGGATCTGGTAAAGATTTAGGGGGAGATCGCGATAAGATCGCACATCTCGACGAACGAGATCGGTAATCACCTCCTCGTGGGTGGGACCGAGGCAACATTCGTGGTCGTGTCTATCCTTGAACCTGAGCAGCTCACTTCCGTAAAGGTCCCAGCGGCCGGATTCCTTCCAAAGTTCCGCGGGCTGGACCATGGGGAGAAAGACCTCTTGAGCCCCTGCTGCATCCATCTCTTCCCGTACTATCTGTTCCAACTTCCTCAAAGATCGATATCCAAGCGGCAAGTACGAGTATATTCCGGTAGTAAGCTTTCGGATCATCCCAGCACGCACCATAAGCTTGTGGCTCACCACTTCCGCATCTGACGGGTCCTCTTTCAAGGTCGGAATCAAAAGTTTGGACATTCTCATAAGACGTTCCACCTCGAGCGACGAGAATTTGGGCAAAGCGCTCACAACTGTAACTCACGCGTTGCATTTCTATCAAGATTGTTTTCGTTTCAGTTACTTGTCAATCCATGCGTCTTCTCGGATACTATGAACAAGAGTATCTTTCGAATCTCCTTGTGAGAAAACCGATCAGGCAGACAATAAAAGCATGTCCCCGTTGTTGAAACCTGATGAGATATTTTTCAGAGCCAAAGAAGCCGAAAAACTGTCCTCTCCATGCAGGCTTTGCCCACGCGCATGCGGAGTAGATCGAACTTCCGGTGAAACAGGTTATTGCGGAGCGGGTCCCGAGCCGTCTGTCGCTGCTATCCTGCCCCATTTCGGAGAAGAGCCTCCTCTTACCGGGCCAGGTGGCGCAGGCACGATTTTCTTTAGCCGCTGCAATCTTCGCTGCGTCTATTGTCAAAACCATCAGATCAGCCAGGGCGACCTCGGTTGTATCATGAGTCCGGATGAATTGGCGCTCCGAATTCTAGACTTGGCAAATGGGGGGTGCTCCACTATAGAGCCTGTTTCACCGACGCATCACCTGCCCGGTCTGCTCAAGGCTCTCGCCATAGCTGTAGAACAAGGGATGCGGCTGCCGGTGGTTTATAACACGAACGGATATGAGTCGATCCAAACTCTGGATTTACTTGATGGTATTGTGGACATTTATCTCCCCGATCTGAAATACGCCTCCAACAGACAAGCGCTGAAATACTCAGACGCGGCCGATTATGTTGAAAAGGCGCGGCTTGCAGTACTGGCGATGCATCGACAGGTAGGTAACCTCGTAGTTGACCTGAAAGGCCAGGCCACGAGCGGCTTGATTTTGAGACATCTCGTCCTCCCGGGAAACCTCTCAGCGACAGAAGAAACGCTGATATGGGTGCGCGAGAACTTTCCACTGACGGTCACACTCTCTCTGATGGCCCAATATTCTCCATTGCACAAGAGTGAAAGCTTTCCTCCGCTAGATAGGACGATCACCGGAGAAGAATACGAAAGGGCCGTGGATATTGCCTGGGAATTGGGCTTCGAGAACGTTTTCGTACAGGAGATGGATTCGGGAAAATCGGGCGTTCCGGACTTTTGTCTTAGTAACCCCTTCAACTGGGAATGATCGAGGGGGGTCGATCAGCAACTGACGGTTACGGATGGGAAAAGATTATGATTGCTAGGAGTGGATGCTTGCTCGCTGAGCGCATCTCAAGTTGACAAGCGGCAACCCTGAAGTTAATCTTGATAGGCCCCGGGTACACAAGAACATAACGATCATCGATACAGCCTGATCGGATTACCGTCACCCCGGTCTGTTCCGAGACTAGGAGGCATTCATGGACGGACGAACTTTTGAGCTGGAATTCGCAAAGTTCATACAAAGGTTCCATGAGCAGATCAAAGATGCTTTTTTGGAAGATGCTTTCCAGCGGCGTGAGATCCTCTCCCAAACGCTGCTCGGGAAGGAGATGGTGGAGGAACTCGCGGACGGCATCGTTTCGGAATTCAAGAATAACATTGACCGGAAGACAGCAGTGGAAACTATCGCCGACCGATATGTTCAGCTTGGCATCCGAAGTTGCGAGGAAGGCTTTAGCTGTTCTGCAATAGTGCGGCTACTTATTCTGCTGAAACGACACATCTGGCTTTTCTTCCAGGAGAGCAATTTTGCAGGCCAACCATTTGATGTGCGTTCGATCATCGCGTTGAACAACCGAACCGCGCTGTTTTTCGACCGCGCTATCTACTTTGTTCTCGTCGGTTACGAGCGATCCTCCACGGAAGACTCCGGTGAGTTGGAAACGTTGTACAAATCGTTCCTGAACAAGCTTAGGCGCGATCTGGGCATGCACAAGGGAAACGAAGAACAATCCTGATTCTGATGTGTAATGTGAGGCTACCCGGCGGTCGAATCGAGAAACGCCCCGAATTCGATGACGTTTGGACCATCTCCGACCGAGTGAGTATACCCAGCAGAGAGATCCTCTTCAGACCCCATCGGCAACTAGATGAACAAAAAAAAGAGGCGGCCCATTCGACATGGAGCACGCCTCGTCAATAATTTTGAGAGGGAGGGTCTTTTACTGGATTACCTGAACAGTGTACCCGAACTTCTCGCCATTCTCCTGTCGATATTCGACCTTGACTTTTTCGCCGACCGCGGGTCGCCGGAACGGTATGAATTTGGTCTTCAATCCTACACGAATATTTACCACTTCAGCGGCCTCCCCCTCCTCTGTGGACCTTATGGAGAGGCTCTTTGGTGAAGAGGCCACGACTTCTCCGTTCAAGGTCTTGTACTTTTGTTCTTCTGCCGGAGGTTGCTCTTTGGCCGCTTCTTTCCCTTCAGGAGCGGTCTTGGTTATCGGTGGCTTAACCGCCTCTTTGTGCACGGCTGCGTGCTTCTTGGTAGCAGGAACGGGCTTGGTGACTTTCGGCGGAGCAATGGCACGTCTGTGGGGAGACCAGGCTTTTTCGGTGACATAGGCAGGGGGCTTGGTGGAACAGACGGCCCTGGGTGGCGTACAGGGCGTCACAGTGCTGGTTTCTTCCCTTACGGTCCTGCATACCGACGTGCTGGGAGGCGGCGGCGGATAGCATTGGACTGAAGCCGGATGCGGGGACAGGCTGACGACCTTGGTGGCTTTCATGTACCCATCCTCGAGGACAAAATCAACGGCCACGCGCTCACCAATGCAAGGCCGATGGTTCGGGATGTACTTCGTCCGCCAGCCGACATTGACCTCTGCGCATTGTCTGCCGGATTTGACGGTCATGCTGCGCCAGCCATTGTCAATGACCGTACCTTTGAAGGTGCAAATTCGGTAGGCTTGTGCCGAGGGAACAGCAAAGCATAAAAGGATAAGGGCAGCCGAGATCAGCACAACCCGGGCTAAAACGAAATACTTCCCAGACATGGGGGACCTCCTCACTGGGGGGGTAAGGGATTCGCTTCGATCAGGACGCCTCCTCGGATAGCTCCGAGAGTCCGGTAGCTTAAAGTTGTCTTTACATAGTAGGTTACATGAAAAAAGTCAAGTAAATTGAAAAGTAAATCATGTTTCCTACTAATTCCACAAAACATTGTTAATGAAACTACCTTAAAAACCAGACCTTGTCAACCTCCACTCGATATGCTATCAACCAAAACTGGAGATCTGAAATGGGAATGTTCCGGGATTCGGGATCCCAGGAAATCGATATAATAAAAGAGATGGCCGAAGGCCTGGGAAGTCAGGGCCTGAAGCTTGAAGACCTCCTGGAAAAAGCCGGCGAGGCCCGAGAACGCGTGCACGAATTGGTCCGCTGTCACGGAGATTCCGCAGCCGGTTGCCGGGAATTTGACACCTCGATTATTAATGGTGCCATCCGCGAGTACAACGGTCTCGTGGACAAGGCAGAGGACGCGCTCAGATGGCTTCTGATTCAGCGGGAGGCATGCGGCTTCAGGACCCATCGAAACGTGAACACTTATTATCCGATTCCCGTGAAAATGAAGCTCCTCAAGGCATGAACCGAGCCCGTTTGTTCTCGACGGTCCGCTTCGCGGAGATAGTGATCCTCACGGTCACTATTCTTTACTGGGGTTCCGTCGACACTGCCGCTGCCAAAGGCAAAATGGCCCGAAATACGGTTGGAATTGTGTTCTTTGCCGCACACGATTGTCCTCACTGCGAAACCGTGGAGGACCTATTGAGCGTTCTGAAGAGCAGATATCCGCTTCGGGTAAAGGAATTCGATGTTGAGAGAGAGGCGGATTACAAGCTACTTAAGCGTATTGAAGCAATTCACTCAGCCGAGAAATTATCCGTCCCGGTTATTTTGGTGGGAGAATCCATAATCATGGGCGAGGATGAGATTACCGCCAGGCTCGAAAAGACCGTACGCGCCTTGGTCAATTCCGGCGGCTCGCCTTTTCCATACCTTGGACCGACCCGAATTAAGCACAGAGACCCGAAATCTGTCTCTGCTCACTGTAACCGCGACGGAGCGAGCGGGCCTCCCCAGGTGACCGACGAGTTAAGTAAGCTCCGGAAATATATCGAGGAGTTGTTTTAGAGAGCTGTGGGAGCATTGGTTTCAGCCGCTCTCACCGCACGAAAGTAAAATCGTGTGCGATTCGTAAACCGCCAACTCTGGAAGTAGAACGAGGTCTATAGTCTAGTAATGCAAACCATTCGAGCAATTATCCTTTGTATTATTGCGCTTTGCTTGGTCGCTTCCTGCGCATGAATGAATTCCGTTTGCCGGCAGGTGGCCGGTCAACAGACACCCCCTCAAACCTCAGCCGCTCCTGCGCCCTGCCCTCCGGGCTCACTGTTTTGCCCGCTGTTCAAGGGAGGCGGAAAGTAGAAGACTGGCATGTTCAGGTCTTCTTTCCGGGGAGAGAAGTGGGCATATTAAGAATGGCGTGAGAATTGAATAGAGGTTTTTCCCCACAAAGGGGTTGACCACATGAGGATATATGAATATTATGCAGTCATGCCGGTTGCTCGAAAAATTCTGTGTAAGAGGTGAAGCATGTTTAACATAGAGGACGAGGCTCGCAACTATTTCAAATCGAAATTGGGCGATAAGCAAGCTGTTCGTGTATTCTTCGGCGGCTACGGTTGAGGGGGGCCCAGCATGGGTTTGGCTCTGGATGAGCCCCGAGAAGGCGATTCGACTTATGAGATTAACGAGCTTACTGTTATTGTTGACCCTTTTGCCCTCAAAGTGATCAAAGAATCAGGCGGCATCAACATACGCTCGAGCGTGTTTGGCCCAACGGCGGAGCTGGAGAGTTCCGCGGCCGGTGGCTGTAGCTGCTGATGTGAGGGGAGTCGAAATGCCCATCTACGAATTTTCTTGTAACCAGTGTGGAAACAAGTTTGAAAAACTGGTCTTCCATTCGGACGAAGACGAGCCGCGTTGCCCTGCTTGCGGCTCGCAGGAAACTAAGAAGATCTTGTCCGCATTTTCAAGCTCGTCATCGGGTAAGAGGATCGGAGCTAGCTGCAGCTCATCATCTCCCGGCCACTCTTGAGGTTAACCACGAACCGCCGTGCGCGGTACAAAAGCATCGAAATGGTTTCCCTGCCTGTCGTTTCCACGTGTGAGGGATGACGGGCAGGAAAAACTTGAATCATTATTCGGACTTGGGTTGGCCCGATCATGCCCCCCGAAAGCAGGAACAGATTCATCCATCGTTCCACGTGCTGTAATTTTCCCAACAATCAATCCCACTTGCGGACGTCCACAATCACCTTCTGATCGTCTGACAGCTTGCCGGGATCAACAATTCTGACAGCCCCCTTCAGTTTGAAGACTTCCCGCATTGTCTGCTCTATTGCAGCGACGAGCCCCTCCCGAGGGGACTGCTTGAGTTCAACTTCGAGTGTCATGATGTCATTATCCTGCGGGCGCTCGACCAGCAGCCTGGCTCGCACTATTTCCGGATGGCTTTCGACGACCTTCTGAACCTGTGATGGATGGACGAACATTCCCTTCACCTTGGTGAGCTGATCGGCGCGTCCCATAATGCGGGTCAAGCGCGGGCCGGTCCGCCCACACGGGCAAGGGTTATCTACGAGACTGGAAAGGTCCCCTGTCCCGAATCGCACCAGAGGGTAGATCTTGTTGTTGCAGGTGACCACGACTTCGCCCGCCTCTCCATCCGGGACCACTTGTCCTGTGTTCGGATCGCAGATCTCCACTATGACATCGTGATGGATGTGCATGCCGTTTACCTGCGGGCACTCGTACGACACGCATCCCACGTCTGCGGTGCCGTAAGCCTGCCTCCCTATCAGATGGTAATCCTCCACTAACCTCTTCCGTAGCGATCCCGGTAACATTTCCGCCAAGAGGAACCCGATTTCCAGACTGAATTCCTCTGCCACTCGGATGCCCATCTCTTCGGCCTTCTTAAAAATGGCCATAAGAAAGCTCGGCGTCCCGATGTAACCGGTCACTCCGAGGTCCTTCATAATTCCGACCTGTGCCTCCGTATTCCCGACACCGGTAGGGATGATTGTGGCACCGAGTTCCGAAACTCCTTCTTCAAACATGTGCCCCGCCGGCGTCAGATGGTACGCGAAGGTGTTGACAACCAGATCTCCGGGTCTGAACCCAGCCGCGTATAAAGCGCTCTTCCAACGCCAGTAATCGGAGACCTTCCCCACAGGATCGTAAATCGGCCCGGGCGATTGGTGTATTCTGACCAAATCGGAGGCGGAAACAGTCAGGAATCCTCCGAACGGCGGCTTCATTTTCTGCGCGTCCGAAAGATCCCTCTTTCTGGTAATGGGGATTTTCTGCAGGTCATCGATGGTGCTCATGTCCGAGGGCATGATCCCCTCGGCGTCCATTGCTGCTTTCAGAGGCGTTCCCGCGCCATAAGCGTGCGCAATCACTTGCTGAAAAAACATTTCTTGATAAGAGCGTCTCTCGTCGGTGGAAAACTTCTCCTGCGGATTTAAGATCCCGGAATTCCTATCTACTTGGCCCATGCCCTCCTCCTTGGAATTGTTGGAGTTAGCGATAAAAATCCATTGGTTTTTGGTTCCCAATCCCGCGTCTCGCGGGACCGCCTGAGAATCCCGCGGTACGCGGAACTATGCCCGCAAACTACGTTTATTTCACTATCATAGTCGAGGCAGAGCCTCATAGGCGCTAACTTAACCCCGCGGAATACTAAGTCCCCCTTTCGTAAAGGGGGGATAGGGGGGATTTTGGGATAACCCCTCAAAAAAAACCCTAAATCCCCCTTTACAAAAGGAGGACTTTGATGGCCATCCCCTCCTGCACCTCTTCAAGAGGAACGAAGTTGCTTTGAGTAATCGCCTATGAGGCAGAGCCTGGGAACGAGACAGACGTTAACCGTAGACCCGGCAGGTCGAACCCTACGCGAAGGGGCTCGAAATCAGCGGCGGTCATGGGCCGCCCTACCCGCTCTAAATAAACAGGTTAAATCGCACCTTACTTCAAAAAATGCTCGGTTCCCTGAATTCCCCAAAGACCTGCCTGAAAACGTCCGCCATTTCGCCCACCGTGCAATAGGCCTTGCAGCAATCGACGAGCGCGGGCATGACGTTCTTTTTTCCTCGTGCAACACTCTCGAGCGCCTTCAGCGTCCGCAGGACCTCTGAGCCGCTACGTTCCGACTTCACGCGCTTAAGGCTGTCGATCTGCTTCACCTGGGTTTCCGGGTCGTATTCATGGAGTTCCACGTCTGGCTCGTCCTCATCAACGTATTTGTTCACCCCGATCTTTATGTAATCCCCCTTCTTAAGCCCCCGTTCCCAATCGTAGGCCTGTTGGGCGACCAGTTTCTGCACAAATCCGCTCGATACTGCTTCTATCATCCCGCCCACATCCCGAATCTTCTTACGCTCGTCCTCGATCTTCTCTTCCATCTGCTTGGTGAGAGTCTCGATAAAATAAGACCCGGCCAGCGGATCCACTGTATCGCGCAGCCCGATCTCATCCATGAGCAATTCGCAGGTTCGTAGGGACAAGAGCGCGGCCCTTGGGGTGGGAATCGTGAAAGCCTCATCAAAAGAACAGAGTGCCGTGGTCTGAGCCCCTGCCAGAGCCGCAGCGAGGGCATAATACGAGCTACGTATGATGTTGTTTTCCGGCTGAGCTTTGGTAAGTCCGAATCCACCTCCCCCGAATAGTCCTCTCAGATGCATGGATTGCGGCCTTTTCGCGCCGTACTTTTCCTTCAGGTTCTTGGCCCAAAGCTTGCGCGCAGCTCTGAATTTCGCGACTTGTTCCCAGAGGTTGCCAAATATATTGAAATTGAAGGTGATTCTCCGTGCCACGTCGTCCACGGAAAGGCCGCGGGACAGAGCTTCGTCAATATAGGTGTCAGCTATCTCTAGGGCAAATCCGATCTCCTGGGCCGGATTGGCTCCCGATTCCCGAATGTGATAACCGCAAACCGAGACCGGATTGCACCGCGGAAGTGTGGTAATGGAATATTCTATGGTGTCGCCAATGAGACGTACCGCGTCCTCAACCGGGTAGATCCAAGCCCCGCGGCCTATCATTTCCTTAAGGATGTCATTCTGGGGGGTTGCGCTGATGCGGGTAACATCGAATCCTCGTTTCTCGGCCATTGCCTGATACATGGCCAGCATAACCGAAGCGACCGCGTTGATGGTTAGCCCGGATCCGATTCTGTCCAGTTGGATATCAGCGAAGGCGACTTCGAAGTCTCGCAGTGTGTCCACAGCCATACCTACCCGCCCAACCTCGCCTTCTACCATCGGATTATCCGAGTCGTACCCCATCTGAGTGGGCAGATCAAAGGCCACATTAAGTCCGGTCTGCCCATGCGAAATCAGGAGCTTGAATCGCTCGTTCGTCTCGCTAGGTGTGCCGAAACCCGAATATTGCCGGGTTGTCCAGGCGCGAGAGCGGTAGCCTTCAGGATGAATTCCGCGGGTAAAAGGGTATTCGCCTGGGTCCGCAAGATCTTGATCGTAATCGAAGCCAATCTCTTCGAGATCTTTCGGGCCATATTTGGTTTTCACTTTGATCCCCGACTGAAGGATCACGTCTTCGATGCCATCCTTGTTATTCTTTATGTATTTGGCTACACCCATGATTGCCTACCTTGGAGAGGGAATGTTTTCGTTGGCTTCTTAAGCACTGCGTTTCACAAATTCCGCATCATTCGAACAGTAGGGCCTACTTCTTGCCGGTCACCAGAAAGAGCGATTGGCCGGCAAGGTGCCAGCCTTAATGCGGGCTGCCGCAACGTGGTAGAGTCGCCAATCTTCAAGTTCTCTTTACATCCGTAGTAGGCCGGGCCGTGCCCGCCGGAGCCCGAGATTAGCGACGGCCACAGGCCGCCCTACCTTCTCCACATCCGACGCTTAAATACCGAGAACCTAGATGACGCCGTCGGCACTCAGAGCAGTCAGTTCATTGGCTCCCATACCCAGCTCTGTGCCATAGATGGCTTCATTGTGCTCGCCAAAGCGCGGGGGAAACGAGAGCCTCCGCTGATTTGCTTCAAGGAACGGTCCCGACACGGGTGGCGGAGCCAGAGTGAGTTCGAAGCCCGACTTTTCATCCTTGGCCTTTATTAACTTGCCGCAAACCAGGGGGTCCTGAGCCACATCCTTTACCGTATTGATTTTGGAGGCTGCGACGCCGATATTGTTCATCAACCCCAAAAGTGTGTTTGTGTTCATTTCGCAGGTAGCTTCAGAGATGATCTTGTTAATTTGGTCCACATCAGCGATTCGGCCCGCATTCTTCCTGTACGAATCCTTGGCAAGGGACGAGAACTCGGGCAAGGACGAGAACGCCTGGAACTGTTTGTCATTACCCACGGCAATATAAACATAGCCGTCGGAAGTGGGATACACCGACACCGGAGCAAAGAATTCGTGAGTGTTCCCTCGGCGGGAGATCTTCTTGCCAAAAGAACACGTCATAGTAATGGGTACCGTCAGCCAAGAGGTAGTACTTTCGAACATAGAGATGTCGACGCGACTTCCTTTGCCCGTCATGGCTTTGACGAAAAGCGCTTTCATGATAAGTCCGTAAGCGTGCTCGCTGGTCCCCATGTCGGGCAGCGGGATTCCAACCACCTGCGGAGTGCCTCCGGCCTCGCCGGTCAACTCCATGAGTCCGCCACGTGCCTGAAGGATCGGATCGTATGCGACTTCGTTGCTATCAGGACCGAAACCCGTAATCCCAAGCCAGATCAGGTCTTCTTTGACCGTCTTCAATGTTTCGTAGTCTATGCCCAGTTTGGTGTAATTCCTCGGGAGTTGATTCGTAGCAAAGATATCGACTTTCAATTCGCGTATAAGCCGTGCCAATATCTCCTTGCCTCTTGGTTCGGCCAGATTGAGGGTGATGGCTTCCTTTCCTGCGTTGATGGCCATAAAATAACTATTCATCCGCTCCTCGCCATCAAGGAACGGTTCCCCGACGAGCCTGTTAGGGTCGCCATAGATGGGGTGCTCAACCCGGATCACGCGGCAACCATCTATTGCCAGACGGTAGGTGAGATAGGGTAGGACTGTGGCTTGTTCCAGGGATAGTATCCTGATGTTCCCGAAGAGATCCATCTGCCTGCTCTCCTTCCGTTGGGACAATGATGTTGACAGTGTTTTTCCGAGTGCCTATGATGGGTTGGCTGAAAGGACAGCAATCCTTAGTAACCAGTTAATCCGATAAGAACAGTCGTGTCAAGCTCATTACAGAGTCCTGATCAACTTCCGTGAGAACGCTTTACGTGCTGTTAGTCACCGGTCCTATGCCCTCTTGAAGCCGTACATTCGAGGAGCACAAATGCGCCTGCCTTCGTTCGCCTACCATGCGCCGCACAGTCTGGATCAAGCATTGAAAATCAAGGGGGAGCTTGGCACGCAGGCAGCGGTTCTTGCCGGCGGCACCGATCTCATAGTGAATCTCAAGCATCGCCTTACTTCCCCCTCAGCCCTCGTGAGTTTACGAAATATCAAAGTGATTAAGGGGATTGAAGTCAAACCCGATGCCGTGATCGTAAAGGCGGCAACCCCCCTGGTTGAGATCAAGAACAATGAGGCTGTTCGCACCCACTTCGCTATCCTCGTGAAGGCCGTTGAATCCATAGGTGCACTCGGGATCCAGGGTTTTCGAGGCACCTTAGGGGGGAATCTATGCTTGCAACCGCGCTGCATCCTCTATAACCAGTCGCTCTTCTGGCGGACCGGCAAAACAAAATGCCACCGAACAGGAGGGAAAGAGTGTCTCGCCCTTCAAGGCTCCGAATCGTGCAACTCCATCTGCTCGGGTGATGCTGTCCCTGCACTGGTGGCCTTGTCCGCGCAACTTTCTATTGCAGGGAGCGGCGGCCAAAGGACGCTGCCGGTGGCAGACTTCTTCACGAACAAGGGGGAAAGTCCTTTCAACCTTGCTCCGGATGAGATTGTGACTGCGATACGAATACCCATCCCGTGGGCACCGATCTCTTGGTCCTATCAACGTCTTAGTCTCAGGTCCGCGGTTGATTTCCCCCTAGTCAACGCGGCCGCAGCGGCAATAATTGACAGGGGAAGAGTTGAAAACTTCCGTCTTGTGCTTTCAGCTCTTGGTCCGGCGCCTCTGGTACTCAAAGAGGCTGAAGCCATTGTCAAAGGGAGAAAACCGGATAGCGCAATGGCCCATGAAGTCGGCGAGATCGCGCAGCGAACCGCAGAAGGGGTGGTTGTTGAGAATGCTGCCACCTCCAAAACCTACAGAGTCAAGATGGCCGCGGTTATGGCCAGGCGGGCCGTGGAAGAGGCGCTGGGTTTAGAAGCCTCTCAGTCCGCGGTAATTGAAGGTCTATGATGAAGAAACAGCTCGTTACTATGACGGTCAACGGCAATGAAATCGACGTTGCTGTAACCCCAAACAGCACGCTGCTGGAAGTTCTTCGCGATGATCTCGGCTTCACCGGCGTCAAGGAAGGCTGTTCAGAAGGCGTGTGCGGTGCGTGTACCGTTCTCCTGGATGGAGCGCCGGTCAGATCGTGCCTCACTCTGGCCCTTGAAGCCGAGGGCGCGTCCGTGACGACTATTGAGGGACTTGCCTCTCAAGGGAAGCTCCACCCTGTTCAGCAAGCGTTCATCGACCACGGGGCAGTCCAATGCGGATTCTGCGCTCCTGGAATGATACTCTCGTCCAAAGCATTGCTGGATAGAAGCCCCCACCCCACGGATGAGGAGATCAAGACTGCCCTGGCCGGCAATTTTTGCCGATGCACTGGGTACAAAAAGATTCTTGAAGCAGTTCGGTCTGTGGCGAGGCAAAATAACACGGAGACGGGAGAGAAAGCTTAGTGCATCATTTCGCAAATACGGTGAGCCAAGGAACCTGGCACGAAAGAAAAGTTTGCTTCGCTACGCTCGCAATGACAGGTAGCGGGAATGTCATTGCAAGGAGTGAAATCCCGCTTCCCGCGGGAAAGCAATCCCACCGTGAAAATGCGCGACTGAACTTATGAATCAAAGTAATTAGCTAACACTTGAGTGCCGCGTTTTTCAAGTGTAACACCATTTGCACGTTAAGACAGGCATCTTGCCGTTCAGAGGTGAGGATTTTGTCCGAATACAGTCTCATAGGGAAAAGCATCCCGCGCGTTGACTCTCTGTCGAAGGTGACGGGGGAGGCGATTTTCACGGCGGATTTGGCTCTCCCCAAGATGCTCGTGGGAAAGATACTGCGCAGCCCTTATCCCCACGCCCGGATACTTAGCATTGATATCTCGAAGGCTCAGCAGCTTCGTGGGGTTCACGCAGTGGTAACGGGCAGGGATACCGCAGGGGAAAAGTGGGGTGTGTTCAGATACACGCGTGACCAGCAACTGCTCTGCGTAGACAAAGTCCGATACGTTGGAGATGAGGTCGCGGCCGTAGCGGCTGTCGATGAAGATACCGCCCTGGAGGCGCTCAGCCTGATCCAGGTCGATTACGAAGAATTGCCCGCTGTTTTTGACTGTTATTCCGCGTTAGCCCCGGACGCGGCTTTGCTTCATGATGAATATCCCGCAACATCAACGTCGCCGTTAACATTGATGTCGGCAGATGTAGATGCGGCATTCAAAGAATGCGCACTGGTTCGTGAAGACACGTTTGTCGCGGAAGAAGACTCGTACTTCATGATCGAGCCTTACGCGGTGGTGGCAAATTGTCACGCAGACGGTTCTATCGAAGTCTGGATGCCGAATGCATCTCCGCATACGAAGGCCAAGGCCTTGTCGAATGCCCTACAGTTGCCCCTTTCCAAGGTAAACGTGCGCAAGATCACCATCGGCGGTGCTTTTGGCGGCCGTTCCGACGTTTTTCCTGCGGAATTCATTACTTGCCTCCTCAGCATAAAGGCTCAAAGACCGGTCAAGCTGGTTTACTCCCGAGAGGAGAACTCAATTGCCACCCGCATGGGTCATGCAATGATTACCACAATAAAGACCGGCGTGGACAAAGCAGGTAAAGTTCTGGCAAGAGACATCGTTTCGTATCTGGATGGCGGGGCATATTCCAGTACCGGTCCCATCGCAACTTCGGTCCCGTTCCTATGCCATGAGCAGACGTACCGTATGGACAATGTCCGATTCCGAGGCTATCGCATCTATACGAACAAGCCGGTGAGAGGAATGATCCGTATTCACGGCAGATCGTTTGCGTGCGGTATCGATACGCAACTGGACATGATTGCCGAGGAATTGGGGATCGACCCTGTGACAATCCGACTCCGCAATGCGCGGCGACCGGGTGAAACAACTCCCACCGGTTCGTACGTGGCGAGTTGCGGTCTCGTGGAGTGCATAGAAAAGACAGCGGCTGAGAGCAATTTCCTTGACAAATTCCGGGATCCTGCTCCTAACCGCGGAATCGGCATGGGTCTGAATTCTGTGCAGACCGGGTTCCCCTTAGGAATTCGCGGCGGTTCCCAGGCGTTCATCAAGTTTCACGAAGATGGCGGGGCCACTGTGATTTCAGGGGTTGTGGACAACGGCCAGGGAAACGACAACATGCTGGTTCAGATCGCTGCTGAGGAGCTTGGACTGCCTATCGAGGATATCCGGCTCATATCCGCGGACACGGAAGTCACTCCAACTGATGCAGGCTCGTATTCCATGATCTCCACGTTTGGCGGAGGCAATGCCGTAAAGACGGCTGCAGCAGATGCAAGGGCTCAGCTCTTCGAGTTAGCTTCGGACATGCTCGAGGCCGATCCCGCGGATCTGGTGGCCAAGAACGGAAAAATATATGTCAAAGGCGCTCCCGGTGCCGGTCTTTCCATTGCCAAGGTAGTGCGCAAGGCTTTGATCATGGGCCGACCGATAATGGGACGAGGCGCATTTTCACCAAAAGTGGACCAGCGACGAGAGTGGATTACGAATCCTAGAGGCCAGCTCTCGCAGGCGTTTTCGTTCGGTGCGACGGTTACGGAGGTTGAAGTGGACCCTGAAACCGGCCAGGTCAAAGCCCTTGATGTCACATGCGCTCAGGACTGCGGATTCGCGTTGAATCCTCTGGTAGTGGAAGGGCAGTTTGAGGGTGGAGTTGCAATGGGAGGCCAGGGTGGAATGCTCGCCGAGGAGCATCGTTGGAGCCAGGGGCACCTCTTGAATCCTACAATGCTCGAATATAAGATCCCGATAATAAAGGACATGCCCAATATCAAGCCGATCATCGTGGAATCCATAGATCCAGGTGGTCCGTACGGGGCCAAAGAAGCCGGCATGTCCATCGCGATGTCAGCGGCCCAGGCATACTGCAACGCGGTCAGCAAAGCCCTTGGAATCTATTTTAACCATTACCCGTTGACGCCTGAGCGAATCCTGGACGCGATCGAGAACAAGAAGCCCGGCATAAACACGGCCTGGGAATTCGAGCCGGCCAGACCCATTGAAGTGGAGCGCGGGCCTTAATTCTCGAATCCTGATATTCTTACCTTTGTTCCGGGGTGTCAAACGACAAGTCCGAACGGTCCATTCTACACCAAGGGCCACGAAATATTTTTGCGAGACCCTCCATTGGCGGAGTTTCGCGCACTAGCTTTTTGAGGAGGTTTTCATGACGGTCAGCAAGTGGATCCACATGGGAACAGTTTTGAGCCAGCATGCAGTCCATTATCCGGATAAGCTTGGGTGTCAGGACAAGAAGAAGAGCTTCACATTCAAGGAATGGAACGAGAGGAGTTGCCGCCTCGGAAATGCGCTTACCGACATAGGATGCGGCCACGGCGACCGCTTTGCCGTGTTGGCTTTCAACAGAGTCGAGTGGATGGAGATCTATGCCGGTTGCGCTAAAGGCGGGCAGATCTGCGTGCCGCTCATGTTCCGGCTGGCCGGACCAGAAATTGAATACATCATCAACGATTCCAACTGCAAAGCCGTGATCGTCGAGAAGACTTTGGTGGACACGATCGACGGTATCAAGAACAAACTGCCCATCCCTGCCGGGAATTACATTTACCTGGGAGAACCCGGGGAGCCCATACCGAACGGTTACGTCGGCTATGAAGAGTGGCTTGCGTCGGCATCGTCAGAAGAGCCCGAAGTCGTTGTGGATGCCGAAGATCCGTGGACCTTCATGTATACCTCCGGGACAACCGGCAGGCCCAAAGGCGTCGTGAGAACTCACGAGAGTTATCTGGGCATGTACTATTTGAACATAGCCAACGTGGGATTGCGGCCCACAGATAAAGCGCTCATGGTTATGCCCATGTGTCACGTCAATTCGATCTTTTATTCATTTCCTTATACTCTTTTGTCTGCCCCGGTCTGTATATACAACGAATCCAGTTTCTCGCCGGAGGACTTTCTCGCTACCGTCGAAAAATTCCGCATCACCTTTGTCTCCCTCGTACCCACCCATTACATCATGATCCTTTCCCTGCCTGATCCAATCAAGAAGAAATACGATGTATCGAGCATGCGTCAAATGCTGATCTCGTCTGCTCCAGCCCGAAGAGACACCAAGGTGGCCATTCTGGAATTCTTCAAGAACGCTGCCCTCTGGGAAGCGTACGGGTCCACCGAAGCAGGCCTCGTAACACTATGCCGACCCGAGGATCAACTCCGCAAGCTGGGGACGATCGGTCAGGAGATCTTCGGAATAGACCGTATAAAAGTGATGGACGAAGAAGGGAATGAAGTGCCGGACGGTCAAGTTGGCGAGCTGTACGCCCGCACCCCAATAATGTTTAAGGAATACTGGAACCTGCCGGAGAAAACCAAAGAGGTCTTCCAAGGTGAATGGTTCACCGCCGGTGATATGTGTTATCGCGATCCTGACGGGTTTTATGTGTTGGTTGACCGAAAGGCCAACATGATAATCTCCGGGGGCGAAAATGTCTTTCCGTCGGAAGTTGAAAACATTGTGGGTTCCCACCCGGCCGTGAAGGATGTGGCCGTGATAGGAATTCCTGACCAAAAATGGGGTGAGGCGGTCCACGCAGTGATCATTCTCGCCGAGGAAAAAGAGCCCACTAACGGTCTGAAAGATGAGATCAAGAGATTCACCAAGACCAAGATAGCCGGTTATAAGGTGCCCAAAACCATCGATTTTATTGAAGATGAGGAAATGCCCCGCACAGGCACCGGCAAAATCCTTCACCGTGTGCTCAGAGAAAAATACGGAAAATGGAGCGACAAGCAATAATAAGATTGGGGAGGAACTTCTTGTGAGCCCGCTACCTACTCATGAAATGAGTCTCTGACCTCAATTACTTGAAGGCCGTTTCGTTTGAAGCCGAGGTTGCGGCCAAGCCGAGTTTATGATAGAGGAAATGCCGCAACGAGGGCATTTCGTGAAACTTCCGGTCCTCGCCGTCCATTCTAGGAGATCCCGGATGAAGTTGGTCTTGACTCTTGTCGGCCTGTTGGCCGCAGTTCCAATCTGGCTCGTTAGCGCGGTTTACGCCCAAACCACCCTGCCGCACAATGCCCCCTCATCGAACCAGTGGGTTAGCCATCAGATGAACCAACCCCCGCCGAACGCTAGCAAAAACAACATCTCTCGAGATCGTTTGAACGAAATCGAGCAGCTCTATTTACAGGCCAAGAAGGAATCGGATGGCAAGGCTGCCGACAACCACAATGACAAGAAATAGACCAGGAGACCTTACAATAATTGAGAGTTTTTGAGGTGGCAGACAAGGCATAGGTGCTAAAATAAGCTTCAAGTCCTCTTCGTCCCGGAGGGACATCCTGATAATAGCCCGGCGATTTATCGCCGGGAATGAGCCGCCGAGAGACTTTTCTTCGTCCCCGAGTGGCGCCCGAAGGATGCATCCTTCGGGCGCCACTCGGGGACGAAGATTGAATCATTGCTTATCGGCCACCCGGCAATGAATTGCCGGGCTACTAACATTGAGCCCCTCCAGGGCTCACAGAGGACAGGCTCGTTATTTTAACGCCTATGGGGTGCCGGGGGGGCACTTTTTGCAAAAAGTTCCCCCCGGCTTACCCTTCAATAGGTTTCATACGCTTTCCGACCGCTCTCCCACCATCAGACTCCACCGGAAGAGAGTCTCACCTTGAGGAAGATGCTCCAACAGGCGTGCCACTTTGGTGACACGGGCCGAATATTCAGTCCCCGGAAAGAGACCCGCGGACATTGCAGGGACTGAAAAGAATTCGCATAGGAGATCTTTCGGGAGTCGAAAATCTTCTTTCCAGGACTTGTGTCGGGGGAACATCCCGGCAAAAAAAGACTGGAATTCCGGCCAATTCACCGGCTTTCGCAAGCTGACGCCCTCCTTGGCCCGGCGATCCGCGATTTCCAGAAGATTGTTCCCCGCGGGATCGTAAAGCCCATCCATAAACGTGAGCCCAATCTTTCCGTCCTTCTTGAGAAGATCGTGTGCGTGCCTCAGACTGTGCTGAAAATCCGGAATCAAGAAAATCGAAGCACTGTAGATTATCGCATCGAACCGGCAGGTGAAATAGTCTGAAAGCTTTGCGCCATCTCCTTCTACGAGACTCAGCCGTTCACGTTCATCGATCCTTGAACGGGCCGCGTCGAGCATGGCTGGGGAAAGGTCCAAGCCCCACACTCGACATTCCGGCATGGCTTCCAGGAGCTGAAGGCAGCTTGCGCCGGTTCCACATCCCACATCGAGTATATCCGCGTCTGCTCGAAGGGTCATGCCGGACAGCAGTGCCTCGTTCAGCCGCCGAAAAAAACCGTGCCTGTCCTCAAAAGATTGATAGTGCACCGGGCTCTGTTCGAAATTGCCTAGAACAGCGTTCTTTATCTTGCTGATTTTCCCTTGGTCCATGCGCGACCCTCGCCTTGCTTGTCGTTTAGTTTTCTACTCGGATTTCGGTGGCTTGAGCAGCAGGTCAGTCGGCAGCATGATCATCCTCTCCATTTTCCTCCGATAGCTGGACTCGCTGTGATCATCTCCGTGCTTCCAGTCGCGAAGGAGAGCCTTTGCCTGCTTCTTGTCTATCCCAAGGATATCGCGCAATTGGCCCATGGTAATGCATTGGCGTTCGTACGTATATCTTGCGAGCAGGTCCAGGGGGATCTCCTTCAGTTCGTCCAACGTAGCCTTTACCCCTGAAGACTGCAAAAAGCCCAGAAGCTGCTTGTACGGATCTGTACCTCCTGCACCCGTGCTCCCTGTTCCCTGCAAATAGGCCGAGCTGCCGTCGATAAAGTCCTGCCTCAATGGAGAGAACAGGTCCATGACTGTGCATCTCTGTGGGCCTACCTCGACTCCGTGAGGTTTGGAGCCCGGAATGACGAGCATATCGCCGCTTCGCAGTGTGACGTTTTCCTCGCCGGGAAATAACAGCGTGACGGACCCCTCCAGCACCATGGTGATCTGCTCGGAAACATGGTCGTGAACTGGTAGAGTCGCATTTGGCGCGAGCACCCACCGCGTGACCATAATGTTTTCACCCCAAAACAACTTCCGTGTCACATTTTCGTTGATTTGCTGTTCAGGTACGTTTTTCCAGGATATTGTTTGCATGATTTGGTCTCCAGTTCCGATGCATTTATCTAACTAAACGCCAGGGTTAATCCGTGTATGGACCGAGAAATCGCTCCCCGTTGAAATGAATGAGGTGCGTCGGTGCCTCGGCAATCCAAACTTCCGTTTCCCAGGAGATGTCGTCGAGGTATTTCATCATGCTTCGACGATCAAGAAAAGCCGTCACATAGACCAGGCCCACCTTCGATCCTTTGAACAACTCTTTCAGCTCCTGCCGGCGCTTCGGGTTGACAGGACCATGACTTGTGACTGCCTCAATCAGTACAAGCCACTTTTTCTCCACATGATGAACCACGATATCAGGCATCTTCTCGTGTTCTACGATCTCGATGCCTAGAGCTGCAAGTGCATCGAAATCGAAATATGCCCACTTCGCCTCTGTGTCACCTACGTAAATTACTTGGCCCCCAGGTGTGAATAACGGGCAGAAATCATCAATGATTCTCTTGACGAGGATGTTGTGGCTGCCTGGCGAAAGCCTGATCTCTTTGCCATTCATTAGGCTTACAGGGATGCGGCGCATATCCCGCTCGCGTGCATAGAGCCTTTTCAAAGTTGCGACTGTGCGCAAATACCCGCGTAAGGACTTAATCCATACCGGCTTTCCAAACTCGCGCAGAAGTTTCAAAGCGGATGGCTCGATCTGATAGACCGTCTTTCCGCTGTTTGTAGGTCTGGAAGGTTTATCGGGATTACGAACAATCAATCCTGCCTGCACGAATTGATGTACTGTCTGCCGACGGACCGTTTCCCTCGTGTTTGGTGCGTATCGCTTTGCATAGTGCTTGTCGAAGAACTCCATCATGGGTGTGATGCCCATCAATGGGTTGCGTGCGTCCTCCCACTGGTCGTTGGGTTTGAGGTCAAGCAGCGAAAGAAGAGTGAGAGCCGAGCGCTCATTTAGCTGCTGCCGAGGAAATCCAAGGTCCTTCAAGATTTTCAGGGCTTGCTCAATTTTGCGTTCGGCTTTTCCTGCGTTTGGTTTCTTAGCCACCGTTCCCGCATTCCTTTTCCATGATTGTATCTATGAGGTCTTGGTCCGGCATTTGATGTTTGACATGGGCACCAAGCCGCATGAGTTGCTCGCGAGAAGGGTAGCGCATCTTTCTGAGGTCTGTAGCATTGACCTGGGTATGTCCACTAAACAGCCTGAACAGTCGGTCGAAGAGCGAAGAATTGAGATATAAGGCCAAGCCTTTGGCCAGGTTCTCTGATAACCCCTTTCCGTGCGCATGGAAGTAATTAAGATGGTTTTCAAATCCGACAAGTGGGCTCGCAATCTTATGAGGATCGTACACTGCAGCTACCACGCGTCGCCGTTCCTCTTTCGCCGAAAACCGTTTTGTAAGAACATAATATCCGGATACCGCCATCAAGTCATTCGTCCGATCCGCCAACACGATGGCATTCAACTTCTTGCCCGATATCAATGGCCAATTCACAAAACCTTGAAGAAAGTGGTGGGCGTATATTAGCGGTACTGTCCCTTCATCGGGCAAGATACGTAAGTATTCGTGGGCTCTAAAATCCACGACACGTCCTGTGGATACCTCCAGTCGAAGCTCGTCTAGAGATGTGGTAAAAGCCTGCATCTCGTCTATTACTAGGTCGTCAGCACTATCCGCCACGATGTGGACAAAGGCATCAGGATCTCCCGGAAATACGACGTGTTCGTAGGGCACCAACCGGGTTGACGCGGTGTCGAAATTAATGCCTTCTGATGATGATATTTTTACGTGATCCGGTTTCCGCGGATCCCGAACAGCTTGATAGATGATGTTTTCCTGGAGCACATTATCGTCTCCAAAAGCCTTCTTGCGAGACTCAAACACGTGAATGCGCCGTAAGCTCACCATGTCGAGCAGATCGAGACGAAACCTGCGAAAATAGGGGCCGTTGCAAAAACTTCGAGGCGTAATTGCGACTAACTCTCCGCCAGGCCCCAACATTCGGGCCGCTAACCAAACGAACGCGGCATAGAGATTTGATACTTCGAAACCAGCGGAATTGAGCAATCTACGTGTAGTCGATTTCCCGTTTATCTTTTTATAAGGCGGATTCAGAATGGCGTGGGTAAAAGGTTTCTCCTTAGGAGCAAACAGGTGTTCGTCAGTTTGTTCTACGGCCGCAGCTATGTAGTCTTCCACTCGTATCTCGCCCCGGAATGGAATACCAGCTTCTTTGCAGGTCCTCTCGCATCGTTCCATCGTCCTTTTTAATGCTGGCAGAATGTACCTGTCGTTCTCGTAAGCAACTACTTCGATCGCAAGGGATTCCACCCGCCTCGACACCAACGCGTCTACGCATGAGGCAAGAAGCACTCCCGCCCCGGCCCCTGGATCTAGAATCCTAACCTTTTCACCTACATGCTCGAATAACGATGCCATGAACCGCGCAATGGAAACGGGCGTCAAGAACTGCCCGATAGTTGATCGCGCACGACGCGACGTACTTTCATGCAACGATTTGCGAACATCATCAAGGATATTTAAGAACTCGCCACTCATATTGTGTGTGCGGCAATCAAATTTGCTCACGCTCCATTTTTAGTCCTCGTTCCCAGGCTGTGCGTAGGGATCATCCCCGGGGCTCTGCTTCCTGGCTAAAATCCAGCCAACGCTCTTGAAAGCAGAGCCCGGGAACCATAACTCCGAAAAACTTTCAGGTATTTCTCCGCTAACATCAGCCGGCCAACTCCCGGACTTCCGCAATAAAAGCGTGATCCTCATCACTCCAGTGATGACCTCATAGCGATAGTTGCCCACCACCTACCCGACCTCGTTTCTCAACTTCTACAATTCAGGAGCGCTGGATGGAACAAGGCAAACGAAAGTCAACGGTTCCTTGCCGGTATTTCGAAGCTGATGTTCTTCATTGCCGGGTATAAACACGACGTTGCCCGCTTCGACCGGGTTCCATTGCCCGTTGCCATAAAGCTCGCCCTCACCCGAATGGACGAACATCTCATGCTCCCAGTCGTGTGAATGCTTGGGCGTGTTCCCTCCTGCGGCGACCTCAAAAACCCGCATGCAAAAATTATTCGCATTGTCATTTTTGCCGATGACAACTCGAGCTGCTATGCCTTTTGCTTCGGCACTTTCAAAGACAGTCGGTTCAACTTCGGCATAAGCCGTAATTTTCATAAGATCCTCCTCGAATGTTGCCTATGCTTCGGGAATCAGGCGCAAGGACAGTGCCAATCGACTTCGGCACCCATCGATCCGCATCCTCCGAAAAGATTCTGTCAGCAGAGGTTCACAACGACCTGGTTCATTGCTAGGAGCCTGACATACTAAGTCTTTTCCGTGGCAGCCTCTGAGAAACCCCGATACAATGGTCCCTGTCGTGCCACGAATTCGGGAAAGTCCCGCGGGACGCGGGATTACGCAACAGCCTCCTAGCACCGACATGCCGGCGGAGACGGGGATTGCCAATACTCAATAAATTCTCGCACCTCTTTTTTTGTCTCGATGATGCCGAAATGCCCTTCGAGAAGAAGATCGGCCTTCAAGTTCAGGAGTTTTGCCAACGAAGCCAGATATTGTTTTTCATCAGACAGCAATTCCGAAAGAATCGGACCGTGGACGTCAGCCCCGAAAAGGATAAGCTCACCGTCAATGTCCGTAGTATACACGACCGAACCCGGTGAATGACCCGGGCAGTGAATGGCTGTCACAGTACCGCTACCGAAAGCAATGGTCGATACCTGGCCCTGCAATTTGATATCGACGACGAACGGTTCGAGGTGTGCTCCGCATCGGGCGGCTCCAGTAACACGGTCGTCGCCCGATTCGAGATAAATCGCATCCAACTCGTGAGCCACGATTCGGCAGCCGTATTCATCTCCCAAAGCCTGGGCCCCGCCGGCATGATCGAAGTGACAGTGAGTCAGCAGAAGGTATTCGAGTTGCACATTCGGTTCCAGGCATTCGGCAATGTTTTTTTTCAATTGCAGGTGATCTCGCCCACTTCCGGCATCAATTAGGGCCGCTTTGTCCCCGAAGCGTACAAGGTAGACGGCGGCGTCCGCGGGATCGGTCAGTCCCCTTCCGCCCACTTGCCAGAGATTATTTTTGATTCGTATGTTCACTCCGATCACCTATCTGTCCTGTGCAAAGTCGAATTGGTTCTCTTTGCTTTTCATCTCTTCCGACCATCTGACTAGCCTTAGTGTCACTTCATTTCCTCCACCGTATCAAATGGTTGAACGGAAGAATGCGCATTTCTTTGTCCTGCCGCCGAATAATCCGAGTTGAGTATACTTAGTATAGTGGTGCGAGGTACAGCACGCAAGTAACACAGCATGTCGCTGCCGTCATTTGAGCGAGATGAAACTGAGCTAAAGCCTGTGTATTCACCGGCAGTGCATGGTAACCAGAACTCCGACAAACGTTCAGGAACAACTACGCGTACATCAGCCGCCCCCTGGGCTTTGGGATAGAGCGACCCAATTCTTGGGCAGTTTCCATCCACTCCCCAATGATTGTTTGTACGTTGGATATTGCTTCTTGATACGTGGCCCCGTCCGCAGCACAGCCCGCCAATTCGGGGACCTCCGCAACAAAAGCCTGATCCTCATCACTCCAGTATATGATTACCTCGTAGCGATAATTATCGGCCATCGCGTTCTTGACCTCCAAGGCGGTATTTAATGATTACATGTCGCACTTGCTTGACCTGGTACGGTTTGGCCCTTCCAGCACTTTTGGGCTGCATATTCAGTATCTCTTCCACGCCCTCTTTTGTGAAAATGTGATGACTTCCGCGGATGCGTTCTTCAAACCCAAAAGCACGAAGTAATGCCCGCATTCCTTCGAATGGAATATTTGCATCGAAGGAGCCTCGAAGTATGCGGCCAAGGAGCTTCGCATGCTCACTCATAAAAGTGTTCCTTGCCTAAATTCCCCGAAGAAATACGCCCATCCTGACGGTTCAGAGTAATCTTTCGCCGTCTCAAGAACCTAGTTTTTCGGCTCATCCGACAAGTGCGTACGTGGTCAGATGTATGGCGTAAATCTTGAGTGTAAAGAATACTGGGTCCCGAAAGCCATAGGCCTGTCGCTGGAGAGTCTTGATCTTGTTGTTCGTAGCTTCCAGGGGGCCAGTGGAGATCCGGTGATCGTAGTAGGCCAGAATCCCGGGTCGGTATGAGGCCAAGGTTTTGGCAAACTTCTTGAGCATTCCGACACCCGAGGTGTCTGCTCGACGAATCCAGTCCTCCAGCACGGCCTCGGCGGTAGCCTTGTCGGGTTGGTTCCAGATCTGCCGAAGGTCCTCCTTGAGGTAGTAGGCGCATGCGAGCGGCTGATTCAGACGGAGGGCTTCCTCCAGGCGTTGGCGCTCATTTCGCTTGTCATCGAGGTTCTCCGGGTTCTTCAGAAGAAGCCACCGGATGCCTTTCAACACCTCTTTGTGCAGCAGATCGGTGATTTCCCGGTACAACTCCCGGCGCAAGTCCGTGAGTTTTTCGTTGAAGAGTTTGACGACATGAAAGTGATCGAAAACCAGCACGGCTCGGGGAAGGTTGGTCGTAACCGCTTGGATGTATGCTCTCGACATGTCGATCGCCACCGCTTCTATCCTTTTTCTGGCACTCTTGAGTCGTTTCCAGAAGGGTTCCAGGGCATCAGCACCCTTGCCCTCTCCGACGAAGACCACGGCCCCGGTCTCCAGATCCAGCACAACAGTCAGGAACTTCCGTTTCTTGCCCACGTAAATCTCGTCGATAGCAATCTGCCTGAGGCTTTTGAGCCGAGGACGAGAAAACTTGAGCGTCAGGAACCGCTTCTGGATGTCTTTGACTACGTCCCAGCTCACCCCGTAATGGTCAGCCACATCCTGAATCGTCATGTGAGAGGACAAATCCAAGACACATCGTTCAAACTGCCTGATGAAGCGCCTGTTTTCGTCTGCGAACCCTACCTTGACCTGGCGGACCACGTTGCAGCCATGGCACTGGACTCGCTGGACCGCCATCCGTATGACGACCCGCTTGAAGGCCCAACCAGGGGCCAAGAATCGCCTCCAGGTCGCGCCTCGCTTGGAGATCTTCCGGGAGCCGCAACGGGAACATCGCAGCGTGCTCGGGTCCTGTTCGATGGTGAAAATGATCTCCTTTCCAACGTACTCCGTGCTCCGATACCGGTAACCCACGATGTTGAGAGCGTGGTACAATAGGCTCGTGGACATGCTTGTCTCTCCTTCCCAGCCTTTTTCAAAACCAAGAAGGACCAAGCATGTCCAACTTTACTTTGCAACCACAAGTACGCAATTACCGGATGAGCCAGTTTTTCTCTTACATCCATTCGCGAAAATCTAGAGGTCTTCTACAAAAAACACCCTTACCACTTCAGAAAGAACTCTCCCGCTATGTTTGTGCTCCTTCCCGGATGGGATAAAGACCCCGTCTCCCGGATTGTATACGAACCGTTCGTTTTCAAAAGTTATTTCGAGTTGGCCCTCAAGGACATAGCCGATATGGCCTTTTTCGCACCAATGCGGTTCCAAATCCCTGGCGTATTCAACAAGACGCAATTGCTTGTCGCCATGCTCCATGACTTTGTGGCGAACACCCTTCATCGGCATTTCCCAGGGAATAGATGCGAAGTCGACTTTGTATCTCATGGATTCGGCGGCCCCTGCAGTACGATTTAATCCTCGTTCCCATACTCTGCGAATGCATTCCTGGAGGCCCCCCTTCCTAACTGAACTCCACTCGGTGCATTCGCGGGGAGAGCCCCCGAGAATGGGCTACTAGGCAGATCCTGGCAATCAGACGAAAAAGTCTAATTGGAGGCTGCATCGTCCAATTGTTGGTATCGGCTTTTGTTGTCTATTCCCAGCGGCTTTGTCTCAAAATCTTTCACCTTTGTCTTTACGCTGGAAGCTTCCGAGCCCACAGTGTCCTTCACTCGATGCAAAAAGAAAAAGACCGAGTTGTGGGCCTTCATCAAAATATGGGTGCCCAGCAACGAATCGATGCGACCAAAGATTGGAGCCCCGCCTACATTGACAACCCCGCCAATAAGGATAATCGCAAGGACGATAACGATTACCGCAACAAATGCACGCATGTTTTACCTTCCTTTCGCGATGGGTTTGATTTGGTTTCCCTTAGTCTGCTCTTGAACTCTATTTTTCCCAATCCTCAAGGTCTACACGACTTGGATCAATTATGGTGACTTTGGAATTTCGCAAAGCGAGCCACTTCCCACATTTTTTGCACTGAATTTTCACTCCAGTTTTCTTGATGATTTTCTCCACCGGGATACTGCACTCATCACAGACAATTTCTGCGCCCTCAAGGGAATCCAGTGCGTACGCTTCCCAGATCTGCCCGCTGGAGGGTTCGATTTCCAGAAGCCTCTTTACGGCCTCGACCATTGCAGCCGCGTCCGAAGCCGAGAAGCTGTCCAAGGCGCAGACGGACTCGATGGTTCCTACCAGTTTCCTATAATCCTGGGTCGATCTTTCGCGCACCTTTGGCTTTACACGAACGGACGGCTTCTTTCGCGGCCACTGAATGTTGATCGCGTAAGAACGGACAAAACCTTTCAACTTCTCCGGATATGTCTTGCAGTACCAGACTGCAAAGATGACTACCCAGATCATGATGCCGATAAAGATCTCCATTTCAATTAGTTCCTGAGCCTCGGTCAGTCGCAGCCTTAGAATCGGCGAGAAGCTTAAGCTCCTCTATAAGGCCTTCCAGCTGCCTACGAGTACGCTCCAGCGAGCCGCCGTTGTCCACAAGCCGGTCGGCACGCTCCTTCTTCTCTTCGATGGGCATTTGAGCATCAAGTCGGGCACGGGCGTCTTCAAGGGACATTCCATCGCGACAGACCAGCCGCTCTTCCTGCACAGGCCGCGGAGCATAAACCACTATAACTAAATTGCAAAACCCTTCCCATCTACTTTCGTATAATAGAGGAACATCCACCACCGCAATTGGGTGACCTTGACGTTGCAAGTCTACCAAGATTCTGTTCTGTTTTTCTGCTACCCTGGGATGGATGATGGACTCTAGTATCTTACGTTTTGATCGGTCATAAAAGACTTGTCGAGCCATAGCCTCCCGGTCGAGCTTCCCCTCGGCATCCAGGAGATCCTCCCCAAAGACGCGACGAATCTCCTCCAGGCCCGACGAGCCGGGGCTGACTGCTTCTCTCGCTAGTTCGTCCGCGCAAATGACAGGAATGCCGGCCTCCCTGAACATCGTGCTGACAGTACTCTTACCCGACGCTATGCCTCCCGTCAATCCAACAACCAGCATTTCAAGCGTTCACCTGCACATTAGAAATAAGAAGAATATGATCGTCTTCCGTCCCAATGTCCACCGGCTTATTGCCGGAGGCGGCAAAATGTACCGAACCCCCGCGAGGATTTGTGCCACGGCCGCCCTCCCCAGCTTCTTCGGTAAAGGCAGCGAAACACCAAAAATCCCTCGCCGCGTCTCATGGTGGACGTGGGATGGAAAGGTGAGGTCCTTTTGTTGGGAAAGAACGTGGAAGATACAAAACGCAGCCCTTTAGTCCTTTTTCTTCAGTTCCTCCCATGCAGCGTCAACAGCGCGGTCGATTCTTTTGCCGGTCTTTTCCATCACATCCCGAAAAACGCTCCACTGGTCTTTTACGGCCTTGGCCATCCTTGCGGACTGCTCTTCGAACAATTTGATCTGTTCCTCGCCCAGACGGCCAGTTGCCTCCCACTGTTTGTCCAGCACTTCCCTTGCCTGATTTACGCAGAGATTGAAAGTGTCTTGAGTCACGTTGCCAATGGTTTTCAGCCTCGCCGTGAGTTCACTGAAAAAGCTGTCCCATTCCAGTTTCTTTTCCTTCTGCAGGAGGTCCCAAGACTGCTTTAGCTTTTCCGCGGCACGTTCGATATCACCGGACGCCATCTTCCCGGACTGCTTCATGGTTCTTGCGGCTTGATCCACCGCATCCATGAACTCCTGCCTGGACGCCCCCCAACTCTTGCGAAGCAGGGATCGGGCCTCGCCGAGCATGAACATGCCAACAGTTCCAAGATTGTCCATTAGCTCTGTAATTGCATCCTTGAAATTGCTCTTTTGCTCCATGGTCCCCTCCACTATTGCCTCAAAGATATGGACATCCTTATCGGTACGGTAACAGTTCAGTAGGATGTCGTCAACACGGTTCGCGGATTGTTCTTTCATGCAAGCCCCGTCGTAATGTATTATATGTCCACCATAACGAACCGTGGAGTACTTCCAGGGCAAGACCTCGGCATTTTTCTATCTTACTGCAATGTCATGCGTACGCCGAGTGGCGTTTGCCACGAATGTAGCGAACGGAATAGGCAGGATAAGACGCTATGGACGACGAAAATCCGAATGAACCGAAAAGGGCCGGGGAACCCGATCAGATGAGTACAGAAGATCAAATGCAGAAGGATTCTCTTTCGCGACGCGAAGAGGAGACTATACCCTGGGCTGAGATTATTGTAGAACCTGAACAAGAGAGGTACGCGCCAGGTGAGGAAAATCTGGCCAGCCAAGAAAGTGCCCCTGCCCATACCTCTTTTGGGTCCGGCCTCTTTTCGCGATTACATGTAATGCTTGCCGAAGGCTATGCGCACGGCCCGCTTGAAGGCCCTCCGCTGGCTGTTCTTGCTGTAATTCTGCTGGCATTTATCCTGTGGATGTCAAAATGAGAGAGGTCGAATCAGAGAACCATGCCACGGTTGTCATCCCTGCCTTTAATGAGGAGGACACCATAGGGGAGGTGGTGCTGGGAGTCAGGAAGAGTCTGCCTGAAGCCAGTATCCTGGTGATTGACGACGGCTCCTCCGACTCAACAGCCTCGATAGCTCGAGAAGCCGGAGCGGAGGTAATCTCCCACCCCCTCAACAAGGGGAACGGAGCTGCGATAAAAACCGCGTTGCGTACGATTAACGGCGGATTGGTCGTAGTGCTTGACGGCGACGGCCAACATGATCCCGAAGATTTGCCGACGCTCCTGAATGGGCTGAACAAGTACGATCTCGTGGTTGGGACCCGCTCCTTCACCGCGAAAGAGGGATCCATGCTGAGGAACATCGGCAACATCATACTTCGCAAGCTTGCCTCGTTTCTTGCAGAACAGGACATTCCGGACCTCACTTCCGGATTCCGGGCGTTTCGGCACCATATTGCGGCCAAGTTCATGCACATTTACCCGAATGGTTATTCTTTCCCGTCCACAAGCACACTTAGTTTTATAACTGCCGGTTATAATGTGGCTTTCATGCCAATTAGAGCCCGTCGGCGCCCAGCGCACACAGAAAGCAAACTCCATCCATTCCGTGATGGCTTCCGGTTCATCATGTTCATTCTTCGTATTATAACTATGGCAAATCCTAATAAGATTTTTTTCCCTGTCGGCCTGGCTATGGTGATCGCCGGGATCATCCTTACTATCCGGAACCTCATCCTTTTTGCTCAATTCTCGGGCGGCACCGTTCTATTCCTGGCCGGCGGCATAAACATTATCTTTTTTGGACTCATTTTAGATCAGTTCGCGTTACTGCGGCTTCAGGATCACGAGTAGATACCGACAGGGCCCTCCAAATGTGTGGAATTTGCGGCATATTTCTACTCGATCCCGGCGATGGAGTGGAACGTCCGCTGCTCGAGCGGATGAACCGTACCATGAATCACCGGGGACCTGATGACGAGGGTTATTACGTGTCGGGACCGGTTGGTCTGGGAATGCGAAGGCTCAGCATTATCGATCTCGATGGTGGGCGCCAGCCCATAGCCAATGAAGACGAGACAATATGGATCGTATTTAATGGTGAGATCTACAACTACCCGGAATTGCGATCTGAACTTGTCGCCAAGGGGCACCGTTTTCGAACCCGCTCGGACACCGAAGTTATCGTCCATCTTTATGAAGAGATTGGGGAAGATTGTGTAACTCGTCTGAACGGCATGTTTGCCTTTGCGCTCTGGGATTCACACCTCCGCCGCCTCTTCCTCGCCCGGGATCGCCTGGGAATCAAACCACTTTTCTACTCATACGAACCAGGGCAGGCATTTTATTTCGGCAGTGAAATCAAGGCGATTTTGGCGACACCTGTGAGCAGACAGCCTGATTATCAGGCGTTGTACGACTATCTCTCGCTGATGTATGTGCCCACACCCGCGACGGCCTTCGCTGCGATCAGGAAACTTCCTCCCGCTTCTGTTCTGTCATGTTCACCCGACGGGTTGGAGATCCGGGAATACTGGGACATCCCGCTCCCGCGCATCGGTGAAGAGGAATCGACGAACAAAAATTATGAAGAAGAGATTCTCGATCTCGTCGAAACCGCAATTCGGCGCCAAATGATATCTGACGTTCCCCTTGGGGCACTCTTGAGCGGTGGACTCGATTCTACAACTGTGGCTGCGGTGATGGCCCGCAAGCTTCAGATTCCCCTCCGGACCTTTACCATCGGCTTTGACCAAAAATCGTACGACGAATCGAACGAAGCCAGGCTGGTTGCAACAACTCTTGGCACAAATCACCTGGCAGAAGAAGCCAGGCCTACGATGATCGAATCCATTCCAGATCTTCTCAACTCGTTCGACGAGCCGTTCGCGGATTATTCGGCCATTCCGACCTTCCTGGTCGCACAGATCGCGGCACGTTATGTCAAGGTCGGTACTTACCGGTGACGGGGGGGACGAGGTGTTCGCGGGGTATCCGACCCACGTGGCATACAGAGTCAGCCGAATTTTCACCATGATCCCGCGATGGTTCCGGGAAAAGCTGATCAATCCACTTGTCATGGCCTTGCCCGCTTCCATGGAGAGAATAAGTTTCGATTACAAGGCCAAGAGATTCATTTCAGGAGCCGATCTTCCCCTTGATCGCGGCCATTTCTGGTGGAAAGTGATCTTCAGTGAAGAAGATAAGAACGATCTTTGTAAACCCGACTGGCTGGAAATGGGGTTGAGGGACAGTTTCGAAGTGTTCGGCCAACATTTCCGCAAGACAGCACATGCGGATCCGCTTAATCGCTTGCTCTATGTGGATGCCAAGACCTTTCTCCTCGATGACAATCTGGCTAAGGTCGATCGGATGACAATGGCCAATTCTCTTGAGGCCCGAGTGCCGCTCTTGGACCACGAGTTAGTGGAACGCGTGGCCCTGATCCCTCCGCGAATCAAATCCAGAGGGCTCCAAACAAAGCGACTCTTACGCAGAGCAGTGCGAAACCTCTTGCCGCCTCAAATTCGTAAAGGAAAGAAGAAAGGCTTCACCCCTCCTCTTCCCTTCTGGATCAGGCACGAACTTCGGCCATTCCTTGAAGAGTTCTTTGCCGCGGACAGGTTGAGAGCAACCGGTATACTGAACGAAAACTACTGCCGTCGATTGCTGGAAGAGCACATACAGGGAAAGAAGGATAACAACAGACAGATCTGGACCATCTTGGGACTAGTCTGTTGGCTGGAAAAGTATGGGAGTTGAACAGCAATAGTTGACCGCAGGTCACGTAGAATCCGCGGAGAATTCCGTTTTTTGCCGGATGTCTATCTGATGGAGCGTGACAGTTTTCGGCTTGTGACCGTTCTGTGGCATGTGGTGAGCCCCACGGAACGCGGGTGAACCGCATTGCTCAGCCCGGTGGGACAGTCATCCTGCCTGTCATTTAGGCAGGCAGGATGACTGTCCCACTATTTTTTGTCAATTTTGCGTTAACACGCATAGAATCCCTTGCAAAATCGTGTTTCTCCTATTATACAGTCGATTAGGCTACAATGTTTTAAGCGTACAATTCATTCAAAACAGCCATGTGAACTTAGATCGGTCTGAGACAGAGGTTATTTGGGGCAGGGGTTGTTAGACGGCCCTCAAATTGAGGCAAAGGACCATCTTCGGGCACGATTCTGGTGTCCACAACTAGGGGGTCAACAGAACTCTCGGTTAAACCTGATCGGAGTTTCCGCCGAGTGGCCGAACAAACTGATTTTGTGGCTATGATACTAATTGTGGACCATTACACGATGGTGATCCTCAGCAAGTCTACATGAGGGAATTAAAGCCCCGCTAGCCTAAGAGCATTCATCCAAAACCGGCACTTTTCCTACCATCGTGAAAGGAGGAGAAAGTGGATTCGAGGGATCAAAAACCTACCACGGATTATTGCGAGACCAAGACCTGTGCTGATGAAGTCCCTGTGGTGCCCACTCGTATGGGTTGGAAAGAGTTGTACCTGAAAGAGGATTGGTGGGCCATTTGGCTGGGGCTGGGAATAGTCTTGGTCGCCTTTTTCTTCTTCGCCGGCGGTTCCACAATCAAGTGGATCGCCATATCGCCTGGCAAATGGTCAAATTTCGGCCAGTTGGGGAACGATTTTGCCGGCCACATCCGGCAATACATCGCGCAGTTTATCATGTGGGCGGTGATCTTCAGCATAAGTCTGAAGGCCCTCCGATTCAAGATGTCCGAATTCTTGCCGGCTTTCGTTTTCATTTACGTGTTCTCGGTTATCATCTTTATGATCGGCGCCTGGGATCAGGCTCACCATTACAACCTGGAGCCACCGCTGGTGGCTCTGATATTGGGCATGCTAATCTCTAACTTCATCGGCTTGCCCAAGTGGATGGACTCGGGGTTCCGGGTGGAATATTACATCAAAACCGGGATCGTCCTGCTGGGAGCCACTTTGCCTTTCACGCTAATCGTCTGGGCCGGTCCGGTGGCGATTGTGCAGGCTTCCATAGTTTCAGTCACTACTTTTGTGGTCATCTATTTTGTGGGCAAAAGGTTTGGGCTGGACAGGCGGTTATGCGCCACTCTGGGAGCCGGTGGGGCCGTGTGCGGCGTCTCCGGCTCCATCGCCATCGCGGGGGCGGTGGGAGCCAAGAAGGAACATGCGCCCATCGCCATCACAATGGTGATCTTATGGGCCATTGTCATGATCTTTTTCCTTCCCCTGGTTTCCAGAGCTTTGCTCTTGCCGACCGGCGTCGCAGGGGCCTGGATCGGCACTTCGGAATTCGCCGACGCGGCCGGGTTTGCTGCGGCTCAGGCATACGGAAACCTTGCCGGTGCCGTCAAAGGCATTACAGGGACCCCGGATGCGGCGGTATGGGGATTCACCCTGATGAAAGTTGTCGGCCGCGACATCTGGATTGGCATTTGGGCCTTCGTGATGGCCCTCATTGCCACGACCCGGTGGGAAGTCAAGGAGGGGGAGAAACCCCAGGCAGCCGAAATCTGGTGGCGCTTCCCGAAGTTTGTCATCGGCTTTGCCCTGGCCTCGATCATCATGACTGTAATTGCCAGCCATTATTCCTTCGGCGATTACAACAAGATCGTCAAACCCTTGCTGGTTGATCCCATCACGTCTCTGCGGACTTGGGCCTTTATCTTCTGTTTCTTCAGCATTGGACTCACTACCCGATTCCGCGAACTCGCCGCCACTGGCTCCAAACCATTCTGGGCCTTTACCAGTGGCGTCGCGGTCAACGTGGTTCTCGGGTTTATTCTGTCGGCAATAGTATTTGCCAGCTACTGGACCAGTTTGTCTCACTAAAATCTTGTCCCGGACCCGGCCCCTCGGATTTAAGAGGGACCGGGGCTTCGCTCCAGTAGGTTTCCGTTTGCAGCCCTCAGCCGGCAGACATGGCAGATTCTAAACCAGGAGGCATCATGAAGCGCACTGAACAAAAGCCGCAGTGTATTCAGTGCAGGCATTTCCGGAATTCTCCGGAGTTTTTGGAATCCGTGTTCAAAGGACTCACCACATTGAGTTCCGGGTACGCCTCAATCACGTGTGAAGACGGTATATGCCTCCTGACTGACCGGTATCTTGCTGCTAACCGAAGCTGCGATCGATTTGAGCTGCACCCGTCTTTGCAGAAAGGCCGGTCCACGAGCGAAATCAAAACGTAGATAGTCGGTAGGATGTAGTGAGCGAAGCGAACCGCCTCGGTCACGCGGAACGCAGCCGGAAAGTGCCCGACGACCGAGACGTGACAGATGCGGGATTGATTGCGCGCAGACCGGTTACCTTTTTCCCTAACCGCCTTGACCTACCCCCTCACTTAACTTAGATTCGGTTTCAAGATGATAGGTTTCGACGTTCCAGACGTGGCAGTGGAATGAGCGGTCCCGTGTGGGCTCGCCCATAGAATGGCTATTCGGTCGCGTGCGGGCCAGGGATATTGATGACAGGAATCGCCACGGGCTTTCCTCTAAGGCAACCCGAGGCTAATTGATTACGCCGAAGGACTTACCCTTGTCTTACCAGCCCAGGGTCTCCCAACTAATCAAGATATTACTCTTAGGCATTTTACTTTGCTGCGCTGTGCTCCTCGCTGTGAGAGCAGCGATGTTCATGGGCTGGTACATATCTCGAGATTATCCCCTGGAATACCGGGAATTCGCCGTCATCTTCAGCACGGACTTATTGCTCCAAGGATACAACCCATATTCTATCGCGCTTCAGCCGGTGGCGATGAACGCTTACGGGATAGTATACAACCTTCTCGTGCTGCCCCTTGCCCATGTTTGGGGTTCCACTCCTTATGTGCACCGAGTGGTCTCTTGCTTTTTCATCGTGATGACGTGTGGCTGCCTGCTCTGGGGCCTTCGCCTGAGCCGAGTCTCTTGGTCCATGGCGGTTGTCGCAGTTGCCACTCTGTTCGCTTTCTTGGCCACAGGGCTCAGCATTGTTTCCCGTCCCGACAGCCTGGGGCAGTTCTTGTTTCTTGCCAGTATAGTGATCCCATTTGCGTATAAATACAGCGTCCCTGCACTTGCAATCAGTATAGGATTGTGCCTGCTGGGTCTTTTGACCAAGCCCTATTTTGTGCTCGGAGCCCCCTTCATGGCAGGGTACCTCTTCGCATTCGAGAGCAAGAGTAAAGGGCTGTGGTACGCTTTGGGGTTCGGGGTAGCCCTGACTGCGACTCTTTTCGCCACGAACGCACTCTGCGAAACATGGCTGACAAACACAATTTTCAACCACCTGAATAATGATCTAAGTGGACAATATACAAGTGTGACGCATCTCAGAGTCCAAATGTGGGTACATGCTGAATCCATTTTAGGTTTTATTGCAGCATTCATTTGGGCTTATGGGTTCTCGGTGGGTTCCGGTGAGATAGCTTTCAAGAGATCCTTAGGATCGCTGTTCAATTTCAAAAACTTCGATAAACCGCTCATTGAGGCGGAGGGCGATCTACCGTTCATGATGCTCCTGTTCGGTACGATCATAATGGTCTGGAAACTTGGGCTTCACACCGGCAATTGGCAACTTTACTATCATCAGTTTATGACCCCTTTTGCATTGTGGTTTGTGGTCGCATTTATAGACGGGCTGAAAATCAATCGCCACTGGGCGGTGCTATTGCCGCTGATCGCGAACCTTACTGTGCTCAACCTCTTCTACGTATCGGGTGACCTGGAAGATCACACGGAGGAATGGAAGGCGTTGGAACAGGTGGTAGCAACCCACCGGGACATGTATCACAGCGCAGGGCTCGCATATCTTATGCGAAAATACGGGAAGCCAATATACAACACCGGACACGATGAATATTACGCGGCCAGTGTTCCGCACAATTTCACGGCAACAGCCGAGCAGTTCGCCTGGCAATCCGAAATGTTTTGGGGACAAATTGAGGAGAAAGCCCAAAGCAAGCAGTTGGACCTTATTATTCAAGACAGTGGAGCCGGCTGGCCAATCGATCGGAATGTCTTAAAGAAAAACTATCGTCTTCTGGGATACATGCAAATGCCATTGCTTTTTGACGGCAATTGGCCCCTGGAATTGTGGATACCGAAACCGGACCGAAAAGAATAGACACTCTGATTTTTGAAGAGTTGTCAATCGGGCTGTTGTGGCCGTGCCCATATACCGCGGAAGTAAATGATCGAGGCCAATCAGAATTACTCCTTGACGCCTTTGATAAGGCAGGATACGCTGAAATGAAATGACTTGGGATTGAGTTCCGGGACGCAAGATCCGGACGTGCAGAATTGGCGCTCGGTGCGGAATTGAGTTGCTCTCTGGTAAAGCGGAATTAATTAAGCAGATATTCTTAGTCCAACTGTTATCTATGTCTTTTGTGCGACCGCACGTTGGTATCGGAAATTGAATGGTATTCCAGGAAATTCCCAAGGGAAATTGATTAGCGTGGTGGTACCGGTCTTCAATGGTGCAAGCACAATCGGACCCCTGGTCGATACTCTTGTAGAAGGTCTCACTCCAAACAATTTGCAGATAGTGCTTGTAAATGACGGAAGTAAAGACAACAGCCATCAGGTCTGCGAAGAAATCTTTTGCAAGTATCCTAAAGTCGTGACGTACGTCAGGCTTGCCCGCAATTTCGGAGAGCATAACGCGGTTATGGCGGGCCTGCGTCACGCCGCGGGCGACTACGTAGTAATAATGGATGATGACTTCCAAAATCCACCTGAAGAGGTCGTTCTCCTGGTGTTGGAAGCCGAACGGGGCGATTTCGATGTCGTATACTCCTATTACGATGAGAAGAAGCACCACTGGCTTAGGAATTTTGGCAGCAGGTTTAATGGATGGGTCGCTCGCTTCATGCTGAATAAACCGAGGGACTTGTACCTTTCCAGCTTCAAATGCCTGAACCGTTTTCTAGCAAAGGAGATCGTCAAATATGATGCTCCTTTTCCTTATATAGACGGGCTGATTTTGAGTTTGACAGACAATATCGGGAAGGTGCGTGTGCGCCACAACGAACGTACTCAAGGAAAGTCCGGGTACACATTCCGAAAACTGGTTCGCCTCTGGCTCAGCATGTTTGTGAACTTTTCCGTTATGCCTTTGAGGCTTAGTCTACTGATGGGATTTTTGGCCAGTATTCTTGCTCTCGGCATGGCAGTGGAAGTTGTTTTGGAGAAGATTCTGAATCCGGGAATTACCGTGGGATGGGCCTCCTTGGCCTTCCTGATCCTATTTTTTGCCGGCGTCCAACTGTGCATTCTCGGCCTCATGGGAGAATATGTGGGTCGCACACTGCTCAACAGCAACCGTCTCCCGCAGTTTGTGATCAGATCGACCTCCAAATCGGATCCACCTCATGACAGCACCGAACAATAGAGAAACCTTCAAGGACAAGGCGGTCCTGATAACCGGCGGCCTCGGATTTATAGGGAGCAATCTGGCCATCAGACTGGCAGACCTGGGCGCGAAGGTCGAGCTTCTCGACGCCATGATCGACGGGCTTGGCGGAAATTTATTCAACATCGAGCCTATTCGCGACAAGGTCCATGTCAACTTCTCCGATGTCCGCGATCTCAATTCCCTGCGATACCTCGTAGCAGATAAAGATTATATTTTTCATTTGGCCGGTCAAAACGATCATGTGTTGAGCCTTAAGGACCCCTTCCCAGACATTGACATTAACATCAAAGGATCCGCGACTCTGTTGGAAGCATGCAGGCGATACAATTGCCAGACGAGACTGGTTTACACGGGCACACGGGGAGAGTACGGTCCGGCGGTAAAGCTGCCTGTCAATGAAGAGGCGCCCCTTAACCCAAAGGGAATTTATGAGCTGTCGAGCCTGACTGCCCAAAGACTTTTCAAAATTTTTTGCGACAATCATGGAGTACGATCCACAACTCTAAGGTTGACCAACATTTACGGTCCTCGTGCACAAATGAAGCACAATCGCTTTGGAGTGGCCAATTGGTTCATCCGTCAAGCCATCGACGATGAAATTATTCAAGTCTTCGGAGATGGTAAGATCATGCGAGATTTCCTGTACGTGGACGACGCTGTCGATGCTATCCTGATGTCCGCTTGCACTGACCTGGCCTGCGGAGAGATCTTCAACGTCGGCGTTGACAAGCCAAGTAACTTCCTCGAACTGGCGCAAGCGGTGGTATCAATTGCAGGTGCAGGCCGTTGGGAGTTTGCGCCGTTCACTCCCGAGCGTGCGGCCCAGGAGCCCGGCCATTACTTTTCAGACATAGCCAAGATTCGTTCGATTGTCGGTTGGAGTCCCAGCATCACATTGGAGGATGGCGTGCGCCGTACAATTGATTACTACCGTCTGCACAAATCGCACTATTGGTAGACAAATGCAGGTACCATTCCTGGAACTCAAAAGAGAATACGAAGCACTCAAATCGGATATACAAGCGGCGATTTCAACTGTTTTGGAAAGCGGCTCATATATCCTCGGTCAGAGCGTACAGGATTTCGAGCGCGAATTTGCAGAATGGTTGGGAGTGCCGCATGCTGTGGGCGTCGGGTCCGGGACCGAAGCACTTCATTTGGCCCTTGTCGCATGTGGAATCAAACCGGGTGACGGCGTGCTCACCGTACCTAACACGGCGGTTCCTACGGTGTCGGCCATCAGTTTTGCGGGTGGCCGGCCGGTATTTGTCGATGTCGATCCGGAAACTTACACTATGTCGCCCGGCGAACTTGCCCAAGTGCTGGATAAATATTCTTCTTCGGCCAAATACAAAGCCATTGTTGTGGTGCATTTGTACGGTCACCCCGCGAATATGGACCCGATTTTGGAATTGGCTCGCGCTCACGGCCTCACTGTGATTGAAGACGCAGCCCAGGCCACGGGAGCGAAGTACAAAGGACAAAAGGTCGGCACAATCGGGGATTTCGGATGTTTCAGTTTCTACCCTACCAAAAATCTGGGTGCGTACGGCGACGCAGGTATGGTCGTGACAAGATCCGCCGAAGCAGCGGACACGATCCGCATGCTCCGCAACTATGGAGAAAAGACCAAAAATCTTAATGTAATCGAAGGCTACAACAGCCGGCTGGATGCAATTCAAGCAGCAGTCTTGGCATGCAAGCTCCCGTACCTCGATTGGTGGAATGACATCCGACGAAGGCAGGCCAGGCTGTATGGGGAATTGTTGAAAGAATGCGAAGTCCAGCTTCCTCTTGAGAGGGACTTCGCGCGGCACGTTTACCATTTGTACGTTGTGCGGATGCAGAACAGGGACATTCTCCGCGAACGTCTCACTGAAAATGGTATCGAGACGGCTGTTCATTACCCTCGCCCCGTCCACCTTCAGCAGGCGTACTCCCATCTCGGGTATCGGCAAGGCAGCTTCCCGGTGTCGGAAAGAAATGCCCGCGAGGTCCTCTCACTGCCGCTGTCGCCCTTCACGCGTCAAGACGAAATGGTCGCGGTTGCAAGTGCTATCCGCCTGGCCGAGTAGTGCAGCAAGTGGAAACACATGAATACAAGACCATGTTTGATATGGAGACGGATTACTGGTGGTATGTGGGCCTCCACCAACTTGTCTTGCATTTTCTCAGTGAGGCGAATACGAGGAAAGGCAGGCTGGAAATCCTGGATGCAGGTTGCGGGACCGGCCAATTGATGAAATTGTGCCGAGCCGACGGACTGGAACCGATTGGCCTGGACTTTTCTCGAGAGGCGCTTCGATTCTCAGGAGCCCGCGGTCTCCGCACTCTAGTTCAGGGATCGATTTCGGAGATCCCGTTCCGTAGTGCCCAATTCGATATTGTCGTTTCTCTGGACGTAGCCGATTGCCTGGAAGGCGACGAAATTCGCGGCACTTTTTGTGAAATGCACCGGGTTCTCAGACGCGGCGGCTACCTGATCCTGAACTTGCCCGCTTATGGTTCCCTCCGCAGTCAACACGACCTTGCACAGCACATACTGCATCGTTTCAGCGCTGATGAACTCAGTACCATTCTGAGCGACGCCGGCTTCCAACTAAATCTCTGCACATACCGCAACACGTTTCTTTTTCCTGCAGCCGCCGTCGTACGCCTTCTAAAACGCCGTTCACCACGTAGGCACGAAACCCTGCGCTCGGATCTCAAGCCACTTCCGCACCCTATCAACGCGGCTCTGACCCGAGTGCTCGCACTGGAAAATTCACTCATCAAGAGAGGACTGCATTTGCCGTTTGGCCTGTCGGTCTTTTGTGTTGCAAGAAAGCTAGCCTAGGAGCCCGTCACACAACCTCACTCGTGGGTACCACTGTGCCTCGCGGAGGTTCTACCCATTGTTCCGTAACCTCGCCCCGGC
>CAVSPC010000040.1:0-134958 GCA_963729795.1 uncultured delta proteobacterium | reverse complement strand
CTCGTAAATGTGGATGATATCCATCCCGCCGGATCCAAGGGCACAGAAGACAGGAAAGAGGAAAGATCGCGATCCGATTCAGCTTTCCGTAGAAACCGAAGCCACAGCAATGAGTAGGCCCGGCAGCCCCGGCGGCGAAGAGCACAAAGTCTCTGGGATCGAAGCCCCTCAAATACGTCTCTTTGACGATGGTGTCGCCCATGTTCGCGTCTGCCACTTTTTTGATGCGCCAGGCTGCCTCGACGGGATCGATGCCCAGAGGGTCGGCCACCCTGGTTTTAACGGCATTCCAAGCGAGATCTTTCAAACTTCGTCTTGCCGCCATAGAAATAGTCGGGGTTGATGTACCAAGTACAATATCGGCATGCGTGACAGTCGGCTCATGTCCGCCTCTATTGTAGGCCGCCGGACCGGGCGAAGCGCCGGCGCTTCGAGGACCCACTTCAAGCTGGTTCTTCAGTGTCTTGTTGATCCAACCAATCGATCCACCGCCTGCCCCGATGGACCTGAGCCACAGCATGGTCATGTCCACCCACCAGCTTCCACCAACCAGCTTGATCTCGTAAAAGCGAGGGTTCCCTTGGATCACGAGTGACAGGTCAAAGCTGGTGCCGCCCATGTCGCCAACCACAACGTGATCGAAGCCAAGCATTTGCTCGAAATAGGAACCGGCCATGAGACCGGCAATGGGGCCGGCGCTGTAAGTCTGGAGAGGTGTTGAACGGTATACCGGGGCCATTGCCCCAGTACAGTGGATAGCGAGGAGGCTCTTTGTGTATCCGTTCTTCCGGACATTCCCCAGCGAGGTCCATCATTCCCCACTGAATTGGCTTCTGGAGGTAGGCATTCAGTATTGTGGTGGTCGTCCGGTGTATTCGCCCCGCTTGGGACAGACTTCAGAAGACAAGACTATCGGGAAAGCCGCAGCGAGACAGTGTCCTCGAAACTCATGCTGAATAAGCTTTTTGATCCTTTGTTCGTGCTCCGGATTAAGATAGGAGTAAAGAAGACTGACCGCGATGGCCCGCGCCCTTGTCCACAAGAGACCTCACTTTTTGGAGGACGTCGTCCTCATCGAGAGGCCTGATGATTTCACCTCGTGTGCTCGCTCCTTTACACCCACGGTCATATCACGAGGGATGAGTTGCTTGGGTTTCTCGACTTCGAGCCATATTGCGCATCTCCTTGACGGTCATCTCGTCCGACCAACTCGACCCTTTTCCTATAACCAAAAGATCTTCGAAGCCTTCAGTAGTGATTAACCCCAGCCTCGGACCGATTTTCTGAATCAGCCGTGTTTGTGGCAAAGGTGGTGGAGATATGAAGCTCTCGGTATTCCGGAGCAATTCTTCCAACGTCATCCCCAGATCTTGCGCAGCAATTTCCACGCCTTTCATGCAGCCTTCTGCAAGCCTGTGGGGAGTTGTTGGGGCCTTGGCGTAGACGAGACGTCCGTCCAGGGCCACCACGACGTCTGTGAAGGTGCCACCGGTATCTATGTCGAATATGCGCGCCCATATCACACGCTCTCTTTCTGCAAATATTTTTCTTTCAATGCATCGACATCCAACTCGACCTCGTGCGTCAAAGGATGGCCGAGAGGCAGGATTTCATTCTCGATCATTACCCCGCACTGAGGGCAATAGAATTCGACGATACGAACCCATTCAGGATTAGGCGAGAAGCTATATTCTCCGTCAATAAGCGGCCGATATATATCCCTCGGATCTCGTGCATACACGAGGCAGCCTTCTTTGAAATTTTGCCTTGCGGAAATCAGATCCTTGCCGCAATAGTGGCAAGTCCACATTTCCCGTTCCAGATCCACGTCAAGGTTTTCGGTGATTCTTCGTTTCATTCTCTCGTCCTCGTTTCGAGCACGTTATCGGGTGAGGTGCTTGGAAGTTCTCGGTGGCATTGCCTGTGCTTTTACAAAAGATTCTTAGCGACGGGCCAAATTAATGCAATAGCAATCTCCTAATGATTTTATAAGGCAAGATGCGACTCAGTACTTGACGGGATTACAAACGTATATAACAATTGATTCATGAGCCGTTTCCAGCTTAACCTTCATCATGTGATCTCCTTTTATTTCCTGGCAAAGGAACAGAGCTTCAGCAGGGCCGCCGAGAAGCTCTCAATGACTCAGCCGGCGATAACTCAACATGTGCATGGTCTGGAGGTGCAGTTTGGAGTTAAGCTCGTAAACATGAAGAAGAAACGAGTCACCCTGACGAGGGCCGGTGAAAGGCTGCTGCTTTATGCGGAAGAAACTTCTCAACCAGGCAGTGATGACGGAGCAACTTCCCCTCAAGAGTTACCGGTTTAACAATCTTTCCGTGGGGATTGCCAGTCCGTTGATGCTGTATTTTATGGCGCTCATAGACAAATTCAAGGAGCTTCATCCGTCCATTCGGCTTTCCATACGAGAAGGTCCGTCCGCGGCGATGGTCGAAGATCTGCTCGATTTCAAGCAGGACATCTGCCTTATTGGTGTGCTATATCCTTACAGTGAGCGACTTCGCCTGTACCGCATTCCCGTAGAAGAAAGGCTTTTTCTTGTCGCCAGCCCGGAATACCCCCTGCCTCTGGACAAGCCCGTAAAATGGGCCGAGTTGATTTCCCATCCCTTGATAATTCAGTCAGAGGGGTCAGCCTCTCGGGCAATCATTCTGCATCACTTTAAGAAAAGGGGGCTTCAACCTCTGATTGGGGCTGAGATAAACAATATCGAGCTAGGCAAGGAGCTGGCCCGCCAAAAGAAAGGGGTAGCTGTCATGTTTGAGCCGAATATCCGCGAAGAGGTTGCTCGAAGGATGCCTGAGGGTTGTTCAGATTGAGGGTGGGGATATCAGGATGGGGGCCATCGACGTTCTGGTAAACCGGGAAGAACGGCTATCGCCGGCTGCAGAGGCATTCCTCCTGGTTATCAAGGAACATTTTAACGGCAATCTGCACGAAGTGCCCCCGCAGTAAGTTCTGGTTCCCAAGCTCCCCGGGAGCTAATATCTTGCGAGATCTGCTCGCAAACTGGCTTAATTTCACTATCATGGTTGACGCAGAACCTCCAAGGCAAAGTTCCGGCACCCTTGCCACCGCTCAAAGTGACGACCGAATGGTCTAGTTTTCCCATTCCGGCAAATACTTTGGCTCTTGCCCGCTGCTATTCCATCTTTGTTAGATAGGCATCCTTCGTCAGCCAAAGTTCCTCTATCCTGTACATGTGCCAGTAATCATGCATCAGAGCATGCCGGGCCAAAATGTAAAAGGAATAGATCTCATACTCCGGGTGTATTGCCGTCTTTTGCCATATCACGTCATCTGCACTTTCAAGGAGAACGAGTTGTTTGCCGCGGTAGTGCGCGAACTGCTCCACGGCAGCGGTCATATTCATACGTAGAGGAGTGTCAGGGGCGTCCTTATCATCTGCGGGAATGTACGGGACAAACTCCGGGCGATCCTCATTCATGAATCGTTCAAAACGACCCAATAACATTGGCTGGACCTCAGCCAAGTGGCTGACATGTTCAGCGATCGTCCAGAAGCCCTGGCCCCTTCGCAAGTCCAGTTTGGTTTCCGGAATTGTCCTTACGAATTCAGACAATATCGTGGGTGTTCGCCTCAGCCCTTCCAATAAGTCCCCTGTGTCCTGCATTTTTCTTCTCCATGCCCTCATCGTACAACAATGATGAGATCAATCCACCAATCGTAATGATACATAGCCCCATTCCCAGTTGACGAAAATCAAGCGGAGCGGCCGTGGCCGCCTCATTGCGTCGGGCATGGCCCGATCTACCTTCTGCCCCCTCAGTCGGAGTCCGGGATGACCTCGCGAAACGCGGGACAAATCGGGCAGAACTATTGGCAGACACTGTACTTGAGTAAGGCAGCGCTTCTGCCTGCGAAGATTTGGGTTGATCGGTTTCTCGGCCGCGAAGCGGTCTAGTTTTCGGGACCTTTCCCTCCGTAGGATTTCCGGAGCTCTCCTTTGAGAATCTTTCCAGAGCCGGTCTTGGGGAGTTCCGCCACAAAGGTCACAAGGCGCGGCACCTTGAACTGTGCCAAACGCTCGCGGCAGTAATTAATCAACTCTTGCTCGCTTAGCTCGGTACCGGGTTTTAGAGCGACAATGACTTTCGCGACCTCTCCCCATTTTTCGTCCGGAAAGGCAATCACCGCGCATTCCAAGACATTGGGATGGGTGTAGATTACATTTTCGATTTCTACCGAGGCAATGTTTTCGCCTCCGCTGATAATGATGTCTTTAGCCCGGTCTACAATGAGGATGTACCCCTCGGCATCCACCGTAGCGAGATCACCGGTATAAAAATACCCGCCAAGAAATGCCTTTTCAGTCTCTGCCGGGAGTTTCCAGTAGCCCTTTGTCACATTGTCCCCTCGGGCGATGATCTCGCCAACGGTTTTGTTGTCCCACGGGACATCCTTTCCCGTGGTGTCAACCACCCTGAGATCAACCCCAACCGCTTCAAGGCCCGTCCGTGTCAGGTAATTCACCTTCACTTCGTCGGATTCTGTCGCAAGAGTATCTTTAATGTTTCCCACGGTCAGAAGAGGACTGGTTTCTGTGAGTCCGTAGCCCGATATGTATCGGCAGCCCAACCGCTGCATCATCCTTTTGGCGTTAGCCGGAGACATCGGCGCGCCGCCTACCATGATCCATTGGAGCGAAGAAAGATCGTACCGGTCAATATTAGGTTCGTTCAGGATGAAGTTGATCATAGTGGGAACCATCATGCAGCAGCTAATGCCTTCTTTCTCGATGGTCTCCAAAACGGCTTTGGGATTGAACTGACGCTGCATTATGTGCTGTCCGCCCTGAAATGTGACAGACCAGGCAAAGAACGCATCCGCCAAATGGAATAGGGGGGCTATGTGATACCAGACAGTCGCGTCTTCAAGCTTAAAGGAAATGATCGTGGTGAGGGCATTGGCATAAATATTTCTGTGGGTAAGGATCACTCCCTTGGGACGGCCTGTTGTACCGCTTGTGTAGTACAGATTTAACATCTCGTTTTCATCCGCGGGCTCATAATCGACGGAGTCGCTCGAGGCGCGGGTCAAAAAGTCCTCATACGTACCGCTGATCCAAGGTTCATCTGCTACACCGTCACAAATAATGTAATTTTTGACGGTCTTCGCATCGTGGCGAACTTTTTCAATAACCGGTTTGAAATCGGCATGAAATACAATCGCTTCGGCCTCGGCATCGTTCAAAATGAAAGCATACTCGGCAACCGACAAGCGTGTGTTCAACGGAAGAAGGACCCTGCCTGACTGAGCCACACCAAAGTACATGTCCATGTAGCGATGGGTATTGTAATCCAGCATGGCTATTCGCCCTTGGGGAGGGATCTCCAGGTCCTTGACCGCATCACATGCCTTGTTAACGCGTTCATGAAGTTCCAGATAGGTCAGTCGCAAATCGCCATCCACCACAGCCACCTTGTGGGGATAGAGCTTTGCCGCCCGCCTAAGAATCCTAACCGGTGACATTGGCACGTGCATAGGACCCTCCATGAGAATGGTTTTGGACGTTTTACGAGAGGAACTAAACGAGTGCGAGGACGAATTCTATCACAAAATTTCCAAGGTCCCCAATGCAAATTATAGTTGAACGAAACCGCTTCGCGGTGGCCTGTTTCCCGCCTGTGGGTTGAATGACGATTGCTGTTTTTCTGTTTCGTCCCCGCGCTTCAGCTCAGGTACGATCTCTTCTCCCTTGACCAAAAAGCGTAGCATTTCCATCAAGTCCAATTCTCGAAGGAGTTGAGTGATGGGAAAACTACGCGATCAAATGGTGTCTGATCTCCGCCTCAGAAACTACAGCCCCTCTACCATTCGGATCTACACGGGGTGCGTCTATCAGTTTGTCAAACATTTCCGGCGATCTGTGAATTTTATAGGAGAGCAGGAGATCCGAGCGTACTTGCTGTACCTGCTCGATGAGCGCAAGGCATCACCTACTCTGCGAAAGATGTTTGTCGCAGCGATAAAATTCTTCTACCGAGTGACTCTCAACAGACCCCAAGAGGTAGAAAGAATTCCCTATCCCAAGGTCCCCAAAGCCTTGCCCGACGTACTGACTCATGAAGAAGTCATGGCCATCATCGATGGGGTGGACTCCATCAAGTACCGGACCATTATCGCTGTTGCCTACGCCGCAGGCTTGAGGATCACCGAAGCCTGCGGTCTGCGTAGCCGAGGCGATATTGACTCCAACCGCATGCTCATCCATGTCCGCGCAGGAAAAGGCGGCAAGGACCGATACGTGATGCTGAGCGAGCGATTGCTCGTGATGTTGAGGGACTACTGGAAACAAGCTTCTCCGAAGGGGCTTTATCTGTTCCCAGGGTCACACTCGCATCAACCCATAACCCCCGCATCGGTCTATACGGTCTTCAAGAAAGCCCTGAAAAAGACAGGGATCACCAAGCACGTAACCCTCCACACCTTGCGCCATTGTTTTGCCACCCACCTGTTGGAAGCACACACCGACACCAGAGTGATCCAGGCACTTCTCGGCCATGCCTCCAGCCGGACCACCTCCCGCTATACCCATGTCAGTGCACACCTTATAGCTCGGATCAAGAGCCCCTTCGATTCGGCCGGCCTTGAGAAAGAATCTCCAGCCGTCTGAGCCATGGAACCTCATCAGACTCTGGGCGAGGCAGCAGCAGCGGTGCGGAACGGCCTTGAAGTCGCTGATGTCATGCGTCTTCACGGCCAGGAATACCGTAACAACCATCCACTGTCCACGCAACAACTCAAGGCAATGAGGGATATTGAGGCTTGCCGTACAGTGGCTCTCGGAGGCCATGTGGACGTCTGTGACAAAGGATGCGGGTTCACTCGGATCTCGTACAACTCCTGCCGGAACCGCAACTGCCCCAAATGCCAAGGGCTTAAGAGCGCACAATGGCTGGAGCAGAGGCTGGAGAGAATCCTCCCCATACACTACGTCCACATGGTTTTCACGGTTCCACACGAGACGCTCCCTATCATGCTTCACAACAAACAGACCTTGTACAATATCTTGTTCCGTACTGCGGCCGAATCCTTGCTTGAGTTTGCAAGAGACTGGGAACGACTGCGGGCCAATGTGGGATTCAGTGCGATCCTTCATACCTGGAACCAGGACATGGATTTCCACCCCCACATTCACATTGTCATAACCAGCGGTGGACTCGATGAATCAGAAACCCGATGGATACCCTCACGCAACAGCTTTCTCGTGCCGGTGCGTGCCTTGTCGAAGAAATTCCGGGGCAAATTCATCGACTCGCTCCGGAAGGCCTTTGAAGAAGGACGCCTTGTCATGCCCCGGAACATTCACCATCCAAAAGCTCAGGATGCTTTCCGGCGCCTCACCAAGAAGCTCTATCGCAAGAAATGGGTCGTGTATGCAAAACAACCCTTTGGCGGACCCGAACAGGTCTTCAGGTATCTCGGACTCTATACCCATAAGGTGGCCATCTCGAACCACCGCCTCGTGGAAATGACCGATGGGAAGGTCACCTTCCTCGCCCGGGACAACTCAAACCCCGGTAGGAAAAGGCTCGTTACGCTCACAACACAGGAGTTTATTAGGAGGTTTCTCCTCCATGTTCTCCCCAGGGGGTTCGTCAAAATCCGACATTACGGATTGATGGCACCCCGCAATGCAAAGACTAAGCTCGAAGCGGCCCGCAGACTCATCGAGCAGGCTCAACCACTCAAGAGCGACCCAGATGGCCACACAGAAGCACATCAACTCCCGAAGCGCTCCACCTGGCAAGAGATTTTTCTCCGTATCACCGGGATCGACATCACGAAATGCCCCTCATGTGAAGGAAGTCTCATTCGACGGCCTCTGACCTCACTGGACCAGACGTGCTCCATAACGAACTATGCCGCGGTGTTCCTGGATTCCTCATGATCCTTTCCGGTCCGAGACTACCAACGACCTACCATAACCGACCTCACAAAGACGGTTTTCTCTACAGGTGCGCCCGGACTGTGCAACTTTTGCCTATCGTTTCCCCTTCCGAACCCCATTTCTCTCAATCCGTGATCCAAACGACCTCCTCTCTCCCACAACCCCACGCAAGAAGAGATTCTGATCCTCAGATCCAGTCTCCTTCTTGAAGCCTCCTAGTTATAGAATCCCCATAAGACAAAATCACCCCTACCCAGCGGCTTCGTCCAACACGCCGTTTATGAGAATGGGCTCCGCCACTCTCACAAACGCCTACATGTTAACATTTTTTCGTGGCCTCTCTGAGGACGGCATTCCTCTGGGGGGCTTTTCTTTTTTGCCACCAGGATCTCGGTCTCGCCGTGGTCGAAGGTCATCCCGTCGATGGACTTGACCAGCTCATGATCACTGATCCTACCGTAACGCTCACTCACTGACCTCTCTTTGGTGGAATGACCGAGAATCGCTTCTCGGATCTCCGGGTCCATCCCGGAACGCCGAGCATTCGTCTTCCAGGTGTGCCGCAGGTCATGGAACCTGGGCCACGGCTTCTTGAGAACCAACTTCTCACACGCTCTCGGCCACGGATTTTTCACCGTCTCGAAAGGTATTGGGTGCACTCCCTTGCGGTCACGGACGAAGAACACGTCATCGCGTCCGAGCACCGTCAATCTCAACGCGTCCCCCAAGATGGGGACCAGTTCACGATGAATGGGGACCCGTTTCCAGTGACCTTCCTTTGTTTCGTCAGGAGACAACGTGATTATCCGACGCAGAAGATTGACCCCAGTTCGCTTGAGCCCCAGGATCTCTCCTCGGCGCATGCCTGTGTAGAATGCGGTCCAGACAATGGGTCTGAACCATCCAGGGCATTTCTCCGCCAAAGCGCATACATCCTTTGTAGATATGTACGCCTCTCGCTCACTACTCTTTCGAGGCAGCTGTTCGACAATACGCACCGGGTTTGTATCCAAAATCCTCTGCTCAATCATCACGCCGAAGAGTCGGCTCAAAGTCGATGTCTCCCAGTTCACGGTTGGGGGACTAGCGCCCTCTGACAGTCGTTCGGCCTGGTAAAACCTAATGTCCGGAGCCCACAGATCTCTCAGAGGCTTTTCTTTGCCCATCTTTCTGACCAGGTGACGGAGACAATACACGTAACGATCTTTTGACTTTGAATTTCGAATCGTCGGATAATTGAGGAAGATCTCTGTAGCCCGCCAGAGGGTCAGCTCATCTCTCACGGGCTCCTCCGGACGAAGGTCTCCTGAGATTTCCCATCCCTGGTTGTGAAACATGCGGACGCATACTTCGCGGCTTTCAGGGTCAAGCCCTCGGTAGTCACTGGAACGGCAAGCCGTGAGTATGGCCATCTCGATTTCCTTGGCCCGAGATTTGGTCCGGGCTGTGGTCTTCACTCCGATCAACCTGTCTCCAAAAGGCCGGATCAGGAGGAAGAACCCTGTTTTTCGCTTTTCTACCGACATAATGAACGAATCTCCTTCACGAGATCCGTCCCAATCTCCCCAGTTGATTTCCGTTCAATTCCCCCTTTCTTGGGGGGCGATTGTACGAGCCGAGGGTCTTTCTTGTCAACGCGTCGTACTTCCGTGCTCTGGGAGCGGATATACTCTTGGACTTGCTCGGGGGTGAACCGACGTCCTCGGGAGGTGACCTGGACGCAAGAGAGCCTCTTCTCACGGACGAGCTTATGCACGGTTTTGACGCTAACTTGGAGCAACCCTGCCACTTCCTGCGGACTCAGGAGGCATTCCAGGTTTACGTCTCTCTGGTCAAACGCAACTGTGGCGCGGGGGTTCATAGGTCCGTTCCTTTGGAATTTGGTCTCGCCCTAATGCTCGTGAATAGTGCGAGATCTCATCACCGTGTCACCTATAGAAGTGATTACTCGGTCATTCGCCCGAAATATTCTTCCAAGCTGGCCACACTCTTGCTCATTAGCTCCCCAATAGTTGGATTAGGCCCTTTGCGCTTGAAATCTCGCAACCAAGCGTCGATGACAGGTAGGCTCTTCGCCTCGTTTCCTTCGTTCACCACGGCGACAGTGTCGTTCGCCAAAGTCTGGAAGATCTCCTCAGCAGTGTCCTTTCGCCCGAAGCCCCCCAACAGCCTGACTAGGTCAAGCATGAGAGGAACCACCATCTCCGGTTCGGATTTCCAGGCCGCTTCATAGACTATTTGGATTCTATTGACGGCGTCCACAAGCTCTGCCGACTTGCCCAACGCCGCACACACCTTGGCTTTGTTGCAGAGGATTTCCAGGACATGCCCCGCATCTCTGTTCTCGGCGGCTTCCGCTATGTCCAACGCGCGGTCGAGGTAAAGCTCAGCCTGAAGGAATTCGCGACGAGCGGTGCTTACACTGGCAAGATTCATGAGAACGCGGGGGCCAAAGCGAGACAAGGTCTCCGCATTCTGCTCGCTCTGGCGCAAGGCTTCATGAAGGAGGTCTTTCGCCTCCGACGGCTTCCCTTGAATTTGAAAAACGACAGCCAGATCGGTGAGAGCGCTCACGATGAGCGAGTCTCCTTCGCTCAGATGCTTCTTGACAGAATCCACAATGGTTTGTCCCAGTCTCTCCGAATCGCTCATCTGTCCTGATTCTCCGTAGACTTGCGCCAGATCAAGAAGCTTATGAATAATTCCTCTGTAATTGTCAGTATCGGTGTTTGCCCATATCTCCATCGCCCTCAGCAGATGGGTTTCGGCCGAAGCAGGACGACCATGGCGCATGTACGCATCACCAAGGAAATAATTGAAAAGGGCTGTTGCCGGATGATCGAGGCCGCCTATTTTCTCAGCCTTGGCAAGCGCCTTCCTGAGTTTCTTTTCTGCCTTCTTGAACTCGGAACGAGAGAACCACGTTAGCCCCGGAAGGCCGAGAACCTTCACCTTGCTTATTTCTTCACCCAGATCTCCGTCTTTCGCTTTCTTCAGCAATGACATCATGATCTCTTTCATTGGCGGAACTCCTTGTATGTGTCGGTTGTTGGTTGATAATTGTTGATGTTGATTGACCGCACCATTTACTGAGTCGAAGACACCGGCATTTCCTAAACCTGTGCTGATCTTCAGCAAGCAGGCGTGTGGCCGCAGCTATCCCGTGCCCATCTGGAGGTGATTCCGCAGTCACGAAACATCACCTCCAGGTGTACCGAAGAAGTCGTCGAAAATCTCCCGGTCGTCCGGGGAATTACACGAATCTGGTTAGTGTGTTACTGAGGGACTATTCGGTCTCCAGATCGGAAAGAATCCTCTCCAAGTTATCCATGACTTTTTTCGACTCATCCAAGGCAGGCTTACGCGCCTTGAGCAAAGCCCTTATCCTCTTGCGCTGCGACTTGCTCAATTCTACGAGCACCCGGTCCTTGTCGGTGCAGAGATCCATGAGGTCAGGATCTTCCAGTATTGGAACCGCTTGATCCAGAGTCCTGATGATTTCCTTGCCAGGATCGTGGTCATCTTTATGTTCCCTGAGATCGTCAACAGCTTTCTTGAGTTGACGAACGGTATACTTATTCGTGCTCGCTTCTTCCGCCAACGTCAGGATCATCTTCAGATCCTTAGCGTAGTAAAGCTCTATGAAATGGGAGATAGTGAAGTGCGAAACATCTTTACCTTCTGCTAGGCAGAGCCGCCGGACAGCACACCCCCCGGTCAACTCAGTCAATCGCCGCGGATCAATAACCCAATCGGGATGTTTCTTAAGCTTTCGCCACCGCTTGTTTTCCTGTGATCTCGGCTTTAACACGGCCATATAGCTGCCTTTGAAAACGAGTGCAACTACTTCGTGTCACCCTCTCAGGCAGCCTGGGGGAGTTCCTGTCCGTACAGCTCGGCACCTCCCGCTTTGGATGTCCCATAGAGCCGCTCCCTCTCTGATCTTCTGCGGAAGCTCCAGAAGTCGGCCCAGTCCTTGTTGATGAAGACCGCCCTGAGCCTTATGACACTTTCAGCTCCTTGCAGTATCCACCTCATTCCAGTAAGTTCCAGTCTGTCATTGATCAGATTGCGGCACGCCCCCTCGATGACACCGCTTCCGATCGGATAGCCTTTCTCCAGACACACATCGTATCGCATATGCTTCTTGTTTCGTTCCAGATAGCCGATGACCTTGTTGAGCCGGTACTTCTGGCCCTTGGAAAGCTTTCTCTTCGAGACGATTTGCTTCAACCCACCAATGAGCCGACCAACCTGGCCGGTCAGGAGCATTTTCAATCGCTCCGTCACAAATTTCCGTGCCTCAGGAGTCTTTTCCTCATAAAAGCAGTGAGCCGCCTCGGCAAGATGTTCCAAGACATGGAAAATGTCGAGCACGAAGAAAGCCGTGGGAAAATACTTGTAGACCAAGCGCCACAAGCCTCGCTCGCCATCCAAAATGCAGACCAGTTCTTGGGTCGCTTTGAGTCTCTTGTCCACCGCTTGTTTCAGGCGAAAGATGCCTTGCTCCACAGTCTCGATTACACTTCCCCACACTTCCTTGGCCTCGGGTTTGGGTTTATCGGGTAAGGGCTCTTCCTCGTTGATTTCTCTGCCAACCTGGTAGGCAGTTCTCCGGTGACGTTTGATGTTGTACGCGGATGTAACCGTGCTCATTTTCTTCTTCCCTGGCTTGTCGGGATCTGACGGAGCAGCTTTGGCAGCCGCTTCTTCAGACGGAGGCTTCCGGATCACCACGCCCTTTCTGTCTATCGTGGCCACGGTTATGACGGCTTGTTCTGAAGATTCAGGCGTGGGCTTCTGGTCATAATACCGGACGACATCCTCACGGACGTCCCCCACTATTCGCTCCAGCGATCGGATAGGGAGATTCAAAGGAAAAATATCACCGACAACTTCGCACGCCTTCTCGTAACTCCCATTCACCGCAAGTTTTGAAGAAATCTCCTCGAGTAGATAGGAATACCCCTTCTCGGGAAGATTTATCTCGCTGTCCAGCGGAAATACTCCGGGACTCCCTGTCGCGTGGTAATAGGCCCGTTTGATCTCAATGGGTCCGAAGATGGATCTGTACAGGCATTTCCTGTCACGCACGTAGGGGAGTCGTTCCCCGCTAGCGGCGACAATCTCGTTTCCCTGACGACCGGTCCCCTTTTCTTCGAGATAGCAAACCAGCCCTTCTCTTCCCACCCTCATCACCAGTTTCAACAGGCCCCTCTCAACCTCACCGATCTCCATGTCCTGAGCGGGACCCAGCACGAAGCCAACAATTTCGTTGACCAGGACGTTCATTCGCTCTATACCCGTATCCATCACCGGTCCTCCTTCGGTAAACATCGTCTCGCAAACGCCATGTATACCGTTTGGGGACCGGATACCATTATTTTCTCATACTCATCTACAAGATTTCGTTCACCTTATCCCTGACAAGAAGTCGCGGCACTCTTTGAAAACCGTATTTATGACGTGGTCACCAACTTCAAAACTGGCCTTGTCGAGAACCTTCTTGATCTTTTCATTGATGTCTCGGACTTGTTTGTTGTCCAAAGCGTCAAATTCGATTCTCTCCTCATCGAGGCCAGGGAATGTGCCTGGTACTGCTGATGCGCCTTTTGTCTCCCTTTCAACGAGGTCGCCATGTTGGCTGTTTATGGCGCTCCAAACGTCGCTCTCGGCCTGTTCGCCCGCACCGGATGATTCCGCTGCGGGTTCAGCCCCATCGTCCCGGGATGGTTCCAGGGCCTCCTGTTGCGACGCTGCTTCTGCGTCTTCAAGTGCCGCCTGAGTATTGAAGTACGGAGACCTTTCCAATTCGGGGAGTGACTCCAAATCAACCTCCGGGACATACGGAGAGGGCTCATGGGAAGGTGCCGCCGCAGCCGCAACCGGAAGTGAAGCACCAGCGGGGCCATGCGTTGTGGGACCTTCATCATCGGGGTCTCCTGACGTATCCGTCCGACTCGAAGAAATGGCCTGCTGTGCAGCGGGGAAAGTGATCACGTCACTAACTTCCAAGACATCCGCGATTTCCGAGGCGGTCATGCCCTCGTTATTCTTAATGTTCAGATCCGCTCCGTACGAAATTAGGAGCTTAGCGATTTCGGGGTGATTGCCCGCCACTGCCTTCATAAGAGCCGTCTCGCCATCGGCGTCCAGAGCGTTCACATTCGCTCCATGGCGAATGAGTACCGCTACCAATGCGGGGTTTCCGTCTTCCGCAGCCCTCATGAGGGCCGTTTTGCCTTCGTTGTCTCTGCAATCCGGGGAGACGCCACGCGCCAACAGCTTTTCCACTTGGGCAACGGCCCCTTTTCCCATCGCCTCGAAGAGCTGTTCGACTTCGTCCATTCTGCCTTTGATGTGACGTTCTCTAATGTCTTCTCTATCCGTCATTGTCTGCTTCCTTTCTTAAGTGGCCCCTCCTGGAGGCCTTTTGGGATTCGTTGCGTTGTGCTTCGGAGAAACCCTGCGGTTTTTCGCCAGCAGGTTGTTCCCGCATGGGATTGCCTAGACCAACCGGGCACTGAAACGTGCCGCGGAGGTCCATGAAGTGATCGCTGTCTGGGGAGCCGAGGAAGCCTTATGCAGGGAGAAGTCCGGCAGTTCTTTGTCGTGGATTTTGTGTAAAGAACTGATAGAATGAACTCATCCGTGCCGAGGCTTCATCAGGCTCCCCGTGAGCTTGGTGAATCGGGTCTTGTGCTCGGCGAGCCCACACGCCTGTGTTTGGCGACTCGGAACGTGTGGGCTTCTTCCTTTTTCTTACCTCCTGCGGCCTCGCATGCTTCTGCGGGCCATGAGTCTGTCCCGTCGCGGTCTTCCGCCAGACTTTTGAGAGCTGCTGATGCCGGTATGTTGAGATCTTCCTGACAAGGCAGCCCTCACGTCCCCGTCGAACACGTTGTCAAGAATCCACCGTCCGATTTCGAGCTGGGAATCGGAAATGGATTGTGCAATGACGGCATGCAGATGAGCCGCCTGTTCGTCGGATGGGCGATGCGCGGTTCGCTCCGCAGAGTATCGGCCATTTTTCGCTTTGTGGATGCTGGAGAAATCTTTCAAGTTCTCGCTTTTGTGCTTACTCGTTGTTTCCATATCTTGCTCCTTTCATTCTTGGAATCATTTCTGGTCCTCGATCAGGATGTAAGGCCACATTGGTCCCATTGTTTCTTCGGACCGCCTGCAGGCAGTCCGAAGAAATCCTTGGTGCTTTATTGCTATGCGGCGATGTCCGCTGGCTGTGAATTTCCACCACCTGGACCCGTGGGGGGTGCTCCGTTGCCGTATTTCTCCAGAAGGTTTACTACCTCTGCATGGCCAAAATCATTGGCGAACATCAAAGCCGTCCATCCGTGGCTGTTGGGGAAGTCACAAGCTGCCCCGCGGCGAACCAGAACCTCAATCACTTTGCTATTCCCATATGCGGCGGCAATCATCATTGCGGTTTCACCATTGTGGTCTACAGTGTTAAGTGCTGCCTCATGATCTGCCAATAGCTCGGCGATTTTGTGGTATCCCTGTTCGGCAGCCTTCATGAGCGCCGTGACCCCGCGTTGATTTCGAGCATCCGGGTCAGCACCGTACGTCAGCAAAGCCTGCACTATGCTGGTGTGTCCCTTGTCGGATGCCGCCATGAGCGGAGTGTAGCCGCTTTTGCTAGCCACGTTGGGATCTGCCCCGTACTTCAACAGGAGCTTTACGGCACCGGAATTGCCAGCCCACGAGGCAGCCAAAAGAGGCGTTTCTCCCAAAACGTTTGTAGCGTTGGGGGCGGCACCGGCATTTATCAATAATTCTGCCAGAACAAATCCCTGACGCCTGGATACGCTCAACATAAGAGGCGAGTTGCCGCGCTCATCCCGGCAGTCCACGTAGACACCTTGCTTCATCAACTCCCTGCATTGAGCCAAGTCTCTCTTGGCAACAGCGGCCAAAAACATCACGATGAGTGCACTTGCCGTCATCACTGTATCCCTCAACATTTCTTCCTCCATTTCTTGCTTAGCGCCGAGTCTGTCGACAACGGTCGGTTAATGTGTAACGTGCGCCTGACACGAGCGTAGGTCGCTCTTGGAAGCCGGGCACCATCCCAAGCCCTCGGAATGAGTGACGATGAGCAGGCGCCCCGCCAAGACGTGGCTGTCCTGAATGGAGCAGGAGCGGTCTACTGCTCTCCGCTGCATGGGCAAACCGGTCCTCGTGGACCTGCTGCATCATCACGGTAATCTTTCTTGCTGAAGAGTCTGAGCGGGCCGGAGATGTGCTGGGAGGTTCAATCAGTGCGGACGGCCGGGCTTCTCATGGCGCTGTGAAATGCCTTGAAAAAGCCGGGGCATGATGCCATAATACCATCATCCGCGAAGCTGATTGAACTCCGGCAAATTCCGGGGTGACTCTCAGTCATTTGCAACGAGCCCATGCTGTGGCCCTGCGAAAGTCAGCAGCATGGGTTTTGTTTTTTCCTCCTCCTTTCGGATGCGACTTCAGGCCCGAAGCCTACCTTTTGCGTGAATCAACCGTTATCGTGTCCCGTTTCTCGCTGTTTGCTGAGCGACCTGAGGTGCAAGATCGTCTGCTCAAGCTCGTCCAGAGACTTATCAAGACCAAGCCCCTGCTCAAGGCCAGTGCTGACTTTTCTGCACCCGTCCATGAGCCTTCGGCTGAGAGACCTCTGTTTGATTTCCATAACCCAAGTCATCAGATCGTTCGGATCGACGGCTGTTTTGAGGATGTCCGAAACATAGTCGAGAAGAGTGGAGCCCTCGGAAAGCCCTTCGGCACGAACAGGCCAGCTCCAGCGCGATCTATCCATTTCGTCCGGCGGGGCCAGGTCCTTCAGTTTTGACTGTATTGTGTCGGCGTCTGTGGGTTTCCCTTGATCAAACAGATCCAGAACAGCCCGAAACATGAAGCGATGTTGAGGCTCAGCGAAATCCTCAGCAGATATGACCGATCTGATTGTGGGGATTTTCGTGGCGTCGAAAAACATGGCTCCTAATACTTTCAATTCGTACCAAGCCGAATCTCGCCAGCATCTCTGCTCTATTGCGGCGCCGTATCCTGCGTAAAAGCGCTCAAATGCTTCTCTCCACAAGGCTTGGCCTTTTTTGGGATTGTCGCGCTCAAACATCTTCTGAAAGGCCATCAAATCAATGAAGAGTGATTCGGCCGCCTGGTACCATTCTTCAGCTTCATCATCGGTGACCGCATACTTGAAGCTCCCTACGCAAAAACCCGCATTTGTAGCTGACAACCGGACTTCATAGAAGGTCATCCCTTCCTCGAAACTGAGAGAAGGCGGGGCATCCAAATGGGGGTGAAAATATCTTTCAAACCAAAGGACAAGGTGTTCCATCCTTCTGTCGGACCGTCTGGGCCCGATCACGAGGCCAATGGGTGCACCTATTAGCTCCTCAGCACACCCCGCCAGGCGGAGGAAATCATCAAGTTCTGGATCGAGAAGTGGATAGAATGTCTCTTTCGTCCGAGTTGAAACCAACTGAATTTCAAAGTTTTCCACGACGGATCGCAGTTTTTCCTCATTTTCGGCACTAGGGCGCGCAATGCCTCGTTCCCATTTCGACCACGCTGATCTGTCCGCACCAACTCTTCGAGCCGCCTGCGCCATGCTGAACCTGTTGCGCTGCCGCCATTCCTTCATCTGTTCCGGGGTGATTGGTGTCTTATCGTTCATAGACCGACTCTACTGGGGATTCGGCACCATGTCAAGTGTTGTTATGTAGCTCGCACCAGTTTCTGGTGCTAGTGGTGATAGTCCTGAAAATAAGCCGTCATGGCCTCGTTTTCCAAGGACAAAGGGTTACGTCAGCAAAAGAAGCGGGCTCTCGTGACGGTCAGGGTTCCCACGCTTCGAGTTGATCAAGATTGGGACGGAAATCAAGCGCGCGTTATGGGCGCATAAGCCCTGTGGGGAGAAATGGAAGAGAAGTTGTGCTGCCGTCCACCACCAGACCTTTGCTTTCGTCCACGCACTGGTGTAATTCGTTCAAATCATCTCGGTGCGACTGAATCCAGAAAATCCAGTCCTCATGCATCCCATCCTTAAAGCTCATGGACAGCCAACATAGCCTTGGCCAGGATGAGGATTTATGGGACTCCTAAGAATATTTTGGATTTAATATAGGGCCCCGGTCCTTTTCGCGCTATTGATGCGGGAGTTCGTGAATTCTTGTCTGCCGGATGTTGAGCAAGCGTTGCGTTATTGACGACCATAACGAGACAAACTGTTGTTGTAGTCGATGGTTATAGCCAGATCTTTTGGACTTTCTTGAGGAATCGCGCGCGTAATCAGCAGGAATTTTGCAACGAGGGCATCCCCAGAAGCACGCGAGCCGTGATCGGACATTTTACCGTTTGTCCTGTTGCCGCCCACCCCATATCGCCCACTCGGATGCGTTCCAACCGGCCACAAAGTTGGAATATTCGAAGACCGAAGCGCGAAAACGAAAGACTCAATCTGTCTTTCTGGCCAATGATCGTGGAAGCGAAATTTTGACACTTTGTCATGGAGAGAACTCCAAGAAATTATCTTCTTAACCATGTGAGGCTCGTTTTCCCTGGAAATTTGGCATCTTTTTCGTGATCCCACCCATCGGTCGACGTTCCGGCCAGTCACTCACTGGACTTTCCGCCTATCTCTGTGTTGTTCCCGCATCCAGTCCCGCTCCTGCATTTCTTCTTTGCTCTGTTTCTTCTTTCCCCTTCTTTCTATTGAGGGGTCTAGAAGGGGTTAAAGGAAGGGATGATGAATACGTATCCGCATGTACGTCTCACTTCGCATTCTGCCGCACGTACTCACACGGGCAATTCTATTTATATTTCGTGATTCAATGGTTTCTGTAAAGGACCGGGCGGTTGAATGCATTCGTCGGTCCACCCCAGGGAGAGGTGATCCCATGATCCTTTATAACAGCGTTCTTTTGCTTGCGGCCTTGAACCTCGCCGTCAACGCCGTCGTCGGCCTGCTGGTCCTGCTTCGCTATCCGTGGCCGGTCTGGCCCATTCCGATCAAACACCCTGATCATCTACGCCACAGGTTGGAACTCAGAGCAACGGAGAAAGGAGAAACAGCACATGAAAAAACCGTGGTCTGATGTGCTGGTGGCTGTGCTGGTAGCGGCCACCGAGGCAATCTTGGAAGTGATCAAGACCCTCAAGAAGAAAGGCAAGGCATCATCATGACTGCACTTGATCAACTGATTGTCGGTGCCGCAGCAGCAATGATCGTGGTCTACCTTGTTGGCCCCGCGGCCATTTGGCGAATCACCAAAACGGTGGCTGAACTGCTGTTGGTCATCCTGGTCCTAATCTGGGCGCTGTAGGGACGGACCTTATCCGCTAATAACATCAAGAAAGGAGTAGCAACGATGGGTGCAAACGGATTCAGAGAAGATGAGCTTGTGAGCCGCCGAGTGAAGGTCGGCAATGAATGGCAGACCAAAGTATTCCCAGTTGTGGCCGGGCGCTTGAGGCTTGCCCACGAAGAAAACGATGCCTTGAGCCTCCAGACAGAGATGGTCAGTTGGGATGGACAATATGCTGTCTTCAAATGCAGTGCCGCCACTCGCAAAGGACAGTTCATAGGATACGGTACCGCCAATGCCCAACGAGATGCACGGCTGGCCGAGAGTCTGGTGGAGCTGGCGGAGACCCGTTCCATAGCACGGGCTCTGAGATTCGCCGGATACGGTCTGGAATTTTGCGGGGCTGAAGAGATCGCCGGCATATCGGACGGGGAGCAGAATTCTGAACGAACCGGAAATAAGGCCCTTGAAAAAGTATTTCCCCAGGACAATGCCGGAGGCAAAACCGGCACGACAGGCCAGGATTGCGCTCCAGGGAACGGCAAAGAGGAATCAAAGCCCCAGCGCTGTGGCCTTGGTCAAGCCACTCAAGCCCAGTGCCGGGCACTCTATGCTTTGACCAAGCGAGCAAAGTATCAGGAAGCAGACATCGGAGAGATGCTTGCCCGCTTCGATGTTTCCCGCTTTGAAGAACTTTCCCGTGAATCCGCATCGCAGCTGATCGGTCACTTGCAGACCCAAGTCGCTGCATAGTCCCCTTTTCCTGACCCATAGCAATCAATAGCGAGATAACCGGACCATAGGGACGGGTACGGGGGAGACGCATGTACCTACTAAAACTGTTGCGTCAGGCACGCGTGCGTAACAGCTGGTTCTGCCAGGCTTAAGACAGATTTTTAACCTCACCGGGAGATGTGGCTTGTACTCTCCCGGTGTTCACAGAAGGGAGAGGAGAAGATGCACGAGACCATAGAAAAACCCCATTTGTCCTATTCACAGATCAACACGTATCTCACGTGCCCTTTGAAATACAAATTCCACTACATCGACAAGATAGAGCCGCCTTTTGTCAGCTCTGCACTGGCTTTCGGGTCCTGCATCCATGAGGCTGTAGCGGCCTTCTATCAAAGTTGTCTTGAAGGAGACTCTTTATCCCCCAGCCAGGTTCATGACGTCTATCGTCAAGCATGGGGGAGCCACTCCAAGGAGCGACCGATACGCTTCTTCAACGGTGATTCCGAGGAAACTCTCTCGGCAAAGGCAAAGGGGATGCTGGAGGTGTTTCACGAGTCATTCGATCCTACTGCTCAGATCATCGGTATCGAGGAGCCCTTTGAAGTGGATCTTGGTAAGCGTATGCCTCCGTTGGTCGGTTGGATAGACGCGGTGGAACTGGCCCCGGATGGAACTGTGAGTGTCGTTGACCTGAAGACCGCTTCCAAGCGCTATTCAGATAATACCGTCCACTCCAACGTGCAGCTTACCTGCTATTCGTTGGGGGCCAAAGTCCTAGGCTTCAACGGGGAGACTCGCTTTCGCCTGGACGTGCTCCTGAAGACCCAGAATCCGGAGCTGATACGGTACGAGACCACCCGCAACGATGCGGATCGGGAACGGTTCCTGAAGCTCGTGAAGGGCGTTTGGCAGGGTATCAAGAAGGAAGTCTTCTACCCGAAAGCGGATTGGCAGTGTGGGCAATGCCCGTTTCTTGATCACTGCAAGAAATGGTGAGGGAGCAATCATGGCTACCAAGAACAAACCGGCAAAGGCGGAACTGCAAGAGGAGCCGCCTGTGAACCGAAAAATCGCCGTGGAAATGGAACGAGGCAGTGTATCCGTTTCTCGGGATGGCCTGACCTTTTCCATCAGTGGAAAGAACGTGAAGTTGCAGAAACAGAGCCCGTTGTGCCTGACATTCGACAGCGGCGAGGTTCAGTTCGATGACAATGAAATAGCCATCAGGGCCGAAGGAGATGCCATCAAGCTGCAACTGGACTAAACCCATCTTCTACAGTTCTTGGCGTTTTTCGGGGGTCTCAACGGTTTAAGTACTTGAAATAGCGGAACGTGGTTTTTCCCAAAGTGGAAAACATGGTGCCACGTCATCGGCAAATAAGGCTTGACACAAAAGCAGTATTCACTATGATTCATGGTGTCTTTATGGAGGGCGCCATGTTCTTTCGAGTGAAGAAGGCCGGGGAGAGAACCTACTTCCAGATTGTGGAAAACCGGTGGGAAGACGGTCGCTCCAAGCAGCGCGTCATTTGTACCTTAGGAAGACTCGATGAACTGGAGGCTTCAGGCCAACTGGATCGGCTTATATCCTCTGGTGCCAAGTTCTCCGAGTCCATGATGGTGATCGATGCGCATCGTCGCGGTGATGCTCCGGTGATCGGAGTGCGTCGCATAGGCCCTGGGATGATCTTCGAGAGGTTGTGGAGAGAAACGGGGTTTACAGAAATCATTGAACATCTGCTTGCCGGCCGCAAGTTCAAGTTCCCCGTCGAGCGGGCAGTGTTCGTTACGGTGCTCAACCGTCTGTTTGCACCGGGGTCGGACCGCTTCTGCAGCAAGTGGGTGCAAGACTACGGGATCGCCGAGGCCGACGAGTTGGATCTCCATCACCTCTATCGTGCCATGGCCTGGTTGGGTGAAGAGCTACCCGATGCACAACAAGCGGGCAGGACACTCGTGCCTCGGTGCATAAAAGACCTGATTGAAGAGGCGCTGTTCTCCCGGTCACGGGATCTGTTTTCATCGCTTGACCTCGTGTCCTTCGACACCACCTCCATCTACTTCGAGGGAGAAGGCGGCGAGACGCTGGGTGAGCGGGGCCATAACAAGGATCATCGTCCGGATCTCAAGCAGATGGTGGTGGGTGCGGTGATCGACAACCGAGGCCGTCCGATTTGTTGCGAAATGTGGCCGGGAAACACTGCGGACGTGACCAGCCTCGTGCCCGTGGTGGATCGATTCCGGTCCAGGTTTTCCCTGGGCCAAGTGTGTATCGTGGCTGACCGCGGCATGATCAGCGCTGATACCATCGCAGAGCTGGAGAAGAGGCAGTGGCCGTACATCCTGGGAGCCAGGATGCGTCTGGTGAAGGAAGTGAAACAGGAAGTGCTCTCCCGGGCAGGACGCTATCAGGTGGTCGACGCGTCTCGCTCTCCGTTGAAGGTCAAGGAGGTGCTAGTGGACGGGAGGCGTTATGTGGTCTGCGTCAATGAGGATCAGGCCAAGAAGGACGCCCTCGACCGAGCGGCTATCATTGCAGCGCTTGAAGAGAAGCTCAAGCAAGGAGACAAGTCTCTGGTGGGAAACAAGGGGTTCCGCAAGTATCTTGCAAGCACCGGAAGCGGCTTCGCCATCGACCACGAGAAGGCCAAGGCTGAGTCACGTTTCGACGGCAAGTGGGTCCTGAGAACCAACACCAGCCTTCCCGCTGCCCAGCTGGGGCTGAAGTACAAGCAACTCTGGATGGTGGAGCAGATCTTCCGATCCGCCAAGACCCTGCTCAGCACTCGGCCGGTGTACCACCAGTACGACCGGACGATCCGAGGGCACGTGTTTCTGCTCGTTTCTCGCTCTTGTCTTACGCAGGGCTCTGCAAGAGCGTCTTGAGGGGAAAGCGCTCTCGTGCGAGTGGGCTGACATCAAGCTTGATCTGGACAGTTTGACCGAAGTGGAGCTTGAGCACGGCGGAAAACGCTTTCTTTTGCGCTCCCAGCCCAAAGGCGTCTGTAACGCAGTCTTCCGTGCAGCGGGGGTAGCCTTTCCTCCCACTATCCGTAGCGTACCGTTCGACACGACCGTGTGACCTGATTCGAGCACATTGAGATCGAATTCCTGGTGCCACAGATTTGATGTGCTCTAATAACATCCTGAAACATAATAACTTTTCGCGATGCACTGTAGAAGACGAGCTAAAGTAATGGAAAAGATTCTCAAGAGGCCCGGCTGGTCTTCGGATCGGTCGGGCTTCTTTATTTGGAGGACATACATGCGAATAGCAGGTCGTATGAAGATGGGTTACTACCCGACTCCTTCAAGAGTCATAGAACAGATCAAGAGCTTCCTTCTCTTTCCCTCCGCACCGTTCACCACACTGGACCCGTGCTGTGGCGAGGGCCTCGCTCTGGCACAACTGGGGAACGGAACGCAGGCTCTCACCTATGGCGTGGAACTGGATCAGTATCGGGCCAGCGAGGCCGAGAGTCGTATTCAGAACGTTTTGAAGTGTGGCGTCGAAGAAACACGCGTTGCTCACCAGTCCTGTTCGCTCCTATTTCTCAACCCGCCGTATGACGAGGCGACCCGTGAAGAAGACGCTGAAACAAAGACCGAGCGTCAGGAGAAGGCGTTTCTCCGAATCACCGTCCCTTACCTCGTTCCCGGCGGTGTGCTGGTCTACATTATTCCTCAGGCTCGCCTGAATAGAGGCATTTCCCGGCTGTTGGCATCTCGCTTCGAGAACATCCAGGTCTTCCGCTTTCCCGATCCCGAATACGATGATTTCAAGCAAGTGATGGTGTTCGGGGTGCGTAAAGCGGAAAACTCCTTGGATGAGGAATTGGCTCTGAAGCTTCAGAACATTCCGAATCGTAAACTGAAACCATTGCCGGATAAGGCTGCGGCACGGTACCCGGTTCCTCTATCGACTGCCTTGAAGCTGTTCCGCTCCACGGTGTTCGACCCCGAAGAATTGGAAAAGCAGATTGCTCAGTCTCCATTGTGGCGCAAGCTCCACACAATGACCACGAGGAACCATTTGCAGGTGCCTCGCCCGCCTCTGCCCTTGCACTCAGGGCATCTCGGGCTGCTGCTGGCAGCGGGGAAGCTCGATGGCGTTGTCGGTGAAGGCACTGACCGCCATGTGGTGAAAGGCAAAGTGACGAAGGTCGTCTCCAGGGTCGAGGAATACAAAGGAGACGTACTGGAACAGCGAGAACTGGATCGTTACGTTGTCTCTATCAAGGTTCTCGACCGTAACGGTGAAATACGCGAACTGACCTGAAAGGGGGCATTATGTTGCATCAGGTGGTTTATGACGAGTACTGGAGAGGCATCAAAGTATCGGCCTACACAGACCTGTACGCCTACGATCCTGAGAATGCCTCATTGGTTTTTGTTTCCCTGGCCGGTACCGAGCAGGCGGTCAAAGCCATATCCTCTGCGATCATCGGTGGCAGGACAGTGAGCATTCTGCGCGAGCGGGATACGGAGATCCCGGTCACCGGACATCCTGCATCCCATTTTCGTGTGTTGTCCACGAAGCTTCCCGGTGGAGCTGTTCACCAACTGGTAGCGGACACGCGATTCTTTGGGAATGGGGATTCAGAATCGCGGCTGGTCATCATTCCTCAATCCGATGATGTGTCAAGGGTTGTTTATTCTCAAGTCCTGGCTCATTTGGCTTCCCCGCTTGTTCCTGAGTGGAGCGCATGGATCTGCGAACAATTGATCGGTCAAGATCTCATTCGGCAGATGGAAGGAACTCTGAAAGTGGTTGAAGTCTCGGTAAGTGAGCCAACCGTGGATGAAATTGTCTCGGAAGGAGTACGGACGGGACGAATCCGTCTCGATAGCATAGGAGGAACGTATGCTGGAATCAATTAACGACGTAAACGGATATTTGCATCAGTTCGGAGGAGCCTTGGCTCAAAAGATACAAGCCGAAGCCGAGCCCCTTTTCAAACCTGGGGAGGCATGGCACACACGCATGAATCGACTTCTGCGAAAGCCCTTTCAAGCTCAGGCCGATGCAATCCAGGGAGCCGTCGAGACCTTACGCACGCACAATCAAGTAATGTGCATCGGCGAAATGGGCGTGGGCAAGACACTCATAGGAGCTGCCGTCCCCTACATCATGGAGAACGGTCATCCTCCGCGAGTTTTGGTCATGTGTCCCGGCCATCTTACCCGCAAATGGGCGCGGGAAGTGATAGAAACCGTGCCGGGTGCAGAGGCACGCATCATCACGAGTCTGTCCGATGTGCTCGCGATAGATCCGGCTGAACCACAGAAGGGCCTGCAGGTACTACGTCGTGAGCAAGGAGCGGGCGAAGCTGTCCTATGCGTGGCGGCCTGCTTTCAATCTCCGCCGCGGGATTCCTGTATGCCCGGATTGTGGCTCAACTGTTCTAGATCGTGATGGAGTGCAAGTGGATGCCGCAACATTGCAGCACAGGAAGCATCGCTGTGGCGTATGCGGCGCGGCGTTATGGCAAGCAGACAATAGCCGATTCCGCAGATTCTCCATTGCTGACTACGTGAAGCGTTATCTGCCCGAGTATTTTGACTTCTTCATCTGCGACGAAGTCCATGAGATGAAAGGGGGTAGTACGGCTCAAGGTAATGCGTTCGGTATCCTGGCAAGTGCCTGCAAGAAGACCATTGCGCTCACGGGAACACTGTTGGGTGGCTATGCGAGCCACATGTTCCATCTCCAGTACCGGATGAATCCCCAAGCGATGGTCAAGGAAGGATTCTCTTACGGCAATCGGATGAACTTCGTCAACCGCTACGGTGTGCTGGAAAAGATCACGAAGTACTATCCCGGCGACGACAACATCTGTTCCAAGGGTAAAACAGGTACCACGGTCACTCGGGAGAAGCCTGGAGTGAGCCCGGCCATCTTCTCGAATCACCTGATGGGCTCCACGGTATTCCTTCATTTGCAGGACATAGCCGTGGATCTCCCGGAACTGAGGGAAGAGGTTGTTCCGGTTGCGATGGAAGAAGACCTCACCGCTGCCTACAAGGACCTGGAGCACAGGATAGGTTCCCAGATGAAGCAACTTCTGGCCAGAGGGTCTCGACGCCTCCTCGGCGCCTATCTCAATACCTTGCTCTGCTATCCGGACAGGCCTTTCCACAATGAACCAATTGTCGATCCTGCCAATGGGAACATAATCGCAGAGCCCACTTCCCTGCCCTCGGATCGGGTCTACTCCAAAGAGAACCGGCTCCTCAATATCATTCATGGAGAGATCTCTCAGGGGCGAAAGTGTTTTGTGTACTGCACGTTCACCAACACAAAGGACGTGACGGCGCGGTTAGGAGAGATTCTCCGCAGTCAGAGGATCTCCGCCGACATATTGAGATCATCGGTGAAGCCGGAGCATCGTGAGGAATGGCTGCGCCAGAAAGTGTCGGAGGATGTGCAGGTGGTGATCGCTAACCCTATGCTCGTCCAGACGGGACTCGATCTGCTCGATTTTCCCACCATCATCTTCTATCAGACCGGCTATTCCGTTTTCACACTGAGGCAAGCGTCCCGTAGATCATGGCGCATCGGACAGGACAAACCTGTTCGGATTCATTACCTGCACTACGCAGGGACCATGCAGGAACGGGCCATTGAACTGGTGGGTAGGAAGCTGTCAGCTTCATTGGCCATTGAAGGCAAACTCACCGACGATGGTCTTGCATCCATGTGCGCCGGAGAGGACATGACGTTATTGCTGGCCAAGACTCTCGTGGAAGGAACGCATATCAAGGGCGCAGAGTCCGTGTGGCGAGCGCTGAACCAGCCGCACCAAGCCCCGAGACAAACGAATGTGATTCCCTTTCTTCGTAAGAACTGGCCACTGGAGCTGTTGGAAGAGCGTTCCGGCATACTCTGGGAAGATCTTCCAAGTGCCTCGGCGCTGGCCTAAGACCCGTCAACAAAGCCGCATCGAATCCCTGCCCAATATTTCCACTCTGTTCAAAAGATTCGCAACGTTCGGAACCAGAACCAGCCAGTCATTCGGAAGGTTTTGAACGTTCAAATGTGAAGATCTGTGCCTGATCGCAAGCGAATAAAGGAGGTACACGACACTCATGCCTATACAGGACAAAGACCTGATGACCCGGCTCACCGAGCTGGTCACAGAGTATGGCAACCAATGGAAGAAGATAGCCCCCATTGTCGCAGCCGAAGGCTATCGGGACCAGAAAGGGAATCCCTACTCGGACAACTATCTCCGCAAGAGGATGAAAAACTACGAAGCAGCAAACTATAGAAAAGGTTCAAAACCTTTTGAAGCAGAGAAGCATTCTGAACACTCTGTCATCGACATTCACGACCTGGCCCGCGCCGTCATCTCCCTCCTGCTGCAAGATGGACTACTCGAATCAGGGGTCAGGGAAGTGTTGGGAAGCCTCGAACGTACTCCGTTGGGACTCCAACATGAGATCCCGCCACAACCTGAAAGAGTGACAGACCGCCAGTGGGAGAAACTTGCAGGCACCTGTGATTGTGAGCTTGTCCGGCTCTTTCACGGGAAGCGCCGTGAGCTGCGCCTGTCAGTTTCCCAGATGCTGGATTACGTGCTGTGGAACTTCTTTGGGCGGCCCCGGCTTTCGTTTGAATCTGATGCTTCTAAACCATTAGAAAATTGAGGGGGCAGCGTATGTCGGATCAACATCGAATATCTGAGGAAAGAATCTCAGGCATAGAACTCGCTGAGATCGAAGTCCTCATGCTTATCAAAGGATTTCCACTTGAGCATTTGCAACGAATACTCAACGCAAAAGGAGTCACCAAGCTGGAACAGCTTGACTGGCTCACCTGTAGGAATTTCCTACATTACTTACGTTCCTTGTGATTGCCTGCCCGGGCCATCTCGCCGCATCTATTATATTTGCGGCTTTCTTTTTCCGGCGTCCGAGCCGGTAACCAGGCCATTTCGGAGCGCACATGAAAACCGTTCTTTCAATCCTAGCCTTCAGAAATGACGTTTTCGTATTTCTTGATGCTGTCAACGGCCATCTACGAAATCAAGGACTTACACGGCGGTGATCTCATCCTTAAAGCAAGGTCCTGTCGGGTTTGATTTACCAAGAGTATATGCGGTCATCAGTTAGAGGTTGCTGGATTTTCAAGGCGTAAGGACGCCAGCAAGACACTTCCTCTTCTTCTTTGATCAGAGGAATAAAGGATATCCCTCAAAAATTTTCCCACTGGACCCTCAAATACAAAGAAGATGAAAAGATGCACGCGGGAGCACATGAAGGCGTTAGTTTGAGAAGATTTCTCGGCCGGGTAAGTCAGACATCGTGGCATAGCAGCCAGGAAAATAAACTTCGAAACGTGTCCGGCTCGGATATAATTCGGCGCACCCGTTCCCGTGTGTTTCTATTGGCAGGATGCAGAGAAATGCGCTTTTCCATCTTACGGTCGCCATGGTGGCGGGTCAGTAAAATAAGATGGTTACACCAGCAAGTCCCATCCTTAGCGTTTGCGGAAGCGGGATTTTATTCTGCTCAGTTCAGTGGAGGTGAGGTAGGAAGGGCATTCGGGGCGAGTCGGTGAACAAGATGGGTACCGGCGGAGTAGAAATAGATGAAGCCCACGGTTCAAGGCAAAATCGCTGATTTGTGGGTTCAGCTACGGTGAGGTTGTGAATTCTCCTTGTCAGCCACGATCGGCGGGACATTCTCAATCAAACAAATTGGCCGTCTTAGGTTATACTTCCTCTTTTTTTGATCAGGTCTATCCCTCAAGGATTGTCCCTCTAAACCCTCAAATATATAGAGATGAAGGGGATAATAGAAGAAGAAGCGCTCGGGCGATGATTCACAGACATGCACCAATACCAGACAACAAAACCACACCGGCAGTGCATATCGGCAACGATTGAGGAAAAAATTCCTATGATCCGTCTACTGTTCCTGAAATTACAATGCCAATTGTGGATACCGAAGTTTTTTCATGAATGATTACGTGGTGCGAACATCCTACCAGATGTGGATCTTACAAGTCTATGCCTGAGTTGACTGCCTTACCTGATCCCTGATTTTCTTATGGTAACAGTGCTCGGCATAGAAATCACCAGTGCGAAAAGAAAGCGACCGTGTGAGCCACAGAGAGTGTTTAAGTGATTCATTGGAATTTACGTCATCAAGTATAACAAGCAACTGAGGCAGCGAAATGAATCTGCAATTGAAGAACGGACGTTGGAAAGAATTCGTTTGAGGGGCATGCAATCGCAACAAGCATTCTCTTAATTCAAGACATTCGGTCCTAATCTTTGCCAGTTTCTTTTTCAAGCCCTGGTTTTCTGAAGAGATTCCCACAAAAGCCATAAACTCCAGCAGACCATTCGCGAGAACTCGGTCCTGAAAGGCTCCATAATCATCCAGCGTCAGCAATACTCGCTCGACAGCTCTTCCGTTTGATTGAAGCTCGTATGTCTCCTGGTCGCTTTGCAAAACCAAGCTCCCTTGTTCTTTAAGAATTATGGCCTGCCTGACCAGTTGCTTGTGTCCGTGAACGAAACCCTTGGCTAGGTCATGTAAGAGTTCACCACTGTCCCCCGCACGCGATGGCCTCGTAAAAGGCTGCTTCTTGATCTCAAAGAGTATGATTGTGTCTGCAGTTTCAACCGCTAAATCGCAATCGCCCCGCAATTGCTTATCTTTGGCGCAACGGCCATCCGCAACACTCCGAACCTGGTATTCTCCGTGTGCAAGAGTAATTCCTTTCTTTGTGAGAAGTTGCCTAACATACTTCTCTAAAGAAATCCCAATCTTCTTGTTAGTATATTCCCGAATCTTCTTGTCAGTACCTTCGTCGAAAAGGGGACGCAAAGCCATTGCGATTGCTTCATAAAATGCCGGTGCACACCCTGAAGAACTCATTAAGCAATATTCTCCGGCATCGAGTTTGACCAGGGGTTTGAACATGAAATCTTGATGTCGTGGAGGGACACAGTCAGGGCTTAAGAATCCGTCATTTACTTCGGCCGCGTCATGTGAGAAGACAGTCAGCAAAGCCTGAAGGGTTTGTTCGGGCATGTTCCCAAGACCTCTACGCAAGAGAGAAACATGAAAAAAGTGTGGCTCCCTATTGCCCTTGCAAAGTCGGACGACGCTTTCCACCAAAGTTGCCGCATCCTCTATTGTCCAAGCGAGGTCAGCACTTCTTGGATCTGCCGCAACCCAATCAAACAATCCACGCAGAATCCCTGTCAGGTCGGATGGTCTCCATTGAGGGAAAGCAAATATGCGATCAAATAATGCATGTTCGCTCACAGCGTGTATAAATCGATGCGGCGGAATATGAATGTTCTCCGCAACATGGTAGGGCTGAACGTCGAAGAGTCCTGCCAACATGGTTGCCGTCTCAAGAATTTCATTGAAGATTTTAGTTTGATCTGGAATCGTTATGCGCCGGTGCTCCAGGTGTTTGACGCTCAGGTTGATCAAATACCCGAACGGAGTCTGTCTTTGGGCAGTTGACGGGTCAGATGTGGGACGCCGTATAAGGTGGTACCGTCCTTGCGACGTACAAAAAGTCAGTTTCATTTTGTCAAACAAGTATTCCGCAAATCGTCGTGCTCCGTAAATCCTTATTTTCGAATTCAATTCCTGAGTAATCCGCTCCAGCTCATTGTCATCCATCACTATCTTTCCCATCTTCGGATGCAACTGGCACTTTCCGTTGCGAAAATACCTTGCAGCTTCGGCCACTGCATGTTCTCGGGAATGTAGCCGGGTTATCCTGTCGGGAGGATCATCGAAGACAGAGGGATTGACCAAAGCCTTTTCCCTTGCCAATTTGATCGCTGATCTCCACGCCGTCTCATCATCTGTCAAGAGGGTATCCTCGGAGAGGTCAGACAAGGAACTCGAAATAAAGTTGAGCACTGCCCAATATGGCTGGTAATCCACTCCGTCAAGGAAATAGCGCATGACGATTTGTTTCTTTAGGAAGAATAATTCCCAGGTTACTTGCCCTTTCATATTTCCGCTGACAGATCCCAGCAAAACTTGGCTAATTCTTTGGGACAAATGATCCAAAACCGCACTGGTAGAAAAGAAACCATCACTTGGCAGATTGTAATGGGTGTACAAGGCTTGCGAATCATTCAAGTCACAGGGGATGGCTGGTTTGATTTCAGCAACGAGGTCTCGGAAATGTTCTTCAGTAAGCATTGAAAAATCCCTTCACCCTTTTGGAGATTCAAGCGAAGCCACTCACAGACCTATTCCGCAGTTTGTTCGTGATGGCCTTCTTGCCCCATACCTGAGATAGCGGCGGCTTACAGTGTGCCGGAACACGCGCCATAAGTAATCGCGTCACCAAACTGATGCAAAATCTCCTTCAGTGCTGTGTCGGTACATATCCCACCCCTCGAGGCTTGGTCAACCCGAATTCCGGTCTGTGCGTTTTTTCCACAGGACTTGATATGAGCGAGAGGCAAATACGCCAACAGATTGACGGCCAACTTTTTGATGATTGGGAGGGCCAGAACTGTCCTAGGGTTCCCCGAGCTTCGCTGGGTACTGTCGGTTCACCATCGGGAGACCCACCTATTCTGAATCGGTGGCAGGACTGTAAATCGGCTTCGACACTGGAATATTGATGGGAGGAGCACGTGAAGGGCAAACGGAGCGAATTCTTTCAAAAAGGCACCCTAAGCGTGGGATGGTCAGTCTTAAAGAAAGCGATCATGGGCTATTGAAGCCGCTTTCACGGGTACTGATATCATCTCCCATGAAATCTCCCCCACCGCCGACGTCTGACTTTGCTGACCCTATGGTAGAGAAGCCTGCTCCGACGGTACCGGTTGCGAGGTCGATTCTGAGGCAGAAAGTAGGATCTTATTCTCTCGGGCCTGTGAGATATGTTATCCCAGAGGCTGAAGCAGAAGAGGATTTTATTCTCAGGGTAGCCCCCGTGCCTTACTTAAGTCAGTACAAGAATTAACCGAGAAAGGAGACCTGGAAGAAGGGGTGCACTTTAGGTTCACCCCCTTCATCAAAACGACGACGCAGGGACCAATTGCAGCTTCTCAAAACTCCTCTTCCGGACCCGCAACCATGTCCCGAGTCCCTCACAGTGGTTTTCGAGGATCTCATTCATGATTCCCCGCCCAGCCGAAAGCTACCTCGTCAATGGAGACGAGGACGTGGCTTTTGTCTATTTACTTGGGAAAGTGCCTCATGTAGAGCAGATCCTTAAAGGGTCTACTCTGAGACAAGAGCTGTCCAGTATTATTGATTAGATATCAAATCGCTTGGTCGGTCGGTCCTTTTGGTAATGGCGACCCCGACTGTTCCATCAAAATAAGGTGTCAGGACATCCTGATACCTTGGTCCGAATGCCTAACGTGTACCGTCCTGCAACCCGTGAACCCGGTTATGGAATCGATTCGATCACAAACTCAAAGGCACGCTCAAGCAGGCAAAATCATGTAGTTTTCAATTCGGGGGAACTCCAACAGGCCGCCCCACGTACCGAAGGAGAATAATTACTAATTTTTCACCGATTCGGTGACAAATTCCAGGCTACCGTTATCACGGTAAAATAAGTGCATGGTTAGTATAGTGCCTTGCCGTGCGGCCTAAGACCGTGCCTCAATGGGAGAAGACGATGCGCGTATCAACATGAGTTGACGCATCAAATTCATTTGTTCAAATGTAGTTATAATCAGCATTCGATATCCACTTCCAATGGAACTTCGTGTGGCAAGATACCTTGCTTCACGACACAAGCCGGTGATAATCAGCATTCGATGTCCACGTCCAACGGCACCCGAAGCTTCCCAGCCGTAATCATCATTTTCTTTATCAAATGCCTTACCCGGTCTGCTTCCTCTTTGGGACACTCCGCCCACAAAGCATCGTGGATCACCATGACTATGCGGGCCTTGATGTTCCGGTGCCGGGAGATCCGATCAAGCCGCAACATTGCGGTTTTGATCAAGTCCGCTTCAATCTGCTGAGTCCAAGTCACTCGAAATTGTCGCTCCACTTCGTATGTAGGCCATCTCGGGAACCGATGTTCTCTCCCTCATGAGTCCGCTGCAGGGATAGCACGGGGCACTCCTATGTCTTTTCAGAATTGATCCAACGGCCTTTGCGGTAGATGCGTACTCTGAAGTCTCCTTTTTTATCTACTTTGAAGATCTTGTATTCGCTTACTTTGTGTCCTTTCACAAGCTCGCGGAGTTCATTAAGCACGCCCTTAATGATCTTTCTTTCTCGGTCACTCAATTTGTGCTTGAAATATTCCAGCTGCTCAAACTTCATTATTTTGCATCCTGCCGATTGGGCCAATTGATCAGCCGTTTCGAATATAACGTCGTGACCTTTCACTGGATATCCTACCAACATTCCTATTCCGCCATTATTGAGCATTCTCAAGGCGGTTCCGAAATTGTATTCATGCTCTTGCATCCTCTCCTCCGTCGTGAACATGTACATACAGATTACGATATTATGCCTAAACTTGTTCTTCCACCCTGTATCGACATGATCCACATAGTGGACTATCCCCTCGTAGCTGGTTTCCTCATCCGCTTGAGCCCAATCTCCAATCAGGCGCCGTCTCATACCCCCTCTATCTTGAATCAGATCGAGATTTTTCAAATCCTCCTCGATACCCCAAACTTCGGTGCGTATAAAAGACTCCGAAAATCGCGTGAGAAACCCCCTCATTTCATGACTTTGCTCCACGTATCGAAGCGCTTCAACTTGGGTTTCCAAGCGGGGTTCATTGACTTTGGCGAAGGCATTAATATCTTGATAAAGATCGTGCAGAGCAAACAGGGCATTTCCGGGACCTGTACCAAGATCAAGAATTTTTAGTTCGTTGGTTCCCACGGGCAGCACCCCGTATTCCCAGAGCTTGGGCAAAATATGTCTCAACCTGACGTATCGATCCAAGAAAAAGCGGGCAGCATAAGCAAGTCCTACGTACTCAAGATCAAAGTTAATGTTCGCCATCTGTCCTGTTGTTTCCAAGAGTGCTGTCCCAAATTTTTTGCGGTCAACCTCATCCCGCACTGCGATTTTCAGCAAGTCCTTGAGCCCAGACGCATACTTCATGAGGTCTCGTTCAATGACTTCGTTTTCAGTCGCCCACTCTTGAAATTCGGGAAACGTTCTTTTGAGAAGAGATCGCTTTGTGAAGCCTATTTTTTTCACTTTGGAAGACCTTCTCTCTTATTGGCTCGATAGACAGACGCGGCGCTGTTTGGTGGATAAGCTGTCAAGAACCGTTGATTGCCTCTATTCTTAACATATGCACTCCCAGAAAATCGAGAAAAATCCTCTGACTATGCTTCGTCTACTGTATTCATGGGGTTACTCAACGTCCATTTTTTTCTTGACAGCCGCTTCTGCCTCAAGTATTAAAAAAGGTCCCGCCGATTTTATCGGCTGAAATCCTGATTAGGAGAAAAGAAAACAGCGGCTTTTAGAGGGCTGGCCACCCCAGACGACGGAAAAAAACGGTCTCTTGAGAATTGATAAAATAGGCTTAGGAAATTACTTGCAGATTGACTCCCTGCTATAAAAGGAGTTGGATAGATCCAAGAGGCTTTTCGTTAACCTGCGACGGCGGTGATATGTTTCCCCGTTGCTCCTTAAAAAGGAGCGCGAGGAATGCCTATCGCAGAACAAACCGCAGTCGCAGAAGTTCCCGGCCTTGAAGCTATTACTAATGGCAATTACGATGAAGGCTGGGGAGAATTATACAACCACTATTTCCCTGTCGTAACCAAACTAGTCAAATTTTCCGGCATTACCAAGACACTGGAAACCAGCATGGAGGCCGATGAAATTGCCCATGATATTTTGGGTAATCTCGCGTTGCGTGGTTCAAGTAAATTAAAGGGCAGTAGCCTTCGAGAAAAGGCCGATTCTGGAGTCGGAGGTCTTCGGGACAAAACCGATGGCGGAATAGAAAATTACCTGTTCGTTGCTGTAAAACATTATGGCACCGATATTATTCGGGCGAAAGGCAGCCGTAACAAGAACTTGGGGCATCCCCAGCCAATCCTTGACGAAGATGGGAGCGAGTCTCTCACCAAGGATGACATCGAACGGCTTATATGGCCCCGGTATCTGCGACCTGACAAGCTATGGACATTCTGGCAGTTCGAGGATCTTGCCAAGGAGGTCCTGGAGGACCTTCGCCCGATTGACCGCAAGATAGTCCTGGGGCTTTTGGACGAACTGACCAAGACGGAGATAGCTCATGAGCTTGGTTTAGATCCCGGCAACATGACGAATAGAGCAAACCGCGCACAGGAAACCGCTCGAAAACTTCTCAAGGGGAAAAGCCCAGAAATGTACCGAGAGGTTATCAGGCGCGGCGGAGGCAAAAAGAAGAAGACCCGAGTGAACGCTCTAAAAGGTCTCAAGGTAGTAAATTCATCAATGTAGTAAATCGAATTCGAACTTCAGAGCGGGCTCAGCCCGCTCTTTTTTTGTTCTTGTGTAAGAAATTGTCAAAGACATCCGTCTTTATAGGCGGAAGGCGGAGGAAATCCAATGGGTAAAGGAGGACCCTCTCATTACACCTCCTGTCTTCTAATCGGGTCAAAAGAATATCGACCTGACAAGCTGTGAGATGGGAGAATTTCATCATGAGAATTGCTGAGCAAATCAGCCACATCATCGAATCAGTCGATATTATCGACATTGCAAACAGTTATGAACTCGGTCTCGATGAAAATGACCGAACGACCTGCTTAGAAGGTCACTCGAACCACGAACGCACGCTGTGTTTCGACTCCGAAACGCAGACATACCATTGCGTTACGCCGCATTGCCGAACTCACGGCAACGCCGTGGATCTTGTTGAAGCAATCGAAGGCGGCTCTTTTCTGGATGCCGTCAATACATTGGCTAATCGGATCGGTATCGATCCCATCCCGGCAGGTGAAGAGCTGCAACAGTGCGAACAGGTGAGAGCGTGCCTTCGGGCCGCAGCGCGTATTTACGCTCGCAACCTCGATGACGCCTTGCCATATGTAATCGGGCGAGGTATTTCCCGCAAAACGGCGGAACGTTACCTCATTGGAATGACCACAGGCAAAACGCATTTGCGGGATGGCCTCCTCAATGAAGGTTTCGGAGAGACGGTGATCTCGGCAGCAGGCCTGTTGAACCAATACGGTCAGGATTTTTTCAGGGATAAGATCATCGTCCCGATCCGTGTCAACGGTCAGGTGATCAGTTTCTATGGACGTGCAATAGACGATGACGACGAAGTGCGCCACCTGCGTATGAGCAATGATCGCGTCATAATCGGAGAAGGCCCCTTCAATTGGAATTCACGCCGGGAGGAGATCATAGCCGTGGAAGGCGTGTTCGACGCATTGGCTCTTATAGATAAAGGGTACAAGAATGCCGTGGCCACCTTCGGGACCCAGGGATTCTCGACGCCGCAGAACAAAAAGTTGGTTCAAGAATCCCGAGTCCGCCGCGTTTATGTTGGCTTTGACGGCGATGCGGCAGGACAAAAAGCTGCACTCAAGTCCGCATATGAGGTAGAGGATCTCGGCAAAGAGGTTCGAATCATCGATTTCGGCTCCGAGGACCCGAACGATTTCTTCCAAAACCACAACGTGGACGAATTCAAAGATCGTCTGACCACTGCCGTTCCTCCTGTGCAGTTCGAAATTCAGCATTTGGATGACGGACTGGAATTGGAAGACAAGATACGCATGTTGGAAACAGTCCTCCGCCGGGTGCGGGATATGCTGCCGCTTGAACGCGAGGCTACGGTAAAGCGGATTGCGGGAAAATTGGGCGTACCAAAAAAAGCGGTGGAAGATCACATAGCGTCTCTTGCCGCATTGGACGAGTCGCTCGGATTTCTCGACTTGACCGACAAAAGGGTCATTCACCCTGCACTGGACATGGCGGATGACACCTTCATTATGTCTGTCCCACAGGCAACAGCGAATCCTGAGACGGGAGCCATAGAGTGGGTTCCTTTCATTGTCACATCCGACCGGGAATTCTTTCGTTTGGAATCGTCCGAATTGCTCAAGCGGGGTTATGTAAGCACCGTCGAGGGTATGGGTGACGCTGCCCGTTATTCAACTCACGTAATCATGGGGTTTGTCCGTGGAGTGCTCACTGGAGAAATTGTCCCTACATTCAGGCGAATTCACACCCTTCTGAGGAGAAACGTGGACTTCCCCGACGAGAATACCCATGTGTTTTTGACCTGTTGGATCATCGGGACGTATTTGCACCCGATGTTCAACTACTATCCATACATCCATTTCACCGGGACAAAAAACGTCGGTAAATCCAAGACCATGAAGCTTATGTCCTGTATCTGCTTCAATGGGATTATGTCGGTATCGATTACCCCGGCGTCGCAGTTTCGGATAATCGAGGCCTTTCGCCCGACACTGTTTATGGATGAAACCGAGGACCTTAAAGAGAAAGGCTTCAGCGACAAACGAGCGTTGTTGCTTGGCGGATATGAAGCGGGTTCATCGGTGCTCAGGACTGAAAAGGAAAAAGACGGGTTAAGGGTGAAGCGTATGGGTAACTACGGTCCTCGTGCGTTCGCTTCCATTGAGGGCTTGGAGGACACGTTGGCTTCTCGAACGGTGCAGATTACCATGCAGAGATCGTTCAAACCCGAGATCAAGGAAAAGGAGGTGAACCTGAATAATCCTGATTTTCGGGAAATTCGTGACGCCTTGTTTCTCGTGGCAATGACCTATGCCCCTACTGTGAAGAAGATTTACGAGGAGATCAGGCCGCCTGAAGCGGTGGAGTTCGGTGACCGTGAATTTAATTTGTTCAAACCGATATTGGCCGTAGGGCGCGCCACCGGTATCGACGGTGTGGAAGAGAGCTTGATCGCATTCCAAAATGCGGCGTATCGCAACAAGGTTGCCGAGTACAACAAATCCGCCCCTGAAAATGTCCTTCTCCAGTTTCTCGTGGACTCCGTTACAAAGGATGATTGGTTCAGGAGCGATGAACTCCATAGCAGATTCGTCGCTTATCTCAGGAACAACGGGATTGATCTCAATATGATGGTGACGAAGCCGTTCATGGGGACGTTAATCAAGAAACTTGGTATCGTATCTGGAAGCCGCCGTTCGACGGACAGGACCTGCACCCTCTATCATATCAGGGTGGAGGGGCTGAAACGGGTCGCGGAAAACTATCAGGTTACGTAGCCTACGACCCAGGAACCATCTAGGCTTCCTTTCAATTTGGCCTGTCAACCTTGTCGTCGTGTCAATACACTGATATTGCATTGCTTTAGGGTGACAGGCCTTTCACAAGCCTTGTCGAGGGCTGTCGGTTGAAGGAGAACGTTGATATTCGTAATCAGCCGGGCCATGTGATGGAAGCGGTCTCTTCGCCCTTGACGGGGTGCTGCGATTAAAGGAAACGTTGTTATTCAATAGGAATTCTGTGATGAAGTTGTCCGACCCGGCAGCCCAAGAAAATCAAGGTCGGTACTATGAAACTGATTCGGGCGCGTATCAACTCATTTTTCGATTGGAGCACGATGTGACCGTTGCCGTCGGTGCACTGGGCTCCTGTAGATTTCTCCGTGGTACATACATCTACACAGGAAGGGCTTCAAGGGGCCTCGGCAAAAGAATTGAGCGCCATTTGAGAAAAGAAAAGAGACTGAGGTGGCACATTGATTATGTCCTCCAGCAAGCTCGCGTTGAGGAGATTCTGGTCTATCCTGGGAAAGCCGCAGAGGAGTGCGTCATCAACGACGAGACAGCTCTTGTTCTCAAAGGAATTTTCCCCGTCAAAGGATTTGGCTCTTCAGATTGCAAATGCACAGCCCATCTGCAATTCATCCCCGAAATGAAAGTCAGTGCACTTGACGCTTGGACCAGCGAATTACGGTCACAATCACCAGAAGCCATTATGATTACTTCCTTTTCAGTAGAAACATAGATGAATCACCGGGATGGCCATCGGCTATCCCATTAATATCATGACATAATGACAGGGACGACAGGCAAACGACAGGGCTCGAAGATGCCCCTGTCGTATAAAAAGAATAAGAATAATAAATATATATAAATATATTGACAGAGACGACATACTTTAGAGAAGTATATAGGGAATTTTTTAAATCGGGCGATTTAGGATAGGATCACTTTTCTTGATGAGTGATGATTTTTGTAATGCCGAAAACGCCTGTCACCCATGTCGTGCCTGTCGGAATCGTGTTTTTCTGGCTTGTTTACTGCACATTACACCGACAGGCCTTGCAAAAAGCCCTGTCACACCCCTGTCGCACATCTATGATAGCGGAATAATTAGATATAACCGTGTTAGCTCGACGCGTATCGACAAGCACACAATCATCCTTGTCGGTCGTTATGTATAATACTATCGCACAGATATGAAGTTTTCGACAGGCCTGACAGGCTTTTGAAGGACATATAGGAATCTCTTCCTGCGCGTCAACCTTGATTCCCGCTACTTCGCTGCGCTCCCGAGTGTCCATTTACAAATCGAAGGCCGAAGTTACACGACACCGCCCGAAAAACATATGATTCTCGTGTAAGAAAAATTCGACCATCTGCGTCTTCATAGGTGAACCCACAACAAGAGCGGACATGAAAAAAATTTGATCGGGCTGTAAGAAACTCGCCCGTCTCCCCGTCTATGTATGTGATCGCAAGATGGGAGAGACGAAATCGGGTCACGAAAAAAAATTACCCCGTGTGTAAGAAAAATTCTTTTCAGTCCGTCTCTTATTTTGAGGGCATAAAATTCTGGCGAACAGGACGTAATGGAAAGGCCATCTGCATGAGCGGACGGCCTCAAGACACAACTAACACTCGCTCTGGACGGCGCTGTGGCGAGTGGGTACATGAGAGCGCCGTGATTCACCATGCCTATTCAAAGGGTCGGAACCGACCCGTTTTTTCCAATAACTTCAAAACACTATAAGTCAGGCGATAGCCGATAAGGACAACGGAGCGGCTCGGCGGCAAGTTTTGCCGGGCCTGCTCGCGGAATTGGTAGGCAACGGATCTTCCGAGTGCGTGGAAACACGCGTCGGATGGTGAAGCTAGTTCACAAACCGAAATTGATCGGGATTCACATGAAGGATCTGACAAATGAGCAATGATACGTCGATGATGTCCGAGAACGAATTCTTTCTGACCACAGGTCTCAATGAGCGGACCAGAAACAAATTCGAGAAACTGGGCTGGATTACTCCACGATACGGAAATGGAAGCAGAACTTACTCGAAGGCCGACGCAGAGTTAGTTTGCACGGTGATGGGGTTTCTCGACGGCCATAATGGTCTGATGACTGCGTATCAGAAGGCCCTGAAGGAACTGGAAGGAAAAATCCTTAAGGCAGCATAGCGCAGGAACGACGATCCGTCTCGGATCGATGACGCAACCCGCTGGAAACACAGTGTATGGTGGCGAAATTTTCAACCTGGAACCCCCAAATGGGGTCCCTTTTCATTGCATAAAGGGCGCTTCAAGGAGGCATTCATGTACGCAGGAATATTGTCGGAAAACGAAGTGAATTTTGCGGAAATCAAGAATGGGTTAGCCAAGCGAGGTTGGTTAGTATTCAGTAAAGAGATTGAGCAACTCGAAGAAGCTCCAAAAAAATGTTGTGGTTTGGATTGCTTATGCATCTAACACTCTTGGCATGCCCAATTTGCCCCGCCGCGGTTACGTGCGGATAGGTAATGACTGGTCTCCATGGGGAAAGACCTACTTCTATGTAATGAGATGCGGTCTGCTTGCATTCGTCAACTACCACGTCCTGATGTTTGTTCTTTACAAATGGGCAAAGATGAAGCGTGCTTTTAGGCCACGAAATCATTAACCCCCGACGTGACTTCTGTCTCCTTTTTCGTCACGTCCCCAGCCGGGGCCTCTCTGTGAGGCCCCTTTCTACTTCCGGTGGAGAATTTAAGAATGGAAAAAATTGAGACGTATCAGTTGTTATCTATAAGACTCGGCGCAATTCACGGGCTTTTGGTCGAAATGCTTGAAGTCTTTTTGGGGTGGAGCACAGACGGCTCCGCAAAGCGATTTGTCTCAGAACACAAGTCCGAACAGGCTATCTTTACAGATATGGAGCCGTTTTACCAATTATCAAGCCTGATCCAAGACTTCGGTGACACGTTGGCTTGGCTGGAGAATCCGCATTGGGAGCCCCTGCCGGCGCTGGAGGAAATCTATTCTTTCGAGGGCGCTCGTGACGACAACCCGGCGGTGAATGGTCCAGCTATGCCCGAAACGGGAATTGAGTTCTTGGACATACTTCTTTACCTGGTTAGTATGGTAACCGAACTGGATTCATTTACAACGAAACTCATGAGCGACTCCGAGAAGGGACGATTCAAGGACACCTCGGCGTACAACGCGAAAGATGTCCCAATCCTGAATACTGAGCTGCTTGTCAAGGCAGCCGATATTAAGGAGCAGTTTCATGCTGTGAGGAAGATTATGTTTCCCGGCTCGGAAACGGATCTCCGCACAGAGATGAAGGATTTCGTGGAAAATCTCTTGAAACTTCAGAGGGATGAACTGACTCGGCTTCTTCCGTTTCTTGCCGGACGAATCGGAAATCGAGTCAATAGCGTCCCACAAATTAGATGAGGAACGAGAAAGGGAGTTCTTCGCTTCTTGGTACGGAGCACAGGCGGAAAAATAATCATCACTGAAATCGAACAGTGGCAGGGCTTGAGTCATCATGGCCAAGCCCACCTGTCAATCAAATGGAAAACAGAATAAGGACAAAAGCGTTATGAAAGATAAAGTCAACATCGATGGACAAACATTCTTGAAGAAAGAGAGTGGGCTGATATGACTAAAGTAGCTCCAATAATGACCTTCGTCGATATTATCACAACATTATCTAATCTCTGGGACGATTCTTCCAACAGCATCTTCCTAGACTCCTCTGAGCCTGGGTGTCTGGCTTGCAGTATCACTTTCTTCAAGGACAATGATCGGGCCACCATTGGGATAGTTTATACTGAGGACGGCGGGGCCGCCCGTATTTTCGATGGACAAATGAAAGTGGTAGCCCAGACATTGGAGAAAATATCTCAAGAGGATTTTTACGGGGTATATGTTTTGATGCTCCAAATTCAAAAAGAACTTCCTATTCCTGTAGGGCTAGATAGGAACTCACGGCCAGTTCTGCATACGTACCAAGCATAACGTTGCTGGCTCGTTACAACCAAAAAACATTTACAGCTTAAGAATGGGGATAGAATTCATGACCTACAGATTTTCCTCTCTTTAGGCTTCAGATTCTTCATTCCACATCATGTCTGATTAAGCCTCCAGGGGACATGTCCCTGGGGGCCGACCAAATTCTCAAACAAAACCACATCACAACTGCGCCGAGGTTTCTCGGTGAAATCAAATTCGAGTGCTGCCGGGGTAATTTCTTTGGGCCTCGGCAGCGCTCAGGAGGAAAATTATGACTACAAATGAAAACGTACACAAGATGCGTGTACAGATATTGCATCTGAGAGGGGGCATGATGACACTTTCCACAGCCCTCTGCAGGTTCCCAGCGTGCGGCACACCTATGGGCTGCAACCTGCGTTGTTCAGAAGATGGGAACGTTATGAGACAACTTCATGAGGACATCCACAACCTCGTGATCTCAGCTCGGATGGTTTTGACAGCTGTATTCTGCCCCGAGCCAGAAACTTGGGATATTCAGTGGTGCTTCGCGGAGGATGAAGCCCGCCCAGAACGGACACTCGCACAGCTCGGCGAGGAAGTGATATCTGACCAAGACGAATACATCAGATTTTACGGACAAATCGATGATGAAATGTTTGACGCAGTTGGAAAAGGATTCAACGAGCACGAAAGGGGCGTTCTGTTTGCTGAAGAGGCATGGCAGAACGGGGATAGGCTACCTCAGATATTGCATCTTACGGAATACCTTGAGGATCAGATGGAGAAGAAGTTTGACCTTCTACTGTCGATGGTAAGCAACTGCGAGATCGGAAAGAAAGCTGAGCTGAGGCGTTCAGTTACAGCCTAATGGCTGATGCCTTGCCCCTGTTTACTCCAGCAGGACAGCGAGGCACAAAACGGGCTTCGCCCGCATATGAGCTGGATCTGATCCAGCCGAAACATATGGAGGAGAGTATGAAAGACTCCAACCCAAAAGCCGTGGACTTCCTTGGCTTTCAAATTGAATGCTTCCAAGCGGATGACGGAAGCACCTATGTACCACTCAAGAGACTGTGCGAGATTCTAGGAATCAATTACAAGTGGCAGATGAAGAAGGTCAAGAGAGAAGAGATATTTGACGAGAAAGTCCTGCCTTATGTAGGGGATGATGGAAAACGTCGCAAGATCTTCTGCTTGCCGGTCCAAAGCATGTACTATTGGATGTTTCAAATCGACCCCAAGACCGTGCGACCTGAAGTGCTTGAATCTCTGAATGATTATAGGAAGGAGAGCGTCCAGGCACTGCGCCATCGTCGCCTATATGGGTTGGCCATTAATCCCCGCAGACCTGCCGAAGATATAGAGAGCGAGGTCAGGGATTTCTTGTTCAGAAACATGCAGGAGAGGTTTCGAGATAGGTCTGACAAAGGGCAAAGGCGATTCGAGTTACTATTGGCAGAAATCGCAATGTTCGGGCAGTTCGATCTGGAGCCCTCGCCCTACAGAGATAAGGCCATTGAATGCATTCGAGTGGCCATAGCTGAATATGACCAGTGGTTGGCCGAAAATCGGAATACCGCTTCGTATCAACCTATTCAGTGATTACACATAAGTTCATTGGAATCGGAGTCTCTTCTTAGCGCAGCCAGGCAATTCCCTAAACGGCCCCGCTCCCGCACACTCCAGCGGGGCAGCGGGGCACAAGCCGGGCATAGCCCGCACGAGAGCCGGATACGATCCGGCTAAAGACTTTTTGGAGTACAGGAAATGACAAGAAGGAACAAAAGCGATGCCGCAGGAACCGCCAGGACAGGAATGACGGAGGAAGGGCACGGGGTGGAATTGACTTCCGTGCGAAGGGATGCGGAAACAACTCAACACAACTATCCGAAGTTGGAAAAAGACCTGGCAGATGAGATCAGCCACATGGTCAGAGAAATCAGGGACGAAATCGAGTGGCTTGAAGAATACAGCAAGACGGAAATAGCCAGCTGTAAGTCAGAAGAAGACCTCTCCAAACTGTGCCGCCTGAGGGAGCATTTGCAGAAGATCAAATGGGAAATGCGTCATAAGAGTTACGAGTTCTCGGGCTGTGACAGCTTCACCTGGACAACATCGAATTGGCTGCCCCCGATGCCTAATCCCCCAAGGCCGTAAACGCTTCTCAAACAGCAGTATGAGCGACGATCCCCCATAGGGTGCGCTTCTACCGCCTCGTTTCCCTGGTCGTCTCCCCAGGGCGACGAGGCACAAGCCGGGCATTGCCCGCATATCCCGTCATTTTTGTCGGGAAATAATTACAGAAGGTGCGGAAAATAAGAAGATCGCACCGAGGAGACACGTATGGAGCAAATCCAATCACAGGTAGAGTTTCTGCAACGGCTCTATTTACTCAACGAGACTGTGAAATCTGTTGCGGAACGGGCAGAGGTCTGGGCGAAAGAAGAAGAAGGGAGATCTATTCCGTTCCAACGACGGCTGATGTGGAGTCCTCTTGCACAAAGAGTTGTAAAGGATTTGATTTTTGAGTTTTGGGACGCAGCCCGGATATTGTGGAAATATACATTGGACGCCGACCTATCCGGGTTTCAACATCTGGAGGATTTAAGTGAGCGGAGCTTAGATTCCAAGAACGGCGACCCGGGTGGCCATGCAACGAATTTCAATGCAGTGGACCTGAACACATTGGGACTGGCTGCCCAAATCTTGCTGCAAATCGTCGATAATGCTTTCCAGAACTCACTTTTCAAATTACCATGGCCTAAAACTGAGAATGATTTAGATTTCATTAATGTGAATCTCAGATTACTCGATGGGAAGCTTGAGGAGAAACTTTACTGGCTCGGGGAAATTCTCGATGATTTGGGAAAGATCATGCCCTCAGATGAAGCAGCACGTCTTCAGCGAACCTCGTCAGTGAAGCGGGAAAATAAAAGAACCAGAGCAAAGGCTGACATTTCTTAAATGTGGGAACCTCACTTTTGACCCCAGACACATGACAAACGATTGATTCGTGAGCCAATTGGAGCATGGCCTTATGCATGCTTCAGGCCCTACCGCCTTTTCCTCCGAAAGGTCGGACGGGGCACAAGGTGGACGCAATGTCCGCACCGAAGCAGGAGAAACTCCTGCGGGTACACATGGAGGGCGACATGAATGTCGGAAAAGGAATTGCTGACGGCCGATGAGGCGGCCGAGAGGCTCAGAATTGCGAAGAGGACTTTATTGAGATGGGTAAGAGAAAATAGAATTCAGAGCGTGAGACTTTCGAGAAAGGTGGTATTATTTACCAATGAAGCGATTGACGAGTTTGTGAAGAGCAGGACCAAAAAAATGGAGCCTGCTCCCGTGGGCCATCAGAGAGCTGGGAAAAAGATGGCCAGTCCTACTCCAAAGAAGAAGGGAGGCGATAAAAGACATTCAGGGGATTTGCCAGGCGACCTTCGCAAGGAGGTCTTGTCGTGGCTGTAAGACAGAAAGGAAAGCGGTTCTACGTCTATGTCAAATTGAATGGAACCGTCGTGGAAACCTCAACATCCGCTCAGAATGAAGCCAGCGCACACAGAATAGACAAGGCGGTGCGTACGGCTTTACGGATTAACAGATTTGACCATCTCAAACCAGACGAACAGGAATGGGTGGTAAGGACTTTCCAGAAACCAAGGATGGAAACTCCCCCCCGACCTTGCGGTTTGTGAACCAGAGGAAGAGTTGACGTTGGAAAAGGCGACTAAAGATTATCTTCAAGCCGATGAGAAGCACAGGCGGGAGCGAAACATCTTTGCCATTGTTCGCCTGCTTGAATATTTCGGGAAGGATTGTCCTCTGGCTGAAATCAAAGTCGGACACATAAAGAGGTACCGGCAGGCACGTCTGGAAAAGGTCAAGAATGCCACTATCAACCGAGAAGTGGCCGCCCTTTCGGGCATTTTCAGAGTGCAAGTTGAGCTTGAGACGGTCGATTATAATCCGTGCAGGATGGTAAAGAAGTTGCCGGAAGAACAACGGGACTCTTATCTTTCTTTCGATGATTTCATCTACTTGCTCAAGCATGCGGACTGGCTTCGAGATTTCCTCGTGGTTCTCTATTACACGGGCATGAGGTTCGGGGAAGTGGCCAACCTCCGATGGGAGATGTACAAACCCGACCGCAGAATGATCATTCTTCCAGCTTCGGCTACCAAAGAAGGCAAGAATGGGAAAAAAAGCCGAGTGAAACCCAAACGTGTTCCCCTTCGAAAAGAAGTCATGGAGGTCCTTGAATCACTACGAAATAAGCAGGGAAACAATGTGGTGCAAGGCATTGGGTTAATTTTCGGCTACTGCGGAAGCTTCAAGAACCGCTCGGATACGTATCAAGGCAAGCCCATTGATCGCCCGATGGTTCGGAAGTGTTGGGAGAGAGCGGTTAATCTGGCAGGCATCAAAGGTCTTCAAATGAGAGACTTTAGGCACACGTGGAAGACCAACGCCCAAAGGTCTGGCATGGACCCCGCCGTGCGGAACGCCATAGTGGGGCACGCTTCCGTCCGTCCCGTGGAGGATCGGTACATTCGGATATCCGACGATGTGCTGCTCAAAGCTGTAGATTCAATGACCTTTGACCACGGCTGCACAGAGTTGGATTTCGTTGAGGAACCTCAAATCGAGGAGCCCCCGGAGAAAGGTATGGAAGCAGTATGGAAAGTGCTGGAGAAAAAGAAAAAGGTCGTGCGATCACACGACCTAAGTTAGCGATTTTAGTGGTCGGGACGACTGGATTTGAACCAGCGACCCCTGCATCCCGAATGCAGACATTCATGCCAGTAATAACAGGGATTTGTCTCAATTCCCCAGCAATTTCAATCCCCGTTAATCCCTCTCGATCCTTATTGATCCCTCACGATCCTTCAAAATGTTAACATGTAGGCGTTTGTGAGAGTGGCGGAGCCCATTCTCATAAACGGCGTGTTGGACGAAGCCGCTGGGTAGGGGTGATTTTGTCTTATGGGGATTCTATAACTAGGAGGCTTCAAGAAGGAGACTGGATCTGAGGATCAGAATCTCTTCTTGCGTGGGGTTGTGGGAGAGAGGAGGTCCTTTGGATCACGGATTGAGAGAAATGGGGTTCGGAAGGGGAAACGATAGGCAAAAGTTGCACAGTCCGGGCGCACCTGTAGAGAAAACCGTCTTTGTGAGGTCGGTTATGGTAGGTCGTTGGTAGTCTCGGACCGGAAAGGATCATGAGGAATCCAGGAACACCGCGGCATAGTTCGTTATGGAGCACGTCTGGTCCAGTGAGGTCAGAGGCCGTCGAATGAGACTTCCTCCACATGAGGGGCATTTCGTGATGTCGATCCCGGTGATACGGAGAAAAATCTCTTGCCAGGTGGAGCGCTTCGGGAGTTGATGTGCTTCTGTGTGGCCATCTGGGTCGCTCTTGAGTGGTTGAGCCTGCTCGATGAGTCTGCGGGCCGCTTCGAGCTTAGTCTTTGCATTGCGGGGTGCCATCAATCCGTAATGTCGGATTTTGACGAACCCCCTGGGGAGAACATGGAGGAGAAACCTCCTAATAAACTCCTGTGTTGTGAGCGTAACGAGCCTTTTCCTACCGGGGTTTGAGTTGTCCCGGGCGAGGAAGGTGACCTTCCCATCGGTCATTTCCACGAGGCGGTGGTTCGAGATGGCCACCTTATGGGTATAGAGTCCGAGATACCTGAAGACCTGTTCGGGTCCGCCAAAGGGTTGTTTTGCATACACGACCCATTTCTTGCGATAGAGCTTCTTGGTGAGGCGCCGGAAAGCATCCTGAGCTTTTGGATGGTGAATGTTCCGGGGCATGACAAGGCGTCCTTCTTCAAAGGCCTTCCGGAGCGAGTCGATGAATTTGCCCCGGAATTTCTTCGACAAGGCACGCACCGGCACGAGAAAGCTGTTGCGTGAGGGTATCCATCGGGTTTCTGATTCATCGAGTCCACCGCTGGTTATGACAATGTGAATGTGGGGGTGGAAATCCATGTCCTGGTTCCAGGTATGAAGGATCGCACTGAATCCCACATTGGCCCGCAGTCGTTCCCAGTCTCTTGCAAACTCAAGCAAGGATTCGGCCGCAGTACGGAACAAGATATTGTACAAGGTCTGTTTGTTGTGAAGCATGATAGGGAGCGTCTCGTGTGGAACCGTGAAAACCATGTGGACGTAGTGTATGGGGAGGATTCTCTCCAGCCTCTGCTCCAGCCATTGTGCGCTCTTAAGCCCTTGGCATTTGGGGCAGTTGCGGTTCCGGCAGGAGTTGTACGAGATCCGAGTGAACCCGCATCCTTTGTCACAGACGTCCACATGGCCTCCGAGAGCCACTGTACGGCAAGCCTCAATATCCCTCATTGCCTTGAGTTGTTGCGTGGACAGTGGATGGTTGTTACGGTATTCCTGGCCGTGAAGACGCATGACATCAGCGACTTCAAGGCCGTTCCGCACCGCTGCTGCTGCCTCGCCCAGAGTCTGATGAGGTTCCATGGCTCAGACGGCTGGAGATTCTTTCTCAAGGCCGGCCGAATCGAAGGGGCTCTTGATCCGAGCTATAAGGTGTGCACTGACATGGGTATAGCGGGAGGTGGTCCGGCTGGAGGCATGGCCGAGAAGTGCCTGGATCACTCTGGTGTCGGTGTGTGCTTCCAACAGGTGGGTGGCAAAACAATGGCGCAAGGTGTGGAGGGTTACGTGCTTGGTGATCCCTGTCTTTTTCAGGGCTTTCTTGAAGACCGTATAGACCGATGCGGGGGTTATGGGTTGATGCGAGTGTGACCCTGGGAACAGATAAAGCCCCTTCGGAGAAGCTTGTTTCCAGTAGTCCCTCAACATCACGAGCAATCGCTCGCTCAGCATCACGTATCGGTCCTTGCCGCCTTTTCCTGCGCGGACATGGATGAGCATGCGGTTGGAGTCAATATCGCCTCGGCTACGCAGACCGCAGGCTTCGGTGATCCTCAAGCCTGCGGCGTAGGCAACAGCGATAATGGTCCGGTACTTGATGGAGTCCACCCCATCGATGATGGCCATGACTTCTTCATGAGTCAGTACGTCGGGCAAGGCTTTGGGGACCTTGGGATAGGGAATTCTTTCTACCTCTTGGGGTCTGTTGAGAGTCACTCGGTAGAAGAATTTTATCGCTGCGACAAACATCTTTCGCAGAGTAGGTGATGCCTTGCGCTCATCGAGCAGGTACAGCAAGTACGCTCGGATCTCCTGCTCTCCTATAAAATTCACAGATCGCCGGAAATGTTTGACAAACTGATAGACGCACCCCGTGTAGATCCGAATGGTAGAGGGGCTGTAGTTTCTGAGGCGGAGATCAGACACCATTTGATCGCGTAGTTTTCCCATCACTCAACTCCTTCGAGAATTGGACTTGATGGAAATGCTACGCTTTTTGGTCAAGGGAGAAGAGATCGTACTGAGCTTAAGCGCGGGGACGAAACAGAAAAACAGCAATCGTCATTCAACCCACAGGCGGGAAACAGGCCACCGCGAAGCGGTTTCGTTCAACTGGATGTTAACTCGCATCCAGCAACAGGAGTGGTGCGGCACCTGTCCGTCCGCTGATATCAAAAGAGGTTCGAAGAGGATCACGAAAATGAAAGAAATACGAATACCGTTGGAAGAGTTCGCACTGGAAGCTTTTCTCGACCGCACAGTCGAGTTTCTCAGTGAGCGGATGTCCTCGGAAGTAGACCCGACATTCGCAATAGTCTGGGTTCAGAGCCTTGGGGACGTTCCCATCTTTGCTCTAGAATCTGGATGGGACGTTCTGAAAGCTTTGAGAGAGGAAGGAAAGAAGGTCTTCTTTCCATTCGCTTACACGGATGTGGATGGAACCCTGACCTGTGCGGACGGGAACACGTATGGACCGGCACCCGACGACGAAGGCTCTGCAAGAGAATTGTTGATCGGACTGGAAGACACTGTTGGTTATCTCGTCCAGGTCCAAGACGGCGCTGTAAACATATATTCAGCCATTCATACAGGTGGTGGCTGCCCCGGCCCAGCACCACGGGTGGGGCTCCGTTCGAGCTGCGGTATCCTTGACGGTCCAATGGATAAGTTCATTCGAGGATTTATCAGAGGCTGAAATTGAAAGGCGGTTTGGCCGCATCGCTAATATGGATCTGTGGCCCACCGCTAAGACGAAATGACCATAAACACCTGTGAATACAAATAGCTACCCTAACTAATAATTATTATTTATGAAATGTCGTGAAACGGAATGGCGGACTATCCCCGGCCCTAGAAAGTCGCTCAGAATTGATCTCAGGGCGCTTTTGGTCCGAATCTCGGCATGAATCAGGAAGCAAAAGGACCAGACTGAGATCGACCTTTGCCTGCACCCTGGAGGCCATGCCCATGAGCCCTCATGCACCGCAACAACTTGAGAATAAACAGGTGATGGATCTCCTGCGCTCCTATGGTGAGGAATTTCTTGTTTTTGACCCGGATGACCAGCCGAACGTCTTCGCAGGTACCGAGGAAAGATTTCCTCCGGCACGAAGCGGCAAAGTGAATCCGAAACAAATGAAGAATTGGCGTCATCTCCCAAAGGTGCTGCAATTCTTGCGTGAGAGGTACGGCCTCTTCAAGTCCGGCCGCTTGGTCACCGATTGTCCGCTTTTCATCAAGAAGCCACGGAAGGATGACGACGCAAAGGACTTCAGGAGGGGTTTCCAGGTGATAGTCGCAAAGGGACTCGTTTGGTTCCGTTGCCGCCGAGCGCACTTCTGTGGGCGAAAGGGATGTCCCGTCAAGAAAAAGCCTTTATTGGACATCTATGACCTGATCTGCTGGCTTGACGGAAACAAGGACCTCAACCACGCACGAAGAGTAATTGCAGAATATTTCGACGTGGAACTGGCCAACTTCACGAAATCGGATAGCAGTCCGGCAGCAATGAATAACGATGAGGAGGAGAAGATCGGCTGGCTCAGGTATGCGGTCCCCAAGGAAGACCTGGTGAGACTGTTCCGCCTTCCGTCATCAGGCCGAGGCGCTCCGCAAAGATTCGTGGCAAAGGCAGTCGAAGTCATCACCGGAGCCCCAGAGGTCCCTTACGACGGCCACAACTCCGACACGGGTGATGCCATCCTGTTCAGCCGAAGTTTCCCGTGGGAAACCCAGCTCCAGGAGTTCGGCCCCGCTTCCCGGTTATTCGTTTGGCTGCATTGGAAGCAGGCTGAGGCGCAACGGAAACTTGTGCTGACCCATGAAGAGATTGCCAAGGCACTGGGAATCCCCGTCAGGACCGTAAGGGGATACACCCGAATGCTCACAAAGGCAGGCTATATCGAGGTTTCTCTGGAAAACAAGCCCAAGAACTCCTGGTCGGCCAAATACCGCTCTGAGGGCTGACTAGAGCCATTGTCGCAGATTGACTGTTATATCAGTAGGTTGCAGCTAATCTCGGTCACCTGAAAAGGGTTTTTATAGTACCCATGAACCCGTTTTCCCGAACTCCACCTATATATATTAGCCCCCGACCACCGGTCGGGCGGACCCGTCCAAGCCGGAGGCGTAGGGCGGTGCCCAAGTTTAATTCTTTATAGAGAAGAAAGATTATAGAGTTATGGATTCCCGCCCCGGAATAAAGAGTGGAATATTAAATCAGGAGATAGATTTCCGATCATTCGTCGGTTCTTTGACACAAAAGCCATTCGCCATTAGTCCTCCCATTGAATTCGAGAATTCTTTCATAATGGGTGTGGCCAGCGAGGATCTGCAGGAAGGCATATGTATCCATCTTCCTTTATCGGCTCTTTCGCAGGTGGCTACACTCCTGTTTTCGACAGGAGACAGAGACACACCCATTTATGTACATTCGCTGAAACAGCTCATTAATTGGTTTTACAAAAGAAATATACTAATTCCCACAGAGCGATTCCGGGACGTGTCCCTCGCTGCGTACTTATTGAAGCCCCCGGAGGGCGACAAGGGCGAGGATTGGCAGGAGTTCCTGTTGAGTTCGTTGGTCCGAAATCATCTCGGCCGGGATTACCCTTTTCTTCCCAGGCAAGTTGAAGGAGTAGGTCCAGAGGTTCTCTACGAGAGCTTGAAAGAGGACGCTTCATTTATCTGGAAACTCGGGGAGAAGCTGATTCGTGAACTACAGAGCGATCCCCAGCTCCATAGCCTGTACATGGACGTAGAGATCCCTCTAACATCTGTACTGGCCGAGATAGAGAGAGACGGGATCGGAGTTGACTTGTCTAAGATCCGCCGGACATGGCCTAGGATAGAAGCTGCGTGCATGATCCTTTGTGAACAGGTCACCGAGGCATACGGACAACCCCTGAATCCTTTTTCCGGTAATCAGGTGAAGGATTTCTTGCACTCGGCTTTTGGGACAAGGATGAAGCAAAGCGACTCGGTTGATGATGACCTCTTGAAAGGACTCAGCGCCCGGCATCCGCTTATCCGCAAACTCCTGTCATGGCGCAAACTGCATCGGGTGATCAAGTTCTTCAAGAGCATTGGTCACCAGGATCGGTGCTATCCCACGTGGTGGCAGACACGTACATCCACCGGCCGTATCGTCTGTACAGATCCTGCTCTCCAGAGTTTGCCCAAGGCCTTTCGCCGGTACCTGGTCCCTGGGGAAGGTCGAACCTTTATCAAAGCCGACTTCTCCGCTTTTCAACTCCGGCTGCTCGCACACCTGTCACAGGATGAGGCATTGATCGAGATGTTCCAAGCCGGCGGAGATCCTCATGATGAGACGAGGAAGAGGCTCGAATCAAAAGGTATCCCTATCACACGCTCACAAGCGAAAGCAGTCAATCGGGAGCTTTCGGCAATCTATCCTGGTGTGGCGAAGTACCTCGACAGCGTTGCCGAGGCTCTGGCTCAAACTTCAGCGGCCAAACGCCTAGCGAGATCTCTTTATGGGCGGAGACGCTGTTTCCACACCGAGGGTCCACTTAGCGACCGGGAGAAAAGGCAGGCCAAGAACGCCGTTGTCCAGATGCTGGAGGCCGATGTGTTCAAGATCACAGCACTGAAACTGCGCCGGGTTTTCGAGCGCACCGGCCTCCCGGTGAAGGTCGTTCTTCTCCTCCACGACGGGATTTGGTTTACGTGCCCCGATGATTTATCAAGGGTAGAGCGGGCGAAGAAACTGATCCGAGAAATGATGGAGAGTTCGGTACAGCTTTCAGTGCCCCTGGTCATCAAATTTGAGGATTAATGACTGGGCTCGTCCGTCAGACCCTGATTTCCCTGACCAACGCGTACGTGCGCAGATACGAGCCGACCCAAACCCATCGCATGAGCGAATTCCACATATGCAGGCAGTCCGGCCAGTGCAGTGAGCTCCCCATCTCTCTGCTCAATTTCATACTGGAAAGGAAGAAGACCTTGTGCCATACTCGCTTCACCTCGTTGGTGACGTATCGATTCTTTGTGGCAAGAGCAGTCTATCTCCCTGAAACCTCAGGGGCAACAAGGTTTTTCTCTTTTTTTGACTCGCGATCTAGGACCCGATCAATCCATGTGGTAAGCCGGCATCGACCGCGGATGAGTTCTTTTTCGGTCGGATGAATTTTTCTGTACCAGAAGGCTGGCTTTTCAGGCTCCCGTTCCTCATAAATCTGGTCCACTATGAAGCTGTTATCATCAAGGAAAAGGACGCCATAGCCACCTGAACCCGATTCCACTTGATTTCCAGGTACAGTGAGGGGCCTTCGTATAGTCTGTTCCGGAGTGGAATTATTCAGGCCTTTGCACTTCTACTGATCTGTTTCTTCCGTCCGCGTGGCAGCTTCTGATTCCGCCACTAGGAGCCTGTCGCTTAACGCTTCACATTTTTCCTCAGGTGCGATATGAGCGGCCTGCATGAGAGACCATCGTTTTTTGCCCTACGAGCCCGAAAAGCCATTGTTGCTTCCACCTGATCTGCGGAAGTGGTTGCCGGAGGACCACCTTGCGCTGTTCATCAGCGATGTGGTGGACACCTTGGATCTGAGCGAGATAACAGAGAGGTATCACCATCTTGAGGGCGGGCACCCGGCCTACCATCCGGCCATGATGGTGAAGCTCCTGTTTTACGGATACTGCGTCGGAATCCGGAGTTCGCGGCGTATCGAGCAGAAGACGTATGAAGATATTGCCTTCAGAGTCCTGTCTTGTGACATGCATCCGGATCACAGCAGGATCTCGGACTTCAGGAAGCGCCACTTGCGTCAGATTTCGAGGCTGTTTGTCCAAGTCTTGGAAATTTGCAAAGAATCGGGGTTGATAAAGCTCGGTCATGTGGCCTTGGACGGCACGAAACTGAAGGCGGATGCCTCCAGGCATAAAGCAATGAGTTATGATCGCATGCTCACGAGAGAGAGGGAGCTCGTGGCCGAGGTGGATCGCCTTCTTGCCGGGGCACAGGCCCTTGATGAGAAGGAGGACAAGAAATACGGGAAAGGAAAAAGGGGCGATGAGCTTCCCAAAGAGCTGAGATTGAAGCAAGCTCGTCTTGAGAAGATTCGCCATGCTAAACAGGCTCTTGAGGACCAGGCCCGCCAAGAGGCCGTTGAGGCGGACAAGCGGGATAAGGATGGTAAGCCCCCAGCGTCCGGTGGATCGGGGTCTTCCCAAAAGCCTTCCGGTATCCCGGCCCCGAAGAAGCAGTGGAACTTCACTGATCCTGAGAGTCGTATCATGCTCGACGGCGCCACCAAGGCATTCGTGCAAGGGTACAACGGCCAGATGGCCGTAGACTGTGCGTCTCAGGTGATCGTGGCTCAAGATGTAACACAGGCAGCCAATGACAAACAGCAATTGGTTCCCATGGTGGAACAGATAGAGGAAAATCTGGGAGAGATTCCCGACCGGGTACTCGCGGACGCCGGTTATTTCAGTGAAGACAACGTGGAATCCTTGACAAAGAGCTTCATCGAACCCTTTGTGCCTCGGGACCGCATCAAACACGGCGATCCGCCCCAGGTGTCGCCTCGTGGTCGCATTCCCGACGGTACATCCGTTGTACACAGGATGCTGCGCAAGCTCAAGACAAAGGCGGGGAAGAAGACCTACTCGAAACGCAAGGAGAGTGTGGAAGCTGTCTTCGGGCAGATCAAACAGGCCAGAGGTATCAGGGGCTTTCTCCTGAGAGGGCTTGATAAGGTAAAGGCCGAATGGGATCTGATATGTACCACTCACAACATCCTCAAGCTTTGGAATCACCTCCGGGGAGAGCAAGGGAGAGGTATGTACGTCTGGAGATAAAAGAGACCCAAAAGACCCAAATTTTGCCCTTTTGCCAGGCAAACCGCCCATTCTTTCCCCTTCACGCAGGAGTTTCACCGAGGAATTACTCGACTTGTAACAAACCGGAAAAATGTACCAGCTAACCCGACAAAATCAAGCCCGTTACGCGACAGGCTCCTAGGTATAGAAGGCTGTCGTACATTCTGCTTAAATATTCATTCACATTCTCGAAAGAATCGATAACTTCCGCGAATACCGAGGCCCTTTGAGGGCGGCAGATACCGGTTTCTAAGCGATCCCAGTTAGCGCTACGGGCGTCCTTCACAATTTCTGTCAGTTTCTGGCTTTGACTTTTGATGTGTTCCAACATGAACTTGTCAGAAATTGTCAGGAAATCTCGGAGGCTTTCGACCATATCAATCACCACCTCGAAGATGTACGCGAGTTCCTCTTGCGCTTCGTCGCTAACCGGTATCCCCTCCATGGTCTTGATCTGCCAAGAATTCAAGATATTCCTAAAACTTATGCTAATGCGTTCGATGCGGCTAGGAAACCGAACTACCACCTTGAAGACGTCCTTCCCCATGTCTTGGGCTTCTTCATAGAGAGCGGCTGTGGCAAGCTTTTCATGTAAATGAATCTCCTCAGCAAGGCGTAGGCAATCCCCAATCGTGGCAGTGTTGCCACTGGTTACGTAGACGGACAACATTTTTGACATGTGGATGAGTTTGCTGACCATCAAGATGAGGTTTTCTACAGGCGTGTCGCCTTCCGAAGCCGGTCTTTTGTAAAGATATTCTAGGGCATTAACCTCTTTGTTCAGCGCTCTGCTGAAGGCGTGCAACATATTCCAGGAATCAAGTCTTTTCTCCATCTTAACTACCTCGTTTATGGGAAGATCATGAAGTGAGGCCTGCGTCATCTCCCAAGTGATGGCCTCTTTCAAGTGAATGCTCCCGGCTTGGAAGCCATAGGCCTTGGCGGCTAATTCGCTCGATCGCACGGACCCGGTCCTACAAGACGCCGCAACAGGCCTTCGGCTCAACCGGCGGCTCCTCTGAGGTGTTTCGACCAAGGGGCGAGGCTTCTTCCACTGTTCCTCAAAAGGTGGCAGTGGATGAGGAATCGAAAAAAAGTGGCTTTGCTTTGTTAATGAGCTGCACTGTCGCGAGCCAATTTCCCTCGGGCTGCCGAAAAACCTGGTAGTCGAGTGAACCGTGATTCAACAAATGGCACCGAGTCTCGCCCCATATTGAATATCATGTCTGTCAGTCTACTGAGGCTCAATTTCGCCCACGTAAAAGATCTCATCATGCTCCGACGTTTCAAGCACTGCTTCCAATCTTTTTGAAAATTCCCTCCTTGTTCCTGTGGATCGCCATTCCTCAAATCTGGTTCTGTTTGTCCAGGTACTGATAACCAGCAATATGTAGGGGTCATCTACAGAGATCAGTGTCTGACCCGATATGAAACCGGGCCTAATAGTTGTTGCTGCCCTGAGTTCCGCTAGTAATCTGTAAGCATCTTCTAGGAGACTGTTGCGTAATCCCGCGTCCCGCGGGACTTTCCCGAATTCGTGGCACGATGGCGTCTAGTGCAATGGGATCTCTCGGAGGCTGCCACGGAAAAAACTTAGTATGTCAGCCTCCTAGGAGCCGGGGGAGAGGTAACGGAACAATGGGTGGAACCTACGCGTAGCACGATGGCGCCGACGAGTGAGGTTGCGCGACAGGCTCCTAGGGTATTTTTCTTGAACTTCCTGGTGGTCAACACTTTTATTGCCATTGGTTACCTCCTGCCTAGATCATTCGCCTAAAATCAAGAATGAACCCTGCCCATATGTCGTAGCCAATCACTACACCGAACAAAAAAACTCTTGCACTGCCAACGGAAGCCAATACGTGGAAATTCGAAGGGCCCCTAGGACCTGACACAGACTGTACCCATTGATCCGTATTCCTTTATACGATGGCCCCAGAAGAAGCCGTGGCAAGTCCACCTCTGGCCAGGCGGTCCGACCATCCAGGTTGCCCGAAAAGAAAGCCAACAAAACGCTAATTCTATAGCTCCTCAAACGATGTTACCATCCATATTTTAATTGTATAGACGTCTCAGATGATTGCCTGAACCAGTCATAAGTCCGTTGCATTCCAGTTGCGAATGGAGTGTAGTGGAAATTCAGGATTTCCTGTATCAACTTGCCTGAATAGATCAAATGGCAATCTAGCGGAAATGGTAGAGGGATTCGCAGGTGGTTGATAGTCTTTATGCTAAGAGTTCTTGTGGCAATCCTACTTCCCGATACCTTTTCAAAAACTTCTACCAGCCTGCGGTAACAGATCAGCTCATCGGCAGCGAGATTGAAAGCGGCACCAAAAACTTTCACGTTTCCGACGCACCTGCGAATGATGCTCGCCACGTCCCACACCGAAACAAATTGGAAAAGGGCCATGTCATTATCGGGCAAAACTATGGTCTTTTTCTGTCTCATGAGATCAAAGAAATAGCTTTCTCTGGGCGCGTAATTATATTTCCCATAAATTATGGCTGGACGTAGCACCGTATAGGGGATGCTGGAAGCTCGTGCTAAATCCATGAGCTTTAATTCGCCCAACCATTTGTTGTGCCCATAATCCGCGTAGGGCCCAAGTTCTGGTTGAGGACCGCTCAATTTGGGAGAGTCTTCCTTGACAGGGAGGTCAAGGGTGTCCTCATATATTGAGGCCGTGCTAATATAGATGTAGTGTTTCACCGAATCCGCAGGCAGTGCCGACAGGACGGTCTCGACATCCTGTGGGGTGTAGGCGCAGAAGTCAACAACCGCATCCCAGCTCGTGCGTGGAAGTAAGGTTTTCAGTCGGTCAGAGTCTTGCCGGTCACACACTATCTCATTAAGTCCTTCCAGGATGAGCGGTCTGTTTCCCCGGTTTACTACGTAGACGCGATACGTCGCCGCTTGCGACCATCTCTTCCACGAAGACTCTTCCAACGAAGTAGCTGCCTCCGATGACAAGCACGTTCTTCTGCATGCCTACACCTTATCAACCCACCCAAACGTTCATCTGTCTAAGTCTCTTATCTTTGATGTTGACCTGAACCACGGGGCCATGATCAAGCAGAAAGCTGCTGCTGGAATCACTCAAAGCCTGAGATCGAAGTTCGTTAATTAGCGCGGCGCAGACTTCTTCTATCACTGCCACTTTTCCTTCGTGGGAAGGCAGCGTAAGGAGTTGCGATATTTTCGAATAAAGCGATTCACCCAGAATTGGCAGCCCTTTTAGGGAACGGTGCATCCATTTGGAGAAGGGACAATACTTTCTGTTCAAGAGGAAGACCAGTGAAATCACATCATGACAAAATTTGGTTTCCGCATACTGAAGTGCAAAGTGCTCCTGCCTTTTGAGGCAACGTTCGAAATTGTACTGGCCAGACTGAGCAATGGTCATACAGCGGGATGCTATTTTCTTGAGCCTCACATCCTCCGGATAGAATTCGAGCAGTTTTTCCCTCCATCGGCTAAACTCCCCGAGAGGATCATGAAACACTTTTCCGTTGGTGCAAACGGCCAAGTAGCTTTCAGGGAGCCTCAGCCACTCCTCTAGCTTTATGGGAACATGGTCCAACCCAGTAAAAGCCCGATAAAATTGTGCGATTTCAAAAACACCAACTCTCCCTTCGCCCCACGCACTCACCTTCCGAGGCCCATGTCCTGCGAATGATTTGGGTAACCGGTCGATAGCCTCCTGCAATCTCCCGGAGATAACCTCGTAATCCTTCAGCACGAGCCAACTGCAAAAACTGGGACCCCAATCGTGATCCCGCGAAATTTCGTCATCAAATCCAAAGCACTCCGAACCATCACCAACCAGACCTACTGCAATGCGTTCAGCATAGTTTTTGAATTCTTCCGATATCATAGGCCTGCCATAGGTCAAATAATAACTTTCCGACAATTCGAGTCCTTTCATGAGCGGAGTTCTACTCATTTTTTTGTGACGCGATCAGTTAAGATTTTGATGTTTTTGCGGGTCCCTTCCGCCCTTATTTCCTCCTGCTCCACCTCATACAATGGGAGCGCCCGCTTATACCAATTTAAAGCTGTTTGGGACTGAGCACGCATGACATATATGTAACCTATGTTGGTGCACTGGTCTGCAATTTTCAGCCTGTCTCCACTTTCTTCAAAAACAGCCAGAGCATCAACGTAAAAATCAAGGGCCTCAGTGTACCGCCCCTGATCCCTACATACCGAACCCATGTTTCCCTGTTGATCGGCCTGCCCGACCGCATCCCCAAGTTCCTCGTAAAGTTTGTAAGCCGATTCAAAGCAGGTCATGGCACAGTCAAGCTGGCCTGCTTGAACATGGAGCAGTCCGATGTTGTTGAGAATCATTGCCTGACCCTGTCTATTCCCAAGACTCTCGAGAAGTTCGTGACAAGATCGGTAGGCCGCTATGGCTTCGTCCACCTCGTTTCTTGCCAGATGCTGATTCGCTTTGTGGTTTAACGCTAGTACCTGATTTTTTCGCTCACTAACGTCTCGTCCTAATAAAGTGGACATTGTGTCCTTTCAACGAACCGGGAATGGCTCAAAGTCGGCGAAGCCGAACACCGGTTTGCCGGTACCCTCTACACTTCCAGTGCGAGATCGAATCCCGATTCAATCGCCGAACCGACCTTTCCCGGTTTGACCGCATCGCCGATGACCCTCACCGCCACACCACTTCTTTTCAGCGCCGTAGCAAGAGAGTCTTCCGATATCGAGCCCAGAGCAAGGACCACGGTGTCCGCATGGATTTCCGAATCCCGGCCCTGAACGTCAGTGTACACAACCTTGCCTTGACGAATTTCCTGCACCGTTGCTCGCGTGATTATCCGCACTCCTCGCACCTGCAACTCTTTCATGAGGACCCATCGTGTAGACGGGCCAACATCCTGTCCCGCGCGTGCACGCGGTCTCGATCACAGTAACCTCTTTGATCCCCTTGACCATGAGATCTCGTAGCACTTCCGGCATCTTCCGCCTCGTGTAATGCGAGGAAGTAGAACTGTAGATGGCGAGACGGTTCCTTTGGATCGCGAGAAACACTGCTGTCTCCAGACCCACCGAGCCTCCACCGACTACAACCACGTTGTGACCGGTTGGGGACGTCCCCTTAAGAACGTCCCATGCCTGTACCACAGAGACGACTCGTCCACTCCCGCAAGTGAGGTCTGAACGGCACCGCTCCAGTGGCCACCACCACCAAGTCCGGCTGTTCCTGGGTCACCAGTTCAGGAGTGACCTCCACGTCCTTGTGCACCTCCACACCCCACTTGTCGAACATGGCTGCATAGTACCTGAAAATGTTGAGGAATTCAGGCTTGCGAGTGGCGGCCGCGAACCAGCGCACCTGCCCACCGAAATCCGAGTCTTTGTCGTAGAGTTTCACCTGTGTGGCCTCGCTGTGCCGCGACCGAGGCGAACTCGCAGCCGGCCGGTCCTGCGCCGGCCACGACGATCTTTCTTGGGGTTTCTGTGCGCCTAATCTCGGTATCAGCTTCTCGCCCCGCTCTGGGATTGACCGTGCACCCGACGGGCAGAAGCTGGAAAACATGATCGAAACACCGTTGGTTGCATGCCACGCATCGGCGAATCTCATTGTACCGTCCTTCGCGAGCTTTCAGGCCGAATTCGGGATCAGCCATAGAAGCCGCGAGCAACACCCACCATGTCCGCGAATCCCTCCTGGAGTAGATCCTCCGCGATGAATGGATCGTTGATTCGATTGCACGCGACCACCGGGCACAGTGACGACCCCTTTAATTCCGGCCGCAAGGTAGGCAAAGCCGGCATGCGGCACGTCCATGGTGATCTGTGGAATTCGAGTCTCGTGCCAGCCGCCGGTGACATTGATCAGATCCGCGCCTTCTTTCTGACATGCCTGTAGCAAAAATTCGTGCCTCCTTGTTGGTGTGGCCGCCCTGGACGAAGTCGTTGCCTCCCACCCGGACAGTCACCGCCATGTCCGCGCCACTTCCTCAGCCACTAGGCGCACAACCTCACGGCCGAATCGCATGCGGTTCTCAGTCGGACCGCCATATTCGTCGTCACGCTTGTTGGTCTCTTGGCGACAGGAACTGGGCGATCAAGGTACCCTGCCACCACCACTTCCACAGCGTCGAACCCTGCCCTCTTTGCTCTGACCGCAGCTTTAACATAATCCATCTGGACACGTTCGATGTCGGAACGTGTCATGGCTCTGGTTCGCACCCTGGAGAATTGCACAATCGTACTCAGAGGGTGCCAACACAGGCAGCCCTTTTAAGAAGCCGCAGAACGCGTATGCTCCCGCGTGATAGAGCTGAAGGGCACACACACTATGCTCTTTGTGGACCGCTTCCGTTAAACGGCTGAGTCCCGCTATCATCGTGTCTTCCTTGACGGAGAGGAATGAATCCCAGCCAGAGGACTGATCGTTGATCTCCGCACCACCAACGATGATAAACCCGGCACCGCCAAGGGCCCTCGCTCGATAGAACTCGATCAGCCGATCGGTCACTTCTCCGCCGGGGGTGTAGTTCAGATGCATCGCAGTCATCACCAATCGGTTGGGGACTGTCACGGGACCGACGGTTATCGGTTCGAACAACTTTGTGATCATGACTGACGCCAATTTGGATCGTCACCGGGTACTAGATTCAGTTTGTCGCAGCCCGAAAATTCTCACTTACGCATCTTAGGAATCCAAGGATGAAATGCTCTCTCTAAGCCGGATTACCGCACGCCTGACAATTCTCGTTACGTTGGATTCTAAACTCGGACAAAGTCATTTCCAGTAAGTCCATGTAAAGTAGTCTACCAGTCAATAAATCCCCTATTCCCAGGATGTACTTCAAAGCTTCGGCAGCCTGAATGATTCCAATGACACCCGGTGAGACCCCGATAACAGGGGTCAAGGTTTTGCTGACTGGAGGAGGGGAGAGGTACAGGCAGCGGTAGCAGGGTCCGTGGCCGGGGACGATGGTCATGGCTTGTCCCTCAAAACCAGATACGGCACCATATACCCAAGGTTTTTCAGTCTGAAGACAGGCTTCATTAATCAGGAATCGGGTGGCAATATTATCGGTGCAATCTATGACCAAATCGTACTTCGAAACAATTGGGATGATTTCGCGGAGGTCTTGAATCCTGATGGAATAGACTGTAATATCCACCGATTCGTTGAAGCCGATCAAAGTGCCTCTTGCGGAGGAGACCTTGAGTTCGCCGATCCGCATCGGGCTGTGCAAGATCTGCCGATTTAAATTGGTCATTTCCACTCGATCGTCATCTACTATTCCGAGAGTTCCGATTCCCGCGGCAGCCAGATAGTATCCAGCCGATGATCCCAGGCCGCCGGCGCCTATCAATAGCACCTTGGCTGCCTGAATCTTCTTTTGGCCTCTGATCCCCACTTCGGGAAGCAAGATCTGCCTCTGAAATCGAATCAGGTCATTATGATCGCTCTTCACATCATCTACCTACTGGTCGACGCCCCTGAATATGGCGTGCTCATTTTCGAACATTTTGGCGAATCTTTCTCTTGAACTTCGCCTCACCTTCTCTGCTTCCTCCAGGTTAAATCCTTTGCCTTTTATCCAACTTTCTAGAAGGTGCCCACCCGGTAGCCATCGCTCCATAGTTTCTCTTTCAAAGACCCAAGCCTTATCCTCCACACCCAACTGGGACAGGACCTGCCATGTCTCCTCTCGCTGCCTTACGTCGCAATAGATGCACATGACGCAAGTGCGAAGATGGAATTCCGGAATAATCGCTCGGTCAAATTTGGCGGCAGGGATAGTTTTGCTCTCGACAAAAGGATCGATCTTCTTGGCCAATTCTTCTAATTCCTCCCTGGTTCCGAAGACAATCCACTTGCCCCAACATTCTAGATATTCCTTGTTCGTAAGTTCTTTGCCTTTATAGTTAATGTAGTTATAATGTCGATAAATATGATCCCAGGGCACTACAAAAATAAAATGTGAACCGGGTCTGTCCACTATCATGGTAGTTACCTCGTCACAAGATTATCCGGCTGCCGCTGCAGGTATGACATGAATCGCATCTCCATCTTTCAGTTCCGTGTTCAGTCCGTCAAGGTATCGAACATTGTCCCCATTTACGTAAATGTTGATGTGATCAACCACTCCTTTTTCCATGGTGCAGATACCACTCCTAACACCGGAAAATTGTTGATCTACAAGGTCAATAAGGTCGTCTATTGAAGATGGACGCGTCAGTTCGTAATCGATTCTTTTATTGCTGTTTGTAAGGCAAGCAAGGGTACCGGCAAATTTGATGCTAACTTTCATGTCGTACTCCTTGATGGTCACCAGATCACCAAATCGGACCCGCGCCTGGAACCAAGTTAACAACCCTTCTGTTCTGGCCCCATATTGGCTTGGTCTTGATCATTCCATCGGTGTCCTTATCTATTCGCTTGAGGCAGTTCTCCAGCCAACTGATATGTGCCTTGATTGCCCCGCTCACGCATTCGGGGCCGGTTCGAAGGCGAACTCGCTCTGTAGTGAGCATTTCGGCCAGCTGGCAGCGTCTCATCAATAACGCATCAAGCTCCCCCGCCTGTTTCTCGCCCTCACATCGAGCCTTAGTTGCCGCCAATTGGCCATGCCTTGCCAGAACCATCGCATAGATGGCATGTGTGTTGCTCAGAACTCCCAAGCTCTTCACTAACTCTCGCATCTGGCTAGGTTTGACTACGCTGACTGATAGTCCAGCCTCTTCCAGCCGACTTCGCACCCGATGCCGGGTCTTGCCTTTGCCCTCCATGGTGACAAGTGAGGGGCACAAGGCCACGAGACTTTTAACCAATTCCGTCAGTCCCCGCTTATCGTTAGACCATTCCCAGATCCGCGATTGGGGAAGCACACATATCCTCAACACCGATTTGGAAAGATCTAGACCCACGAAAACATCCGATGAACTCATGTCGGCTTCTCCGTCAACCGGCCTGGCAAGTTGAAAGTCTATAGGGTCCGGCTACTTCTCCAAGCTGCTTTGGAAAATATCTGGGGCTCAGTCTCTGCAGCGGGTTTTATAACACGTCAAGGCGTCGGAGATTTGCCCGATCCGAGAAAGCGCCCTAAACCAGAAAGTACTTGTTACCCCACAACTAATTCTTCTTTTGTTCTGAAGTACCCTATTTCAAATGCATCTAGCGCATGACACGCAAGAGTAGATCGGATGCGACCGGTTGTCATTTCGGCAAATCGCGATCCACGCATTTCATCATGTGAGATGCCTGTTTACAAGCCTGTATCGGGAAAGGGCTTTTCTAAAATGTGACCCCTTTTTCAACAAGAACTGTGACCACGTGATTCACTTTGGCCCTGTCAGCATATTCCGCGCAGAACTGATCGTACAAATCGCCTGCAGTCAGGATTTCATCGGCCGTTCCCCACACGCGCCACCCCTTACGTGACGAGGGATCAAAACCGATCATTTGTATTTGCGGATTTTCCCTCAAGTTGCTAATGGTTTGTGGAGATCTGACGTCAGCAAAAGCGACATGCTGATCATCCAGGACGCGAAGAGAGCCCTTGGGAGAGACATTTGGCTGCCCTGCAAGGTTAGACGTTGCGACCATAGCAGGCTTAATTTGATTGACGGCGTTTATCAGATCCTGACTAAGCTTTTCCATTGATGTTCCTCCTTTCCAACATAATCATCTCACAGAGCACTTCAAGCCTCGCTGAGGGCCTCCTCATTGAAAGATTCCTTGCAACACCTTTCCAATTGAGCACCAATGACCTAACTTGACGGACTCTGTTTCGCTTCCGGCCATGAGGTTCACTCGATAATTTCACTTGGCACACGGTTCGGAACTCTATGTATCAGCTCCATTCGACTTAAGTCTCGACCAGGAAGGGGAGAGATAGGTCTCTGGATGATATTTCCAAGTGCTAATTCAATTTTTCTCAAGCGCCGCTCCATCTCCCAAGCTAATCCGACAAGAGCGTGCAACTTGTCAGGTTCCTGGGGTTCCTCGAAACCATACTTGGCCAAAGCGGTTTCGAAACCTTCAGAGATCTCTATCAATTCAGGTATAGGGTCTTCCCCGTCCAATGCCTTGATTTTGGTGAGCATTTCTTTAAGGTCGAGCACCGTTAATGTGTTGATGTCTTGGATCATGTTAGTCTCCTTCCTATTTCTGATTCATCGCGACGCATGAAGGGCAGCAGATAGGCGGGTGGTGCGTTTGTGAGTGCGATCACGAAAAGCTCGCCCCCCTGAAAAACGGTTAGGGAAACGCAACATAACAACACCGCCCTATTTATCTTTCATCCTTAGATAGATACTCTTCAGCGTGGTGTAGGTTGCGGTATCCTCCTTTTTTGACCAGTATGTTTAAACTCTGGAGGGCAAGGTTTTCACACCTGGATAGAGCCCTGGTCACCGCTTGATGGTACAGCTCAATGGTCCGATCGCTATACGTTTGCAGCTCACTTCTCAGGTATACCGAGAAATTCCGGCCGTCGTTAAAGGGATTCGTACTTCTGCACACACGATTGTATAAGGTGGGATAATTCCGTCGTATCTCATCTTGCCATTGTGTCTCAATAGCGACGATTCGATCAATCAGGGCATTCTCACGGACCGGCCCTAGAAGGTCATCCATTTGGGCATATTTTTCTGTCAATAAATTTCTCCCGACGTATTGAGCCTCCTCAAAATCTCGGCGACAGGATTCGAGGGCCTCTTCTGTCCAAGTTTCATAGACGCTTCCCCGAATCCGTTTGAATACCTCGGGCTGTAGCTGACAGGGAGCGAAAACCCCGCTCTTAACCCTCTGGAACATATCCCATTCTATTTCTACAATTAATCGTATCAGTTCATCTTTATTCAAAATGCCCCTCGTTGCCATTCAGCGGTTTCGAATTCAACTCCACTTGCTATGATTGAGCAGCGCCCTAAAGTACTCAGGCAGCTCATTCATGTCGTCAACAAACTGTACAAGTTTTCCATATTCCTTTCTGAGTGCATTCTTGTTTGAGGGATCACAACCCAAACCCAATGTCAGAAGCTCAACCCGGTTCTTGTTACAGAACTCTATGGCATCTTTCACACCACAGCCCCAGTTGGAAGCCCCATCAGTAATATGGATGATGAAAGGCCTTTTCAGTCTCCTTTTTAGGCTTAGGGCTGTAGCGATAATTGCTTCTCCGGAAGCGGTCTTTCCATGAGGCAAGACCGTATAAAATTTACCACCAAGATAAAGTTCAGTAATGCGGCAGGAACTCTTGACCTCGTTATAAGCGAAGACGCGCGCGTTCCTATTGTAAGCCTTGATGGCATCAAAAATTGTCTGGTACATCGTTTCAGTCCAGTCCCACTTGGTGGGACCCGCCATTGATCCGGTACAGTCGACCAGAAGAACGATATCGTTTAACAGTTCAAAGTCATTCTTCTTAAGCTGAAAAACCGCACCCGTAGTTGGAGCTCGATACAGTCTGCGGCGGTCGATCTTGCCCGAAGTCAATCCTCTGTTGTAAACCGTCTTTCTCTGAGCAACCGATTTTATGACCATGCGCAACTTATGTTGAAGTCCTCTATCGATCTTATCTTTGGCGGGCATCACAATGTCGCTTCCCTCAATCCTGACGACATCATCCGCATTCTTAACAATGGACTTGACCAGAGTGGTAAAATCAACTGCCTTGCGTCTTAGATTTCTTTCTATTTCTTCGGTGAAGCTGAGTAAAGTGGCCTTCAGGGCCTTTTTCCCTTCTGCTTCTTTCTCGAGTTCCTCACGAAACTTGTCGGCCAACAGGATGTGATCTGCTCTATCACCGGGCCAAAACTTGAAATGTTCTAAAAGGTCCGGCCAGATGGAGGTATACAGGTCAACACGGAAGTCCCCGCGTTCGGTAACGCCCTCGATTCGCGGGCAAACCTTTATCAATGGTTCTACAATGGAATTCAGCAATGCGACAGGTTCCTTGTAAAACTTCTCGAGACTGGTCCTCTGAGTGAGCCCTCCTGCAGAGCGGTCCCTGTATTCCTTGGTATAGCCTCCTCCGCTTCTGTCCGCTGCCATTTTCCACCAGATATGGAGGAGTTCAGTTGCAGTAGGAGGATTTATGAATTCATCATATTTCTGACGCAGTTCCCATTGCCGTGCCTTTTCCGTGTAAAGGCCCAGGATGCTGCGGTTGGAGAGGCAATCGACGTAAATCCTCTCGGCCATATCAAAGAAAAGCTTAAATTTATAGGCGTATACAGGCATCAAGTTTAGTCTCTCTAATGCAATATTCTTGAAACGTTCGCTCCACTCCGTTTTCAAGTACGCCTTCTGTATAGCAAGCCCGACCATTATATCCGTTCTGCCCGTAGGGACGGGGTAGGATCCCATGATAAAAGAGGGATCTAGTGAGATGCCGTCCTGGCACTGCATCCCTGCCCACACAATATCTCCAGTATTTCGTCCCACATAAGAACAAATTTTTCTTATGCTCAGAAGCAACTTGGCAAGCTTGAGGATTTCGATGGGGGATTTGTCCCGTCTCCAATATTCCGAATAGCCGTCTTGCCCGGGAATATAAAAGGACTCGATTAAGTCCTCATTCGCTTGTTTATAGGTCCGCATTTTGTTGCTCCATTCATATTCAACGTAATTGAGCGGATCGTGCACAAATCGCTTGGATCACGTCTGGAAGCCAGTTCATTAGTTGCCTGACCCCGATGAACTCAATTTCACATTTGCCATCTTCCTCTTGGCAAGGACCTCTCTAGTAAGAAGGATGTATTCGGATTCTCCCTTCTCAACGAACCCCTTTGACAAATGCAGTGAGATGAGGACCGATTCAAGGGTCTCCTTATCCGTTTGAAGGCTACAAGAAATGGCTTCTCTCAGAGTTGATCCGGAAGCCATCATTTCTCCAATCATCAGCGTCGTCCTCGTCGATGCGCCTGTGCGCAATTCCGGATTAGTCCTGAGGGCATTGATCGCAGCCATAATATCGTTCGCCTGTTTCTGGGGTCACTCCGGTTTTCTTGATTAAGACCTCTTTTTCGACTTCATTTGGAAGATAATCCAGAAGAATTAAATAAAAGCGGTCCCTGAGAGCAGCATCCAGCAACTCGGTACCAACGAATTCGTCCCCCTCATTCAAGGTGGCAAAGAAAACAACCTCATCGGCCACTTTCAACAGTCCCAATTCGTCCATCCACACTTGACGGTCATCCGACAAAATAGAAAAAAGCATATTCAAAGCCTTGGGGTGCTCGGGACGGTTGATTTCCTCCAGATGGACCACGCATCGTGGTGATTGAATGGCCTGGGGAAAGAGGAATTGCTTGTACTTTGTCTCACCGCATTCTAGTGCATATTCACCAAAGAGCTGCCCGGGTTCTGAGAGTATGCCTACCTGGAAGGTGGCGAAGGGCTGTTGAAAAACCGCCGCGTATTGCCTGACCAGAGAGGATTTGCCACACCCCTGCCGGCCTGAAATGAGTACATTAACAGGATGCTTTTTGGATATTGCATGTACCTTTTGGAGGATACTCAGTACTTCGTTGCTGACATAAAAATATGGATCAGCTTCGGGCACGAGTAAGCTGCTTAAATCCCGTTTGGTTTGAAACGGCATGAGATGTCTCCTGTATTCACGTTACCCAATCAGAGATGAAAAGTGCAAAATAGGTCCGGTCCTCGCCAAAATGCACTGACTTTATAGAAATCCCATCGTCCGTTGCACCGTACGAGGACCGGAAAGCAAACCTTTGTCGCTTATGACAAGTCTGGGTAAATTTGATGCCCATTTGCGCTCCGGGATAGAATCGAACCTGCTTCTTGGAAATGGTTCAGCAGTCTTGCTGCCCGCTACATTTCCCGTACCAGTGATTGGTCGACAAGTGATTCCCGTACCCGGAATTCTCCGTATCTTTTCGCACGAGACTGCACACGTGAGCGGTTTTGACGTTTCTCCGAGAGAATCACCAATTTTGGCTCAAGTTTTGCCCTTTGGCAAAGGACAGGGGGTTGCTAAGCCACGTTTAGACGTGGTCCCTGAAGCTCAACTGACCCTCTTCATATTTGGAACAGGTCATGTTATTCGAATCGAGTATCCACCGTTTCCAGACCGATCCCATAGCCGTCCGATTGACCGTGCATTGTCCCTGAAGGGGATTGGTCGGGTCCGGCGTTTGCCATTTACATTTGGTGCAAGGTTTACCGGTCCCTTGTTCCGCGTGGAGTTGACTGTCTATGGCTGCCATTGATAAAACCTCGTGGTTGAGTATTTTTTTTGAGGGGGTACCCCATGTAGCGGGTACCCTTGGGCCAAGGTGAATCAAGGTTTAGAGATTGACATTCAGGAATTCCAGGTCCTGTGCTCCAAAGGTCTGTTCGTTCCTGGCAATAATGGTATTTTGTCCGTAAGTGGGAATATCGACAAACCGTGCACTGAAGCCCGCAACCCGGACAATGAGGTCCTGGTGTTTCTCGGGCTCCTTTTGAGCAGCCTTCATTTCTGCCGTGCTGACCACATTAAACTGGACATGGTCGATTTCGAGGTCGTTCCACGTATCCATGTAGGCCTTCCAGATGTCGAAGCCGTGGACGCTCCTCATGATTGGCACAGAAAGACGCTGGTTCAAGAGATTGGCCTTCTGGTTCAACTGAACCGTGCTAACGGACTTAAGTACTGCCGTGGGCCCCTTCTTGTCGGTGCCCATGTAAGGGGAAATCCCACCATCATCTGCCGCCTCGCCTCCGAATCGTCCATCCGGGGTCGGCCCTGTCCTGGAACCGATCTCCATGTAAAGTCCTACGGCCTGGCCCACGGGAAGCACAGGGCCCCCGGAATAGTTGGTTATCTTTGCCAACTCTCCTCCGATGATGTCCTCATAGAATTTTTTAATGATATCATCCGCATAAGGATCATCATTACCCCATTTGGGAGCGTTCCTGAAGTCCTGACGCATCTCTTCGTACCCTTCCCAGTTAGCGAATAGGGCATCCTTCAATTGCTTGATGGTGTACTTTTTCTCATCATAGATGAGTTTCTTGATAGCCACCAACGAATTAGCCGCAACGATGGTGGTGATGGGATTGTGCCAGCCATTGGGCTGTTCGGAAAGAGACATCGCATCCTCTCCCAGTTCCATGCACCCATCGTCAATGCTGGAAACAAAGGGCATTTGAAGAAACTCTTTTTCCCAGTAGCGGGATATGTCCTTGGCCCTTATGCATAAACTGGCGGCATAGGCATACTGCTTCCGGAAAGCTTCCCAAAGTTCGTCAAAGGTCTTAAAACTCTCGGCTTGCCCTGTTTCCGGCCCCAATTGCATGGCCGAGTAAGACCAGTCAAAGCCATCGTTCAGGGTGATTTCCATGATTTTGGCTGGAAAAATGGACCCGCCGCCTTCGTTCCTGGTCTTCTGGGTCTTCCTTCGTCCGACCAAGCCAGCGGACATACACAGGACATTGGCCCAATCGCGAGCCTCTTCCTCGGTGGCTCCGTTGTTATTCTTGCTGAACCTCCCGTAATACAGCATTTGAGCCGTATTCTTGATGTCGTGCTTTATCGATGGGAAGCCCAGGCCATCCCGTATGCACTCAAAGACTTTGCGTTTGGTCTGGATCCGGCCCTTAGGATGCCAACGGAACACCATGGAGGGCTCGGTGGTCCGAATGTTTCGGGTTGCTTCTAGAATGGCGTCCGTCATATCGTTACAGCCATCCGTGCCATCCCTATTCAGGCCGCCAATGGTAAAGATAAAAAGGTCATTGGATCCTGGAAAAATCTCGCGATAGGCCCTAGATTTTCCCGCGCCGTGCTCCGAAATTTTCAGCCGCTCCATCTCGACTATTTCGACCGCATCCGCATGGGTCATAGGTTGAAAAGTCTTGTCGATTACACTCACCTTGTAAAATGGCCAGAGAAGTTTATCCTCTTTTTGGGCATAGCCACTTGCGTAACGATCTATGGCATGGCAAATCTCGTACGTATACCATTTGGCCTGAAAGGCGTCTTTCAATCCCTTGCAAGGCTCGGCCGGAACCCGATGGCTGATCTCTGCCATCTCCAGAAGTTCCTCTTTCCTCTTGGAATCGGTCTCGAAATTTTCGGCAACGATCTTACATAAGCGGGCATGGCGCCGAGCCCAGTTTATCACTACCTCATCAGCCAAAATCATTGCTTCCCAGTTGTCAATTTTGGAGATCCATTTCAAACCTTCGTTTGCGTTCCACGGGAGTTTGGCCATTTCTTCCTTGGCCTTTGCGATATTCTCCTTGGCCAACTCGATCCGTTTCGACAACCCGTCCTCCAAAACTGTCTCATATGGGGGAATGATGCTATTGTATCCTGTAGCAAATGCCGGTGCTTCCATGGAACTGACTTGATACATCCTCATCAGGTCAGCGGGGTCAAAATAATTTTGGCATTTCGACTGCAGAGTGTGGGGAATCCAGGTACTCGACGATCTCTTTGGCTTCTTCCACTGGCTGAGGGGCAAAATCGCTCATGCAATAGTCCTGAACAGCCATAAATGCCAGTTCAGGATACAGAGGGAACATGTTAGGATCTTCGGCATGGTATCCGATTATAAACTCATCCTCCTGCAGAATGATCGTGCATTTGTTCAAAATGTTGGCCAATCCAAGCGCCCGCCGCATAACCTCGGGTTTTCCGGCACTGGCTTTGTGTGCTTCAGTGATCAGTCTCATGCGCTCAATGCCGGCAGTTACCCCTTTTTCCACAAATACCCCGGCCGAGGCATGCTTCCAGCGACATCTGGCCTTTAATCGCTTGGTCCTCTCGGTAGATGGTCTGGCTAAGTGTTCATGCAGTTCTTCGTCCGGAACGTTTTCTTCTGCGGGCTCTGCTAAAGGAAACGTCACGACCTTACCTTTGTACTCTATAGGTTCCGCCTGCTTCATTTTGGTACCCTTTCACTGTTAGGGGTGCTGCACCTCCAAGAAACAAAGTTACTGGATCTTTTGGGACTGTTCAAAAAGTGGGCACCCTTCACCGCTATCAAGAACCGGCTTTGATAGCCAGTACTTGCCCTTTTCGTCTTTCTTTTCGGTGACACAATCCCCTTTTCCAGCTTCGTAGTCACCCGCATCTTCAGGAATTCTGAAGAAGAAGCTACATTGTCCACAATTGGTCATTTTCTCACCTCCTCTTTCGTGTTCTTTAAAGATTGATCCCTGACTCTGACTTGCCCTTTTCGTCAGTACTTTTGCCCCTCCTTTTCTGAGTAGTTAACTTGCTTTTTTGTCAAGACTTGCCCCCATTCCCACCAAGCCACCAACGGTGACGTTGACAGCGCCAGCCCGTCTAAGCCCTTGCACGAGAGGAATAATTTCACTCCCCGCCATATCTGCAACACCTTTGAACTTGTAAGCGCTCCCTCCGCGACCCAGTAGTGTGTATTTGTTTTCGGCATAGCAATGATAAGGGAGGACATCTATTCCCGATAGCTTGCCGAATAATTTGCGAAGGTATTCGATTACGGCGAGATAATCTTCCGGAGAATTGTTGAACCCGGGAATGATCGGCAAATGAATCCTTATGGCTGCTCCGCGCTCTGTAAGCGTTTCTATGTTTTTCAGAATGACATTGAGAGGCCATCCCACAACGTTCTTATGTTTTTCCGCGTCCAAAGTTTTGATGTCTACGAGAAATAAATCGATATACTCCAGCAGAGGTTCAATCTTTTCCCACGAGGCAAAGCAACTGGTTTCCATAGCACAATTAAGTTGCTTTGCTTTCAATCGTTTTGCAAGTTCCAGGGTGAATTCGGGAAACAGCAATGGTTCCCCTCCGCTTATGGTTATTCCTCCACCGCTATTGGCAAAAAACGGCTTATCTGCCATGGCCTCTTGCATGATCTCGTCCATCGATAGTGCCTGGCCCACAATAGCCCTTGCCCCGGTGGGACAAACCTTGATGCATTCAAAGCAGTTTTGGCACTTGCTTCTCTCGAGAACAAGAATGGGCAGCCCATCCGGACCAATGGTCAGTGAACAGGCGCCTGAGGGGCAAATGTCGGCACACTTCCCACAAGCCGTGCATTTGTCCAGGTAATAATAGAACTCTTGTTTTGGATTTTGCGTTTCCGGATTGTGACACCAGGGACATTTAAGAGGACATCCCTTTATGAATATGGTGGTTCGAATGCCAGGGCCGTCTTGGAGGCTAAAGCGTTGAATTTCGGTAATAAGAGGAATCTTCATTAGAGTGCCCTTTAGATGTTTTGCGATAGCTCCAACCGGAGGAACGGGAAATGGTCCCGTTGTTTGCCGTGGTCTGGTTCACGGATTAAATTACTGAAGTTGGGAATCGATCAACTCGGCGACGTCAAATATCCTTTCTCCTTCTGTGAACTTTTTTGCTCCATCCACCATCATGAGGAGACAAAACGGACAAGAAGTGGCGATAATGTCTGCCCTCGTATCGAGGGCCTCTCTGGCTCTGGCCTGATTGATCCTGGTCCCTGTCTCCTCGGCCCAGTAGTTTCCACCACCGCCGCCGCAACAAAAGCTTAGTTTCCGATTCCGAGGCATCTCTACTAAACGTCCTACCGAAGAGAGTACATGGCGTGGTTCGGTAAAAACGTTGTTGTGTCTCCCCAGGTAACAAGGGTCATGATAAGTTATAAGTTTCGAATTTCGTTTTGTATTTATTTTGCCCAACTGTAATAGTGAATCAAGAAAGACAGAGTGAGGAATTATTGAGTAAAGCCCCCCAAGTTGCGGGTAGTGACGAGTGAATGTGTTGTAACAGTGGGGGCACAGGGTTATAATTTTGTTTACTCCAAGCGAAAGAAAATCACTGATGTTTTGTTGAGCAATCTCCTGGAACAAGAATTCATTCCCAATCTGTTTTGCTGGATCGCCAGTACATCTGGCTTCTTCCAATATCCCGAATGACACGCCAGCCTTGCGCAATATATTCACCATTGCCCGCCCTATTTTTTGCGCCCGCTCCTCATAAGTCACGGAACATCCTATCCACAAAAGGTACTCAGTCTTACCCCTTTCAAAGATCGGGACATCCAGTCCTTTGCACCAATCCCGCTTTCCGCTAGCAGTCCCGAAGAAGGGATGCTGACGCGCCTCCAGGCTTTTAAGGGCTTGTCTCATGGTATTGGGAACTTGCGATTGCTCCATCACCATATTCTGTCTCAGCCTCATGATGGCTTTCGGCTGATTTATAGAGACGGGGCATGCTTCCATACAGGCAGTACAGGTCGTACAGTCAAAAATAGCCTCGGGGGAAATTTCAGCGATCAAAGACTCGTCGTGAAGTTTTCCCTGGGTCAAGTAGTCGGATAGCGTGACCACAACCTTTTTGGGCGAAAGCCGTTTTCCCGTCTGCACCGCCGGGCACACTTCATGGCACCTGCCGCACCAGGTACATGCAGCAAAGTCTAGTAGCCTCTTTCTGCTAAAGTCAGCCAGTTCGCTTACACCGAGTTTCGGCTCCTGTCCTGTCTCAATGCTCTCAAAAGCGCTGAAATCCAGATTACCCATCTGGGGGCCGGGGATGGGTGCCGTGAGACCGGTATTGATAGGCGCTAATACCAGATGTACCAGCGGAGAAAACGGGATGTACGCGATGAAGGCCAGTGCAATCAGGCCATGCGCCCACCAGATATACTTATGCCAGAGCAATCCGCCTTCAATGGGCGCGAGACATGTGGCCACCCAATTACCGATGATTGCCCCTGGCTGATATGCTGTGTTGGCAATCCTGAAGCCTTGCAACAGAAATCCTGATATGATTATGAACGCGATGGCGACTTCCACGGGGACGAAACTTGTGCGGGATTTGACGGCAGATAACCTTTCCGACGGAAAAATCCTCTTGATCAGCAGGAAAAGAATGCCGCAAAGGACACAAGCCCCAGCAATGTTGAGGGCATAATGCATAAACCAGCGGTCGAACTGTCCCTCAAAAACCGGTATCCCAAACACAACATTTAAGAGTACCATTACAGTGCCGACGAATAGCAGAGCCATACCCCAAAAAACCAGGCCATGGGCGATACCCGTGAATATTTTTCTGTATATGCGGGAACCGAAAATTCCTTTTGTCAGTAAGGCCCACAGATAGAACGGGCCTATCTTGACGGCAGTACAGGTTTGCCCCTGCGGTATTTCGTCTTTTCCATGCTCGATTCGCGTCCAGATCCGGTACAATCCGTAAAAAAACAAGAAAAAGGTCGGAATTGCCAGCAGGTCTATGATCATCCCATGATTGATATTCCAATAGGGGACACGGCCCATTTATGCCTCCTCCTTAAGTGCATGGATGATTTCGGGGACCGCCTTTTTGTAGTCGCAAACAATCCCGAATCGAGCTCGGTGGAAAATGTTCGCCTCTTCATCTTTATTGATTGCCACAACGCACTTGCTATTTGCGATTCCTGCCAAATGTTGGCTCGCTCCGGAGACCCCAACGGCAAAATACACGGACGGCGCTACGATCTTACCTGTCTGACCTATCTGGAGGGAAGGCGATACCCAGCCTTCATCAACGGCCGCCCTGGAGGCTCCGACTGCTCCCCTGGGAAAAAGACCCGCCATTTCTCTTAAGAAAGAGAAATTGTCCGAATCGCCGATGCCTCTTCCACCTGTTACAATCACTTCTGCGTCTTCAAGGGGTATGCCTTCTGACTTGTCGCTCTCTTCGGTAATTAGACTCACCGGTCCTGGACCGGTGAACAAAAGAATTGTTTCAGTGAACTTGTCTAAGCTGTCCCTTTCAAAATATTTTCGGCGAATCGTCAGAATCAGTGGCTTACCATCGGCTTTGAACCGTACAACCGCTTTTCCTCCGTACATGGGCGTTTCAATGATGTGGTCGTCACTTATGTAAGTGACTTCCGAGATGACAGGGGCGGACAGACAAGCCGCCAGAGGTCCTGCCAGACTCGTTCCGATTGTTGTCGCACTCAACAGAATGATGGCATATTGCTCTTTGATTATCAGTTCGCTGAGCGTTGAAACCAGATTGGCACCAATCGTTTCCTGAGTTTGGTAGGCTTTGCCGTAAGATCCGGGAAGGTCTCCTGCTCCGAGCGCAACGATATCAGGTTTGTCACAGAATTTTCTGCTCACGGTAACCAACTCGCCAATTCTTTTCGGTTCAATAATTTCAACAATCAGAGTTTTCATATATAACGCTCCTGTTTGAGCCGCATAAGGAGTGTCTTTGCCGTTAAACTCAAGTCGTCCACGGGCAAGAATTCACACACAGACTCCATTTTCGGAATTTCAACCGAGATCTCCATAACATCCATCTTTTGAGAGTTTATTGCGGCAAGCTTTTCCACTGGTTTTTTTTTGGCCACGAATATTTCCCGAACGGCTGGTATACGAGGAATGTTTTCAGGACAACTCGTGACGGACAAAACAGCCGCGCCGATGACAGCAAGTTCTCGAATGCCATTTTCGATGATTTGATCCACTTTCCATCCACCATCTTCCCGTTCAATACGGCTCACTTGAGGAATGAACGGATACCCCATTACCTGGGCCACCATTCCATGTACCACACCTCTGTCCATGTCTGCTGATTGCTGGCCGGCTAACACCAGATCTACGTTCCCCAGTTTCTCAAGAGCGATCTTCAAATTGGCAGCCGTAGTGGACGCATTATCTGAACTACCCGTAACTAAAACGAGCCGATCAGCGCCCATGGCAAGAGCCTTTCTCAGTACGGGTATGTCATCTTCTATGCCGCAGGATACGACCGTCAGAGTGCCCAGGTGCCTTTCTTTTAGCTGGACACCCATCTCAAGGGCATTTTCATCGTAAAGGCCGATCATTCTCGTATACCTTGGATGGGCACGGCTGTTAGCCAGTTCAAAATCACCAGAAGGGACCTCATAGTCCGGCACAACTTTCGCTAACACCACGATGTGCATTAGAATATCCTCCCGGTCGACACTAGGATCCAAAAGAGAAAGTTACCGTCCGCACCATTTGGGGGCTCTTTTCTCAGAGAATGCTTGAAATCCCTCTTTCCTGTCCTCTGTGTCCCTCAACACCCCCCAAAGGAGATGAGAAAACGCGATGGCGTGGTCAAGGGGCATGTCCATTCCCATTACGACAGCCTGTTTGGCGGCCTTTATACTCAAGGGGGCATTTCCGGCTATCTTATCAGCGTATTTCTTGGCAAGATCCATCAACTCACCGTGCTCAACCACGTCGCTGACCAATCCTACCCTGAGGGCCTCCTGTGCGTCGATCAACTCTCCGGTAAGCAGCATCTTCATCGCGACTGCCTGCGGAATAGCTCTAGGCAGGCATTGGGTGCCGTTCAATCCCGCAAGGCTTGCCACCTTGACCTCTGAGAGCCCAAATTTGGCGTTTGAGCTGCTTATTCTTATATCGCAGGCAAGGGCCATTTCGAGGCCACCGCCGACTGCATAACCGTTGATAGCGCATATTATGGGCTTCCACATCTTCATATGGGGCAGGATAGGCTGGCCCTCTCGGAGCCAAATAGCCGCCATACATTCGGTGGGAACAGGCGTCTTCTTCATGTCCGTGCCTGTGCAAAATGACTTCTCTCCCGTTCCCGTGAGAATCGAAACGCGGATTTCAGGGTCCTGTTTGACTTCCGCCCATATAAGAGCCAGACGTTCCGTCGATTCCGGATCCAAAGAATTCATGGCTTCAGGCCGGTTCAAGGTTATGTGAGCGACATGTCCTTCTTTATAGAAATCTACACCCATGTTTCTTCTCCTCCGCTCCCGGTGTATCCGGATTCCGTCAACATCAATTGCCCTTTTGCAGGACAAAGGGATTGTAGGGCTTTTTCTGCTTGAGTAGCGACCTTCCGAGCGTCCACCTGTGGATCTCGGATGGGCCTTCGAGAATCCTCCAGATTCGGACCATCCTTGCCACGTATTCGATGCCAAGCTCTCTTGAGAGCCCGATCCCGCCATGGATTTGGATGGCCCTGTCAGCAATACGTGTAAGCATTTCAGTTGCCATGATCTTGAGGCTGGCGCCTTCCAAGCGGAGGTCTTTGTAACCCTGGTCGCTCTTCCAGGCCGTGTAGTAGAGCATCCATCTCACACCCTCGAGTTCGATAGTGGAGTCGGCGACCCAGTTTTGAATCGTTTGCCGTTCCGCAAGGGGCTGACCAAATGTGACCCTGTTATTGGCCTGTTCAATCATCAGCCCAATTAATCTCTCTGCCATGCCTGTGCAATGGGAGGCCAGCTCGATTCTCCGGACCCCGAAACGGTTCTGAAGTGGGATAAACGCCTGGCCAACTTCGCCGAGTATTGCATCATCCCCAACTTCCACGTCCTCAAGAATGAGATCCCACGTGGGCATAGCTCCAATGACGGGGATCTCCCTTCCGACCCTCAAACCTGGAGTATTCTTATCGAGGAGAAACGCAGTGAATCGATTCTTCGAAGACGCCTCTTTATCGGTAACCGCTATAAGAATAAAAAAAACATCGTCTCTATCGCACTTGCTGATGAAGGTCTTGGTTCCGTTTATGATCCATTTGCTCCCGTTCCTCACTGCCACGGTCTTGAGACCGCTCACGTCGGATCCGGCCCCGGGTTCCGTTACGGCCATAGCCGAATCAATTTCGGCGTTGCAGTACGGTTTGAAATACTTTTCCCGCTGACTACCGGAACAACATTCATGGAGATAATAGAGGTTGGGAGCATCAGGCGGGAGCGTGAAGGCATGATGGGAAAAGCCGACCAAGGACTTGGATATCTCCTCGACCACCAGGGTCTTGGCCAGCATCCCAAGCCCTTGACCTCCGAACTTTTCTTCTACTTCAATGCCCCAAAATCCCAATTCTTTTGACTTCCGCATTAGTCTCGCGTAATCATCTTCTGGAATCAGCGGGCCGGGCTCTGACCACAATGTCATTTCGCGCTCAATCAAGGCCTTTTCCAGAGGCAGCATTTCCCGCTTCACAAATTCTCGCATTGAGTCTTTCAGCATCATGTATTCTTCTGATATGGCGAAGTCCATTGGATTCCTCCGGGAGCGCTTGTGACAAGGTTGTGGTAAGGGCGAGTCCTTGACAGGACTTCCCGTCAAAGCAACACTTCTTCGGAAACTAGTTGCTTTATCTCATCTTCAGTATATTCCAAGAGATTAGACAACACCTCTTTGGTATGCTGACCTAGTAGCGGGGCACTGGTTTTCATCTGAATGGGTGTTTTGGAAAAGACCATCGGAGCCCTGTTGTACAGGGTAATCCCCACAACAGGGTGATCCAAATAAACCCAAAAATGGCGCGATCTCAGATGCGGGTCATCTATGGCACCCCGGGCATCATTGACGATTCCGGCTTTTATCCCGTTGGCAATTAAGACGCGATTTACGTCCTCTGCGTACTGCCATTTGGTCCAATTCTCCATGCATGCATTGAGCTCTTCTTCGTTCTCTTTCCTTAGGGGAAGCGATTGGAATTTCTTGTCTTCGGCCCAATTGGGATACCCCATGGCGTGTTTTAGGGCGCTCCATTCCTTTTCGTTAGCAACAGCAATCGCGATCCACTTCCGATAGCCCAGAGTGGTGTAAACACCATGGGGAGCCATGTCTGGAGCACCGAATCCCAGCGGCTCCAAAATATCCCCATTGGCGGCGTAGGCCATGACATCCGATGGTTTCATGCAGACAGCGGCCCCTAACTGAGTAACGGCGATTGTCTGCCCCATGCCCGTTTTCTCGCGTTGAACGAGTGCCGCCATAATCCCGAACAGAGTGTGGGTGGGGACCATCACGTGGTCGGTGTAATTTGTTCCAGTTCCAAAAGGGGGTTTTCCAGGAAAGGCGCTTTGTACCGTCAATCCGCAAAGGGCGTTGAGATTTACTCCGTAACCCATGTACGATTTGTGGGGGCCGCTGGTGCCCTGGAGGCTCATTGTCACATAGATTATTCCTGGATTTATCTCACTTACGTCTTGCCAGCCTAATTTCCATTTTTCCATCTGGCCGACACGGAAATTATTAATGATGATGTCGCTTTTCTTAATTAAGCGGACTGCAACTTCTCGAGCCTTGGGATGCCCCATATTGAGAGAAATCCCCTTTTTATTGGGATTTCGATTAGCGAAATAGCCGCTCCTTTCCGTCCCGTCGGCGATTCCATCCTTGAAAGGACCTCCCATTCTCAATATGTCGATTCTCTTTTTGCTTTCTATTTTGATTATCTCAGCGCCGCATTGTCCTAAAATGTTGGTTGCTATCGGTCCTGCACCAACCCAGGAGAAGTCGCAAACGACAATCCCATCCAGAGCCTTTTTGAATTTATCCAACATGAACAACCCCTCCTTTCACCAACGCATTGATGTCGTTGTCTGTGTACTTTAACTCCTTGAGAATTTCGACCGTATGTTGGCCGAAAGTTGGCGCAGGATTTCCAAGCCGCCATTTCAAGGTTCCAAGTTCGTACGGGGCACCTGGATAGACAATGTTTGCGTTGAGTTTTTCGTGATTCAAAGTCTTCCAAAAGTCGAGGTGTTTCAATTGAGGATTTTCCAGAAGATCTTTGCCGTTGCTGACTGGGGAGATTGCGACCCTATGAGCCTGCCCTATCTCGTACAGGTAAAGCTTGTCGTGCTGCTTGGTATAGCCCTCAAATATTCTACAGAAAGTCTCATATCCGTCTTTAGATTCTCTATAGCGTGGGTCGAGCCATTTATCGTCAGTGAAGACTACCCATTCCGCAACTCCTTCGGATTTCATCCATTCCACAAAAGGCTCCCACATGACCTTATTATTTCCCATAATGGCTACCAGAACAATATACCCATCCTTACAGGGGTGTATGGTTGCAGTTCCAGCCTCCCTTCCGCGTCCCCGCCGAAGCTTGCCTTCGAGATCGTAATATTGAGCAGCGTTTTCCAAGGCCATGCTGACCGCTTCCAAGCAGGATACCTCGACAAACTGACCATCTCCTGTTCGCCTGGCATTGAATAAGGCAATCGCACCAGCAACCCCTGCATAAGCTTCCGCCATCCGATACGATTGATTATCGCAGGCCCTTACAGGCTTGTTGTTATCAGTACCTGCCAAAAACAGAAATCCTCCTTGAGCGCTTATGCTAAGATCACATGCGGGGTAGTCTCTACATGGACCGGAGTGGCCAAAAGGGGTAATGGAAACTTGGACCAATCGGGGGTTTGCTCTGCTCAAGCTCTGATAAGACAGACCCAAATTATCAAGATAACCCGGCGCAAAGCTTTCAAATAATAGATCCACGGTCTGACATAACTTAATGAATATGTCCTTACCCTGTTTTTCATTTAGGTTAACGGGCATACCCCTTTTCCCTGCATTGTAGTACAAATACTGAAGACTGCCCTCTCTATCCGGATTATTCTTGTAAAACGGCCCGACGTGTCTCAGAGGATCTCCGCCTATCGGTTCCAGGTGGATTACGTCGGCACCCAAACCAACGTATAATTTCGAAGCATAAGGACCCAATTCACCCGTAAAGTCGAGCACTCTGACATCCGACAGGGCTTCTCCGTTATCCGTCTTCATCATAGCTGGCACCTCCATGAAATCCTGCTGATTCGGCCTGCTCCACGCAAAGTGCTGTGACATGAGCATGTCTTCTAACCAGAAAACAGGCTTCGGCCTCCACAAACGTAAAAGACTTGCCCGGTTATGAAAGAGGCGGCATCATCTGCAAAAAACAGGACGGCATTGGCGATGTCATCCACATCCCCCAATCTTCCGGTAGGCTGCTTGGACAATAGGAATGATTTATTCTTTTCGGGCAATTGATCCCACATTGGGGTATGAATCAACCCGGGAGCAATGCAATTGGCGGTTATTCCGTTGCGTCCCAATTCCAGAGCCAGAGTTCTAGTTAGCCCTACCAGGCCAGATTTCGCAGATGAATAGGGTGCCTGTCCCGGTCCTCCGAGCCAAGCCCGAGAGGAGATATTGATGATGCGCCCATGTTTTTTCTCCACCATATAGCCATGAGCAGCCTGACTACATAGGAAGGTCCCCTTGAGATTCACATTTATCGTTAGGTCCCAGTCCTCTTCGGTAAGCTTCCGGAGGGCTCCCGCCTTCTCCATACCGGCATTATTGACTAAAATATCAATGCCTCCGCATTGGCTCACCACTTCCTTGAACATGTTTTCAACAGCTTCTTTATTGGTTATATCTGCAGCACATCCCATCACCTTGAGGCCGGCCTTTTTGAATTCAGAGACCGTTTCGTCGACTCTTGCAGCAACCATATCGTTAATGACTATCTTGGCTCCATTTTCTGCCATTCTCTGTGCAGTCTGTTTTCCCATCCCACTGCCTGAACCGGTTATAAGCGCCACTCTGTTTTCGATTCCCATTTTCTGAAACCTCCTGTCTCTGAAAGTCCGAAGACTGCCAAGGGCCCGCCGCTTAAGCCGACATGGAGGAATAAAGACTCCTCCCACCGCAAACAAATAGCGTTTGCCCAGTCACATATCTTGAAGCGTCCGAGGCAAAAAAAGCCACCGCGCGGGCCACATCTTCGGGTTTACCCAGCCTCTTGACAGGATGGCTGTCAGCCAATTTGGCCACTTCTTCGACAGATAAGCTTGAATCAGCAGTGAGGATCTCTCCCTGAACCACACAATTTACCGTAATATCATCCTTGGCTAGCTCCAGGGCCAGAGATCGCGTCAAGCCGAATGCTCCGGACGTGGCAGCGGAATAATTCGCCATTCCCGGCCACCCTAAGTAATAGAAGCTGGTTAGATTTATGATCCTGCCATATTTGTTCTCACGCATGTGACGAATGGCTTCCCGGCAAAAGAAGAAAGTCGAACTCAAATTTGCCCTGATGACGGATTCCCAATCTTCATCAGTAACGTCTGCAATTCCCTTCCCATTCGCCTGACTGCATGCGTTCACCAGGATGTCGACCCTGCCATGGCGACTGAGCAACTCGTTTATCTTAGATCCAAGAGGGCCCACACTTTTCGCATCGGTGCCAGTGACGGTTACTTTTGCTCCGCCGCTTGCTAACGCCTGGGCTATTGACTCACTTATAGCGCCCCCGGCACCTGTGATCAGAGCCACTCTCCCTTTTGCGATTTCCATGATTAAGTCTCCTCTCGTAAATGCCGTGGGATCCGATGGTACGGCCGCGTAATCACGTCGAAGCCCATGCCTTACCAATCTCTCACCAGCATATGCATCGTACACGCGGCATGTTCGGTGCCTGAAAGGCCGCCGCCCGTTACATGTGACATGGCCACCTTCGGAATAGGCTGGACTTGGTAGCCATCGCACTCTCCGCGCAACTGCTTGACATTGGCAGCTATCTGGGCGGTACCGGAAGCTCCGATAGGATGACCATAAGAGAGCATGCCACCTCTTGGACTAACCACGCATTGTCCTCCATATGTGGACTGACCATCCCGGAGGAATTTGAGTCCTTCCCCCTTTTTGCAAAGGCCCATACATTCGTAATAGAGCAATTCGGCAATAGTGAATGCGTCATGCAATTCCAAGATATTGACTTCGGACGGTCCTATTCCGGACTCGTGATACAGTTGCTCTGACGCTGTCTCCGTAATATCATCACCGGTTATGTCTCTTGGTCTGTTGTGAAAGGGGCCTGACCGGACTACTGCTCCGGCAACCTTGACTGGTTTCTCGATCTTTAGTTTCTTGATCATTTCTTTTGAACACATTACGACAGCTCCAGCCCCATCCGAGATTCCGCAGCATTGATGTAAGGTCAAAGGAAAGGCTACCATTCTGGATTTGATAACTTCTTCAACACTGATGTCCCCTTTGAACCAAGCATAGGGATTGTGGGTAGCATGTTTTCTGTTTTTCACGGTAATTAAGGCTAGATCTTCAATAGTGGCACCTGTTTCGTACATGTACCGGACCGCCCGCAATGAATACTTGCCGGTCATCACCGCCCCGTGCATGGTCTCTATGTCTGTCATGGCAGGACTAAAGGCCGTGCCGGCTTGCATGTGAAGTGAATGATTCTCGCATCCTACGGCTAAGGAGATATCAGTGACCCCGGTTGCCACGTCCTTAACAGCGCAATAAACGGCCATCCCACCGGCTGAACAAGCACTTTCCACATTGATAATAGGCATGTGACCGCACATACCGAGGTCCTTGAAAACGGTTTGGCCCGTTACAATCCCATTGGTGGCATTTCCTACAAAAGCGCTCTGGATAATGTCCGGACGGTCGATATTGGAACTCTTTAAAGCCTGCAAGGCCGCTTGCCTTCCCAAGGCATCAAATTCGAGTCTTTGCTTTCCGAACTTTGTTTCCCCGACTCCTGCGATAAAGACTTCGCGTTGAAATTTCATGCTCAATGCCTCCTCATCGCCAGCTCAGTTTCAGGAACCGAGTTTTTTGAATTTGTAGCTTGTTATAGGTAAACCATCACCGTTCATCCGTATGGTGCCTACGGTCAACTCCACTTCTTCATCACACTTGATGCTCCCGAGTTCTCCTTCTAGCTGCGCAAAGATTCTGAGGTCTTCGGGCAGGTCGATATAGCCAAACGTATAGGGAGGTTTCATTCCGGCCTGTCCGATAAAGATATCCGTGGCACTGTACACTTTGCCTCTCCTACTTAATGGAACCATCTCGAACTCCTCACCCCAACAATTTGGACAAGGGCTCAACTTGGGAAAATCGAGCTGCCCGCACTTCTTGCACCTGTAGCCTTTCAAGTAGGGAGGAGAACCATCCTTGGGGATTTCCAACAATTCGGGATGAAAGAAGGTAATGTCTGGTTCTTTTTCTTTTTTTGCCTTTGTCTCTTTTTGGGTCTTTGGATCGGCCATGATAATTCCTTTCTTTGAAAGGTCTGATTGCTTGCTGTCTTGGCCGTGATACGGGGAAGATCTCCGGCCTTTCGGCGGCCGCCCTTTTGCAGGCCATCGCGTCTCAAAAGATTTTCGCTTTAGACTCCATGGCTGATTCCTTCCTAGCGGTGGAGACCTACACGGCTTTGAGTTTATGATCGTCCGTTGCCCCTTTCTGGTCAATCGCACGAACAGGGGGTTCTTTCATAACCAATTTGCGGTAACTACGAGCATGGTTCAGGTTACCCTGGTTCGCTTTGACACGGCTGACAGGGGTCAGACTCAGATCGTCATCGTAACCAGGGGATGGCTTCGCACTTCGACCAGGTAAACTGAGGCATTGTCAGTCCAAGCTAGCCATGTCATAGTTCGAAATAATTTCCTTCCATCCGGACCAGATGTCCGCAAATGGTCTACGCCAAGCGAGTGCAATAGACATGAACACTCGAATTTCTCCAAAGCGCGCACTGGGCATAAGGGACCGCGTTTGCCAACCAATGCTCTGGAGGCGGCCGACAAAGAATCGACCCTGTAAGCAGGCGCGCCGGCCCATCGGGTCCAGACGGCTCAGTGGCTTGGGGAGTTCCACCCTTGTGTCTTGGGAATAGGAGCCAGCGATGTCCACGTTACCCCTTAAAGATCTTCTTTGCTTGCACCGAGACCGCATTCTCAAAGAGATGAAATCTCAAATGTCTCAGAGGGTTGTGTCCAACTACAGGGAATTACTTCTTGACAGTGAGGAGGGGCTGTGGCGAATGCCCTTTCTGATAGACCTGATCGTTGATGCTGCGGGTGGTGATGCTAAAGCATTTTTCGAAGATCAGAAAAAGGTGGGCTACGACCGTGCCATTCAGGGCGTTGAATTAGACGACATGTGCCAGGTGTTTCGTGGCTTCCGAGAAGTCTGTTACGGAGTACTGCGCGATGCCGTCCCAGGCAACCAAGGGCATGAACGGGAATTGATGGATCAACTTTACCAACTAGGCAATGTGCTGTTCGAAGGCTACGTGGTGGTAGCTCGTTCATATATGAGAAGTCGTGAAGAGCAGATTAACGAGAAAGTGACAATTCTTCAGAAACTTCACGACTTTGCTCAGCAGATCATTGCTACGTTCGAGTTGGAAGCCATAGTGAATCTAGTTGAACGGGAGATTTTCTCCTTTTTCCGTGTACAGGCCTTTATGACCATTTTTTCCGATCGACGAATTACAGGGGCTTTTGGTCGCCCGGGCGGAGAAATGCCACCGGAACTCGCCAAGCTCATTGCAAAATCGTGGACGGAAGCCTCGGGCCTTTTTGTAGATGAAAAAGGTGATGTAGCTACAGAGGTAGACCAATTTCCGCTCAAACGCGCTGTTGTCGTCCCAATTAGGGCCCATGTACGGGCGTACGGGGTCCTCGCTCTGTACAGTCCCCGCAATGCCTTTGAGTTCACGGACAAGGAATTGAGCCTACTGCATCAATTCATCTATCTTGTGGCGCTAGCATTGGAGAATGCGTTTATGGTGGAGGAGATCGAACAAAGTCGTCAACAGCTCCGATTGATCACGGACAAACTACTGACTATAAGGGAGCAGGAGAGAAAACGCCTGGCTGCGGACATACATGATACTCTGGCTCAAGCATTGACCGGAATCGGTTACAAAATCCGGTTTTGTAGAGAGCTTACGGACAGAGCGCCGGAACAGGTCCAGGGCGAGCTTGATGCATTGATCGGCATGGTGAACCAGGCAGTGGACCAGTGCAGAGACTTGATTTCGAGCTTACGACCCGACCTCATTGACACCCTTGGTCTTGTCCCAGCGCTTAGCAAACTCTTCCAGACATATACCGGAGCCACCGGAATCAAGGTTGCGGCGAATCTGCCCAAAGAGCTCGAACTGCCGCCGGATGTAAGTATTTGTCTGTACCGCGTTACCCAGGAAGCCTTGACAAATATTAACAAGCACGCCGGCGTCAAGATGGCGACCGTGAAGCTGAAAGCTCAGCGTGGCAACATAATCTTGGCTGTGTCTGACAAAGGAAAGGGGTTCAACAGTTCCACGTCTGCCCCATGGATAGCAAATCCGAGCAAGCTGGGGCTTCTCTATACAAAGGAACGAGTAGAGTCGGTCGGAGGCACACTGAAAATCAATGCCAGGATAAACCGGGGATGTACTATGGAGGCTAAGATACCCCTAAATACCGAGGAGACTTCGAATGAGCAAGATAAAAGTCATGATCGTCGATGATCACCCGGTGGTCCGAGAAGGGTTAAGGCAACTGCTCGAGATTGGCCACGATGTAGAGGTCATCGCGGCGGCCTCCAGCGGGCTCGAGTGCCTAAGCATCATGGAGAATGCCCACCCGGATATCGTCTTCATGGACGTGAGGATGCCTGGCATTAGCGGCATAGAGACCACGCGGCTGGTCTGTGAGAAATACCCGAACGTGAAAGTCGTCATGCTCACCATCTACAGTGACGATCAATATGTAAAGGAAGCGATTCGGGCCGGAGCAAAAGGCTATGTCCTCAAGAACGTGACACGAGAAGAATTGGTCCGAGTCATTCACCACGTACTCGGGGAAGGGGCTTTTTTGGATCCAGCAGTAACTGCAACGGTCCTCAGCGAGATTAAGAAAGAAAAAGGCGACGTTGAGTCCCAGGAAAAGGCAGTGCTTACCCAAAGAGAGCTGGAGGTACTCAGTCGAATCATTTCTGGCCTCAAGGACCAAGACATCGGTGAGGCACTTCATATCTCACATCATACGGTCAGATCTCACATCAAGTCGATTTACCGCAAACTAAAAGTCTCCACGAGAGCCCAAGCGGCCATAAAGGCTAGTCAGCAAGGGATCATCGAAGGGGAAAGGTACCGCTAATCCGAAACATAACAGCATTCAAGTCCCTGGAACAGGCCGGGCGGCGAGCCCTTCAGCATTGGTCCCATGAGCTTAAAACTCTTCTAGTAATCGTGAAAGCCTCTCTGAAGAACCTGATGGATGAAGTCCGTAGCAAGAAATTGGGCGGTACAGCAAGGGTGGCATCTCCACAGATCTTCTTAGAGACCCTACGGGCGAACCTTCACCAGAAGTCTGTAGGCAATCACTTTTCTACCGAGGCCTCGAATCGTGACCTGTGGGAACCCCCATCCAGAGAGCGGTGCGCCTGACCGTCGATTTCTAGTCATGCTTGAAACGGTCTGGAGTGTTCCGAAATTTGGGCGGCGTGAGCTACTTCTCATGTATCTATTTCGGGATGGCCTCTTTCCCTAGGGTCATCGGGCGCACGCCTCGTAAGTGCTTTGGGTGTTCAGCTCAGGAAACTACGAGCCTGTGTGGGCAGGTTGTTGATCAACGGCGAAAACATGAAAGGAGTTTTCTATGTCTCGAGACAGGAAGAGACCTAGCCCCGCTTGTGCAACATGTCCTAATGGCCGCCACCAGATGGTTTGCATACATGCAGATGGCATTGGCCATAAAGGCTGTCCGACCCTGACCCGTAGAGACCTGTTGGCCAGGGCGAACAGGGAATACGAGAATCCGAAGATTCTCGGCTTCACCCGTCAGGCCTCCATCCAGGAGGCCTCATGCTACGCAAATCGACAGGAACATCCCTATGTCATGCAGCCCACTAAGACCCGTATTATCGAAATCTGCGAGTTTGCAAAACGTATGCAGTTCGGCAGGCTTGGGCTGGTGTTCTGCGTTGGGCTGAAGAAGGAGGCTACAATTGTTGAAAACATTTTGAGAAAGCATGGCCATGAAGTTATATCCGTCTGTTGCAAAGCCGGAAGGGCACCAAAAGACCTCATCGGTATTGAGGACAAGGACAAAATTTTCCAGGGAACTGACGAAGCAATGTGTAACCCGATTTTTCAAGCGATGCTGCTGAACGAGGAGAAGACTGATTTCAATGTCTTGCTGGGCCTGTGCGTAGGTCATGACTCTCTATTTTTCAAGTATACTCAAGCATATACGACGGTTCTAGCCGTTAAAGATCGCGTGACTGGTCACAATCCTTTGGCCGCCATCTACCTCCATGAATCTTATTATAGAAAGCTTACAGAAGGTTAATCTTGGCGCGGATTGAGGGCGAAGAGAGCTATGAAAAGAAAGGTTAAGCCGTACCGAATTACGGAAATCAAGTGATCGAATGACGCGCTCATGAAGAGAAAGAAGAAGCAAAGACTCATCGTAGATGTTGATTCAACGGAAAACCCGGCGCACGGTAGGCAAGAGCACGTGGCGTTCAACAGTCATTTCGGGGAGACCTGCTTTCATCCGCTCTTTGCGTTCACCAGCGACGGGGACTGCCTAAGAGCCAAGCTGAGGCCAGGCAACGTTCATTCAGCCGATGGTGTTCTGGAGTTCCTCGATCCGATTGTGAAGCGGTATCGGTCCCGATTCATCCTGTTCTGGCTTCGGGGTGACGCAGCCTTTGTTGACCCTGGCGTGTACGAGTATTGCGAGGATGAACCGGTCACGTACTTCATCGGGCTTCCGGCCAATGCGGTGTTGTACAGACTCATTGACCCGTATCTGAAGCGTCCAGTGGGGCGACCTCCCAAGAGCGGAGTTCAGATCAAGCTGGTTGATCTCCGGTATCGGGCACAGACCTGGGACAGAGAACGCAGAGTTGTCGCGAAAATCGAATGGCACGATGGAGAACTCTTCCCGAGGATCGGGTTCATCGTGACCAATTCCAAGCTGCCCGCCGGGAAAGTGGTCAAGGTGTACAACGGACGCGGCGACGTTGAGAACCGGATCAAAGAGGGGAAGAACACGCTGCGCTGGGACAAGACCAGTTGCCATCGATTCGCAGCCAACCAGGCCCGCTTGCTCATGGGGGTGTTGGCCTACAACCTTCTCCACATGCTTAGACAATTCTACCTCATGGGCGAAGAAGTCAAGCGGTCAATGGAATGGCTGATCAAACGTCTGATCAAGGTCGGAGCGAAGGTCGCATATCACGCTAGGAGGTGGCATGTCCATGTGTGCTTCAGCCTTCTCCTTGGCCCGGTACTACCGAGCTGTGTTTGGATGACAGGTGCGCGGAAAAAACGGTTGACGGTATGACGGAGGTGGGGTACGTTCAAAAGCACAAAAAATAGGGCTCTTTCATCAACATGGTGACGGTTTTGCCTGTGTTCGGTCCCGTGGGACTCCTCACAAAGACGATTCTGGGGTGAGCGGAGGGGTCTCTCTGTCCTCAAGGGTCCTAAAAGTCCCAAAATTGCAAGACCGCTGCACAATCCCGGGGAACAACTCATGCCTTCAACACCTTTGGAAGAAATTCAGCGTCGTATTTCCATGCTTCAGTCTGCGATGGCAGGGAACGGTTTTGATGCTGCTCTGATAGTCCAACGAACGGACCTCTTCTTTTTTTCCGGAACCGGCCAGGACGCTCATCTCTTCGTACCCGTTGAGGGGACGCCTCTGCTCTTGGTGCGAAAGAATTTTGAACGGGCGGCACAAGAATCGCCGCTTGAGTCCGTGTATTCCGTTAAAAGCTTTTCCCACTTGAAAAAGAGCGTCGAGTCTGCATGCGCCAGAGGTTTGACCACTCTGGGGTTGGAACTGGACGTGTTGCCTGTCAACAATTATCGCATTTATTCCGAACTATTCCCCCATGCCGTCATCGCCGACATCTCGCCTCTTATAAAAGAGATTCGCGTGGTCAAATCCGAGTACGAGCTTGAAATCATCAAACAGGCCGCTCTCATGAATGACGCGATTTTTGCCGAGGTGAGTGAAATCCTCGAGGAAGGACTTTCGGAGGTTGAATTCGCCGGGCTACTCGAGGCCCGGTATCGGAAAAGAGGTCATCAGGGACTCGTAAGGGTAAGGAGCTTCAATAACGAAGTGTTTTACGGTCACATCATGTCAGGGCCTAATCTTGCAGTGCCGAGCTGTTCGGTAGGGCCTACGGGCGGTCCTGGGCTGAATGCCGCGATGCCACAAGGGGCCGGTGCTAAGATTATCCGGAGAAACGAGCCCGTTCAGATAGATTATGTAGGGACGGTCGGCGGATACCTGATCGACCAGTCGCGAACTTTTTTCATCGGAGAGGCTCCTGAAAAGTTCAGAAAGATACATTCAACGGCTCTGGCAATTCAAGATGCCCTTGTGGCACAGGGCCTCTCCGGAACTAGAGCGGAAGACCTCTACGAAACGGCCATGCAGATGGCAGAGGAAGCGGGATTGGCGAAAGGTTTTATGGGATATCCCCAACCGGTGCCGTTTGTCGGGCACGGAATCGGACTGGAATTGGACGAATTGCCGGTTATCGGGAGAAAATCACCCTATATTCTAAGACAAGGAATGGTGATAGCGCTGGAACCCAAATTCATCTTGCCGGGTGAAGGTTTGGCCGGAATTGAAAACTCTTTCCTTGTTACTGAAAAGGGCTTGGATAAGCTGACCAACTTTCCCGATGACATTCAAATAATACTATGAGTTTGAACAAGCGGTCTTTTTCTGTAGTGATTCTCAAAAGGAATCCCGGATCGTTGTGAGCGATCCCTCGAAGGTGGTAGCGTCGTCAGTGCCGGTGACATTTTTCTTAGAAATTAAATCCTCTTATATGTCTTCCAGTCTGATGGTCTTTTTTTGGTCGATTCTGTCTCCAGGCATCTTCTGGAATAAATTCATTATACTCTTCCAGTTCGGTTAATCTGTCCATCCTTTGCCATGATGCTGAGCATTTTGCGCATAGAGGCGTAATTTGTTCCCCCCAAAGAATTCCGAATTTCATCCACGTTTAGAGGATGATAGGAGTATTCCGATACTTCGATAATCTCCTTACCTTGTTGTGACAGCGTATATTCATCATAATCTTTCCACATCCATCTTCCGGCTCGCATTCGCCACCAGCATATGCCACATTGGAGGTAATTGATTGCTTGCCTGCTTGCCTGCTTGCGAGTTTCGGGGACAAATCGCCAGGGTTCTCTCGAGCCAAAGAACGGCGGCGTGACAGGCCGTGAGCCCCGTCAATTATATCAACCACATGCCTCGATACTTCAGTCATTTCAAGCCACGATGATTCTTGTCAGTCTCTCTCGATCCCTCGTGATCCTCCTGAGTTCTCTGGGACCACGAACAAAATCCGAACAAGATTATCAGGGGAGTTTCGGAGGCGGCTTCGCCCACTACAAGTATTTTCATGATTGGAGGCATAGAAATACCCGCAAATCGTTCAAATCGCCTCTCAGGTGCCCTTTCGTTCGTTTTTGTTTACAGGCAGACAGAAGTTAAGGATCGGGAGGAAGAACCACAAGCCAATTTCCTCGCTGGGTGCGCCCTAAAATGGCTCTAAGAATAAGACAATTCCGATTGCATTTTCTTGTATTGACAAAGGGGTCCACCCCAGTCACTATATATATTGGCGCGGGAGCGAACGTCCAAGACCTGTCTTTGTTGGCCTGGCCGAGAAACGGATGAAAGTTCGAATTTTAGTCAGATTAGCACGGATGAGCCAAGGCCAATTTCTCCCGCGCTTTCAAGTATGCCCTCCGACCTATGAACTCACTCCGATCTCTTAAAATCCCTCAAATCGCGTCTGACGTGTTTTATCGTGCGTTTCCCTCAATCGGCGAGTACAAACACTCGAAAGTGATGAAAACACGATGACCAGAAACATACGTGAAGACAGATTGATACATTAACTATTAATTATTATTTAAGAAATACCGCGAGGCGGGGACACTGAACCATTGCCGTCTCCAGAAAATCGCTCAGAATTGATGTGAGTTCGTTTGAGAACGAATCTCAGGCTTCATACGACCTGTTTCTTCCATCCATCTCAGGATGCTCCAGGGACAGCCTCTTGACCGCTTCGGTAATAGGGCCTAAAGTCCTGCTGACTGGCAGCGGTCGGCAAAAATCAATCGAGAGAAGGACAATGAACGACAACGAGTCCACGAATAGCACAACCCATGATGAGGCCTTCGAGGTCGATTCATTTCGTCCCGAAGACGCTGAGGGAATAGCAACCCTTTTCAAAGCCGTATATGGGGAAGGTTATCCGGTCAGGATTTTCTACGATCCCGAGGCTCTGACCGAGGCCAACGCTGCCGGAACATATTATTCGATTGTGGCTCGCAATGCAGGCAGCAAAGTGGTGGGAGCGCTCCATCTGTTCAGATCCGCCCCATACGTGGCTTTGTACGAGCTGGGTTCGGGCCTCGTTTTACAAGAATACCGCAGGCTAGGCGTGAACAAGCGCATGTTCGAATTTGCCTTTCAGCAATGGATTCCCCGACAGGAGGGTATCGAGGAAGCGTGGGGTGAACCGGTCTGCAATCACGTGACCAACCAGAAATCTGTTGTTGATTTTCATTTTATCGAGACTGCTTTTGAAGTGGCGCTGATGCCTGCGGAAGCCTATGACAAGGAAAAAAGTGCTTCGGGAAGGGTAGCAGCCTTGTCCGCCTTCCGATGCTACAGACCGAAGCCTCATGAGGTTTACCTGCCACCTGTATACGAGAAGGAGCTGGCATTCCTCTATTCAGCTTTGGACGATCAGCGAACCATTCGCATTTCGGACCAGAGTCTGCCCGGATCGGTCGAGTCTCATGCGGACATGACCGTGTTCGACTTTGCTGGCGTTTGCCGTATAGCCGTCCGCAGTATGGGTTCTGACTTCGATACGTGCATGGGGAAAATTGAGACGCAGGCGTTTGATCAGAAAGTTGCAGTCCTTCAAGCGTGGCTCAACCTGGGTTGTCCGCACGTAGGTGCTGCTGTCGATGTTCTCAGAGACCGGGGCTATTTCTTGGGTGGCCTGTTGCCGCGTTGGTTTGGTGAAGACGGGCTTCTCATGCAAAAAATCATGATCGACCCTGATTTTGAGTCTGTTCAGCTTTATTCGGATCGGGCAAAGCAAATCTTTGCCATGGTCCAAGCAGATTGGCTGAGAACTCGGGCCGGATAAACGGCAGACGGTTTTCTCAGCCATCTCCAGAAAATATGGAGACAAGCGCTCAGAATTGATCTGGTAAAGCCTGAGAAACGAATCTCGGAATCTCTCATAAAGCCAATCACCCGCCCCCGCACAGACCGACCATAAAGAAGTTCGGCGAAAGCCACGCTTCATGATAGACTCACAGGCCAAGTCTCTGATGAGAGCAACCCAAAATGGATAGAGACAAACTCGTGGAGGCTTGGCACACCTACGGAGCCCAATTCTCGGTCTTCGTGCCTCAGCAGCAGCCCACACCTACCACGTGGGAACCCGACGTGGAAGAGTTCGATGAGAAAGGGCGAGTAAACCCTACGTACCTCAAGCACTGGAAGTTCTTGGCCCAGACAAAGGAGTTCCTGCGGGAACGCTACGCCAAATACAAGATTTTGCAAGGCCCCTCGCTGTTCTTCGACTGCCTGCTCCGCAAGTTCCAGCCCCGCATCTATAACAAGTCTTACACGGACCAAGATGGAACACCGGTCTTTGTCGCGGTAAAGGACTGTTACGAATGGTACGAGCGGGCCATCCGCATGGACATCTTCGAATGGCAGGTCGGTTTTGCTTGTCGATCCAATCTCTGTGAACGTGATTGGTGCCTACTGCACCGCCGCAATCGAAAGAAAATTGTGCCGGTGGATATCTACAGCCTTATATCCGTATTCGAGGGTATCTCGGTGGCGGCGGCCAAATCTCGAATTGCCAAATGGTTCGGGCTGAAGCTGGGGGACTTTGAGAGCAAAGGGATTCGGCCTTCTACCCGGCTGCGTCGGAAGGTCTCTAAGAAGGCCATAATGGCTTCGCTGGATCGTTACAAGAATATTCGGACACAGCACGTTCATGCTTTGATTTCCGAATTGGCCGGGCTCATCAAGCAGAGTGAACAGGTCCAATGGCACCGACGCATGTTCGATGACGATCATGTTTTCCTGAAGGATCGGGCGGCGGACAATCTCTATAAAATCAAGGGACCTGCCGTCAAAGCCTACGTGTGGCTCCTGACACGTCAGGAAGAATTGGCCCGAAGCACAAAAGGACCTGCGCTTGAGATTTCGGATAAGGAGTTGGCCGAAGCGCTGGGCGTTTCCAAAAGGACAGCCTGCACCTACCGGGAAGAATTGACCAAAATCCGCTTGCTTACGGTTCAAGAGAAGAAGGGTAGCAAAATCGGTGAGTTGGTAATCACGAAGGTGAAATACTAGATGGGTACTTCAACTTCCTAGTATTGAGCTATAAATCTTGTATTTTCAGGTCTATGATAAATTTCATACCATATAGTGTATATAGCTATATTCTCTCTCCCCCCGGCGCTACTCTGCTCTGTCTCCCGAACAATATAATTATTATTCAAGAGATCTATTGTATGATTATCTCTCCGTTTAAGTGCCCCGGTTATAAATCCTCGAATACGAGTACAGATTCATGACCCGCTTTACGTCCCCTGAATTTCTTACCTCAGTTCTGGACTCGGGAAATAAGGTCGCTCTCACAGCTCCGTTTATAATGAATGAGCGGGTATTGATCGGGTTTGCTCTTTCCGCTGAAGAATCCCACAGCGTTGACCTGGCTCTCGATGAGTTCACGTCCTTGTGTCCGGCTCTCTACTACGGTGTTAAGTCCGCACGAGCATTTCACGGGCTCAAGCGAATTTGGGAGCTTTTGGATGAGCGGGGTTTACGCATGGATGCGGAGACGGATAAATATTTAGATATTCGTAAGATAGAAGACACCAAACTCATGGCGTATTTGCTCGATCCTGATTCAGGGCGGGAGGTTGAGTCGGGACAGTACCGAATACAGGAAGGATTGACGCTGGCTCACTTGTGCGTCCGGTACCTTGGGGGAGGAGTATCCGTATAGAAATACGAACATATATCAACAAGGGTTTCGGGAGACGCTTTCGGAGATCCTCGCCCATGACGCCGGTTTGATCCGCCGTTTGGCGGACAGGCTCCTCCCGTTGATGAGCACTGGTCTTAGGAGGCTGTGCCGGCATGTCGAACTCCCGCTCATGTCGCTACTGGATCAAATGAGGCGTGTGGGAATAGGGGTGGATGGGGCGGCCTGTAGCCAAGAGGCGCAACGGATTGAGCGAGAAATGGCCCGCCTTGCTCACGAGATCACGGGCGGAGCCGAGGTGGATCTTCGGTCGGATCGTGAAGTCTTTCGCTTCCTCGTTGCTCAGGGCGTTCAGTTTCAGGATCAGGGGGTCTACCAGTGGCAGAAAATATCCAACCGGATCTTGGAGGACACAGCCGCGCACTATCCGTTCGTGCAGAAGGTCATGGACTACAGAGAAATGATGCAGGATCTCAGCTTCTTGAGACAGGCGTCGGGCCGAGATCGGCTGCATCCTGTGTGGGGACAAACCCGTTCAGCCACTTCCCGCATGTATGCCCGAAATCCTGCCGTTCAAAACGTGAGTCGGAGGCTTCGAAGGCTTTTTGTTCCTACGCCAGGGCGCGTGCTGGTAAAGGCAGATTATTCGCAAGCACAAATGAGAATACTCGCTCATCTGTCCCGAGATCCCGAGCTGATGCGGATTTTTAATGATCCTTGTGGAGACGTGCACACCGAGACATCGCAGTTGCTGGGACTTCATGACCGTGACGTGGCAAAGGAAATCAATTTCGGCATGTGCTTCGGGATGACCCCTTTGGCTTTGAGCGCAAAGATTAATGATCTCAAAGTAAAGCAAGGCGCTACGGATTTCATCGACGTGGAAAAGGCTTTGGACTACATTTCTACCTTTCACGCTAGGTACCCACGGATAAGACTGTTTCTCGATGTGGAGTGGGACAGATTGAAGAGCCAGCCCCTGGGGACGCGAGGAGTGCCAAGCCTGCTCGGAAGGTTCAGAAGATTCGACCGCCGAGTTTCTGAGCGAGTGAAGCGGCAGTTCATGGTGACGTGGCCGCAGCAGGTTGAAGCGGATATGATCAAAACCGCAATGTTGCGGCTTGATCGGATCTTTGGTCGCCGAAATATGGACGCCCGTATCGTAATGGTAATCCATGATGCCATTTGGGTGGAATGTCCCGAAGAAGAAGCTGAACAGGTCAGGTATTTAATGCGGAGAATGATGACCACCGCCAGGAAGCTAGAGGTGCCCCTGGCAGTGGACATAAAGTGACCGGGTGCGACCTGCGAAGAGAGATGCAACCATCGGTATAGCTCAATGTTGGCACCCACGCCTTTAGCATTACCCTGCTCAGAAATCTCCTCCCCTAAACTATAATCATACGCCCATAAATAAATAGATATCTATCTGTCTCTGCATGTGCTGAGACGCGTAGAGCGTAGCCCCCGCCTTGCCTTACAAGGGGTCTTCAATTTGAGAACGGTTGTTTTGTTTAAGATTTCCCGACGTATCCGATACGAATACGCGAGCGATATTATTAAGGATTCCCCGACCCCCAGAATGGGGGCCGGAAGGAAATCAAGTAGTTATGCTTCTCAACTACAAAGGTATGCAAAGCCTTCCAGGTTGAACTCCCTTGTCTCTTTTATAGATTTCCCGACGTCATCAATACGATGACGCGGGTGATATTATTAAGGAATCAGTCACACACGCACAACCGTTGTCTTATGACAATGGTTGACCTGCACCCTCAAAAGGTATCTCCCTAGGGACATACCTTAATGAAAGGCGAGGCGGGGCTATCCTCGAAATAAAATCCCCTTCTGCCTCGGCCTATGGGATAACATATCTCACTGGCCCGAGAGAATAAGATCCTACTTCTGCCACTGAATCACGCCCGCAACCGGTACCGTCTGAGCAGGCTTCTCTACCATAGTGTCGGCAAGTCACGCGTCGGCGGCGGGGGAGATTTCATGGGAGGTGATATCCTTACTCGCCAGGATGTTCGGTTCCAGTTCGGGTTATCCTTAATAATCTCCCACGCCATCCGGCCGGGCGTCTCGGAGACCCGGTTACGAGAGATGATATTCTCTGCTGAAAATCGCCATTTCCTTAGGCGAATACTGAGAGAAGAAAGCATTTCCGTGAAGGGCCATCCCCCGCTTAGGCAGGCCTTTTCTTACGATAAGCGCCTTGATCCCTCCTGTTCCTCACAGCCCTCAACTTCGCGTCTCAAGCCCCTTTTCTGTCTGCGCCTCGATTGACCTGCCGATTAATATGCCGATATCTCTCACGGCGCTCCGTTGCTGAGAAATCGCGGCAGGCTTAGCCAGATCGATTCTGAGCGACTTTATCAATTTGCGAAGGTGTGTGGGAGAGGGTAAGGCCTTTCCTGCGCAAATATTTTCGCGCTAGCGACCTGGCCCAGTAGAAATCAATTATCCCTTGGCTGATCAGCTGATGGACTCCTGGCAGATAAAACCCGGCAGCACCAAAAAGTAAGGATGGGATCGGAGCAGCCGCAAGTTCCTGTTTCTGTTAAAGGCCACGCAATAACCGGGAAATTCGAAACGGCTGTATCTGGAGGTGGGAAGGGGCAAAATCAGAAAATCGTGAGATCCGAACCTGGAGGCAGCGCTTCCCACGTAGCTCGGTAGACACCTTTGAACAATTTCAGATCAAAAAGTATCTTGACACTGGACGGCGCCCACGACAAGATGATCATGGGAAAATTCTGAAAGGAGGGGGACATGGCTGCGTTATCAATTTGCAGGAAGTCCGGGCAGACTTGGCAGCCCACTAGGCTGCCGTTTGCGATGTTGATCGTGCTTCTGGTTATCTCATTTACAACCGCTACGGAGCTATTGGCGGAAACGGATGTTGAACACGCTAAGCTTGCCGCCAACAAGGCAATTGTGCACAAATTTTATGAAGAAGTGATCAGCAATGGGAAAGTTGACGCACTTGATGATTTGGTCCAGCCGGATGTACTGCTTCAACTGCAGTCAAACTGGGTTTCGCCTGTAACCGGTACAAGTCAAGTCATTGGAAAGGACAATTTGAAGAAGCACTATGAGGCGTTCCACTCTATCTGGGCCAAAAAGGCCGAGTGGTTTAAAGTTAATTTTAAACCCGAAGACGACATGATAGCGGAAGGTGACACCGTGGCAGTACGTTATGACAGGACTTACCTGGACCGCAAATCCAAGAAGGTCGTGAATCGCACGGCAATGTGCTTCTATAAGATCAAGGAGGGGAAAATTGCCGCTATGTATCTTCTCTCTGCGGGCCCTAAGTATATTGAGTAGCTTCGAGAGGTCCCTTAGTCTACATCTCTATCCCCGACAATGCCAAGCGGGCGAACTGGCCTCTTGCCCGTGAGAGGCCAGCCATGGCCTCTATGAACACTGGATCTGCCTTAGAACACCTGCGATTTCAATCCGTATCTGTCCCCAACAGTTCCGGACCCTCCCCCCTCGATCCAAAAAGTGGGGACGAAAATTTGCCCACGGTGACGCAGTTTTTCGGGACAGCGCCACCCAGCTGCCGTGTGAATCCATTGTAAACTACTTTAGTTAAGCGGTTGCCAGATATTTCCCCTGAAAAATCAAGCACAACCAAATACAATGAATCACGGTATACACCGGTCCGTCCTCCAAAAGGTATGGAAGGAGTATGGAAGGAATTGTGAGGCCGAGAGCACTTCCGCCGAACTCATGGCCGTGCGACTCACATCAATCGGTGCCATGTTTCCGCCGCGAGATCCTTTTTACTCCAAAATTTGCCGTGATCGACCTTTTGAAACTGGCTATGGAGGTGGTCGATGTCACGGAGTAATGGGTCCACTGCATCCTTTTAACTATAGGGACACAACCCGGATAGCCTAACTATCCTGAAAACATACACGATAATATTCCTAATGTCGTAGCTGTTTTCGGTGACATTAAAGCCGGGGTCGGATCAGAAGAAATTCGTCAGTGCCTATACAAAGATTATGGTGGATGATTCCCGCTTTATTCTGACCGTCCCCCTGTCTCAAATAATCGGGAAATTTCTGACCATTTAATATGAGATCCAACAGCGGCGAAGATCTTGCTACGATTCGGGTTCTCGCGCAACCAGAACGTCATAGACGCGCGAGCGGAATTTGGAAATACTCGGCATGCCCGAAAGTGGAAAATCGCGTATTTCGGCTCTCAGGTGCCTTGCGAGCGATGTTTGCTCCCAGCGGATCAGTTGAGGACTCAAATTGGGGGCAGGTTGAATTCTTGACATGTGATCACCAAATCGAAGGCTCCTGCGGCCAGCAAAGGCAAGCACGCAGGATAACGAAACAATTGATTGACAGGGGGTGCACTGTCCATTAAACTAACATAGGATTATCAGGGGGTGAGGCTAGTCATGATTCATTTCATCTTATTGCGTTTCCCCAGAGTTTAGAATTTCTGCCATCCTCTTCCCAATTGCATGGCGGGGGAAGCCATGAAATGCCAGAAATGCCAGTTCGAGAACCCAGCGGGCATAAAATTCTGCGGCAAATGCGGCACTAGGCTTGAAGCTGTCTGTCCCAACTGCAACTTCGCCAATCCCTCAGATTTCACATTCTGCGGCGAGTGCGGTCACAATCTGATTTCACCAGCGGCCACCATCCCATCAAAAGACCTCTCCTTTGATGAAAAGCTTGCGAAGATTCAGAAGTACCTCCCCAGCGGACTCACGGAAAAGATCCTGTCTCAAAGAGATCGGATAGAAGGAGAGCGGCGACACGTCACCATCATGTTTGTTGACATGAAGGGGTTCACCCCCCTTACGGAAAAGCTGGGCCCTGAAGAGACATTCGCCCTCATGGATCGGGTCTTCGAAATCCTCATTCACAAGATTCACGATTACGAAGGCACCGTAAATGAACTCAGGGGAGACGGGGTCCTGGCCTTGTTTGGAGCCCCCATAGCTTTGGAGGATGCTCCGCAACGTGCAATACGTTCAGCCTTGGCCATACACCGCGAGATGACCAAGTTCAACGAAACGATCAAAGATGAAAATAAAATTCCTCCCATCCTGTTGCGGATCGGCATCAACTCTGGCCCTGTCGTCGTGGGCACCGTCGGCAATGATCTTCGAGTCCAATTTACCGCTGTCGGGGATACGATCAATATGGCTGCCCGGATGGAGCAACTGGCAGAACCCGGAACGACGTATGTCACAGAGGATACGTTCAAGCTGACCGAAGGGTACTTCAGGTTCGAGGCTCTCGGAGAAAAGGAGATAAAGGGCAAAGAAGAGGCCAAGAAGGTCTATCGCGTGATCGCCCCAAGCACAAGAAGAACCAGATTCGACGTAAGTGCCGAACGTGGGCTGAGTAGATTCATCGGGAGGGAGAGAGAACTCGAACTCTTACTCGACAGTTTTGAGAGGGCCAAATCAGGTAGAGGTCAAGCTGTCTCCATCATGGGTGAGGCCGGAGTGGGCAAGTCCCGCCTCTTGTACGAATTCCGCAAGGCAGTGGCCAATGAGGAAGTTACTTTCTTTGAAGGAAAGTGCCTTTCTTACGGCCGGGGGGTTGCCTATCACCCCATCATAGATATTCTGAAATCGTCTTTTCGCATAGAGGACCAAGAGTCAGACCCGGATATCACCGACAAAGTCAAAAGAGGGCTATCACTATTAGGGGCCGATGAAGCATCCACCCTGCCGTACCTCCTTGAACTCCTGTCGGTGAAAGAAAGCGGCATAGACAAAATTCTCATGAGCCCGGAGGCCAGGAAAGACCGGATCATTGGGGCCTTGCAGCGAATAATCTTGAAGGCGGCAGAGCGTAGACCCCTGATATATGCTTTTGAAGACCTGCACTGGATGGATAAGAGCTCGGAAGATGCGGCCAGGTACCTTATGGAGAGTATCCCAGGCTCTCGGGTCCTGATGATATTTACCTACCGACCCGAGTTCGTGCACACCTGGGGAGGCAAGTCCTTTCATAGCCAAGTCACTTTGAACAGACTTTCCAATCGTGAAAGCCTGACCATGCTGGCCGACTTGCTGGGCAGCGACAACATAGCGCCTGACCTGCTGGATCTAATCCTTGAAAAGACTGAGGGAGTGCCTTTCTTCATTGAGGAGTTTGTGCGGTCACTTAGAGACATGGGCATCATAGAGCTAACAAACTATACGTACCATTTGCCCAAAGATGTGGATCGGGTGGCCATTCCGTCCACGATCCAGGACGTAATAATGGCTAGGGTGGATTCACTGCCGGACGCTGCCAAGGAGGTACTCCAGGCTGGTTCGTCCATAGAGAGGGAATTCAGTTACGAGCTAATAAGGGCGGTTACGAATCTTCCAGAACAAGAATTGCTCTCCCATCTCTCTGTTCTCAAGGACGCGGAGCTTCTATATGAAAGAGGGATCTTCCCGCAATCCACGTACATTTTCAGACATGCGCTTACCCGTGAGGTGGTCCATGATTCCATATTGATTAGCAGAAAGAAGAAGCTCCATGACCAAATAGCTGCTGCCATCGAGGACGTCTATAGCGAGAATTTGGGTGACTATTACGGCATGTTGGCCGAGCACTACATGGCATCTGAGAATTCTGAAAAGGCCTCCGAAGTCCTCCACTTGGCCGGGAAAAGGGCAGCCCGAAAAGGATCACTGAGTGAAGCCATTACACACGCCGAACGGAGAATAACGGCTCTCGAAAGACTCCCTCGGACAGATCATGTGGAAGAAAGCCTAATTGACGCCAGGATGGTTCTGGGACTGTATCAAATGCAAATAAATCGGCATGTCGACGCCTTTCACGCCGTAGAGCCGGTCGTCGATCTTGCTGCAAAGCGCGATAATCCAAAGCGGCTAGCAATGATTTACTGTGTTACAGGATCATACCATTCGTTAGTACGAGAAGACTTTGAACGCGGACTCAAAGATCTGAATAGCGCTGTCGAGATCTCGAAAGCAGCCCAAGCCTTTGCTACTTATGCTCAGGCGAACTTCTGGTTGGGATTGAGCCTCTACCAATTAATCTGCGATTTCGGGAATGGTTTAAAGCACTTTGAAAAGGCCCTTCAACTGGTTGTTGCGGCAAACAATTTGTGGGGCATATCATCTATAAAGAGTAACATTGGTATGCTACGCTTTCACCAAGGTAGACCTTCGCTAGGACTGGAAATGAGCGCAGAAGCGGTCCGATTAGCCGAAGCGAGTGGTGACATATTCTCCAAATGTCGAGCATACGTGAGCCACGGCTGTTGTTTGTGTGGCAGGGGGTTGCTGAAAGAAGGAACGGACAATCTCTCTCTAGGTGCTGAGTTCAGCAACAGGGTCGACTATTTCGTATGGAATGCAACTGCACACCATGCCCTAGCGGAGATCTCTCACGTAATGGGAGATTTCCAAAAAGCCGTGTTTCATTATGAGGAAGCCATTCGTCTCGCAGAGCTAAGTGAGCTAATGCCATCTTTTTCGAGCCTGGGCAAAACAGGTCTCGCGCTGGCCAATATCATGAACGACAAACAGGGCGTTGATCCGGAGTCCGTCTGCAGAGACGCAATTAATATCAAGCCAAAATTGTGGGAAGGGTGGATACGCAGAAACCTGGGCGAAATCTTCTTGAACGTCGACGGCCAACACTTTCCTGAAGCCCAGCACTGGATAGAGCAAGCTATTGAAGCAGATGAGCGCAACGGCATGAGATGGCATCTGGCCAGGGACATAGCCGTTTTAGCAGAATTATTCAAACGAAAAGGCGATAGAGAAAAAGCCAGAGAGCAACTGGGTAAAGCGATAGACATCTACAAAGAATGCGGCGCCGATGGATGGGTTAAGAAGGCTGAAGAAGAACTGATAAAGATGTCATAACAGCGAACCGACCCTCCAGCCAGGAGGGAACTATGAAATGCCCCAAGTGCGGATTCGAGAACCCCAAAGGTATGAAGTTCTGCGGGGAGTGTGGCAGTAGTCTGCACGCTATCGGACCCGACGTTGAGCCCCTCCCTGCCCCAACGAAAACACGCCTCACCCCCGAACCGGAACGAAAGCACGTCACAGCCCTCTTCTCAGACCTCACCGGATACACATCCATGACCGAAAAGCTCGACCCCGAGCAGGTCAAGGAGATTACCGGCCGCATCTTCACCGGCGTCAAACAAATCGTAACCAAATACGAAGGGTTCATCGAGCGGGTGATGGGAGACGGTGTCTTGGCTTTCTTTGGTGTCCCTCGCGCCCATGAGGACGATCCGGTCCGAGCAATTTACGCTGCCAAAGAGATTCACGATCTCGTGAAATCCATGAGCCCCCAGTACCAGGAGAAGCTTGGGGCTCCACTCACCATGCACAGTGGGATAAATACGGGCCTCGTGGTGACCGCTGACGTGGACCCGGAGAAAGGGACACACGGAGTGGCAGGCGATGCTGTCAATGTGGCGTCCAGGTTGAGTAGTCTCGCTAATCCGGGGGAGATTCTGGTGGGCCACGACACGCATGTTCGAGCAGAAGGTTATTTTGCATTCGAAGACCTTGGATTCAAGAAAGTCAAAGGCAAAGCTGAAGCCATCCAGATTTTCAGGGTGTCAAGTGCAAAGGGTCACCAGCGGGCAGTTCGTTTCGACCGCCAGGTCTCGTCCGAAATGGTGGGAAGGGACCAAGAGCTGGACAAGCTTGAGTTCCAGGTCATGAAGGCCATCAACGGTGAAGGTTCGGTGGTGAATGTTATTGGCGAGGCGGGGATAGGCAAATCGCGCCTGATAGCTGAGTTGAAAAAACGTGATGTAATGAAGCGAGTGACCCTTCTCGAAGGTCGAGCCATATCCATCGGAAAGAACCTGAGCTTCCATCCCATTATAGACCTTTTCAAGCAGTGGGCCATGATAGCAGAGGCCGACTCTGAGGCCGAGGCCTTTGACAAACTTGAAAAAGCCATAAGGCAGGTCCATCCAGAGGAAACAAACGAGATATTACCATTCGTCGCAACCCTCATGGGCATGAAGCTCATCGGGAAGCATGCGGAACGGGTCAAGAGCATCGAAGGCGAAGCGCTGGAGAAGCTCATCTTCAAGAACGTACGGGAACTGGTGATTAAGGGAGCTGAAATACGGCCAACCGTTGTTGTCATGGAAGACCTTCATTGGGCAGATACCAGCTCCCTTGAGATGCTGGAGGCCCTATATCGACTGGCCGAGAAACACAGGATTGCCTTCATCAATGTCTACCGACCGGGGTACTTTGAGAGCGATGACGGCAAGGTGGCGAAGACAGGACAAATACTTTCGGATTCCTTTGTGGAAATAGAGATTCAGCCCCTGGATAATGATAGCGCCGAGAGCCTGATCGACAATATGCTTGCGATAAAGGGCCTTCCCCACACCGTCAAACATCAGATCGTGGAGCAGGCTGGTGGAAATCCCTTTTTCATCGAAGAGGTGGTCCGTTCCCTGATTGATGAGGGAGCTGTAGTCAAGAGGGATGGCGGGTTCGAGGTTACGGAGAAGATTGAAAAAGTGCTGATCCCCTCCACCATCAACGATGTTTTGATGGCAAGGATAGACCGACTTGAACAGCAGACGAGAGAGCTGGTCAAGGTTGCCTCGGTGATTGGGAGAAGCTTTTTCGACCGCATCATCAAAGACGTCGCGGATTCCATTGAGGACGTGGATCATAGGCTCGAGTATCTCAAAGACGTTCAACTCATCCGAGATCGCACCCGCATGCAAGAGTTGGAGTACCTGTTCAAGCACGCGCTTGCGCAAGAAGCTGCATACGAATCAACGCTTCTGCAGCAGCGCAAACAGCTTCACTTGAAGGTCGCCGAGTCAATAGAGAGGATCTTCAAAGACAGGCTCCACGAATTCTACGGGATACTCGCCCTCCATTACAGTAAGGCCGACAATTACGAAAAGGCCGAAGATTACATGGTGAAGGCAGGCGAGGAGGCATTGAGATCATCTGCATCCAGCGAAGCATTGGGCTACTTTCAAAAAGCCCTCGAACTATATATCGACAAACATGGAGAGGCCACAGACCCGGAAAGGCTCGATGCCTTTGAGAAAAACGTAGCTCTGGCGTTCCACAACAAGGCTCAATGGGCAAACGCAGTGATCTATTTTGATCGGCTGCTGAAACGCAGAGGCTTGTTTTCGCCTCGTAACAAATTGATCATAGCGCTAAAGCTGACTTCCAATTTCTTCGTTGTAGCCATGAATCTCTATCTTGCATCGAACAAATCGAGAAGGGCTCCTACCAAAAAAGATGAAGAGATTTTTGAGTTGAGCTTCAAGAGAATCCAGGCCTTAGCCTATGTCGACAGCATCAGGTTGTTCACTGAGACCGTGGCAATTGCGGGAGAGAGTTGTCACTTTGACATAACTAGGAGTTCATGGGGGACCCAGGTATGGCTTGCTATGAGTGGCGTCGTATCTCACTCAGGAGTGTGGTTCAATCTGAGTAAGCGAATCCTGGAACGAACTAAGGACACTATAAATAGAGGCGACATAAGGGTTAGATCGGCGTACGTCATGATGGATGCACAGCTTCATCACTGCAAAGGGACGTGGGACGCCATGGAAGATTATGATGAACCCTTGATCGATCTGTCATTGAAACGAGGGGATTTGTGGAATGTAACCGGTTACATCTGGTTTTTCGGCATGGTAAGGAATGAGCAAGGCGATTTCAAAACAGTAGAGTTGTTGATACGAAAGTTGGCTGAAATAGGTGACATATATGATTATGACCTCGCCAGGCTCTTTCATCATAACCTAAAAGCTTTCTTACTCACCAGAATGAGGAAGTTGCATGATGCCCGTCTTGAGGCTGACGTAGGCATTTCCTATACGAGACAAAGAAGCCTTGACCTCCAACACTTGATGTTCCTCGGCCAGAAGGTGCAAATACTGTTTTTTCTGAAAGATGTTGAAGAGGCTATCGACGTTTTGTCGAAAGGAAAAGAGTTAATCTCTCTGCAATGCGTCACTCCTCCTCTTTTCGCTTGCCAATTTTTAGTTGGTCAGTTCCTAGGAGATATCCACTCATTGGCAGAAGCAACAGATTCAAACTGTCACTCACATATATCGCAACTCCTTAAAAGGGCCTCTCAAAGTGGCAAAGCGGCTCTCAGAAATTCACGCAAATATGCCCCGTACAGGACCAAAATATTCAGGTTGATGGGCCGCTATTATTGGCTCATCGGCAAGCAGCTCAAGGCCCTAAAGTGGTGGGACAAGTCCATCAAGGAAGGGGAACGCCTCGGAGCAAGGCCCGATTTGTCCCGCACTTACTTTGAAGTAGGGAAACGCCTTCTCGAACCTCAAAGCAAATACAAGCAACTCAACGGCATAGATGCAAAGGGCTACTTGGAAAAGGCAGAGATATTGTTCAAAGATATGGGTCTGGAGAAGGATTTGGATGATCTGGAGCGGGTGAGATCCCAAATATAAGCCACGGCTCAGGCCCAATTCTTGCGCGATCTTGTGGGGGAGAAGTCCGATGAAATGCCTGAAATGCGACTTTGACAATCGTGAAGGGGTCAAATTCTGTGAAGGCTGCGGGGCCAAGCTAGAGCTGATCTGTCCCGAATGCAGGGCTACCATCCCCCACGACAGAAGTTTCTGCGGAGAATGCGGCCACGATCTGCGCAAGCCCAAAGAGGCCAAACCCCTGGATTACGACCAGCCCCATTCCTACACCCCTAAACATCTTGCCGACAAAGATCCTCACCACTCGCAGTTCCATAGAGGGCGAACGGAAAATCGTCACGATCCTCTTCGCTGATGTTGCCAACTCTACTGCCATGTTTGAAAACCTCGATCCTGAGGCGGTGCACGAAATTATGGACGGGTGTTTTCGCCTCATGATGGACGAAATTCACCGATATGAGGGGACTATCAACCAGTTTCGTGGAGACGGGGTGATGGCTCTTTTCGGTGCTCCTATTGCGCACGAGGACCATGCACAGAGAGCTTGCCACGCTGCCTTAGCCATTCAGAAGGCTCTCATACCGTACAGTGAGAGGCTCAAAGACAGGCACGGTATTGATTTCAAAATGCGTATCGGCCTCAACTCAGGCCCTGTGGTAGTCGGCTCCATCGGTGATGACCTCCGTATGGACTACACGGCTCAAGGGGATACTGCGAACCTTGCCTCTCGAATGGAGAGCAACGCTCAGCCAGGCGGCGTGCTGGTGTCAAACCACATATACAGACAGGCCAAAGAGTTTTTCGAGTTCGAACCTATTGGCGAGATTCACGTGAAAGGCAAAGAAGAGCCTGTCGAGGCGTACCGACTCATAAAGCCTACTGAGGTTGAAACAAGGATTGCCGCGTCTGCTGCCAAGGGCCTTACCAGATTTGTGGGTCGCACACATGAGATCGAAACGCTGAAAGCAGCGTTTCGAAAAGGTGCAATCAGGAGAAGGCCAGGTCGTCGGCATCGTGGGTGAAGCAGGAGTCGGCAAATCAAGGCTGCTGCTGGAGTTCCGAAATACTCTTCCAAAGGGCGAGCACTGGTATTTTGAAGGGCGATGTCTTCATTATGGCGGCTCGATGCCCTATTTGCCCATACTCGACGTTACGAGGTCCTTCATCGGAGTCAAAGAAGGCGAGCAAGAGCACGTAATCAGGCAGAAGCTGAAGGAGAGAATCCTTGGGCTTGACGAGAACCTTCGACACGTCATCGCACCATACCAGGAACTCTTGTCTCTGAAGGTCGATGATGAAGAATTCGCCAAGCTGGAGCCCAAACAGAAAAGAGAAAAGACCTTTGAGGCCATCCGGGACCTGCTGATTCGAGGCAGCCAGGATCGGCCTCTTGTTCTGGTCATTGAAGACCTTCACTGGATCGACAAGACCACCGAAGAGTTCCTCACCTACATGATCGGCTGGCTCCCCAAGACGAGAATTCTCCTCCTTCTTCTCTACAGACCCGAATATACCCATCAGTGGGGGAGCAAATCCTATTACAGCATGATTGGCGTGGGGCACCTCTCCACGAGCACGAGCGCGGAACTCGTCGCAGCAATCCTGGAGGGCGGAGATGTGGTCCCCGAGCTGAGGGAACTGATCCTCAACAGGGCCGCAGGAAACCCACTCTTCATGGAGGAGCTTACCCATGCCCTGGTTCAGAACGGCTCTATCCAGAAAAAGGATGATCAATTTGTCCTGACGCGGGATGTCTCCAGTGTCCAGGTCCCTGACACGATTCAGGGGATCATAGCAGCTCGCATGGATCGTTTGGAGGAAAGCCTCAAGAGGATCATGCAGGTGGCCGCGGTGATAGGCCGGGAATTTGCTTTTCGCATCCTTGAAACGATCACTGAGATGAAAGAGGAGCTGAAATCAGGACTGGTCAACCTGCAAGGACTGGAATTCATCTACGAGAAGAGCCTCTTCCCTGACCTTGAGTACATATTCAGACATGCGCTCGTTCAGGAGGTCGCTTACAACAGCCTGCTTATCAACCGGAGGAAGGAGATACACGAGAAGATCGGTAGGGCCATTGAGAGCCTCTATCCCACCAGACTGGAAGAATTCTGCGAGATGCTGGCCTATCATTATTCGAAGAGCGGGAATCTGGCGAAGGCGTACGAGTACCTCAAGGAGTCCGCGAACAAGGCTGTCCGAAAAGACGCTCTGTTTGAGGGCGTTCGGTTCTACAAAGAAGCGATGGAGGTCCTCTCTCAACTGTCGCAAACTGACGAGAACAAGAGAGAGCAGATAGACCTCGTCTTGGCGATGCGAGGACCATTAGGAAGGACTGGATTTACAGAAGGTCTTCTCCCCATGCTCCAGAAAGCCGAAGCGCTGGCCGGGGAACTCAGGGATGACAAGAGGAAGGTGCAAGCACAAAGTGGTTTGGGCGTTTACTATATTTTGAAAGGAGGTGATCCGGAGCTTGGATGGCAATATGTAGAGAGTTGTATGAAATATCCCGAAGTAGTCGAAGATGTTGAGCTTATGGTCCCAATTGGGCGTGACTTATGCGTGTCTTGCTTGGTCTCAGGAGATTATCAGAGAATAAGAAGAGTTGCTCCTACGATTATCGCCTTGATTGAAGGCTCAGGAAGACAAGCGGAATTCTTTGGTGCGGCGTATAATCCCTATGCGCATGTTCTCATGCTGTGGGGGGCAGCCACGGCAGGGTCTGGGGCATTTGATCAGGGTGAGAGATTATTTGAAAAAGCCCTTTCATTTGCTATCGAAATCAATCACCCGGCCACAGTTGCAGTTGTAGAGTTTTCATACGGAGCTTGGTTTGCAATCTGGGGGGATGGACAAAAAGCAGTGGGGCTTCTTGAAAATACCGTCAAGCATGCGGAAGAATCGCAAACGGTTGTGTTCCGGGGATTAGTTTCGGCTTGGCTGGGATACGCACACTGCTTGATGGGAGAGCCCATTACCGCGGTTGATCTTATTGAAAAGGGGATCAAAGTACACACTGATTTGGGCATCCCGTGGTGGCGATCCGTGTGCCACTTTTTTTGCAGTTATGCCCATTTCCAGCTTGGCGAGACGGCAGAGGCAAGAGCCCATGCTGAACTGGCCCTTCAATTCTCTCTGGAGAACAATGAACGAGACGGGCAAGGGCTTTCGAGAGCCTGGCTTGGTAGGGTGCTAGCCAAATCGGGAGACACGCATTTCGAGACTGCGGAACAGCACATTTTGCAAGGAATACGCCTGCTCGAAGAACTGCGACTTCTACCTTTTACAAGTTGGGGTTATCTCTGGCTAGGAGAAGTCTATGCCGAGTCGGGCCGACGAGACGAGGCACTGGAAAACATCAAAAAGAGCGAGACCATGTTCCGGGAGATGGGCATGGATTATTGGCTGGCCAAGGCGCAGGAGGCGTTGACGAGGATTTGAGGAGATCGGAGCCACAGTGGAAGTAGGATTCAAAACCGACCTTGGCCTAAGCAGAGAACTGAACGAGGATAACATCCTGGTCGACACCGAACTAGGGCTCTTCGTAGTCGCCGGCGGCCTGCGAGGATACGAGGCAGGTGAGTTGGCAAGCTTCATAGCAGTTGTGGAAATCGCGAATCACATCCGGGATCGGATTGGCCGAGACAAAGGAACCAGAAAAGTAGTCGAAGAAGCTATCATCAGGGCTAATAGTCAGATTCGCGAGATCAGTCCATCTGACAGTGACGAGGAGGCAATGGGAAGCACCGTGGTGCTCGCACTCATCACGGAGAATCGGGCTCTCATTTCCCATGTGGGAGACAGCAGGGCGTGCATGATTACGAACGGCGCCATGAAGCAGCTCACTCACGATCACACCTTTGTCGCGGACTGGGTGAGACAAGGCAGCATCACCGTCGAGGAAGCCAGAACTCATGAGTTCCGTCACGGTCTTTACGCAGCACTGGGAGTTGAAGACGGGATTGAACCTGAGACAACAGAATGGCCGTGGGACGATGACTCGTGCCTGCTGCTCTGTTCCGATGGACTGACTGAAATGATGCAGGACGATCAGATCATGGGTATCGTTAATGGCTCGGACAATCCTCAAGAAGCCTGCGATCTGCTTGTTGAAGCCGCAAACGATATGGACGGCACAGACAATATTTCGGTCATTATTGTGAGGCAGACGGAAAAACACCCTGAGTAGATCGCTCACGGGTCTCACCCGGCAACCGAACAGTTACGGTCGCTGCCTTGCGTCGGGGCCAAGCCATGCGACGCGGAGGTTAAAATGCCAAGCCGGTCAAGACGCCTCAAGAAACGAAAGATGTCCCCAGAGGATTCCGAATACCTTCTGAGCACCGACTTCTTCGCTTCTGCGCCGGATGAAAGCAAGAGCCAGGTGCTGGCATGCCTAGCTCCCATGACCATTCGAGCGGGAGAGCGATTCATTCGCCAGGGAGACGAGGCTGACTGTCTTTATCTTATTCAGAAAGGCTCGTGTGCCGTAAGCGTCGAGAAAAACGGCGTCACGAAACCTGTTACTAGTCGCAAATCCGGGGAGCTTGTCGGTGAAATGAGCATTCTGATCGGCGAGTACAGGACAGCCCACGTGGATGCCGAAACCGATATGGCTGTGTGGCGTATTAGTCGAGTGGAATTCGATGGGCTGTGTCTGGCCTATCCGAGTATCCGTGAGTTCGTTACCGAGCTGATAACCAAGCGCATTTCACAATCCAAGTTTACTCCCCACAGGACCATTGGGAAGTACGTCATCACGGATGTGATTGACGAAGGGGGATGGGGCGTCGTTTACAAAGGCGTTCACGAATCCCTTAACCTTCCCGTGGCCATCAAGATGCTTAAGCATGTAATGGCTATGGACCCGGACTTCACAGGCAAATTTGAGAATGAGGCACATGTCGTTGCCCGTCTCAATCATCCGAACATTGTGCGGGTCTATGACATCGACCACTCGTACCGGACGATTTTTATCGTCATGGAGTACCTTTCTGGTCAGTCTCTCAAAGAAATGCTGAAGGAGAGTTCCGGGCTTCCTTTCCCACGAGCGATGAACTTCTTGATGCAGGTTGCCGAGGGGCTCGAATACGCCCACCAGGAAGGCATCGTTCACCAGGACATCAAGCCTGATAACGTGTTTATCCGGAAAAAGGACCGAGTAAAGATAGTAGATTTCGGGCTTGCCTGCCCGGTCGGTAGCGGGGAGGATCTGGACCTCGTGGGTACGCCATACTACATGGCTCCCGAGCAAATAGACATGGACCCTGTGGATGAGAGAACGGACATCTATTCTCTGGGCATCACGGCATTCGAAATGTTCACCGGCCAAAAACCGTTTCCCGGGCCGAATGTGGCCAGTGTCTTGATGGCGCATCGAGAGTTGCCGGTTCCAAATGTTTGTGCCGTGAATTCCGATCTTCCCCCAGAGGTGAATGATTTCATACGGAGAGCAACACAAAAGAACCCCGCTGACAGGTATCAGGGCATGGGCCAGGTGCTTGCAGACCTCAAGTTGTTGGCCAAACAACACTATCGGGGTCAAATTGTCATGGCCAATCGACTTCCTGAACAGAAGATTTTACTCATGTCTTACCTGGATGCCGATCAGAACGAGCTGGCACGATTGATCGAAGATTTCAGTCAACGGCTCCAGGACCTGGGAGTCGAACTGAGCGTGGCGAGTTTTCAGAATCGCTCCCATTGAAAGCTTGCGTGCTGCGACAAGGACTCGTAATCCACACTGCTTTTCGAGTACGATGACGGAGTGTGCAAAAGCCTGAGTGAAGATCCGCCACTTTTTCCGATGAATTGTCTCCTGTTGGCCAAATGCCCGACAAAGCCATCTCCATGAACCTGAACAAAAAAAATACAACCAGTCGAACACCTAAGGATAGGATTCTTCCCTTGCAAGTATTGGTTATTATTAGAAGCCCTTACCTGCATCGTCATTGCGGAAACAACTCAGCAGGGCATGGCTACGAGCGAAAGGTGAGAATTTGGAAGCACCGAACCGGTGAAAAGAAAGCCGCAAATATAATATATGCGGCGAGATGAGCCCAGGCGGGCAATCACAGGGAACGTAAGTAATGGAGGAAATTCCTCAAGGTGAGCGAGTCAAGCCGTGCCAGCTTGGTGACTCCTTTTGCATTGAGTATTCGTTGCAAATGCTCAGGTGGAACTCCTTTGATGAGCATGAGAATTTCGATCTCGGCGAATTCGATGCCCGAGATTCTTTCCCCAGGTGTCCGATGGTGAATCGACATGCGCAGCCCCCTCAGTCTTCTGATCGTTCAGAAGCTTTCGATTGAAAGGAAAGCGGGAGCCGACCGAAGAAGTTCCACAGCACATAGTCCAGCATCTGAGACACCGACAGGCGCAGCTCACGGCGCTTCACGTGAAAGAGCTTTGCAAGCTCACAATCACAGGTGCCTGCAAGCTTCTCCCAACGCCGGTCTGTTACTCGTTTAGGCTGGGGTGGGATCTCATGTTGGAGTCCTAACGGAGCACGTTCGAGGCTGCCCAACACTTCTCTGACCGCTGATTCGAGGAGCTGCTCTTGTATCAGGAGCGAGATGACGGCGCGGGCCAGGTCATAAATGTCAATTGCAGAAGGTTCAGAATGTTTCCCCGGTTCAGAAGGTTTTGAACGTTTTCCAAAGCTTGCTGCTTCGTAGTTTTTCATCCTTTTGCGGAGATAGTTGTCCGAGTAAGCATTACCTTTCCCGTCTCGATAGCCTTCCGCCGCGAGGATCGGGGCTATCTTCTTCCATTGGTTGCCATACTCTGAGACCAGCTCGGTGAGCCGGGTCATCAGGTCTTTGTCCGGTATAGGCATAATTGTCGTGTACCTCCTTTATTCGTGTGCAGTTCGGCCACAAGCTTTCAGTGCTGAACGTTCAAAACGTTCCGAATGACTGACTGGTCCTGGTTCCGAACATTGCGAATGTTTTGAAAGTGGAAATGTCGATGAGGGATTCGATGCGGCTTGGTTGAAGGGCTCTAGGCAAGCGCCGAGGCACCTGGAAGATCCTCCCAGAGTATGCCGGTACGCTCTTCCAACAGCTCCAGTGACCAGTTCCTACGAAGAAAGGGAATCACATTCGTTTGTTTCGGAGTTTGAGGGGGCTGGTTGAGGGACCGCCACACTGACTCGGCTCCCTGGATATGCGTTCCTTCCACGAGAGCTTTGGCCAGCAGCAGCGTCATGTCCTCTCCGGCGCACATGGACGCAAGACCATCATCGGTGAGTTTGCCCTCAATGGCCAATGAAGCTGAAAGCTTCTTGCCGACCAGTTCAATGGCCCGTTCCTGCATGGTCCCTGCGTAGTGCAGGTAATGAATCCGAACAGGTTTGTCCTGTCCGATACGCCATGATCTGCGGGACGCCTGTCTCAGTGTGAAAACGGAATAGCCGGTCTGATAGAAGATGATGGTGGGAAAATCGAGCAGATCGAGTCCTGTCTGGACGAGCATAGGATTGCCGATCACCACCTGCACATCTTCTTTGACCTTCTGTTGCAGCCATTCCTCACGATGCTCCGGCTTCACCGATGACCTCAGTATCTCGGCACAGACTCCCTGGCTGCGAAGAATCTCTCGTAACCGCCCTGTCACGTCCTTTGTGTTGGTGAAGGTGCAGTACACGAAACACTTTCTTCCCTGGGAGATCTCTCCTTGAATGATATTCAGGAGCTGGTTCTCTTTGGGGTAGATGCGATCCAGAGGCAGCGAGGCAGGCTCTGCAATCACGTTTCCATTGGCAGGATCGACAACAGGCTCATTGTGAAAAGGCCTGTCCGGATAACAGAGCAGCGTGTTGAGATAGGCGCCGAGGAGGCGTCGAGATCCTCTGGCAAGGAGTTGCTTCATCTCAGAGCCTATCCTGTGCTCCAGGTCGTTGTATGCCGCTGCCAGGTCTTCCTCCATGTCAATCGGAACAACTTCTTCCCTCAGTTCCGGCAGATCCAGAGCTATGTCCTGCAAATGGAGGAATACCGTGGAGCCCATCAGGTGATTCGAGAAGATGGCCGGGCTCACTCCGGGCTTCTCCCGAGTGACCGTGGTACCCGTTTTCCCTTTGGAGCAGATGTTGTCGTCGCCGGGATAGTACTTTGTGATCTTTTCCAGCACACCGTACCGGTTTACGAAGTTCATCCGATTGCCGTAGGCGAAGCCTTCCTTGACCATAGCTTGGGGATTCATCCGGTACTGGAGATGGAACATGTGGCTCGCATAGCCGCCCAGTAGAGTTCCCGTCAATGCAATGGTCTTCTTGCAGGCACTTGCCAGGATACCGAACGCATTACCTTGAGCGGTACTGCCCCCTTTCATCTCATGGACTTCATCGCAGATAAAGAAGTCAAAATACCCGTTCAGATAACGCTTCACGTAGTCAGCAACGGAGAATCTACGGAATCGGCTATTGTCCGCTTGCCACAGCGCCGCGCCGCATACGCCACAGCGATGCTTCCTATGCCGTAACGTCTCAGCGCTCACCTCCACGCCGTCTCGATCTACGACAGTTGAGCCGCAGTCCGGGCATACAGGAACCCCGCGGCGGAGATTGAAAGCGGGCCGCCACGCATAGGACAGCTTCGCCCGCTCCTTGCTCACCACGTAGTACCTGCAGGCTCTTCTGTGGTTCAGCCGGATCTATCGCGAGCACATCGGACAGACTCGTGATAATGCGTGCCTCTGCACCCGGCACAGTTTCTCCCACCTCTCGCGCCCACTTACGGGTAAGATGGCCGGGGCACATGACCAAAACTCGCGGAGGATGGCCGTTCTCCATCATATAGGGCACAGCAGCTCCGATGAGCGTCTTGCCCACGCCCATCTCACCGATACACATTACGTGATTGTGTGTGCGTAACGTCTCGACGGCCCCCTGGATCGCATCGGCCTGCGCTTGAAAGGGCTTCCGTTTGAGCTGAAGCATGCGTGGGTGCCATGCCTCCCCAGGTGTGAAAAGCGGCTCGGCTTCGGTCTGTATCTTTTGAGCCAGAGCCCCGCCAAACTGATGCAAATATCCGTTTACGTCGTTAATTGATTCCAGCATAAAGGCCTCCTTGTTCATTGAAATGGATTCGTCCCATCCGTACTCCTTCCGAGACAATTTCATCCACCGTTGGCTCACTTACCGAGACTTCAACCACTTTCAGAGTTCCTTCCATCTGCCGAATGAGATCCTGACCGATCAATTGTTCGCAGATCCATGCGCTCCACTCGGGAACAAGCGGGGAAGCCAAATGAGCCAGGACTTGAGAGTAAACAACCCTGGACACGTCATCGGATTGAGGAATGATGACCAGCCGCGATTCCGAATCCTCATTCCCAAAGAATCGAGTATCCGCTACCAATTGGTGAACAGCTCCACCGGGAAGCTTCGTGGACAATACACGAAAATGGGATGCAGGATGTCCATTGACCGGGATCTCCGTATCCGGCTCGCGCAGAATGCTCACTGTCCTGCAACCGATGATCGCAGAGGATATGGCTTTGACCGCCTGCTCGGTACCGGCCAGGGAAACAAAAACCAATGAGGCATTCTCAGGATCGTAGGCGTACAGGTCTGTGTAGGTCGATACGCTGATGCCTCTCCAGTACTCGTCATAAACGACCTGATGCAACATAATGCCCCCTTTCAGGTCAGCTCACGTATTTCACCGTTACCGTCGAGAACCTTGATAGAGACAACGTACCGATCCAGCTCTCGCTGCTCCAGCACGTCTCCTTTGTATTCCTCGACCTTGGAGACGACCTTTGTTACCTTGCCTTTCACCACATGGCGGTCAGGGCCTTTACCCACCACGCCATCGAGCTTCCCCGCTGCCAACAGCAGCCCCAAGTGTCCGGAGTGCAAAGGCAGAGGCGGGCGGGGCACCTGTAGATCGTTCCTCATAGTCATTGCATGGAGCCTGCGCCACAAAGGGGACTTGGCCATCTGTTTCTCCAATTCTTCAGGGTCGATCACAGTGGAGCGGAACAGCTTCAAGGGCGGAGATGGCGGAACCGAGTACTGTGCCGTAGCAGTCTCCGGCAATGGCTCCAGCTCTCGATTCGGAATGTTCTGAAGCTTCAGAGCCAATCCCTCATCCAGGGAGTTTTCTCCTTTGCGCACCCCAAACACCACCACTTGCTTGAAATCATCGTATTCGGGATCGGAAAAGCGGAAGACCTGAATTTTCTCAAAGCGAGATGCCAATAGCCGTGAAATGCCTCTATTCAGGCGAGCCTGAGGAATGATGTACACAAGCACACCGCCGGGAATGAGGTACGGGACGGTCATTCGGAGAAACGCCTTCTCCTGTCGCTCGGTCTTTGTCTCCGCATCTTCTTCACGGATCGCCTCGTCATAAGGCGGATTAAGAAAAAGGAGCGAACAGGACTGGTGGGCTATGCGTGTCTCTTCGATGCCACACTTCAGAACGTTCTGAATACGACTCTCAGCCTCGTCGGCCCGATACTGATCGAGTTCCACGCCATACGTGAAAGCCTGCGTGCCGCTCACCAGTTGTGCCAGAGCGAGGCCCTCGCCGCAGCATGGGTCCAGTGCCGTGAACGGCGCAGGGGGAAATAGAAAGAAATTCTTGGCCTGTTCCACGACTCTCGAAGGAGTCGGGTAATAGCCCATCTTCATCCGGCCTGCTATTCGCATGGATGTCCTCCAAATAAAGAAGCCCGACTGATCCGAAGACCAGCCGGGCTCTCGGTATTGTTGTGTTCATGTTAATCGAGTTGCAGCTTGATCGCATCTCCTTCAGCCTCACCAGGATCTCGCCGTCATCGAACTCTACCTCGCCGGTGTCGAAGGTGAGGTTCAGTGGGGACTGCTTGCTGCAACTGCACATTCTTGCCGCTGATGGAAAGGGTCAGGCCATTTCGTGATACGGATACGCTGCCTCGATCCATTTCCACAGAGACTGTCTTCCGACGTGTACGAGCGGCTCTACTCGGGGGTCTATCTGTACAGGTTTGGCTTTGGTGGCCATCTCGACCTCCTACCATTCCTTACAAGGATCGGCAAACGGGACATTGCCCGCACTGCCAATCCGCTTTGGGAAAGAAGACTTCCTTCTTGATGCCTTGCCAAACGCCCTTGACCAGCTTCAGGAAGCGGTCCCGATCAGCATCGGTTCGGGTTGTCTCGTACCGGATCAGCTCGGGATTCTGGGTCTTCAGGAGCACGTCCAGTCGAAAGCGTGTGTCTCCGTTGAATCCGAGCGTCTGTGCTCCCAACGAATAGCAGGTGAGCTGCACGTTGGAGTGCACGGTCTGGTCCGAGTAACGCTTTGATGCGGTCTTCAGATCCGCTACGGTCACCGTGCCGTCCGGTGCCTGTTCCACCACATCGATCAAGCCCACCAGCGGAGGAATGCGTTTGCCGAGATCCACCTCAAAGGGTTCCTCGATTCCGATGATCTGGACAGCGGGATCGAATGACTCGTGGAACACCTCGAGCATCCGCTTTGCCTTGTCGGTGAGACTCTCAGCGGAGTCACCGTTGGAGAAACGTATCGGTCGTTCCTTGGAATGACTTTCCCATGCCTGACGGTACACGTCATGAACCTGCCCGGCGGACAGGGGATCACCTTCCAGGCAACTCTGGTAGAATGCTGCCACGGCTTCGTGAATGGCCGACCCGAAGGCGAGCGGGGCTGCGGTGAAGGGAGGCTCGATCTGGTCGATGTAGTGAAAGCGATATTTCAAAGGACACGTGCAATACGTGTTGATCTGGCTGTAGCTGAGATGAGGCTTCTCTTGTGCCTGGTCGTTCATCGTCTTCTCCTTCTCCGGCGCAGACCCAGCCGATTGGCCGAGCGGCTACGCTGCCGGAACAGTTTGCGGTTTCTTTTCTTCAGGTCTTTTCTGTCGACGGGTAGTTGATGATGGAAACGGGTGAACCAGTACATAATTCTCCTCCGGGCGTATTTCGGCACTCGCCCCGTAGTGATCAGTGATGATGGTTCTGTCAGGGAAAAGGTTAAGCGGCGACCTGAACCTGGGTCTGGAAGTACTGGATCAATTGGCTGGCATCGGACAAAGAGAGGTCTTCGAAGCGGCTGGCGTTCAATGGTCTGAGTAGGCCATCCAGATCCTCGTCGTGCATCTTGGCCTTCTTGGAAAGGGCATACAAAGCTCGGCATTGGGCTCCCGTGGCTCGGCTGCCGTTTCCGTTATTGCCGTTTCGGGCTTGAGCCGCAGCTTTTGTTTCGGGTTTGCCCTGAGTTTCCTCATGGTCAAAAACCGGCTTCTGATCCTTGTTCTCGCTTTGCTCACCACTATTATGCTCTGCGGCGGCCACATGCGAGACTTCCTCGGCTCCCGTGTACTCCATGCCGTATCCGGCAAATCGCAGCGCTCTGGCAATTGCCCTGGTTTCTGCCAATTCAATCAACGAATCGGCCAACTTTGTGTCTCTTTGGCTGTTGGCGGTGCCGTAGCCTACGAATTGCCCCTTGCTGGTGCCGGCGCAGCATTTGAAGATCGCAAATTGACCGTCCCAATTGACCATCTCGGTTTGCAAGTTGAGACTTTGATTTTCTTCATGAGCCAGCCTCAGGCGGCCGCCCACCACAGGGAAAATTCGGGTTTGCCATTCGCCGTTCACCTTGACTCGACGGCTCACTAGTTCGTCTTCTCGGAATCCGTTAGTTCCCATATTAGCGCTCCTTTCGTGATGTATTCTCTTTTCTTTAGATTTACCGCGTGCATGCGGGCGTAAGACTGTCACAGTCTTTTAAGGGCTTGGTATCCACCAATGGCCGCCACCGCCGCGTCGTCAATGGGACCTGGAATAGGATTGAAAATGATGTAGAGTATGACCAGCAGGATTATCAGTCCGATTCCCCCACTTTCTCTATTCATGCCGTTCATTGCAAAGCCTCCTTTTTTGTGTGTCAGAGGGCTTGAGGGCGCTTATATTGCCCAGATGAAAACCAGAATAATCAGCAGGAATTCAGCCACTCCCTTGGTAATCCGCCAAACGGCGGCGGGACCGAGCAGGTAGATTATGGTGATCGTTGCCGCAGTGACCGCAATCAGTTTATCAAGCTCATTCATTTAGGGTGCCTTGCCTTTCTTCTTTAAATGCTTCAGGATTTCCACGATGGCCTCTGTGGCCGCAACGAGTACGACGACCAGCACATCGCTCCACGGTTTCTTCATCGGCCTTTTCTCCTTTCTCTCATGTTTTTCGATGTGGTTTGCCCGAGCACCCGCTGTCGATACGGTCCCATGTTCATTTCCGATCTAAACCAAACCACTAACCATTAAATATAAATAGAATTGCCGGTGCGGATGCTCCTGTGATGGCGTGCGGCCGAGCGTGCAGTGAGACACACACGGACATTTATTTCATCATCCCTTCATTAAACCCCCTCTATCCCCTCAATAGAAGAAGGGGAAAGAAGAAACTAATAAAGAAGAAACATAGGAACTAAGCTGGCTGTGGGAATGATACAGTGAGGTTCAGAAAATTCAGGGATTGGTATTCAGGAACGTAAACCTGTGGGCAGGAACACGAAAAACTGATGAAACTTTGAGCAAAAATGAGTCTAAGACCTCAAAAACCCCATTTCGTTGGGGTCAGTCCTTCAAAATCGCCCATTTTGTTGTCGGTCGGAATGTTAGCGAATGGGGGAAATGCTGGATCGATTCAGGACAAACGGCAAGAAATATATGTTCGGGGCTCTTGTGTTCCTCGGAATGTATCTTCGTCGGATCATGCTCGATTATCAGCCCCATTCTTGGCGAAAGTCCTAAAGAATCCACTGGGCTCGTTGAATGGAAACAAGGGGGATTCTGCCGCTTCCAGTCTATAACATCCATTACTTTCCCTTACGTTTGTCACACATAAATGAGAGAAATGCCGCATGAATACAGGAAAGACCCCCCAGGCCCTATACTAAAATCCAAAAAATGTTAGGAGTCCCATAACATCCATCCTGGGGGAGGCGAAATTCCAGAATCGCTGGAGATTTAAGGATATGATGCATGGGGACTGGATCTTGGACCGTTCTGAAATTGCAACAAGGGAAACCGGGCAAATTCTTCAACTGTTAGGGCGCCGTAACAGTTCCGTCGATTCTTCGGCTTTAGCTCGGTTCTCCTTTTCCGCTATCTTTTCAAGCTTTCTTACGAGTCTACCGTACTTTCTCCTCCATTCATTTATCCGTTCAATCATATTGAAGGCGTCGGCGTGAAGTTTGTCTCTGAAATCGGGTGGCAATTTCTTGAGCTTTGCCGAATCCCCAACAAATTTCATAATCACGGGATCTTCAAAGAGTTTCAGCGGATTGTGGACGTAGCGGGCTATTTCAGAAACCCCTATCCCATCTGACCCAAGAGCTTGTTTCCGAATTTCCTTGACCCGCTCCTCCAGTCTTCTTGTTGAATAAGCCCCTTCGATAGCCTCTTTAACCAGATCCAGTTTGGCTTGCGAATTCTGAAGCTTTACCAGCTCGGCTTTATGAGTATAAGAAAGGGCGGTCACATCAACTCGGTTTTTCGAAAAGTAGCTTTCCTGTGCAGCCACTCGAACCATAACACTCAATTGGCCAGGACTAAGAAGCAAGTCATCTCTTTCGCACAGGCGGCGGTAGCTAATAGACTTTTGGGGAGCCCTTGAAGAAGCCTCATCAACGTCATTATCAAAGAACTTCTCCAGCACATAGGCCCCGATCTCTTCAGCGCCCTTGTAAATAGTCTTATTGAGCGTTTCATTAATGAAGATTACTGCCGCTTCGATCAATTCTTCGTCTACCTGCTCCTCAAGTTCATGATCCGTCGAGGGCCGGACTAAGGTGGTGAGTGACTTGTCGAAAGCTGATCGGAACTGCCCCGGCTCAAGCTCCTCGTAGGCGCTCATTTTCTTTACAGCCTCGGCCAAAAGTTTTGCTCCCTCGTCCAGTCCGGCCACATTGTCTCTAAATCCCGAGAATGGAACTCCTAATCGGGCCACACTGACCGGCCAATTCATATTTTTAGTAAAGTACGTCAGCATAGAATCATCGATTCCTGAACCTTTTTTCCATGGTACGAACCCAACTTTTTCCAGCTCATTGCATATCTCTTCTATCATCCTTTCGGGGACGGTGGTAACTCCACGGCAATGCAGTTTGATAATATCAGTATCGACCTGAACAGCACAGAAGGGCGGTGGCGGATTCAGGGACGGGGTCCCGGTCATGCCGCCAAGAAATAAAACCAGCGGCGGCTTCGAAAAAGTCTCGTGAATTGATTCCACTATGGCCCTTATGGGATTCAGGTAATCGTTCACGGCTAACGTCGTTGCATCTCGTTGGAGAAAAAGGTCCGCCACGAATCCTGAAAGTTGGCCGGAGTTGGTCTGTTTCATGTATTTCCGATTATTGATTACGGCATAGCATTGAAGACACTCTGCGAGATGGTATCCGAGCATCTCGGCATTTGTGTCGTCTCCCGGAAAGCCGTGGGGAACTATCAGCAAGATGTTACAACAGCCCTGACTCTTGACCGAAATCTTGCCTGAAACCATCCATGCTTCTTGAAGGGCCTGCAATTCAGGAATCTTATGGCGCTTTCGGTTCACTCTCCCCTTTTTCCTCTTCAATACTACCATAAATAGTCCTTTTCCTATCTTGCCCTTAATTGCTTTTTCTTTTGCGGTATTTTCGGGACCTCTGGTTCCTTCGACGGTTTCTCTTTCGAGGCCCTTTCTCTGGGTTTCAAGGCGTACAAAGCGTCGCAACTGCCAACATACACCATTCCCTCGTGGGCAGCCAAATTGTACGTCCATTTCTGAAAGTCAAAATCCCAAATCTTCTGGCCTGTTTTGACATCGAATGCACAGACTGGGCCAGCAATACCTGATGTATAAATGATCCCATCCTGAATGACGGGCGTATAGAATAGATCCATTTTCGTTGGAGATTCCCACAATTGTTTTCCCGAAGCCGCATCCAATGCCATTAAGAGACCCACCTGTTTCATCTCGTGCCACTCATAACGCGTACTTGCCGCAAAAATTACCCCATCGTGGACTGTAATACCCTCGGTAAACATCCCTTCCATCCGCCCCACCATGCCGGACCATCTTTCGCTTGCTGATTCCCTATCTAGGGCGATCAGACTGTAATCTGAAAGATAAAAGATTACCAAATCGTCGGAAATAATCGGTTCGAAAATCGTGAAGTTCTTATTGTATGTCCGCCATCTTAGCCGATGTGTTTTTAGGTCCAACGAGTAAAGATATCCTTTTTGGGATGAAAAGTATGCCGTGTCTTCGGCAATAGCTGGATTATACGCAACCTCCCCCGCAGTCTTGAACGTCCATTTCGGCTTGCCCGTTTTAGCGTCGAGCGCACTGAGAGAGTTCTCCACAAAATATTGTGAGAAAACCAAACCTTCGGCCACGACAGGAGTTCTTTTGACTGGATTCTGAGTCTTGGCCCTCCAGAGTTCATCGGGTGTATTGACTTCAATGGCGTATATGTTTCTGTCCGTACTTCCGAAATATGCTATCCCATCGATCACTGATACGGAACTGGTCGCTTCGCCCCCCGTCCTAAATCTCCAATTCTCTTTTCCAGTCGAAAGAGCAAGCGAAAACAGGGTGCCGTCTCGACTCGCCAGTGCAGGACCGCGATTGCAGAAATAAATGACCTCATCCACAATTACTGGAGGACCAAAAACCTGATACTTAGCATCAAACTTCCAGGCAATTTCAACTCCCGAACCGGATTTAATGGCGGGACCTGAAGACGACGAAATACCAGTAATTATTGTTCTGTAGGCCTCATTTATGGCTTTAATCTTTTCCGTGGTTTGCTGTCGCAATTCCTCGGGAATATCTTCAGCATGGAAAAGGTCGGGATGGTATTTCTTGGCATGCTCTCGATACCGTGCCACTACTTCTTCTCTGGTGGCTCCTCTCACCAGTCCAAGTATTTCATACGCATGATCCAAATTTTCCACAAGGGACACAGGCTGGCCTCCTTTAGCTCATCGGGACAAAAGCCGAAAATATTCGCTCATCCAAACGCATGCACTTTAGCTTAAGGGTCTGAAAATGGAATATTCATCGAATCGCTCTGAGAGTCAAGAATTTTGGTTCCAAGGCTGCTTTGCCGAAAACAAAAATAAATCCAGGCTGCCCTCAGAGGATGGACATCGTACCCACGCTCCAAAATTGCGGCACGGAATGACCCAGATATGGCCGACATTGATAATTTGCCGGAAAATGTCCTCATCTGACATACGTCGGCGCGATTGTACAGTGAGCTGTGTCTCTTTCAGGCCATGACACTGAAAATAATTGCCTCGAAGGCGGAGATGCGCGAGAGTTTTGGGCTGACGATGAGACGGAGAAAGAGCGTCGGGGCAATTCGGAGGCAGATGATCACAACCCTGACTTCGGGTTTGAAGAAAAGAGTTGGGCTAAGGCGGATCTGGCCCATTGGCTTCCCCTGAGGACGCTGTAAGGCATATGGTGGCCCACCGAATAGGCCGTCTTTGGAGGTTCAAGAAAGACGAAGTTGACGAATGGGTGAAGGCGGGCGGGGCTGCGGATAACAATAAAGGGGACTCTGGCCGATGAAAATCATCGACAACATCAACTCTTTGCTCGGCGATGATCTGAAGGCATCTCTACGCTCGAAAAGCAAGCTGAAAATAGCGGCTTCCTGCTTTTCGATTTATGCGTATGAAGCCCTCAAATCGGAGCTTGCGAAGGTTGAGTCTGTTGAGTTCATCTTCACAGCGCCTACTTTTGTCCCCAACGAAGTGACGGACAAACTCCGAAAGGAACGCAGGGAATTTTTTATTCCAAAGGCGGATCGCGAGCGAAGCCTTTACGGTTCAGAATTTGAGATACAACTCAGAAACAAGCTCACACAAAAAGCGATAGCACGCGAGTGCGCGGAATGGATGCGGCGTAAAGCAACCTTCCGTTCCAATAAGACCAAGGCACCGATGCAACAGTTTGCCTGTGTCCAGCAGGGGCAACAGGAAATTGCCTATATGCCGCTGCACGGATTCACGGCAGTGGATCTTGGATATCAGCGTGGCAATGCCGTTTCCAATATTACCAACAGATTTGATGAGCCCATCTTCACGGCCACCTATCTCCAGCTCTTTGAACAGATCTGGAATGACCCCGAGAAGCTGGAGGATATCACGGCGGTCATTTGCGACCATATCGCATCGGTTTATCAGGAGAACTCACCCGAACGGATCTATTTTCTGATGCTCTATAACATCTTTAGCGAGTTTCTCAGCGAAATCGACGAAGATGTATTGCCCAATGACCGGACCGGTTACCAGGACACCCTAGTCTGGAACAAGCTCTTCAACTTTCAAAACGATGCCGCCATCGGCATCATCAACAAGCTCGAAACCTACAACGGCTGCATCCTTGCTGACAGCGTTGGTCTGGGCAAAACGTTCACAGCCCTGGCCGTCATCAAATATTACGAACTCAGAAACCGTGCGGTTCTGGTCTTGTGTCCGAAGAAACTCGCGGACAACTGGCTGAACTACAACAGCAACCTCAAAACCAATATCTTTGCAAAGGATCGTTTCAATTACGATGTCCTTTGCCACACGGACCTTTCCAGGGCATCGGGCGAATCTTTTGGCATCCCGCTGAACCGGATTAATTGGGGCAACTACGACCTGGTCGTCATTGACGAATCCCACAACTTTCGAAACAACGACGCCTACAAAGACCGGGAGACGCGGTATCAGAAGCTAATGAATAGAGTCATCCGGGACGGTGTAAAAACCAAAGTCCTGATGCTCTCAGCAACGCCGGTCAACAATCGGTTCAGTGACTTGCGCAACCAACTCGCACTTGCTTATGAAGAGGATTCAGAGAACCTCAGCAAGAAGCTTCGTGGAAAACGCAGTGTGGAGGAAGTCTTTCGTCGAGCTCAGGTCGCTTTCAACCAGTGGGCCAAACTCGCTCCGGACAAACGCACGGCGAAGGCTATTCTTGATGCCCTGGATTTTGACTTTTTCGAGTTGCTGGACAGCGTGACTATCGCCAGATCCCGAAAGCACATTCAGACATTTTACGACACCCGAGATATCGGGCAGTTTCCGGAACGCCTCAAGCCCTTGTCGTTCCATAGCCCTCTGACTGAGCGGGATGATGTGCCTGACTTCAATGGCATCTTCGCCGAACTCTCTTTGCTCAAGCTGTCCTTTTATGCCCCCATCAGCTACATCCTTCCCAGCCGCCTTCGTAAATATGAGGAGCTGTACGATACCCAGGTGGAAGGTGGGAAAGGAAAACTGAGGCAGGCAGACCGAGAGCGCAGTTTACAGGCATTGATGACCACCAATCTTCTGAAACGCCTGGAAAGCTCCGTCGAGGCATTCAGACTGACACTCGGCAGCTTGCATCAAAATCATGTCCAGATGCTGTCGCGAATCCAGGCATTCAAGCAGTCGGGTGGCGGAACCGTCACTGACTGGACCGAGCGGCTTGAAACTTTGGAGGCCGAGGACGACGAACTGCCGATTCTTGGTGAGGATGAGATTGGCGGCAAGGTAAAGATCAGCCTCGCCGATATGGATCTGCCGTCGTGGGAAAACGACCTGTCCGCAGACCTTGCGATAATTGACGCCTTGCTGTCCTCGATGAACAAAATCAAACCCGAGGACGACTCCAAGTTGCAACACCTCCAGAAACTGATCCTGGAAAAGATCGAGAACCCCATCAACGGCAACAATAAAAAGGTCCTCTTATTCACCGCATTCGCGGACACCGCCAATTATCTCTATGACAATCTGGCGGAGCTTCTGAAGACCAAAAAACTACATACCGGCAAAGTAACCGGCAAGGATTCTCCGAAGTCCACGCTGAGAAAGGGATATGATTTTCAGTCTCTACTGACGCTTTTCTCACCAATCGCCAAGGAAAAAGCCCTGGTGCTCCCGAATGAGCCCGGTGAGATAAATCTGCTTATTGGCACCGACTGTATTTCCGAAGGCCAGAACCTTCAGGATTGCGACTACGTGGTCAACTACGACATCCACTGGAACCCGGTCCGGATTATTCAGCGCTTCGGGCGAATCGATCGTATAGGTTCGCGGAACAAAACCATTCAACTGGTCAATTACTGGCCAGACATCACCCTTGATGAGTACATCAACCTCAAGGAGCGTGTCGAAAACCGCATGATGATCGCCGACGTCACGGCGACGGGTGACGATAACGTGCTTACCGCCCAGAGCAGTGAAGTCAGCTATCGAAAGGAGCAGCTCCGTCGTCTTCAGGATGAGGTCATCGAACTCGAAGACTTGAAAACCGGCGTGTCGATCACGGACCTGGGACTGAATGATTTCCGCATGGACCTGCTCAACTACGTCAAGGCCCATGGGGACCTTGAGCTTGCCCCCAAAGGGATGCACGCCGTCGTCACGGCTCAACCGGAACTGGGGCTCAAACCAGGCGTCATTTTCACGCTGCGCAACCTCAACGACAGCGTGAATGTTAACCAGCACAACCGCCTACACCCGTACTACCTGGTCTATATCGCACGGGATGGTGAGATCATTGCCGATCACACCGAGGTGAAGAAGCTACTCGATCTGGTGCGCACCAGTTGCAGAGGTCGGAGCGAGCCCATCGCAGAGGTATGCCGACTCTTCAATCAGCAGACGGATGAAGGCCGCAACATGAGAACTTATTCCGACCTGCTCGGCGCCTCTATCCGCTCCATGATCGACGTGAAGGAGGAAAAGGACCTCGACAGCCTCTTTACGGGCGGCAAAACAACGGCGCTGCTCAACACCATCTCAGGGCTCGATGACTTCGAACTCGTCGCCTTTCTTGTGGTACAGGAGGAAGGATGACGACCACGCTTTTTGAATACCCCAGGAATGCCGCCTTCGGCCGTGTGCTGCCCAAAAGCAAAATCTATGAGCATGCCCACCCCAGCACGGCTACAAAGGAGCTTTTTATCCGGCAGGTGGAGCAAATCGCCTGGCAATACAAGCTCGCGCCGGAAACCATCAACATCAAAGGAACGCCGTCTGTTCCGGAAATACAGATTTTCAGCATCGCTCTGAGGGATAGCGAACTCAAGCCCGAGGTGCTGCGCTGCATTGACCAGGCAATTCCCTTTCCGATCCTCTTTGAGCTTCGGTTCGACAGCAAGGTAAAACCCATTGCCGCCTTTAAGCGACCGAGTGAAGCGGATTCCACGAAGTGGGTCATCAGCGAATATTTCGATGGTGGCTGGGTGCCCGGTCATATCCCACGCAAACCCCTACCGATGGTTTTCGACCTTGAGGCGCTCTACGGCCATTTGCTTGCACCCCTGATGCCATATCCGGCGCGACCGGCTGAAAGTTTGCAGTCTCGGGTGCAAAGGATGGAGCTTATTCGTCTGAAGCAGCGGGAGTTGGAGCGATGCCAAGCCCGGCTACGGAAAGAGAAGCAGTTCAACCGTAAAGTTGCGATCAACGCTGATCTGCGCGACCTCAAACAAGAACTTGGAAATCTGACCCAACCGCTTCCTGCAAGCGGGGCGGCAGTCACACCGTAAAGGACGGGCACGATGGAAAAGATGAAGATGCACTCGCCGAACCTAACCCAGGAAAACATCGCACGGATTCGCGAGCTGTTTCCCGGCTGCGTGACCGAGGCCAAAGGCAAAGACGATCAGCTTAAGCTGGCAGTGGATTTTGATCAGTTGCGGCAGGAGCTGTCCGAATCCATCGTAGAAGGTCCACAGGAACGCTACCACCTGAACTGGCCGGGCAAACGCGAGGCGTTGCTTACGGCCAATGCTCCCATCGCCAAGACTCTGCGCCCGTGCCGGGAAGAGAGCGTGGATTTCGACACCACGAAGAACCTGTTTATCGAGGGCGATAACCTGGAAGCTCTGAAACTGCTCCAGGAGACCTACCTCGGTAAGGTCAAGATGATCTACATCGACCCGCCATACAATACGGGCAACGATTTTCTCTATGAAGACGATTTTGCCGAAAACGCAGAGGAGTTCCTGAAAAGGTCCAACCAGAAGGATGAGGAAGGCAATCGACTGGTAGCGAATACAGAGGCCAATGGGAGGTTCCATTCGGACTGGCTTTCGATGATGTATCCGAGATTGAAGTTGGCGAAGAATCTGCTGCGAGATGATGGGGTCATTTTTATCAGTATTGATGACAAAGAAGCATATAACCTTCGAAAAGTATGTGATGAATTATTTGGCAATGAAAATTTCGTTGCGCAGTTTGTCTGGCAAGCACGTCAATTTACAGATACGAGGGCAAAAACAAACGTTTCCACAGACCACGAATACATAATCATGTACGCTAAGCGTAACGACTCTTCTTTAAGAGGTGTTGAGCGTGATGAGTCTAAATTTGCAAATCCAGATAATGACCCGCGCGGTGACTGGATGAGTCGTAGCATACTCGGTTTAGCGACTCAGGACCAGCGCCCAAATCTTCACTATGACATTGTGGAACCAGGCAAAAAGCGAGTATTTCCACCTAATCCATCCACCGGGTGGCGATACTCAAAAGAAAGAATGTATGAGTTGATTGCAGACGGACGCATTCTTTTTCCGGCGAATGACAATGGAAGACCAAGAGAGAAAAAGTTCCGTAACCAAATGCAGTCTGAGTTTATTGCGTTCCGCTCAATTATTCACGAAATACATACTGCAGATGGTACAAAGGAAATACGATCCTTATTCGGATCTAATGTTTTTCAATTTCCAAAACCTACTGGACTTATAGCAACCCTTACTGAGCAGGCCACATCAGAACATGATATTATTATAGATTTTTTCGCAGGCTCTGGAGCAACTGCCCATGCCGTCATGCAGCTTAACGCGCAAGACGGCGGGAACCGCAAATTCACCATGGTTCAGCTCCCTGAACCTTGCGATGAGAAATCCGAGGCATTTAAAGCCGGATACAAAACGGTTGCGGAAATCGGCAAGGAGCGTATCAGGCGTGCTGGAAAGAAAATTCTGGAAGGCGAATGCCATGAAGGGTGGAACCGGGACATTGGCTTCCGCGTCCTCAAGGTCGACTCATCCAATATGGCCGACGTCTACTACACGCCGGACGCCATCCAGCAAGGCCAGCTAAAGATCTTCACGGATAACATCAAACCGGACCGTGAGCCCGAAGACCTCCTCTTCCAGGTATTGCTGGACTGGGGCGTGGATCTTTCGCTGCCCATTCGTAAAGAAGTGATCCAGGACAAGACAGCCTTTTTTGTGGACGAAAATGCACTGGTCGCCTGCTTCGATACCGACGTGAACGAGGGGCTGGTTAAGGAACTGGCCCGGTTCGAACCGCTGCGGGTTGTGTTCCGTGATAACGGGTTTGTATCCGATGCCGTCAAGATCAACGTAGAGCAGATCTTCAAACAGATGTCTCCGGGCACCGACGTAAAGTCAATATAAGGAGGGCTCGGCATGAAACTGAAGTTCAAAGTCCAGCCCTATCAGACCAGTTCGGTTGAATCAGTGATCGATTGCTTTGCCGGGCAGGTGAATACCTCCGGGATAGCGTATCGGATAGACCCGGGGGTACAGAAAAGCGAATCCGGTTCGACTCAATCGGATTTATTTGAGCAGACCGGTTTCAAGAATGCCGATATCCAGCTGACGAATGCTCAGCTGCTTGCCAATATCCAGGCCGTGCAGCGGCGGCAGAACCTGCCCGTTTCCGACAAACTATTACCGAGCGCCGGATGCAAGGTTAATCTTGACGTGGAGATGGAAACCGGGACCGGCAAGACCTACTGCTATATCAAAACTATCTTTGAGATGAATATGCGCTACGGCTGGTCCAAGTTCATTGTAGTGGTACCCAGCATCGCTATCCGTGAGGGCGTGTATACGTCGCTGAAAATCACCGCCGAACACTTCACCGAGAGCTACGGTAAGAAGGCCCGCTTTTTTATCTATAGCTCCAGACCGCTGAATCAACTGGAAAGCTTCTCTTCCGACGCAGGCGTCAATGTGATGGTGATCAATATTCAGGCCTTCAATGCCACGGGCAAGGAAAACCGTCGCATTTATGAAGAGCTGGACGACTTTCAGTCGCGCAAACCAATAGATGTTATCAGCAGCAACCGCCCCATCCTGATCCTGGATGAGCCACAGAAGATGGAGGGCAAGAAGACCCTGGAGGCATTGGCCAAGTTCAAGCCGCTGATGATCCTGCGCTACTCGGCCACACATCGAACCACACACAATAGAATTCACCGCCTGGACGCCCTGGACGCCTACAACCAGAAGCTTGTGAAAAAGATTGCGGTGCGTGGCATTGCCGTGAAAGGCCTTGCAGGAACCAACGCTTATCTCTATCTGGAGTCCATCGAAATCTCCAAAAAGGCACCGGTTGCACGATTTGAGGTGGAAGTGCGCCAGGGAGGCGGAATCAAGCGGATCGTCAAACGACTGGAAAAAGGCAAGGATTTGTTCGTTGAATCGAACCAGTTGGACCAATATCGAGGCTTCGTCATCGCCGAAATCGATGCCAATAAGGACACCGTCGAGTTTACCAATGGCCATGTTCTGAATGCGGGTGATGCAACCGGAGATATTACGGAAATGGCCGTCCGGCGAATCCAGATCCGTGAAGCGATCAAGGCCCACTTTGAGAAGGAACAGATTCTCTTTGCCCAGGGCATCAAGGTGCTGTCCCTTTTCTTCATCGATGAGGTCGTCAAATACCGTGACTACAGCCAGGCCGATGAGCAGGGAGAGTATGCCCGGATATTTGAGGAGGAGTACGAACAGCTCAAAGCCGAATACCTGGGCGAGCTTGCCCTCGACAACAAGGCCTATCGTAAATACCTGGCTGACATCCGCGTTGGCCGCACACACAACGGATACTTCTCCATAGACAAAAAAACGAATAAACTCACCAATCCGACCTTCAGGACGCGTGGAGAGGACGCCGGGCTTTCAGATGACGTCAATGCCTATGATCTGATCCTGAAGGACAAGGAGAGGCTGCTCTCCTTCGCTGAGCCGGTCCGGTTCATTTTCTCCCACTCAGCCCTGCGTGAAGGCTGGGACAACCCCAATGTTTTTGTTATGTGCATGCTCAAGCACAGCGACAACACGATCTCCCGCCGCCAGGAAGTTGGCCGAGGGTTGCGGATTAGTGTCAACCAGCATGGCGACCGTATGGACAATCCGGCAACGGTCCATGATGTGAATATCCTGACCGTTGTCGCCAGCGAAAGCTACAAGGACTTTGTCGCAAACCTTCAGCGGGAGATCAGCGACTCCCTATCTGCTCGCCCCCGCAAGGCGGACGAGGCCTACTTCACCGGGAAAGTTATCACCACCCAAACCGGGACAGTAGAAATTACTCCGGTCATGGCCAAGCAGATTTACAAGTATCTACTCAAGAACGACTATACAGATGACGTGGATCAGGTTGCCGATGCCTATCACGAGGCAAAAGCCAATGGGACTCTGGCAGATCTTCCTTCTGAGCTAGCTCCTTACGCGGAGCAGATCTTCGGCTTAATTGAGAGTGTCTTCAGCGAATCTCAGCTGCCCGATGTGGGTGATGACCGCAAGCCGAAAACCAATCCGCTGAACGCCAACTTCGAGAAAAAGGAGTTCAAGGAGCTCTGGAGCCGCATCAATCAGAGGGCGATCTACCGTGTTGAATTCGATTCCAACGAACTCATCCGGAAAAGCATCGAGGCTCTGGACAAAGAGCTGCGGGTGACTCCACTGCAGTACACCATCCAAAGTGGCGTGCAGGGTGATCAGATTACCGATGCCCAGCTCAGAAGCGGTGAAGGATTCGCACTGACCAACACGTCGGTCGAAACCCATAATGCATCAATACATTCTATGGTCACCTATGATCTGCTCGGCAAAATTGCCGAAAACACCCAACTGACAAGAAAGACAATCGCTGAGATATTGGGCGGCGTTCTGGCTGCGGTGTTCAAGCAATTCAAACAGAACCCGGAGCATTTCATTGCGGAAAGCTCACGGCTTATCAACGAACAGAAGGCCACGATCATCATTGAACGGCTGAGTTACGACAGCATCGCCCAGACCCATGATATCGACATCTTCACTGCAGGCCAAAGCAAGCAGGACTTCACCAAAGCCAGCGAGAAGCTGAGAAACCATATCTATGATTACGTGATCACCGACTCCAAGGTTGAACGGGCTTTTGTTAAGGAACTGGACTCAAGCGCCGAAGTGGTCGTCTATGCAAAGCTTCCCCGTGGATTCCTGATTCCGACTCCCGTCGGCGACTACAACCCGGACTGGGCCATATCCTTCAAGGAAGGCTCGGTCAAACACATCTACTTCGTCGCTGAGACCAAAGGCTCCATGTCAAGCATGGAACTGCGGGCAATCGAGCATACGAAAATCGAATGCGCCCGCGAGTTCTTCAAGGAGATTAACCGCAGGATTAATCCCGAACATGTGAAGTATGACATTGTGACCAGCTATGGGAAGCTGATGGAAATTGTGGGCTGATAGGATAGGGGAGACAAAGCCAGAGAATCAGGACTCCTCGTAGCTCTTGGCAAGCAAGTTCTCGGCCTTTCGCAGATCATCCTCATTGGCAACGGTGACTTCCAGATCGCCCGTGGCCCAATGTCCTATTGAGCGAACGTCTCTGGAAAAACCCTTTTCGAGTCCCACCGAATCAGGGTTTAATCTCAGGTAAAGCAAGAGAGCCTTCTTCTGAAAAACGACGCAGGCAAAATTCTTGATCCGCCGAAAGGCTACGTACAGCTTCAGGTGTTTCTCCTGTACGTCATCCCCCATGGCTAACAAGAATGCTCTGAGCGATTCGTACAAGTCCTTCATTGGACCGTCAAGCTCCTGCAGCCACTGACTCACAGTCTTGTCAGCAGATTTCTTCGGTTTGGTTATTTCAATCTCCGTGTTTGGGCTCCAGTCCATGCTCGCGCTAGTCCTATGAACAAGTTCCAACGCCAAGAGATCACTTCCAAAGCGACGATACCGAATTAGATCGATATTGCGATTGATCTGTTTTACGGCATGCATGTCATATTTCGTAAAATCCCCCGCAATGCATATCAGACGAACACCAGTCCAATCGATCTCGTCGGACGATTCCTTGCCCAGTTCCTCCATAACCAGGAACTTGAAGTCTGCCTTGTGGTCCAGCAGCCAGTCCAAATAGAAGAGCCCCTGGTTGATAACGTTCTCGGTCACTGCCCGCTTGTATTCGATAATCACTGGGCACAAGTTCTCGTCAATGCCAAGAGTATCGATTCTGCCACCATGAGTCTTGCCGGTCGAATACTCCGAACGGATGAACTTCACGGCGAGCATTGGCTCAAGGTTATTCTCAAGAAGCGTCTGAAGAGATTTTTCCAGTCCACCAGCGTAAGCCGGGACCTCGGCAGCCAACTGGCCGTCTATTCTGAATAGCTTGATTTCACTCATGCTCTGTCTTCCTCTGCCGCCACGTCGGATCAATAGCTGTGAGGCTCGAATCACGCTTTGAAGATGAATTGGTGGGATTGTGCATGACCC
>CAVSPC010000039.1:0-84904 GCA_963729795.1 uncultured delta proteobacterium | reverse complement strand
CAGGGGAAACTCTCTTGGCCTATGATTGTTTTCGCCCCTCGACACTCAGTGACGAAAAACTCTGCAAAATCAGAGCGGCAGAAAGGAAGCTCTGCCGTACGTTGATAGCCGTGCAGGCTGGGAGCGAAAAAAAATTGGCTGACCCCAAATAATTGTGCAGAACCGGCTACCATTGCTGGAGGAGCATGTTACTCACATGTTCACGGCGGTGGATCTCACACGGCGAAAGAGTTTGAGCGTCTAAATTGACTGCCTCTTTATTCGATAAGCAACAAATGTTGAAATTGCACAGCAGAGCGCTAGCGGCAGAATCATTTCATAATTCCTGGTCATCTCGAGCACCATAACGAGAGCTTGTAGCGGTGCAAGAGTAGTACCTGCAACCACAGCACGCATTCCGACCAGCGCATAAGCCCCCACAGGGGCGGCAAACTCAGGAAACACAGAGTTGACGCCAAATCCGAAAAGGCCACCAAGCGCGGCACCCATAAAAAACGAAGGAGCCAATATGCCTCCTGAACCTCCTGAGCCCAAGGTTACGGCAGTGGCTAGGATCTTGAGAGGGAGCAAGATCAGCAGCAGGCTCCAGATTTCTTGTCCCAACAAAATCTTTTCAATGGTCGGGTAACCGAGTCCCATTACCTGAGGAAAATGAAACCCAAACAACCCACGACTAGGAGGCTGTTGCGTAACGCAATGCTTTCCCGAATTCGTGGCACGATGGCGACTATTGTGTCGGGATCTCTCAGAGGCTGCCAAGGAAAAAACTTAGTATGTCAGACTCCTAGGAGCCGGGGTGAGGTAACGGAACAATGAGTGGAACCTCCGCGTAGCACGATAGCACCGACGATTGAGGTTGCGCGACAGGCTCCTAGGCCACCCAGCGATGCTTTGCAGTATTCAGGAATCTTGAAAGAATTCCAGAGGTTCTCCATCATGCAGAGAGATATTGTGAATGCAACAGCCACCAGGCCCGCCCCTCCTCCCAACACGAAGTAAGAAGGCAGTTCCAAAGCGGACTGCCAGGTATATGATGGAATCTGAAACAGAGAAGTGTCCCACAGGAACGTATGAGCGACCACCGTGCCTAGAACCGGCGAAAGCAGGTACCTGGTGCTACAGTGGACTAAGTAATATTGACCAACACTATTTCAAGAGCAAAGATCGCTCCCGCAATCGGAGCATTGAACGTCGCACCTATTCCAGCTGCGGCGCCACAGCCCACCAGCACGCACAAGTGCTGCGGCGAGAGTCTTAACGACTGCCGCAGAGCGGAACCGATTGCGCTGCCTATTTGGATTACAGGACCTTCCCTGCCAGCTGAATCACCTGAGCCGATGCAGATCGCTGAAGCGACAGCCTTGACCAATACGATTCGTTTTCGGATGATGCCCCTGCCAAAAGCTGCTGCATAAATTACTTCGGGGACCCCAGAACCTTTGGCTTCTCTCGCCAAGAAATACACCAAAAGGACCAACCACGGCTCCGCCAATTCCAGGGCCAAGAACCACTCGCCAACCGGCAATAAATGGTACTATTTGCCTGAAGTCGCCTGATTGGAAATATATCAGCCGGTGGAACAAACCAATAAGTACCCTGAACACAACGGCGCCGAATACAGCCAGAATTCCCGTTAGCACCACCATAGCAGGCAGAATCAGACTGGATTGCCAGGAATATTCTTTTGTTTCAAAATCTGTCATACAGCCACAGCACCTTACCCGTACTTGCATCCATACCAATCACCTAACTCGTTCCTTGTCGTCCTCCCTTGTGAAGAAGTTTCTCTATCTCCTTTCTAGCGAGAGCATCGGCTCTCTCGTTCTCGTTATGGTTGTTGTGCCCTCTAACCCACCGCCATTGCACTTCGTGGCGAGATGCGACCTCGTCAAGGCGCTTCCAAAGGTCGGCATTCTTGACAGGAGTCTTCTGTGCCGTCTTCCAATCCCGCTTCTTCCAGTTCATTAGCCATTCAGTGATCCCCTTCATCAAGTACTGGGAATCGGTCGTGATGGTAACCTTGCATCGACGCTTGAGCGCCTCGAGGGCCATGATGGCTGCCATCATTTCCATACGGTTGTTCGTCGTACTGTGCTGGCCGCCGCTTATCGCCTTTTCGACCCCTTGATATCGCAGAAGCGCAGCCCACCCGCCAGGGCCCGGGTTTCCGCTGCACGCTCCGTCAGTGAATATTTCCACCGTATCAGTCACATTCACCCTCTGAAATCCTCTCGCGGGCTTTGGTTCGACTCTCAGAGTTCTGGTTTCCAATCCCGCGTCTCGCGGGACCGCCTGGGAACCGATGTCTCGCGGGCTCAGCCCCCAAATTTACTTCATTTCATTATCGTAGTCGAGGCAGAGCCTCGCCAAGGCATTCCCAGGCAGAGCCTGGGAACGAGAAAAATTGCATGGGTAGCGCCGGCCTCCGGAAACTGTCTCAAAATGGAGGTGTGGGCGAGATTCGTGGCACGATGACCCTCTTTCCCGGCAATGAATTACCGGGCTACTGTCCCTCGTCCCTCCGGGACGCTTTCGTTTGAGCCCCATCGGGGCGATAGAAAGTAGACCGGTGCTTTAGCGCCGGGCTGCCATCGTGGCACGATTCTGGCCATCAAAATAGTTTTGAGACAGTTTCTCCGTGCCGGCGGCTTAGGATCGACCGGTGCGGAGGCCGGTCCTACCAGCACAGTATTCCGACCGCGGGCATCGAGCACACCAGAATACGCGATCGTATTCACGTCATCGTGAACTTAGTCAGCTTGAATTTTGACCAAAACCTTTCGTGTTCTCGGGCCGTCGAACTCGCAGAAGAATACGCCCTGCCATGTTCCGAGGACCGCGGACCCGCCGGAAACGATCAAATGCACTGAACTCCCCACGAGAGTGGTCTTTATATGCGCGTCGGCATTCCCTTCGGTGTGGCGATAGGACTTGTCATGGGGAACTAATTGGGAGAGCTTCTCTGCTATGTCCTGAACGACTGCAGGATCCGCGGCTTCGTTGATAGTGACCGCCGCCGTAGTGTGGGGAACATATACTACAGCGACACCTTCTTTAACTCCGCTTTTCGAAATTGCTTCCTTAACACGAGATGTGATGTCCACAAACTCAATTCGCGATCTTGTTTTCACCTGCATTGTTTCCATATTCTTTACTCCTATTCATATTGGCAGGTCCAACAGAAGAAGAATCGTGGAGACTCTTCGTAAGACGGGGACGTCCTGTTTTACTATTTACCGTTAGAAAGCCGCTGTACACTGCATTCGGCCCTTAACTGCCACACAAGCTCCCACGACAATATCGCGATGTACCAGTTGTTCGGCGCGTTCGACACCTTGCTTCAGAGCCCTGTGGATCTCGTTGCCCGTCAGTTCTCCCACCGAAGTGGTGATCTGTACGCCTCGCAGGTCAGTGTTTGGATCGATCAAGTCGGCTCTGCACCTGTGAACTGCAGGGCCATGAATGTACGTGGCGTTGGCCACCGCCGTTGCAGCCGCGTCGGCCACTGAAGCCCGCGGGGCGAAGACGGTAGCCGCGGAAGCCACTCCGCGAGTAAAACTTCGACCTCCGAGCCCGCTCGTACATATTCCACCTACATTCATTTCCGCGGTGATCAGAACCCGGCGCGTTACCTGAGTGCCGTTCACATCAGGCCGGATTCCCACCACTACCTCCTCTCCGGGCATCAAGCGTAGTGCCACATCCCCACCATTGTTTACCACGATTTTGTTCAGATGGTGAATTGCAAGGAAATCCGCGGTCGCATCCGCAATAGTGCCGGCCACCGCTGCCATTGGAGTGAGATCTTCATCTCCTATCTCACGTGCAGCTTTCCACATTTCGTGAATCAACAGATCCGCCGGCGGTGCGGGCAGCGTTAGGGCAGGGGCCTGAATCTCCGGTCTATGATCTGCCACTTGCTCCAAAAACTCAATTGCTTCCTGCGCGGCCCTCAGACAAATTTGAGGTTGACTGGCCCCCTTTAAATATCCTTCGATAAACATGCGCATGGGCCCGCATTCGACGAGCACCGTGCCATCCCCGAGTGTAAGGATCCTGCTCTCCCAGTGGTTCCGCACTCTATTCCTTTGGAAGAAATGGTTTCATAGCTTCCAGATGGCCACCCATAGCGCGAAAGTCTTCGAGCGTCATAGTGTACTCAATCGGACACACAGTAGCGGGCGTCGGAACCCAGGTGAACGCTCCGCGCATAACCTTTTCAACATCTACCATAAAATTTATCCCGCCTCCCGGGAGCACGAACGTAGGAGCTCCGCCAACGGTCAAGCGCGCCCTCATGGAATGTACTGCACGTGTAAGCTTTATGGGGTAGCGCGTTACGCCTGCACGGGCGCTTCCTCCCGAGCCTCCGCAATATATGCCTGAAACTCTGGATTCCTCGCACGTGGCGGCCAGTTCTGCGACAGCCCTCTGAGCTTCCGGAGTAATGGCAATCTCCTTCAGACTTCCGTCCGCTTTCAGCTCCAGGAAAGCGGCTTTACGGCCTGTAGTTTCAGTAATGAGAACTCTCATTCCGGGCCTGGCCAGTTTCATGTCAATCGATTCTATGACATCCGGAGGGGCAACTATCGAGGTGCCACCCCAGCCTTTGCCGTGATCGCCAAAATACCTGCCCGGCGTGCTCCGTTTGAAGCGCAGGTTTATTCCGCTAGGCTGCGCCCCCACATACAGCCCGGCTGCGTGTTCGCTCATCAAACCTGTCAGGTGGGAGTCCAGCACTATCACCTCATCGGCTACGTCTTTGAAAATGTTAGCAAACAGCCCCAGTGTAGCGCTCCCGCAGCCGACGCGCATCACTTCGTCCACCTGTCCATCAATGATCGGGTGGTTTCCTACCTGAAGTTCGAGTCGGCTACCTTCTTCAATACGAAGTTTGACCGTTTTGCGGTTCGCGAGGTCGGATATCAGCCTCGCCACAGTCAGACCGTCGGCGCTGGTCAGCAGATTAGCCCCACCTATAGAAAGGATTTTCGATCCGTATTCCTCCGTGGTGAGATGACCGACCTTCTTCTTCCTAAAGAATATGCCGGCTCCTTCCTGCCCGATGGTCGAATCGGTATCCACCTTCAACTTTATGCCGGAATAGCTCAGCGGGGCTTCGGTGACCACGGTGACCACGTCAACACCGTCTGCCTTTGACTGAACGATATGAGGCGCTGGTTTGCAATCCGGGTATGTTGTTCCCGCGCCGATACCGGTGATTAGCGGTCGCCGAATCGCGGACTCCCAATCAGGCCCGACCAAGTGCTTGACTTCCTCGTACGTCTGAAGAGAAATGGTCCGTTCAAGATTACCGCCGCGATTCATGAACCGCTGGCAGGCGCCGGTGTAACCTTCTTTGATGCGGCATCGTATGGGGCAGGCTTCACAAGTTGCAGCCCCCGGCGAGGGAGCGTCCTCAGAGAATATCGCTTCTTCGGGGCAGCCCTTGAGGCACGCGCCGCACTGAGAGCATGCATCCCCAATTACAGCTTTCCTTTTGGTTAAGGATATTGCTTGCTGCGGGCAATCCAGAACGCAGGCCCCGCAGCCCTTGCACTTTTCAATGATTACCTGCATGTGCCTATCCGATTCTTTCTCATAGACAAACAAGCCGAGACTAAACTATCTTGGCTTTTCTCACTGCCGGTGGAGTATTTCGGCTGACCTTCACTTCTATCTTACCGTCGATCATGACCATGGAAACTCCAGGCACGTCACCGGCCTCGATGGCCTGTAACGCGTCTGCGCCTACCGAGCCCATCGGGGCATCCATTGCCACCAGGTCCGCTGCCAGACCTTCGCGTACGAAGCCGGTGTTCAGGCCGAATACCTTGGCGGTGTTCCCCGTGGCCATACAGAGAGCCTGCTCGGCCTTAACGTCGGTAAGAGAAGCAGCCATGCAGATCACCCTTAGAACGCCAAGGGGCACAACTCCGGTCCCCGACGGAGCGTCATTCCCGATAATAAACCGAGCCAATGCGTTGTGCTTAACTCCCTGGTCAAGGGCCTCAAGCATAGCTTTCGGATTGCCGCAATGCACAAGCTCGAGAACGTACGTGGTCTCCTGAACAAGCTTGCGGATTTCCTCGGGAGAAACCGCCGTTGGCCCTCCATTGACATGGCAGGCGACGTGTGGGTCCGCTGCAATCACGTGAGCCGCTGTGACAGTGTCACTACCTGGGATGGAAGTGCCTCCGGTATGCATCAGCACCACCATTCCGTGCTTTTTGGCCCACTTAACCATAGGGGCCGCATCTTCCGGGAGTTTCACGGACCCCAGACCGATTTCGCCGACCACTTTCACGCCCTCGCGGGCCATCTCTGCAAAATCCTCTTCAGTCAGCCCCTTTTCCAGGATCACGGAGCCTCCGAGGATCTTTGCACCACCGGGTCTGAAATTGGCAAACGACTTGGCGGCAAGGATTGCGAGCGCCTTGGTTCCAGCCGGGTCTTTGGGCCTACCGGGCAGGTGAACTTCACCGGCGGATATTATCGTTGTAACGCCACCGTGAACCTCGCTCTCCAGGAAACCGACCTGATGCTGGCGCGGGGTATAATCGCCAAAGACGACGTGGCAATGGGAATCGATTAGGCCGGGGGTTATGGTGCTTCCGCAAGCATCAATGACGCTTTCCGGCTCAAGCTTTTCAAGATCTGCCGCTTTTCCGATCTTAGCTATTTTGCCTTCCGAAACAAATATGGAGTCTGCATTCAGGATGGGGTTGTTGATGTCACCGCTTATGAGCGTCCCTATACCCTTAATGAGAGTGCCTGGCATGAGCCCTCCTTGTGTATATATGTTCGGCCGCGCGCCGCACGGCTCAGTACCCTGGGGCCTAGATTCTTTCCCGTATTCTGGTACCGTTGCCGTCATTCCCGCACACGCGAGAATCCATTGTAGGGGCGCCCCTCGTGGGTGCCTCAGGAGCTTGGACCCGTTTCGTGATTGAAGCAGCTTTAATGACCCGTTCCAAGTTAGCCGGCAGATCGTAGATTCGAACGCCCAGGGCATCCGCAATGGCGTTCAATATGGCAGGAGCCGTCGGAATGAGCGCAGGCTCTCCCACACCTTTGGCCCCGAAGGGACCGGTAGGTTCGGGGTCTTCCACAATAATGGAAACCACTTCCGGCATATCTGCGCAGGAAGGTATATGATAATCCTTCATGGATTCAGTCTTTCCGGGAATAAATTCCTCCATCAGGGCAAAGCCAAGCCCCATTGCAACGCCACTGTGAATCTGGCCGTGCACGTTCCGTGGATTAATCGCCTTGCCGACGTCATGAGCTGCAACGACTCTCAAAACGTGCACTTCACCCGACAGCATGTCCACTTCAACCTCCGCGACATGAGTGGCAAAGGCATAGGTAGCATACGGGATTCCCGCGGCGGTCTCGGAGTCCAGAGAAGTCGTGATAGGATCGAAATATCCTTGCCATTTGAGAGGCAGCCCGGTGCGACGCGCGCGCTGTGCGATGCGCTCAAATGAGACAGTCTTCGCAGGCTCGGATCGTGAATAGACGCGACCGGCCTCTAGAGCCAGGTCTGCGCGGTCGATCCTGAGAATCATGGCTGCCTCGGTCAGGAGCACATCCTTCAGTTTTTTCGCAGCCTCCAGAACGGCATTGCCGGAAATGTATGTCTGACGGCTGGCTGAGGATGCCCCGGCAGAAGCAGTGAGCAGCGTGTCTGCCGCCACCAGACGAATATCTTCAAGGCTTAGACCCAATTCCTCCGCGGCGATTTGAGTAAGTACCGTCGAGCAACCCTGGCCCATGTCCGCAGCTCCGGAAAATAAGGTTACGCGCCCGTCCTCGGTCAGTTCTATGTGCGCAGTAGCCGGATTTTGCACCCCTGTGTTGCCAATGCCATAAAACATGGACCCCAGGCCGACTCCCCTCCTAATGTGCGGTTCGGGGGCAGCCTTCTCATCTTCGGCGCTTCTGCGATAGTAGGGAGCTACTGCATCCAGCGTGGCCTTTATCCCGACACTTGCCATGAGTTCATGTTTTGTGGCTGTAAGAGAACCGATCCGATAGCAATTCCTGAGCCGGATTTCCAGTGGGTCTATGCCGAGCGCTTCGGCGAGCAGATCCATTTGCGATTCGTGCGCGAAGGCTACCTGAGGGACGCCGAAGCCCCTCATAGCCCCGGCCATGGGATTGTTGGTGTACGCGAACAGCGATTCACAGTAGAGATTGGGAACTTCGTAAGGCCCGGTGGCATGAACCGCTGAACGTGTAACTACAGCCAACCCGTAAGACGCATAAGCCCCAGTGTCACCGATGATTCGGATGTCCGCGGCAATAAGCCTGCCGTCTCGAGTGGCGGCGCTCTTGTAATAAATCTTTAAGGGATGGCGTTTCGAGGTGCACAGATAGGCTTCTTCTCTCGTGTAAACCATGCGTGTGGGCCTGTTCAAGAGATATGTCGCCAACCCGACGAAGCCCTGCACGTTCATGTCCAACTTAGAACCAAACCCGCCACCTGTGGCTGTCTGGAGGATTCTTACCCTGCTTTCTTCAATCCCCAACAAATTAGCGACATCTTTTTGGTCATAATGGGGATTCTGTGTGGATGCGTGGATCACAAGCGTTCCGTCCGGCTCCATGTAGGCCAGCCCCGCGTCCGGTTCCAAGTATGAATGTTCGACATAAGGGGTGGTATAGATGCGTTCTACGACTACATCGGCCTTTTTGAAAGCAGCATCAGGATTGCCTCGTTTTACCACGCGTCTCCCAAGCAAATTCCCGCTTTCGTGAATCCCAGGTGCTCCAGGTCTCAACGCTTCTTCCGGATCGAAAACCGGTGGCAGGTTCTCGTAAGAAACACGTACGGACTCTACCGTGCGCTGTGCGGCCTCCGGAGTTTCGGCAGCAACCAATGCTATGGGATCACCGACGCATCTCACCTTATGTTCAGCCAGCAGATGTTGATCTTTAGTGATGATACCGAGACGGTTGCGCCCGGGAATGTCATGCGCGGTGAAGATGCGTAGGCAACCGGGTACTTCCAATGCCCGTGACAGGTCGATACCGGCAACTCGGGCATGGGGCCGATCGCTTCGCACCGCCATAAGCGTTACGGCTCCTTCAATGTGCCGATCGGCGGCGAATAATGCCTCACCAGTGACCCGCTCCAAGGCTCCCACTCTTTGAACGCTAGTACCAACTGTCTTCAGGATTTTATTGTGCATCGGAACTCTGCTTGAGAAATAGCTCGGTCAGCGCCTTTATCACCAGCCCCTCTACGGCAGGACGCTTGTATTCAGTCGAAGCGCGCATCCCGCTCCTGTGGACCATCTCCTTGGATACCTTTTCCGCGGCCTCTCGTATGAGCAAGGGATTTGGGACCTCACCTTTCAAGTGTTCTTCCGCTGCGGTCATTCTCGAAGGCTCGGGGGTAATCGACCCAACCGAAAGCCTCAAATCTTCTACCTTGCCTCGTGAGTCCAGCCGTCCTATTGCCGCCGCGTTGATTCTTGCCACCGACAGGGCCCTCCGTCTGGCGACCCTTTGAAAGTTCCAGTTGTACCCTTCTCCCAATGGCTCCAGAGCAAATCCGGTTATAAGTTCATCGGGTCTCAAGTTGGTGCGATACGGCCCGATGATAACGTTTTCCAAAGGTTCTTGGTGTTCCGACGAGGCGGACTGAATATGCACACGAGCCCGATGGACGATCATGGGCGGCACGCTGTCTGCGGCCGGCGAAGCATTGGCAACATTCCCGCCGAGGGTTCCCACATTGCGGATTTGAACGCTCCCTACATACCCGGCGGCATGCGCCAGTATCGGCGCCCATTGGGCTATCTGGGGGTTGCCCATGATTTCAGTATAGGTTACAGCCGCTCCGACCCAAAGAACCCCGTCCGCCGCCTCGAGCGTCCGTAACTCGTCGAGTCGGGAAACATCCATCACGTATCTGGCAGCCATGTCCCCGTTTCTGACAGCAATCATGAGATCGGTTCCGCCGGCGAGTATCGAAGTTTGCGAGCCGCATTCGCCGAGAAAGGCTAAAGCTTCCTTCAGGGAGCGAGGCTGGATGTATTCAAAGTGGGATCTCATGAATTCAATGTTCCTCGCTACGATGATGCCTTGGTTTCACGCAGCGTTTTCGCAGCCTCTTCAACTGCCTCCATGATTTGAACATAGCCGGTGCAGCGGCACAAATTGCCGGCAAGCGCTCCCACCAATTCGTTGCGGTCCGGGCTAGTGTTTCGGTCCAGAAGAGCCTTAGCGGACATCAGCATGCCAGGTGTGCAATACCCACATTGAACTGCTCCCCGAGCTATAAAGGCTTCTTGAAGCGGGTGGAGAGTCTCGCCCTGGCGCAGCCCTTCAACCGTTTCCACTTGCTTGCCGTCCAACTTTGGAGCCAACATGAGGCACGAGTCCACAGCGAGCCCATCCACCAGAATAGTGCAGGCTCCGCATTCGCCGATACCGCAGCCTTCCTTAGTACCCTTCATGCCTAGTTGATCTCTGAGCACCCCAAGAGCCGTGTCCCAAGGTTTCACATCTATCTGCACACACTTTCCGTTCACCGTAAAGCTGATCGTAACGAAAGGTGTGACGGGTTTTTGAGGATTTTCGTCCATCAAGATTGTCCTCTTATATAGCGAGATATGACTTCCGGATGTGCGCGTTGCTTATAAGTCCCGAGCCAGGCCCTTCCATTATCACGCGTCCGTTTTCCAGCACGTACCCGCGATCCGCCAGTTCCAGCGAAGCGTGAACATTCTGCTCCACCAACAGTACGGTCAGACCCGTGGCTGCAATTTCCTTGACGGTCTCGAAAACCTTGGACACCAGGATGGGTGCGAGCCCCAAGGAGGGTTCGTCGAGCAGCAACAATGAAGGCCTGGACATTAAGGCCCGCCCGATGGCCAGCATTTGTCGTTCTCCTCCGCTCAGGGTCCCGGCTTTCTGGTGCATGCGTTCATGGAGCCTTGGAAAGAAACTGAAGACCTCTCCCAGCGTCTTTTCTCTTTCCACGCGCGCAGTCTTCACGTATGAACCCATTTTCAGATTGTCTATGACGCTCATCTCTGAAAAGACTCGAGCCCCTTCGGGCACAATGGTGAGACCAAGCTGAACCAGCTTTTCGGGCGGCTCACGCTCGATAGAGCGGCTGCCAAAGCTGATCGATCCCGTCCCCGGATGCAGAAAGCCGACCACGGTATTCATGAGAGTGCTCTTGCCGGCTCCGTTGGGGCCGATGACCGTGACTATTTCTCCTTTACTTACTTCGAGGCTCACGTCATGCAATACTTGAACATCTTTGTAAGAAACGTTGATCCGGTCGATTTTCAAGAGCACTTGATTCATGCCTTTCGGGTTCTATGCCAGGGAGCCGGAAGAGGACTTGTCACCCAAGTAAGCTTGGATTACTTGCTCGTCGTTTACTACGTCGCGGGGCATGCCTTCAGCTATCTTGGCTCCGTAGTTCAGCACAATGATCCGGTCCGATATACCCATGACCGCGCGCATGATGTGTTCGACAACGATGAGCGATTTCCCCGAGTCACGAATTTTGCGCAAGAGTTCCAGGGCTTCATCGATTTCGTGTGGGTTGAGTCCGCACATATTTTCGTCTAGAAGCAGCACCTGCGCACCCGTGACCAGAGCCCGTGCCAACTCCAACCGCCTTCGGGCAGGAACGGAGAGGGAAGTAGAAGGCTTGTTGCTGTGTTCGGACAGTCCTACCAGTTCCAGGACGCTTGCGGTTTCCCGCTTGGCTTGGGACATATTGAGCTGGCCGCCGTGCAGTCCGCCAACCAGGACGTTCTCGAACACCGTCATGGCTCGAAAAGGTTCCATGATTTGAGATGTCTTGGCCATTCCCAGCCGACAAATTCTGTGAGGCCTCATCCCTGCTATTTCGAGATCATTGAAGCGGACTCGGCCGTGATCCGGGCGGTAGACGCCAATTAGACAGTTAAACAGCGTGGTTTTTCCTGCTCCATTGGGGCCGATCATACCGAGGATTTCTCCCCGGTTAAGGGAAAAGCTCACCATCTCAACGGCTGTTAGAGCTCCGAAGCGCTTGGTGACGTTGCTGCATTCAAGGATAACCATGCACCGGCCCATCGTGAAACATTTTGTGGTAACTGTTCAGCAAGAAAACCGGCTTGGTCGGCAGGGACGCCGGCTCTACTGTGGGCCCGGTAGGACCGGCCTCCGCACCGGTCACAAAGTTTCCGGTAAACAGTTACGCTTTATGGAAAGCTGTCGGCACGTTCGTCAAATGAAGCGAATGCCGCTCCGATCCTTTATGGTTCCTATTATGCCCTTGGGCATAATGAGAACGATGATAATGATAATGGCTCCTACCAGGATCATGTAATCTTCCACAAATGTGGCGCCCAAGTACTCTGACAGGAGAGTCAAAAAGGAAGCGCCCACAATGGGTCCGAGAAAGGTCCCCATGCCTCCGAGTAGGGTCATTATGACCATCTGCACCGTCTTGTGAACGCTGAAAACGTCCGCGGGAGTGATGTACGTGATCCAATAGGCTTCGATGCCGCCTAATAATCCGAGAAAAAACGCGCTGGTCACGTACGCCCTCAGTTTTAGCCACGTGGTGTTTACCCCGGCGATTTCTGCCGCTTGCTCAGCTTCGTGAATGGCTTTGAGCCCGTACCCGAATTTTGAGTGTTCAATGCTGTAATGGAGAAGCACGACCACGAACGTCACCGCCAGAATACAGTAGAAGAAGAACAGATTGCTATGACGGCTCAGAGGCAGGGTAATGCCATTACTTCCCTCGAAAAAGGTAACGCCGAACGTCCGATCGAACTCAAGTGCAACCTCCTTCATCGTTTCAGCGAACGCGAAGGTAGCGATGGCAAAATAAGCACCTTTGAGACGCAAAGTCGGAATACCGATGGGGATGGCTATGATAGCAGCCACTATTCCGGCAACGATGACCGACGGGACAAACGGGAACGCCCACTTGGTCATTAGAATGGCGGTAGCGTACGAGCCCAGGCCGAAATAGACCACAGGCCCGAAATCAATGTAGCCCGTGTATCCGCTCATCAGGTTCCAGCAGCCGGTCATGCCGATCCAGAGGAGCACTATGGCCGCGACGCGCAGAGCGTATTCAGAAGTAATCACCAGCGGAAACAGAGCCACTGCCGCAGAAAAGGAGATAAAGTATATCCAGAATTTTTTCATTGACCTATCGAGGCGCATAGGATTCAGGAAGCTACAGGCCGCTTCATCGCCGACAAAGGGTTCATGTGACTAGACCTTTGCCCACAATACCGGTGGGCCTAAAGATCAACATGAAAAATAGGATCAAGAAGGTAATGGCCACTGAGAGTCCCGCGTTCAGATAGGTCGCGGTCAGGGATTGGGCCACACCGAGGATCAACGCGCCCCAGAGCGCCCCGGGCATATAGCCCATACCTCCCAGCACCACTACGCAGAACGCGATTATTGTGTACTGCAGGCCCATCTCCGGAAAGATGATCACAAACGGACTCATCGAAGCGCCTGCCAACCCTGTGACGGCAGCTCCAATACCGAAGGTAATGGCATAGATTTCTCGGATATTGACCCCCATGAGCCGCGCCACGTCTTTGTCCATAGAGGTAGCGCGGATTGCGCGTCCGGTTTCGGTACGGGCCAAAAAAAACCACAGCAAGGCGATGACCAGGATGGCCAAGCAAAAAGTGATCAGCCTGGATAAAGGCACATTAAGGCCCCAAAAGGCTGCGTTTAACCCTGAATAGGAGGTGGTCACAGACCTGAAATCGCGCGTCCAGAGCTTCACGGCCAGATTGGCTACCATGAGGTGAATTCCGAAGGTCAGGATGTAGCTCATTATGTGCGGCTGCTCAATCACACGATTTATTATGTATTTCTGCACCAGGTAACCGAATACGAACAGCAAGCCCATGGCGAAGGGAATTGTCCAGTAGGGATCTATATTGAGGTATGCGAACATCCAATACGAAGTGAAGGCCCCCAGCATTACCAATTCGCCGTGAGCCAGATTCACCACGCCCATGACCCCGAAGATCAGGGAAAATCCGGCTGAGTAGGCAGCATACACTCCGCCCAAGAGCAGCCCGTTTATAATCGCTTGGAGTAAGACGGTACTCATTTCCTGAAATGCCGGCGAATAGGGTTCAGATTTTGTAACCGGCGCGGAGGCCGGTCCTACCGGGTCATAGTAGGGCAGGCGTCCCTGCCGGCTAAGCCATAGACCAGGTAAACGGTATTCCTGATGAACGGTTTCGGACCAACTTGCCGCTTTGTTCCCCCCTTTACAAAAGGGGGACTTTGACGGCTTCTGGCACCTTGGACCTGTTCAAGGGTGACGAAAATGCCCTCAAATTAGCGCCTATGTTTCAACTCAGTCGGGCCGGAGTCATACCCACCGCGCGGTAACCGTTTTTTCATCCAAAAAGAGCCTCATGGATGCCATCCTGCTTTTGGCCCCTCCCAGGAATGATTTGCGTTTAGAACCAAGCGGGAAGAAAGCGTACGGTTGAGGAACGCCAACATTAATGCCAACATTGCCTACGTTCACTTCCCGTGCGAATTTCCGTGCCTCTCGCCCGCTTCCCGTCATGACGCAAGCGGAATGACCCAAGTCGGTCTTGGTATTGATCCACTCGATCACCTGATCGAGACTCTCTGCGCGAATAAGGCCGGCAACAGCGCCAAAGGCCTCCTCCTTCGCGACTTCCATGTCGGGATGAATATTCTCTACGATGGTGGGGCCCATGAAAAAGCCACGAGACATTTCCTGTCCCAAAACTCGCCCATCGTGAACCATGGCCGCGCCCTCATTCAGGGCGCGTTGGACCCAGACCGCGACTTTGTCTCGACCTGCTGCAGTGCAGTACGGCCCCATGGCCGTTGATTCATCCAGACCATAGCCAAGCTTCATACTCCGAGCTTCGTCGGCGAATCGGCGTTTGAATTCGTTGTACACGTTACCTACAACCACCACGTTGTCTGAACCAAGGCAGCGCTGACCCGTCATGCCGAAGCACCCCTGGCGGACATAAGGAACGATGTTCACTATATCGACGTCGGGCATGATTACCACGGTATTCTTCCCGTTGCCGTTGATAGAGGAATTCTTGCCGAGCTCGCCGCAGAGTTTAAAAAGCTCCCAGCCGGCACGTGTCGACCCGATGAAGCCCATGCCTCGGATTTCCGGCTGCCGAAGTATGTAGTTGTTGATTTCTCGGCCCCCGTGAATCAGGTTGATCGCTCCCTTAGGCCAACCAGCTTCCAGAGCAACCCGGGCTATGTACTCAGCCGAGACCGGGTCTTGGCGGCTGGGGCTGACCACCACCGAACACCCTGCTGCCAAGGCATACGGCACAAAGGAAGACCATGCATGCATGGGAATGTTTCCCGGTGTGACAATCAGGAAAGCTCCTACAGGTTCCCATGTTAGCCACATATCGATGCCGTTGGCCAGATCGTCTATGTGTTCGTTACGGGCTGCCATGCCATAAGCCGCGGAGCACGCTGATTCGATATTTTCAATCACCCGACGCACCGAGCCGATGGACTCTTTGATGGTTCGTCCATGGTCCTGAGTAAGCACTCTGGTCAGCTCGTCAAAATGCTCCTCGAATTTCTGACGCATATCAAAAAGCATCCTGGCGCGCTCGCGCAAGGGGATTTTTTTCATGGCTTCGAAGCCACGTCCGGCGGCTTCTACTGCAGCTCTAGCTTCTTTTTCGGTAGCTGTGGGAAACTCGGCGATAACTTCTCCGGTGGCTGGATTGACAGTTTCATGGACGTGGGTGGATTTGGAATCCACCCACTCTCCGTCTATCAGCAGTTTCAATTTCCCGTAATGCCGCCTGACTTCAGGTAGCAAAGCCATTTGTGTCTCCCTTTTTCACTTAGTCCTTATCGTTTCTTCCAAGGTTTGAAGGGATACCAAATCTTGGATTCCGCGTATTTTACAGGGAAAACGGTTTTCAGCTTCCCATCCTGGATCTGAACTGCCACAGGTGGGTGGGCCACGTTGGCACCGTCAGGTCCAAAGTGGATTTTTCCGTAAAATGTGTCAAAGGTACCGGTGTGGAGCTTTTCCATGATTGCTTCGCGGTCTTTCTTGGTGAGGGGCGGTTTGAGACCCAGTTCTTCAACAACCATCTGTTGTGCAACTGCCCCACCGGCCGAGGCAGCTTCCACATAGTCCGGATGCCTCTTGAACTTTTCAAAATAGAGCTTGTCGAAATCCGCTGCCGATCCAAAGACCTTGCCCTTGTAGGGCATATTAGGCGTCCACTCCGACGCCGCTATTACGTATTCTGCGTCACCTTTCAGGTCCTCGATGAACTTCGGCACGGTTGGTCCGTAACTGAAGGCCACTGCTTTCGGGCTGAAATCGATCTCCTTCATGGCCTTTATAGTCTTCATAGCAACAAGAAGATGAGATCCCACCAGCAATATGTCAGGATTCTTATTCTTAACTTTTGCGAGCAAGGAATTGTAGTCCTCTAGGGCCATAGGAAAAAGCTCGTAATGAATTACTTTAATTCCGTTTTCAGCACAGTATTTCTTGAAGCCTTCGCACGCCAGCGAAGTGAACAGAATATCAGCACCTATGATCGCGGCTGTTTTGGGTTTGGGTTCCACGGTCCCAAACATATCAACGCAGCCTCGAACTTCTTCGGTAGCCTTGCCCAAGGTGGAAAAATAATACTTGAAACCTCTTTCGAACAGTTTATTTGAGCTTGCGCCTCCACTGATCAGCGGGTACTCGTACTTCTCAGCCACGGGACTGTCAGCGAAGAGTGCGTTGCTCCCGAATCCTCCCAGGAGGAGATCCACCTTATCACTGACTATGAGCTGTTCCGTTAACTTTGCGCCGGTGGAACTGTCGCTCTTGTCGTCGTAGAAAATCAGCTCAACGGGATGGCCGTTTATGCCGCCTTTCGCATTCACCACGTCCTTCCAGAGAGTGTAGGCGTCTTTTACAAGACTGCCGTCTTTCCCGAAAACGCCGGTTAATGAAACAGACACGCCGATGCGAAACGGTCGAGCATCTTTAGCTTGAACGGCGGCCACTCCGAACAATAGGCCGGCCACAATCACAATTGCCACAATTATGACAGCTCTGCGACACATCTTGCCCTCCTCTGATTCATGTACGTTGAGTTAACGAAACCCTTCCGGGTTTCTCGCTAGCGAGGCCGACTCAATATCAAAACGTGGGCGGGCTGATCACCCAGACCACAACGGTATCCTTTTGACCTGGATTCGTCCAACTATGGGGCTGGGACGAATTGTAGTAAAAGCTCTCATTCTTCTTGACCAGATGGATCGTTCCGTTAAGGTCGATCTCCAGTTCCCCTTCCAGAACCAGGCCGAATTCTTCACCTACGTGGCTGTAAAGGCCGTGGGAGCCTCCTCCGGGCTGAATAGTAGTGAAAAACGGATGCATTCGTTTGTTCTTGGGATTCACGACCAGCGACTGAATTTCAGCGTTCCATCTATCCAGGGTTAGCGTTATCCGCTGGTCCGGCCTGAGAACCACGGGCTCGTCGTCCTGGCTCTCCACGAAAAAATCGGTAATCTTTGTCTGCAACGCGCTGGCGATTCTTTTCAAGCTCGCTATTGAGGGAGAAACTCGGCCATTCTCGACCTGAGACAAATACGCGTCAGTGCAGCCGACCTTTTCAGCGAGTTGTTTCAGAGTCAAATGATTGCCCTGGCGATGCGATCTGATCCGTTGTCCTATGTCGATTTCAGGCGCCATGGAATTTTCGTTGAGGGGGGAATTAAGTATTTATTAAGATCAGAAGTATCGCTTAGTCTTGCCGATCTGTCAAATGGAATGTTCATCAAACCCCGATAATTCGCCCAAGTCGTCTCCGATTCGACCTGTGGCTTCTCAGAAAAAGTTACCGAAATTATTGTCAAGTGTGTGGGATCGGAGCCGTCATCCTGAACTCCATTCGGGCGGGCCGCTCCCGCGCCTGACGCTATGGTGGCCCCGCGCACACAGCGGGATTGATTGCCCCATGAAAGGTCAGATCATGGGAAGCTGCTCTAAATATGGTAGAAAAACACCGTGGTTGTCTCTAGAAGGCACCACGCAATAGCGACAGCCAACAGTCCATGTGGCAGCATCCCGAAGAGAGAGCCCCAGAAACCTTCTCGATCTGCGCTGCCGAGCCTGTACATTATCATAAGGCTCCAAACCAGTCCGATCCAAATGAGAAGCTCCTGAAAGAAATGGGTTAGCCACGGCGGCACTGTGATGATGAGGTGTCTGAATATCTCAAACTGAAAGGTTTGGCTGACCAACATCGGCAAATGAACCCCAAGGTTTATCAGGTAATAAAGGTGGTAAGCGGAGAAACCGGTAAGAACTAATGGCAGGAGGGCCAGGCCGTATCGAGAGTAATTCTCTGTGAAGGAATCATGGTAGATTTTGTGCGAGAGAGCAGTAGCGAGCAGCAGCATCAGGTTAAAACCCAATATAAGTGCGAGAAAGAATATCGTGAATTTCGCAATTTCCGGAAGGGGCAAGAATCCGGTAACCTTATGGTAAATCGGCATCTTACTCAGCATGTCGCTCAGTAACCCGCTGGCCATACCGATGATGAGGAACGCCGTGCGAGTGTTGGTGTGGCGCATCTCCCATATTTCTTTACCAGGAATACGGAGATTTAAGTTTATTGCCCCATGCGGACAGTTCTTCACACATTGGCCGCAAAGCTTGCAATACCTGTTGCTGTGGAGTTTCGGAGCGACTTGCCCAAATGGACATCCTTCTCCTGTAGGGGTTCCCAGGTAACACTCGTTTGATACGCACTGGGAAATGCAGACATTGCGATCTGCCCGAAGCTCCAAAGGAGAAGTCTTTGCAAGTATGCCAATCATCCCCCCGAGACCGCACAAATAGCGGCACCATGACTGTCGCTCGAAAATGACTCCGACTATGACCGCTGAAACCAGCATAGTTAAGAGAAGCAATCCGACGTTAAACGGGGAACTCCGAATGTCGGTGGCAGTTTCAAACCAAATAATAACTAGAACAGCAGCCACGATGACCAGGTCGCTGCGGCTCTTCAGGAACTGGGGAAAAGGCCGTTCCAATGCGAAAACCTTCTTGGCCAGTTTGCTCAGGGTTCCGATGGGACAAAGAGAACACCAGAAGCGCGCCCACACAAAGGCCCCAAGGATGAGAGTCGGCCATCCGACAGCCCAACTGAAGAGCGCCGCGGGATTCTTCATAGGGTCGGCCGGACCCAGGAACAGCAGGACAAGGAGGATGAAAAAGAAGGGCGTTACCGCGCTCTGGAAAATCGCAGGGAAAAGAGGACTCCTCACCGCTTGCCGTACTGCTTGCAATCTGAGAAGGTTGAATCGCCCCTCGCCCTCGACTCGTTTGAGATCGAAATAGATATCTTGCGGTCTTAGGACGCCCCCTTCAGAGACGAGGACGGCTCTTTTCAGGGTCGTAGAAAGCTCCACATCGTTGCCGGGCCACGAGTAATTAACCAGAGCTTTGAGCGTTTCCTTCGGCAGCTTGGCGATCTCCTTGCGGAGTTCCTGGCAGTATTGACTTAGATAATGTTGAACCAGGCCAGGTATTTCCCGCCGCCGGGTCCTTAAAGGAGGGATAACCAGCGAACGATCCTTCAGGCCATGTAATAGCGGATGCCGGTCCTGCGAAATTTCCGCAACGGGCAAGGCCGTGGTCGCGATCAGTCTGATTTGAGCCTGCTGCTGGGTTGAGCCGTTGTATCGTCGAAAGTTGCCCCCTGTAACTGCCTGCAGAAGTTCTCGTTGCATTTCTGCTGTCAGATGTTCCACGCCTCGAACAAGCAAGGTGCCGTCTTCGGTGAGTTCTATATATCCTGGAGTAGTTTTCGAACCATTCCCGTCAATCTTCTCTTCCGAACCAAAAAACAGACGAATCTGCTCTCGGGTGAGGTTGGTGTCGCTTCCACCTCCATCAGTATCTCCTCCGCCAAGGGCTTGATCCTGACGAGTCCTCAACAGGTCTAGCAGCAGGAAAACGCTCTTGTATTGAGGACTGAGCCTGAACAAAGCATGGGCAAGAACTTCTTTTCCCACGCCGGTCTCCCCAATTATGAGAACGGGACCATCTGAATGAGCAAACTCTTCAAGCTTCCCGGAAAGGTGACGGCGAACGTAATCCCCGATCACGTAATCCGGGAATATATGCTCTTCTCGGCTTATCAAAGACTGTAAGGCCCGCCTCTTGGCCTTGTTTGCAAGGACGCTGCGGTCCAGACGCATTATCTTGCGGGCCAAATTCCTTATCAACGCCACGGTGACGTCTGGATGGGCGTGGACGATTTGCTCGAAATCGCGAGAAGGGACCTCCAATATCCTGCACGGCTCGTTGGCCACTATCTCCGTATTCGCAGGCGACGGATGTCCGGTGAGGAAGCTGATCTCTCCGAACAAGTCACCAGGCCGAAGAACCTCGACAGCCACATCCTGGTCGTCACCATCTCGAAGCACTACGCTGGCATCGCCGCTCATTAGCACACGAATCCGGTCTCCGCAGTCTCCCGGGGCCATCAGAATATCCCCTGGATTGTAATCCCGCAGAAGACCCTTTTCCTTGACCATAAGTCGTACGTTTTCCGGCAGGCGCTCCAGTGCGTCCGGATCCAACTCTCGCGGGTAGGGGATTTTCATCATGTTGAAAGGTGGTGGAAAGGTGCTCGTCTATAAGAATCGGAAATCAGAACGGTTCCAAGCCAATAGTAATTGATTATAGCGAGATCGCAGCTTTTTCACAAGATGAACCGGCAATGAATTACCAGGCTACTGTCCCCGGTCCCTCCGGGACGTTTTCATTTGAGCCCCATCGGGGCGATTGAAAGTAGACCGGTGCTTTAGCGCCGGGCGCCTGGCGTGGCACGATTCTGGGCATCGAAACTACTTCGAGATGGCTTCACTTGACCACCGTACAGTGACCTCTTGGCAGAGTGGGTATTCCGCCCGCTATGAAGAACCGACAGGCAAGACGCCCGTTCTACGCATCAGTGGCAGGCCCCGCACCTCGCGAGATGCTATGGGGAAGCACGAGGTCAATCAGTTCTCCGACGTCCTCGGCTAAAACCAGTTCCAGGCCATCCGTTACGTCTTTCGGCAAGCTGTTGACATCAACTTCGTTTCGCTTGGGAAATACGACAGCCGTCAGGCTAGCCCGTTGCGCTGCCAAGACCTTTTCACGAATACCGCTGACGCCCAGGATTTTGCCATTGAGGGTGATTTCTCCGCTCATGCCCACGCCGCGTCTCGCGGGCCGGGACGTGAGGAGAGAAATAAGAGCCACGGCAATTGTTACTCCTGCGGATGGTCCATCTTTGGGGACCGCACCGGCCGGGATGTGGATGTGAATATCATTTTCGAAAAAGAACTCAGGATCAATGCCGTAGAGATCGGCATGACTTCGAACATAACTCAATGCTGCCTGGGCCGACTCTTTTAGGATAGCCCCCAGGGAACCAGTCAGAATTAGCTGCTGGCTACCTCTCATTCGGGTAGCCTCCACAAAGATGATTTCCCCGCCGAATTCGGTCCAAACCAAGCCGGTGGTGACGCCGACCTGGTCCCCCGCTTCAAGTGCCTCATGTGAGAATTTCCGGGGGCCCAAAAATTCCCGTACGAGGTTCTCGTCCACAACGGTAGGCACAGGTCCTTCATTCTGCTTCAAACAGATCCGTGCCAGTTTCCTGGCGATATTAGCTATTTCACGTTCGAGATTCCGGAGCCCGGCCTCTCTGGTATGTTCCTGAATGATTTTTACCAGGGCCTGATCGGTAAAGTGTATGCCTCGGCCAACTAGGCCGTTGTCCCTCAACTGGCGAGGAACCAAGTAGTCTTTAGCGATCTCCCTCTTTTCTTTCTCGGTGTAGCCTGAGAAGTTGAGCACTTCGAGGCGATCCAGAAGAGGCGTGGGAAGGTTTTCCACGACGTTGGCAGTGGCGATAAACATAACGGACGACAGATCGAAAGGCACATCCAGATAATGATCTACAAATTGATGGTTCTGTTCAGGATCTAAAATTTCGAGTAGGACGCACGCGGGGTCTCCTCTGAAGTCCTGACCGATCTTGTCGATCTCATCCAGCATAAACACGGGATTCTTGAGAGCCAACCGCCTGACTTCGTTCATGATGCGGCCGGGCATTGCCCCAACGTACGTTTCTTCGATGGCCTCTTAATTCAGCTTCATCACGCAGCCCCGCGAGAGAAAATCGTACGAATTTCCGTTCCATCGCGTCGGCAATCGCTTGACCGATGGAGGTCTTGCCTGTTCCGGGCGGACCTGAGAAGCAGAGGATGGGCCCACGCGTTATTTGCGCGTGCCGTTTCTTATCAAGTATCCGATTAACGGTAGAACGCAAGTCATCCAGCTTGAAAGGTTTTGCCAGGTAGTATGCGGCTCCCTTTGTCAACGCGTCCACCGCAGAATCCACTGTGGCATACCCTGTGATCATGATAATGTCGGTGTAAGGAGTCGTCCGCTTTATGGTCTCCAAAAGTTGAAGCCCATTCATTTTCTCCATCTTCAGGTCGGTGACAACGAGATCGAACTGCTGGTCTTTCAGCTTTTCCAAGGCTTCGATGCCGTTGCACGCGGTGTCTATTTCATGGCCTTGCTTGGCCAGAACATGCTCAATGTTTTCACGTGCAATCGCTTCATCATCCACAACAAGAATCCGAGATGTCTTTTTATTGCAGAGTGTTCTGACAGCAAGGTACTCGAGTATCCGCTCTTTCACGATTGCCAAGCCGTGGTGTCGGCTTTCCAGAACGCGCTCAGCCCTGTCGATGTCTAAATTGTCCTCCGTGTAACGGTTCCAAGGGAGAGACGCGAGATAATCCAGGTAAGTTGTGCCGATAGAGTATTCCGCTGCAGACGGGTCGGTCTTCTCGAGCTTCTCCAGTTCCTTCCTGGCTACGTCGGCTACATTTTCCGGCAAATGTGCTCTTTCGATCTCGCTTCTGAGGTCGAGAATGTCTTGAGCGACGTGGGATTGTTGCTCTTCGGTTTTTCTGAAAAAGGCCATTATGAACCTCTCGCTGTCCTTCAGCGTTAATGACCGATTATACGGGGAAAACGGAAACGCCACAACAGGATTAATTTCGAGTTCGCGCACAAGCATGAATTTTGATTCCGAGCCTGCCGAACACCGGCCGTTGCATTATGTAACGGCCGGTGAGACCAGCTCAAAGGGCGTCAATCTCCCGAAATTACGGCTGTCGCGCCAGTCTTCTGCAAAAGTGTTACTTAACGCAACATTCGGGAGTTCTCTTGAGGCTGCACGTTTTCAGTCGTTTTTTCCAAAAGCCTGTCGCGAAGGCACGGTTTGGACTTGGCACGATATTTGATAGTGCAGAGTTAATAGAAAAATCCGAAGTCCTGGAGGTCAACATGGGATTCTGGAGAGAAAAATTTGAAGCCATGGCCATGGCCGTCGCGTTCGCGGAAGCAGGGGAATGGGATACGGCCCGATCTCTCACAAAAGATACGGGCGCACCGCGAGTGGGAAGGACTGCGAAAACCCGAAAGCGGACAGAAAACAGGCCTAAAAAGAGATTATTCAGACTGTAACGTGCAAGACAGAGACCGGTGATGCCGGCCTTTTCGGCACGCCATGATCTGTTCGAGCCGGTTGAGTGATAAATTTTGAAGTTGGAGGAACATTATGGCGGCGACACATCGCCCTATAGAGAAAAAGCTGGCGCTAAAGACAATTCTCTTTGGCGCCATTACTGCAACCCTTTATGCCGTGGCATTTACGCATTCCGACGCGATGCTGCAACTGTTCACGAAGGGTGGATATTATGCGGCACTTCCGATTACCACGGTTTTTGTCGTCTCCTTCGCTCACGGAACGTTTGCAAGCAATCTCTGGTCAATGCTCGGCATCGAGGCGATCACGAAACAGCCTGCTAGACGTCCGGAAGTCAGACCTGTACCGCGTCCAGCCCAAAGGCCGCGACCTCGTTTACGCGCAAACCTGTAGTTGCTATCTAATCAGGAGGACTGCCAAATGCACGACTTAGCCCTGGAAGGCATAAAATTCATAGATCTCACTTGGATGAACGTGGCTTTTTTGTTCACAGTGGGATTCATCGGTGGGCTGGTAAGCGGCTTCATAGGGTCTGGAGGAGCATTCGTCCTAACTCCGGGCATGATGAGCCTGGGGGTCCCGGCAGCGGTCGCTGTGGCCAGTAACATGTGCCACAAATTTCCTAAAGCCATGGTCGGGGCGTACAAGCGATACAAATATGGCCAGGTGGACTTGAAGCTCGGGATTGTAATGGCCGCTTCGGCGACAGTGGGAGTGCAAGCGGGCATAAAAATTCAAGAAATTATTCTGGAAAAATGGGGAGAGGCAGGCTCGAACCTCTACGTCAGCCTTTCGTTTGTCACCGTGCTCATCCTCGTCGGAGGTTATGTCTTCTATGATGCGTGGAAAACACAAAGATCCGGCGGGGCCGATAAAGTCTCTTCCTTGGCGCTATGGCTCCAGAAGATCAATCTTCCGCCTATGATTCATTTCAAGACAGCAAACCTAAGAATATCGTTGTGGTTCACCATTCCGGTGGGGTTTGCCACAGGCTTGTTGGCTGCCACGATAGCCGTGGGCGGGTTTGTCGGCGTTCCCGGAATGATTTACGTCATCGGCGCTACCGGATTGATCTCTTCCGCAACCGAGCTTGTAATCGCTTTTCTTATGGGACTTGGCGGTTCGGTAAAGTGGGCCATTCATGGCATGGTAGACATCAGGCTCACGCTGATTATCCTTGCAGGTTCTCTCCTGGGAGTTCAACTCGGAGCTATTGGTACAACTTATGTGAAAGAGCACATGATCAAAGTGGTTATGGGCACTATCATGCTCGTAGTCGCCGTGAGTCGAGCGCTCGCGGTGCCCCAGTATTTGGAGCAACTTGGCCTAATGTCAATGTCAAAATCGACGCTAAGCGTTCTCGATGTGGCCAGTTTCATCACCATGTGTCTGGCTTTGGCCGTGGGAGCGATCATCATCCTCGGCAGCATGTGGAAGGGCAGGCGGGCCGCGGCCGAACAGCCGTATACAGCTCCGATAGTCTCAGAAGGCTATGAGCATGTTTAATTGGGCCTAGGCCCGGTGAACGGCAGACAGGGGTTGCAGGGCAATTGCAACCCCCTTTTGTTGTGCATTCATCAGGAGCCCCGTTACTTCGTTGACGTTCAATGTTCAATGCCAATCGTGGACTTGCAGGCGCCAAAAGCTTGTGATTGCGAGCGGAGCGAAGCAATCTCTTCACTTAAACGGCGCTTAGATTCCTTCGTCGCTGCACCCCTCGCAATGACATGAATCCGAAGATCGCCCGTGTAGCTGAATGCATACACGGTCATCGTTTTTATTTGACAGCCTGTTCTGAAATTTGCTATTCTCCGGAATGAGCGTTCATTCCGAATCTTGGCGGATAGAGCTAACGAGGACTAGGCCAGGAGATCGACAAATACTCGTGTCGGTCGATGTCGATGAAGAAATCAAACTGCAATTAGAAGAGTCTCTTAGACATTCCGACGGCGGTAGGTTTTCTCCTATCGAGGATTTCGAGCAAAGAAGTGTGACTTGCCGATAGCCCTTTGCGACGAGGGAAATTTGACAGATAAGCGAGACGCTATATTACAAGCGGCGGTGGAACTCTTTTCAGAAAGAGGTTTCCACGGCACGCCCGTGCCCATGATCGTGGAAAAGGCAAACGTGAGCACTGGGACCATGTACCGGTACTTCAGGGACAAGGAAGAGTTGGTCAATGTGTTATACCGGCACTGGAAGCTAGAGATGGTGAAGGCTACTATTGAGGGATTGTCTGAAAATTTGCCCTTGCGCCAACTCTTTCACGAGATATGGTGTCGCTGGGTAAACTTCGCCCTGGAACATCAAGCCGCCTATTCCTTTTTGGAAGCCCACCACCATGCCCCTTACTTGGACGCGGAAAGTTGTGCTCTCACAAACGGACTGCACAAGAGATACATTGAATTCTTCGAGCGAGGGCGCCGGGAACAAATCGTTAAAGATATGGCGCCAGAGGTATTGATGGCCGTGGTGACGGGAATCATGATCGAAATGATGAAGGAGCATTGGGCCGGCTGGTTTGAGTTGACACCCGAGACTGTCGACCAGGCGGAGGAAATTTGCTGGGAGGCGATACGGCGGTGATGCAGGGAGAATTTTTTATAGTGTTGGGAATGAACGATCATTCCTGTTTTTCTTTCCGTCATCGAGACCTCAGATGATCGTTTCGGCTTGCAGCATGGGTAGATAATTCGGTCGCTTATGTCAAACCGACCTAACTTGGAACCGGAACCAAAAACCTACAACCGGAAATCAATAACCAATTAAAGGAGGCGATTATGGATAGTCAAGTATATGCCGTTAAATGCCCTGATTACTCTCAAGCCGCTGAAAAGACAGCCGAGCTTTTGAACATGATAGGTGGCATAGGGGCATTTGTCTCAACAGGTGAGAAGATCGCTCTCAAAGTAAATCTTTTGTTGGCCGCCCGGCCTGAGCAAGCGGTGACCACTCATCCGGCGATCGTCTCATCGGTCGCGGTCGCAGCCAAAGGCCAAGGGGCGGCTCCGTTTATAGTTGACAGCCCCGGCAGCGGCTACCGCTACGAAAAAAGCATTCTGATGAAGACCTATCGGACAACCGGCATGGAAGATGCGGCCCGGGAGGCCGGCATCGAACTGAACCTCGACTGTTCCCACCGAGAGGTCTCTTTTCCCAACGGGAAGCTGATTAAGCGTTTTGAAGTCATCAGCCCGGTAGCAGATGCGAACGGTGTGATCAATTTGTGCAAACTCAAGACTCACATGTTCACCTACATGACCGGGGCAGTCAAGAACCATTTCGGGGTGATTCCAGGCCTTGCCAAACCGGGGTATCACGCCAAATTGCGCGACACCGGCCGTTTCGCGGCAATGCTGCTGGACTTAACCGAACTGGTGTCGGCCCGACTATTCATTATGGATGCAGTGGTGGCCATGGAAGGAGATGGCCCACATGCCGGCGATCCCCGTCACGTGGGACTTATTCTGGCTTCGACCAATCCGGTGGCCCTGGATGCAGTGGGCGGAGAAATCATCGGCCTGGCCCGGGAAGACAATCCGGTTTTGATGGAAGCGGAACGAAGAGGGCTTGGCCCCAACCGGTTGGAAGATGTCGAACTAATCGGGCTGGACAAACAGGCGCTTAGAGTCCCGAATTTCAAGACACCGGCCAGCTATTACGGTGGAATGGGTATGGGCAGGATACCCCTGCACCTTCGGTTGTTATCTCCGTTGTTCAAAAACGGGATGTCGGTCAAGCCTCAGGTTCAGAAGAAGAAATGCATCGCCTGCGGTGTGTGCGCTGAAGCTTGTCCCATGCAGGCCATCACCGTGATTGAAAATAAAAATGCTCAAATCGACGATAATGCCTGTATTCGATGTTACTGCTGCCACGAAATGTGCCCTGAAAAGGCTATCGAACTCAAGCAAAGCATGCTGTATCGGATGATAAAACCAGCCGGAACGGCCTGATCCATTCCGCTAACAAATTGCGACTGAGATTAATTGTGAGATGACCCTTCACCGAGCAATCAAAATTTACCGCAGAGTGCGCCGAGAACGCGGAGGAAGAAATAGCTGGTTCAGCGTCATGTGAGTTACCGCGCGAATAGCCCGGCCGAAATTGCCTTCACTGTCGCTGGCCGGATTTGCCGTGCCCCATCGGACAGGCATGCACCGAAAACAGAATTCTCCGCGGTCTCTGCGTTCTCCGCTGTGAACCGCTGCATTGTGAGTTCCTATTCTAGTTCGTACCTCTTGATCTTGCGCCACAGAGATACTCGGTCTATGCCAAGAATTTCAGCCGCTAAGGTCTTGTTTCCCGCCGTTTCTCCCAGCACTCTTTTGATGTAATCAACTTCCTGTTCCTCAAGAGTTGGCAGCTTTCCATCTTTTCTTCGGAATGTCTTGATCTTGAATTCTGTGATGTCTTCCGGCAAGTGCTCGACTTCAATTACGCTATCCATTGCCAGCGCCATGCCGCGTTCTATGATATTCTCCAGTTCCCTGACATTCCCCGGAAAATCGTAATCTTTAAGGATGTTCAAGACTTCAGGTGACAAAGAGGGCGTATCTCGCCCCATCAGCTTCGAATGTTTTTCGAGAAAGTGCTGGGCCAGTAATGGGATATCGTTCTTTCTGGCGGCCAGCGGCGGAAGATCGAGCGAAACGACGTTTAGCCGATAGTACAGATCCTTGCGAAATTCGTTTGTGTGAACAGCTTCCTGAACGTTCCTATTCGTGGCGGCAACAAATCGCACATTCACGGTTATTGTACGAGTCCCGCCTACTCTCATCATCTGTCTCTCCTGAATGACCCTGAGGAGCTTCACCTGCATGTTCGTGGACATTTCGGTGATCTCGTCAAGGAACAGAGTCCCTCCGCTTGCCAACTCTATGATGCCGGGTTTGCCCGAGTCGGCCCCCGTGTATGCGCCCTTTTCGTGGCCGAAAAGTTCGTTTGTGAGCAACTCTTCACCGAATACTCCGCAATTTACAGCCATCCATGGCCCGGAACTACGTTTGCTGTGCTCGTGGAGGAACAGTGCCAGAAGCTCCTTGCCGGTGCCGGATTCGCCGCTGATCAGAACATTACAGTCTGTGAGAGCAATTTGGCGGGCAGTATTCAGAATCCGTAACATAGCCGGATCCTTAGTAATGATTCTTAGGACGCCTGCATCCTTGAACTTCCTCAGATCTTCCTTAAGCTGAATGTTTTCTTGTTTCAATCTAATCTTTTCAAGGGCTTCGGATACGACCTTGCGAACAGCGTCGATGCGATAAGGCTTGGAAATGTAATGGTACGCACCCTTTTTCATGGCTTCAATGGCCGAATCGACCGTGGCGTACCCGGTGATCATGATCACCTCGCATGAAGGATTGAGCTTTCGGCTCTCCTCCAGGATCTTCATGCCGTCAATTTTTTCCATCCTAAGATCTGTCAGCACCACATCGAACCCGCCGCTCCTTGCCAGGTCCAATCCCTTGGGGCCCGTATCCGCGATAACGATGTCATAACCCTGCTTTTTCAGGATGTGTTCGAGGTTCATCAACGCCATTTCTTCGTCGTCGATCAGGAGTAGTCGTGGAGGGTTGTTCATTCTGGAGGCTCCTTGGCGGGCAACTTTACGGTAAACGAGGTTCCCAAGCCAGGGGTGCTCTTAACTTTGATCTGTCCTTTGTGTCTGACGATAATGTCGTGGGTAATGAACAGTCCTAGACCCGTGCCCTGTCCCACATCTTTGGTTGTGAAAAAAGGATCGAAAATTTTCGGCAAATCCTCTTCAGCAATGCCCGCTCCGCTGTCCCGTATGACCATCATGACCGTGCCGTCGTGTGATTCGTCCGCCCGGATCCTCACTTCTCCTTCCGTTCGACAAGCCTGGATAGCATTGGCTATCAGATTCATGAAAGCCTGCTGGATCCGCTGTTTGTCCGCAAAGATCGTCACGTGAGAAGGAATCTCCGCGATCACCTGGACACCTGCTGGAATCTGCCCGTGCAGAAGCCCCAAGGTACTCTCAACGATTTGCTTCAGATTCAGAGATTCTTTGAAAAACTCTTTGTTTCGAGAAAACTCTAACAGATTTAGGACAATGCCGCGAGCTTTATCGACCTGTTCCACAACCTTTCTTAATATCTTCCTGTGAAACTCTGTGTCGCCGTCATCAAGTTCTTCCAAAAGGATTTCGCAGGAAGACGAAATGTTCGAGAGAGGGTTGTTTACCTCGTGGGCTACCCCTGCCAGCATTGTGCCGAGGGAGGCAAGCTTCTTGGATTGAACCAACTGCTCCTCCCTTGTTTTCAACTGAATCGCCATTCGGTTGAACGAATTGAAAATATCGCGAATTTCCTTTTCAGGGGGCAAATTCTCAATGGGCGTGAATCGGCCGCGAGCTATGTTATGGGTGCTCTCTTCCAATAACCTCAGCGGCTTCATTACTTTAGCAAACACGAAGCTCCCGACCGCGATCAAGCCGATTCCCACGAGGGCAAAAACCAATAGCTGCAGCCTGACGGTCGTTCCTATAGTCTGTTTGATGGACTCCCGTTTGCGTTGGGCCACATTTTTTGCAAAGTCGGATATTGAGGAGCCGGCCTTTCGTATGTTGATTTCAAATTCAGCTCGTCCTCTCGAGCCTGAAAGACACTTGTCGGCAAGACCAGGCCCCAAACAATCCGATATCAACTGTTCATATTCTCGGAGATCTCCCTCAAAGCGCGCCGCGGCCTGCGAAGACGAAAGGTCGTGGATCTTCGCGGCATTTTTGTCCAGAAGGTTTCGGACCCTGCTGAGGTGGTACAGGGCAGTGTTCAGGGATCGTTGATCGCCATACAGAAAATAGTTCTTTTCGAAACGACGAATCTCGAGGACCGACTCTTCCAGTTTGCTGACATCTTCGAGATAGGCGATCTTTTCTTCAAGCTGATGCATAAAGTAGTAAGATCCGAGAAGGCCCGCGGACATAAACAGATAAAGCGCTGCTACAGCGATAATGACTTTACGCCTGATGCTCAGCCTATTACCAAGCATGTTCATGGGCATTGATTATCCTCGGACGGTCCGGGCCGGAATGAGATACAAAGTATAGGGCAAAATCCGTTCCATCTCGGAGGGCTGACCCCCTGAGCCTAACACTCTTTTAATATTAACTTTATTAATGTAAAACGTCGTTGTGTCATGCAGTAAAACGCCTATGCAGTCGAGAGACGTGTTGCATTGTGCAACACGGGCGTCCCCTCACTGGACTGGCCCCGTAAATCTGGATATATTGTTTTTGGACAGCGCGTCAAGTAATATGTTGCGTAACGCAACACTCCTCTTCTCGCTCGTAAGGAAAGGTCGGAAATAAAACCATTAGCCACAGCCAAAGTTGGTAGAAAACGCAATGCTTCAGTGGTTAGCTCTCGCGAAGGAGAGCGCAACCAACCGACACTTGTACAGGATGATCTTTTCAGATAGATGCAATTGGGGAATATACATCACGCTTGGCCGAGCTTTGGCGACAAATAAGGTTGACGATCTTAGAGTGTTGTTGCACAATGCAACGCAGAATCGGGTGGGGCTACTTTATGTGCCCTTGCAAGCCCAGACAATGAATCGTGGGGGCCGGCCGGTCGCGACCAGCGGTGAGGTGTCTGCGGAGGCCTGTTCCGGGAGCCGACGCTGTATAAATTAACAAATGGCTGCTCCGTTCCAGACCCGGATGGCCATCATCATTTTTGGCATTTAAGTTGCATATTTTGAGACAACAAGGAGGTCGCCATGAAAAAGACCAAGAACAAAATTACCTCCATGCTGAATGCTATCACATCTTCGGGCTCGACGGGCAGTGAGAACTCCGACGAACCGACTCACGATAGGCTCGGATCCGGACAGTCCGGTGAGTCAGGCTCCGCCAACCAGGCGGCTCCTACCAAATCGAGACTCCAGAGTTTTCGTGAACGGTTGCAGAAGCAGATGGCAGCGATCGCTTATGCAGAGGTCGGCGAGTTTCAGACAGCCACAGAACTCGCTGCGACTTCGGAACCATCCAAAACCGTCCTTCTCGTTATAGAGGGCGAGTCTCCGAATCCCGCGCCGTTCGCCTACGCGTTGAACTTATGCAAGCGAACGAACGCGGAACTGGACGTGCTTCAGGTGATCGAACAATCCCGTGAGGGTGAAGACTATGAGCTATTGAGTCACAAAATGATAGAAGGCTCTCGGAATATTGTAGGTCTTGTTCGACAACTGGAAGAAGATGATATCCCGTTTAAAGTGACCATTAGACTTGGCGATGCGAGCCAAAAGCTGTTCAATTATGCCAAGCGGCATAAGGATGTCGCAATGGTGATATTCGATTCGCCGAGACTGAGAAAAGAGACGGAGAAGAGCCAGGCTTGGGTGAAGGTCCTTGAAAACATTTCCCACCAACTCTCTATTCCACTTATAACTGTGCTGGAAAAACAGGCCGTACCTCTGCCAGTGCGCGGGTGAGCAAATTCTCTGCCGCCGGTGGTGACGCTTTCATTCTTAAGCGGTCTCTCCATAGCAATCTTGCCGGTTCCCGTTGAGACCGGCTGTTTCCCGCCAGCAGCAGAGGGGCTAACGATGGGCGACCGGTTCACATCTCTTCGACAGTGATCGCCTGCTCCGGGCATACAACCACGCACGAATCGCATTTCGTGCAGTCGCCGGGTCTGGCCACTCGTACACCTTCATCGTCCATATCGAACACGTCCTCAGGACATATTCTAAAACAGTCGCCGTGGTTTTTGCATTTGCTCGGGTCTATTTTTGGAAAGTACATAACCCCTAATCCGCAACATGACGGAGTTTCGTAACGGGCCTGCGACTTGTCGATCTCTCCCAAAGCCAGTCCGCCACCAGGGGAGGTAAGTTCTTCTGCGTCTTGGACGAAACATATATTCCGATGTGCCCTACCGGGAATGCGGTGGTGGTTGCATCCCTGCTGCCCACATACTTCTCCAACGGCCTCGACGAGGACGGCGGGACAAGATGATCCTGCTCTGCAAAGATATTCAAGATAGGCTGAGTGATCTTTTTGAGATCAACTTTTCGATTACCGATTTCGAGTTCACCTTTGACCAACTTGTTTCCCTGATAAAGGTCCTTTACGAACTTCTTCCATGTTGCGCCGGCCTGATCCGGGCTGTCAAAGATCCATCTTTCCATCCTCAGGAACGATTCCACCTTCTTGGGATTGTCCATTGATTCCATAAAGTTGACGTACTTGTCCATCATAAGTGAAAATGGCTTCAGCATCAGGAATCCCACATTAAGGAAATCACCAGGTATGTTCCCAAGAGTGTCCGCCATAAGGTCCACGTTAATATAGCGGGCCCAAACATTTAGAAGCCCATCGTCCACTGAAAAATCGATCGGGGCCACCATGAGCACGAGATTGCGGATCTTTTCAGGATAAAGCGCCGTGTAAATGGCAGACAAGGTTCCACCCTGGCAGACACCGAGAAGATTGATGGCCGACACACCCGTCCGCTTCCTGACAAAATCCACGGCATCGGACAAATAGACATCGATGTAGTCGTCAAATTCGACGAATTGGTCCATTTTCCCGGCATATCCCCAATCAATCATGTAGATGTCCATGCCTAAATTCAGGAGATTTTTTATGAGGCTGCGATCGGGTTGCAGATCCATCATATACTGGCGGTTGACCAGTGCGTAACAAATCAGCATAGGAACAGGGCAGACTGTATCGCTGGTTGATTTGTAATGATAGATCGTCATCTTGTCTTCTTGAAACACGCGAGTCTTTTCTGTAGCCTCGCCATCAATTTCGCCGGTCGCGATTAAGTTGTTGAGTCCTCGTGCCATTTTCTCAGTTGTTTCTATCCAACGTGCCGCGAATTTGGCCGCAAGCTGCTCATCAAATGTTTACTGGTGGCTGATCTTGATACTGGCTTTCCCCATGACTCGGGAAGAAGCCATAGCCATTGCGTACGGCGACAGAGAAATGATCGTGGAGGTCCTGTTGCAGTTGAGCGGTGCAGTGGATCTTCTTACAGAGAAAGTGGCTGAACTGGAGAGAAAAATAGCCCTTCTCACCAAGGATTCTTCCAATTCCTCCAAGCCACCGTCTTCCGACGGTCCGGCAAGCAAACCAAAAATGAGAAGGCGCAAGAAATCCAGGCATCGCAAGCCTGGAGGGCAACCGGGTCACAAGGGGACAAACAGGGATCTGGTTCCCACAGAGAAGGTTGATCTGATCCAGGAGGTCCTTCCCGAGTCGTGTGAGATTTGTCACAAACCTTTTCACCCCAGTGTGGATGGTAGCCGTGTGCTCGGCAATTACCTTCGCTGCCAGGTGATAGAGATTCCCGAGATCAAACCGAACATCACCGAATACAAGCTTCGTTGTGTCGAATGTTCCTGCGGCGCCGTCACCTGGGCGGATGTCCCACCCCAAGCTCGATCCGGCTTCGGTCCCAGACTTGCTGCTCTCTTTGCCTACCTCACCGCCATGCATCGGGTGACCCGACGAGGATGTCAAGAGCTTGCCAAGACCCTCTTCGGGATTGATATCTCCCTTGGCTCTGTGTGCAAACTTCACGAGGAAGTATCCCAGGCCCTTGAACCATGCTGTGAGGAAATCAAACAAGCTCTTCCCAAACAAGAGGTTCTCAACGTGGACGAGACGGGGTGGAAAAGCATGGGCAAGGGGATCTGGCTTTGGGTTTTCGTGGCCCCTGCCATGACTTTCTTCACCTTGGCAGCCTCCAGAGGTGCAAAAGTCCTCAAAGGGGTCCTTGGCGAGGTCTTTGGCGGTATCATCTGCTCGGACATGTTCTCGGCTTACAACGCATACCACAAGGGGACAAGGCAGATCTGCTGGGCCCACATTATCAGAAACCCTCAGAGGGCTCAAACATGCCTGCCGGTCATCACATGATCTCCTTAGCTCGGTTATCTACCATTTTTTGCTTCAATGTTTTCAATTCCAGCTCAAGGGTGCGGATCCTTTTCTTCATGTGGTAGACGGCTTCATACACTTCGTCCATGTCTTTCTTGTTGGGAATATTCCAGAAAGAGAGCCCGTCCGCTGTCACCATGTCCATGTTCTTTTTGGCCTCAAGGCCTCTGTGGACCGTATTGGCCAGTGTTTGGCAGAAGGACTGAGATCTGAAGAGATCAATGAACGCGTCCTCGTTGTTGGAAACCCAAATTTTGTAGAATAGCTGATAGGTTTCGGGAGTAACCTGTTTTATGTCCATTTTAGTGATATGGTCCACTACTTTATCCATAGCGGTTCTTGCAGCGGTGACCACCTGTTCCTGAAAGTCCGGCAGTGTATTTAAGAATCTGATTTGAGCGTCTAGAGCTTTTTTTGTCCGCTCCTCATACTCACGAGTCAAACCCAATCCTGGCAAGCGGAAGAGCTTCCCAACCGTTTTTTCATAAGTTTCATTCCATAGAGAGAATAGATTTTTTCCTGTCCCCGTGGCGCCGGGAAAGCCCCATCCCATTGACGAGGCCAGTTCGCCGAATTGCGACATGGGGCTGTCTCGTAAGCCCGCGAAATTCTCCATGAGCGAACGCCACGGCTGCATGGCGCGCTCAATTTCACTGGCGGCAGGAACTCCGAACATCTCGCGTACCAATTTTTCGTTGGCTTGTGTCCATTTGTCCTTTATCCCCTTCAAGCTTCCCGGGTCGGTGGCATGCTTTACTAATTCGGGCAGATCCTGTGCGGCCAGATTAATCAGCTCTTGAAATTTCAGAGCGATGGAACTGGAATCAACAATTTTTGCAAATGTTGAGGGGTTGATCCAACTCAGCATAAGCTTCTGATAATTATTATAAACATTTTGTACACCCGCGTCCTTGACCGCTTCGCTCCATGTCGTTGCCAGCCGCGCGGAAGATTCCGACATGTTCTTGACAAACTCTTCCTGCATCTTTGTAACATTTGCTGTTTGCATTTGCGTTACTCCATTCTTAATTGTCTTGTAAAAGATTACTTAAACGATTGCCTAGGCATGTAAACGCTACAATTTTGTTAACAAATGATTACAGCGATTCAATCCACGTCTTCGACGAGAACCACGGATTCTCCGGTGAGGATCAATTCCCCCTTTTGGTTTTCGCAATTGGTTTCCAGCGTAATGATGGGTTTGTCTTGTCGTACTTGGAGGACCTTCACCTTAGCCGTCAAAGTGTCACCGGGAAACACTGGAGCCCGAAACTTCACGGTTTGGCTAAGATATATCGTCCCTGGACCCGGGAGCTTCGTCCCCAGGACCGCTGAAATCAGAGACAGGCCCCACATGCCATGTGCGATAGGCCGCCCAAAGCGAGTCTTTTTGGCGAAATCCGGGTCCACATGCACCGGATTCATGTCTCCGACCAGTTTTGCAAATTGTTCGATGTCGCTTTGCGTAATAGTCTTTGCCAGTGTGGCCGTCTCGCCTTCTTTAGGTACCATTCTTCTCTCCCTGATATTAATTAAGAAAACCAGCTTCGACTAAATAAGAGCCGTGGACTCAAATCATGAAAGAATCTGCCGGGCCGACCGGTTCCGAAGGATCGGCCCGGCTAATGTTTTCAATTTGTAAATCGCTGCCGGCGGTTTATGGGGGTCGCAACAGGAGGCGCCGGTAAGAAAAAATGAATACCCGGCGCTCATGCCCAGGTCAGGCCTGAGGGGGAGAGGCCCCTTCTTTAAGAAAATTCGCTAAATTTCCGAAAAACTCTCGCGTCTTCTGTTCCTGGTTCTGCTGAACGCTCTTCAATTCTTCCCAGTTCTGTCGGATTTGCTTCTCCATTGCCTGGCGATAACTTCTCGTCTCCTTAAGAGACTTCAACAACATCTCAAGGCTTTGATCCATCATCTGGTTCCAGCTTGATACACTCATCTGGTAACCCGACCGCATCATCTCCATCCAGGGATTGGCATTTTCGACCGTCGCAAACCCGGGACCCGGCCAAGGCATATCGGAGACCGCCTTACGCCAGTACTCCATAATTTCCGTGTTCATCTTCGTCATTTGCTCATACGCGTCTAGTAATTGATTCATTTTCTTCTCCTCGGTTCAAAAGTTAAGTCAATTGAAAGAGTCTGTGGCGAAAAAAGTTTTGAGCCAGTCTATAATAGCTCTTTCTTCTATCAAAAATTCTATGGACCCCCGAAAATACAATATAGCTCAGTCCAGTCCTGATTGTCAACGCTCGGCCGTTCTGCTTTTCAGGCCGCTGAACACCAATCCCCGAGTGAGAGGCTCAAGGGTGGGGCAGTCCAGCCGGCCCTGGAGACCGGTTCAGCACGTCTGAGGTCCCGGTTGCAGCACCAAGTTGAGGAGAGCCTTCTCACGAGATAAGCCTTCATCCAAGTCCAGTTGAAACCGTACCGGACCTCGTTGACCGTTGGGTAATCTCTTGTGCAAAGCATACTCAGAGTCCGGGTCGGACCACGTGGTAAAAATTGCGGCATGTCCCTTCGGGAGCTCGGTCACCTCCGCCTCCACGAAATCCAGCGGAGCCAAAGCAGAGGGCGGTTCCACAAGTTTGTCGTCTTTGCCATAGCAAATCATCAACTTAATACCTTTTTCCCGAAGGTACTTCAAATTGAGTCGCCGTCCGAATAACTTGAAAGGCAAATCGCCATTGGCGGAAATGGGAACCGTGTACGAAAGTCGACTCAATTCGGTAATGGCTATAGGCAAGTCAGTGCGATCGTATACAAGCCAGTGATTGATGGCTGCCGCGGTTTTGCCGATGTGTTTTACTCCATGTCGTACATTTTCCTCGGATGCATCTATGTCGCGGTAATATGTGTAGAGCGGGGCTTCCTTCTCGATGCTCTTCAATTTATAGACCCAGCTCATGATTTTGCCATCTATCACTCGATTCCCATTAGGCAGTGTCTTGGTAGCGTAGGCCAGGCTCCGGAACCTGGGGACCACTTCATCGAGGTAGTGTTTCAGCCCTTCGCTTTTCGTACCATCTATCGGCGAGTTACTGGTGATGAGTGCGTCCACCAAGCCCTCAAGCTCACCTGATAATAGAGCCACTAGCAAGTTGAAGCCGCCTTGACATGCACCGTTGAGTGTTACCTTCTTCCCGTGACGCCCCACGATGACTTCACTAAATCGCCGTGTGTCCAAAACATCGTCTTCGCCGGTCATCACCTGCACTCCGGGGTTAGTGTCAATGTCTTTGATTATTCTGACATACGTCGGGATACCCTGATTGGCAAACGCATGCACATAGCTCTTTCGTTCGCCAGGAAGGAATGCAATAATATTGGGTCCCAAAACGTAGGGATGCGCGATAAGGATAGGCTTTACCTCCGGACGAACCGTCACATCCGGTTCAGTCGGGAGTACCTGGTAAAGGCTCATCCGTTCAGTTTCATCGACCAACGTGTATTTTCCATTGTCAAAATGGAAGCCAAACTCCTTTTCGATGTCCATAATCGCCTCGGGATAATCCGTGAGGAGTCTCTCGAGAGCCTCGGCTTCTTTGGCCATGTACTCGTCTACGGTTTCGCCGTGCCGGCCTTCCACTGTGTTGATGAAGGCAAATGCGAATCGCTGGAACTCTCGCACGTGGTATCCGAGGGCCTTATTTACGGAGCTTTGCCAGGCAGTACCGGAAAGCATTAAATTGAAGGCCAAAAGTTCTGCGTAATCGCGGACGTTCTCAAGAGCGCTTTCCCGAAATATTCTGGTCTCTTCGTCCCTGAAAGATCTTGAGGCCAAGAAAAAGGGCTCAAGAAAAGCCATGGCGTACCGGAGCATACCGGTCCAGTAAAACGTGGCAATTCTCATGCCGTTGACGGTTGCAGACCATGTCTTGAAAGGCATTGTCCAATAATTCACGAACGGATTCTCGTTGCTTTTAGGCTTCTCCATTAGATTTTCTCCACGCGGCCAATTCGCCATCGTTCCCCTGAGCCGAAACCAGCTTGTTGGGTAAGAATTCTCTCTACGTTTTTGTAATTTGTGCAAAGTACCTTCGGTGCAAAAACAGCCGCGTTGGCTCCTCCCCCGCTCCCTTAATACGGACAAGATTTTTTCCGAAAAGTTTCTCTGTAACGGGTCCGCGGTTCCAGGTGTTTCTTCTTGGGAATGACACAAGACTCACCGGAATGAGTGCCCCTCGTGCGGCGAGCCCAAAATTCTTTCGATGAGTTAACGATCACATTTTCGTGCAATCAATTAAGCTGCTGTGAGGGCTTTTTCCCATCAGCGAGGGGGAAGTCAACCACAAATTCCGAACCGCTATTGTTGGCACAATCCTCAAGGGAATTGCAGTGTTCGCAATACCCCACGTCGCCTGGCGATCTCGTCCCGGAATCGTCTAAGAGCGGACACCGCTGACTCTTGAAGGACAGCTTGAAGCCGTAAAGCTCGGAAAACATCCTGATGCGCAACAGGTCGATCCCCTTGCCGCCCGCGTTGAAGGAGTACGGTCGTCTACTGGAATAACTGTCGGTCTCCTGAACTGGATAGAAACCTTCGAAGATCAATTCCTTGTCCTTTTCCGGGATTCCTATGCCAGTGTCTTTGACCGTGAAGACATACCTATCCCCCTTGACGCGACCTGTTACACTGACAATGCCGTGATCGGGTGTGGCCTCTATGGCATTTCGAATCAGCCCCTCCATTATTGCGTGCAGCACATGTCCGGGAATCAACAATTCCGAATGGTTTTCAAGGTGAAAGTTCAGATTAACCTTTCGGCCCTCATGTTCCGTCTTCGAGCGTATATAATCAAAAACTTTCGCACCGAATGCCTTAACGTTGATGCGTTCCGGCTCGTCCTGCCTCGTGGGAAAAGTCTTCTCCAGCCATTTGTGGATCACCGACGCGGCCCGTTTAATCTCGGGCGTCCATTCTGTCTGGACTTCCATCAGGTCCAGGGCTGCCTGCAGGAAGCCTGTAATATACCGTCGCTCCCATGAATAGCCTGTCATCAGGATACTTTCCACCTGAGATTCCAGCCTGTTGAGGCTCTGGACATGTCTGTTCATTCGTGCCAGCGCACGATCAAAATCCGTTAGACCCATGCTATTGAGTCTCTTTTCCATCGTGACGAGCGTGCCTCTTATAATCGCAAGAGGAGTCCTCAGCTCATGGGATAGATGGTTCAAAATCTTGGACTTGACACGGTTCAGGTCCTCCAATTCCCGGTAGGAATTCATCAACTCGTCGAAAAACGTTGCATTCTCAAGGGCCAGCGCCACAACTCCGGCCAGAGAAGTCAGCACCTGAACGTCTTCTTCGGTGAAATCGCCGTCTCTCTTGTTAATTACTACCAGCGCGCCGATTGTCTTTTCCCGGGTATTAAGCGGGACGATGATTTCATTGCGGATGACAAAACCGGTTCGAGTCTCAAACGGCTTAAAAAATTGCGGGTTGTGTATCGGGTTGTTAACCATGGCAGGTTCGCCGGTTTGGAAGACCTGGCCGCTAATGCTCTTGTCCAAAGGCAACCGTAAGTCCGAGCTGCGTGGAGGAATCAGGCCCTTGTCATCCTGAACTTCACGCCAGTAGAGATCTCCCCGGCTTTCGTCGTACGAGAGGAGCCCCGCGGCTTCTGTACCTAAGGCGGTCCTGAGTTCAGTTACTACGACAGAAAGAAGATGATCCAGATCAAGCGTGGTGGTAAGAGCCAAGCTGGACCGGTAAAGCATTTCCAGGTCATCCCGCGATTTTTGCAGCTTCTTGTAAACAGTGGCGTTTTCTATGGCCAGCGCAATGCTTCCCGCCATCGAACTCGCCAGAACTTCGTCTTGCTCCGTGAAATCCCCGCCGATCTTGTTCATGACCATCAGTACACCGATGGTCTTCTCACGACCGCCAACGGGGACTTGGAGCGTTTTCCCGTTGGAGGCGTCGGTATAACCGGGCAGGCGGTAGTACATTTCCCGCGTGTTAAGCGGCACCTGAAGGACATTGCGAATATCGAAGCCGCTCTTGCGAGTCATTTCCGGATAGTAGCGAGGATCCTTGGACGTATCGTTTACTCTGGCCGGCTTGTTGTGTCGGAACACCCAGCCTGCGATGCTCCCCTCCAGCGGTAGTCTCAAGTCCTCGGACTGAGGTGCGAGAATATGCCTCGCGTCGCGAATCTGGCGCCAGTAGAGATCCCCATGGCGCTCGTCATAAAGGAGGACACCAGCTCCTTCGCTGAGCAGCGCCTTGTTTACCTCATCAATGACGATAGCCAGCAGCTTATCCAGGTCCATCGTGGAGGCAAGGGCCTGGGAAATGTTGCAAAGGATGGAGAGGTCAAAAAGCTCGTGCTCCTCCATGTCCATGGCGTTGTCGATAAGGTCGCCGGCTATCTTCTCCAGCTCCTTGACTCTTCTTTCCAGTTCCTCGTATGTCGGCTTCGCCATAAATCGCTCTCCACCCTCTCTACGGCCGTGCGCTCCACCCCGCTCAGTCGGTCGATACCTGGATCGCGGCTCGGCATATATCGCGAAAGTTGTTCACGCCGGTGAAGAATTCCCGCATCATAATCACCCACAGATAGCGGCCTTTGCGCGTGAGCCTGATAATCCCGTGGTCGTTGACAAGGGCCCCGGCCACCCGGAAGAGGGAAATCTCTTTCCATAGGGTCCTCATGAATTCTCCGCCAAATTTATTTTCCTCCTTTTCGATATTAAGGGAAGTCCCGAACAGCTTCATCATAAAATCGTAGCGTACGCGCTCTCTTCTCGAAAAATCTTTCTTCGCTAGAATCGGCCATTCCCCTTTTTGCACAAACGTCAGATAGTGGGGCACAGAAAAGGTATTTGCCAAGCAGGTTCCATCAACGTAGCCGAAAGATCCGCTCCCAGCCCCCACATATTCGTCATAGTCAACGATGTACTCATCTATCATGCTTTTCTTTCTGGAAAAACACCAGGCTGTTCCCCACGTGTAATCGTCTTCCAGCGTCTCCACGATTCTATTGTAGAAGTTTTTTTCCTGACGATAGCTTATGGAACCGAATCGCCTTGCCAATTCGTTGCGCGTAACGTCCGATACCATGAGCGGATAGAAAGTCACCTGGCCGGCCTCGATGTTCTTTATGGCCTCCAAGTCCCTCTGCAACATCGAATTCGTCTGAGTTGGAAAATTAAAGATCATGTCCACGTTCAGGGTGTCGAACATGCCCGCATATTTTGCCAGTCTTTCTTGAATCTGGAATCCGCTGCCGTATTTGTGGTACCGCTCCATCTGCTTGAGCAAATCGTCCTGAAAACTCTGAACACCTACCGAAAGCCTATTTACTCCTCCATCTTTGAGTATTGTCACAATTTCGTCGGTCAGGTGATTTGGGTTGGTCTCGAGAGAAACCTCTTTGATGCTGAATTTCTTCCGTATTTCCTCAAGTAGGATGCCGATTTCCCGCGGCAACACGGTGGGTGTTCCTCCTCCGACATATACGGATGAGAAATCGAAACCGATCTCATGGTACATCTCGATTTCTTGCAAAAGAGCTTCGAAATATACGCGGGCCAAATCTTTATCCAAGGGGAAGCGATTAAATGAGCAGTACGGGCACAGTTCCTCGCAGAAGGGTACGTGCACGTAGAGAAGGTACTTCGTATCCTTCCTTGGGCGAGGAGGCGTGATGCGCTCAAAATCGGTCAGACGCAACACGTTCGCATACTGCCGTTTCAGGTAGGTAGTGAGTAAACCTTCTACGATCATATTAGGAGAGCTCCCTCTATTGCTTTCACGGTGGTTTGGCTTAATTTTACATAGATAAAATGTAACATTTTGCCACGCGAAGCAACTGTTCGGTGACTCGAAACTCTGAGGCACACCATACCAATCTTGGCCGCGACCGGCAAACAGTCATCGCAAGAATCGGCCCCGGTCATCATACCAGACGGAAGCCCTATAAACCGGTTTTTTGGGAAAGAGCCACAGCAACACAATCCCTAGCACAAATCCCCCCATGTGGGCCCAATAGGCCACTCCTCCGGCTTGGTGGTGCGCTGTCAATTGGGAAGTCCCGCTAACAAACTGAAAAGCGAACCATACAATCAAAAAGAGGAAGGCAGGAAATTCGACGATTCTGATAAAGATGAAGATTATCAGAAGAGTGGTCACCCGCGCGTTCGGGTAGCTCACGAGATAAGCCCCCAAAACACCCGAAATGGCGCCACTTGCCCCCACCATGGGCAGCGTGGAGCCCGCGTCGAACTTGACCTGGGCCAAACCGGCCCCGATTCCGCACAGCAAGTAGAACAGCAAGAACTCGAAGTGGCCCAGGCGCTCTTCGACATTGTCTCCGAAAATCCAAAGAAACCACATATTGCCGATAATATGGAGCCATCCGCCGTGTATGAAGAGTGAAGCAAGCATAGGTACCACAGCGTTGTCCAGGAATCCGCCTCGGAATTTGTAGAACTCCATGAAGCGCACGGGAATAAGACCGTATTCCACGATAAATCGGTCGAGGCGTTGCCCCCCTAAAGAGACCTCGTACAGCCAGACAAGGGCATTTACGGCAATTATGGCAATGGTGGTGAAAGGTATTGTTCGCGAAGGAATGCTGTCTCGCAGCGGAATCATGAAATGGCTCCTCTAGCGTAGGCTAATTATCGCATACGGGCGCCACGTTCGGTCGCTATGCCTCATATCACCCCCAGCCAATTTCAATTTCCTCTCTGGGGACATTTGCCGAAAGAAGGTATACAACCTTTTCTTAAATCAATATGTCTCAATTCTTACATAGAGATTCCGTTGACTAAAGTAATTTTTGTCAGGAAAACACATCTCGAAAAACAATGTGTCCGGAGTAAATAATTCCGCGATTCTAATGCCTCTTCATCTTGAGCGGAGCGAGGGCAAGTATTGGAGCTATAATCTCATCGAACGCCGAAGACGTCGGCGACGTCGGATACTCAAGGACAAAAGGGGTTCCCTCATCCGACGCCGTAACAAGTCGAGGGTCTATGGGAATCTTGCCCAGGAACCGGAAGCCCGTCTCTCTTGCCAGCTTCTCTCCCCCACCACTTTTGAAAAGGTCGTGTTTCGCACCGCACTCAGGGCATACGAAGCCGCTCATATTCTCTACGATGCCGAATACCGGCATCTCAAGGCTTCTGCAGAACCGAATCGACTTCCTTACATCCTTCAGCGCCACCTTCTGTGGAGTCGTCACGATTATGGCTTGAGAACGCGGAGGGGCCATCTGACATATAGAAAGGGGTTCGTCACCCGTTCCGGGCGGTGCATCCACAATGAGGAAATCAAGCTGACCCCAGTCGACTTCGGAGATAAACTGCTTTATCATCTGGTGCTTCATCGGTCCCCGCCAGATAACGGCCTCATCGGCCTGACCTTTAACCACGAATTCGATGGACATTACCTTGAGGTGATCGTTGTACCGGACAGGGAGAAGACCCCTGTCCGACCCTTGGGACGCGGATACGCCTTCAAGCTTCAAAAGAGTGGGAACGCTCGGACCATGAATATCAATGTCCAGCAGCCCGACTTCCCGGTCCGCCGCTGCAAGCGCCGCAGCAATATTCACCGCAACAGTGCTTTTTCCTACGCCTCCCTTACCGGACAGTATCATCAAGGTATTTTCGATACGGGTAAGGCTGTCCGCGAGAAAAAGGTCTTCGCGAAGTTCCTGAATCTCTTCTTTTGAAAGTGGGGCTTTTCTTCGTTGATCGGTCATTTTCCAGTCCATTTCCGGTTTTTGGGTGATACTTATTTGAGAGCAGCTGGAAAAGCAGATGCTCCTTTTTGGCTCTATTGAGGTGCCTCCCAGTTACAGGGCGAAAGATTGTCATTACGAGCGGAGCGAAGTAATCTCTGTGCTGTAAGATCTTAGATTGCTTTCCCGCGGAACGCGGGATTTCACTCCTCGCAATGACATAGCATCAGTGATTTCCCCGCGAAACTACATTACCTACTGAGGCATGGGTGCCGCGGATCCGGGCTTTGGCAGATCCGTGCCGGATTTAGCCGATTGCCCATCGTCGTATGGGAAATTGGTATCGCATCTTCGACTCTTGTTGCCTCAGGCTATGTCGATGCCTTCCAGAAGCCGTTTCGACTTAACGCGGTGCACATCGAGACCGACCTCTTTCGAAGTGAGGCCCATAGCCAACCCTAACAATTGGGTAAGAAAAAAGGTCGGTATCTTCTGCTTCTCCTTGTTCTTTCGGGCCAATACGATCTGTCCCATGTCGAACTGTTCAAAACAAGACGGGCAGATAACGGAAAGCGCTTGGATCCCCCGTTCGCGAATGTAGTAGAGTTTCTGGCTCGTGATGGCATAACCCGCGTCCTGATCCATGTTCGCAGTGAGTGGAGACCCGCAACAGAGGAATTTCCGGGAATATTCCATGGGCTCCACACCAATGATGGAAAGGAGATGGTCCATCTTCACGGGTACGTATGATTTCGCCTCTGATAGCTCTTCGGGATACATCACCTTGGGGGGGCGGAAATAATGGCAACCGTAATGACATCCTACACGCAACGGCACTTCCCGGACCTTCTCCTTGACAATCTTTTCCACCACAGAGTCCTGGTACAGGACGTCCAGTATGTGTGTTACCTGCACTGTTCCCTTGAAATGATGATCATGCTCATCCAGGATCCGGTTTACTTTTCGCCTCTTGGCATCACTTTGCTTCAGGACATGATTCGCTTCTTTCAGCGTGTTTACGCACCCCGAACACAGAGTGAGTAGGTCCAACCCAGCTTCTTCAGCCAGGCAGAGATTGCGAGCCGCAAGGGCCAGCCAAGAGTCGTAATGCACCATCTTCATGCTCGTGGGAGGCGGGCAGCAGGAAAAGGGAAGATCCACGAGGTCTATGGCAAGACGTTCGCACACCAGGCGCGTTGCCGCTTCAAAGCCGGGATATTTTATCGGAATTGCGCATCCGAGAAAGAGAGCATACTTCATGGCAACCTTTTCATGGTCTAGAGTAGATTCTGCTGTAAGTCAAATGTCCACCACCTCGGTGAGTCCCGTTTTGCTCAGGATTTCACGGACCTCGTCCACAGGCGCCGGGGGAAGCGGAACCAGGCCGTGATGAGCCCTCATCTCGTCGAGCTGGTGAACGATCATGGAGCGACCTGTCTTGGCCAACAGTTCTATGGCCATTCTGAGGCGAACGGGGATATTTCCGCGCCGCGCCGCTGAATTACGCAGAGCCACGAGGAGATCGCAAATAGGAATCTTCTGAGGACAGCGATCCTCGCATACGCTGCAGGTGCAGCAGAGCCACAATCTCTCGTCTTCTACGACCTTGTCATGGCCCAGATTGAGACATTTGAGGATAGTCTCTCGAGGACCGAACGCGGGCGCCACCTCCCTCGCAGGGCAAGAGCCGGTGCAACGAGCGCATTGATAGCATTCGTACAAATCTTCTCTGGGGAAATGCTTCCAGATTTTGATGGCGGTCATGTCATATCGCTTTTTTTGCTCAAGGATTGCGCGAAACTCTCGGCATCTTCCCGGATCTGCTCGGGCGTCAATTTTCTTAGGGCTGCTTCCATCTCCTGAATCACACGTGCGAACTGCGCCCCTTCCGCCGCGGACACCCAGGCAAGCCTGAGGCGGTCCTTGTTGACACCGAGTTTTTCCATGCGCTTCCAGAAGTGCTCAACCCGTGAAGCTGTGTGCTGGTTGGCATTGTTGTAATGGCAATCCGACGGATGGCACCCTGACACCAGAACCGCTCCCACTCCTTTGATGAAAGCCCTCTCGATCCATCGTGGTGAAACTCGAGCCGAGCACATCGTGCGGATGATACGGACATTCGGAGGGTATTGTATCCGTGAGACTCCGGCAAAGTCCGCGCCTGCATAAGAGCACCAATTGCAGGCGAAGGCTATTATCTTATTATGCGGATTTCGCTCCAGGACCTTGTCTATCTGACCAACGATCTGGCCTTCGGTAAAATGTGTTTGGTCGATTGCGCCAAACCTGCATTCCGGCACGCAGGCTCCGCACCCCTGGCATGCAGCCTCTATAACGTGATAGTGCCCCTGTTCCTTGCTGCCTTCGATCGCGTGATACGGGCAGACTCTCGAGCAAAGGCCGCAAGCTGTGCACGCGTCGGGATTGATCTGTGCAGTGATGGCCGGGACCTTGACCTCTCCCTTGCTCATCAGGATGTTGGCCCTGGAAGCGGCGGCAGAGGCTTGCGTGACGGAGTCTTTGATGTCCTTAGGGCCTTCAGCAGCGCCCGCGAGAAATACACCGCCGGTGGTCGTATCAACCGGTCTTAACTTGGGGTGGGCCTCCATGTAAAAGCCGTCTGTGTCCGTAGTGAGGTTCAAAAGGCGTTGAAGGACTTCCGAACCGCTGCGCGGCCTTATCCCGACGGAAAGGATCACCATGTCCATCGTATACCGATAATGAGATCCAAGGAGGGTGTTTTCTCCCAGCAGAGTAAGGTCCCCGGTATTGATGTCTTCAATGATTTCACCGGGAATTCCGCGGATGAAATTCACACCCTCACGGCGAGCCCTCTGAAAAAGATCTTCGAAGCCTTTCCCAAACGCTCGAATGTCAATGTAGAAAACGTAAATCTCGGTGTCAGGCCAGTGCTCTCTGATCAGAAGAGCATCTTTGATGGTGTTCATACAGCAGACATTGCTGCAATACGGATTGCTACGCTTGCTACGTGAGCCTATGCATTGGAGAAAAGCTACCTTCTCGGGCCGTCGGCGATCCGAAGGCCGGATCAATTCGCCCGATGACGGCCCCCCCGCGTTTATCAGACGCTCGAATTCGAGGGTGGTGATGACGTTGGGGAATTTGCCGTATCCAAGTTCGGTCAGAGAAGTAGGATCGTAAACGTCCACCCCGGTGGAAACGACGATAGTGCCGACTTCTATTTCAACGACTTCGTCTCTGTCGGCAAAGTCGATACACTGGTGAGAACAAGCCTGAAAGCACCTGTCGCATGCCACAATTCCGTGGCTGTTCAGGCAATGGTTCATGTCTATAAGGAAGCTGGATGGCACCGCCTGAGCAAAAGGGATATGAATTGCGTGTCGAATCGAAAGACCCGCGTTGAACTCATCAGGGGCCAATTGCGGGCAGACCTGGATACAGTCTCCACAGGCAGTGCATTCTTTCTTTACGTAACGGGCCTTCTTGAGAATCTTGACCTTGAAATTCCCAATGTGGCCTTCTACACCGGTAACCTCGGACAGAGTCAACAGTTCTATGTTTGGGTGGCGGCCCACTTCGCTCATTTTGGGGGCAAGTATGCAGATGGAACAGTCCATGGTGGGAAAGGTCTTGTCTATTTGAGCCATCCTGCCGCCGATGCTTCCGCTTCTCTCCACCAGATATACCTGATATCCGGCGTCGGCCATGTCCAAGGCAGCCTGGATACCCGCGACGCCCCCGCCGATAACCATAGCCTTGCGAGTCACGGGCACAGTCAATTCGAATTGGGGGCTCAACTTGGCAGCCTTGGTGACAGCCATTTCCACAAGATCCTTGGCTTTTTCGGTGGCGGCCTCCTTGTCGTGAAGATGCACCCAGGAGCAATGCTCACGAATGTTGGCCATTTCAAGAAGGTAGGGGTTAAGACCTGCACTCTCGCAAGCTGCCCGAAAGGTCGGCTCGTGAAGCCTTGGAGTGCACGAAGCCACAACCACCCTGTTCAGCTTGTGCTCCCTTATGTCCGCTTTGATCTGCTCCTGCCCAGGCTCAGAACAGGTATAAAGAGAATCCTTGGCGAGTACAACCCCGGCCAGATCTTTAGCGTATTCGGCCACTTCTTCGCAGTTCACCGTTCCGCTGATGTTCTTTCCGCAGTGGCAAACGTATACGCCGATCCTCAGATCTTCGGAAATTAATCCTTTGTCAGAACCTTCAGTTTTATCTTTCAATTGGACCGTTTCCTCCGAGAAGCCTCCGGGCTTTGTGTCTTCGCGCCAGCCCGCTTTATTAGCCTTTCGCCGTACTCAAAGCCTTTATCAAAAGCGGAAGTATTCAGATCCTCTGTTCCAGGCGGGATCGAAGCCAGAACGGACTCTTTCATGGATTCGTAAGTCACCACTCCGCCCAGAGCTGCTACAGCGCCGAGCATAACGATGTTTGCTACAATGGTCCTACCCAATTCTTCGGCAATACGGGTGCAGGGGACTCTATAAATGGTTATGCCCTTTGGCTCTCTATACAACAAGACAAGGTCTTCATCCAAAATCAATGTCCCCCCGGGGCGGATAGAACCACCGTACGTCTCCCAAGCTCCCTGACTCATCAGGACGAGTACGACCGGCTGTTCTACCTTAGGGTAATGGATTACTTCATCTGATATCACTACATCCGCGCTGCAAGATCCACCGCGAGCTTCCGGACCGTAACTTTGAGTGAAGACCGCATTCTTGTTCTCGAAGAGTGCCGCGGCCTTACCCAGGATGTGTCCTGAAAGTATGATCCCTTGCCCGCCGAAACCTGCCAGTCTTATTTCCTGTTTCGCGGTCATGCGGCTCTGCCCTTCTCCTTGCTTTTACCTTTAGCCTTTACCCTGGCTACGACCTTGTTGTTATAATTTTCCGTGAAATCAGGCCGCTCCGTATTGATGAAGGTTCCTACCAAGATCTTTTCCTTAAGGCGGATCTCGGCTTGGCTGAGATCCGCGCCATTGCAGACCTCGGACATCTCCCGATAATACCGCATCTCGTCGAGTCCGGAACCGAGTTTGTTGGGCCTGCCGTACCCGGTGGGACACGGCGCGATGGTCTCGATAAAGGTGAATCCCCTCTTATCAAAGGTCTGGCTTATCGAATGAACGAGTTGTCTCGGGTGGTATGTAGTCCACCGTGCCACGTAGATTGCTCCGGCCGCGTGTGCGAGATAAGGCAAATTGAAGCCCGGCTCGGCATTTCCCGTAGGGGTAGTGGAGGTTTTCGCTTCGAGGGGAGTAGTGGGTGCGACCTGACCGCCCGTCATACCGAAGTTGAAGTTGTTTACACACAGGACTTTCAGATTGATGTTGCGGCGAGCCCCATGGATCAGATGATTCCCGCCGATCGCGAAAAGATCGCCATCTCCCGAAAAGACCGTCACATGAAGATCCGGCTTTGCCAGAGCTAAGCCGGTCGCAAAAGGTATGGCCCGACCATGAGTGGTATGGTACGTGTCCATATCAAGGTACCCGGCCACTCTGCCCGTACAACCAATGCCGGACACCACCGCACATTGATCTACGGGAATACCTTTGCGCCTGATGGCTTCGATAAAACAGGTCAGTACGACACCTAGACCGCATCCGGGGCACCAGATATGCGGGATTCTACCGGGTTTTAAATACTTGTCGTCAGGGTGAAGGCCATGTTCCCTTTGTATGGCCTCGTCCTCAGCCGCTTTGTCAAACGGTTGCAGCTCTCTGAGACGTACTTTCATGGGGTCTCCAGGAAAACTGTAGTGAAACAGGGAAATTTATCACAAGTACTCGCCCACCGCGTCGGCAATCTCGCCAGGCGTATGAATAGATCCGCCCATAAGGGCCATCAAAACGACTTCCGCGTTCCCGCCCGCGCTACGGTCCACTTCATAGGCCATTTGGCCGTAATTGATTTCCGGGACTATGAACGCCCTCACCCTCTCCGATAGTTCGCGAATGAGTTTGGACGGGAACGGCCACACCGTAATGAGCCGTACCAGACCTACTTTGTGGCCGCGCGATCTCAAATCCTCGACAGCCTGGCGTGCTACTCTGGCTGTGCAGCCATAAGCCACCACGACCACCTGCGCGTCATCCAGCCCAATCATTTCAACCTGGATGATCTTGTGCGCGTTTTTGCGAATTTTGTCCACGATATGACGAATGTTTCGCTCCTGTACCGTATCAGTTATCACAGGGTACCCACGTTCATCATGAGTAAGGCCCGTGACGTGAACATGGTATCCCTGGCCTGCCACGGCCATTGGAGCGGGCAGCGGTCCCGCACTGTCAAACGGCAGGTAATCCGCCGGTCTTTGTGCAGGCTTTGGGCGTTGTACCACCTGAAGATCTTCCCGTCTCGGTATAACCACCTTTTCGGTCATGTGTCCTATTACTTCGTCTGCCATGACAAAAACCGGCTGTCTATAAATCTCTGCGAGGTTGAATGCCTGCACGGCAAGATCAAAGCAGTCCTGGGGAGATGCGGGGGCAAGGGCAATGCATCCGTAATCACCATGGGCACCCCATCTTGCTTGCATGACATCGGCCTGGCCAACAAGTGTGGGCAGACCCGTGGAAGGCCCTCCGCGCTGAACGTTGACCACTACGCAGGGGGTTTCGGTCATCATTCCCAGACCTATATTCTCCATCATGAGAGAAAATCCCGGTCCCGAGGTCGAAGTCATCGACTTCATCCCACCCCACGAAGCGCCCAGAATGGCAGCCATCGAACCCATCTCATCTTCCATTTGTATGTAGACTCCACCGACCTCAGGGAGTCTGCGGGCCATACGTTCGGCTATCTCGGTGGCTGGAGTAATGGGATATCCCGCAAAAAACCGACACCCTGCGGCCAAGCCGCCTTCGGCGCATGCCGCATCCCCGTGGAGAAAATGCTCACCTGTGAGGAGGTCTTTATCATTCATGTATTAATCCTAATGATTCAGAGCCCGGCAGAAGCCAAAAAATCCGTCGAGCCCGCGATTAATCCTACAGTGGGCAGGGCATATCTTAACTGATCGGCTCCGGCACAATTCTCGTCCGGCCTGAAAAAGGACGGTCACGGCACCGCGCGGTGATCAGTTATTTGGCCTGCGCAAAGCGGGATAACCCTGCGAAGGTAGCATAATAGCTAATAGCGAGGTGAACGGCTATCGCTTAACGTACCTGGTGTCCTTCCGGGAGTATCTTGTGGTGACTCTTTGTATGTCATCTTCCGTGATCTTCTTGGCTTCCTTCAGTTCGGTCCAGATGGCGAATTCAGGACAGATGAGACTGCATAGGCCACATTCAACGCAGTCCTCAGCCTGGAAGATCAATTCCGGCGGGTGGTATCCCTTGGTGTTAAAACCTTTGCTCTGCTTTAAACACTCGTTAGGGCAGAATTCGATGCAAAACCCGCAGCCTTTACACCGATTCTGTATAATGTGGACCCTGCCGTGGGGTATCGAATGGGCCTCAGCATCCAACGGCAGCCGCCAGAATTTCATAATTTATCTCCACGGAAAGCGATTCGCAGCTTTTAAGTATAGTCGATTTCACTCAGGAGTCAATCTCTACCCCGGCCCTCAGAACGGGGCTTGCAGTTCCGATCGCAGGTTAGCGTCTTTCCGACTCTTCAATATTATATTTGAATATGCAATCCATATTGCGTTAGGATGTCAAGGCAAGCCGTGGAAATTACACAGTGCGTCAAAGGAGATGAGATTTGATTCGCTGGACAGCCATTTGCATGATCAGCATCGCCTGCCTCGTATGGGGAGCCGCTTCGGCCCGCTCCGCAACATGCGAAGAATGTCAGGAGCTTGACAAGATCAAGGCCGTTGCTCAGCAGCAGTTGACAGAAAAAGAGAAGGCGCTGGAAGCCGAGTTCAAGAAAAAGGCTTTTCAGAAGGTCACAGAAATAAGAAGTGACATCAACAACTTGAGAAAGAAGCTCATGGAGTTGGAGGACAAAAGTAAGGGCTGCCAAGATGCCTGCAAACCGGATGTGATAAAAAACCTGGAGTGTCAAAAGCTCAGAAGCGAAATTAATGCCTTGGAAACAGCCCCTTCCGGCCATGAGGCGGACGCGAAGAAAGTGGATGAACTTTACCGCGACCTTCGCCGCTGCAACAAGGAACTTCGAGAGTTAAAAAGCGGGCAGAAGTGATTCGCGCAGTTGTCCGCTGTGCATCAGTATTCGGTGTCGTCTGGGGGAACGGCCAGCCCGTGACCTGGAATGAAAGGAATCGGCGCCACCGGATATCCCTGCATCCATCTAATCCCACAGCGCAGCACGGTTTTGACCGGGGCAGGGTAGAGATATTTGTCCGGGTCCTGCTTTGCGGCCTGGTCCTCCAACATTGAAGGAATTATCCGGATGCAGTGCCCTTTGTCGGGGAGATATATGTAGAACGGCCTCAGACCGTCGGGAATGGGTTCAGGATAGTCCTCGATATCGTGAATTCGGTCAGGTTCACTTTCCGGAACGTCCGGCCGAAATTTGATCATCTCCCAGAGATTCTCCTTTGGATAGGATTGCGCGCAGAATCCCCTTACAGCTCGATCAAACTCAATGTCCGTCCATTTGCGGGACTTTTTAATAACGTCCGGAACAGAACCGAAAAACTTCCGGAAGCCGTTTTCTCTGTTGACTGAGAAGGCTTGTGCTTCCTCGTTGTAGAAGTGAATCGTTATCTCTTCCTGTTCCGCCATGCGACGAAAGTGTTCCAATCCTTCGCGGGCATAGTAATTCCACCAGATGTCAAAAAGCTCTTCCTCATCGCCTTCTATTCTGAGCATGGTGAGCACGAGGAATACGTCGTCAAACTTGACGAGACCGGCACGCTGCTCTATTTCCAAATCCCCGTTTCGTCGAATGAGCCCGGATGAAGAACGCATGAAAAAGCCTACCTCGCCGGGATTGTTCGGACGCGGCGCAAACATGGCCTCGATGCTCTGGCCTGGAACCAGGCGAATTTTATTCGGATTGATAAAGTCCATAATCCACTCCTTCAGATTCTGTTCTACCAGAAAGCTGAAAAGTCATCCAGTTCATTCTCGCCTTGTATCCAGGGCCGTTGAACTCGTGAAAACTCCTCTTAACTTCTGTTCATAGGTTGCATACATTAGGAAATGGAGTTTCGGCAAAAAGTTCCGCCGATCTCACAACTTTTTCGTGAGCCTTTGCCGCCCCCGAACGATCAGCCCGGTTCTGCTCTCCTGACTAAGGAATGGCTAAAGCTCGACGAAAGACCTTGACCATAAGCCTTAGAATTGATAATTCAATTCTAGGCAAAGGAGCAAATCATGGATAGCGGACATACTATATGCGTAACGTGTGCGTGGAGACAGACATGCAACAAGAAATTCTCTATGGACGGCTCCACTACGACTCGGTGTCCAGATTTTACCCGGGACGTTACCCTGAAACCGCCTTGCTCACAGGAAGAAACAGAGAAGAGAGAAGTGGATAAGTGATAACGGTGCAGCGGACGCAATGAGATACGCGCCGTTGTCAAAGCAACATTATGTTAAATTACGATAACATGCTGGTATGATGAAACATACTTGAGGTAAGTTCCTAATGAAGGAAGTTGTTAGGACTCTCGTCCGAGAGGCCATAGCCAAAGCTGATAAGCAAAAAAGAGTGTCTCTGCCGAATGTAGAGTCCATCAATGTGGAAGTCTCTCGCAGTAAGGATCCTCGTTTTGGCGATTATGCCACCAATGCCGCGCTTGTGTTGGCCAATGCGGCAGGTCTTAAGCCTCGCGAACTGGCCGCAACGATCAAGGACAATTTGACAAAAGACTCTGAGGTTCTTGCAGGATGCGAGATAGCGGGGCCAGGCTTCATGAATTTCTTTCTCGCTCCTAATGTATGGCATGAAGTTCTCCATACTATTCACAGGGAAAAGGAGCGATATGGGTGCGCGGTAGAGCTGGACGGGCCTCGAGTGCTGCTCGAATTTGTTAGCGCGAACCCCACAGGGCCTCTCCATGTCGGACACGGCAGAGGAGCCGCAGTTGGCGACACTCTAGCGCGGCTTCTCAAAACTTGCGGGTATAAGCTGGAAACTGAATACTACGTCAATGACGCCGGCAACCAGATGAAAATCCTGGGGAGGTCCTTGCTAGTCCGCTGCAGGGAATTGTCGGGGGAAGAGATCGAATTTCCCGAGAATCATTATCGAGGCGATTACATACGGGAGATGGCTGCGCACCTCCTCGATACGCCTCTCGGCAATAAGCTACTGGAGGTTCCGGAAGATGAGGCGATAGATTTGGCGGCACAATACGCATGCGATCGGATATTGCAGGGTATCAAGGACGATCTTAGCCTTTTCGGAGTGAGGTACGATCGATATTTCAGCGAAAAGAATCTGCATCAGAGCGGGGCTATAGCGGCCACACTGAACGAACTTCGACGACGCGGCAGAGTGGAAGAGCACGAAGGCGCCCTCTGGTTCGGCATGGATGAGAAGCAGGACGAAAAGGACAGGGTACTGGTCCGAGCGACGGGTGAACCCACCTATTTCGCGGCGGATGCCGCTTATCATGAGAACAAACTGCGCCGGGGGTTCGACCTGTTGGTGGATATCTGGGGTTCGGATCATCACGGGTATGTGCCTCGAGTTCGCGCTGCGATAGAGGCCCTCGGCTACCCGCCTGATGTGCTGAAAGTGCTCTTAGTGCAGTTTGTGAATCTCGTTCGCGAAGGCCAAAAGATCTCAATGTCAACACGCTCGGCGGAATTCATTACCTTGCGGGAGGTTTTGGAAGAAGTTGGGCCTGATGCAGCTCGTTTCTTTTTCTTGACAAAACGCTGCGATAGCCACCTTGACTTCGACCTGGACCTGGCCAAAAAGCAATCCCGTGATAACCCGGTTTACTACGTTCAGTACGTTCATGCTCGCGTCGCCAGCATTTTCCGAATTGCCCAGGAAAGAAACATAGACACGGAAATGACCGATCCCGATCTTACCGCTCTCTCGCTGCCAGAAGAGCAGAAAATAATGAAACATCTCGCGGACTTCCCCGATACGCTCTCCGAAGCAGCCGAAGCATTGGAACCTCATCGAATTACTTTCTATCTCATGGACCTGGCAGAGCTCTTTCACCCCTACTATCACGACAACAGAGTGTTGACAGAGGATACACGACTGAAAAAGGCCCGGCTCTACCTTGTGGAGGCTGTTCGCCAAGTGGTGGCTAACGGCCTGAGCATTCTCGGGGTGACCGCTCCGGATCGGATGTGAAAATAGGGATGGAATTAAGAAAGCGACTGATAAGAATCCTCAAGCCGGCAGAAAAGAAGCCCCGAAGACCTATACCCGGTGGCGACAATCAGCCGCCAAAAAACGGTCCATTGGGATTGGCTGTGGCAGCCTCAGTCATCGTCATGATAGTTTTGGGGATTCTGGATGTGCGGCTCATCCGTGATCGCTCCAACAAAGGCGTGAGTGTGGGTCCCGCAATTCCGACCCAACCTTACCCTGCTTCATCTGAAGTCCCTTTGTTGAGCAACAAAAGTGCCATAGACGTTCCCCCTGAGGTGACTTTCTATAGGCAACTGACCATGCAGGACGATCAAAGTCCTGGGAACGGAAAAGGCAGATCCGACCCGAATCAACAAACCGGGTCCATCTCTACTGAACCGAGCGCGAACGCGGCTGAGATTTCCAAAGAGCCTGGAAAGCCCGGAGAGCAGGATCAGAAGCAACCCAAAACGGGCCTCGGCAAACCTACATGCGCGCCGACTCAGCAGAACCGGCTGCCAAAGGCCGGTTCCGGGGGAAAGACCTACACGGTTCAGGTAGGCGCTTTTACACAGCCTGCCATAGCCCAACAGTGGGCCCTCAAATGGAAAGTCCGCGGATATGATGTCACATTGAGGCCCGTGGCAAGGCCCAACGCTGGTGTTATTTATCGCCTCTACCTGGGGAATTTTTCTTCGGAAAAGAAAGCGGACGAGCTAGTGAAACATCTAAAGTCAAAAGAAGGTATCAGCGCATTGAGGCTCGTTCTTCGTAATTAGAGAAGTTGCCCAAAATTTTCTCGTTCCTAGGCTCTGCCTGGGAATGCCTGGCTTCGAGGCTCTGCCTCGACTATCGTGCTGAAATCAAGGCGGTTTGCGAGCATTGTCCCGTATACGGGGGAATTGTAGGCGCGACCGCCAGTCGCCCCTACAATCCTCGGATCGGAGCCTGGGGCGACGGTTTCATTCCGAGAAATCGCACAAGAATTTTGACATTTGTTCCAGTGACTGCTTCGCTGCTACGGCCTCCGCTTACTTGAAAATATCGCCATGACCGTGTAACATTCATGACCTTATTGCTGTAAAAATAGTAACCAATTCAGAAAGTTGAACCTAGCCGGGGCGCACCCCCTTGATTCGTCGGATCGCAGAGTGCTCGCATCAGCGAACTAGAGAAGGAAAAAGCATTTGGCAGTGCTTCACGAGAAGACCACCGTCGGAATAGAAGAGGAAATCCAGAAATCGTATCTGGACTATGCCATGAGTGTGATCATAGGCCGGGCTCTCCCTGATTTGCGGGATGGCTTGAAGCCGGTTCACCGCAGGATCCTCTATGCAATGCACAGGAGCGGCAACGTTTGGAACAGGGCGTATCGCAAAGCCGCTCGAGTCGTTGGTGACGTAATCGGTCAATACCACCCGCACGGCGATACTGCCGTTTACGACTCAGTCGTGCGAATGGCTCAGCCATTTTCCATGCGTTACCCGTTCATCGACGGGCAAGGGAATTTCGGCAGCGTGGACGGCGATGCGCCGGCGGCTATGCGGTACACGGAAGTCCGCATGGATCGCATCTGCCAGTCGGCTCTCGAAGACCTGGACAAACAAACCGTGGATTTCATCGCCAATTATGACAACACCCTTGAAGAGCCTGTTGTCTTGCCGGCCAGATTTCCGATTCTTCTAGTAAACGGCTCGCAAGGAATAGCCGTTGGAATGGCCACGAACATACCGCCCCATAACCTGGGGGAAACAATCGATGCCACAATATTCCTGACTAGAAACCCGGACGCGTCCATTACCGATCTGATGCGGTTTATGCCTGGGCCTGATTTCCCGACCGCAGGATTTATATACGGGAAACAGGGAATTCTGGACGCATACACCACAGGTCGCGGATCGGTGCGTATGAGGGCCAGAGCCGAGGTGGAAGACGCTGAGAGAGGCTACCAGCGGATTGTCGTCACTGAAATCCCCTACATGGTGAACAAGGCCAGGATGGTTGAAAACGTTGCCGAGCTTGTAAAAGACAAGAAAATTCCCGGCATTCGAGACCTCAGGGACGAGTCGGACCGGCATGGCATGCGCGTGGTCTTTGAGCTGAAGAGGGACGAGAACCCGGACGTGGTTTTGAACCAGCTATTCAGGCACACACAGCTTCAATCCACTTTCGGAATCCAACTTCTCGCCGTAGATAACCAGCGGCCGAGGCAAATGAACGTCAAAGAGATCCTGCAACGGTTCATCGACTTCCGCAAAGAGGTGGTCATCCGCAGGACTCGGTTCGAGATTGCGCGCGCTCTGGAGAGGGCCCACATTCTCGAAGGCCTGAAAATTGCGCTGGATAATCTGGATGAGGTGATTGCGCTCATCAAGGCTGCAGAGAACCCTGCCGTTGCGCGGCAAGGTCTGATGGACACATTCCAACTCAGTCAGGTGCAGGCTCAAGCAATTTTGGATATGCGACTTCAGCGGCTGACAGGCTTGGAAAGGGATAAGATCCTCCAGGAACTCAAGGAAGTTCTAGCCAAAATAGCTGAACTTGAAGGCATACTCGCTTCTGAACAGAAGATCCTGGACATTATTATCGCTGAACTCGAAGAGGTGAAAGCACAGCACGGGGACCCGCGGCGTACGCAAATTCTGGATGCGCAAGCGGACATGCTGGATGAAGATCTTATACCTCGGGGAGACATGGTGGTGACGTTTTCCAGCAAAGGCTACGTGAAAAGAGTTCCCGCGAATCTATACAAGAGCCAGCGGCCTGGAGGAAAAGGGAGAATCGGCACCAAAGTCGGGGCGGAAGACGTAGTAAACCAGATGCTATATGCATCCTCCCACGACGTACTTCTGTGCTTCTCCAATCGAGGACGCATCTATTGGATCAGGGTGTTTGAAATCCCGGAAGAGGGACCTTATGCCAAAGGCAGGGCGATAATCAACCTGTTACGCCTCGATCCGGGCGAAAAAATCAGAAAGATCCTCCCCCTTCAGGTACTGGGCACCGAAGGGTACGTGGTGATGGTTTCGGCCAAAGGCAAGATCAAGAAGACGGCCATAGAAGAATTTTCAAGGCCAAGACCCTCGGGACTGATAGCGCTTACTATCGACCCTGACGATGAGCTCATCGGTGTGAACTTTACTACCGGTGAGAACGATATTCTCCTCGCTACGGCCAAAGGGAAGGCAATCAGGTTTCATGAAAGTCAGGTGCGGCCGATGGGGCGGCAAGCGCGCGGAGTTACAGGCATCCGAATGAAGTCCGACGACGCGGTTATCGGCATGGAGGTAATCTCTAACGGAAACGGTACGCTTCTCACGATCACCCATAGCGGGCACGGAAAACGTACCGCTCTGGCGGAATATCCTGTGAAGCATCGAGGAGGCCAAGGGGTCATCACAATTAAGAATACCTCCAGGATAGGGGACGTAGTCGGGATTCAGATGGTTGAGGACACGGACCATCTGCTGATAGTCACCTCGGGCGGTAGGATCATCAGACTAAGAATGGAGGAGATCTCCGTTATCGGACGCAACACGATGGGCCGGACACTGGTCCGGATGGAACCCGGCGAATACGTGGTGGATGTGGCCAGGGCCGAGACCACGGAAGACGAAGATAAAGATTCCGACGCGGCTGAGCCTCAAGTAGTCTCAGAAAGCGAGGAGACTCTGTCGGACGATGACGAAGGAGACGACGAAGACTGATCCGGGGTGGCGACTCCTGGAACACACGGCGGATGTTCGCATGGCCGTTTATGGGGGTACTCTGGAGGAGCTTTTCCTCAACGTGGCGCGAGGTTTTACAAGTCTTCTTGTGCCGGAAACTCAAGGGCACCCGGAAATCGAACTTGAGTTGTCTCTGCTGGCAGACGATATTGAAGAGCTTCTCGTGGACTGGCTTAGAGAGCTTCTTTACTATCATCAGACAAAAGCGTTCATTCTTATCTCCGCGGACATTCAAGATCTTTCCGACACTTCATTGAAGGCCAAATTGGCGGGCCGGACACGCGGTCCCGACGAAGAACCGGAAATCGAGATCAAGGGCGTCACCTATCACGCTGTGTCTGTCGAGAAGAACGATATCGGATATGCCGTCACGATTGTTTTCGACATCTGAGTCCAATGCTAAGCCAAACAAGTAACAATCCTGGACAAGGCATAATGGGGCAGGCAAGATGCCTGCCATTTGTCACCCCGGACTGCGATCCGGGGGTAGCGCCGGCGTCCCTGCCGGCGACTCGCAAGCAACCGGCACGGAGGCCGGTCCTACTGGACGCTCGCGCACACGGGTATGACGAAGGGAAGGATAGCTGTCCCACCGGAAGCACGGAGCCGCTCAGTTGAATGGGAGTGGGCATGCATCACCCCCGGCAATAAAATCGCCAATCATCCTATCAGCCGCGCTCATTATTCTGATTCTTGCCCTTATTCCAGTCTTGATGTTCAATCGTCCGCTCTTTTCATTGATCAATGGGCTTCATTCTCCTGCAACGGACGTGATTTGGTTGGCCTTCACGACTCTCGGGGACGGACTGCTCCTCGGGATCATCATGGGTGCATTTCTCCTGGTGAATCCGCGTGTCACCGTTATGGGGCTGCTGGTAATGATACTGTCGTCATTGGCAGTGAATCTGGTGAAGGCCTTGTATCCGCATCTGAGACCCGTGGAGCTTCTGCAATCCGTGCATGTGGTCGGGCCCCTGCTCAGATCCGGCTCTTTCCCGTCTGGTCACACAGCGGCTGGTATGTCGGCCGGGCTGGCCATAGCTCACTTTTGTTCGTCCAGGACGATTGGCGCGATGGTGATAGGAATCGCCTTGCTTATCGGCCTGTCACGGATTTTCGTGGGTGCGCACTTTCCGGCTGACGTGGTGGGAGGGATGATCTGCGCTTTGGTCGTGTTTCTTGTCCTCATGCTAACGATATGGCCGAGCCTTGAAGCCCGCATATCCGAACGCCCCTGCCTTTCGCGTCGGTGGTTCCGATTACTATTTGGTCTGGAAGTCTTGACGGCCCTGTTTGCTCTCTTCGTCTACGCACCGCTCTTTGCGGAACTTCCCCCAATTCGGCATGGCAGTTGCGCTCGCGGTATTGATCTTCCTTGCTATCAGGTGTCGACGAATATCTTGCAGTCAATCTCATAAGTGAACAGACTATTCTATAGCATTGTCAAGGACTATGAGGAGCAAATCATCCCGGAAACTTCCTTACGGCCGATCGAAATAAGGAAGGAAACACGCTTACACTCAATTACATTATCAAATGCGGGGGCGACAAGTTTCAATGATACAGACGCCCTGCCAAAGGAGAAGACAAATGCGCTCTCGAATCGAATACATTAAAGCAGCACCCGAACTGTTGGAAGCGATTCAACCGTTGAACGAATACGTGCGTAATTGCGGCTTGGAAGCCTCTTTGATCGACCTTGTGTTGATCAGGGCTTCACAGATCAATGGTTGTGCATATTGCATTGACATGCACACGAAAGATGCACGGGCCCGAGGCGAAACCGAACAGCGTATCTACGAACTGAACGCCTGGAGAGAAACTCCGTTTTACACCGACCGAGAAATGGCAGCCCTAGCCTGGACTGAAGCCGTGACATTGCTAACCAACGGACACGTTCCTGACGATGTTTACGAAGAAGCGCGAAAGTGGTTCAGCGAGTTGGAGTTGGTAAATCTTACAGTTGCCATCGGGCTGATCAATACCTGGAATCGCTTGAGTATTGCCTTCCGGTCGGTTCCGGGCGAATATCGGGCGAGTCGAGCTGCCGGCGCTGAAAAGGAGTCGGGTAGAGTTGAAGCGGAATATCACTAACTTGGCGTGCAGCGAGGTGCCGTCCGGTTAATTCCCTGGTTACCAGGCTCTGCCCCATAGGCGCTAACTTAACGATTTTCCCCCCCTTTCGTAAAGGGGGGTAAGGGGGGATTTTGGTCTAACTCCTTGGAAATCCCCCTAAATCCCCCTTTAGAAAAGGGGGACTTTGATAGCACATAGCTATTCAAAAGTAACAGGATTGCCTCAAGTTAGCGCCTGTGAGGCCCTGCCTGGCAACCTGTATTTCTGAGTTCTGCTCGGTGAACATGGCGTTTCCATGGGATTGCGACGTCGGTCAGGCCGCCTTTCCGAATGACGCAGAGCCTGGGGACAGTCGTTGCCAGCCCGGAGGCTCAGAACGAAAATAGAAATGTCGATGCATACACGGACCATTGGGATTCACAGTAGGAAAATTCGAACCACGTTGCCGGTACCTACGGAATTAGAAGCAATAGTGCCTATCGCCACTTCAAATAATCATCCACTGTAAACCCCGCATCTTTGAGGATGCGGACAGCTAAACTCCGACCAATGTCACATCCCGTGTGAACTGGAATGGTCAACGTCACTGCGCTCTGTTCGTGCTTCAAGGTGAGATGGCTTCCCGGCTGACGATCTTCTACAAATCCCTGAGCCTCGAGAATTTTATGAGGTCGCGAGCACTCACTTGCGGCATACGACTCATTCCGGTACCCCGACCGTGAGTTCCTCAACGTGTACGATGCGATCGCTCTGTGGTATGACTTCATCGTGGGCTCGCTGAGAGTCTATGTGTTGCGAGATAGACTCCCGGATGTTGCGTTTGGCCTGCTCGATGGTCTTTCCATTACTGAAGCAACCAGGAATCGTGGGACTATAGGCCAAGTACCCGTCATCTTCCGGTTCTTTCTCAATTATTATCTCGAAGGAAAAATATTTCATCGTAGTGTGCCTTTCCCTGACGGGCCGAAAATCTCGTCATAGTACAGCCGCACAGCCTCTGGATGCATTCTTTTCGCTGATTTTATTACCCTGCCGCCAGATCCGCAATACTTCCCAGAAAATTCTCTATATTGATTCTCGAAAGCGGTCACGGATTGTGAGGAGTGGCCTCTGGTAGTGGGCAGCACCGGTCTCTTCCTGGTTGCCAGGCTCTGCCCGGTAAGCCTTACGTTTTCATAGGATAGTTATGTCCGTCAGGCCGGATTTCCGGTTTGAGGGCAAACACTGTACAGACAAGTTGCCTGAATGCTGGGTGCCACTATCCTGGGCACAATCCTGGGTTCTGGGTCAGTGACTTTTTTCTGCGACCGATTCTTAGTGTTCGAGAGTAGACGGGCAAAAGACAAGCCGTCAATTTCACTCCGTCCCTTGGTATAATACCGTCCAAGAGATGACGCTCAATGAAAGGCCACACATGGTCATAAGGAGACATGTGCTATGATTCGCGAGCATAATGAAGTCGCCGGCCCAGAGGTTGAGAAGGCCGGCTGCGTTTATGAGTTTGAAATGTCGCCCCTGGGCAACCGGTTAATGGAAATACGCAAAGAGTTCATTTCCGAGGGGGGCACACCCTGGACATCGGAAGAGTTGTAACGAGAGATTGCCGAACGCAGGGGCGGGGTGTACGTTGCTCAATTCCAGGGACATTAGACGCAATTTGCTTCTCTGCTCGAGAATTAAGTAAGGTATCTCCAGATTTCAGACCTTGTGAGCAGACCGTGCAATCAACACTTTTCGGGGCAGCCGATGACGCTATTTTCTGAACGAACGGGGATTAAGCCAGCTCACAAAGCGATACAGCGTAAATCGATCGATGAGCCTCTGCGTAATCGTTTATGGAGTGCAATCAGCATAGTTGTGTGGGACAGATGGCAGGAACGTGACCCTTATGGCATGGGGGACCCAGATACAAAATATGTTGAGAGTCTCATAGACTCATTCTGGTTGAACTACTACAAGTTACCAATAGACGAGCGGCCAGGGTTCAAGCGACGCTACGGGGATTCCGCGTACGACATCCTTAGGAACAGTTTCTTTAATGGTGAGTGGTGGGAAGTCTATGATTACCTTGAATTTGTGATGACGTCGGTTCCCGACCGCTGGAAGGGGGAGCTAAGAAAAGTCGCGAACAACTTCCTGCAAGCTGAGAGTTCTGCATACCGCATTGTGGAGGATAAAATTGTTGAAATCTCCAGTGAGACCGAGATTGCCGAGATCGAAACCGCTCTCGACCAAAGCCTTTCAAGTGTCACAGTTCATTTGGGTACGGCACTTGACCTGCTTTCAGATAGAAAGAATCCTAACTATAGAAACTCGATAAAAGAATCTATTTCAGCCGTTGAGGCTGCATGCCGGGCAATTGCACGCAAGGAAAAGGCTACTCTGGCGGATTGTTTGAAATCACTTAAAGATAGACAGCCGCTTCACCCCGCGTTTGAGCAAGCACTTTCAAAACTTTACGCATATACCAGCGACGCAGATGGAATCAGACATGCGCTTGCCAACGGAGCGACCTCACCTTCGTACGGTGATGCGAAGTTCATGCTTGTATCGTGTTCTGCCTTCATAAACTACCTTTGGACGAAGGCCACGGAACTGGGAATTGCTCTCGATTGATCGGAATACCGGAGAAACCATACTTAGTTCCTTTGCCGGTAGCTTTCTCTTAGTGGCCAATCGCCGCCGCAGTTGGCAAATTTTATGGCCACTGGCAAAGCGGTGATCAGGGACGAGTCTCTCAACAGTCCTGCCCTGGCAATTGTTCGGAAGAGAATCGTGCGAAATATCTCGTTTTAACTTAATGATTTTAAGGAAGGTTCCTCGAAAGACGGGCCAACCATGTTGGTACCAGGGTGGATACAGTTGATTTCTCATCAAGCAGCTTTGACAAACGCGGCCGTCCCCTATTCTCCCTTTTCAACAAGGATTTCGTGTTTTATCATACTTTAAGAGTTCGTCTGGCGAGGAGCGAACCTTGGCCGCAGCAAAACCATTTAAATTAGTGCAGATCGATGAGGTTCGTTGGGAAATTCCTAAGACGGGCGGAATGCGGGTTCCCGGTCTGATCTTTACCGATTCCAAGATATTGCCTGACATAGAGAAAGACCAGAGCGCGGAGCAAGTCTACAACGTCGCGCACCTACCGGGAATAGTCGGCCGATCCCTGGCAATGCCGGACGTTCACTGGGGATACGGCTTTCCCATAGGTGGCGTGGCGGCCTTTGATTTGGATGAAGGGGTGATATCCCCCGGCGGAGTCGGCTATGACATCAATTGCGGGGTCCGTCTTATAACCACTGGCTTGAATCGGGAAGCACTCATGCCGAAGATCAGGCCGTTGATCGACCTCCTCTTCGCACGCGTTCCCAGCGGAGTAGGATCAAGAGGCGGAATACGATTGAATCGGAAAGAGTTGTCTCAGGTCCTTAAGAAAGGTGCGGCATGGGCTGTTGAAAACGGCATGGGAGATGCGACGGATCTGGACCATATTGAGGATCATGGCGTCATCGAAGGCGCGGATCCGGGCGTAATAAGCGATCGAGCCTTTGAACGGGGCAAGGACCAGCTTGGTACTCTCGGGTCGGGCAATCACTTTCTTGAGATCGGTTTCATCGAGGAGATCTTCGATGAAGATACCGCCCGCCAGTGGGGTTTGTTCACCGATCAGGCGACGGTGATGATCCACACCGGTTCCAGAGGATTTGGATACCAGGTCTGCGACGATTTCCTTGCTCGAATGGTGAAGAGCGTCCGGCAAGAAGGGATCGAGCTTCCCGACAGGCAACTCGCATGCACGCGCTTGAACACCGATCTTGCCAGAGAATACTTTGCCGCAATGCGCTCGGCAGCTAATTTTGCCTTTGCCAACCGTCAAATACTCATGCACCTGGCCCTTGGCGCCTGGGAAGAGGCTCTAGGACTTTCCCCGCGTGAGCTGAAATTCCGATTGCTCTATGATGTCTGTCACAATATAGCCAAGATCGAGTCTCACACGGTAAATGGTGAAAAGAAAAAACTGTGCGTTCACCGCAAGGGTGCAACTCGGGCCTTCCCTCCGCAGCATCCTGTGCTCCCCGAGGTGTACCGGTCCAGCGGGCAACCCGTGCTTATACCGGGTGACATGGGACGCGCTTCTTACATATTGGCAGGTCAGGAAGGGTCAATGACAGAGGCATTTGGCTCCGCTTGCCACGGCGCGGGGCGTCTCCTGTCCAGACATGAAGCGCTAAGGCGGACCAAAGGACGATCAATCGAGCGCGAATTGCAAGATAACAATGTTTATCCCAGGTGGGTCGGGAGAAAGACGCTCCGGGAAGAGTTCCCAGAAGCTTATAAAGATGTAAGCATGGTTGTGGATGTCGTTCAGAGGGTAGGCTTGGCGAGAAAGGTTGCCAGAATCCGGCCAGTGGGAGTGGTGAAGGGCTAGTGCCGGGTCTATTTCACTGTGGATTGGTGGGACAGGCCGGCGAGGCGCGGGACAGCCCATCGCTGGTGGACCGGCAGGATGAAACTGTTTCAAAATGGAGGCGTGAACGAAATTCGCAGTACGATGCGCCATTTTCCCGGCAATGAATTACCGGGCTACTATCGCCGGTCCCTCCGGGACGCTTGATATTTAAGCCCCATCGGGGCGATCGAGAGTAGGCCGGTGCTTCTGCGCCGGTGACCATTTCCTACCGGCCAAATTAAGACCCAAGCAGGCTGCAAGGCCTGCCCCCCGTGGTCGAAGGATCACGAAAGTCCGACCAGAAGTATGTTGACCGATTATCATTAGTTATGATAGAATTATTATGTAAAGCTCTGAGCTCATCGGGAGGGGAGCGGTGATTTTCGACTCCGAGCGAATAGACACAAGGAGTGTAGCATGAAACGCTTGTTGTTACTGGGAGTTATGATGTTAGTGGTCTGCTCTCCTCTGATAGTAAGTTATGCAGACGACATTTACTGGGAAAGAAACCCACCCGAAGAACCAACGATCACTAACAAGGATTTCCACCTGAATTTCAGGACTCCGCCCGCCAAGTCCTTGGGTGACATGGAAATCTACGATCAACCAAAAGACATTTTCGAGCAAGAGGAATCGGCCACGCCGGCTCAATCAGCAGCACCAACAACGGCTGCCGTGCCGGAGGCTCCGGTCTCCCCTACTGAGCCCGCGATTCGTGCGCCCATGCAGCAACCCCACAGCGTGACTCGTCCTTCAGGGGAGAGATCTGCGGGTGCTCCGGGGTTTACACAAAGACCTACCGAGATTATTCCGCAAGCCACCGAAACCGGGCCAAGCAGGTCTCAAGCGATCGTTAAGCCTCACCAGGAATCGCCCGGGACTCAGATCCAGCCTAGTGGTGTCAACAAACCCGTGCCTTCTTCCGTGGAAGAAGTGGCCAAACCCGGCAAGAAAAAGTTGAAGTGGGGACAGTTGGACGCGCAGTCAGCAGAGCCGAAAACCAAGTTGAAGTGGGGAGAGCAATAATCGGCTGAATCTGCTTCTTTTGGGGGGCACAAGGAAAGGGTTCGTCCGGCGCTGAGCCATTTCGGGCATTGGGACTTCCATGCTTGCCGTATTACTCATACAGAGGCGAAATGGAATGATGATCATTCTTTTCTAGCCCCCAACTTGATGCTGCCGTCTTTTTGGAGCCGCATAAGAGCCACCTCTATATTATAGTCCCGGATATTAAGCCCTTTGGAGATCGCGATGATTTCGCCATCCTCGACCCCGATCTCCATAGCCATGATCTCTTTGGCTTGCTGTAGCCCGGCCAAGTTTACCGGAAAGCCCGACCAGAGATTCCAGGATCTGAAGTACACGATCCAGTGGAGCTTGTTCTCCATAATGCGTGTGTCAACCAGTCTCATGCAAGGACTGGAGCCGTCGGATCGATCATAGAAGAAAATGTCCTCGGGCCGCCCAACTTCCATGCACATACGATTAGTACGGGGTCCATGCTTCTTGTAGTAATCAATTACGTACTGCCATGCGATCTGTAATCGTTCTCCATAAGTATAATGTTCGCCAGGCGCTTTCTGCGATGAGAGGAGGTAAGGCATGTATTCGGCCAGGTATTTCTCGTCCGCAACGGGAGGGAGGTTAAGGTGCTCCGGGATTTGAGGCAGAAGCGGCCGAGCGCCGGGCTGTTTGATATGGATCATGGCCATGTCGAATTCGATGCGGTCTGCACCCGGGTTCGATCCTGTCTGGACAGTATACCGCCGAGCCGCACCGTCGGGTTTGCGCGACTCTTCGATAAGTGTATACAAGCATTGGAACCAAGCGTCCGGTATGGTAGTGGCCTCGATGAAAATTGGTTTCATGGTACTCCTCCAAGCAAAAGCTCGGATCTCTGTCGATTTCCCGCGTCCCGCAGCGGGGAACATTGGTTTTATGATTCGGCCATACCGTATATCCGATTCGTTTCGTTAATGCCAGATCTTTCCTATCATTTGGACAGCGGTCCAACATCTGTTATATGTGACATTGTAACTTGGATTTCCGGAAAAACGAGGCGAAGTTGAGTTTCCGTGGGGCACCATCGAGAAATAATGATAATCCTGCCGGCTCTTGCAAAGAGCCTCCGCGGAGTAAGCCCGGTGAAGGGAATCGTAGCATATTCGGAAAATATTTTATTGAGCCGTTCAGAGGGGCAAAGAATCCTCCATGGTTCGATGCTCGCGGGGTTGCCGTAGGGCTTTTCATAGGACTCGGGCTTCCCATCGGCACACAGACGGTGGTGCTCGGCCTGCTCAGATTGTTGTTCAGGTTCAACACGATCATCGCCTTTGCCTGCACTTGCATCAACAATCCGCTCTCCATTATCCCAATGTATTACGGATACTATTGCCTGGGATCTTTCATGCTTGAAGAGCATGCTGTGGTCAGCGCTGGACACTTCCGAAACATTATGGGTCCTGTTCTACACGCCGATCATTTCTGGCAGTCTCTGGAGGCATTTGTGTATTTGGGATGGGACATACTAATAAGATGGTTTCTAGCTGCCCTGATCGTTGCATCGACATGTGCGCTCATCGGATATGTAGTGAGCTTTCGGGTCTGGGAGGCGCGCTGTAGGCGAAAGGCCAAACAACTTGGGTTAACATACGAGAAGCTTCTTGCGAAGCTTGAAGAGCCGATGGAAAAAAAGGGGGAAGCTCAAGATTAAATTAGTGATCTCTGCCGAACGTATTCGTTCAGTTACGGGTGGGGAAAGGTTGCCATGGCGAGTCCCGCGGGACGCGGAAATTCATTCCTCGCAATGCCAGGGCAATGATAATTCCATCGCGTTATTCAATTATTACCTGCGAATAATCAGATCGGTGTTTGTCCTAATCCGGCATTCCCTCATCAATCCATTCTGCTATTTCCCCGATTTCATCACTCGACAGGTACGGGCCACCTGACGGCATTCTGCGATAGCCTCCAATAGGGCCCCTGAGAATCCTAACCAGATTGGTTTCCTGAGCCTGTCCGTTCCCTACCTTGTCCGGATCTATGAGACGCTTTCCATAAGGCGCGCTTGCCGCCAGCTCCTCCTTTGTCTCCCACCCGATTTCTCCTTCATGACTTGCCTTCATTTTTGGTTCGCGGCCATTCTCAGCCTTCCACCGCTGCAATGCATTATCCAACAGTTCTTTAATTCTCGGCCAATTAGTACCCGACATCAATTGCCTCCCACCTGCCGTGCAATAGTAAGACCTAGCAATAATATGGGGCATTCATCGGTTTCGGACCACCCCTACCTGTCTACAGTAGGGCAGCACCGCGCAGCGAGAGCAAAAGGGTGAAATGGGTCTGCAGACGTTTTGACCCCAGGTTACAAGAAGGTCGTTGTATTCTATCCAGTATCTCTTTGGGCAGTTTTGCCCTTAGCGCCAGCTCAGTCTGTTCCGGGGTTTTGGTATTGACATATCCAAGCCTGTTGCTGACTCTGTGAACATGAGTGTCCACGCAAATGCCCGGCTTTTGAAAACCGAGTGTTAACACAAGATTGGCGGTCTTCCGTCCCACCCCCTTGAGTTTGAGAAGTTCTTCCATATCGTCCGGGACTTTTCCTCCATGCTTGCCGATCAGGTCCCTGCTTATCTGTCTTAGTGTTCGGGCTTTTGTTTTGTAGAAACCTACAGGAAAGATCAGCCGCGCTATCTCTTCTTCCGACAGGCCCAATATTTCTTCAGGGGTCCCGGCCTTTCCGAGCAGTCTGGCAGCGGCTTGACGTGTGACCTCGTCCTTTGTGCGCAGGGAAAGGATCGTGGTCATAAGCACGTGGAAAGGATCTCGGCTCCGATGAGAGATTTCCGTTACGATGGGAATATCCATGCTGCGGATTTCTCTCCGAAGGATTGCGATTATCTTGTGGATATCGGGTACTCGCTCTTCACGCGGCAAAGTCAATACTTCACTCCCACCCTTTCCCTTACCAAATCCAGAGTCTTAACCGCGATTGCCCGCGCCTTTTCAGCGCCCGCGGCCAGGATTTGCCGAATATGGCCCGGCTCCGAAATAAGTCTCTGCCTTTCCGCTCGCGCGTCGCCAAAGAAATCCCATAGGATTGCAGCCAGTTCTTTTTTTATGGCGCCATAGGACGCTCCTCCCTGCCTGTAAAGCATCTCCACTTCGCGGACTCTCTCGGGCGGTGCAAAATGGCGGTAGACCTGGAACAAGTTGCATGTTTCGGGGTTTTTCGGCCGATCGACAGGAGTGGAATCGGTCAGTATACTCATGACCTTTTTTTTCAGGGTCTTTTCGTCCAAGAAGATTTCGATGGTGTTGTCGTACGATTTGGACATCTTCTGCCCGTCAATTCCTGGGATAACAGCTACATCATCGCTAATCTCGCCCTCCGGGATGACAAAAGTATCGCCAAAGATATGGTTGAACTTAATAGCGATATCGCGGGTGACCTCAATGTGCTGCTTTTGATCTTTTCCCACGGGCACAAGATTTGACTGGTAAAGCAGGATGTCCGCAGCCATGAGCACGGGATACGCAAACAGGCCATGGTTGGGAGAAATTCCCTTGGCTATCTTGTCCTTGTACGAATGGCAGCGTTCCAATAATCCCATCGGAGTGATGCAAGTCAAGATCCATGCCAGCTCCACCACCTCGGGAACGTCCGATTGGACCCAAAAGAAACATCGATCCGGGTCGAGCCCCAAGGCAAGGAAGTCCGCCGCGGCTTCCAGTGTGCCTAGCGCCAACTTCTCTCTGTCATTCACGCTGGTCAAGGCGTGGTAATTGACGATGAATACAAAAAGCTCCTCACGATTCATATAAGAAAGCATCGGTTTCATCATACCCAGGTAGTTGCCGATATGCAGAGAACCACTGGGTTGAATACCTGACAGAACTCTCAAGGCGGCCTCCTTTCTTTCTTTCAGCCTTGGACCGAAATGCCTGTTGTGATTATGGCAATTGCCGGGCCATTCGCCCAATTCTTGAGAACGCAATCGTCACCCTGCAAGCCCGATCCGGGGTTCGCCGGGATGACTGTAATTCGCAATTCTGAAAGAACCTTGGAAGAATACCACAAGTTATAGGACTTTAGAACTACTGTAGGGGCGGGTTTCAAACCCGCCCCTACCAACTTCATCTTCCAAATTCCGGCGTGGCTATACAAAGTGAGTAAATATGCTCAGGCAGGAACGGTGTGGTCGGAAATGTTGAAACGCATAAGCACAGCTTCCAGCACGGACCCACCAATTGCGCGGGCCTTTTCCGAGATGGTATTGCAGTAAGACGGATTCCCCCGCGGGTCAATGTCTCCGATCTTCAGCCGTCGAGTCACCAAGGTGCCGGGCCTTATCAATCCGCGGATTACCCCGCTGATTTCAGCCCTTACAGGCTCACCCGCCACCTGACCTATTTGTTGCCCTTTCTCCACCAAAGTTCCTATGTGCTCGGCGGATTCAAAAATTCCGTCCGCGGGTGATCGAAGAACTCTGAGAGTGGTGTAGCCACCGATGTTTCCAGGAGTTCCCGTATCGGGAGACGCCTCTCCTTGCATGATAAGACGGCCCAAATCGTGTCCCCTGTTGGTCTCTATAACGCAATGAGCATCTTTCCCGGCGCAGAAACCCGGTCCCAAAGCTATCACCAGCGGCGCGTCACCCATCGAGGTACCAAGATTCTTTTTAGCCAAAATTGCGTCCACGACCACATCAGGCTGGAACGCGGTCTTGAAAGCACCGTCAGGATCTACAAAAACCGGAATTTGCCCTGCTTGCCAGAGTGGCTGTGCTTGGTCCAGGGTTTGGACTCTGGCTGCTTCTATTCCTTCAACGCTCCAATTTCCTGCATGCAACGCTTCGCTGAAGCTAACCATACGCCGCACTGTCAGCGGTTGGTCAATTTCGGTCATAAGAAGTCGGCGGAATCCTGCGTTGTAAATGCGGCACGCGGTTCCCGTGGCCATTTCACCGGCTCCACGAATGACGATTTTCAAGTTGGCTAGACAGAGTGGCATTATGCGGAGTGCTTTCTTACCGATCGAATTTTTCGAGAGCTTTGATCATAGTCTCTTTGGGGACAACTCCATAGAACGCGTTCTTTATCTCACCGTCCCGAATAATGAAGATAGCAGGTATCTTGTTGATTCCAAACCGACGAGCGATCAGATTCTGATCGGTGTTGACCCTGCCAATTACTGCCCGGCCTTTGAGGTCTTTGGCTACTTCTTGGAGGACCGGGTCGAGCATCCGGCACGGAAAACACCACTCGGCATAGAAGTCTACCAGGATGGGGCGCTTCTTCGATGCTTCCACCACGTCGGTCTGAAAGTTTTCATCGGTGAAGCTCTGGACGTGAGAAGCAACCAGCGGCGCGGCAGCCTCCTTTTTCTCATGGACCGACCACATAATTATCAATCCACCCACCAAACAGAATCCTATCAGAGTGACTATTATTATACCGGTCTTGTTCATACTGCCTCCGCGGTTTTCCGCCTCTCTTAATTAATTTACTCCACCTCGAATGTAATGAGAACCATTATTTCATTTTCTTCACATGAGGTCCATCGGGTCGACATCTACGACGATCTTGAGTCCCTGACCTTTCAGGTATCCTTCTGAAATAAGCGCCTTGACCAGAGACCGTACAGGACCTCGTGTCGCGGCTTTGAAAATAACTTGCCAGCGGAATCGCCCCAGAATCTTTTTCCTTGGCGACGGGGCCGGGCCCATAACCATTATGTCCCTGGATTCGCCTTTGATGAGCCTGGCCGCACGACTAATCCTTATGGCTTTCTTTTCGACCCGGTTTTCGCTATTCCCTTCCACACGCACCAGAATCAGATGCCCATAGGGAGGATACAAAAGCTCGCGGCGCAGTGCCGAATCCTTTTCGAAAAAACTTTCAAACGCATGGGATGCCGCACACTGAATAGCGTCATGATTTGGATCAAAGGTCTGAAGGATCACTCGGCCCGAATCCGTCTCCCTGCCGGTGCGACCTGCGACCTGCGTAAGCATCTGGAATGTTCTCTCCGCGGCTCTGAAATCCGGAAAGTGTAAGGACAGATCGCCGCAGAGCACGCCAACGAGGGAAATACCCGGGAAGTCGTGACCTTTGACAATCATCTGGGTCCCTGTAAGGATGTCGATCTCCTGTTTCCTGAAACGGTCCAAAATGCCCTCAAGCTGGTCCCTTCGACGAGTAGTGTCCCGATCGAGTCTCTCGATGCGTGCGTCCGGGAATGCCTCTGCCAACTCCTCCTCCACTTTCTGCGTTCCCACACCTCCAAAAAAGAGCTTTCCTCCAGAGCACTGCGGGCACAAAGGGGGAGCAGCCTGAGAAAAACCGCAGAGATGGCACCGGAGATCCCGCGCTCGCTTGTGATGAGTGAGGCTGATGTCGCAATTCGGACATTTGAAGACGTTGCCGCACGAGCGGCACTGAGCAAAAGTATCGAATCCTCGTCGGTTAAGGAAAAGTACCACTTGCTCTTGTCGGGCCAATGCTATTTTTATGGAGTCAATTAGTTTAGGTGTAAGGAACGCCCCTTTGCTGCACTTATTCTCGGGCGACTTGAGATCTACTAATTCCACCGCGGGGAGCGCACCACCGTGATGCCGACGAGGCAGGTCCACGCGAGTAATTTTGCCACGCTGAGCGTTGACGAACGTCTCAAAAGAGGGCGTTGCACTTCCTAGAATTACACATGCATTTTCAAGTTTTGCTCGGGCCAGCGCCATGTCACGAGCGTTATAAGGACAACTGTCCTCCTGCTTATATGACGAGTCGTGCTCTTCGTCCACGATGATGAGCCCGAGGTCCCGAACAGGCAAGAAGATACCCGATCGAGCTCCTATGACTACGTTGACCTTGCCCTCATGCACGCGACGCCATTCGTCGAGCCTCTGAGAAGGAGTCAACCCGCTGTGAAAGATTCCGACACCTCCACCGATGCGTCTCAAGAAGCGGCGGGCAAGTTGAGGCGTCAGCGCTATCTCCGGAACCAGTACCAGCGCCCGCTCCCCTTTCTTTAGAATTTCATGGATGATTCTAAGGTAGACTTCCGTCTTTCCCGATCCGGTAACACCAAAGAGGAGAAAGGGATGAAATCCTTCCTTATGGACGGCCTCCGAAATCAGCTTGACCGCGGAATTCTGATCCGGGGTTAGTTCGGGAGGCTGTTCGGTATGGGAAACAGGCGTCCCCGCAGGATAGAGAAGCTCGGGTAGCTTTTTCTTGCGCAAGCTCATTCTTGGGCGAGCGATTCGTTCCTCGATTCGGATCCAGTTTTCCTGCAGGGCTTCTTTGAAGCCGTCTTTTCCGATGAGGGCTTCAAGTTCGCTTTGGGCAATAACTCCGGCCTTGAGAACTTTTGCCGGAAGAGTCCGTTCTCGACTGTTTTCTCGATCCGCGAACCATGCACGCCCTTCCGGAGTCAAGATGGCCCAGGGTCGAGATTTCCTGTCCGAGCCTGGCGGAAGCGCAGTCTTGAGCACCAGTCCTGTAGGAATCAGATAGTAGTCTGCGATCCAGCGGATGAAAGTCCACAGCTCCAGAGTCAAATATGGCTCTTCTTCAGGGATGTCTACAACATCCTTGATTTCCGGGCCGCCTGGGTCGGAAGCGCATGTTCCTACAATGAAACCTGCCCGTATCTTATTTCTAAAGGGAACGAGGACTCGACGCCCTATCTCCACTCGGGGCACGTACTCTGACGGGACCCTATAGGTAAAAGGACCTTCCAGTGGAAGAGGAATGGCCACGTCTATGAGGTTGTCCGAGTCGTTCATGCCGAGTCGCTTTCAGGAGGACAAAATCAGAGCATCCAAAAGGAAGTACGGGCAGGTTTGAAACCTGCCCGTACCTAACAGAGGCAGTCACCATTGACAAGATCTGTTTGGAAAGGCAGGGTAGCATTCAGTCTCAAAAATTTGCCGAGTACTTTTCTGATCTGCGCTCCCTGTCATTGCGAGGAGCGAAGCGACGAAGCAATCTCATTGGTGGGCATCTTGCCTGTCGTTCAAAAATAACAGGCAAGATGCCTGTCCTACTGGCGTTTTCTCTATGATCGCACCTACAACCATACCGAGGTCTTGGCTCGCATTTTTGTGCTGCTGCCTCCTGGCAGCACCGTTCTTGTCGGTTACGTTTCCTCCCATAACGGATCTACCGCAACAATCGGCCCAGATTCGCCTGTTTCTTGAAACATTGCACGACCCTTCGGGGAGTCCTTACAAGATACAGTGGTTCACCCCATACAGTCTATCCTATCTGATGCTTGGAGTCTCATGGGCACTCTTCGGCCCACAAAGCGCAGGCCGGATGGCTATGCTCGCCATTGTCTTGCTGTGGGCAGTGTCAGTCCATATTACGGCGGCCAAGCGGGAACGATCTGCGGCTGCGGCGGCTCTGTCTTGTCTCTTCGTTTTGAACCATACGGTTTACTGGGGCTTTTACAGTTTCGTAATAGGGTTGCCTGCTTTTCTCGTCTGGTTTTCTCTCAGCACTGAAGATTCCCTAGAGGGGTTTTCAGCGCGAGATGCCTTCTTATGGCTTTCCTGCGCGGTTCTCCTTTATCTGTGTCATGTGCTCTGGTTCATTGCCGGCATGGCATGGCTCGTGGCTCAAGGGATAGTTTTCCGAAAGCCTGTCAAAAAGACACTAATTAGATTGGCTTACGTAGCGCCTCTCGTTGTGGTGGTCTGGATCTGGTATCCGTCGCTTTCGGGCTCCTCGATGGCTACGCCGCCTTTGTGGGCTTCCAACCCGATCTCGCGTCTATCTTTCGCATGGCTTTCAGACGCGGCTTTGGGTGGAATAAAAGGTCCTGCCGTACCTGTGTTCTTTGCTGTGGCGCTTCTGTGGGTCATTGTGTCGATTGTGCAGCACCGCAAAAGTTTGTACCAGTTTTCCAAAATGACGACTTTTGGGCTGTCCAATGCAGAAAGTGCGGAAGGATCGCCGCGACGGTGCCGCGAGACGATGGATTTCCGTCATTCCCGCGAACGCGGGAATCCAGACTGGACCCCTGATCAAGTCCGGGGTGACGGACTAATCGACAAAGAGCTACTTCTTGCAGCGGGTCTCTTCTTTGCGTCCGCTTTGTTCCTCCCTGACAAATACATGAATACGATCCGGTTCAGCCAGCGGTGGATGCCGCCCGCGATGATAATGTTGCTCCTGGCCGTGCCCGCGCCGGTGGTGAGGCCGATACTCAGGCAAGTAGCGGCGCTGGTGATCGTGGCTGCCTTTTGCTTTGTTACAACCACCACGTGGGTAAGATTCGAAAGGGACGAACTCTCAGGTCTCAAAGAAGCGTTGGCTGCGCTGCCCGCTTCCCCGAAGGTGCTGGGACTCGACCTGGTTCATAAGAGCAATCTCATCAAGGGGTTCCCGTTTATCCAGGTGTTTGCTTATTGCCAGGTGCTGAAGGGCGGCACGTTGAATTTTTCGTTTGCCGAGTTTTCGCCGTGTCTGGTGGTCTTCAGAGACAATTCCCCGAAGCCCTGGACCCACGGCCTGGAATGGTTCCCGAAGCTCGTCAAAGAGTCGGATCTTCACTATTTTGACTACGCGCTGATAAATGGAACCAACCAAATTCATGCGGCCACCAGAGCCCGATCTCCGCTTGTTCCGGTAACGACGACGGGCCTCTGGAGGCTGTATCGTATCAAGACTCAGCAAAAGTGATGAGGGCCGAGGAAATCGCAGAGATCGAATTTGGCAATTTTCACGTTCCAAGGCAGCGCCTCGAGACCACAACGAGTATTTTGGGTCCGTTCAGGCTTCACACTGCCGCACTTATGTGGTACCGTCTCTAAAATATCTGCATAAACAGATTTCAAGACATTCCCTGTGAGAAGGACGATCGATTCTCCCTTCATTTACACACATTCGTGACGAAAGTAGCGCTGCTGGCAGGTGAGATTCACATGAATCAGTTGTTTGCGACATTTCCATTCTGATGCGGATGGGGTGGTTGCCCTTGATTGTTCCAACCAATGAGGGCAACCACCCCATCCACATGGCGGAAGACCAACTCGGAGCATGAGGATTGATGGAGTTCGCTTTACGCAGACCTGTACTTGACCAGAAAGTGCTGATGCCTCTCGTTACGGTCGTCGCTTTTGGATATGCTTTGTCCATCATGGGTTTTTCCCCCCAATCCTGGTCCGGATTTCCGCTCGATGACGCCTGGATTCATCTTGTTTACGGTAGGTCCTTTGCCCAGAGCGGAATGCTCGCGTACAACGATGGGATACCGGCAACCGGTTGCACTGCCGTCTTGTGGGCACTTTGCCTTGGGGCATTGCATCTGATCTTTTCATCGATCAGCAGTGTAGTGCTGGGCACTAAGATACTAGGAGCGCTACTTCACGGCTTGACGGCCGCCGCATGTTTCAAAATAGTTGCCTATGCCACCGATTCCTTGGAAACGGGGTTCATTGTGGCAATGTTCGTGGGCGTGAGTCCTCCGCTGGCAATGGCCGCGGTCAGCGGGATGGAAATTGCTCTTGGATGTTCACTGTGCTTGTGGGGCATCTATTCTCTCTTAAGTAGAAGATTTTGGTTGGCAGGGGTTATGTTGGCAGGGGCCTGCATGACCAGACCCGAGTTTGCCGTTGTAGGAGTAGTTGCAGAGGCTTACGTCGCCGTGCTTGCGCTCACGGGCCAAGCAACTGTGGGGGACTTCGTGAAACTTGCTTTGCCATCCCTCCTGGCAGGGACCTTGGTGATAGGAAGAAATCTTCATATAGATGGTAGGCCATTCCCGGCAACCTTCTATGAAAAGGCGTTGGTCCCATACAGTTCCATGTGGCGCGAAACAGTGCTCAATGGAATAGAAATGATCGAAAGCTTCACACCCCTCGGGCTTATAACGCTGGTCCTGGGTGGCATAGGATTGGTGCTGGGCCGAAATAGCAGGCCGAAGCTAATCGCATGCGTATCACTGTGTTCCGGGCTGCTCTATTGTGTTGCAAGTCTTGCCCTGATATTCCCATGTGACCCGAAGTCATTCTACCACATGCGGTACCTTCTGCCGGCGGTACCATTATTGTCTGTTGCTCTGGGCATCGGCATAGCGGAATTGGTCAGGGTCCTCATGCCAAAACAGGGCAAAAGCAAGTGGCGTGGATTGAGAGTTGCAGCTTCAATACTAATCATTTCCATCGGGTGCATTTCAACTGTACTGTTCACCTGTCTGGACTTTTCCTATTATGGGAGGAAGCTTGCCAGTGACGTACGCAATATTGACGAAGTCCAAGTGGTTTTGGGCAAGAGGATTAATTGATGTCTGCCCCCTGCCGCGGTAGTGGCCACTGTGGATGCAGGGGCGGTCCGATATTTCGGGAGACGCAAGACTATCGACCTCATGGGGCTGAACACGCCACCTGATTTCATCCGGTCGCCAATCCATGTGTACGCTCAAGTTGTTGACATAATGTGCCTCCTACCGGCGTGGGTCAGGATCATGACACCAACGCCCGTAAGGGTGGTCGATACTGCCGTTACAGCAAATTATGCTGTCACAATGAATCCGAACATGGCAAGGCAAGATCTGGTGACCTGTGTCGGACCGACGGAGGATATCGTCCGAATTGTTATGAAGATCTTACAAAGATTCGTGAGCGTTCCAGTGCGATGCCAGCCGACGGAAGGCTGGTGTCGAGAAAGTGTGAAGCCGACGCCCCTGAAGCCCTAAGCGAAAGCATATATCAGCTTGGTCGATATTCAAATCTTTGTCCTTCTTCGGTTGGTCCTCAGCCCATACGAGGCAACATTTTTCGATGACTTGAGGCGTCAGCAGCCCACGGAGTAGTCAGAAGCGATGGAAATTACGCGTCTAGGCTTTTTTTGGTTCCAATGCCTTGTAGCTTTCTTCTTCGTATTTGGCACGCTATTTGCGGCTTCCGGAATCGCTAAACGCTTCTTAAGCGGCGCTAGGAGCCTGTTGCGCGACAGGCTCCTAGCGCCAGATGAATGCGCATAGGCCGAGGACAACGTGTGTTCCTCTCAATAGCTGTGGGAGTGGGACTTCGCAGGGTGGCACGTCACTTCATTCTCCAAATAGCCAGTCTTTTGTTTTCCTCCGGCCGAACACCCCAGACCTGCCGATTTGGGTACTTCCCAAGGAACTCTTTCATGACTTTGGGGCTCTTGGGCCAACGCACAAAAATTCTGTCTTCCCGCTCGGTGTCCGGCCCACTGACATAAGGGGCAAACACCCAGCTCGAGTTCAAGTTGGGAACAATATCGTCGACAAATATCACGGCATCGTGAACTCGGTGTTCATCAAGCGCCCTGTAGACAGTGGAAGAGGCTAAAGTGATTTCTCTTAGAGAAGTCAAAACCACCGGCAAAAACATCAGACAGCTCACAATGTAAGATGCTAATATCACGCCAGGGACAATCTTTCTCCCAAGATCAGCAAATCTACATTCTAGAAATTTGTGAAGGCGAACAATCCCACACGCTGACAGAATTGCCGCTGGAAGAATCATCTCGTAATAATAAACGGGGCCAGGGATGTTTATTCCGGGAGAAAAGAAGGACGTATAGAAAGCCCAGTAAGCAAGGCCCCATCCAAGCAAGAATCGTACAAAGCGACCGGCCGGGACGAACAAAATAAAGACAAACGAAAAAGGCCATCCGAACAGCCAAACATTTTGCCTAAGTAGACTCAGAAGGAGATTGGCGACTCCCTTCAAAGGAGTATGAATGCCGGCAATACTTCGCACATAAAATCCAATCGACTTACCGTACTTGGAATGTTCGAGAAAAAGATATTGTGCCGTCTTGAAAGGATCACCAGTGTGCCAATAGTTGGCGAGGAGGAATACTCCTGATGATGCGACCGCGACGGCCAGTTGGATGCCCACAGCGCGCCATAACGCCCGTTCTTTTTCCTTGATGGCGGATACGAGAGAAAACAATCCCAGTGGTACGCCTAGACACAACCACGATTGCGGACGATTCAAAATTAATAGCGAGCTCGCACACAGAAAAATTAGTATCCAGTATGGATTTGAGCGGCGATGCAAACGCAAAACTGAAAAAATCATAACTGCCGAACAAAATCCTGCGGTAGGGTAGCCTAGAAGGGTGCCACCCGTGAGGATAAATTGCGGAGAAAGCACCGCAAGAAGAAGAGCTATGACTGCGACTTTCCTCCCGAACTGATCTTTAGCTATGAAGTAAATCAACAGGAGTGTCCCTGCCGAAGCAGCGGGAACGATAAAATCCTTAAGCCCAGTCAACAGTCCCAGCGCCAGAAACAACGGGTGCCCAATTGTGTACTCGCCCATCCATTGGTGCTGGGTAACTATCATGAGTGGATACTTGAACAGTTCATAGAATTCCGGGGCTGGGTTACTCAGCCTCCCGGCTAACAACGTTTTGGCAACAAAAACATAGACATTTTCGTCATCGGTTAAGGGAAATCGCTCGAACAAGAAAAAACGAACCAAGACCATACCTACGAATCCGAAGATTGCTGCTGCGGCGGGGAAATACTTGTGAGTTAATATCGTGGTGGCTTCAGACCAAAATCGGTCGGAAGCGTCTCTCAGGACGAGGGAAAGGGAAATGAAGGCTGAAGCATACGCGGCACACACGACATAACAAAACATGAACAAGCATTCAGCACGGCCTGCGACCACATACGTGGGGAACCCAACATCGACAGCGAAGCCATAGCACCTGGCCAATCCAAACGCATAGTACAGACCGATTATTCCTATGCCCACCAGGGCTGGCACCAAAGACTTCTGTGATGACGAAAAACTCATCGCTGTTTCCAATCTACGATAATCAAATTCTTCGTGGTGAGAGTACGAACTAGTGCCTGGTGCCGCGCTCCTTAAGTTGGAGCGCAAATCGACTATGCCGAATCCCGTTCGTGAAAGAGTAGGAGCGGAATGACTGGCAACTCTTAACTCACCAATGCAACACTCAGCAAGCTGTTTTCTGTCTCACCCTGACTCCCAGGCACCTGTTTTCCTGCATTGATACCACTTTATTGCCACTGTTGGAAGTTCCTGTTCAATATTTATTGGATCTGACCCAAGAGTCGCCCCATAGCATCAAGTTTGCAGGAAGTCCTAGCTTCTGGACAAACCTGTGGAAACCAGTATAATAATTAAATATACTCTTGGATCGACCTCAGCACTTTAGTTAAGTCTTTGTCACAAGCCGGCTGACTCATGGAACTCTCTATTTTGGAGACATTGCGCGTGATGAACTCGTTTGCGGATTGCCGGAGGCACGAGGCCCCGACCAGGCCGCTTGCGGTACGGCTCTCTCAACTAAAACCAATGGGCCTTCGGTTTCTATCGTCACAATGAGGAGCGACCCGAAGGACCAATTGGAATTCGACGAGGATGGCGTGCCTGCAGCGAGATCTCAGTTGTGGAAACATCCAAGCAGTATTCGAGATGACCTGATCAATTCCCCAGTAGCCGCTTCATGGAACACTGCGCGCGGGGCGAGTGCCTGACTAAGCCAGCGCCCCAGGATTGATGATAGGTCAGACAGATTTCGGTGAGTACCCTGCAGTATCAGCCGGGAGAAAAGACGGACGACCTATACCATATGCGACCCAGTTATGATCTTCTAACAGTGTATCTGCGAAGGTCTACTTATATTAAGGCATCGATTTCGGGATGACTGCGGATTTGGCATCTATTGTTCAGCCTGATAACTGGATCGAGGAATGCTGGGATGTGCCCTGAGGATAAAGTGAGAGAGGAAACGCGTATGCATGGCGGTGACAGCCGAGTCTCAGATGCCCTTGAGCACCTCCGGATCGCAGTGCTCATACCATGCAGAGACGAGGAGGAATTGATAGGAACCGTTGTCCGTGACTTGAGGCGGGCCTTACCGGGTTCCATCATTTACGTGTATGACAACAACTCTACGGATCGTACCGTCGAAGTCGCCATCGATTCGGGTGCAAAGATAGGGCACCAACCGCTAGTTGGTAAAGGAAATGTTGTCAACCGGATGTTTTCTGACATTGACGCTGACGTATACATTTTGATCGACGGAGACGACACGTATGACGCCGCGAGCGCTCCGAGGCTGGTTGAGACTCTTTTAGAGGGTCCTTACGACATGGTCACCGCTGTCAGGGTTTTTACTGATGACGAAGCTTATCGATCAGGACATCAGTTCGGCAATGTTCTGTTGACGAGGATCGCTTCAATATTATTTGAAGCTGATATCAGAGACATGTTATCAGGGTATAGGGCTTTCTCCTATAGATTTATCAAATCGTTTGCCTGTATCTCAACGGGGTTCGAGATTGAGACCGAACTGACTTTTCATGCCCTGGACATGCGCATGCCCATTGCTGAGATTGAAGCTCCATACCGGGCTCGACGAGAGGGTTCTGTCAGCAAGTTGAGGACCTTCCGTGATGGTTTTGTCATCTTGTTCACTCTGATCCGCCTTTTAGAAGAAGAAAAACCTCTGACCTTCTTCGGAATCGGAAGTATCTTATTAGGAATATTGGTGTTAATCCTCATTATTCTCCAGGGGTCAAGTTTCTTGCTGCATGGCTCGCCAATAGACTCCTTGAGTCTGATTTTAACGTCAACAACGATGATAGCCGGTCTCGTGAGCCTCGTTTGTGGTCTTATCCTCAATACCGTCACGCGGGGACGAAAAGAAATGAAACGTCTGAGGTACCTCTCACTGCCTAAAGTGGATCCGCAACTCGGAATCACCCGCAGTTTCGGCCGCGTTCCGTCGACAAATATCCCCTGATGAGCGTGAAAACGTTTGTCGATTGAAGCGCTATTCGGCTTCCCAAGATTTGATTTTGTGAGTCTCCGAGATGAAACATACTTATGATATTGTCCTCATAAACCCACCATGGGTAATCCTGCGAAAACAAAACGTCTGGCGGAGTGTCGCGAGCATAATGCCGCCTCTGGGTTTGGCATGGCTGGGAGCTGTCTTGGAACGACACGGTCACAGAGTCCGAATTCTGGATGCCCATGCGGAGTCAATGGACATCGATGCCATAGGGCGCTGGATCGAGTCTGAAGGACCTTTTCGTGTAGCGGGCATCACTGCCACTACTCCGTTGATCGGCAACGCCTTGCGGACTGCAAATCTAATCAAGGAGCAGAGTCCGAACACTACAGTGGTATTGGGTGGCGTGCATCCTACGGTGCTTCCGGAGGAAGTCCTCGCCGTGCCATCCGTCGACATGGTCGTCCGAGGCGAAGGTGAAAACACTTTTCTGGAAATCGTTGAAGAAAGACCAATCGAATCCATAGCGGGCATCTCCTGGCGACTGAACGACCAGATTTGTCACAATCCGGACCGAGCTCTCATCAAAGATCTGGATTCCCTACCATTCCCTGCGTATCACCTGTTGCCTATGGCCAAGTATTACCCTGCTGCGGGCGCGGCTAAACGGTTGCCGGCCATCTCCGTTTTGGTTACACGCGGTTGCCCCGGCCAATGTACGTTCTGCTATAAGATATTCGGCAAATCGTTGCGTAGTCGATCGGGGCGAGTGGTTGCAGAGGAAATAGCATTATTGCAGAGCAAATACGGCATCAAAGAAGTCTGTTTATATGACGATACCTTTCCAGCAGTGAGAAAAGAGGTCCGGAATTTTTGCCAATCTCTGGAAGACCTTAGACTCGATTTGACGTGGAGCTGCTTCAGTCGCATCGACACGTTTCATGAAGAGACCTTCCGGATGATGAAAAACGCGGGATGTCACCAGGTCATGTTTGGCGTAGAGACCTGCGATCCGGTTGTCCTATCAAACATCAAAAAGAAAATGGATCCAGAAAAAGTGCAATGGGTTGTCGACACATGCAAGAAACTGGGGCTCAATGTCAGGTTAGCCTTTATGCTTGGTAATCCAGGGGAGACGGAACAATCGATGGAACAAAGCATTCGATTCGCAATACGTTTAGCACCGCATCTTGTGCAATTCAACATTGCGACACCCTTCCCAGGGACTGAAATGTTCCGATGGGCAGACCAAAACGGCTATTTGCTGACCAGAAATTGGGACGACTACGATCTTTCTGGTCCTGTGATGGAACTTCCCTCGGTGTCACCCGCAAAGGTACTCGAATACTACCGAAAAGCCCACAGAAAATTCTATCTCAGAGTCGGATTTGCTCTCGAACATATCAAGAAAATGAGAAGTCTGCAGGATATCATGTCCATCCTGAGGGGATTGCGCATGCTCGTCGGCCAGTAATCTTCGATTTAAATTACCTGACAAGTTAACGGCAAGCCCGAGACTTCTCACGGACACAAGGTCGGCAAATCTGCTTTGACATCTCCAGGAGATTCTCTTGACAAACTCCAAAACAGATTCCGCTTCCGGCGTGGAGCATTCTATTGAATATGATGGGCGTGATCTGGAAGCAATGTCGGAATGCAGGAACTATCGTAACTGGATCTTGGATCAATTTGTCTCGTATCTCGGAAAAAATGTGGTCGAAGTCGGAGCTGGTGCGGGGGACTTTTCCAAACTACTACTGAGAGAAGGAATTCAGTCGCTTGTAGCGCTGGAGCCAGCCGTAAATATATATCCTATCTTGGATAGGGCTTTAGCTCCTATCGCAAATGCTAGTGTGATCCAGGCAGAATTACGGGACGTCGCATCTTCTCTGGACAGAAGGCCGGACACGATCACGTACATAAACGTTTTGGAGCATCTTTCGGATGACCGAGAGGAGCTGAGTCGAGCCTTTCGATTCTTGCTCCCGGGCGGATTTATATGGGTCTTTGTCCCAGCTCTGCAGTGGCTTTACGGAACAAATGATGAACTGGTCGGCCACTTTCGAAGATATGAGAGAGAATCTCTCAACGAATTGGTAGAAAATTGTGGCTTTAGGGTTGTCAAAAGTGCGTACATAGACCTGTTGGGAATAATCCCTTGGTTCTTATTGTTTCGATTGCTCAAGCAAGCTAACATTCGAAGAAACCAAGTCTCCATATACGATCGCTTCTGTGTGCCCATCTGTCGCTTGCTAGAACGAACAATTCGCGTTCCTATCGGAAAGAATTTGGTCACAGTAGGTTGGAAGCCGCTATGAATTTTTCATCATCTCACAAGTCTATCATTCCTGCGCTAGCAGGGATTGCAGCAATTAGACTATATTATGCCTACGGATAGGCCAGGGACAGCGGCTATGTTTTCAACCT
>CAVSPC010000038.1:0-110647 GCA_963729795.1 uncultured delta proteobacterium | reverse complement strand
GCCCTGCTCTTCGAGTTCATAAATGAGCTCAAGCCCTTCTTTTTCCGTTTCAACAGGGATCCACAATCCGAAGCCGGTCACAAAGAGTCTTCCATCGTCGTTATGGACTCTCAGGGGTCCGCTTGATGCACCTATTGCTTGTCCGATCTTTTTATCTTTTGCGTCCATTAGTCTCCCGCTTCATGAAGGCACTGCTTACAATTCATCCTTGTCTTGCGTCGAAACTATAACAGAACAAAATCTCCATACATATATATTAGCACTGAATGAAGATCTTGACATCTCTAGGAATTTATTAGTACGTTTTGCTCGATTTGTGCGTTTTCTTATCGGCCGGGGGAGGTCGGTACACGTGCGCTTAAATCCCTTCTGTATGGATAAGGAGTTAGGGCCATGAACCAACGATTTAGGGGTATGCTGCCGCTCATTCTCGTCCTATTTGTAGCTCTTACGGGAGGATTCGCCGCGGTCTTTGCCGACGATTTGACGGTGTATGCCCGTCGAGATGCCTATTATCCGGGAGAGACCCCTGGGAAGTGGAGCGTCACACTGTCATTCAACAACCCCGTATTCCCGTCGAATCTGGCCTCTCAAACCAAAGTCCTGACTGACGGCGCCGAAGGGAAATTCGAGATTCAGACCTTCCGGGACCACGAAAAGGCGACGGCTCCTGCACGTGCTTTCAGGCTCGTGCCCATCCTGATTTCCGAACGACCAGCGTCGGTCAAGATCGTGATCAACAAGGGGCTCTCCGACGTGACCGGGAGACAACTTCTTGCACACGATTTCACATATCAGTTCATATCAATTGAAAAGATATCCGTAACCAACCTGAGTACCTTCTATCGTTCCAAGACCGACAAAGGGCTAACTTTGTCCTTGACGGCAGATATCCCGGAGAACGACCTTGTCGCGGCCCTAAAAATCACCCCCAGTGTCGCCGGGTTGAGCGTCACGAAAACCGGAGGCTGGAGATTCCGCATCACAGGGGATTTCGAGTACCGACCGGGATTATCTTATGGAAATCTCATCCGCCACAGTAAATAACGGGCGCGGCCTGCTCCAACCCGGGGAATATCGCTTCAAGGGCCCGGGTATCAAGCCGGAGATCTCCCTCAAGACGGAACGCTCCGTCGTGGAACTTCGGGGTCGACAACTCTTCCCGGTCAACCTGGCTAATGTTTCGAAGGTACGCTGCCAACTCATTAAAATCCCGCCCTACTTGGTACCGGAAACGGCTGAAGGTCTCTGGAACGGGCAAAGTTTCAAGCAATTGAAACTCAAGGACAAAATAACGGCCCTGAAAAATCTCGTCGGCTCCGGCAAGATCAGCAGCGCGTTCGCAGGGAAATACACTGAGGACTCGGACGCGTTTTTCGCTCCTGAGGCGCTTGACCACGTCTACGGCTACTCAGTTCCATTATCTTTCCGGGAGCACCCTGACAAAGGCGGGCTTTGGGTGGCTGTATTTACCGACCCGGATGGACGTTTTCATGGGAATGCCCGACGGCTTATTCAGATTACCGACCTCGCGGTGAGTTACAAGAGATCGGCAAAGGACCTGCTTTTATGGGTGACCTCAATTCATACAGGAAGTCCTGTTTCAGGTGCAGAGATCTATCTGTCGGACGTAGACAATCACAAGTACATGGTAGGCAAGACGGATAAGAACGGGCTGTTGTTCGTCAAAGACGGGCAAGAGTTCCCTATATTGTCAGAGCTTCAGGCCACAGAAAAAACCAAAGGAAGTCTTGCCCTGACCAAATTGAAGTGGGCCGTAGCGGCTACTCCCTCGGACGCGTCCTGCATAGGAGTTGAAACACTTGCCCTGAAACCCTTCTCTGTCAAGCAGACTCAACACTTGCAGGCTAATCCGACATCCCAAACCGGATACATTTTCACCGAACGCGGGGTGTACCGGCCGGGGGACAAAGTAGATTTCAAGTTTATATCCAGAGATTACAAAGACAATCGCATCGTCTCTCCTTCCGGCGAATCGGTCAAAATGAACATTGAGAGTCCTCGAGGAGACCTTCTCTACACCAAGGAGTTCAAGCTGAATGAGTTTGGAAGTTGTTATGACACTTTTCAACTCAGAAAATTCTTCCCGGTTGGCACTTATACGATAAAAGCGATGACCGACGGCCGGAACAAACAAAACTTGTTCACCAGGACATTCCTGGTCCAAGAGTTCAAACGGCCCCGTCACTATGTTTCCCTCTCAGTTAAGAGGGGGGAAAGAGTAAGCACAGAGTATATCGGCCTGAAGCACGAGGACGAGTTTGTCACGGTTGACGTTCAAGGACGGTATTACACTGGCGGACCGGTCAAGAATGCACGCATGCGGTGGAAGGCGATGCTTGTGCCTGCCGTCCACAAGGTGGCGGGCCTGGATGGTTATTTTTTCGGAAATGAGGACGATAAAACGCTATTCCTTGAATCGGGGGAATCCATGTTAGATCGGGATGGAAACCTCCGCTTGACAATACCCTTAGACCCACGTTTGCTAACCGGCATCTATGGCATAAATGTTTCAGCCACGGTGCTGGATATCGACGGCGAACCGGCCACAGAGGTGCAAACTTTTAACCCGCAACCCTCTGTACTTGTCGGCATATCCAATCACCCGCGCCGTGTTCAGTCCGGCTATGCTGCGCCGCTGAAGGTCATAGTCGTGGATCAGCAAGGAAAGAAGATTCCTTCGGGCAAAATCGAAGCCCAAATAATGCAGAAGAAATATTTTTACACTCAAAAGCGGGATGAGTCTGGAAATATAAATCCTATGTGGGAAGAGGGGTGGATGAAGAGCCTTACTTCCCAGCAGCCTATTGTAAATGGAGAAGCGGTCTTTCATTTGGAGCTGACCGATTCCGGCGATTACATGGTCCGTTTCACTTACAAGGACAAGACCGGGCCATACACGAGTCAAACCCTCTTCACCGTCGGTTGGGAAGATTACGACCAGTGGGTTAGAAACCGAACCAAAAAAGAGACCCGCACGAGCAACGAGGTCCTTCTCTCCATGACGAAGAAAGAGTTTCGGACCGGAGAGCCGGTTCAAATTCAATTCCACACCCCTCGGCCGGTCAAGAAAGGTCTGGTGACAATCGAGAAGGGAGGAGAAATCCTTGACTACCGAGTCATAGATGTGAACGGAAATGACGGGAGTTACCAGTTTGAGGCCACAAAGAAATTCCAACCAAACGTATACATATCGATGATGGCTGCAGCGGGTAGGGAAGGTTTCCCTGTTTATTCTACCCAGGTAGATACGGACATTCCCACCATTTATTACGGATACGCCGATGTCACTGTTAGGGGCGACGTGGAAAAGCTCCGCCTCGATATCGCTCCGGAAACGTCTGAGCTGAAAGGGCGCCCCGGCGAGAAGAAGACTCTGGTCTTTAAAGTAACCGATCAAAATGGCAAGGGTGTATTATCGGAACTAGCTGTTTGTGTGGTCGATGAGGCGGTGCTCGCACTTACTCGTTTTCAGACGCCGGACTTGTCCTCCCTCACCAACTTCAGCATCCCTCTTTCCGTATTTTCAGGAGATTTGCGCGAAGCCCTAGTGAGCCAGGATTTGCTTCGCATGTTTTCCACAAAACCTCTAACCGGGGGCGGAATGGGCATGGGAGCAGTCGCAAGCACTCTTAAACTGCGAAAAGATTTTAGGCCGGTAGCTTACTTCAATCCAGCGGTGGTCACAGACGAGTCCGGCCACGCGACCGTTGAATTTCAGCTCCCTGATACCACCACCGCTTACCGCGTTTATGCAGTTGCCGCGGATAAAAGCGCAGGCTTTGTATCCGGGCAGCGGAACATGGTTGTCACCAAAGAGTTCTTCATCGAGCCGTCAATTCCCCGATTTCTCATCCCCGGAGACCGGGTAACTTTTCCGTTGTCGCTCTACAATAAGACCTCGGGAAGAGGCGATGTCCTCCTCAAGGCCGAAAGTTCCTCTGGCTTGAATGTGCGACTACAGCAATCTTCTCTAGCGTTGGACCCTTTTGCGTCATCTTCTGTAAAGGTCATGGCGGAAGTTATCGGAGGAGCTGAAAAAGGGCTCTTCCGTTTTCAAGGGGCCTTCACCGGTCCTTCGGGGCAATATAGCGACGCTGTGGAACAGACGTTGCCCATCCATTCCAGATATATGCCGGTTACTCGTACAGTCCTGGGAAGTTTTACCAAACAGACGGCAATATCCTCGCCCTTTCCAGAAGCATTGAAAGCCCTGAAACCTGAGGACATAAATCCTGGAGATTTCAAAGCGATTTTGAGCTTTAGCACCACCAACTGGACGCGGATAGCACCCGGACTGAAATACCTGCTCAGATACCCGTACGGATGCATCGAGCAGACCAGCTCGGGGATAATCCCTCTGGCCGGCATACGGGATCTTGCGCGTTCAAAAGTTATTCCGGGCGTGTCAGCGGAAGATACCAATCGATTCCTGAAGAGCGGGATTGAACGCCTATTGTCCATGCAACTGGCTGGAGGTGGCTTCTCTTATTGGCCCGGTCAATTAAATCCTTCCTGGTGGGGGACTATGTATGCCTCATTTGCGTTACTCACGGCGAGCCACGCGGGGTACGAGGTTCCCAAGGAGAGTCTCAAAAGGGCACTGACGTTCCTTCATGACAACTTGTTCAAGAAGAGGGAATCCGACCGGTATCATGGTGCAGCCTGGACAAGGGAATTAGCACTCTTCAATCTTGCCGTCGGCAAAATGCTCACCCCGCAAGAGCTGGAGCCTTTCTTCCGGGAATACGATTCTCTGAGGGATGAGAGCAAGGCATTGCTCCTCCTGTCAGCAAAAGAAGTCGGATACTTGTCGCCTGAGAAGCTCAAAGAGATGGTCTCAAAGCTCAACCCTCACTTCGATCCGAGCCGAACCGATTACCGCAACTCCAGTTACCGAGAACTTGCGGTCTGCCTTATGGCATCTGTTGAACTAGGGGGCACATCGAAGAAGGCAGATTCGTGGGCAGGAGATCTCATGAGGGGCCTGAAACCGGACGGTCGATGGTCGTCCACTGCCGACACGGGCTGGTGCCTGTTGGCACTTAGTAAATACTATCGAGGCAAGGAAACGAAAAAAGTTGTGCCCGTTCGGGTCCGCATAGATTATGGCGGTGAATCACCCACTGAGGTGACAGTGTCGGAGGCGGCCGCTTACGTCGATTTAGATCCGCGTCTGCTTCTGGAAAAAGGAGCTATTCGGGTGGAATCCGATTCAAAGAACCTTTTGAATTATGATCTCTCCGTCGCCTATCCGGATGTAGTCACAGACCCGTCGAAGCTGACCGCGGGGTTCACACTACGCAAGAAGATGGAAAACCTAAATGGTAAAGACGAAATCCGGCTAGGCGATGTGGTTAGAGTCACCATCGAGATAGGAATTGTTCGCTCGCCCAAAGACGGTGGATATGGAACTTTGGAGTATCTGGCCCTTGAGGATCCTGTCCCCGCCGGCCTGGTTCCTATCAATTCAGAGCTGAAAACAGAGGGTGCGATAGCGCAAAGTCGATCAAGAGAACAAGCTTCCTGGCGCGGTGGCTTCTTTGATTTTCGCTCCAACTTACTTCGAATTTCGCGATGATGGCGTAAGGGTCTTCAAAGACCGGGCTTGGGGAGGGGCTTACCGGTACTCTTACCTTGCCAGGGCTGTTGCGGAGGGTGAATTCTGGATGAGAGGGTCCCGAATCTCGCTCATGTATAACCCTGATCGTTTCGGGAAAACTTTGGGGAAGAAAGTCGTAATACTCCCTGCAAAGAAATGATTATGAGGATAGATTGACCGCTACAAAAAACTGACACAGTTACCGTCGGGTTGCTCCTCCGTTGCGCCGGCAGCATTGCCTCGCTGAGGCGAGTGCACGCCCTGGAATCCTCGGATGTTTGACTCAGGATCTTCTTGTGATTACAATAGAGTCCATAAACTGAGTGAAAAGATCGGCGCCAGGCGTGCGGTCTTGAGGAGCAAAAATGGAAATACCGTCACCAAGCGAACTAATCTTGATCCTTCTCATCGTTGTCGTTGTCTTTGGTGCCAAGAGGATCCCGGAGATTATGGGTGGTGTGGCCCAGGGAATAAAGAGTTTCAAGAAAGCCCTCGATAGCGACGACGCTCAGCCCGCAGCGGGCAGCGCCGGGCCGATGCAGCCCACTGCCCGCATAGAGACAAAGTCGGCAGAGACGGATACGGCCAAAATAGAGCCCAAATGACCCCGTGAAGCCTCTGAAAGGAACTTCCTTCCGTAAAGATCGGTTCACCGGCTTCTACCCTGTTGCCAAAAAGCGGCGCATTTTCTGGCAGACCCTGCGAACGAAAAAGCCCAAGCGCAGAATAGACAGCGGTATCACTTTTCATCTGCTCGAGCTTTTTTCTCCACTTCCGCCAGGTACTTTTCATACTGAATCCCCAACATTCGAGCCCGTCTCATGCACCGCTCTTTTTGGACTCTGAACGTGACAATGTAGCCCAAGACGCCCGAGACGGTCGCCAGAATCACAGCAGAGACCAGCCACCGGGCGAGGATTTCCGATCCAAGCTGGATGAAAGCGGCGTGAGCTTCCCAAAAGTACGCCTTATTCAAGACGGGATTCATGATTCTTTGGAAGATCTCGAAGTTCATCGCGACGGGTCGTCCAAGCACTAGGGACCCTAACCGATAGTATCCGTAATAAAACGGTACGATATTAATCGGATTTATTACGAATGTGAAAGCAACGGCCAACATCAAATTGAACCTGAACAGCAGCCTGAGCAAACTTAAGGTCAGGACGTGCGCACCGAAGGGGCAGCCAAATCCGACTACGAAACCCAATGCCACTCCAGTCGCATCGAATGACGGAGAATGCTGCGAGAAAATCAAGGGATCAATTACGTTCTTGCGAACTAATTCTCGCCCTCTCGCCCATAATCCCGTTGCGGCATCAGGTCTTCGACCGGCTAGGTCACTAGACCTTGCTTCGGCTTCACGTAAGGCGGCGGCTATACGCGAACGGAGCCCGACCGGCTTATTTTCCGGATTGTATGGTTTTTCTCGCGGATCAGCAGCATCGCGGATCATGACGCGCATGTCCTCCACTTCCAGCCGGTCGGTGTTTTCCCGCTGTGAGCCCAAAGACGGCTCCTCACATACAGAGGAGTAGCTTGATATGACGACTTATTAGAGCTTGTCCTCACTATTTCTTTAGAACGGCCAGTCGCTCGGCAAAGCTCCCTTGAGGTTCCGCGGTCTCTCCGGAAACCGCTTTTAAGGCTTCTTCGATGTTCTTGTCTTCAGAAGATTTCTCGGGAGAAAGCAGGTTAGCCTTCATGCCGGCTGCAGCGGCTTCAGTTCTAGCCTTTTCGGCCTGCCTATTCATGGCCGACAATGCCACCCCCAGATTCGAAGTTTCTTCTCGCAAACCCGCCAGCCGTTCCGCGTGCCCGGCGCGTTCCTGGGCTCGTTGCTTCTCCAATTCGGCGCGCTGCATTTCTCTCTTCCCGGCTTCAAGCTGCGTCCTTGCATTTTTCACCTTTTCAGCAGCCACGCGGGCAAATTCCTCGAGTTCTTCCATCACGGATTTGGCTTCGTCCGCATCCTTAGCTTCTCGCTCTACCTCAGGCCGAAGGGTCTCAAGCTCTTTGAGTAACTTTTCCAGGCTTTCGCCCAGGCTTTTCACATCGGCATCATTTCCGGCCGTCTTCGCTGTTTCCAATTTTTGATTGAGAAGCTCTGCAGCCTGGAGATGCCTGTCGTAGTTCGCCTTGACAGCGTCCGCTTGTGTCTTCTCCTTTTGGAAGGTCTGGCGGGCATTGGCAGCTTCACGGGTAATCTTGTCCAAGTCTTCGATCATAGTCTCAATCTCTGCTTGAGAAGCCCCTTCAGGATCCCAGGATACGATAGCTTCCGTGAGACTTCGACCGGCGTCACCCAATTTTTGCTTGCCTAGATTTTTCATGAAACCGAAAATTGTTCCCATGTCGTGATCCTCCTTTGAAGGAACTGAAACCGTTGTTCACTTTCGAACACAAATACCGCCCGATTGCAAGCAAACCAAGCCAAAGGGCTATTTGCAAGGGGAATCGGATTTATTTTTGCAAGGCCGCACACTTCATGTATCTACCGCTAGATCACATCCAGAGAAGCCGGATTTATCTCCAAGCCGATCAGCAAATGGATAAAGGCTGTGTCGGGATATTCATCGAGGCCGACCAGCAGGTATTCATCCACTTTGTCATTCGCATGGCGCCCGTAAAGCATGACCGAATGCTTGACGATCTGCGTCTTATCACCATTGGACCCAACATAGAGCGTCTCCGAAAACTCAACCGGTGGCACACGGGTTATTCGTTCCCCGCCCTCTCCTTCTTCCACCACCTTTTCGGCCCCCGGATCCTCCCACACCCGATAGTACCTTGTCTTATCAGGTGTGTCGAATATGCTGTAACCCACGTAGCCATCATTCCCGTTCAGCCAGAAGTCCCAATCTTCCGGATACACCGTGTCAGCCGACCATAAGAGCTTGCATTCCTCGATATCTTGATTGTCTCCGACAACGATCTGAAGCAGATAATCCTGGTCAGTCTCGAAATCCAGATAAAACCTGTGAACCGTTGACCCAAATATCGTGGCGACACCGTACGCTGCCACCGTGCCTCTGCCTTTGGGGTGTCGAATTTTGATATCATCACCCCCAAGGAGAAAGTCAACTTCCGATACCTCAACTAAGCCATTAATTCTCAAATTCAGCGGAAGGTTTTTGTCAATTCTCTCTCCCTGCCCACCGCTTGAGAATGCTCCCCTCAGCTCTTCAGCTTTTCTTGAAGCCATCTTTTTAAGCAATTCGAGCGTGCTTCCCATTTATTCCTCCTTGATTGGCGGCCTCTCATTCCCCTTTCAGTCTCTTCTGCATGTCGGCTTTGGCTTCCATGACCCCCAGCGACAGGGCATCAAGGGCCTCCTGTCCGTACTTTTTAACCCAATCGGTCCGAAGCACCAAAACAGCTTGGACCGCCAGGGTCTTCACGTCATGATGCCAAAACCATCCTTTTTGCATAGCAGGATAGGCATTGCTCGGAATCGTCACGAATTGATAAACGGCATTACCGTTCTCATCCTTTTTACGGATCAGGCTTCGGTCATCCACAGCGGCCAGCTTGAGCTTTCCCGTTTGCTCCGCGATCTTCTCGGCTTGTTTCAAGATATCACTATGAAGTCCGCCCACGAAGAGCATGGCCAATTTGGGATTTCGCTGAACGTCTTTCTCGCTGACGCCGTATCCAGCCAGTTTCACAGGAATTTTCTTGTAGCGCTCTCGCTGCTGGCGCAGCCCTTCCCATGTCATCGCTGTGCCGGAGCCCTCAGGGCCAATATACACCGCTGTTTTGCGAGGATTTATATCCTCTATGGAATCGATACCGCTATTGGCATTTACAATCAGTTGCACCACTTCTTGATATAGAGTCGACTGCTCGGAAATCAATTTGCGGCCCGGAAATTTCTTGCCGAGCATGGCCAACACATCGCTCTGAACAACGGCCATGTCAATGTCCCCCGAAGAGATTAGCCGCAAATTCTCCATGGAACCGGCGGTAGTGCGGAGCTTAATGTCGACTTTGTTCGCCTTCTTTTTGAGGAGTTCGCCAAAATACTGGTAGTTTCCGTCCTTCGGCCCGGTAGCGAACCTTATTACCGGTTTCTCAGAAGGTTTGGCCGCCATGGCGCTGGCTGCCACTGCAACCTCAGGGGGGACGCCTTTGGGCAGGTAGTTGGGATCAACCGGTGTGCCCTTCATAGCCGCAACTTGTTTGTCCAGGCCATCAAGCTTGGCTTTTAGCTCCGAGTTATTCTTTGCCAGATCCTCCGCGTCGCGTCGCCACGCCTGGTATCCCGGATCGTTGGCATAATTGTAGGCCGTCGCTGCATAATTTCGATTGTGAAAGTGGTCAAGTATCATGAACCAGAACAGTGTGTCCCAAATTCCATAGGACGGCGCCATTCCGTAAGCGTACTTGGGCGCACTCCAACCCATGCCCCGATAAAACGAGTCTCGGCGGTCATAATGGGCGCGATAATCAAAGCCTCCATAGTTGTGGATCTTGTTGTAAACAGGGCTGGACTTATAGGATTCCCATGGGGTGCTGGCAGCTTTTTGGAATTTGCCGGTTTCGGCCCGATAGCTGTTGAGCGAGGCTTTCGCCCTCTGTTGCTTCATTTGCTGGACCATTTTACGGTCGAACTTCGATCCGCCGGCAAATGTCGAAGGACCGGTTGCCCCCGGCAGACCAACTTTTGGCTTTGCGTAGCTGCCTGAGGATTCCTTTCCGGCCACTGATGACGGCTTGGAGTATTGGCCCGGCGATCGCTGTCCAAGGGAAGGCTTTGAATAAGCACCGGATGCTCCCGACCCCGACGAAGGCTTGCCATAGCTTTGGGAGGGTTTGATCGACGAAGGCTTCTTGTAGATGCCACCACCGCTGCGACTCCCCCAAACTGCCCTGCTCGGGCCTGACCACCAGCTCGAAGAACTCCTGTAGTGGAACCCTCCGGTCCTGTATCCGGCCCCGCCAAGCCTGAAACTGCTGCCCCCAAACCTGGAGCCGCCTCCACCGAATCTCATCGCATCCGCCGATGGCACAAATGACATCGCGGCGGACATGACAAACAACGTTGCGACCACCAAGGTGAAAAGGCGTTTGCGTGAAAATTCCATTATTTGATCTCCTTTAGAGCGACTACCCTGCTTTGTTGGCCCGTTCTTTTGACAATCATATCACGTAAATTATCCGTATGTACGTCTCGGTCTTTCTTGACACCCGGCAACAGATTCCGGTTGGAAGTTAACCTTTCACTTACGTGCAGGTGCTCCGGCCTGCGATTTCTTGTTTTGGATTCGGCGGACTGGAAAGGCCACCCCACAGGTTTAATGAGACTTTCCCACTGAAAATTGAAGTCTTTCTATGAAAGGGCAATTTGTGTTGAATTGATCCGGACCCTGCGCTACATTATGACGTTTGTTTGAACCGCTTCCACGTCTCGTCTAGGGTAGGAGGTTAAAAGAAATGGCCGTTCGAATCCGCAACTTTAATCCTGGCCCTGCGGCGCTGCCGCTTCCGGTCCTCGAAGAGGTCAAGGAAGAGTTCCTTGACTTCAAAGGTTCAGGGATGTCCATCGCCGAGATCAGTCACCGGTCGGCTCTTTTTGAAGGCGTTCTCAATGATGCCGTGCTGCGCCTGAAGCGTCTCTTGAAGCTGCCGGACACTTTTAAGGTCCTTTTTCTCCAGGGTGGGGCAAGCTCGCAATTCTTCATGATCCCCATGAATCTTATTCCCGGCGGATCTTCCGCGGACTACATAAATACCGGATCTTGGGCGAAAAAGGCCATAAAGGAAGCACAGATTCTCCAAAAGGGTCACAAAGTGATCGCTTCCAGTGAGGACCGAAACTTCAGCTACATCCCAAAGAACTTTTCGGTCAGTAATGATGCCGCGTACCTTCATTTGACGTCCAACAATACCATCGAAGGGACTCAATGGGCGTCCTTCCCCCAAGCAGGGAATGTACCGCTGGTTGCGGATATGTCTTCCGATATCTTATCCAGACCTTTTGACCCCGCTCCTTTCGGTCTCATATACGCAGGCGCGCAAAAGAACCTTGGGCCCGCAGGTGTTACGGTTGTCATCATACGTGATGACATGCTGGACAGGATCCCTTCGGACCTTCCGACAATGTTGCGTTACAGCACGCATTCTGAAAAGAACTCCCTCTACAACACTCCGCCCTGTGTGGCTATTTACATGGTTCAGCTTGTGCTGAAGTGGATCGAGGAGACCATTGGCGGTTTGGGAGTCATGGATCGACTCAACCGGGAAAAGGCCGATTTGATATACAATTTCATCGACGGCAACGCGTTTTACAAAGGGACTGCGGATGCCGATAGCCGCTCGGCTATGAATGTGACATTCAGACTGCCGGACGAAAATCTGGAAAAGAAATTCGTCGCAGAGGCATTGAAAGCCGGATTGGGGGGCTTAAAGGGGCATCGCTCGGTGGGTGGTTGCCGCGCGTCTATTTACAATGCTGTAGGTATCGACGCCGTCCGTAGCCTCGTCGATTTTATGCAGGTATTCGCTGAAAAGAATGGCTGATAGCACATTTGACTAAGCGGAGCATTTCTCTGCTAATCTTGGCCACACGCTTCTGGAATCTGTCGTGACGCCGGTGAGGCGATCGCGGCAACGAAGATGCGTCCGAAGCGGCGCGAACTGTGGTGAGTAATCTGGCCTGCTGCCGTATTACTCACTTGCACGTGCATCGGCCAAAACCTGGAGACAAGGAAATGGACTACCATATCCTAGTGTCGGACAATGTCCACCAGCAGGGACTCGGCCTTCTGGAAAAGCAAGAAGGCTTCCACGTGGACGTCAAAACCGGCCTGTCTGCAGATGCTCTGAAGCAGATCATCGGGACATACGATGGTCTGGTCATTCGCAGTGCTACTACGGTGACCGCGGACCTACTGAAGTTTGCTTCAAAACTCAAAGTGATCGGTCGCGCGGGGACCGGTTTGGACAACGTGGACGTTGCCGCGGCAACGCGGCAGGGCATAGTCGTCATGAACACGCCAGGGGGAAACGCGGTTGCCACCGCGGAACACACAATAAGTCTCATTATGTGTGCCCATCGTCACATACCCCAGGCGGTGGCGTCTATGAAGAAAGGAAAATGGGAGAAGAAGAAGTTCCAGGGACGCGAAATGGCCGGCAAGACCCTCGGCGTCATAGGTCTGGGAAAGGTCGGCAGCATAGTGAGTAAACTGGCCTCCCGAGGCTTGAAGATGAATGTGCTCGGATACGACCCGTTTACGACTGTTGAGGCCGCCTCTCAAATCGGCGCCAAGCTGGCATCATTGCAAGACATCTTGAGTTGTTCGGACGTGATTACAGTGCACACGCCTCTCAGCAATGAGACCCGCGGAATGATCGACGCCGCTGCTTTCGGAAAAATGAAGGAGGGGATCGTTGTTGTCAATTGCGCTCGAGGGGGAATAATCGATGAAACTGCTCTCTTGGACGCATTGGAATCGGGCAAGGTCTCTGCAGCGGCCCTCGATGTTTATACAAGCAGCCCTCCTGGAGAGCATCCACTGGTAATGCATCCGAGGGTTGTGGCCACGCCGCATCTGGGGGCTTCTACGGGAGAGGCTCAGATCAATGTCGCGGTCGCGGTCGCGAACCAAATAATCGACTATCTGGCAAAAGGAATTGTCCGAAATGCAGTGAACCTACCCGGCATGGACCCGGCTAAGGCTGCCAAAATAACTCCCTACCTCGGCCTGGCCCGGCGTTTGGCGCAGTTCCTCGGCCTACTCACTCCCAACGGCATCATAGAGCTGGAAATAGAGTACCATGGGGAGGTTGCGTCATGGGACCTGAAACCCATCACCAATTCCGCGCTGGTCGGACTACTCTCCGGCTTCGAGGGCACTGAGGTGAATCAGGTCAACGCGTCAATGATCGCTCAAGCCAGGGGTATCCGCGTTTCCGAAACAACGCTTGAAGAAAGTGAATTGCATGGATCGTCCCTGTTACTGCGGACTGGAACATCTAAAGGGATGTCCCACAGCGTCCAGGGCGCTCTTATCAGGCGTATCGGCTATGAACCTCGTATCATAGGAATCGATGGATTCGTAACCGAAGCGGTGCCGGCAGGCCCTATGCTCGTAGTAAACAATAAAGACATTCCCGGGATGATCGCAGGCATGTCGGGGGCGTTGGCCGCAGGGGGAATCAACATCGCTCAGATGAACTTATCGCGGGACTGCGTCGGTGGCATGGCCATGTCAATAATTAATATTGACGCGCCCGCGGATGATGTTACGCTCGAGAGCATACGAAGTATTGAGGGAATCATTGGCGTGAAGCAGGTCATCCTGGATTCAGGAGCGATTGCCGGGGCAGGGGCCGATTCCACCTGCGACAAGGTTTCCCTGTGACGCCCTTATGGGCACCATTATCTTTATAACGAACAAGAAAGGCATGAAGATTTGAGCACTCTCGTAATAGTAGGAACGCAGTGGGGCGACGAAGGCAAAGGGAAAATCGTGGATTTGCTTACCAGCCGCGCGGAGATCGTGGTGCGGTTCCAAGGCGGCAGCAATGCGGGACATACTTTGAAGGTTGCCGGCGAACAGATCATCGTGCACCTGATACCGTCGGGCATACTCTACCCTGAAACTCTTAACATCATTGCCAACGGGATGGTGGTGGATCCGGGGGTACTGCTCCAGGAAAAGGACTCATTACAGAAGATGGGGCACTTCCTCAATGACCGTCAATTGATCATATCTGAACGCGCTCACGTCATTATGCCCTATCACAAGATTATCGACCTGGGGCGTGAAGAGATTCTAGGCAAAGCCAGGATTGGGACCACCGGACGGGGAATAGGTCCCGCCTACGAGGACAAAGCCTCCAGAGTGGGGATAAGGATGGGCGACCTTCTAAAGCCCGACGCCTTGCGAGTGCGTGTGGCGGCCGCGCTGGAAGAAAAGAATTTCCTGATAGAGCATCGCTTCAAGCGCCCAAAGCTGAATCTCGATCAGGTAGTGGAAGAATGCCTCGATTACGGCAAGAGGCTCGCACCCCACATAACCGATACCGGACTCATCCTTTACAACAAGATCTCGGAAGGGAGCCGTGTGCTATTTGAAGGTGCACAAGGGACGCTTCTGGACATTGATCACGGAACGTACCCATTTGTAACCTCCTCAAATGTGGTTGCGGGAAATGTTTGCTGCGGGTCGGGTGTCAGTCCTACGTCAGTGGAGAAAATATGGGGAGTGGTAAAAGCTTATTCAACTCGGGTCGGGCAAGGCGGATTTCCTACTGAGTTAAACGATGATTTAGGAGAAAGAATCCAACAACTCGGCGCGGAATTCGGGGCGACAACAGGGCGGCCTCGTCGCTGCGGCTGGTTGGATCTGGTTGTGGTGAATCACAGTGTTCGCCTAAACGGCCTGACCGGCATTGCGCTAACAAAGATGGATGTGCTCACGGGCATATCTCCCCTGAAGATTTGCACCGCGTACGAACTCGACGGTCAGATAATAGACAGGATACCTGCGGACATCAATGACCTGGCAAGACTAGTGCCACAGTACAGAGAAGTGAAGGGCTGGGACAAGCCGCTGGAATCTTGCCGCTCCTTCGACGACCTGCCCAAGAAAGCGAGGGACTACGTTGAGACTATTGAACATCTGACCGGTGTCCCGGTTACGCTGGTTTCGGTTGGCCCGGCGAGGGAGCAAAGCATACTGCGCAAATCGCCATTCTGATGATGGGGACTTTATCCTCCGAAGGAGGGGTGTATGAACTCCACCTTGTCCCCATCTTTTATCGTATGAGTGCTGAAATCCTTCCGGTAGACGAACCTGCCGTTGACCTCGACGATAACAGCAGGGTCGTCCTCTTTGCTCCTGTCGAGCAGATCCTGGATGGTAAGCTCACATCCGACGAAGTCCTCTGGAAAGCCGTTGAAGATGAATCTCAATTCATGAGCCTCGCCAAGCGTACCCGATGATGAGTTGACTTTATTTCGGCCAACCTGTTTCCTATTTTCCCTCCTTTTTGGCTCTAAGGGCCATGTAGAGCCGTTCCGAGGTACAGGGCAATTCGTTGACCCTGATGCCCGTGGCATCGTAGATGGCATTGAGTATCGCAGGGATGGTCGGCATAATTGCTCCTTCCCCCACCTCTTTGGCTCCGTACGGGCCATTGGGCTCGTTGGATTCCACGATGATGCTCTTCACATTGGGCATATCCAGAGCTGTGGGTATGCGGTACTCGCCAAGAGACGCATTTACGATACGGCCACGGGAATCGAACTTTACCTCTTCAAAAAGGCATTCGCCCAGGCCCATGGAAAGTGATCCCTGCATTTGTCCCTCGACCGAGGCCCTATTTATTGCCAGGCCGCAATCATGGGCATCTGTCATGTTGTCTACAGTCACTTGCCCAGTCTCAAGATCCACAGTGACTTCCACAACCTGAGCTGAACACCCGTACGCAGGTGAAGTGCCAACCGCGGCCCCCTTGTACGCTCCCCCTAGCCTGGGAGGTTTGTATTTTCCTGTGCCCACTAGAGTTCCGCCCTTTAAGTAGGCCAGTCGCGCTGCTTCCTTGAAGGTGAGATACTCCCCGGACGGGGGGTCGGTCCAGCCGCGATGTTCCTTGATGTACTGCGTACGAATCTTCTCGAAGTCACCCGGGCCTCCGTTGAAGCGTACCGTTCCGTTGCGGAAGCTGATAGACTCAGGATCGCACTCCATTGCGTCAGCCAGGTAAGCGACAATTTTGGCGCGCACGTGCTCCGCGGCTTCTTTCGTCGCGTGGCCCGTCATGAGAGTTTGGCGGCTGGAATAAGCCCCCAGGTCCACACTCAGGTCAGTATCTCCCGAGACGATCCTCACATTTTCGAGGGGAATGCCGAGAGTCTCGGCCGCGATCATTGCAAAGGCCGTGTCGGACCCTTGACCTATCTCTGCCGATCCGGATAGGACATTCACGATCCCGCCATCTTCGCTGACCTTTATTACTACCGTTGAATGGTACGTGTCCGACCGATAGATGGGATAGCCGGCTCCCGAGACGAAGAACCCGCATGCCATTCCGATTCCTTTGCCTTTCGGTAGCTTCCCCTTCTTATTAGTCCAATCCGAGTTGTCACGCACGGCCTCAACGCACTCTTTCATGCCCAGGCTTGACATGTCCAACTGGTTGATCGTCATGTCCCCTGCGGTCATAATGTTCTTGAGACGCATTTCTACCGGATCTATGCCGAGCTTTTCCGCGGTCATATCCACAAGCTGTTCGAAAGCGGCTCTGTGTGCCACTCCGCCATGACCTCTCTGTGCGCCGCATGCCGGCTTGTTGGTATAGACACGATGCCCGTCATATTTCATCGCTTGCAGCTTGTATGGTCCACCAAGGAGTGAGCCCGAGTAATAGACCGTCGCAATGCCGAAACTAGTATACGCACCTCCATCCAGGACGGCCTTATTTTTGAGAGCCACCATAGTGCCGTCTTTCTTCACTCCCAGGCTCATTTCTGCATAGAACTGGTGCCGAGCCCGACTGTGCAGGAAGACCTGCTCTCTGGAGTAGGTCATCTTCACCGGCTTGCCTGTTATTTTCGCAAGGAAGGCCGAACTCATCTCCAGTGGGGTCGCTTCGCACTTGGGACCGAATCCTCCTCCCACGTAAGGCTTGACCACTCTGACGTTCCCCACCGGGATTTGAACGACCATGGCCACGGTCCTCATCACGTAGTGTGGAACCTGTGTCGACGTTTGCAGAGTGAGCTTGCCGTCGAGATCAAAGACTGCCAGACAGGAATGAGGCTCAATAAAGGCCGCGTCCTGCCGCTTGTTGAGAAAAGTGTGATTCACCACGAGATCGCACGAGGCAAGGGCAGCTTCCGTATCACCAAACTCCTGGTGAACTTCGGCATTCACGTTGCCGGGAAATTCCGTGTGTATCTGGGGGGCCCCTTCTTTCATGGCCTCGAACATGTCGAACACGGCAGGCAGCTCTTCGTAATCGACTCTTATAAGGCTGACAGCCTCCAGAGCGGTGGCCTGATCAACCGCTGCCACGGCGGCTATTTCATCCCCGACGTAACGAACTTTTTCGTGAGCAAATAAAGTCTCATCGTATCGGGCGGGCGAGACCCCGTATCTCACCAATCCAACGTCTTTCGCAGTGATCACAGCTTTAACACCCGGTAGTTTTCGGGCTTTGGAAGTATCGATATGAAGGATCTTCGCGTGCGGGAGAGGGCTCTGAAGTATTGCAGCGTACAACATTCCGGGCATGCTGAAGTCGTCAGCGTATTTAGCCCGGCCGGTTGCTTTGGCAGGAGCGTCCAATCTAGGTGCCTTTGTATTGATAACCTGGAATTCGGTCATTTCAGGAAACCTCCATTCCCTCGATCGTCTTCGCGGCTTCCTGCACGGCTTCAACAATTTTCTGGTAGCCGGTGCAGCGGCAAAGATTTCCGGAGATCGCTGTGCGGATCTCATGTTCTGTCGGCTTTGGATTGGCATCCAGGAGCGCCTTGGCTGACAAGATCATTCCTGGAGTGCAAAATCCACATTGGATGGCTCCCTTGTCTACGAATGCCTGCTGAATGGGATGCAGCCTGCCGTCCTCAGCCAATCCCTCGATGGTGAGAACCTCTCGCCCTGCCGCCTGCACTGCAAGCACCAGGCACGAATTTACAGGCATGCCGTCAAGGATGACCGTGCATGCGCCACAATCCCCAAGGCCACAACCGTGCTTCGTCCCTGTCAGTCCCAAATTTTCCCGCAAGAACTGTAAAAGGGTCTGGTTAGGCTCTACTGCGGCTTCAACCAGCTCTCCGTTGATGGTCAACTGGATTATAGTCTTCATCGTGTTTATCTCCCTGGAATTAAAGTTCGAAGCGCGCGACGCATCATGGCTTCCAGGAGCGCGCCAGCTCCAATGACGCTTGCAGCGATTTTCTCGTCAGGACTTCAATCATCATGCACCGATATTCCATGGTCCCTCGATGATCGGTAATCGGACTGCACATGCCAACACCCACTTCACCCGCCTTCTTGAATAACTCTTCCGTTGGATACTGCCCAACCAGGAACTCTTCAGCAGCGAAAGCTCGAACCGGCGTGGGCGCAACAGCTCCTAGCGCGATGCGCGCATCCACTATGGGCCCATCAGGGGCCTGCAGGGTGATCATGGTGGCCACGTTCACCATTGAGATCTCAAGAGTCTTGCGAGCTCCCAGTTTTATGTAACTGCCGCCGCTCCAAGGAGGGGGAGTCTCAATGTTGACAGATACCATCAACTCGTTGGGCTCGATCAAAGTGTCCCCCGGCCCGCGGAAGAAATCGCTTACCGGCACTTCGCGTTCCGCCGAGGCACTTTTTAGCTTTACGGTCGCATTTAAGACCATGCACGCGGGAGGAAGGTCTGCTGCGGGACGGCCGTTCACGAGGTTGCCGCCGATGGTAGCTCTGTTCCGAATCATGGGAGCCCCCAGCTTCCCGGCGGCCAGAGACAACGGCGTAAATCTGTCCGCCATTAGCTCATGGCGTGACAGGCTCGCTGCGGTCACGGCCGCTCCGATGGTCACTCCGTGGCTATTCCGAGGGATGATGGCATCCATACCGGGAACACGAGCAATGGAAATAACGTGGACGGGCTTGTCGATCTTCAGTTTCATCCTGACCAGAAGATCCGTCCCGCCTGCCAGCACTTTGGCGTTGCCACCGAACTCTGAGAGCAAGTGCAGGGCCTCTTCAAGCGTCGAAGGTTCGTGATAGTCAAACTTTGGCAGGAGCATATCTTTTTCCTCCTGTGAATGGGAAAGAAAGGTTGATGGTGTTCAGACCCGAGAACACGCACACAGATGGGCGTCTTGTTTCACCGCGCAAGAGACCGCCGCGTCGAACGCAGCGTTCGTTCACATTGAGATGTCCTATTCGATGACGGCTTCTATCCCGTGAGCAGCCAGCCACTTGATCAGTTGTTCGCTGCTGGACCGAATCTGCTCCGCCCGGGAAAGGCTCTCATCGCCACCTTCATCCGAATACGGTGGACATCTAAAATATAGCCAGTCAACATAACCTCCGAATGGCGTTCCGTCGGTCGGCCTGTTGCATGCCATCACACCGCGAGCTATCTGAACGTCGACGGGAACAACTACATGGTAGCTGTCCCCTCTAGGGGAAACCCCGATCCATCCTTCGTTTCCCGAATGAAGGGGCAAAGTTGCCCGGCCGACATCTTCGATCTTGATTCGCAACATAGGTGTCCTGAATTCAGTTTCGGTATCAGGAACTTAGTCACAACCATAACCGCCTGGGAAAATAGTGTCAAGTGATAACATTGCTTGTGACGAAAACCATTTGACAATTATTGTCCAAACGGTTACAACTCTTTTCAGTTCATTATGATGAACCGTCCGGCAGGCTCTCGGAACGTGGCCGCCCTCTGGATCAGTTCCTACCAGGTTGCTGGCCTGGAGAGGGTTGGGGTGGGTGAAGCCTCTGGTAGCGTATCGCTGCTGGCAGCAACATGACCAGCGCGGCTCCGGGATCCGCCGACAAAACACGTCAGACACGCCGTGTTTGACCTCAACTCGGCTGCGGGTGGATTATCGTGAACAGCGCACATGACTCAGCTTATACTAAATATTCCGCGCCCATAGTGTCTAAGGCAATGCGGGTTTTGAAGATGATCTTCACCTCCCCTAAGAACGCGGGAATTAGCGAAATCGCCGCCAAACTCTCCTTGGCCAAGTCTACCACTCACGGTATTCTTGCGGCGCTTGAAGAGTCTGGTTGGGTCCTTCGCGATCCGGTTACCAGAAAATATACCTGCGGCCATGCGGCGAAAAACCTAGCAGCGAACGCTTCGGTGCGGGTGCCGTTGGTGGAGCAGGCGCGCCCGCACCTCGAGAAGCTCGGGGCGGAGCTTGATGAGGACATTTTTCTAGGAATTGGCACAGGCCGTCAGCTACTGATTCTGGACCAGATTGAATCCTCCAAGGAGCTTAAGATCAGGGCTCGGCCGGGAACGCGCATTTCCGGCTTCGCGGGGTCGGCAGGTAAGATCTTCTTGGCCTACGACGATCAGGAAGCCGTGTCACGCCTCATTCGCTCACAGCCGCCGCCAAAATTCACCCCGGATTCCGTCACGAATCCTGACAAATACCTTTCAGATTTGGATCGGGTACGCGCTGAGGGAGCGGCCTTCGACGTAGGAGAGTACCTGCCAAATGTGTGGTGTGTAGCGATTCCGATTTTTTTCGGCAAAAAGGCCAGAAAGCGCATGGTGGCAGCCTTCTGGGTGGTAGGCTTAGATTCGGAGCTTAGCGCGCAGCGAATGAAAATGGCAGAACTCCTGGGCCGCGAGACAGGGGAAATCCTATCCAAGGTGATCAGCAATCAAGGGGAGACCTAAGAGGGCCGAGTGATCGGCATCAAAATAAGCAATTCGCTAGAAACGCGGAATCCCCCCTTTTCTCAATGCGGGCCAGGGGGGATTTTTTGATATAGGTTATTTGAAATCTCCCAAAGCCCCCTTTAAGAAAGGGGGACCTTGATGTCCTATCAACCGGCTAAAGTGCTCGTATCCGGGATAAGCATCAACTACTTAGGGCCCTACTCTTCGGCCCTGAGAAACCGCTCTTCAATTAAGTCGCACAGAAGCTCGGTCTTGTTGAGATCGAAGACCGGTACGCCCGGCGGGGGAGCTACAGGGTCACCGGCGATTGCGATGAGGTTTTCGTCAGCTTTGCAAAGCAGTTCCTGATGTAGTTCGCTTCTGGAAACCTCTATCTTGGGATGGATTTCGCGTTTGTAACCCTCAGTGATTATCAGGTCTACTCCTTGCTCTTCAATGAAGTTGTCCCTGATTTCGGTCAAACTGTGGTCGTGGTCCGTGTCCGCGACCAGAGCCAGCTTGCCTGGGGAGGAAATGACCGTAACTTTCGCGCCGGCCTGTTTGTGCCTCCAGGAATCCTTTCCCGGATAGTCGATCTCAAAACTATGAGCATCGTGCTTTATTGTGGCGATCCGAAACCCGCGTGCCGTTAATTCCCTCACGACCTTTTCCAGAAGAGTGGTTTTCCCTGCGTCCGACTTGCCCACAATGGAAATAATAGGAGTCATTCAAAGCCCTTTCGGAGCAACTTGTGGTAGCTACAGTCCTTGGTCCTTGTAACATTTTTTCCGCGTAGCTTATAGCAATTGCCAAAAAATTTGCCGGATTCGCGCCGCGTTTCGCTGAATGTCCCCGAACTCCGATCCCATGGGGGCTAACTTAAGGAGCTTTTTTGAACCAGCAAGGCCCCCTCACCCTGCCCTCTCCCGCCAGGGGAGAGGGTTTTCTTGATCCCCTCCCTCGACGGGAGGGGGAAGGGGGAGGGTGATAAAGTTAGCGCCTACGGTAGTCCCCAATCTGGGGTTGCCCACGTACGTGGGAATGACACCATGTAGGCCGGGTTTAAAACACGCTCCTGCGCCAACTCTCGTCCCCATCCGCGGCAGGCGTTGCCGCAGGGCATAGGATCATTGACGATAAGTATCGTCAATGGTAGTTTTTTTGCTGGGAATAGTAGGTTACACATTCTTAGCCAATATCTTCCTTCACTGTCACTGTTTTTTGTGGAGGGCCTTATGTCATTACAGGACAGAGTTCTTCAAGTAGTCACCGACACTCATGAAGCGGCCAGAGAAGCGGCCATTCTCCCGATAACCGCCAAGGAAAAAATCCTGGTGGAGGCTGCACGCAAGCTACGGGACAATCGGCAGCATCTGCAGGAAGAGAATCGTAAGGATCTGGAGGCTGCTAGGGCCAAAGGACTTTCCAAAGCTATGCTGGACAGGTTGACTCTCTCTGACCAAGTGATAGAGCAGACGGCTTCGGGTCTTGAAGAGATTGCAGCCTTTCCTGATCCGGTGGGTGAGATCGTACGTATATGGACACGGCCGAATGGGATGAGAGTCGGCCGCATGCGCATACCTCTCGGCGTTATCGGTATGATTTACGAATCCCGCCCCAACGTAACAGCGGACGCAGCAGCGTTGTGTCTTAAATCGGGAAATACAGTCATCCTCCGTGGCGGATCGGAGGCACTCAATTCCAATAGAGCCATAGTGGGTCTGTTTAAGGAAGTCCTCAAGGAGAACCACGTCAACGAGCATGTCGTCAACTTGCTCCCCACAACCGAACGGGAGGCCATACTTTACATGCTCAAGCTCGAGGAACTGATAGATCTCATAATTCCGCGGGGCGGCGAAGACCTCATACGCTTCGTGGCTGAAAACTCAAGAATACCCGTTATCAAGCATTACAAAGGTGTCTGCCACCTCTACGTGGATGCCGCGGCGGACGTGGACATGGCGGTCAAACTCGCTTTCAATTCCAAAGTCCAGCGGCCTGGCACCTGCAATGCTCTGGAGACTCTTCTCGTGCACAAAGCCGTGGCCGACCGGTTCCTCCCTGTAGCATCAGAGAGGCTCACAGAAGCCGGGGTGGAACTGAGAGGTTGCGAAAGGTCGAGGGTTCTTGTGCCATCAATGAAACCCGCGACCGAGGACGATTGGTACGCGGAATACCTTGATCTTATCCTGGCGGTGAAGGTAGTGGACGACATTGACGAAGCCATCCGACATATTGCCAAATACGGTTCCCTTCATACTGAATCGATTGTGACTACGGATTACGCGGCCTCACAGAAATTTCTCAAAGAAGTGAATTCTTCTTCTGTAATAGTGAATGCCTCTACGCGAATGAGTGACGGGTACGTTTTTGGATTGGGGGCTGAAGTGGGTATCAGCACGACCAAGCTGCACGCTTACGGGCCCATGGGAGTGGAGGACCTTACTACGACAAAGTTCATCGTTCTGGGAGATGGACAGGTTAGGGAGTAGGCAATTGGGCGAAATACGCAGCACATTAGATTTGATTATGGACAAGACCCGGGGGATGTCGTTATCTCATGAGGAGAAGGAAAGCCTCCGAGCAGAAGAGCTTCGGAAACGTGCCAACGGGTTCAGGATAAGACTTCTTGATGATCCATCAAGAGCGGATGAGATACTCTCCGGGCTCAATAATGAATCGGAAAACGATCGGCAGCTTCTTCACTCTCTCTTGTGGAACGCCATGGTCGAAGCCATGCCTGCCGACGAGGCTGTGCTCCAATATTTGCATGTAATGGAGATGCTTCCAGCGGGTACGGTCAAGAACGAGATACTGCACGAACTACGTTCCTCGTTCAAGTCCTGGTTAAAGACGAGAGGGACAGACCGACAGAAGGCCCTCACTCGAGAGAAGAAAAAGCTCGCTGCCGCCGGAATTTCTGGTAACGCTGTTGTGCCCAAGATCCCCAAGGGATCTGGCGTAGAGCATGGGTTCGAGCAGGAGTTGGAAAGGTTTAAGAGGCAACTGCTGAGTGACGCGTAGGAATGGCCGCCCAGCCCTTTATTCAGGGAGGCAAGCCGTGTAGGATGCGCTGAACACCGCGAAAGCGGGGGAAGCGCATCGGTCGAGTAAAAGACATGCCCAGAAAGTCCTCGCATGGCTGAGCAGTAATTCCACGTGCCGCGGGATCACTGCTCAGCCATCTCGCATCTACCCCCTTGCTTTACGCAACCGATGCGCTTCGCTTCGCTCAGCACATCCTACAACACTTTTGAATAGCCATGTGCCGTCAAAGTCCCCCTTTAAGAAAGGGGGAACCGCGTCGTTGGACTCCCCGCATGAATGTGGCTGGATAAGGAATAGTGGGGCAGGCATCCTGCCTGCCTAAGTACTCCTTTTCGCAAATACGGTCTCGTATTCTGGTACCGTAGCCGTCATTCCCGTGTACGTGGGAATTCAGTAGGACCGGCCTCCGTGCCGGTTTTCGCGAAACGCCGGCAAGGACGCCGGCGCTACCGTGCAATTGGCACTGCAATTATTAAACTCTGTACTAAGTGACAGGCAGGATGCCTCTCTCACCGGCCCAGGCGATGCGGTTCATCCCGCGTACTCCGGGATTCACCGCATCCTACGAGCTGCTTTACTTCCGAGGGCCCCTTAAAGATACGCTTCCCTCGTGTGTCCGAGGGAAGCGCGTCGTGGGTGGGAATTCAGGCCGGTTGAGTAATTATGAGGCAGGGGGCGGCCGTTTGATTATCGTGGGGGACACGAAGACAAGAAGCTCTACCAGATGCTTTTCTCTCTGCTTATTGGTGAACAGTAGGTTTATAAGGGGAATGTTCATTACACCGGGCCACCCGTCTCTTACGGTGTTATCGGTATTCCTGAGGATTCCGCCTATTACTGCGGTCTCACCGTCCTTCACAATCATGTAGGTTCCTGCTTCTTGAGTGGCAATCGAAGTGACGCCAGGAACGGTTGTGAGATCCGGCGCGTTGTCGGTCATCTTTATGTTCATACTTATGCGGCCGTCCGCGAATATCCTAGGTGTTACTTCCAGCAGAAGGTCCGCGTCTATCATTTGTGTTTGCGTCCCCAGTGCCGACGTGGTCGTAAAGGGGATGGTGGTTCCCTTTTTGATGCTTGCTTTTTGATTGTCGAGGACTTGAACCTTAGGTCGGGCAATTACATGGGTCTGGCCGTTGTGCTCCCCCAGTAAGAGACGTGCATCCAGTTCTGTGATGTAGTTGGTGCCCAGCAAGCCGAATTGCATACCCAGGCCCATAAGGTTCGCAAGGCCCGTTACCGTGGGAGGCAGGTTTACAGCAAAAGTCGACGGAATATTGTTGCCCGCGGTGGTCTGACCGGTCGCCGTGTTGGCCGCTATGCCTGCCAACTGGTTTCCGGCAACGCCCCAATAAGCGGTTTTACCGTCGACGACGGGGCCGACTTGATTGTTCCTACCGCCCCAGAGTATTCCCAGGCCACGGGCCCAGTCTCTGGTAGCCTCTACGATGCGTCCCTCTATGAGGACCTGCGGGGTTGGCACGTCCAAGGTGGCAATAACCTTTTTCATCTGGGCTATTCGCTCGGCGGTATCCTTGATGAAAATCATGCGATTGGGTTTGTCAGGCCACAACATGTTATTAACAATGACGGTTTGCAACATGGGATCTGTGCCTGGAGGCAGGGCGATCCGTCCGGGCACACGGCCTGCTTGTAGGGCTCCCACCATGTTTCGCTGAGCCCGAGACGACGCCTCCGTGGCTTCCACTGCACGCTCCCGCTGCGCCTGCTGGGTAAGGACGATTTGGGGGAGTCCAGGCGTTGATGATGGTAGGGTTGTTCCGGAAGTTCCAGGAACCACCCCAGGTGGAGCTGTTCCAACCGTAAGGCCCGGCGCCGGCGGGAGTGCACCGGCTCGCCGTGCGCCCGCGCATTGCAGGTTGAACATGCAGTCCAGCGTATTTACGACATTTGTAGGATCAGCATAGACCAGCTTTACTGTAGCGTAATAGAAGCAAACCTCTCCTGTTTGCTTTCCCCGCTCATCCCTGACAGGGACACACCCGGCTTCGCCATATTCCTCCGTATTCGTGTCCTCCATGTGTTCTTCCGGGTGGGCCTCTTTCTTTTCAAGTTCTTTCAGGGCTTTTTCGCTTGCATTCTCCTCCGTGTGTATCTCCTGCGTGATGCGTGTCAGCCCCTTATCCGACTCTTTTATGCGAATTTCGTATTCTTTGCGTCTCTGATCTTTGTACTTCTGCATTTCTTCTTTTCGACCTATTCGCATCACGTTCCCGATCATCTCGCGGTCGAGACCGTTAGTACTGAGAATAGTGTCGATAACCTGGCCCAGGGGTACCTGAAATAGACGTACCGTTGTCGTTCCAGTTACTTCGTTGCCGACGATAATGTTGATGCCGGCCTGCTCTGCTAAGAGTCTGAAAGCGTTTCTCAAAGAGATACCCTGAAAATCCATGGTCACAGGCTTATTGAATACCTCGGGGTCGGGCGTCACCTGATACCTCTTAATGATCTCTGTACGCTGCTTTTGAAGCTCCTGCTGTTGTTTTCGGAGAGATTCTATATTTCGCCTGCGCTGTTCATTGTCCTTGCGGACTTGTTCCTCTCTCATTATGCGTTGAGCTTGCAAGCGAGTCTCACGATTCTCTTCAGCGCCGTGCTTACCGGCCGGGCCGGCTCCAGGCCCCCCCATACTTACTGTTTTACGGGCGGAGGAAGCATAGAAACGCGGAGGAGGAAAATCGATCATCAGTACACCCTTCTGTTTCTCCACCTGGTACGGGACTGCATCCTTCAATTGAATGAAAATCGTCTGGGAACCCGGCACGATCATTTCGACTGATGTGGAAAAGAGATCTGTTCTCAGTGGTTTCTGATAAGCCTTCGGAATTTCTGCGTTGACAAGATCTAACCTGGCTTTGGTCGGAGACACCTTGTTCAGCCGGTAATCCATGTGATCTCCGCCTCTGACAACTAGCCTGGCATTGTGGCCAACCTGTATGAACTTGAGTTCCGTTATCTCCTGAACTACCAGCCTGGGATCGGGCGTTGGGGGTGTGACAGGAGGTCTGACTTCCCGTACCATCCGTGGTTCAGGACCTCGCCGCGCCGGTCCGGGCATACTTCGCGGAGGGCCGGCTGCACCCACACGCGGAGATGGCGGCAATCCGGAGGGACTCGGAGGCTGGGCCTTGTTGAGCTCCGTGCTCTGGGCCAATTTGATTTCTTTGACGGCTGGATGCTTTGCTTTTGACTCGCCTGCGCTCTTGTTCCACGGCCCATCGACTTCATTGCCTCTTTCATTCACCGCCTTAGCTCCGGATGCCGAGCGGTTCTTGTGGGCAGCGTCAACAGTCCTTCTCGCTGCCAAACGCGAAAGTCTCCTGCCTTTTCCCGCGGCCTTGGCATCGGCCGTAACAACATCAGGGGCAAGAGGAGCCGAAAGACCTGATTTTTTCGAGATTTTGCTGGAAGGCTCATGGTGCGTTTTGGGTATGTATGTCGCTAACGAATTGCCAAAGATGACGAATAGCTGGTCTTTGGCCGGTCTAATCTGGAATGCAGGGACAGGGTTGCCCTGAAAATCTACGACCAGCCGAGCCTTGGATTTGTGATTACCCACACGGATTTCGTGAATTTCTTTCTTATCGCCGCTTATCTTGCGCGGCACTTTCCCCACGGTCATGTTCTCAAAATCCATGACAAGCCTGTTGGGACGGCCGATGACGTGCGCCAGGCTCTTGCCCACGATTCCTTTGGTCGAAATGACAATCCGTCTCTGATCAGGCTCTAGTCGCACTCCGGTGACTTCGCCGGAACCAGCGGCAAGAGCGGGGCCGCACGCTAATGTAAAGAGTAAGCAGCCAAGCCAGAGAGATCTATATTTTCTTACGGGTGACCTCATTGTTATCCTCTCCCGAAGACCGTGTGGAAGCGATCCAAGTCATGCTGAAGCCACGGATACCCGGGGATCGACTTGAAGAGTCCTCGTCCATTCTTTTCATGAGGGTTCAAGTCCTTTGCCGAGTGTTAAGGCTGAGAGGCATGATAGCAAACCGCGGCGCCGTGTGTCAATTAAAAAATCATAAAAACACTAAGATAGATAATTTTCTTAAAGTATTAGTTTATGTAAACGACGGCTCTCATAATAGCCCTTTTAAATAATTAGATGAAATTAATTACTATTATGCTGAGACTGTGTTTGCAACGCCTCAAGCCCAGCTCGAAAAATATCTTTCACCTAATCTATAACGCATCTGATGCCAGCCTCTATTAGCCTGCTCCAGTATGGAAAGGGCTGTAACAGGGGCGTTATCCGGACGACATGGAAAAGTGCATGGAAGATCTCGATGGCTTTGGATCCCCGCCTCGTACCCATTCGCTTATGGAACTATTTGGTCGGCGAATAATACGTCTGTCATTGCGAGAGCGTAAGCCCGTGGCAATCTCCCCGCCAGTAAGAAGAGATTGCTTCGTCGTTTCGCTCCTCGCAATGACAGGAAACCGACTATTCCCCTGCGTAACTGAATGGTTGCCATCGATGGTAAGTGAATAATTACCGTGAGGGAATTTTCCGCTTCGGAATACGGTCTGCGTCGGGTATCATCTTTACATGGAAACGGATGTGATAGTCGGCATCGTGGCCCTGGGATTCGCAATCATTGCAGCCGTCCTTTATTTCTGCCTGTATCGGTGAGACGTTACAATCAGGAAATGGTAAGCGGAGGCAGAAGACATGTGCCTGTGCGACGGTCTTCAACCTACAAGCACCGGCTTAAGATCTGTTTTATAAACCATGAGCTTTTTGGCCGCCCGGACGATTTCAAATTCCCTCTTTTGTAGGGACGAACAGATCGCCATTCGCAACCAGCCTCCTGCCCGCTATACAGACTGACGTACCAAGGGATTGTCACAAGATAGATATAGCAGCTCGGCTGTGTCAAAGTAGGGCGCAGCACGCTGGACGAACCGCATCGTTCGTGATTTTTTCTCAATTGATGCGGTTTCCCGGAACGGGGCTCACCAGCATCCTACGCTGATACCGCCTCCGGTCCTCTGGCGGCAGCGACCGCCGGATTCATCCGGTGGAGCGAAAATGCCGCCGAAGCCACCGCCTTCAGGCGAAGACTTCACTTGATACAGTGAGAGAGTATTTGATATCGTTGTATCGGTTGGACAGGCATCTTGCCTGTCAATCTGCGGGATGACAGGCAAGATGCCTGTCCAACTACAGTCAGAAAAACGTGTCGGTCATGGTTGATATCCAGAAAAGGTTTTCACCCAGGCTCGGACTTCTCGCCGCCGCGGTTTTGTCCCTGTCAGCCGTCGCAACTTTCCATTGCGCGCTTCCCGATTATCGTGATGCCCTTAACAAACAACGTAGCCGCGCGGGCCTTACGGTGGTTGACCGCAACGGCCGGCTGTTAAGGCTGGTACCGGACGAGATGGGGCGCTTCAATCTTTGGTGCAATAGAAAAAGAATACCGCAGGTTCTCAAATTGGCCTTCATTGCGGCTGAAGACCGGCGATTCTATTACCATTGCGGATTTGACCCCATAGCTATACTCCGAGCCGCGTTCACCAATCTCCGACGGTGGAGAACTGTATCCGGAGCTTCCACAATAACGGAGCAAGTGGTTCGTTTGATCCACCCAAGGCCGAGAACGTATCTCACCAAGATGTTGGAGCTCCTGGAAAGTGTAAAGATGGAAAGTCAGCTTTCCAAGGATGAAATTCTCGAACTCCATCTTAATCTCTCGCCCATGGGAGGGAACTTGCGCGGAGTGGGTGCAGCGTCAAGACTTTATTTCGGAAAGGATGTTGAACGTATCAGCACGGCCGAAGCGGCGATTCTCGCCGTAATTCCACGCTCTCCGTCGCGATACGACTTTCGTAAAGCCACGGGCAGGAAACGTCTGTTTGCTGAAAAAGACCGCGTCCTGAGGCGCATGGCTGCGTTGGGATGGATATCGCCGGAACAACTGCAACTGATAACCGGGCCGACTGTTAATCCGGAAAGAAAGGCCACACCCTTGGAAGCCCCGCACTTTGTTGACCTACTCTTAAGGCGCGTGGCGGACGGGGAAAATCCTATCAAGACCACTGTGGACCTGGAGGTTCAACATTCTCTCGAGCGCATACTTCTGTCCCATAAAGATCGGTTGGCTGCGACGGGTATTCATCAGATCGGGGCGATAGTAATTGCAGCACAAAGCTCCGAAGTGCTAGGCACCGTAGGTTCCTTCAGTTACTCCGAGAGAGGGCAAGGGTTCAACAATGCCATTCTGGCACGCCGCAGCGCGGGTTCCACCCTCAAGCCTTTTCTGTATGCCCTGGCTTTGGAGAGAGGTTACAACGTCTTTTCCGAGATTCCCGACACATTCAGGAGCTATCCCACTCCTCACGGGGAATATCTTCCCTTTAACGCGGACCGCCGCTGGTACGGGCCGGTAACCATACGTTTAGCCCTGGGCAATTCGCTGAATATGCCGGCTGTAAAGATGTTGAGATCGCTTGGCGTAAATGAGTTCTACAAGCTGCTAACGCGTCTGGACCTAGTTGACAATACTTCGATGCCACCCGAGAGCTACGGACTCGGGCTGGCTATCGGAAATCTGGATGTGAGCTTGTATCGCCTTACTCAGGCTTACGCAACGTTGGCCCGGGGGGGTGTGTTCATACCGTTGAGGCTCACTTTTGCGCAGAAAACCGCAGAGACAAGGATTTTCTCCCGACCGACGGTATACGCGATCAACGATATTCTGGCAGATCCATCCGCTCGCTTGTTGACCTTCGGCAACCCCGCGTTCTTGGATTTCGGCTTTCCAGTTTGCGTCAAAACGGGGACCAGCAGTAGCTACCGTGATTGTTGGACAATCGCCTATACGTCGAGGCACGTGGTTGGCATCTGGGCCGGCAACTTCGATGGGAGTCCAACCACTGGCGGAGCGGGCGCTAGCGCTCTCGGCCCGATTGCTAGAGAAATCATGGAGTACCTTTATGCCGCAGGAGAACCGGAACCGTTTGTAAAGCCCGCAGGAGTGCGAGATGTATCCATTTGTTGGCTATCGGGCAAGTTTGCATCCCCGAAATGTCCTCACGTGACCAAGGAGTGGCTTTTACCCGGATCCAAAGAGCCCGGAGTCTGCGATTTTCCCCACGGGCGGGATGAGAATTACTACTTGGGGGCGCAATATGCTCACTGGATACAGCGTCGAGAGGTAAGACAAGGCCGGGGGAGGTTCCGTCTCATTAATCCTGAAGCCGCTCTCCCGGGATCCGTCGCGGCCTACGAAAGCTCTTCTACTATGGGGCCGAGATCGGCTGCAGCCACTTCCAGGGTCGAGATCGTTTCGCCACACAACTTCGACCGATTCATCCTCTCGCCCTATGGTTCATCTCGTGTCCTTTTTCGTGCCGTTCCTCATCCTGTTGTGGACCATGTCGTTTGGCTCGTGGACGGAGTTGAAATCGTCAGGACCCCCCCACCCTATGAGTTCTTTTGGAAGCTTGTTCGCGGCAGGCACACGGTTCATGCGGTCATCCCAAAAGGAGCGGCCGCTAAAGTAATTTTTCAAGTGGATTAGACTTCGGCTGGTTGACCCACCATTGTCCAAGACTTAGGATGCCTCCTCATGAGGATTCTGTAGTAATAGGTAGGGGCGGGTTTGAAACCAGTTCGACCAAAAGACATTCTCACACGGGGCTATACTTTATGAGATTCATATTTGCCAATCACGATCGCTCTACCCAAATAGCCAAGATTCGTGACGGAATCGGAGATTATCGCGCCCGGGGCGAGTCCGACCCCCGGCATTTTCAGATGCATCAAGTTTATGACGATCTGTTGGTGCAATTGGCAGACCACTTTCTGGGTCACTGGAAGACAGAAATTGCATTGCTGGGACTCGGAGGGTACGGACGGAAGGAGATGAGCCCGTACTCAGACATAGATATCCTCTTTCTGCGCCCGGAAAATGCCCCGGAAGGCATTTATAGAGGTATAAGAAACCTGCTCTACCTGCTTTGGGACGCACGAGTGGAGCTGGGGCACTCAGTACGCACTGTCGAGGAGTGCAAGCGGGAGGCAGACAACGACCTGGCTGTTCTCACCTCACTCATGGATACTCGTCGCATCTGGGGCGACGAAGATATCTATCGACAACTGGTCATAACGAGAGAAAGGCTCATACTGGATACCGATCCCCTGGAGCTGTATCTCAAGATAGAAGCAGAGATTCACAAATCTTACGACAGGTTCGGGCACACGATCTACCTTCTGGAACCTCATCTGAAGGAAGGCCCCGGTTCTTTACGGTATATCCAGTTGATCGCTTGGCTTGCCCGAATGATCTTCGGGTGCCGGGGTCTGGATGATTTGCCTATAGCCGGGATTTGCGGCCGTAAGGCTCTGGAAGAGGTCAAGGTAGGAACGAGTTTCCTTGCCGAAGTGCGGACAAGACTCCATTTCCTCGCAGGCAGGCGTGACGATCGTCTCAAGTTCGACGCGCAGGATAGACTTGCCGTACAAATGGGGTTCAAAGACTCTCCAGAACACCGCGACGTCGAAGGTTTCATGCGTGAATATTATCGACATGCAGCGACCTTAGATTTTTTCGGCCGGCGTGTTCTGGCTAGAGTTCGGCTATTTCTGAGGCCCAAAATCGCTACAGGTCTGAAGCGTTTAAAGCTGGACGATTCATTCTACATTGGGGCGGGCGGTATAAACCACTTCCATCCAAACAACTTTGGCACCCACCCAAAGACACTCATCCATGCGTTTCAGAAGATCGCCGAAACGGGGTGCGACCTGGATATCAGACTCGTCGATCTGATTCTCAAACGACTTCGATCTTGGGGAGAGGAAGTGACTTCTGATGGCGAGGCAAACAGTCTTTTTCTGAACATGTTTCGGAGAAGCGGTTCGGTCGCACGAGCCTTAAAAGCGATGATGAAGATAGGGCTTCTAGAACGCTTCGTCCCCGAGTTTGCCTGGGTGCGTTTCCGGCCTCAACATGATGTGTACCACCAGTATACTGTGGATCTCCACACCATCGCAGTCGTCGAGAATATCGATTCTTTTAACCGCCCGAGCGAAGATCCCGAGGACGCCCTGCTTCACACCATTTTCTCCAAGCTGGAAGACAAAGAAGTCCTCTACTTGGCCGGCCTTTTTCATGACATTGCCAAAGGGAAAGGACCAGGCCACGAAGTGCGAGGCGAAGAAACGGCGCGATCGGCTCTCGGACGCTTGGGTCTACCTGCAGAGCACATAGATGAAGTCTGCTTCCTCATTCGCAATCATTTGGCTATGACTCACCTGGCTTTCAAGAAAGATCTCCACGATGAAGCGCTCGTGGGACGTTTCGCCGAGACTGTCATGCATAAACGGCGACTCGACTTGCTTATGCTGCTAACACATGCTGACTTGAGGGCGGTAGGCCCGACGGCGCTAAGCTCCTGGAGGAAAATGTTACTGGACGAGTTGTATTATAGAACCCTCGATGTCATCGAAGGCGAAGGCCTCGGCGGAGAGGATCTGGGAGACTGGATCAAACAAATAAAGGCGGTTGTCCACGACCTTGTGCCTTCGGAACACCGGGGGCCTTCACTGGAACATTTCCTTGCCTCAGCCGGCTCACGCTACTTTCTGGATTTTTATCCCGGAGTGATCGTAGAGCATTATCTCGATCTCAAAAACTACTTGGCGACCCACGAAATTACCAGCCTCGGCCTCGGCGACATGATAGCGAGAAAGGTGGATCACCAAAGACCGGCTTATAGCTCCATCACTTTAATCACCCGCGACAGGCCCGGCCTTTTCTTCAGAATTTCGGGAACTCTCTCCGTGAATCGGATCAACATCCTGGGAGCCTGGAGTCACTCGATAGGTGACATAGCCGTGGGAACCTTTCACGTCAACGACATTCCAGAGGGAACTCTGGACGATCCCGAACGCTGGGAGCGGTTTTGTGCCGATTTTGGGCGTGTCATAAGTGGTGAGGCCGACGTAGATGAGCTTATGGCAGCCAGAAGACCCATGAGAAAGCCTTTTTCTGCAGCCTCCAGACCGCGGTTCCCATTGAAGGTGGAAATCGACAATGCTGCTTCGGACCGAGCAACCATTATAGAGGTCAACGCACACGATCGCCCTGGCCTCCTTTACGACATCACTCGTCGACTTACCGCTCTGGGGCTCAATATAGTCGTGACAAAAATTACCACCGAAGTAGATCAAGCAGCGGACATTTTCTACGTGCAGGATGAAAACGGACTCAAAGTTATCGACTTCGACCGTCTGGAGGAGATTAGAACCAGTCTCCACGAGCATCTCGTGGCTATGGAAAAGTCTCAATTCACCGAGCCGAAAGAGGCTTCAGGATAGGAGGAGCCGGAGCGCTGCATGAAAACAGTTAAGCCTACCGAAATGGAACTTGCGGTGTCTGGCTACCTCGATCATCTGATCGTGGATAGAGGTCTTGCACGTTTAACAGTCGAATCGTATGGCACAGACATGAAGGATTTTTCGCAGTTTCTGGCTAGCAGGGGTGAACGGAACGCAGCGAAGATTCATCGTGACGATCTTCTGACGTATCTCGCGCTGCTGGACCGTCGGCAACTGAGTGCAAGAACAAGAGCCCGAAAGATCTCGTGCATCAGGTCCTTTTTCCGTTTTCTCATGGAAACGAGTCAAATCCGAGAGAACCCTTCCGACCAGATCGATTTGCCCCGCCTCCCAAAACGGCTCCCTCAGTACCTGGAGCCCGAAGAGGTCGAACTTCTCCTGTCGGCCACAGATCCGACAACACTGGAAGGTAGGCGTGACGCTGCCATGCTGGAATTGCTCTACGCTACCGGCCTGCGAGTTTCCGAACTGGTAGGATTAGATCTGTATCGAATCGACCTTGAGATCGGATGCGTCACGGTAATGGGGAAAGGTTCAAAGGAGAGAGTAGTCCCCATGGGAATCCCGGCCTCTCGGTCGATAATGAATTATTTGGAAAACGTACGGCCACGAATCCTAGGTGGAATGCGGAGTGAGGCCTTGTTCGTGACACGCCGCGGGCGGGCCATGACGCGCCAGGGATTCTGGAAAATTGTAAAAAAGACCGCTAATTGCGCCGGCATCCGCAAGGAGGTCTCTCCCCATACGCTGCGCCACTCCTTTGCAACGCACCTGGTTCAGAATGACGCTGACCTGAGGTCGGTCCAGATAATGCTCGGCCACGCTGACATTTCAACCACTGAGATTTACACCCATGTGGCTCGACACCGCCTCAAACAGCTCCACGCGTCCTGTCATCCCAGAGGCTAGAGTCAGTAACCAACGAATGTTTCTCTACGGTCGCCCGGTTCCGACAATCCTAAAGGGGCATAGTATTGGTGGGAAAGGCTTCCAGCCTGTCTATAGGGAAGGACGGGCAAGATGCCCGTCCACACCGCAAGATGGACGTTGCCACTAAATCATATTCTTATTCCGTGGTAGGTTTCAGAATCCCTATTACATGCCGCATAAGGGCTCTACTGCGCCCCAAGACGCGGTTATGGCCTAGGAGCCGGTGGAGAGGGTGCCGTCCGACTTGGAGGCTGTCCAGGAGTCGGGACCGGCGTTCCGGGAGCAGGTGCGCCTTCCTCAGCAGTTGCCGTGGTTTCCTCCTCTTCCGTAGCGGCAACTGGGTGAAGTGGAGGCCTCAAAATGCTCTCGCTGGATAGGACCTCACGTATGCTCTCTCGTGTTATGATCGTTCCCGGAGGAGCAGCATAAGAAGGATGGGCAAGATCCATGCCCGAGCATTTCCATATATAGACATACGCTTGAAGAATGTTATTGATCATGTTGTTGTATACGGCGTTTATATCCACATTAGTCATGATCATGTTTCGATCGAACTTGTCCGGCGCTCTGAAGAGTGCAAACGTGTCTTCTCTCATCTGTGAGACGTAATTGTCGTTCTTGATATGCCGGAAAGTAGGCATGTTCTCGGACTTGAGCCGTTCCATTAGTTCGCCCAGCGAATGAAAATCTCCGTATCCGTCATTGAAGAGCCATATGGGAATGACTCTGTCCACCAATGTCTCATCCAAAATCATGGAAAACTTTTCCAGATACTCTAGATCCGGAAACGCGGGCATTTTCTGGAGCATGATGGAGTATGCGATCATCCCGAGCCTGCCGGCCAGATTGGAAGCCGGAGTATCGAGCTTGATCTCTCCGCCTTTTAATGCCTCCACGCAATAGGGAATGTCGCGGCTCAAACGTGCATACGCGTTTCTCCGAATTTCCTCGAGATCCAGGCATTTTCCCGGATTAACCTGAATTTCCCGAGTCATAAAAGTCATACCACGCATGAAGTCATAGCGGTTCTGATAGATGTATGACCCCATCGCCCGAGGGAGCAATCTCAGGATATCTTTTGTCGCCATGTACAAGAAGCGGACATGGGTATCATACGGGATGTACGCCGGCACAGGCGCGGCAGCAGTCACAATTAGCAACGCCATCACCGCTATTCTGGAGATTGTTCGGATTGACATCCAGGGTCCTCCTTGAAAACGCAGATTCCACAATTGTTCAGGGAATCTCCTACTGCGCGGAGGATACCATACATGGTCAGCAAAAGCAACCTAATTTCAATACACTAATTCATGATTTTAATGTTGCGTATAAAGTGTCCCGCTTCATATATATCGCTTTTTCCATTCAGCAAGCCGATTAAGCGCTTCCAATGGAGTCAGTTTTTCGGGCTCGATCTGCTCCAGTTCCTTCATCAACTCGTCTCCTCGGTAACCGAAAAGGTCGCCCTGCAATGCCCCGCCTCCGGTCACTTTCTTGTTGTTGCGCTTACGCGAAATCCTGGGGCGGCCGCCCGGATCGATCTCTTCCTTTTCCAGATTTAAGAGTATCTCTCTTGCCCTGGATATCACTGCGTCGGGAATTCCCGCCAGCCTTGCCACCTGGATGCCGTAGGACCGGCTTGAGCCTCCACGGACTATTTTCCTCAAAAAAACGATCCTATCCTCCCATTCTCTCACTTCCACGTTACAATTGTGCACCCGTTCCTTGATGAGAGCGATGTCAACAAGTTCATGGTAGTGCGTGGCAAAGAGGGTTCTCGGACCTCCATCGGGCCGGTCGTGCAAGTACTCGGTCACTGCCCATGCGATGGAAAGCCCGTCGAAAGTGCTCGTTCCGCGGCCGATCTCATCGAGAAGAACCAGTGAACGCCGGGATGCACTGTGCAGTATCTCAGCGGTTTCATTCATTTCTACCATGAACGTGGACTGGCCGAACGCCAGATAATCAGCGGCACCGATTCGGGTGAATATTCGATCGACCACTCCCACGGAGGCCTTTTTGGCAGGCACGAATCCCCCCATTTGTGCCATGAGGACGATAAGGGCTGTCTGGCGCATGTATGTGGACTTTCCCGCCATGTTCGGCCCGGTGATGAGAAGGATTTGCTGCGAAGTTCGGTTCAACAGGGTATCGTTGGGCACGTACGGTTCCCGCTGTTCGAATGCTTCCACCACAGGGTGACGTCCCTCTACAATGCTGATATCATCGCCGTCGTGCACCTCGGGCAGTGTGTATCCCTTGGCTGCCGCAACCTCGGCCAGCGAGAGCAAGACATCCAATGTAGCTACAGAAGCGGCTGTGGCTTGAATTCTGGGAATGACTTCCACAAGCTTGTTTCTCAGACGATTGAAGATCTCCTCTTCCAGTTTCAGAATGGTTTCTTGAGCATTCAGCACCTTCAGCTCATATTCTTTCAAGTCCTCGGTGATATAGCGCTCAGCATTTACCAATGTCTGCTTGCGTGTATAGTTAGGTGGGATTTTCTCCTGATGGGTCTTGGTGACTTCGATGTAGTAACCGAAGACCTTGTTGTAGCCGACTTTGAGGTTCGGAATACCAGTCAACTGCCGCTCGCGAGTTTCTATCCCCGCAATCCATTCTTTGCCGCGGTAACTGATCGACCGCAGTTCGTCCAACTCCTCGTGGTACCCTTCTCGGACAACGCCTCCATCCTTAAGGGTGGCAGGTGGAGAATCTACCAGAACGGAAGCGATGGCGTGGGCCACATAGGAGAGATCGTCCATCTGCCGCATTGCGACCGCCATCGAAGTGTCCAAACTTTGCAGTAGATTGATTAGCTGAGGTATTTTTTCCGCTGATGTGCGTAATTGAACCAGATCTCGGGGGGTAGCGCTTTTCAAGGAGATTTTTCCCGCTATGCGTTCCAGATCTCCGATATCCTTCAAGACGTCACGGAGCTCCGACCTTAGTATGGTATTTTCCACCAACCCTTCGACGGTCTCGCTGCGCTGCCGGATCTCTGTTACGTCTAGGAGAGGATAAGAGATCCAGTGCCGCATTGCCCTGCCACCCATGGAGGTGGCTGTTTTGTCCAAAAGCCGCAATAGCGTTCCCTGTGGACTCCCGTCTTTGATGTTCTTGAAGATTTCAAGGTTCCGCAAGGTCGAACGGTCAAGCACCATATAATGACCCAGATGGTAAACACGAGGAGGTTTGATATGTACCGGCACATCCGGCCTGGTCTGGCGCACGTAATTGATTATGATTCCGGCAGCCAGTGTGAGAGACGAATTTTCGGATAGGCCGAAGCCCTCGAGATTCTGCACTCGATACTGATCGCGGAGCGTCTCCGAACATACCTGGGGTTCCGACATCCACTCTTCGATAGTGTGGGTATAGAACGACCCGTCAAGCACTCGGTTTAAATGGTTTTCCGAAGGCACGTTGCCGGGTAAGAGCACTTCTTTGGGATCCAGGCGGCGTAACTCTTCTTGGGCCAGTGAAATTTTCGAAGTCTGAGTCACCATGAGATCGCCGGTCGACAGGTCAAACGCGGCCAAACCGATTTCATTGGCCAGAGATGCAAGGGCAACGACGAAGTGATTCTCATCCTGTTTGAGTGTCCCTGGCTCTTCTGTAAGTCCGGGGGTAAGGACTCTTGTGACTTCGCGACGAACAATCCCCTTTGCCTGTTGGGGGTCTTCCATTTGGTCGCAAACCGCGACTCTCTCACCGGCTGCCAAAAGACGAGATATATATGCTGAGGCAGCATGGTGCGGGAATCCGCACATTGGAACTGATTCTTCTTTGTTCTTGTCCCTCGTGGTGAGAGCAATGTCGAGAATCCTGGATGCCTTTTTGGCATCCTCGAAGAACATTTCGTAGAAGTCCCCCATTCTGAAAAGCAGGATAGCATCAGGATGTCGCGCCTTATTCTCTTGGTACTGGCGCATCATAGGGGTGAGATTCTGTAAATCCTGCATCTCTAACCACATGGATTTCGGGCTTTCGGAGGGAGAGCTATAGTGGGCTGCATCGGGGATTCGCTCTGTTCCCCGATTTTGGAACGGGCGCAGCACGCTGCGCCCCTATACCGCAACACGGCCGTACGGCATGTCATGTAAGGGCATGGCATGCACCGCCCAGGTGCTCAGCGCAGCTTTCAGTGCAGTTCACTATGACTACCCCCGACGTGCTGATTCGATCCTTCGCAAGCCGCAGCTTGCGTTAGAATCGCTAGATCCCGCCCGGATCCTCGAGTAGATGCTCCATCAGGAGGTCCATAAAGGCTTCTGTCTCTTCTCGCGTGAAGAGGGATGCTGCCGAGGACAGGACAAAGTTGAGCCGGTTGCGGTAAGCATAGACGATCAGCAGAAGGTGTGTGTTGGATAGCAACTTGTAACCGAGCCCGTGAATTTCTCGGATAGCGAGATCCCCGCTTCTGGTCAGGCACGAATCGGCTGTCGGTTTCCCGTTCCTGGACGCGGGCCAAATTACCCCCAGCACAGTGATGGCAAAAGAGAACTGATGCTTGTTCATCAGGAAATTGACAATCCTGCGCCGCACGCTGAAGGGAAAAGCTCTGAGAACTGACGTCATACGGGAGATATTCTGAAAGAATCTGAAATCCATCTGGTTGCGGAGCTGCTTGATCCTAGCCAAGGCAATGGAGCGAGCGAACGCAGAGGTGTCCTCTCTGTCGCTCGGTTTGGACTTGAAGAAGAGAAGCCCACTATTGTTTACATCATCAAAAGCACGATACCTGCTTTTCATGTTAACGGAGATGGAGGTAATTAAGACACCCGGTGGAATATTTCGTGCCCGGTTCCATTCGTCCACCACTCTATTGGCGCAAGCCACGAGCATATCTACAAGTGAAGCGCCGCGTCGAGAGGCTGCTCTGTTAATCTTTTCGGTCTCCTCCGCAGACAAGACCTTTTTTATATGATGCTGGCGCGGATCATGGGGCAGGCCGCTGCCGGCAGGCAGGATGGGCCGTTCCATCGGACGCGTCAGGACATCTCGAGTGTTCGCCAGAAAACCTCTAAGCGTGGGCTTCTTGACACGCACCAGTCTCTTCCGGGCAGTGGAGATGGCATGCGGTTGACAAATTGACTCCGGCCTCTGTCCGGTCAACATTTCGTGATAATTTACTAGAAACTCTTTGCCAAACGCTGATGCCACCCCCGCGTCGCATGCCACGTGATGGATCACAGGGGCTATAATATGATGGTCTTTCGCCAACCTAACAATGTGGAATTCCCCGGCGGGTTCTGTGAACAGATCCCAATCCCTGTCCAAATGCGGGGCCATGTGGCCCAGAAAGCGGTCTAAGGTGTTCGAGGATCCGTTGGCTGCCTGCAGTTCCGAAATTCTCACGGGCAATTCCAAATCCGGCCGCCGGTCCCAGACCAGACGATGGCGCCCTCGCTCGCTCACTTCTTTTACGCAGCTAACAAGTCTGGGAAAATTTCTCGTAGCCAGTCGTGCAGCCAATCCCATAGCTTCCTCATCAAGGCGACCAAATACCTCAAGCGCCGTGATCAGGATGTTCTTTGTGTTACCGTAACTGGACAATGCCATCATTTCGGAGATGGCGTCCAATCTGATTGGAGCTTCCTCCATTTTCATATACGACAAGCCTTTGCAATCCCGCCTACTGGAGACCCGTGCCTTATTCAAATTAGACGGACCGGTCCAGGGCTTTAAGAATTACGTTCATGGTAACCGGTGCGAGGGCGAAATTCTCCAGATCCCTTCGTTCCGCCCATGTTGCTTCCGTCGCATCCGATCCCGCAATTAGCGTACCCCCTACCACCCGACACGCGTAATCGGCGAGAACATAATGGTAGGCGATCCGCCCTTGTTCGTCAGTGAATATCCGTTCTGCCAGTTCCACCAGTGTGCAGGGCGTCACATTGAGGCCAGTTTCTTCCAGGGCTTCGCGTACCACCGCGTCATTAAGGGTTTCACCGAGCCGAACCAGTCCGCCCGGAATACTCCATTCGCCTGCCGCCGGAGGCAATCCTCTACGAATCAACACAATTCGACTCCCGTCGGTGATGAGAGCCCCAACGCCCACAAGGGGGGATGCCGGATATTCCCTACGTATTTCGCGGTCTAACGGGCTCAAACTTCCGAAAAAAAGTACTGTTTCAAGCAGTTCGTTCGCTCAACATAAGTTGCGGGATCGAGCAACCACGTTGCCGCGCTGAAGGAACTCAGCAAGGAGTTTCCATCCTGCGGAGTGAAACAGAAGCCTATGACCTCGTGCCCTTTTCGGACTTCCAGCGTAGGTTCCACGACCACCGTCTGGTTCAGAATTCTTCCGAAGTACCCGTGATCCCTTCCAAAAGAGAACACCTCGCAAGCCGATTGCTTTTTGGTAAGGCTGATTCGGTCGTCGGCTTTGAAACGGGCAATCACCTCTTCTCGGGTGGCGGCTCGCTTGAGCTTAAGCTGGAAATAAATACAGTGCATGTATTGGGTATTCAATTTCAGCGCGGAAGACCAAAGAGCAAGGTCGAGACCTTTGGTACGGAACAGATGATACGCGTCTCTAGCATGGTGAGTCCCGAAGACCGGGTCCCCGTGTTTGCCGACATTCGGGGAGGGAACAAAGCCCTTGACCTGGCTGATATCATTTGCCCGCCGAATGCACAGGAAGCGGCCTTCCTCCAGGTTGTCGTCACCGTCGGTCAGTGCGACGGTATTGATCAATGCGCACAGATTGTGAGTATTGCAGCTCACCACCTGCACAAAGCGGTCATTACCGACCTCAAGGGCATCGTCATTAATGCCTCGGGCATACATCTTGCCGAATCCGAATTCGCTCCCCTGTGCAATGAACCCTTTCGTGCTGGCCAGGTATTTTTCATAGAATTCGTTTTTGTTGGATATCCCGACTCCGGAAGGAGTGCAGTCCACAACTACATCTGCCTTCTCCAGTGCCTCCTCGTGGGTCATAACGGGTTTCAGACCTAAGGATTCAAAGTCAGTTATTTTGTCCTCGTCAACCACCAGTTTAGCTCCCCGGGCAATCAGCGCCTTCATCTTGGGCATGTCCCGAATAATGGGAGAGCGTTTATGAAAGGTTACTTCAGAAAACCCCGCTTGATCTTTGAAAGAACAGAGTAATCCGATAAGGGGCTCTCCGATGGTACCGGTCCCGACGACGTGGACCACGCCTTTGTCCTTACCCATTCCTCTCTTCTCCTTTCCGGAAATGATGCGTATTACGGTTAGTGGTTTAGATTAACAGTTTTTCCGTTGTCGCGCAACTAAGCCGCGGCTGTGGCGGCCATGCCTCCCCATGTCAAATTCAAGCTCCAAAGCCATGTTTGGAAAGGGCTGGTGAAACCACCGACATTTTCAGGCATGAAAATATGACGACTAATTACCGCAGTGGTTCCGTCATGTGTTCGGCTAAACGGCCACTGCCTCAGGAAAACGGGAGAAAATCCTGCAGCCAGGACTTGCGCCGTGGCTTGGCCTCTTTCCCGGCATCCTTCGACCTGTCCGATTCCTTTGATTCAGCCTCCTGGGCCGGAGCTGACTCGGGTTCTGCAGAAGCGGCTTGTTCTTCAGCAATATCTTCTGCCTGAGGCTTGACTGGAGGCTCCGGTTCTATCGGCTCCGCCGCGGCTGTTACTTCCCCCACCGCCTCAAGTAATCCCTCCGCCGACACAGCCTCGATCTCTTCCGCCGCCTCAGCGGAGACCTCTTCTGGAGATGGCGCCTCCTCTCTCTCCGGGACGAGCAATTGTTCTTCTCCGCCCGAGGGGGCCTTTTTCCTGGGACGGCGCCGGCGTCGACTCGGTTTTTTCGCTTTCTGCATTTCCGGTTCCGTAGGCGCTTCTTCCTCACCGGCCTCTACGGCTTCCGGGGCCGTAGCCAGGGCAGGCAATGTCTCCAAGGATGGCTGCTCAGGAATCTCCTCTTTGACCACCTCCACTGAAATGTCCTTGTCGGGAAGAGTTTGTCTTACCAGGATGACAACTCTGGAGCCGTACTGATGCTCCATCTCTACGAGCTGAGCCCGCATATTGTTCAACAAGTACTCCGCCACCTTTGCAGGCACCGTGGCCCTCACTTCCGAAACTTCACTCTTGATCAGCAAGGATTTGATTCTCCTGTACACGGAAAGAGCGGAAGTCTCGGCAGAGCGGATCTTACCGTGGCCGTCACAAAGTGGGCATTCCACATATTCGCCTGTGCCCAGGGACGATTTGAGCCGCTGTCGCGTAAGTTCCAGTAATCCCAGACCGGAAATGCGGAGCATTTTAGTCTTGGCTCTGTCACCCTTAAGCACCGCTTTCATAGCCTTTTCGACATCTTGCTTGTGTTCTTTCCGGGACATATCGATAAAGTCAACGACGATGATTCCGCCCAGGTCCCGCAATCGCAATTGTCGAGCGACTTCAGGCACGGCCTCCATATTTACCCGAAAGGCCGTGTCTTCGATTCCCTTTTCTTTTGTGGCGCTTCCTGAATTGACATCCACGGTGACCAGCGCTTCAGTGGGCTCTATGACTATATGCCCGCCTGATTTCAGCCTGATCTTCTTGCGGTAGACCTGTTCCAACTGTTCTTCGAGTTGGTACTTGTTGAAGAGCGGACGCTTTTCCTGGTACAATTTTACGAGATTCTCGTACCTGGGCATCACCTCGTGAAAAAAATCCCGGACTTTGATGCAGACTTCTCTATCATCTACCAATATCTCATTAATATCGGGCGAGAAATGCTCCCGTATCGCACGGATGACGATGTCATGCTCTCTGTAAAGGAGGGCCGGCGCCTGCTCGTCCTTCACACTCTTTTCGATGGATTGCCACAATTTTAAGAGGTAATCGAGATCGCGCGAGAGTTCCCCTTTTGTTCGGCCCATCCCCGCCGTTCGAATAATAAACCCCATGTTTTCGGGGAGCTTGAATTGGGTACCAATCTCCTTGAGCTTCTGGCGCTCCTTTTCGTCCTCAATCTTGCGGGAAACTCCGTAAAGGTCCGTTCCCGGCATCAGCACAAGGTACCGGCCGGCCAAGGAAATGTTGGTAGTGAGGCTGGCACCCTTGGATTCACGCTCTTCTTTGTTTACTTGGACGAGCACCCGATCGTCTTTCTTGAAAACGTCTTGAATTCGTGGGCGTCGTCGAGTTCCCTCGAAAGATTCGGGGAAATACGAGGGGTGCACGTCGTTAATAGACAAAAAACCGTTTCTGGTACCGCCGTAATCCACGAAAACCGCTTGAAGCGACGGTTCGATTCTGCTTACGACTGCCTTGTAGATGTTGCCCAGCGTCGCCTCTCTAGCTTTAACCTGGACATCAAGTTCCTCCAGCACCCCGTCCCACACTACTGCTACCCTGCATTCCTCGGGATGGCTGGCATTTATGAGCATTTTTTTTACCATGTTGCTATTCTATTCCTCAGTTGAGCTTCTTGTTTCTAAACTTTTGTTCACCGCTTGCCATCTACATGGGCCATCCTCCCCGTGGAAGCATCGTCAATCTATAAGACTTTTGATCTCTTTCCACAATTCATTTTTGCCTTGGCCGGTGTGAGCTGAAAAAGCAATTACAGGGACATGATCACCCAGTTGAGCCTGGATAGCTCGTTTCTGGAGCAACAAAGCTCCTCTGGCAAGCTTATCGGCTTTGGTAGCTGCGATTACGACGGGGATGTCCCGTAAGCGCAGATAAGTAATCAGACGAATATCAGCATCCGTGGGAAGCCGCCTGACATCGACAATGATCACTACCCCGGCTAATTCTTTTCTGTCTTCGAGATAGGATTCCACCATTGGGGCCCACTGTCTTTGCACTTCCCGCGGAACGCGTGCAAACCCGTACCCGGGAAAATCCACGAAAATCAAGCTGTCGTTTATCAGAAAGAAATTGAGTTTTCGGGTGTGGCCTGGAGTCTTGGATGTCCGTACCAGGGCATGTCGCCCCACCAGCGTATTGATCGCGGACGATTTGCCCACGTTGGAACGCCCTGCAAAAGCGATCTCTTTTAATCCCCCTGTGGGGTAACTCTTCTTGTCCTGCGCGGCTCGCAGGAAATTCGCTTCGAAAATTTTCATTTCAGTTGTCGATTCATGCACTCTTCGAAAGTCTTGTGTGCATGAACATTCGTGTCCTTGTTTCGCAGCCTAACTCGCAATCGCTCTGTACCAAATTCATGCCTTGGCAGGATGTTGATTCGTAATTGCGGTTACTTACGGCTTTGTAAATCAGAAGCCGGCATTTCCTATTCTGTTCGGAATGTCTTGAATCCGAAAAAGAAGCTTCAATAATATAGACAATAGGGAACTGCCACAGTTGCAATACAAAAACTCGGCCTGTTCAACGATCGATTGCTTTGCCGTCCGTATATTCAGAATCGTCACCATTATGATGAAGATTGGCGGAGGTGCATGGGAATCGAACCCACCCAGGACGGTACTAGCGCCCTGCTTACGGTTTTGAAGACCGCGGAGCCCACCAGGACTCTACCACCTCCCTATTGCATGGTTCCGGCGCGATGTTCAAAGGTATCATATACTTTTCTAGGTGATCATGGAAGCGCATGTTGCATAGATGTCAAAATTGATGCAAATTTTTGCAGGTGACATCACCTTTTTCCTCCAGGAGGTCCGATAATGAATCAGCCGGAACGAGTCCACCATTATTACTCCCAAGCAGTCGGGTGGATGGAACTGCATGTTGCGGACACAGGAGTTCGGTCAATTTCGTATATAACGCCGCCCTCTGTTAGAAAGTCCGCAGAGGACGACCCGCTCACGGCAGAACTGATCAACGAATTCAACGGTTATTTCGCCGGAAAGATCAAACGGTTCTCAGTCCCTCTGGACCCGATGGAAGGGACGCCCTTTCAGCACAAAGTCTGGGATCAACTACTGGAGATCCCCTACGGGGAGGTGCGCTCGTACGCGGAAGTCGCAAAAGCTGTGGGCAATCCTCGAGGGGCGCGCGCAGTAGGTCTCGCGAACAAAAGAAATTGTATTCCCATCGTGATCCCTTGTCATCGTGTGATCTGGGCGAACGGAGGTCTCGGCGGATACGATTCAGGACTTCATCTCAAGAAAATTCTACTGAATCTGGAAGGTGTGAAGCTTAACTGGTGAGACGTCACCGACAAAACGGTTCATCCAGCATCAAGCTCAGCCGGCGGGGCCGTCGGCCCTACAATGATCTCCGTAGGACCATCCTCCTCGCTCATTACAGCTTCCAGGGTTGCAGCTATGTCTTCGCTATTTCAACGATATTCCGTTTTCACTTCAAGTTCCGCTCCCGGCAATCCCGCGTTCTGCGCGGGACCGGGCTACTGTCGAACGTCCCTACAGGACGCCCACTATTTAAGCCCCATCGGGGCGACAGATAGTAGGCCGGTGCTTCAGCGCCGGCTATTGTCGTGGCACAATTCTTGACCTCGCCTGTGGTTTTGAGACGGTTTCTTTCGGCCTGCCGTTCGCCAAGTTAGGAAAAGAGCAGGCTGGAAGACGCTGTCCCACAGCTTTAATGACACTTTCCCCCTAAAACTGAAGGCTTGTCACTTCAACGTTTTTTTGTTGACTTGGCGTTCAGCGCCTGCTAGGCTGGTAACCGAAAAGTTGTATCGCTTTGAAGAGGATGGGTACTCCCTTCGGGGACTTGAGGGAAAACGGTGCAAATCCGTTGCGGACCCGCCGCTGTGACCGGGGACGAAAGCCGTATAACCACTGTCAGTATTGATGGGAAGGACGGCAAGTAGGACGAACCGGAAGTCAGAAGACCTGCCCATCTACATACAAAAGTGTCACGCTCTTCGCGGATCGGGAGCTTGGCAACTGGGATGAAAAACGGCATCCCCGGGTAATTTTTTTGCCCGGGGATTTCTTTTTGCCCTTTTTCGATCGTTTCTCCTCCCCTGCCGCTAAGTTCTGCCAAGCCCCACTGACTGTGATCCCTTGTTTCGGTCTAGAAGGCCGTTGCGTGACGCAACGCTTTCCCGAATTCGTGGCACGATGGCGTTGATGAGTGAGGTTGCGTGACAGGCTCCTAGGATTCCCTCTTTGTCCGCAGCCTGGTATCAAGCCGCTCAAGCTATAGGCAAGAGGTCATGGCTGGAATAATCCTCATAACGGGCGGCACACGAAGCGGAAAGAGCGAATATGCCAGAAAGCGCGCTGAAATTCTGCCCGGCGCTCGAGCCTTCGTGGCGACATCTCTTCCTATTGATGAGGAGATGATCCGACGGATCAAGAGGCATCAGCAAGAGAGATTGAAAGCCGATTGGCATACGATAGAAGAGCCCTTCGAACTTGCCGAGACCATTCAAACAGCACAGCGATTTGACGTCTTTCTCGTGGATTGCCTCACGCTCTGGATCAGCAATCTTATGTATCGAGCCCATCAACAAGAGAGATACCTGTCCGAGGAAGATATGGAAGGCAAAGCGAACGAATTGCTTCGGGCCTGTTCAACTATTCAGGGCACGGTAATATTTGTAACCAACGAGGTAGGAGCGGGAATTGTGCCGGAAAATGACGTGTCGCGGCACTATCGCGATCTGGTAGGAAGATGCAACCAGGTCATGGCCTCTGGGGCCAACGAAGTCACCTTGGTAGCCTGCGGGCTGCCATTAAATCTGAAAAGAGGAAAACCCGAATGAGGCTTCTTGAAAAAACGCTCAAAAATATTGTGCCTCAGGACAAAGCGGTGAGAGACAGCGCCCGGGAACGACTCGACCAACTTACCATGCCGCATTGGGCTCTGGGAAGGCTGATGGATCTCGCAATCGACCTGGCAGGAATAACGCGATCGATAACTCCATCGGTGAGCAAGCGAGTGATTGTCACAATGGCCGGGGATCACGGCGTTGTCGCAGAAGGCGTGAGCAAGTACCCTCAGGAAGTTACAGTCCAGATGGTTTACAACTTTCTGCGAGGTGGGGCCGGAATCAACGCCATGGCACGGGTAGCCCAAGCCAAAGTGGTGGTTGTGGACATGGGCGTGGCAGGAGAAATCGCAGAGGCGCCCCTGGACGGCACCTTCTTTTCCAAGCGCATTGGAGCCGGTACCCTCAACATAGGTGTGGGGCCGGCAATGAGCACCGAAGATGCGATACGTTCCGTTGAGGCGGGTATTGAACTGGCTCTGGAACTAGGATCCTCTTTTGACATTTTCGGCACCGGCGACATGGGAATTGGCAATACAACGCCTAGCAGTGCCATTGTTGCAGCCGTTACCGGCGCTTCTCCGGCCAATGTCACGGGTCGCGGAACCGGGATCGACGACGACCAATTCAGGCATAAGATTTCAGTGATAGAGAAGATCCTGAAGGTCAACAGTCCCGATCCTAAAAATGCTTTGGATCTCTTGACTAAGGTTGGCGGATTCGAGATCGGCGGGATTGCTGGTTTGATTCTGGGGGCCGCGTCCATCCAAAAGCCGGTTTTGATAGACGGTTTTATCTCTTCGGCTGGGGCCTTGATAGCCTTCGGCCTGGCTCCCGAAGCTGCAGATTACATGATTGCAGCTCATCGGAGCGTGGAACAAGGGCACCGAGTCGCCTTGGATTACATGAACAAACAGCCTCTGCTGGACCTTGACCTGAGATTGGGTGAGGGTACCGGCGCGGCATTGGCGATGACCTTAGTTGAAGCCGCCGCTCGGCTACTTACCGAGGTGGCGACATTTGCCGAGGCATCTGTCTCCGAAGCGGACAAATGAGTCGAACTACAGTCAAGAAGCGTGTTGACGGCCGTTTGGCCTGGAACTGCTGACAGCGTAATCATCCAGGAATAGCCTCATGGAAAATGGACACGGCGGCAATCTGACTTATCTGGCAAGCGTTTCGGGCCTTCCGGCGGAGAGTATTCTTGATTTTTCCGCCAATATTAATCCGCTGGGGCCGCCGGAATGGTTGCGCTCCGTCGTGAGCGCAGCGCTGAGTTCCGTAGTTCATTACCCTGATCCTGCTTGTACGAAACTGGTGGCTGCTGTTTCAGGCCGTTACCATGTGGAACCAGGCAACGTGATCGTGGGAAACGGTTCCACGGAAATCCTTCATCTCATTCCCAGAGCACTGAGTTTGGGCCGCGCGATAATTCCGATTCCGTGTTATTCAGATTATCTTTCAAGCGCCGTCCATGCCGGCATGCAAATCCATACGATTCGCCTGGACGAAGGCGAACAATTTAGATTTGATTTTCATCAGCTTGAAGCCAACCTTCAAGGCAATGACCTGGTCTTCTTGTGCACGCCAAATAACCCCACCGGAATGCTGTACGACGCGAAAGCCCTAAGAAGAGTCGCTTTGGACAATTCTTCCACGCTCTTCGTGGTGGACGAGGCTTTCGGCGACTTTGTGGAAGGCATGGACAGCCTGTCTGTAGACCGCCCCGAAAATGTGATAGTTCTCCTTTCCTTAACCAAGATCTACGCGATTCCGGGTTTGCGCCTTGGCTGCGCGGTGGCCGATCCCGCTATCGTGCAACGCGGCCTGAAATTGCTGCTTCCTTGGTCCGTCAACACCGTCGCCCAAGCCGTGGGAGAGGCTGCGCTTCTTGACACCGATTATGTTGAACGCAGCCGCAGATTCGTGCGGGAGCAGAGGGAGAGCCTTGAGGCCGAACTGAAATCCGTTTCTGGGCTGACGGTCTATCCAGGGACCGCCAACTTCCTGTTGGTGAGGATCGATCGCAAAGGATGGGATTCGAAGCTTCTGGCTAAGCGCCTTCTCCAAGATGGCATAGCCATCCGGGTTTGCGAGAATTTCCAGGGTCTGGACAAACGCTTCTTCAGAGTCGCAGTCCGGACATCTGTGGATAATTTGCACTTGTGCGATTCTCTGAAGAAAGCGTTCGGATCTCCACGGAAAAATATGGCAAAGCGCAAGACGCCCGCACTCATGCTGCAGGGGACCAGCTCGAATGCCGGGAAAAGTGTGCTGACCGCGGCTTTCGGGCGAATCCTACTCCAGGACGGATACACAGTTGCCCCATTCAAATCCCAGAACATGTCTCTGAACTCTTGCGTAACTCGGACAGGGGGAGAAATGGGGCGCGCTCAGGTCGTGCAGGCTCAGGCTTGCAAGCTGGATCCTGACGTGCGAATGAATCCCGTCCTGCTGAAGCCGAACAGCGATACAGGCAGTCAGGTAATCGTCCTGGGCAAGCCGGTAGGAAACATGGATGTTATGGAATACGTCCGATTCAAGCCGCAGGCATTCGAGGCTGCCAAACAGGCTTACGATTCGCTGGCCGCGGAGAACGACGTGATCGTTCTTGAAGGGGCCGGAAGTCCCGCGGAGGTAAACCTTAAGAGCCATGACATCGTAAACATGGAAATGGCGAGGTACGCGAAAGCCCCGGTCCTACTTGTGGGCGACATTGACCGGGGAGGTGTTTTTGCATCGTTCATCGGAACCATGGAAGTTCTCGCCGAGTGGGAAAGAGCACTGATAGCCGGTTTTGTGGTGAATCGTTTCCGCGGCAAGAAAGAGCTCCTCCGAGATGCTATCGAATATACTCGGCGTCATACCGGTCGGTCTGTATTGGGCGTAGTACCGTACTTTCAGGATTTGGGGCTGCCGGAAGAGGATTCTGTGAGCTTCAAATGCGGAGGGTTCGATGATTCTTGCCCGGACGCAGATTGTGTAGAAATAGCTATAGTTGATTTGCCGCACATCTCGAATTTCACAGACTTCGACGCGTTTCGTGTTGAACCCGACGTAAGACTGAAGGTAGTGAGGACCGTCTCTGACCTGAATCGACCGGACGCTGTCATTCTACCTGGCAGCAAGAATGTCATAGGTGACCTGGAATACTTGAAACAAAATGGACTGGTCGACCAGATAAAGGAATTAACCGTAAACTGCGGCACGGAATTGGTGGGCATTTGCGGCGGGTTTCAAATGATCGGCACGGACATTGCCGATCCTCACGGGCTGGAATCGGATCGCAAGACCCTCCCTGGCCTGGGTTTTCTGAATGTAACCACGGTCCTGGCCTTGGAGAAGACTCTGACTCGTGCCACCGCGACCCACCTGGAATCAGGCTTTAAGGTCCAAGGATATGAAATCCATCACGGTCAAAGCCGATCGTCTGATACTGCGCCTCTGCTCAAGCAAGATGCCGGCACGTATGATGGCGCACGATCTCCCAATGGGCGGCTTTGGGGGACGTACCTTCATGGGATTTTTGACTCGGATGAATTCCGCCGGTGGTTCATCGACCGACTCCGCATACGCCGCGGTCTTGCCGCTAAGGGAAAAGTTTGTGCTCGGTACGACATCGAGCCTGCTCTCGACAAACTGGCCGAGTCGGTTCGCCGCTGCGTGCGAATTAACGAAATCTATCGGCTGATGGGGCTGTCATGAGGCTTGAATATCAGATTCTTCTGGCTGTCGCGTTGGATCTCATCGTCGGAGATCCGAGATGGCTGCCGCACCCTGTGAAGCTGATTGGCCGGTTAGCCACGTTTGCGGAAATGGCCTTCCGGAAAATGATTAAAAACCTCCGCATAGCGGGGGTTGCCACGGTTTTCGTGGTCGTCGGCACAACCATTCTCGCCACGTATGGCCTTATCTCCGGGGCACGGTCCGTGCACCCTTATGCAGGCGATTTGGTATCAATTCTGCTGCTTTGGACTGGCATCGCTGCAAAAGACATGGTCAGACACAGCTCGGATGTTGTTGATGCCTTGAATTCAGGCTCGCTTACTGATGCGAGGGAACGGGTTGCAATGATTTGCGGCCGCGACACGGACCGGTTAGATGAGTCGGATGTGGCTCGGGCCACAGTTGAGAGCGTGGCAGAAAACATGGTTGACGGGGTTGTCGCTCCGCTTTTCTATGCAGCGATCGGAGGTGCTTTAGGCATCATGGCTTATAAGGCGGTCAACACGCTCGATTCGAGTTTTGGGTACAAGAACCGGGAATATCTGGAATTCGGCTGGGCCTCGGCGAAGCTTGACGACATCGCAAACTTCATTCCTTCACGGCTGGCTGCTCTATTGGTACCGCCGGCAGCCATGCTTTTGCTGCAAAGCCCGGCCCATTCACTAAAAGTGTTTTTGCGTGATCGTTTAAAACACCCGAGCCCCAACGCGGGACAGGCGGAAGCCGCAGTGGCCGGAGCCCTCGGAATTCAGCTCGGGGGCTTGAGCTACTATTCCGGAATTCCTTCAAATAAGCCGCCACTGGGAGATCCGTTGGCTCCTGTTGGACCCGAGCACGTAGTACGCGCAAACGCTTTGCTGTTAATGACGTCAGGGCTGGCTTTGGCGCTTTTGCTGACTGGCAGGCTTTTGATCGTCGGCTAGGATTGAACCGGTTGGAAGCAAACTTCGAGAAACATTGTTGGAGAAGCATGTGAACGTTCCATGCCCCAGAATCGTTGTAGCCGGTACCAATAGTGGGGTAGGCAAGACTTCCGTTACGCTAGCGCTGGTCAGTGCGCTCAGAAGGCGCGGTTTGACGGTGCAGACTTTTAAGGTAGGTCCTGATTATCTTGACCCTACGTACCTGAGCCTAGCTTCGGGGAGACCGTGCTACAACCTGGACGGCTGGATGACCGGTGAGTCTCATGTGCGGAATCTTTTTCTCGATAAAGCATCAAATGCCGATGTTGCAGTGATTGAAGGGGTCATGGGGCTCTTCGACGGTAGTGACCCGGTTGATTCCACGGGCAGTACCGCAGAAATTGCCACCTGGCTTGACGCGCCTGTTTTGTTGGTAGTGAACGCTCATGGAGTAGCGCGGAGCCTGGCAGCCCTGGTGAAAGGGTACACAGAATTTGACCCCGGCCTGAGAATTGCCGGCATTGTCGTCAACCATTGCGGATCGGAGCGTCATGGCGAATGGTTGGCGAAATCTCTCAACGCTTTCGGACTCCCCCAAGCTGTGGCCAGCATCCCTCGTGGCGCCTTTCCCGATCTTTCAAGCCGCCACCTCGGGCTGGTAACTGCCAATTCTCGTAACCTGTCGGAAGAAGTCACGGAAGCGCTTGGAAAAGCACTGGAGCGCCACGGTCGCGTGGATGAAATCCTACGAATCGCCCGATCAGCCTCTGCCATTCCGGAAACTTCCACTCCCCGAAAAGAGCCCGAGACTCGCAAGCGGCTGCGGCTAGGACTCGCGTATGACGCGGCTTTTCACTTTTATTATCAGGACAACCTTGAGGCCCTTGAAGAGAACGGGTTCAAATTAGTCCGGTTTTCTCCCCTTCGGGACTATATTCTGCCTGAAGAACTGGATGGCCTTTATATCGGAGGGGGATACCCTGAAGAACATGCTGAAGCCCTTGCCGGAAACACGCACATGCTCGAATCGGTCAGGCAATTCGCGCAGACGGGTAGACCTGTCTATGCCGAGTGCGGAGGATTGATGTATCTGGCACAGGGCATTGAGTGCAACGGTGGCCGACGCCATAGGCTCGTTGGCATGCTCCCGCAATGGACCAGGATGTCGGCTCGACTCAAAGCGCTCTCCTATGTGGAAGTAACTCTGACGCAGGACTCGCTTTTTGGGAAAGAGGGCGACAGACTCAGGGGGCACGAGTTCCATTACTCTGAGCTGATTGACGATACTGCCGTGCAGGAGCCGTGGAGTCGCCCCTATCTTGTGATGCGGCGACGCTCGGGTCCGGCTGTACCGGAAGGATTTCAGAATGGCGGCACAGTGGCAAGCTACGTTCACGTCCATTTCGCATCGCAACCGAAAGCGTTGGAGCATTTTGTGTCGGTTTGCACAGTGAATAGTGAACGAAGCCGAGATTTAGCTGAAGGCCGATGTGAGAGGCCTTGAAGTCGTATTGGTGGGACAGGCATCTTGCCTGTCATTTCCGGATCGACAGGCAAGATGCCTGTCCCACCATAACAATTATAAAATGGAGCACTTGAAACCTATGAAACATGCACCTTCGCATAAACCTCTTGTGTACGGTCTTCATGAAAATCCCATGAGCCCGGAAGCCATCGAAGCTCGCTCCTTTGAAATCATCGAACAGGAGATTAGGACCCGTTCTTTCTCTCCCGACCAGTGGGAGGTCGTTAGGCGCATATTGCACACCACTGCTGATTTTGGGTTGGTGGATGATGTGAAGTTCTCGGCAGATGCCATCGAATCAGGCGTCAGTGCATTGCGCTCCGGGCGTCGGATCTTTGTTGATTCCAACATGATTCGTTCCGGGCTCTCTCTGGCAAGGCTCAAACGAGTTTGTCCCAGCTACGGGCCCGACGACCTCGTTTGTCATGTGGCCGATGAAGATGTCGCGAAAAGGGCTGCTGAAAGCGGTCTTCCCCGTTCTCTTTTTGCCGTGCGTAAAGCTGCATCCAGCTTGGACCGTGGAATCGCCGTCTTTGGCAACGCTCCCGTGGCTCTGATGGAACTGAATCGCCTCATAATAGAAGAGGGCGTCAGACCGGCCATAGTCATAGCCATGCCTGTGGGATTTGTCCACGTGGTCGAAAGTAAGCAGGAGCTGATGTCTCTGGGAGTGCCGCACATTACAATCAGCGGTCGCAGAGGGGGCAGTCCTCTGGCCGTCAGCACGGTGCATGCGCTCTGCTCCCTCGCCGGCGAGCGGGCGTAACCGGATAAGAGAGGTATAGAATGTCGAACGACTGCAACGGCAAGAGCGCCATTATACTTTTGGGCCATGGCAGCCGAGTGCCCGACGCGGGTAGGCACATGGAAAAAGTGGCCTCGGGACTCAAAGAAAGGTACGGCTATGACATCGTAGAAGTTTGCTACATGTCGCGCCTGGGGCCACACTTACCGGAAATTTTCATGAAGTGCATGGAGCACGGCGCAACTCACGTGATGGTCATCCCATACTTCTTGCACGACGGGCTGCACCTGGTTCTGGACATTCCGGAGATACTGCAGGAATTAGCTCACGACTACCCGGACGTGAAAGTTGTTTTGGGCAAGAACCTCGGATTTGATCAAACACTTGTGGACCTGGTGGAACGGAGGATCATGGATTCCAAGGACCATTGTGACGTAAGAGATCTCATGCTCCCCCCCAGACAAAAATATCCCGTGCCTCCGGGCCAATATGAGTTTGTGCAAATGAAACCCGAAGAGGCGGCAAAATTTCTGAGGAAAGATCGCGGCCACCATTAAGGAGGATTGTTATGACAAACCGCGTGCGGGCAATAGCTGTCGTGGCGCTGGTATTTACCGTAATTGAAGCAGCCCCGGAACCGGCTTATGCAATGCATATCTCAGAAGGCATCTTGCCGATCCAGTGGGCTTTTCTCTGGTTTGTATTGGCCGTACCCTTTGTGATCTGGGGACTTCGCACTCTACGTATTCGGAGCAAGGAAGAGCCGCATTTGAAGGCTATGGTAGGGCTGGTGGGCGCAGCGGTTTTCGTGATTTCGTGCATGCCTATCCCCGTTCCTACGGCAGGAACGTGCTCCCATCCCTGCGGCACCGGCATGGCCGCTATTCTCATCGGACCCTGGCTTACCGTGGTCGTGGCGAGCATCGCTCTCCTGCTTCAGGCGTTGTTCCTGGGTCACGGAGGGCTGACCACTCTTGGGCGCTAATGTAATGTCTATGGGTGTGATGGGAGCCTTCACAGGGTACGGCATTTTTGTTTTGGCCAAGCGACTGGGAGCACCGTGGGTTGCGGCTGCATTTTTGGCCGGCTTGCTGTCGGATTGGGTCGTGTACACCGGAACGTCCTTTGTCCTGGCTACGGCTCTGCACGGTGACGGATCAATGGCTAAAATGTTTCTGACCATACTCTTGGCCTTTGTCCCTACGCAGCTTCCCCTGGGGATACTCGAAGGATTCATCACGGCCGGTGCGTATCGCCTGATCCACAACCGACGCCCCGAATTTCTCCGAACGCTTGCCAGGGGAGGTGCACTATGAAAAAAGCACTTGTCATCGTGGCTCTTCTATTTGTTCTCGTCCTGCCGACGGCAATCGGTCTGGCCGACTCGGACGGCAAATGGCCTGGCGTTGATGAAGCGGTGGTGGAAAAGTTTGCCAAGGACGCAGGTCGGCCCGCTCGTGAGCCCTTCTTGAATTTTGGCGAGGGAGACGTTCAGCTTTTTCTCTTTCTCATCGCGGGGGCTGTGGGAGGATTTGTCGCAGGGTATTACTATCGGGACCTGTTCGCGCCCGACGCGAGTAGAGTAAAGAATCCGTCAAATGTTTGAGCTTTTTTCCGACATTTTTGCCTGCCGGGACAATGCACTAGCACGTATGGACGCACGTCCGAAAATGGTGATCGCTTTCACCCTGATCATTGCTGTTGTTCTTTCAAGACAGCCGTATTTTCCGTTTCTTATGTTTGTATTGTGCACGGCCGGAATGCTCTGGCTTAAGATGCCGGCGAAACTGGTCCTGGCGAGGCTTGTAATGCCAATGGGAATCGTTCTGGTTCTGGTGGTCTTGCAGGCTTTCCTTACGGGCTCGACCCCGTTTGTATCTTTCTCTTTTGCAGGATACCGTTTTATTGGAACCGAGGAAGGTATTATGCAGGGTGTGCTCCTGGGTTCCCGTGTCCTCGGCGCGGTTAGTGTGATGTTGCTGCTAAGTTCCGTGACACCTGCATTCAAAATCTTCGGTGCGATGCAATGGTTCCGAGTGCCCGAGGGATGGATAGAAATTGCTCTACTCGTGTATCGTTATACCTTTGTGCTGCTGGATCAGACCGCTGATACGGCCGCAGCCCAGCGGGTCCGCCTCGGGTATTCGAGCCCTCGGCGTGCCCTGTCGTCAGCAGGTGTGCTCGCGGGGACTGTGGTAGTCCGGTCCATGGATCAGGCCATGAGGACCCATGAGGCAATGACTCTGAGAGGTTATCAAGGGCGTTTGCCGGTAGGCGTGTTGCCGAAGTTGAAGACCGCCGATTACTTTTCCATGTTGGCCGTTCCTACACTCACGGCTGCTCTTTACGTGATTGCGGAATGGTGGCCGAAATGAGTAGACCGCCGGCTGTTCAAACATCGGGCGTGACATTCACCTATCAAGAGGGGAGCCGTGCTCTCGACAATGTGGACTTCTGGGCCGATGCCGGTGAGTTCGTCGCCATGCTCGCTTCCAATGGGTCCGGAAAGACAACCCTAATCAAGGTGTTGATCGGACTTCTCAAACCTGAAAAAGGGAGCGTCCGAATCGAAGGCAGCGACATAAATAGGCTTTCTCGGAAAGACTTGTATCAGAGGGTGGGTCTGGTCTTGCAGAACCCGGCGGATCAACTTTTCGCCGCAACAGTGGAAGAGGATGTGGCCTACGGGCCCAGGAATCTTGGACTAACCGAGCCGGAGGTCCAGCGAAGAGTGAGTGAGGCATTGGAAAACGTTGCAGCCTCGGAGTTGCGATCCAGGGCGATCCATCACTTGAGCTTTGGCGAGCAGAAACGAGTTTGCATGGCAGGGATATTGGCCATGCGCCCGTCCACGCTGATACTCGATGAGCCTACTGCCGGCCTGGACCCCGCGGGCGAAGCCCTCATGATGCGGCTCTTGAACCGGCTGAATCGTGAGCAAGGAATCACTGTGATTCTTGCCACCCATTCGGTAGACCTGTTGCCCCTTTTTGCCGACCGGATTTACGTGTTGCGCAGGGGCCGGGTGCTCAAGCAAGGCCCCGCGAATGAGATCTTCTGCGATCACGATATGATCGACCACGCATGCTTAAGGCTTCCTTACATCGCGGGTCTACTTCACAAGATGAAAGAGCATGACGGTGTTCCGATAAACGGATTGCCTTTGACTATTGGTGAGGCCCGTATGCGCCTATTGGAACTTATTCCTGAAGACATGATCGTCAAGCACCCTGAGGTGGTTCATTAATGGGTTCAGGCCGGACCGGTTTCACAACGGGAACGTGTGCAGCAGCCGCAGCCAAAGCTGCGACAATGGCATTGTGCGGTCGTCTGGTCTCCTCGGAAATAGAGGTGGGCCTTCCCGGCGGCGTACGGGTGAAACTGCCTACAGCCTGGACCAGAGGAGATTCCCATGCTGCGGAAGCAGCCGTGCTTAAGGACGCGGGAGACGATCCTGATGTGACGGATGGTTGCACGGTTATTGCGTCGGTTGCCTGGGCTGTAGGCGAGGACTCAACCATTGCCGCCGGAGAAGGCGTGGGCACGGTCACCAAGCCCGGGCTCTCCGTGCCTCCGGGTGAGCCGGCTATCAATCCGGTTCCCAGGAGCATGATTCGGGACGCGATACGTGAAGTCACGGACCGCCCTGTCAGAGTTACGATTTCTATTCCCGGCGGGGAGGCGCTTGCAGCAAAGACTTTCAATCCACGCCTCGGAGTGGAAGGCGGCCTTTCGATTCTGGGAACTTCGGGGATCGTGCGTCCCTTCAGCGGAGCAGCTCTGCGAGATGCCCTCATGTGCACTCTCAGCGTAGCTGAAGCATGCAGCGTCTGGGCTCCGGTCCTCGTACCGGGTCGGATAGGCGAAAAAGCCGCACGACGATATTTTCGGCTGTCACCGGAGCAATTGATTGAAGTAAGCAATGAATGGGGATTTATGCTCGATCAGGTAGCGGCGCGCGGCTTCGGGCGATTGCTTGTGCTGGGCCATCCCGGTAAGCTGGCAAAGCTGCCCGAAGGTCAGTGGGATACTCATTCGTCGCGATCCGCAAGTGCTGTGCCGGCAGTGGCTGGTCTGGCAACGCGCCTTCTTGGAAGGATGGCGCCTGATTGCCCAACGGTGGAAGGGCTTTTTACCGCCTTGCCCGACGCGGATCGCGTCCGACTAGCGACTGAATTAGCCAGCAAGATTCGACAAGCAATCGATGCTCGAATTCAAAGGCGATACCCTACAGCGGTTGTCCTGGTGAACATTCGGAGTGAGTTGCTGGGATCCGACGGAGACCTACTCACATGGCAATAGGACAACAGCCGATTTATATCGTGGGCTGTGGTCCCGGATCGCGGGATTATCTCACTCCAGTCGCATTGAAAGCCATTGAAGAGGCAGAGGTCTTGGTTGGGGCAAGCAGACTACTGGAACTTTTCCCGTCCACCCGCGCCGAACGCGTGGCCGTGAGGAGCGACACTGACGAGACTCTCGATTTTGTGGCTTCCAGGGCAGATAGTCAGCGTATCGCCGTGCTCGTCAGCGGTGATCCGGGCCTGTTCAGTTTGGCTAAGCTCGTGATCAAGCGTTTCGGTCGCAGCCGTTGCAAGGTGATCCCAGGGGTCAGCTCCGTACAGACCGCTTTCGCACGGATTGGTGTTGATTGGGCCGATGCACACATCATCAGCATCCACAAGCAGTATCCGGCGAATGAACCCGAATTGGCGGACGCGGACAAAATCGCAATTCTTTGCGGACGCGAAGGCTCAACCAGGTGGATCGCGGACCACCTTTTGCAGGATAACCTAACAACCTGTCGAGTGTTCATTTGTCAAAACCTCACTATGGAAAACGAGCAGGTCCGCGAAGTCGACCCCTGCGATCTTGCGGCGTTGGCTGTACCGCCTAGCTCCATCGTTTTGATCGTCAAAGGAAGCGTGTTTTGATGAGCCGAGGAAAGCTTTACGGAATTGGAGTGGGGCCGGGTGATCCCGATCTCATCACGGTCAAGGGCGCAACTATCCTCGGGGAGTGCGCTCACGTGTTTGTCCCGAAGGCTCGCAACAGCGCCGAGAGTGTAGCACTGAGCATTGCGCAAAAGCACATAAATCCGAGAGCCGAGATTCATGAAATTCTCTTCCCGATGACAACGGATCGATCAGAGCTTGAGAAACGTTGGGAAGAATCGGCCAGAGCTATTGCGGAAGTCCTCGAAACAGGTGCGGATGCCTGTTTTCTCACGCTTGGGGACACTTTGCTGTATTCCACGTACATCTACATGCTGCGCGCGCTTCGCCGGAGAATCCCCAGCGTGGAAGTCGTTACGGTGCCGGGCATCACTGCCTTCAGTGCCGCTGCATCCCTGGCTGAGTTTCCGGTCGGAGAAGCAAAGGAGCCTGTCACGATAGTTCCCACTGCCGACGATCTGAAAGACGTGCGCCGCGCACTGTCTCTTGGAGGTACGGTGGTGTTGATGAAAATCGGCAAACGCCTCAACCAAATTCTCGATTTGCTCGAAGACGCCGGAGTTATGGAGCACAGCGTGTTTATCTCTCATGCGGGAATGGCATCGCAACGCATCGAAGCCGATCTTCGCAATCTGCGCGGTGAGAACTCTGAAGCCGGCTATTTGTCGATCATACTTGTTCGAGGGAAAGGCGAGAAAACCAAGTGAAAGTCTACTTCGTAGGTGCAGGTCCCGGCGATCCGGAGCTTATCACGGTTAAGGCAGAACGATTGCTGCGTAATTGTTGCATCTGCGTTTACGCAGGCTCGCTGATAAGCACCGAGGTTCTGGCTCTGCTTCCTGATAGCGCGGAAAAGCATGATTCTGCCGGCCTGGACCTTGAAGAGATTGGCCGCCTGTTCCAGGACGCCCACCGGAGAAACATTGACCTGGTGAGGCTGCATTCCGGAGATCCATCCATATACGGAGCCATACGAGAACAGATGAATCTGCTGGATCGGTGGAGCATCGACTATGAGGTCGTACCGGGAGTCAGCTCGTTTCAAGCTGCTGCAGCAGCGTTGCGTGTGGAACTGACCGCGCCTGAAGTGGCTCAAACCATTATCCTCACCCGCACTTCCGGACGCACAGCGATGCCGCCGGAGCAGGAGCTTGATCTGCTGGCCCAAGCCCACGCCACGCTGTGTATTTTCCTGTCGGCTCACAAACTGGTCGAAGTGGCGGAAAAACTGGCCGGACATTACGGGCCGCAATGCCCGGTAGCCGTGGTTCATCGCGCATCGTGGCCCGACCAGCGAATCTTTTGGGGTACGCTGGCTGATATTGCAGAAAAGACTCGAAACGCAGAGATCAACAAGACCGCCATGATTATCGTGGGCAACGCGCTCTCACGAGGATCGCAGGCGTCCAAGCTCTATGACCCCGCATTCTCACATGAATACCGGATCGGGAAGAAAGCATGACGATCGCTCTGGTGAGTCTTTCCAATGCGGGGGCTATACTTGCGGATCGCGTACACAACGCCCTTCCGAATTCTAAGGTGTATTTGCATGAGAACGTAGACGGGAAATGGGACGCTGAACGCTTTGACTCCATCGTAGAGCTTACGCAGCGCATTTTCGACAAATATACGGCTCTTGTGTATATGGTTCCGTGTGGAGTGGTGGTGCGGGCCTTGTCCCCGAACCTCAAGAGCAAAACTCAGGATCCTGCGGTAGTAGTCGTCGACGTGGGCGCTAGATGGGCAATCAGCCTGCTGAGCGGTCACGAAGGCGGAGCCAACGAGCTTGCTGTTGATATCGGGAACATCCTCGCTGCGGAGCCGGTGATATCCACTACCACCGAGGCGCTGAAGACGGTCATCGTCGGTATCGGGTGTCGTCGAGGGACTAAACCCGAAAAGATAGTGGCAGCGATCCAGGCAGGGCTGAAAGAAGCAGATTTCAAGCTCTCGCAGGTAAGACTGCTCAGTTCTGCAAGCGTAAAGGCCGACGAAGAAGGATTGTTGGCCGCGGCCCGTGAGCTTGTAATCCCTTTGAGATTCATAGACGCGGACGAAATCAGAAACTCGCTTCGGGAATTCGACCGTTCGCATTTTGTCGAAGAAAAAGTCAATTTACCCGCGGTGGCAGAGCCCTGCGCTCTTCTCGCGGGAAGGAGGACAAGATTAGTACTGCCGAAGAGAAGCTACAACGGCATAACGATAGCTGTGGCCGAGGAAGGCTGATTGTCGTTGGGATCGGACCGGGAGGTGCGCTGGACAGGACACGGCGGGCTGAACAGGCAATAGCCGAAAGCCACGTGGTTGTCGGATACAAGCGTTATCTGGACCTTGTTGCCGATCTGACTGATGGCAAGGATCTCATTTCATCAGGCATGACCAAGGAACGGGAGCGATGCCTCGCTGCGATTCGTCGGGCAGAAGAAGGCGCAACTGTAGCTCTGATTTCGTCCGGCGACGCAGGTATCTACGGCATGGCAGGTCTGGCCTTGGAACTGGCCGGCCGGGAAGGTCAACCTGTCCCTATTGAAATCGTTCCCGGCGTTACAGCAGCCGGGGCAGCGGCGGCCAGGCTTGGCGCTCCTTTGATGCTTGACTTCGCATGTATTAGTCTAAGTGATATCCTTGTTCCCTGGGAAATGATACGGAAAAGGCTGGAAGCCGTGGCTTCGGCGGATCTGGTGGCCGCGCTCTACAATCCGAGGAGCAAGAGGCGCACCCGGCGACTGGAAGAAGCGGCATCCATATTCGGAGAGTATCGAGAAGGCACGACTCCCGTTGGAATCGGGACCGCTGTCGGCACTGAAGATGAAGAAATAGTCCTGTCGGATCTCGACCATTTCCTGGACCTCAACATCAACATGAGGAGCGTGGTTGTGGTAGGGAATAGATCATCCAAAGTGGTTGATGGATGGTTCATCACCCCGCGCGGTTACAAAGTATGATTCTGCTGATAGGTGGTACAAGCGAGACGGCTCCACTGGCCGAGGCCCTGGCTGGAGCGGGATTTAAGATTCTTGTATCCACCGCTACGACGAGTCCCGCTTGATGTGGGCAAGCATCCAAACATCTCCAGCCGTTCCGGACCACTCGATGGCGGGGCGATGGCACGACTCGCGGCTGAAAGGCGTGTGCACGCGATTGTGGACGCCTCACATCCTTATTCGTCAGATGCCCGTGCCAACGCAAAGAAGGTGGCCTTCGATCTCGATATCCCTTACTTCAGATGGATGCGCGCGCCTGCTGCAAAGGACGATGACAGCTTGTTCTTTGCCAGGACTCACGAGCTTGCAGCGCGGCAAGCCTGCTCGTTCGGCCAGCCCGTACTACTGACCACAGGATCGAGGAATATCACTCCGTACGCATTGGAGGCCGCCCGCACCGGGGTGCGGCTGGTGGTACGAGTTCTCCCGCATCCTGAGTCGATAGAGGCCTGCCGAAAAGCCGGGATACCGGATGAGCACATCGTTAGGGGCCGCGGCCCGTTTTCGCTGGAAGACAACCGCGCAGTGATACGCACATTTGGGATCGGTACTTTGGTAACCAAGGACAGCGGCGTAGAAGGTGGCTTCCCGGCCAAAATAGAGGCCGCGAAATTGGAAAAATGCCGTGTGATTGTTGTCCGGCGTCCCGAAGAAGCATCAAAGCAAACGTTCAGCGATCTGACGACGCTTGTCGATGCGGTATCGCACCGCCTCCGCGGCAGCCGGCGCTCTAGTGGTCAGCCATAATGGAATTGGCAAAACTCATACTGCGGAATGTCTTTCGCCATAAGCTGCGTACCGTATTGACCATAGTAGGCATCGCGGTTGCAATGCTGGCTTTCGGCGTGCTCAGGACTCTGGTGGCCGCGTGGTACACCGGAGTGGAAGGTTCATCCGCTAACCGGTTGGTGACCCGAAACAAAATCTCCTTGATTTATTCGCTGCCGGTGGCATATCGAGCCAAGATCCTTCAAGTCAACGGCGTGACCGGTGTCGGGTACGGCGCATGGTATGGCGGAATCTATAAAGACAAAAAGAATTTCTTTCCCCAGTTTGCGATAAGCGGTACAGATTATCTCGACCTTTACCCCGAGTTTATCCTGCCTGATTCCGCGAGAACGGCGTTTGATCACGAGCGAAACGCTGCCGTTGCGGGCCGCGTGCTGGCTGAACGGTTCGGCTGGAAAGTTGGGGACATTATTCCACTTCAAGGGACGATCTACCCTGGAAACATCGAGTTGGTTCTTCGCGGTATCTACAAAGGCACCCGAAAAAATGTGGATGAAACGGCGTTTTTTTTTCGATGGGACTACCTGAATGAGATTCTCAAGAAAACATTCCCAGACAGGGCAGACAAAACCGGATGGTACGTGGTTCGAGTAAAAGACCCTGATCGCTCGGCAGAAATAGCCCAGGAAATAGACGCACTCTTCGCGAGTTCCCTCGCGGAGACAATAACCGAGACTGAGAAGGCTTTCCAGCTTGGCTTCGTAGCTATGACCAGCGCCATCGTAGGCGCTGTGCGTATTATCTCCATGGTGGTGATCGGAATCATTTTGATGGTCCTGGCAAATACCATGGCCATGACGGCACGCGAGAGGTCGTCAGAGTATGCGGTTTTCAAAACCCTGGGATTTCGTCCCTGGTTCATTTTCCTTTTGATTTCAGGCGAGTCAGTGGCCATCGCAATGCTGGGTGGAATTGCCGGGGCCGTGTTGACTTTCCCTGGGGGACGGCTATTTCAGGCCCAAATGGCATCGTTCCTTCACGTATTCGAGATTACCCCGTCCACGCTGGCTCTGATCGTTGGGGTTTCCTTTCTCGTTGGACTGTTGGCCGCTTTGCCCCCTGCGATTAGGGTGAGCAGAATGGGGATTGCCGAGTGCCTGAGACACATCGGTTGAGCTCGGTATCATTCCCATCTTGCTTTTCAAATCCCCTGTCACTTTCGCTACAGTTTCGCTTGACTTTCGCTTTACATGCGTATATTGTGATGATTGACGTTGGACGCTCCACTTGCCGGTCTGCGAGCGGGAGAATAGGAGTTGTCGATCTGTGCAATCATTGACCAAGAAACAGAGGATGGTTCTTGATTTTATACGCGTTTTCCTCTCAGAGCAGGGTCATGCGCCTAGTTACGAGGAGATAGCCCGCGGCCTGGGACTTTCTTCACCATCCACCATCCATGCCCACGTGGAAAATCTCAGACTTAAAGGCTACCTCAAGAAACGTTGGAATGCCAATCGCTCCATAGATCTGGAGGAACCAGTGGATATGCCGCACACAACCGAAGAACTTCCTTTGGTGGGGCGTATAGCCGCGGGCTCACCCATAGAGGCCATTGAAGATCGGGAGACGATTGCGGTGCCTACACACCTTGTCGGCAGGCATGACACTTACGTGTTGCTGGTGAAGGGTGATTCCATGAGGGAAGATCACGTACTCGACGGCGATTACGTGATCGTTGAAAAACGAGATACCGCCGCGGATGGGGAGATGGTCGTGGCTCTCATACGGAATGCCGAGGCCACGCTCAAGAGGTTCCACCGGATTGGGCACAAGATAAGGTTGGAGCCTGCCAATCCGGCTTATGAGGCCATGATTTTCGATGAAAGCGAAGTCATGGTCCAAGGAGTGGTGATCGGACTGTTGAGAAAGTACGGCAGCAGGTCGTAGCATATGTGAGCGGTAGATTAATCCTCCATGTCGATGCCGACGCCTTCTTTGCCTCTGTTGAACAGGCCTTGCGACCCGAACTAAAAGGCCGCGCGGTAATAGTCGGCGGCAGCGATCGCGGCGTCGTCTCCGCGGCCTCTTATGAGGCTCGCCGCTTCGGAGTGCACTCCGCCATGCCGATAGTTCAGGCCCGCAAGCTGTGTCCGCACGCTGTGTTTCTTAATGGAAACTTCCGGGCCTATAGAGACTTTTCCGCACGCATGTTCGACCTCATGAGGGGATATTCGCCTATTGTGGAATCAACAAGCGTGGACGAAGGTTACGTGGACCTTACCGGCACGTTGCGACTTCACAATGCTCCCCCTTGGGAAGTGGCGCATCGGCTCTTGTGCGAAATACGTTCAGCACTGGACATAAAAGTTTCCGGCGGTCTGGCGGGGACTCGGACCTGGGCAAAGATGGCCACCGGTCTGGCAAAACCAAACGGCCTCCTCTACCTGGAGTCGGACCGAGCCATGGCCGTCCTCGGAGGTCTGCCCGCTGCTTCTGTACCGGGCGTTGGCAAAAAGGGGGAAGAAATATTGAAACGCGCAGGGATTTTCACTGTCGCGGACCTGGCCTGTGCTCCGCGGGCATCAATGTCCCGCCTGCTGGGGCGCTGGGGTGAGCAACTCATCGAGATAGCGTCAGGAAACGATTGCCGGCCGGTAGTGCCGGAACGGCCGGACTCACAGAAATCTTACTCTAAAGAGCGCACTCTCGAGAAAGACAGCTCTGATTACACGTTCATCCGATCCGTGGCCAGAGAACTGGGTGAAAAGCTTGCAGAGCGCGTGCGAGCGGATGGCAAGGGCGCCTCTACGGTTACCTTCAAAATCCGGCATGCGGACTTCACCGACCACAGTCAGTCCATTTCTCTCCACGAACCGACAAATCTCACCAGTGAAATCCTCAAGCTCATTGACCTGTTGATGCGGAAGTCATTTACACGCAACGCGAGAGTGCGTCAGGTAGGGGTCAAACTCTCGGGGATAGGACTCCCCGTATTACAGATGGACCTCTTTGATCCTGGGCGGCCTTTGCGCAGTCAACGGGATCGGGCAGTGGACAAGATCCGTCACCGACACGGATTTGAGTCCATTCAGGTTTCGGGGCACGTTTGATCCCATATTCAAAGGGAGTGCCCGTCAGTCTCTTTTTACTCGACGATATCGGATCTCAGCTTTCGGTCTTTTCAGATGCAGCCTCGGCTTCGGCCTCTTCGCCCGGAGCAGCCTCTTCTGCCATCTTCTGGGCCGCCACAGTGGCCAGCGCTACCGTCTTGTCTTGAAGCGCCGAAACACCCGGCGGCAGGGCAATTTCAGCAATATGCACGGAATGCCCCACATCTAATCCCGAAACGTCAACCACGATCATATTAGGAATGTTGTCAGGGAGGCAAGAAATCCGGAGTTCTCTGGTGGCCGCCTGAAATATCCCTCCCTTGTCGATACCGACGGGCTTGCCCTCGAATTCAATCGGGACCGTCACTTCAATGGATTCATCCATGAAGACCTCGAGGAAGTCCAGATGGATGAGGCTCCCATCCAGCGGGTTGATTTGCCGTTCCTTGAGCAGAGCCCTCCTGGTGGTAATTCCGCTATCCTCACGGATCTCGAGATCGAACAGAGGATTGCTGCCCGCTTGCTCGATAGCTTTCCTGAATTCGTGAACATTGATTGCGATCTTGATAGGCTCGCTTTTTTTCCCGTAAAATACAGCAGGAGCTTTGCCGACAGCCCGCAGCCGGCGGGCGGGTCCCTTTCCCTTCTGGGTTCGTTGATCAACTGACAGAACTACTTTATTCATATTTGCCTCCGGAAGGAGAGCCAGCGGCCTCCGGGTTTTGGCCCGGTTGATGGTCTCCTATTAGAAATGTTCAGACAAACAACTCGGAAACTGAGACCTCTCTGTGAATTCTGCTTATAGCCTCTCCAAGGAGGGGCGCCACGGATTCCACATGCAGCTTGGAGCACTTCAGAGATTTTTCTTCACTGGGAATGGTGTCAGTCACGTAGAGCTTCTTGATACCTGATTCTGCGATCCGATCGACCGCTTGGCCGGATAGAACCGGATGAGTGGAGCACGCGTAAATGTTGCGGGCCCCAGCTTGTTCGAGGGCGGTGGCGGCTTTGACGAGAGTGCCGGCAGTATCGACCATGTCGTCCAAGACGATCGCGTCTCTTCCGGTGACGTCGCCTATCACGTGCATCACCTCGGATTCATTAGGTTTCGAACGGCGCTTGTCGATTATGGCCAAACTGGCTCCGAGACGTTTAGCAAAGGCTCGGGCCCTCTCGACGCCTCCTGCGTCTGGAGAAACAATTGTACATTCAGCGATGGGGAGGTCGGCTTTGATGGCTTCGGCCATTATCGGGCTCGCGTAAAGGTGATCCACCGGAATATCGAAGAAACCTTGAATTTGGCCGGCATGAAGATCCAGGGTAAGTACCCGGTCTGCACCAGCGGCTGTGATAATGTCCGCGATGAGCTTGGCGGTTATCGGCGCACGGCTCGCAACCTTCCGATCCTGCCGGGCATAGCCGTAGTATGGCATTACAGCGGTGACCCGGCTGGCAGAGGCCCTTTTGAGAGCATCAATCATCACGAGAAGTTCCATGATATTGTCGTTGACAGGCTGGCAGGTGGACTGAATGACGAATACGTCCATTCCTCTCACATTCTCCCTGAATTCCACCTGTATTTCCCCGTCGCTGAAAGAACTGACAACGGCGGCCCCGAGCGGTATTCCCATGTATCTGGTGATTGCCGTCGCCAAATTAGGGTTTGAATTCCCGGTGAAGATTTTTAGTCCTACCCTCATTGAGTTTTCCTCTGTCGGAGTGACGGGTGTTCTGTGAAATTTCATATATTATCGTTGCTCCTATCCGATGTCAACGGAAATCCCGACAATTTTACTCGTCCCTCGCACACCAGCTTCCGAAGAACCGAGATTTGACTAACGCATGTCTCAATGGTAGGATCATCCGCTAATTGTGCTTCAACTGGAGAATCGTATGAAAGGCGTCGTATTAGCTGGAGGGCTTGGAACAAGGCTGTACCCCTTGACGAAAATTACCAACAAGCACCTTCTGCCAGTTTACAACAGGCCGATGATTACTTATCCCATAGAATGCCTTGTGAAGGCTGGGATCAAGGATATCCTGGTGGTTACCGGCGGCAACAATCCCGGTGACTTCCTGCGCCTCCTGGGCAATGGAAAAGAGCTTGGCGTCGAACAGATTAACTACGCCTATCAGGAGGGTGAAGGTGGAATAGCCGATGCCCTTTCTCTGGCCGAAAACCACGCGGCCCGCGGAAGGATCTGCGTGGTGTTGGGTGACAACTTGATAGAAAGGAACATAATTTCTGCTGTTGATGACTACAAGCGCCAACCGCGGGGAGCGAAGATCTTGCTCAAAGAGGTCGAAGACCCACGAAGATTCGGTGTGCCCGTACTAGATGGCGATCGGGTATTGAAAATCGAAGAGAAACCTGCCAATCCGTCTTCGCAATATGCAGTCACCGGGATCTACATGTACGATTCTCAGGTTTTTGAGTTTATTAGAACTCTATCACCATCCGAACGAGGAGAATTGGAAATTACCGACGTAAACAATATGTACATCAACCAGGGAACCATAACCTGGTCATTATTGGACGGTTGGTGGACAGACGCGGGCACGTTCGATTCTCTTCTCAAGGCCTCAAATTGGGTTGCTCAGGGCGGGGCCAACAAGGCTTGAATCGAACAATGGAGCGGCAAAGATTCAAACTACCTGATTCCGAACTTATACAGGGCGTCGTCGTACAGCCCCTGAAAGTGATACCGGATGAACGCGGCCGCCTTATGGAGATCATGAGGTGCGACGATCCTTTTTTCAGCGGTTTCGGTCAGGTGTATCTCAGCACCGTATATCCCGGCGTTGTCAAGGCATGGCACTACCATAGGTTCCAGGATGATCGCTTTACGTGCGTCCGCGGCATGGTGAAGGCGGTCTTGTATGATGACCGTGACGGTTCTCCAACCCGCGGCCTATTGAATGAATTTTATTCAGGCGATCACAGGCCCTGCTTGATTGTCATTCCGGCGGGAGTATACCATGGCTGGAAATGTATCGGTGAGCACGAGGCATACGTGATCAACATTCCGTCTCAACCTTATAATCGTGAGGAACCCGACGAGTACCGGACAGACCCGCATGAGGGCGGCATTCCGTACGATTGGTCCAGAAAGGACGGTTGAGGTCATTCATGCGGCTACTCGTAACCGGGGGATGCGGTTTTATCGGCTCTAATTTCATCATGCACATGCTGAAATCCTATTCGGATGTAAGCATATGCAACCTGGATCTCCTCACGTATGCGGGAAACCTGGAAAACCTTCAAGATGCTGCGCCCTATGGCGAGCGCCACCGCTTTGTCCGAGGGAGCATCACAGATAAGAAAGTGGTTTCGTCCCTGGTCTGTGAAAGGCCCGACGCGATAATCAATTTCGCTGCCGAATCCCATGTGGACCGCTCCATAATGGATTGCTCGGCTTTCGTCGTCACAAACGTCTGCGGGACGCAGGTGCTCTTGGATGCATGTCGCGAGTATGGCGTCAGCCGCTTCGTTCAAATTTCTACAGATGAGGTTTACGGCTCCCTCGATTCTGACGGCGCTTTTACCGAGACCTGCCAACTGGTTCCGAACAGCCCTTATGCTGCATCGAAAGCGGCCGCTGATTTGCTGGTTCGTTCCTATCACAAAACTTACGGCCTGGATGCAGTGATAACACGCTGCTCAAACAATTACGGTCCGTTTCAGTTTCCCGAAAAGCTGATACCTCTCATGATCACCAATGCTCTGCAAAATAAAGAATTGCCGGTGTACGGGGACGGGATGAACGTGCGTGATTGGATACACGTTAAAGACCATTGTTGCGCAATTGATGCTGTCCTGCGCAAAGGGTCTGGAGGTGAGGTCTACAACATTGGTGGAAATTCGGAATTTCCCAACCTGGATATTGTCAGACTCATTCTTGCAAGACTGGATAAGCCCGAATCCTTGATACGCTTTGTCACTGACAGACCGGGGCACGACCGGAGATACGCGATGGATGCCTCTAAATTGCGCCGAAATCTGGGCTGGGAGCCTACCATTGATTTTGCTGATGGTATGAACCAAACCTTGCAATGGTACCTAGAGCACCAAGCCTGGTGGCAACGGATCAAAACAGGTGAGTACCTCACTTATTATGAGAAATGGTATGGTAATCGCTGAGTGCATTTCTTCAAAGTGTATACGAATTACCTCGTATGGAACACCGTGAGACCCTGGGCCGACTTAACAGTGGTGTGGCGGGTGCGCTTACCCACGGGGATAAATTGGGACGGGTCACCCCGGTAGTAAGCCCTTTAGATGACCGAAAGTCTATCAAAGTCCCCCTTTTGTAAAGGTAGATTTAGGGGGCTTTTCAATAAGTTAACCCAAAATCCCCCCTCACCTCCCTTTAAGAAAGGGGGGAAAATCCGTGTGCTGCGGCGTTATTTTAGCGCCTACGGGCTTCCAACCATCGCTGATGGATGGGCCGCACCGCGTCAGAGCGTGGCCGCCCCATCAAGTATTTTATGACAGCTCTAATCACTCTTGAAGATCGCTATAGCTACCGCTACTAAGACAATGAAAATTCATCGACGAAATACTCGAAGAGTCCTCGTAGGCAACGTTCCCATAGGCGACGGAGCCCCCATTGCCGTGCAATCCATGACCAACACCGATACGAGGGACACAAGAGCCACGGTTCGCCAGATTCGGCGCCTGGAGGACGAGGGATGCGAAGTGATACGTCTTGGCGTGCCCGACATGGCTGCGGCGGTTGCGCTAGGGCAAGTGAAGAAAAAGATAAGCATACCCCTGGTAGCGGATATTCATTTCGATTATCGGCTTGCCCTGGAGGCGCTGCAACAAGGGGTTGACGGCCTCCGTCTCAACCCCGGTAATATTGGAGACCGCTACAAAGTCCGTGAGATCACCAAAGCTGCAGCCGAACGCGCCGTTCCCATTCGCATCGGGGTCAACGCGGGCTCGCTGCACAAGGAACTACTGAGGAAGCATTCAGGTGCTACGGCTGAAGCCATGGTTGAGAGCGCTTTGGAACACGTAGCGATCCTTGAGAGAGAGAACTTTCATCTTATCAAGATTTCTCTTAAAGCATCCGATGTCAGCCGAACCGTTGACGCGTACCGAATTTTGTCCGAACGTGTGAACTACCCGCTTCACGTGGGCATTACCGAGGCCGGGACTCTGCTCCCGGGAGCAGTAAAGTCGGCCGTGGGCATAGGAATTCTGCTGGAAAACGGAATTGGGGACACAATTAGGGTCTCCCTGACGGCTCCGCCTGTCGAGGAAATCCGCGTCGCATACTTGATACTGGGGGCGCTTGGAATCCGCCGAAGGGGAGTTGAGGTGATTTCCTGCCCAACGTGCTCCCGGACTGAAATAGACCTCATAGGGCTCACGCGAAAAGTCGAGAAGGCGCTATCCAGGATCAAGAGCCCATTGAAAGTCGCAGTCATGGGCTGTGTGGTGAATGGGCCCGGAGAAGCACGAGAAGCGGATATCGGTATCGCGGGCGGGCGAGGCCGCGGCATAATCTTCAAAAAAGGCGAAAGTATGGGTACTTATGAAGAAGAGGAGTTGTTGCCTGCCTTCCTGGCCGAGGTCCGCAAATTGACCGGAGAAAGCATTCCGGTCCCGGAAGCCAAAACGCGGGCCCGATAATCACTCGAACTTGGAAATCACCGATTCCGTGATTAAGGAAAGGGAAGACCTGTGAACCGACCCGCCTGGTTTTCTGTTCAATGCAACAAGACCAAGGCCCACCGGTACACACGAGGAGGTCTCCATGATGGATTGCCGGTACGTAACTGAACACATGCTCAGCCATCCGGTGGTGGTGCGAGTACATGACAAGCTCTTGGACTTTATGAGTGCCAAGGCTCTAGCTGATCACAAGGCCCGGGAGCTGTCTTCAGACCCCATGTTGCTCGCATGGTTCGACAAGAAGAATGGGAAATTCTCGCCTGATGTAGTCTGCTGCGGCACCGATAAATCGACTTGGCTGATATATGCGGAATCACGCGGGGCCGACATTTCTGTGGACATTAACAACGAAGAATTCGTGTTCGTCTACAAAGGGGCTGAAGAATAGCCTTTCTGCGCTGCCACGCGAATTGGAGGAATTGAGAATAGGGAAAGCGGTGTTCCTGGACATCCGCATCAAAAATATTGCAGAGAGGAACCAAATTTTGCGCATCTACCTAACCTTTCATGCATCAGTATGTATGAAGCGATCAGCTGATTAAGGAAAGGAGATCGGACAATGGCCGCTGAGGAAGAGCAGATAGAATTCTCGGGAACTCGTATATGCTTTGGCGAGGAACTGGATGAATCAAAGTGCATAAACTATCAGCCGGGAATGTTGGCTGAGATAGAGGACGCGGTAATCGAGGAACGGGAGAAAATTTTTGCCGAAGAATTTTTCTCTGGGGGCTGTGCAACCTGAGGTGAGGGCCGTACGAATCCTATAGTTCGTGAGTTCATCAGGGATCTGAAATTATTTTTTATTTTCAGCTTCAACCTTCATGAGGTTCGCGGCACATAGTCGGCCGAATGCACGTAGTCTGCATCGTATAGTCAGGCATCTGAGCCGACGACCACCTCTTCTCCCGGGTTTAGTCCGGAAAGAATTTCTACCTTGCCGTCGGCCAGCTTGCGGCCGGACCTAACATGACGTATCTTTACAGTTCCGTTTTCCACGACTCTCACAGTCTCCAATTGACCGACTATCTTGACAGCCTCAGATGGAATCACAATAGCTTTTGACGGGCGAGTGTTGAACGTGAGTCTGCCGTAGAGGCCGGGAGCCAAACCCGGCGTTTCCGTAAGGGGAGCCTTGACTGTAATCGTCCGAGTTTTCTCTTCCCGCTGCGGCACCACTTCCCGTATGGATGAAGTCTCTTTCAGTGAAATGGATGGCACTTCAAGCGTCACCGAAGTGCCGGCTTTGAGATAAGGAGCGTATTGCTCTCCGACTGAGGCCACTAGTTCCACTGAGCTGGGGGTGTATATCGTCAAGAGTTGATGTCCTGGGGTAGCCAAGTCACCGAGGTTAACATCTTTCTCCCCCACAATGCCGTCAAAGGGCGCGGTCACAACGGTGTATGAAAGGAGCGTCTTCGCTTCATCCAGGGCCGCTTTGGCCCTTGCTTCAGCGGCCTGGGCCACATCATATTTCGCCAAAACGTCGTCATAATCTTTCTTTGCTATAGATTGTTTCTCGAAGAGCACTTTGTAGCGCTCAAAATCGTTCCGAGCTTTCACCAAGTCGGCAGTTGCGCTTTCCAGAGCGGCTTTAGCCTGAGCTTCCCGCTCGACCATTTCCTTGGAGTCGAGACGAAGGAGGACCTGGCCTTTCTTCACATGATCGCCTGCATCCACATTCAGCTCGACCACGTAGCCTTGAACACGGGCGGCAACGCGAGCGCTCTCGCGCGCAACCACCGTGCCCGAGACTGTGACTTCGCCTTCCGTCCGACTGATTGAAGCCTTCACAGTCTTCAGCGGTAGCGCCTTTTTCGGAGGTAGTATCGTTCTACCTCCGGGCACCTTTGAGTGGAAGCCGCCTTGCACCCAAACCAGTATGAGAATCAGGGCGGCCAAGGCGATCACCGCGGTGACAATCTTCTTCTTGTTCATTGCCGCCTCAGCTACAGGCTGCCGTAACCCGTATTATAAAGCACACGTCGTGGCATTCAGGGACGCCGCCGCTAAACCGCTAAACGCGGTATAGCAGCGGCTCTTCATCTACGCCGTATCACTTGTGTGAAAACGAAATGGTCTTAGTTGTCGGTCAGGACGTAATCATCATATTCGATTTCAAATCGGAGTTTGTGCTTTGCTTCCTCTTGCGCCAGAGACATGAACACCGTCTGCAGACTGGAGTCGTCGGTAGCTCCGGCAAGATCGATGTACATCTTGAATGCCTTTTTCTCCTTTTTCATGGCTACGACCAGTGCCTGCTGGTAATCCATGTGATCGGTAGGCTCCACGTCAACAAGATAGTCGCCGATCTTCAGGTCCAAAATCTTTTTTTCTGCGGAGAGCAATCGCTGACCGGATTTGATGTCTACCAGCTTGCTTTTATGCCACATTTCTTCCTTAGCGAAATCCTTGAAAATTTGACTCATCCATGGCCTATCCATGCGGCCGGCCAAGTCAGTGTAGAATTCGGCCGCTTCTTCTTCACGGCTGATTGCAAAGTCGAGAATCTCGTCCACTGATTTCCATTGCTGCATATTCAACCTCCGTTGATGTTATGGTTGCGAGGCCAGTTTCTTCACCACTCCCAGCGCGGCCTCGAAATCGGGTTCCTCTGCGATTTCCTTCACTAGTTCGACGTACTGTACTATCCCTCCTGGGTCAACGACAAAGACTGCTCTGGTTAACAAACGCAAGTCCTTGATTAGCACTCCGTACGCGGTTCCGAAGGAACCGTCTCTATGGTCCGAAAGGGTGTTCACCTCTCGTACTCCGGTTGCAGTGCACCAGCGCTTCTGTGCAAAGGGTAGATCCATGCTGATGATAAGGATTTCTACGCTCGGATCAAGACGACTTGCTTCCTGGTTGAACCTTACAGTCGAAGCATGACAGATCGGAGTGTCGAGCGACGGGACCGATGAAATTACACGTATTTTACCCTGAAGAGAAGAAAATTGCACGGGCTTGAGATCATTTGCAAGAACAACAAAATCGGGAGCCGGGTCCCCTACTTTAATCTCTTCCCCTTGGAGCGTTACAGGATTTCCCCTCATGGTAACCAGGCCGGCACGTTCTCTCATAATATGAGTCCTTTCGGGCGGATATAGAGGTCATCAACCGGTTCCCAGGCAGAACGTTTGTTGCCGTCCAGGCCCTGGCCGGGAATCCGTCTCAATTAGTAAGCTTCATCTGACGCAAGGTGCTCATCGGAAACCTTATCATTGAAGAGGTAGTAACCCCATTCCTGATAGAGGATGACTATCGGCACAAATATGAACGCCACCACCAGCATGATCTTAAACGTCAGAGCGCTGGCCGAGGAATTGAAGGCCGTAAAGCTGAAAGCAGGGTTCAAGCTGGAGGGGAAATGACACAAGGTCGCGGTTGCATACTGTGATCTTGAAAGCAAAACAACATCCATAACAAACATCTCCTTCCAGAGGCGAATCATCCCACTCTTTGGCTATGATTCCCGCTTCCCCTTTCCAGCAGGGCCAAAGCTTTTTCTGCCAAATCGCATACCCCCAGATCGGTAAAATTATTGTCAATGTAAAGTCTTACGCGGGAATTGTCCGTCAATAACAATTGCAACTTCGGCCTCGCATTTTCGACTCTCAGTAATCCAGCGGCCCATGCCGCCAGGCCCTTCGTAGTCGCCTCACCCGATTCCAGATACTTATCAAGATGACTATCGGCCTTCGCCAGCATCTGCGGTCTAACGCGGGCTAATCTCACCAAACCCCAGAGCAAGCCGCGTTGTAGACCTTCGTATTCCAGAAAATTTCCCTCGTAATCCATGTATGAGATCAATATGTGTGAGTACTCGCGGGCAAGCCCTTCATGCCGAGCCATGATCTCCCCCATAGCCTCGGGAGCGCCCCATCCTATACCACCCGACTCCTCGTTGAGGCTCCACATGAGCCTGCGCATAATAACTCTTGCCGATTCCATATCCTGTCGAGCGAGGTTGTCGACTACAGCGCCCATTGCGGTGATGGCCCGCCATCGAAGCCTCTCGTCTTTATGCACCAGAAACGAAAACAGCGGGTTTATCACTTTACGCGGGGGCAACCTACAGATGACATGGAGGCTCGCATCAAAATCATCCGCCTCAAGCAACTTGAGAACGGTTTGCTTCAGGCTGCGGCCTCCCGTAGACATCAGGATGTCAACACCTTGGCTATTTCACGGCCCATGTCCACGCATTGCCTCAGACCGTCATGCACGGGAACATATTGGAGGTTTACCCCCGGATGAACAATCTTGATCTTCATCTCCTCCAGTGCCTTAGTCATTAATCTGACGGCCTCTCCGCTCCAGCCATAAGAGCCGAAAGCGGCCCCGACTTTGTTGAGAGGTCGCAACCCCTTCATGTAGCAGAGCATGTCGGCCATCCTGGGTAGCATGCCGTTATTAAGCGTCGACGAACCGACGATCACTGCTCCCGCATCGAGCAATTCCGTTATAACGTCGCTCCGATGATTCACGCCGAGATTCAATAGCTTGGTAGAAACTCCGCCCTGCACCAGTCCGTCGGCAACGGCCTTTGCCATGGTTTCGGTGCTTTGCCACATGGTATCGTAAACAACGATAGCCTTTCGCTTTGGGATCTGGCGGGTCCACTCGGCATAAGACGCCACGATTTGCAACGGGTTGTGACGCCAGATCAGGCCATGATCCGGTGCTATCATGTCAATCTTCAGGTCCATCTTCCGGACGTTGTCGATCAATTTCCCGATGAGAGCCGAATATGGTAAAAGAATATTGGCATAGTATTTGGCTGCATGCTTCATGAGTTCAGCAGGATCCACTTCATCGTTAAAACGTTCGCTGGTTGCCCAATGTTGCCCGAAGGCATCGCTGGAGATGAGCAGCGCATCTTCCTTGATGTAAGAAAACATGCTGTCCGGCCAATGAACCATCCTTGTCTCAAGAAATTGGACCGTCCGTTTCCCAAGACTTGTCTCCTGCCCTGATCCCACTACTTCATAGGGCCAATCTTCTCGATGATAGTGTTCGAGCAAGGCCTTTTTACCTCTCGGAGAACAGAACAGCTTCTCAGGCTTTATCACCTCCATCATTTCAGCAAGAGAGCCGGAGTGGTCAGGTTCGACGTGGTTTACAACCAAGTAGTCGATCTTGGATGGCTCAATCACCTTATAGATGCAGTGGAGCAGATCGTTCTTGAAATGTTTCTTAACGGTATCAAAAAGCGTTACTTTGTCATCAATGACCAGATAGGCGTTGTAAGTAGTCCCTTTTTCGGTTGAATATCCGTGAAAATCCCGAATGTTCCAGTCTACCGCGCCCACCCAATGAATGCCTTTTTTTATTTCAACATTGATTCGCAATCTTATCCTCCGGACAAACTTCAAGTATGAATGGAATGGCTTCGCACTCTGTCTGTTAGTGACCGTCGACTCCAATCAGCCGTTGCAATTGCGAGCACACGCCGGAAAAGCCGAAGCTTGGACGGTCACAATTGGACGACGTGAAAGCTAGTTATTCGGGCGAAAAACTCTCCTTATCCGCTCCACACACCGGACAAACCCAGTCATCGGGCAAATCTTCAAACGCAGTGTTTGGACTCACGCCGTTATCCGGGTCTCCGACAGCCGGGTCATAGACATAACCGCAAACTTGGCACACATACTTCTGCATTTCTTCCTCCGATTATAGTTATGGATTGGCCTCTAAACGAGGCTAAAGCCACTGACAGCTTCACACAACTTTCTTACCTGCGTTGTGAGTCGCGCCATGCGATGAGACGTGCCGCTCATCAATCGCAGATAAGATCGTGCCTGTAGAAATGGCGTTTTTTCGGGTGCTCATTTCCCGCTGACCTTCTGTCCGACGGCTCGGCCGTAGTCCTGGGCCATCTGTAAACCTCCTTGTAATGACGCAGATTTCAACTTCAGCGGCGAGCCCACCATGTCCATTCTAAATACATTCTGCATGGTATCGTAGATTCGATCCGCAGCCTCGCCGCTCCAACCATAAGCGCCGAACGATCCACCTGTTTTCCCCTCTAGATTTACCTGGGCAGCCAAAAAAAGCAGGGTCTTCATAGCCTGCATCATTTCACCGTGATAGGTGGGCGAACCGAATATATACGCATCGTAATCGGCGAGGTCTTCCGGATGGGTCAGGAATTTGGCTTCCAAAGCGTTGGCGTCTAAGACGTTGGCCTCCACCCCGGTAAACCTGACGCCTTCAGCTATAAGTTCGGCAATATTTTTTGTTTCACCGTTCCGGGTGGCGTAGGCGATGAGGACTTTTGGCATAGTTGACGTTATCCTCCATAGTTGACGTTTCGTCGAATATTGATCGTCATTTACTAACCTCACGCGAAGGCAGTCGCTACCTCCCTGATTCCGAGCCCGCTCATCCAAAGGGGCGCTCTATACGCCGCGGATGATCCTTGGCGAAAACTTCACGTTCGGCCCGCCAGGCCGAGGCATTTCGCTACCGCATCCCGGCCCAGTTCCTGGGCTTGATTGAGTACTTCGGGATGTTTGTCTATGTCCCCTTTGCGGTCCACCGACTTTATGAAAATGCCTCCATCGTAGCTCATGTCCAAAGCATCAAAGAAGTACTTGGCCACGAGCTGTGCTCCTTCAAAGAGATTTGCCCCCCTGGTGGCACCAACGGAAATGAGATATCCCTGGCCTCCATCGTACGTCTTTCTCTCAACAGGTGTCTTGTCCAACATCCTTCGGCACCACATCGCCTGGCAACGGTCAATCACAGCCTTTGCCTGGGAAGTGATGCCGTAGAAAAACATCGGAGATGCGAGGAAAATTATTCTTGCCTCCAAGAGACGCGGATAGACGAGCTGCATATCATCATCAACCACGCACTCACCCGTGTCGTTGCAGCCTCCGCACTCAACGCAGCCGGCTATGTTCAAGTTGCAGCAGCGTATGGCGGAAACCTCGGCTCCTGCGGAGCGAGCGCCGCTGAGAGACCTTGTCCAACAAAGTATCGGTGTTTCCCCCCTTGCGAGGGCTTCCGTAAATCCCCAGAACTTTCATTCCACTCACCCCAGGCGGGTGTCTTGGCCGGTCTTGCCGCAATCCGGAATGTAGCAGGTGACGTTGAGGAACTCGCACTTGTCCTTGCAACCGGGGCAAGTTTCAGGCGGAGTTGCATCCGCCTCAACCTCGAAGGTATACCCACACTTCTGACACTTCCACGTATTCTTTTCCATGAGATCTCCTTGTTTCTATTCTCATTTTGGCGGGGCTGAAAGCCCTTTGCTCTTTGTTCCAAGCAGGAACTTCAGACGGTCCAGCATGTCCTGAATGTTCTTTGCCATAGACCATCGGCCGTCTGCAAATACGCCATAGTCTGCTCCCATCATAGCAGAAGCGAGTCGAGTCGAGTTAGCGTAGAAAAACCATTGCTGGATCCACATTTTCTCTATGGCCTCATCAAACATGTTACTTTTGTCCGCTACCTTATCATCCCATGCCTTTTGCAGCACCTGTGTCGCAGTCAGCGTCATCTTATTACTAGTTTTTATAGTATTTTCCAAATGCGCCCACTGGCCGGCGACCCAGTCCGGGGTGTGGCATGATCGGCAAACTTTCTGAAGTGTATTCCGTCGCCGGGTTTGCTCCTCAGGGCCGATCAGATAATCTTTGGCAAGCTCTCCGTCGAGAGTGGTCGGCAACGGCAAGCCGTCCTTGTTCCTTATTATTGAAGTATTAGGAGATTTCGGGTGAGGATGAGCGTAGTACAAGCCAAAGAGTCTCCACGGCAGGCGGTCGTTCATCTGATGGGTCCTTTTGGCCACCAGGTCCCCCTGATCGTCCATCACCTGACTGACATGGCAGGTGGCGCAGGTCGGGGCGGTAAAATCCTTGCCCACTGTCCAAGGCACGTGTTTGAAATTCCATTCTGCCCAGAGCCCTGCGAACAGACCGTGGTGCTTACTGACTTCATATACCTGGTCGGCGGGAACATCCGGGCCTTTGTGGCATTGGGAGCAGATGTACGGCTTGCGGGCCACAGTGATGGAGAATTGGTGCCAAGGATGGCACGCGGAACAAGAACCTTTGCTGCCGTCTGGATTAAACCGCCCCACTCCGTCATTTGGCCACCCTGACAGCACCGGGAATTCCATCTTGCCCTGGTCAGTATCCCTGGTTTGTTTGCCTTTGACTTCCAAAGCAGTTCCGTGACACCAGTAGCAAGAGCCGGAGGTTGTTGTTTCGTTAGGAGCAGCGATGGTGGTCTTCATGTCATGCAACAACTGTGTGCCGTTAATTGTTTTTTCTAAGGTCTGGAAGACCGGATTATCTACCAGATTAACGCGCGCGTGTGACATCAGGTTCTTCTTGAATTGTGAGGCCTCAATGGGATGGCAGGTGGAGCAGTCTTTGGGGGTAACGGTAAGGTGCACCTTATAACCGTTATGTTCGAAGGTGTCCTTGTGCGCCTCAGGATTGAGCATGTGGCATTCCGCGCAACTGACTGCAACCCCGGTGAGTTTCTCGGGGATTTTTTTCGCGGACACGAGCCTCTCATCCTCAGGCTTTTTCAAAGCGTCAGCCGGCGTTATCCGGGCGTGACGACTTCGTTTCCAATCCGCAACCATGGCCGGCGTCTCGGAAGAGTGGCAATCAATACAGTTTTGACTTTGATCGCTTACAGGAGCCTTCTGCACTTTCGCGGCCCCCAATGCCCCCAATAGGAGACCAACTGCCAAAAGAGCGAAAAAGATCAGACAGGGTAGTCGGAAATACCTGGATGTTCTCATTAGTCCCTCCCCTCCGCCCCCGCGGGATCAGAAAACATTACTATCTAAGCTTTTCCAATTGGTTGGCCAGAACCTCAAGCTTTGGCATTTTATTAATGTCATGCACATCAATGTATCGAATGCGGCCCTGCTTGTCGATGACGAAAATGGCCCTTTCCGAAGTACCATTGCTTCTTAGCACGCCGTAGCTCTTGGCCACGGCCCCGTGCGGCCAGAAATCGGAAGCCACTGGAAACCACAGTTTCCCCATTTGTTTGGTCCATGCATAAAGCGTGGGGATATTATCCACGCTAATTCCTATCAGTTCAGCATCACTTTTGTCGAAAATGTCCTTAGCAATGTTGTAACCCGGCCACTGGTGTGAACATACAGGGGTCCAAGCTGCCGGGATAAAAGACAGGACTACGTTCTTCTTGCCACGGTAGGCGCTGAGAGTGATCTTATTTCCTGAAATGGACGGTAGCGTAAAATCCGGTGCCTGGTCGCCGACTTTCAGGGTGGAATGGCTATCAATGGGTTTCAATTGTCCGGGATTATAGATGTCGGCACCAAATCCAACCGTCTCGGCATGCGCCACGAAGAAACAACCGAACACTGCAAGTGCCCCAATCAACGCCGATATCAAGCATTGTTTGCCATTAGCGACCATGAAAACTTCCTCGCTGCCTCCGACTCTGTGCCGCCGTTACTGCGCTAAGTAATTGTTTGGGCCCGATCTTGCCTACATGGGTGAAATATACGTGAAGACTTTTCCTGCCGTCGGTTTTGACCGCAATAAACGTCGGGGTTTTGATCGGCCCGGAGATCGCCTTGCCGATGGCAATCTTCTGGTCCGGCAAAAGAGGGAACGATACGTTGTATTTTTTCCTGAACACCTGGACTTCGAAAGGGGAATTGCCTACGCCAATGCCTATGAGTTTGACCTTTTTCTTCAGCCGCGGAGTTTTTTCAATCAACCGGTAGAGTGCATTAACAGATGGAGCTTCGGCCTGGCATATCGGGCAGTACATATTGAAAATCTCGATTATGACTGTGTCGGCCTTGATTTGAGGTATTGTGAACGAGGCCGCGTCGCCAAGACCGAGATACTTTTTTGCAGCAGCGCTCTTGGGCGTGGCAAGTCGGATGTCTGCCAGAACTCTCGCATCCAGGGTAATCGAATCCGGTGCAGCGGCAAGACCTGGAATCACAAAGACAAAACTCGCTGCGAGGGCCAATGAGTAGTTTAAGAGCTTCATTCTTCGCTCCGCGATGACGTACGCTGGCCGGTGAAAGGCTGTAATGCTGGTTCCACCAACCACGAGTTCTATACAAGATCGTTCGCAATTCAGCGAAATAGTCAGCGAGCATTTCGGGAATGTGGACCTGGCTTACCAAAGGCCCACCGCCCGCGATCCGGGGGCCCCCTCCTCTCCCCACCGATCCGCCCCTTCTGGAGCGTCAGGACTTCCAGAGGCCGTGAAGATTACAATATTCCCGGGCAGTCCATTCTCCCTGTACTGGGAAAAAAGCCTCGGGAGCTTGGCCAGGTTTGAGAAATTGACGATACGTTTTGCCGTCAGCCACTATTTCAACCCACTCGATGTAGTGCTTCTCCTCCATTGGGTGAGGAACGCTCCCGACTTTGACAGCGAGCCCTTCTGCGGTGACTTCTTTCACGGGCACGTGCTTCTCTTTGGCGGCATCCACGGTGTTTTCCACGAAAAGTTTCATTGGCTGGCCGCAACAGACCAACTCTCCAGCCCCCTCATGAACCATCTCGACCATGTTGCCGCAAACTTCGCACTTATATATCTGTAGTAACGCGGTCATTAGGAAAACCTCCCTTAATTTTGATCCAAATTAATTGGGTGATGCGAGAGCCTCCATTGCAAAAACTCTTGCACCGTGAAAACTACCAGTTCTCACCCAGCACTTCATAGTATGCCTGAGGATGCGCGCAGGCTGGACAGACTTTCGGAGCAGATGGGCCTTCATGGATGTAGCCGCAGTTCAGGCAACGCCATACGACCGGCTTGTCCTTCTCGAAGACCTTGCCAGTGGTGACGTTGTCAAGCAGACCAAGATATCTCTTTTCATGCTGCTGTTCCGCCACGCCAACGGCCTCCCATATTTCCGCCGCGGACTCGAAGCCTTCTTGTCTGGCGATTCTTGCAAATTCCGGATACATCTCGGACCATTCGTAGTGTTCCCCTTCAGCAGCCGCCTGTAGGTTCTCAGCAGTTTTTCCTATGATTCCCGCGGGGAACGCGACTTGAACAAGCGCTTCTCCTCCTTTGAGTTGCTGAAAAAATCTCTTCGCATGTTCCTTCTCTTGGCTTGCGGTCTCCTCAAAAATCTGAGCGATTTGAATTAAGCCCTCAGATCTTGCCCTGGATGCGAAATAGGTGTACCGATTTCTCGCCTGAGATTCACCCGCGAAAGCTGTGAGCAGGTTTTGTTCTGTTTGGGATCCCTTTAAGTCTGCCATGAAATTCTCTCCTTCCTAGTCTTAAATTCCTTTGCGCATCTAATTTGAACCAGAATAATACGGCTTATGCCCGAGCACAAAATTAGGTGTATTAGAGTGGACTCGGATTCCAAAGTTCCGTAAATTTTCGAGGCAGAGACCGGTTGGTTATCCAACGTTGCTCATGGGCCCGTCGGGAATCCCGATCTTCGGCGTTTCTTCTTCTCGAAGAGGCCCGTATTCTTTCCGGCATTGAGAACACAGACCATAAAACTCGATGCGATGCCCCAGGATTTCATAGTCGGTAATATCGCCCAGAGCTTCATCAATGATAGGCCCCAGGTTCACTAACAGATCGTCTACACGACCGCATCTAATGCAGCGCACATCATAGTGATTCTTCATGGTTCCGCCGAAATGCTTTTGAGTACCTGCGGTTTTCAGTTTTTGAATCGTCCCAATTTCTGAAACGTCTCCAGGTTGCGGTAAATTGTTCCACAATTGATTCTGGAGAGGCGCTTCTCAACTATTTCACAAATTGCACTCGCATGCGTACCAAGTTCCCTCAACTGTTCCTCCATAATACGACGTTGTGCTGTCATCCGCAATGGATGGCCGGTCAGCAACGGAAGGCTCGCCAAAACAGCTCAGCAGAAGAATCATCGCTATGGGCAGCACGAGCCACTTTCTCATAGCGCTGAACCGCTGGTGCCGAGCTGAACAGAGGCTCATGAAAGAGGTTACCGGTCGGGTCGCCAACTTCTGCCAAGAGGGTCTTACTGCCGCGTATTTCCGAAACGATTTAACAGTGCCTGGTCTTGTCATCAGTCGGCAAATAAGGACACGAACTTAAAATTCAACGAGTCAAAAAGACCCTGGTCCGTCAGTTTCAGCTCGGGTATGGGAGTTAAAGCCATGAACGAAAGGGTGGCAAAGGGATTTTCCAGCGAACAGCCCAGTTCGTGGGCCGCATGGACGACTTTTTCCAGTGAATCTCGAACCTCTTGAATCGGCTTGTCGGACATCAGCCCCGCAATGGGCAGAGGCACACCTGCCAGCGTCCGCCCGTCAGCCACGGCAGTTAGGCCCCCTCCCCTTTTAGCGGCCTCTCGGGCTGCGGCCAGCATGTCGGAGTCGTTTGCACCCACCACTATTATGTTATGGGAGTCGTGGGCTACCGTGCATGCTATGGCTCCCCGTTTCAATCCGAATCCGCGGATGAGTGCCAGAGCGAACGATCCTGTGCCGTGATGCCGCTCGACTACCGCGATCTTCAGAATGTCCCTAGCGGGATCTGTTATGATCACTCCGTCCTTGATCGGGGCTCGTTCGACCACCCTCTTGGTGAAAATTTGGCCCGGCACTACCTCAATGATGTTGACTGCCGTTCCTTCCGCCTTGATGGAAAAATCTTTCACCTTGTCCCACGCTACGTTAATGCTGTACGGTAATTGCGCTGTCGCGGCCGAAACCGAGGGAACAACCAGGCTGCCCTCTTGTGCCACGAGACGGCCCGACTGATAAACGCGGTTGATCGAAACCTGATTTAGATCGTCCAAAATTAACAGGTCAGCCGAACATCCCGGTGCAACACGACCCAGCCCTTTGAGGCTGAAGTAAGCGGCAGGGTTTATTGTCGCCATCTGAATCGCTCTGATTGGATCCAGCCCTTTCCTGATAGCGGTACGAACAAGATTATTAATGTGGCCCTTTTCAAGGATATCCTCGGGATCCAAATCGTCAGTGACAAAGAAGCAATTTCGAGAGTTGTGCTCATTGACCAATGGCAACAGCGCGTCGAGGTTTTTCGCTGCGGAGCCTTCCCGGATCATGATGCTCATGCCGTTCCGGAGTTTTTCACGGGCTTCCTCCAAAGAGGTGCACTCGTGGTCCGATCCTATGCCCGCTGCAACGTACGCGCAAAGATCCTTTCCGGTGAGACCGGGAGCATGTCCATCGAGGACCTTCCCCCGGAACACGTTGATCTTGGCAATTACTTCGGGATCTGTCATGAGCACGCCCGGATAGTTCATCATTTCAGCCAAGCCAAGGACGCGCGGGTTATCTTTGAAATTGTCCATATCCTTTGGGCCAAGTTTCGCGCCGGAGGTTTCAAACGGAGTGGCCGGCACGCAGGAGGGAAACATGACGAAAACTCGCAGTGGCAAGCTCTGGCTCGATTCCAAAATGTATTTGATTCCATCCAGTCCCAGTACATTGGCTATTTCATGGGGGTCTGCGACAACGGCGGTTGTTCCCAGAGGGACAACATTGCGAGCAAATTCCGGTATGCTCAACATGCTGGATTCGAGATGCAGGTGGCCGTCTATGAAGCCTGGCGACACATAACGGCCTTCGAGGTCAACGGTTTCAACCGATTCGTATTCACCGAAGCCCACTACAATACCCTCATGGACTGCAATTGAAACCGGGTGAATCTCGCCGGAAACCACGTTAACCAACTCGCCCCTTTTAAGGAGCAAATCCACTGGTTTCTTCCCCAGGGCCATTGTGATGCGTTCTGACAAATCCATGTACCGATACCTCCCGACTAATCGCCCCTGAAAAGGTTGATTGCATTCTACAGAATCGAACAGTCTGGTTTTTTGAGACTCTATGAGCCGGATTCAGTTCCTGCCGGAGCCAAAACTGCACGGTTATGGTGAGCTGCTTTGCAAACCGCGCTTCACATCCGGGTACGGTATTCTATAGGCGCTAAAATAAGGCATTTCTCGCAACTTTATGAGCCCCAAAGGGGCTCCGAGAGAGTAGCCGGCAATTCATCGCCGGGTAAGCCACCAATCATGTACCCGTTCCGCGTTCCATAGGGACGCTTGAAAGACTGATTTCCAGGATCACCTTCAGGCGTCCCTATGGGGCGCAAGAGTTCTCTTTTAACTCTTTCCCGGCGCTGAAGCACCGGTCTACTATCAAAACGTCCCTGGGGGACAATAGTCTAAGTAGCCAATGGACAAACGATATTCTAACGCTCAAGGGGATTAGAGGGCATTTTCACCAATTTTGAGCGCAAATTGGAGTCACACAGCAGCAGTCTCAATAGCCGTTCGGCAAGAACAGTCTTCGTAGGAGATCTTGGGAAGAGCACTGAAAAAGATGCTTTTCACATTTTGGACGTTTTTATTCATAGTGTTTGCGATCATCTCCCAGGTAACAGGCTCCTCGCTGTGATGCCAAGCGTCATAGTCGGTACTCATGGCCACGACCGCGTAACAAATACCGGCTTCTCGGGCCAACACCGCCTCGGGAACGGTGGACATGTTGATAATATCGCCCCCCCACATTCGGAACATCCTGCTTTCCGCTCGAGAAGAAAACCTCGGTCCCTCGATGGTGACCACCGTCCCGGCAGGGTGGTGAGCAATCCCCTCGTCTGCGGCCGTCCGGATGAGAATCTTCCTCAGCTTCTCGCAGAAAGGATCAGCCATTGAAATATGGACCACTTGGTCCCCCTCGTAGAATGTGGACTTGCGTGATCGTGTCCGGTCGATAAACTGGTCGGGGAATACGAGATGACCCGGCTTAATCTCTTCTCTCAGAGATCCGCACGCGCTGGTAGCGATGATGTGAGTAACCCCTATTTCTTTCATCGCCCATATATTTGCCCTGAAATTAATGGCCGAAGGCATTATTCTGTGGCCTTCTCCATGACGGAGAAGAATCACTACTTCGGTGCCACCGGCTTTACCCGTTATGAGGTCGTGAGAAAGAGAACCGAAGGGTGTTCCTGTCTTAACCCTTTTCATATCCGTCAGGAAATCAGGATCATCGAAGCCTGACCCACCGATCATGCCGATCTTTGCCACAGAACTTGTCCTCCAAAGTGTGAATGCAAGACCTAAGGGCGAGATTGTAAGATTCGGGGTTCGGTTGTGTCAATACAAAGCGCGAGATGGACGCTCTTGATACGAGGTGCCGCTTGTGACAGTATAATTCACCAATATGATCGGCCGGTGTGAAGAAGTCGTGCACCCGGTAGACTCGTGTGGAAGCCACCAAATTTGAAAGTGGCTATGAGAGAATCACAAAAAGGAAATTTTGATTGACATTCCAAAAGGTTGTCAACTAAAGTCCCCGTTACCGAAGGGTTTCGCCTGGATGGAGCTCCCAATGGAGGGAGGCCGCGTCTGCCCGCACAATTTTTCATACGTTTCTTCTCGAAAATAGCCCTGGCGGCGATTTTTCTACTCGTTGCCGGTACGGGGTATGCCCAGCCCGTTCCCAGGGGCGAAGCCACGTTCCTTGGCGTGTTGAAATCTCACCGAGTGGGGCCCACCTCTGCCACTCCCACGAGCAGACCGGATGTCGCCTTCTCGTTAACTCTGAAGCCTCGTCCTTCCGAACCCATGATCTCGGAAATTCAAATCAAAGCCGTTGCTGGATCTCCGGGATTCTGGAGTAGCTCAGGCCAAACCTCCGGCGCAGTTTATATGGGCGTTGCCCGCTCCAAGACTCCGTCCCAGATTATTAACCCCAAAGGGGGTCCCTTGAATATCGACCCGCGGGCAGGCAAGCATTTTCTTCTCTTTGTGGCTGATGACGGTACATTTTCCGAAAAAGATCGAAGATATCAGATAAAGGTGATTGCCGTCGACGGCACCTCCTGGACAGGCCCGGTGCGGTCCCCGGCAGGACTTGCCTCACAGGCCCCTTCGGCCCAACCGAGCGCGGCGCCTGTGCGCATGTCAGCAGTGGTCCAAGGCATTTCCAATTTTGATGCAGTGAACGCGGGAAAGACTATAGCGCCTTCCGGCAAACCAAACGGCTTGTTTGTCTTAACCGTTGAAGCACCGGATCGAGAGATCACAGCCATCGAGATCCGCAACGCAGACGGTACCCCATCCATCTGGGACACCGTGCCCAGCACCAAGAATGGGGCTATTGGAGTGGCGTTGGAGTCCGACCCTGTCCGTCTGCTCAATAATAAGGACGGGACCGTTTCTATCAAGGTCAAGAACCGCGTGGATCTCAATCTTTACGTCGCTGACAATGGGAGCATTGCAGAAGGAAAGACAAACTACTGGGTGTCCGTTGCATTCAGGGGCGGCGGGGTCTCCAGGTGTCTCGCGCAAAAGGCAGCCCAGGAAACTCAGGAAACCAAGGAGGGATCCTCGGCCTCACCCCCAAAAGTGAATTTTCTGGCAACGTGGCTCGGATTTGTTTCGACCGATGCTGTAGGGCCCTATCCGGGCCTGAAACCTGACGGCGTTGGCGATGCATTCTTTGGCCTGGATATTGAAATCTCACCAAAGAACTCTATCACCGGCATTGAAATCAACAGCACTCAGGGCTTGCCCACTAGATGGGGCACGACTGGAACAGGGTCCGGAAACTGGGGGCTGGCCGTGGCTTATCAGAGCGCACCCACGGCCCTTCTGAACAATTCGGACGGCTCGGTGAAAATTCCCGTAAACAAAAGGACTCAATTCTACGTGTATGCGGCTGATCCAGGGGACCTGGCAACAACATATGATCGATTTCGCATGATTGTTCGCTTGGCGGACGGCCGATCGTACCAGCAGCCCATCCGCAAGCCTTTAGCCACGACCTCAACCGTTGTCCCGGGAACCGAAGAAGCCGGCACCAAGGCCAAGGGGCTCATAACCTGTGAATTCAGAGGTTTCATTGCCGATTTGGTCAATCCTTCCACCAGGCCGGGAAAGAGCGGATACCTTAACGGAACCTTCATTATGAAACTTCAGGTCGAGAACAAGAAGCTCGAGAAGGTGGAAATCAGGAGTGCGGATGGGACCAGCCGCTGGTCCACTGAGCCCAAGGCGCCTGAAATGTTGCTGGGGGTGACCGTCTACCCCAAAATTTATAAGCTTATAAATCAGAAACCGGGCCCATTGAACGTTCCTGTTTCAGGCCGGAGGACTTTCTACCTATATGCCTCGGATAATGGCCTGCTGTCGGACCCTAAGTCCGTGCTGATTGTGACGGCAACGTTTTCTGACAAGACCAAACTTTCTACAGAAGTAATCAAGTAAACGTTTATGCTGAAAAATTGGTTTCGTACATGAAGGCCATGCTCCTCGAACAGACTGCCTCTATCGAGCAGAACCCATTGAAAAGGGCCGATATCCCTCTCCCCGAACCGAGAGTAGGAGAACTTCTTATAAACGTGCTGGCCTGCGGTGTATGCCACACGGACCTGCACACAGCAGAAGGGGACCTGCCGTTGCCGTTGCTGCCGCTCGTCCCGGGCCATCAGGTTGTAGGGCGAGTAGTACAGGCTGGGTCGGCTAATAGTCGCATAAGGGAGCAGGATCGCGTTGGCGTGACGTGGTTTTTTTCCGGATGCGATTCGTGTCGCTTTTGTATGGAGGGTAGGGAAAACCTGTGCCCCAATGCCCTGTTCACCGGCTATCATGTGAATGGGGGATATGCCGAATATATGGTCGTTCCTGAAGATTCGGCTTTTCCTATCCCTGATGTGTTTTCAGATGTCGAAGCAACGCCTCTCCTCTGCGGAGGTGTCATAGGATACAGGGCCTTGCGATTGAGCGAAATTAAGCCTGGGCAGAGGCTGGGTCTTTATGGCTTCGGTAACTCCGCCCACGTGGTAATTCAGGTAGCATTGCGAATGGGATGTAGAGTTTATGTGTTCACGCGTAGCCCGCGCCATCAGAAACTGGCCGAAGAATTGGGAGCAGATTGGGTGGGAACACCTGACACGGCTTCTCCCGAACCGCTTGACGGCTGCATCATCTTTGCGCCCGCGGGCTCGCTGGTACCGCAAGCATTAAGAGCCTTAAACAAAGGGGGCACCTTGGCCCTGGCAGGCATCACAATGACTCGCATCCCCGAACTTGACTATGACCTCATCTACGGGGAGAGAACGATGCGAAGTGTTGCCAATACCACTCGCCGGGATGCCGCTGAACTTCTCAAAGTGGCCGCTGAAATCCCGATCCGTACTGTGGTGGACACATTTCCTCTTTACGAAGCCAATGCAGTTCTGAGAATGATGAAAGAAAGCACTCTACGGGCAGGCGCCGCACTCATTCCATGACAGTCTATGCGCCCCCTCCAACGTGCGGCAAACCCAAGGTTAGACCCTGCTTCATCGTTTTCGAGGGAATCGACGGCTCGGGAAAGACCACTCAAGCCAGACTCTTGGCACAACGGCTCAACACATTGGGCTTATCTGTCCTTCTGACTGCTGAACCCTCCGAAGGTCCCGCGGGAAGAATAATCAGGTCTTTGACCACGCGTCCCGGTCCGGAAGAAGAAGCGCGGCTGTTTACCGAAGACCGTCGCGATCACGTGCAACGGGTCATAATACCCGCTCTTAGCCAAGGGCGCACAGTTATATGCGATCGGTACGTATATTCGTCTGCGGCATATCAGGGGGCCCGCGGTCTCGATCCGACCGCTATCATTTCCGCTCAAAGCTCGTTTGCCCCCTCTCCGGACGTTACATTCCTGCTGGAAGTCCCGATAGACATCGCTCTTGCAAGAATAGCTTCCGCGAGATGCGGCAGTTTTTCGGCATTCGAGGTCCGGGAGAACCTGGAGGCAGTTGATGCGGTTTATCGGAGCCTCATAGATTCCTCGATCAAGCGAATTGACGGAACTGCTTCTCCGGAAGTTATACACGCTAATATAATTGAATGTATACTTGAGTTGGAATGCTATCGTAAAAGTCGATATCATCCCGGATTATTCGGCGGGTAAACAAAGAAAAGCATGTTCTTCGGGTCAACCCATGACATGGTGGGGGAAATAGACCACTATCGAGGGAAACCAGATGAGCGGGAGTGGTGAAGGGACAAGAGAGACAATTCGACCCGAATTGAATCCTGCGATCATGATAGATTTTCAGGAGGCCAAGATTTCCTCTGACACAGGTTTTCTCTTACTCAGAGAGAGATGAGCGTTTCGGCATCATGGGCGGGCCCGTTGAAGAGTGAGTTGGAGGATGCGGGGTCTTGGCTTCACAGCAAACGCTCTCAACTTCAAATGGCTCTCCAGCGGGTGTTTCAAATGGCGGCGGGCTGCGATGACGCTGATTTTGTGCGCATATAACCTGCACTTCGGGTTGACATAGGCAAAGGTCAGGAAGCAGGGCAGACCGGCCAGTCGAGTCTATCGAGGCTTGAGAATGAGGTCCTCGGCATCGAAAAGGGATTGAGGGCACTCGAAACTTTCTCAACGCTATCTCACCGGTATTACCCAATTCATTTCTAACAAGAGATTGCGGCACCCATGTGAATTTCCTTTCACCCCCACTCTAATCATGGTATTCTGTCTTTAAGCGAGACTCAAAGCTGGAAACGACAGATCCGTGCCAATGCAGTGTTTAGTTCACGGCCTCCGTCAGGTAGGCCAATACTATTCAACCGGGGCAGCCGCAAAAAATTGACTATGAATTTGAGCGTAATGGTGTAGTTCGTTTGCTTATGTTCTGATTTAAAATCTAGGGGGAAATCCTTCAATGCCGTCAGATCACCAGCAAAAAAAAAGCCATGCAAGAATGAGGGAAGAATCTGATCTCTCCCTTGAAGTTGTCGTCTTACTCATCTTTGGAGTCTTCTGGCTCCTCTTTGGCTTGCTGCTGTTTAAGATTTACACCGGAGATCTGCCATATAACTTAGACAGTACCTACGGCCTCTTTCTGGTCATTGTTTCCTTTCAAATGATCACCATGGGTAAGACCCCGTTTGGCGACCTTCGACGGTCATGGGGGCTCGTCGTCATTGGAATGGGCACGGCTATTCTTGGAATAGCCACTTGCTTCATTCCCGGATACTTTACAAAATTTGTCAGCACACTGGTTGGAATGGTCCTTTTTGCCGGCGGGATTGCTCTTTTCCTGCAGCTCTGTATTTCTGAAAGAAAGGCGAGGACGTGGATAAAGATTGCGGGAATATTACGACAACTAACCATAGCGTGCGCCCTTGTCTATGCCTTATCAATCATTTCAGGCCTGATAACACTCTCTCCCGGCCTCAGAGCAGACCCATGGACGGCCATTGTTGTCATGTTCTATGGCATGAGTTTCTTCTATCTGGCGTGGTGTATCTGGAAGGTCGCCAGGACATATCCTCCTGAGAAGCCAGATGACTCGGCAACGACTATACGGAGTTCAGATCGGGCTGATTCACAAGGACGTTTTAGCTTGTTCCGGGAGGCCTCTCTTCCTCTCGTTCGCGGCAATCCTGATCCTTTCAGGATCTCTTAACATACTTCTTGGATTACTGCTCTTTCCGGTCAGCCTGGGCATGCTTCCGTTCTCACCAGATGGTCAGCTGGGTCTGCTTCTGACCATTATGGCCATCCAGATCATGGCCTTGGGAGACACCCCGCTCGGCCAGTATACGCGCTCATGGTTCATGATAATCATAGGAATTGTATTTGCTGGATTGGGAGCCGTTTCATGTATCGTTCCGGGTATGCTGACCGGAATGATTCAGATACTCCTGGGGCTTCTAACTATCATGACGGGAGCCGCATTTTTTGTCAGACGATTTCTCGAGAAGCTGCATGGAATGAGGACTCCCCCGGAGGCCCCTATTGCTGTTCCCCCCATTGTTAGAAGATTGGAGGGGACTCAGATAGTGATAAGTTCGATGACCCTAGCCTTCGGCCTATTCATGCTCTTGCCTGGCCTCGTGCCTGGCCTCGTTGTAGCGGGCATCCTCCTCATAATTGGCCCCCTCCTTTTCATATTGGCTTCCCTCCTGCAGAAGGTAGCAGTAATGCAAGCGACTTGAGAACAACAGGTTATGTAACGTGAGGCTTGGGACGCGGCCATATATGGGCCGGAAGCCAGCGACGCCCCAACTTGAGGAGTCGAATGTTGCAACATGAGGAGAGAAACGAACGAGTACTACAGGGATAAGGTTGCCACCGTAACGGGCGGCGCCTCGGGCATCGGATTGGCACTGGCGGAAACCATGCTTTTCTACGGGGCGAAACGGGTCGTCCTCGCGGATGTCAACGAGGCGAACCTAGTCCGGGAGACCGCACGGCTAAACGCGGCTTACCCCGGCCGGGTCCTCGGAATCCGGTGCGACGTCACGAATGAAGAGGAAGTCAAAGCAATGATCGACCAAGCGGCTGAATTCGGTGGCGTTCGCCTAGATCTCCTTTTCAACAACGCAGGCGCCGGCTTCGGCGGATATTTCGACGAGCAGACCAATGGAGACTGGGAGAAAGCTTTCGCGCTGAACTTCTACGGCGCCGTGTACGGCATCCGTGCCGTCCTGCCGGTCATGCGGGCACAGGGCGGCGGGCACATCGTCGACATCATATCCGGCATCGCGTTCTACCCCATGGCCCAACAAACGATGTACGCCGCCACTAAGGCCGCCCTGAACGCACTGACCCTCGCCCTCCGCTACGAGCTCTGGGACGAGAACATCCGCCTGACCTCAGCCACACCGGGTACGACGGCCACTGCCATCTGGCCCGCAGGCAGCGTGGGAGCACCTCCGGACGCCCAATCACCCGAGCAGTCCGCGCAGGCGATCCTCAGCGGTGTAGCGAAGAACGAGCGGCTGGTTCTGGGCGACGAGCGCGACGCGTCCGGGGCCAGGAGCTGTTTCAATCCCGACAATGCGAAATTTGCTGATGACTACTTACTGAACGTGGCCCGGAAGCGCCGCAGCGGCGAGTGGGCCGTGTGATCGGCGTGGCACCTCCACCCTCGTTACGGGCCGCTCCCAGCGCTACAGGCAGTTTTAAAGTTTCAGGAGAACTAATCATGAAAGTCGATGACATCCGCAAGATCCTCATCATAGGCACAGGGACAATGGGGCAGAAGATTGCTCTTCAGTGCGCCCGCTTCGGCTACGAAGTGGTCGCCTATGACCCCATCTCCAAGTCCCTTGAGAACGCGCGGGCCAAGATACCCGCCTTCGCCGCGGAACTGGTGGCACAACAGAGAATGACGCCCGAAGCCTCCGAGGTCGCTCTGTCCCGGATCTGCTACACTTCCCGCCCGGAGGACGGGGCCGACGCTGACCTGCTGAGCGAGTCGGTGTTCGAGGACCCCGACCTCAAGGCGGAAGTCTTTGCCCAGTTCCACCAGATCTGCCGGCCGAAAACGGTCTTCACCACCAACACGTCTACGCTGCTACCGTCCATGTGGGCCGAGGCCACGGGCCGGCCCGCCCAGTTCGCCGCGCTGCACTTCAACGGCGTGTTCGACCACCACCTGGTCGACGTCATGCCGCACCCAGGGACCTCCCCGGAAATCGTGGAGCTCCTGACGGCTTTCGCCAAACGAATCAAGCAGGTACCGCTGGTTTTCAAGAATGAGCACCCTGGCTACGTGGGGAACGCCATCTTCGGCGCCATGAGTGAAGTGGCGGTCAAACTCGCGCTGGTGGACAAAGTCGCGTCCGTGGAGGACGTGGACCGGGCGATCATGCTTTACCTCGGCATACCCTGCGGACCTTTCGGAATAATGGACAGTGTGGGGCTGGATACCTGCTGGCGCATAGCGCAGAGCAAAGCCAAGATATCAGGCGACGCGGGCGCCCAGCAATTCGTTGACGTATTCAAGCGGGACTACATCGACAAGGGCCGGCTGGGCGTCAAATCGGGCCGGGGTTTTTACACGTACCCTGACCCCGAATACCTCCGTCCTGAGTTCTTGGGCGGCGACCCCGAGTGACAAGCCCAGATCACTCGCCGGGTAACCGACAAATAAAGAAAAGTCGTAGAGACTTCGTTTTCCATTCTTACGAGACGGGCTGTTCGACGCGGGAGCTTTAACGGAGTCACTCCTCTGCGGAAGGCCATTCATGCCTTTATTGACCAGTGGAACGAAGAAGCGCTTCCCTTCAAATGGGTCAAGACAGCCAACCAGATTCTGGCCAAAGCTGTGTGCGCTTAATTGTGGGACAGAGCACTAGCATGAGAGGCCCATTAGGGGTGCCGCGATTTTCATCCGGCGTTTACACACGGCAAAGTGACGGGATGATTTTCGACACGTTCTACCCGGTTTTCCAATGAAAATGCGATTGACGTCGAGCAAGGGGTTGCTTCCAGCAATTGCATATGACCTAGCGAGCGGCTCTTATCCCGGATTCCGCTCATTGAACTGATTATACTGATTCTCAAAAATTCGTCCTGAATGGAGCAGCACTGCTGGACGAGCCAGCAGTGGCACCCACAATTCAATCCGCGATTACTTCCGAGAACTGCTATAATGGTAAGAGAGCCTCGTGAGGCATGCGACTTGCGGTCCTTGTGAGCCAAGCAAGCTAGTGCGGGGGTCCGGATCGGCCCGAGCGGCCGTCAAAACCAAAACACTGCCCCGATTCCGCCGGATATCAACCACCTCTTACAGTTTGCCGTGTCTAAATCGTATTGACCCGGGATCACAAGGGGGGGCTGCGACATACCGTACAAACCGTCGAATAGGCCTTTCCAGCTGAGTTGCATCCAGTTGCCCCTTGTCCACAGCTGAAACGTGAATCTCGGATCGGCCACCAAGTCGTATGCAAAGTCGTACTCAAGAAGATTCGCGGTCTTAAGGGAATTGCATCGGTAATCGTAATTCCACCATAGCATCTGGTGTATGTCCTTGCCGTAGTCGTTAGTCATAAAATAACTCCTGAAAGGGATCTTCATGTCCGCCCATGCATAAGGCCCCCAGAGCAAGGCCGCCCTGTAGCGTTGGCCCGTGATTTGCGCGCCGAGATAGGGGATCCAGAGTCCAGACGAGAAATTACAGTTGTATGTGATGGTGACATCAGTTTTCCCGGGCGTGGCCTCATACAGATTCAGGACCCGGCCGTTCGTGTCCTTGGGGTTGGTGAGGTTCATGGACAGCTTGTCCCACCTCAGTCCCACAACGGTCGAGACATACGGGGTGATCCTGTAACCGATAACGTTGTCAATTGTCCACCACTGGAAGCCCGAGCCATCCCAAGTGCTCGGTTGCACTCCTTGGCTTAGAGGCGCCGGCGCTTCGGGGGTCTCGACGCCTACGCTTCTTGCCCCGCTGCCTTGAAATCTCGAAGACAGAAAGAGACCCGAACGAAATCCGATTCCCGCCTCTATCGAGCCTATCGGCACATTGGAATCGGTGAATGACAGACACAGGTTGGTGGTTGGTGTCCCGCCGGGCGAGGCTACGAAGTTGACACTGGGCCGGAGAATAAAATCGAGTCCGAAGTGTCCGTAGCCGACTTGAGCATCCAAACGTATTGGACAGTGCCGAAGGCCGCACCCGCTATCGCAGCAAGTCAAATCGGGACCCACACCGGATTGTTGAGACGACACGTTTGCGGCCCCCGGAGGGGGAGCGCAAGGGAAAACGGGCGTGCACCCAGGCGGCTGACATGGATAGACTCCTGCGTCCGTTAGGGGCATGACAGGGTATTGCTGGCAAGTTCCAATGCCTGGCAAGCAGAGGAAGAGGCAGAGAATCCCTCCGGTGACTGTCACTGCGAGCACTCGAGTCATGGTTGGCCTCCTTACCCTCGGAGGAAGGGGTGAGAAGATAATATCATAGTAAATGTAACTTGATCAACATATTATATAATAATTTACATTAATGTTTCTTGATAACAATACAGTTGTTAACATTATTCACTCCAACTATACTCTTGCGCTTTGTTCTTTTCCTTCATGGGCCAGCCAATGGATAGAGGAACATAGACATCGACACTGAAAAGGAGTACGTCTGCACAAGGCGTTGGGATGGTTCGGGATTCAAATGGTGGACGTTTGAAGGCAACATAGGTTGCAGAATGACACCATGCTGGTCGGCCCTCATTGGATTGAGGCGAGAGGAACTGTCCACGAGGCTTATTCATCCAAGGCCGTCGACTAATCTCTTACCCCGGCCTGCCGCAGCGCCAACTTCGGCTGTGGCCGAGACGCTCTCAATACACCCCACCCGCGACTGGAGGATTTCCAGACTCACACTCGCTCACTCACTCGCCAAATGCCTTGATTATGAGTATGTATGTTGTGTCAGGATGAACCGAGGGATCTTCATCATGAGTCCATGATGTACGCAGCCCCGCGCTTAGATCTCCCACCGGCTGACCATTTACCATCGAGAAGGAAAACGGGACATCACGCCACACACAAGCAACCGACGGTGAAGCGTTGGTTTGCTCGCCGGCCCAGATATGTACTCCATTTCACCCGGACGTCCGCATCTTGGATGAACCAGATAGAGACTTGGTGTTCCATTCTTACGAGACGGGCTGTTCGACGGGGGAGCTTTAACGGAGTCACTCCTCTGCGGAAGGCCATTCATGCCTTTATTGACCAGTGGAACGAAGAAGCGCTTCTCTTCAAATGGGTCAAGACAGCCAACCAGATTCTGGCCAAAGCTGTGCGTGCTTAATTGTGGGATAGAGCACTAGGTCTCCTGTGCTGGAATACGGAACAAGGGGGCCTTTCCAGGCCCCCACAGACTTTTCATTCGCCGTGGTTGCGGCAGATGCGCCGCCGAACATTCTTGAAAGAGATCTCGGGTACGAAACAGGAGGGGGATTCGATTGGAAACTTATAGAAGGCTATGTATTGCCCGCAAGGATGGCGTATTGGAAGCCCGGCGCCTGGTTCAAGTATGCTTGTGTGGACAGGACACAACCTTCCTGGAACACACCGAACGCCGGCAACCGCTGGGGAATAAACCCGAATCGCGAGATTGCCCCGATTTTCGGTACGCGTGTTGCAATTGAAGTGGATTTCTAAACCCTGCTAAAAGTGACGGGAAGAGAGCAAAAACGAAAGGCACGCAAGAATCGAGTGATTATCTCAACTCCCAACTACATTACTTACAACAATTTTACGAGGGGTGTAGATCGGATACTCGGATGCTCGAAAACCAATGAGACCAAGCTCTCAAATCTTCCGGCGCTTTTCCCAGTAGGAGGAGCCGGCCAGGGAAAGCTTGAGCCGTTTATTTATGATCCCTGAATCTGCAATGTAATGTGGATGCAAAAGGTCCTTGATTCACTTCTGAAGATACCTCATTTTATTATCCCAATTTATTGACAAAAGAGGGTTTTTTCTGATATTATCTTGCCGAACTTGTCTGAGTTGAACCAAAGGAGTCGTCATGCGCTCGCCCCGATTACTGCCCGCCCTGATTCTTGGAGTATTTTTGGCCTTGACCGCGTTTCCAATTTGTCAGGCCGCGGATTACAATCATCGCTTCATCCGAAATTTTCCCCCGGGTTTTAACGGAATGTGGTACTATGCGGACAGGTTCGTGGACAGAATTGCACCGGACAAGAAGGTCAGAGAATACTATCGGTGGGACAGGTTCATGAGCCGGCAACTCGGCATACACTATCCCTTCATTCCAATACCCTACGACTGGGATTACGGAACTGCGCGCACCTTCAACCTTCCGGACTACAACGCGAATGACTGGGCGGATTGAATTCGCAGCATGCTGCAGCTCCGGCACAGGAGTGCAGCACGAAAGGGCTATCGGCGAAATCAGGGCTTCAACAGAACATTGGTACCAGATTTCGCCGTGTCAAATCAGTCCTGATTAATAGAGATCCCTGGGGGTGGGCAAAACTGGACGAGCGCCGGCCTGAAAATGGCGGAGAGAGAGGGATTCGAACCCTCGGAACACCTTGTGGGCATTCACGCGATTTCCAGTCGCGCCCCTTCGGCCACTCGGGCATCTCTCCTGATATAATCAAGACAGCATAAACCACAAATTGCGCTCCGGTCAAGGAGAATCAGTGATGACGTCCGAACCCTCGGGGGAATACCGAAGTGGCTTTGTCGCACTGGCAGGCCGCCCTAACGTAGGAAAATCAACCCTCGTGAACTCCATACTAGGCCGCGAGTTGTCTATCGTCACGGCCAAACCGCAGACTACTAGAAACCGAATCACCGCTATCCATACAGTGGCCGATGCCCAAATCGTACTTCGCGACACGCCGGGAATTCACGAAGCCACGACTCCGCTAAATCGGTCATTAGTCGCCGCGGCAACGAAGACTCTTGAGGAAACCGATATCATCCTGTTCATAACTACACCGTCCGACGAGATTGATCCTGATGACGTGCGCATAATAGAACTGATCAAATCTTCCGGGTCAGCCGCGGTACCTGGCCATCAACAAGATCGACACTGTCAAGCCGCCTGTACTGTTGCCACTAATTGATCTCTATCGCGAGGCCCACTCCTTCGAGGAAATTGTTCCCATCAGCGCTCTAAACGGATCGGGCATTCAGGAGTTGATTGATGCATTGAAGAAACTGCTCCCGTTGGGTCCGCCGTTGTTTCCTGAGGAGGATGTGAGCGATCTGCCGACAAGGTTCTTTGTAGCGGAAATCATACGAGAGCAGATTATCAACAAGACCGGCGAAGAGATCCCGTACAAAACTGCTGTGGTTGTCGAATCTTTCAAGGAGGAGAGGGGGCGCGTGACGATTCACGCTGATATCCACGTCGAGAAGGATAGTCAGAAAAAAATCCTTGTGGGAAAAGCAGGCAAGATGATCAAAGCTATAGGCACGGCTGCCAGAGTCAAGATAGAAGATTTTCTGGAGTGCCGCGTGCGGCTTGACCTCTTTGTGAAGGTCACACCGAATTGGAGCCGCGATCCTGTTAGATTAAAGGAATTTGGATATCATTAACCTTGCTGAAGCAACCGGCACGCTTCAGCCACGGCGCAAACTCACTGCCAGCCTATCGGCAAGCTCGTGGAACAAAGGAGGTAATCTTTTTTCTCCACCGGTTACAAGAGACCTCACTGTCTGGAAGAACAGAGTTTGAGCCTCTCTCAGCTCAACGGATAGCTCCATGTCCCGTGCGAGATCCAGGAATCTGACGATCTGTACTGGAATATCGCTGTCATACGGGTTCTTTCCAAGGTCCTGGACAAGACCAACGACGCGATTGGCGATGAGCTTTTCAGCCGCGCCGGTATCAAGGGCAATATCCCAGAGCCGTGATTCTTCCATGACTGCCTGAAGCTCATCCGGGAAGACGCTCGTGGCGAGTTTCTTGAGTTCTTTTATCAGGGTTCTGTTGAGGACCAGGCCGGCTGCCGCAAGAAACGTATCAGGAACATGCGCCTCGTGAACCACAATAAATTTTGCCAGATCTTTGTTTTTTTCGTAAAAAGTCCGTAGCATGCGCGCCTGCGGCTCAAACTTCTTTGTCGTTAGGCTATCGATGACTTTGCGCCTTTGCTCGAAGAAAAGATCTTGAAGACGGAAGTAGCCACCGGGAAAATACCTGTCCAATTTCCGGAACAGCTCAGTTGAGGACTGCGGCGTGAAGCTGTCGAGGAGGTCCTTTTTTATGGCGTCGTACCGGGATTGGTCGGGGAACTCATTAGCCGAGCAACGCAAATCCACTCCCCCGAGATGAATGACTGCAAAGGTAAATTCCCGCGCCTCTGTCGTGATACGGCTCAATACATTCATCCTGCCTATCACGAGCGTTCGGTCAGCCGTTTCTTTCCTATGCAAGTCCAGGACTTTTATATCGTAGCAGTATAGCCGTCTTTTGGCAGGCACCCCCTCGAAAACCGACGAAATAGCTACGTGGGCTGCCACGTTAGCCAAATCCGCCACCTGTGGCCTAATTTTCTGGTTGAACAGTTGGTCTCCGTGAAGGTAAGGCCTTGCATTGCTCTTGGCCTCACTCAATTCTTTCATAAAGTCATCTATTACGGTTGGATCAAATGGATAAGCGATCTGAACCACACGTGCGGCGTACTTTGAGAACTTGCAGAGCTTCTATACCGGAAATGTCATCAAAGAACCATCCGCAGCTTGTGTACATAAGCATCCGATTGCGCTGCATCTCGAGCAGCTTCAATACCAGTTCCCGCTGGCCTTTGTCCATCTTCCGCCCATACACTTTGAGGAATGGCCCGATTTTCGGACGATTCTCCAGGACGACCCGGATATACGCATTTCGAGCGGCCCACGGGTCCTTCAGCAAGAGAGCGGCTTTCTCCACGAAGAGCTTGTCGACTCTGTCCCGCAACAGGTCGAGTGATCTTCTCAAAGGAGCCCTCCACTTTTGGTTCCAGTTGGGCCTGTGTGACAGCGAGCATCCACAATCTTTGGACCATCTACCCACACCGTGGGCACAGCTCCATGAAGAATTTTCTATGAACTCAGCGTGCGCTGAGGGCGGGTGCTTCTCAAGAAACTCACCGTAATTGGTTAGCCGTACGGGAGCTTGATGCAAAAGTTCCCGCAGGGCATAAGCAAGTGCCATTTCTCCGAACCTATGGTGATGGCCGTACGATTCCCCATCGGTAGCGGTGTGAACGAGTTGAGGCCACGTCCTGGCAGCGGAAAATGCCCCCAGCAGCCTGTTTTTCAGGTTTTCACCACTGCCCAAAAGTCCTTCGAATGCAATGGCCTGGGATATGGGACCGTCATAAAAGAAAAGAACGATACTGCGCCCCCTGGAAAGCTCGCAAATATACGGTCGAGAGGGATCGATGGAACCGGGACTGAGATCCACCCACTTGTCATCGGGTGAGAAACGGAACTTCAGGGCCTGAGAGGGAGCAAGAATCGTATAGCGGATTCCATGCTCGACCATTATCTCAAGAGTTTCGCTATCTACTGCCGTTTCGGGGAGCCACATACCTTCCGGATCTCGACGGAACCGCTTGCGGAAATCTTCTATTCCCCACACGACTTGTGTAAGTTTGTCTCGGGAAGAGGCCAGCGGCATGATTATATGATTGTAGGCTTGGGCCAGCGCGTTGCCGTGACCCGACCGGCGTTCCCGGCTTAACTCATCGGCTTCAAGAATCGCCTGATATGTCTCAACAGCGTGCGTTTCCAGCCACGATAGAAGAGTGGGACCAAAGTCGAAGCTGATGTGTTCATAATTGTTTATAATGTCCGCAAGACGTCCGCGACGATCGAGTATCCTGGCTCTGGCATTGGGCTGGTAACATTCCTCCGTGACCCTTTCATTCCAGTCGTGAAACGGATGGGCAGACTCCTGGATTTCTATTTCTTCGAGCCAAGGATTTTCACGAGGTGGCTGGTAAAAATGCCCGTGAATGCAAATATATCGTGATGAATCGACCATTACACTCTCTAACTTTTGCTTGATGGGATGCCTGTAAGCGATGTCAGCTCATTACAACTAAGACCGGGAGCCAAGCGCCTCTGAACCGGAACACCGTCACCACAAGCGAACCCTCGCTCCCAGTGGGAACTATTTTAAAAATCATAACACCCCTCAATAACCGGTCAAGAAACATTCGCTCGCTTCAAGTGGAGTAAGGGTTTGGCCCTGAAAGCCTCATTCATGCAAGCTTTGGAAAGCTTTCAACGCTGCCTGAGCAAAATCTCTAATCTTATGAAAATTCCGCGTGCCATTATTGTCTTCTAGCCCGGTGTGAGCGTCGACTCCGTGTGGTGCGTACCTCGTGGATCGCCTCGGCCACGTTACCGGGGTTGAGGCCGCCAGCTAGGATAACAGGGACTGATGCAATTTTCACGATCTTTGCGCTGATCGACCAGTCATGTGTGAGACCGGTTGCGCCTTTTCTACCAGTGCACGGATCAAAGGAATCCAGGATAATCACATCCCAGAGTGGCGGTCGAAACGAGGCTGCCTCCTCTAGCGACTCTTTCCCAAGGACCGTTACTCGTCCGATAATTCTCACGCCAGGGCAAATACTTCGGAAGAGAACCACTTCTTTGTCGGACATACCCCCGTGAAACTGCATTGCTGCTGGCTGCGTTAACATGGCAAGCTCACAGGCCGCCTTTGCACTACCCAAGTACGTAATCACCACGGACAACAGGCGAGGGGGCAATGCGCCGATAATTGTGGCCGCCTTTTCCGTTGTGAGGCCGTCGTGGGGTCCGTCGGGAAGGCCTAGCGTGAACCCCACGGCGTCCGCTCCGGCCTTCTTGCAGAATAGAGCCTCGACCAGGGAAGAGACTCCCGCTACCTGTATCCTTGGAGGCCATACAGAACGCTCGTCCGGTTGTCGCGACATCGTGTCATCGTATGCGAAAATTTCCTTGAGAGCAATTGACATCGTCCAGCGAACCAACGGATTTCAGGCTTGAATGATAATTGCACCCGTCTTTTCATGGCAATCCGTAATTGACTTTACCGGCTCTGGTATGCTAAAGATATCAAGATGTTCCACGTGCAGGCGAAAGGATTGGGATACTGAACATCGGGGCTCTTACTCTGACAATTCTCCTTGCGGTCTTTTCTGTACCTTTCCTGACTGGATGCGGGGGGAAGATCGCTAAAACCGGGTACGCGGCCGTTACGGAAGTTGCCCCCAATGGGGTAATGCGGTTGCAGTACACCGACGGAAAAGGGGCTTGGAAACGCATCCGCCGGGATAACATCAAAAAGGATTTCATGGTCGTAGGGAAAAACGTGTTCAAGTGGGGACGATACGTAGAGACAAAGCAAGGGAGTACTCTTACTTTCCCTGGCGGAGACACCATTATTTATCAAAATACAGATCTCAATTGATCTGTGATTAGCTCGTTTTCTCCCCGGAAAACCTTGCATCTTTTGCCGAGCAGGCGCATCTTGATAATTAGACTAACTCAGCTAGGAGGAGAAAGGTTTTATGCCTATTTATGAGTACCATTGTGGCAAGTGCGAAGACGATTTCGAAATGTTGGTCTTCGGGAACGATCAGGTAGTCTGCCCGACGTGCGGAGGCAACGTGGAAAGGCTGATGTCTACGTGCAGCTTCAAGAGCGCAGCCGGCGATTTCAAGACATCGGGCACCGGCAAATCGGGATGCAGCACCTGTTCGTCGACGTCCTGTGCCACATGTCACTAGCACCCGGATGAAACCTGACGAAAAGGAGGTCGTCCAATGTCGGACGTGGAAAGTTCCCACTTGAGGTTGCAACAGCAGATCGATTGCCAATTGGAAGTGATCCCACGTACGGCGCTTGAATTGTGGGAGAAAACAGGCTGGGCGGAGGAGCCCGGCACGGACGTTGACGAGGCCCCGTTAAAATATATGGCGCTGGTCCTGTTGGATGCCATTGAAGAGCGAGCCGTGCGCTTTTCGATGGATAAAGACAAGGGTGTAACTGTTCATGGAGATTCGACGTACTCGCTTCCCAAGGCGCCCGCCCATGTTATAGCCCGAGGCCTGGAGATCATGAGAGACATTACCGGCCTGAACGGCGCAAAAGGAGAAGGGCAGTTGTCACTGGGAATAAGGAATGACTCTCTCGACGTAATGATTCATAAGGACGCAGGATTGCACGTATGATCAATTTTCCCGGCATAGCCGGATCATAGTCGTCGCGACATCCAATAGCGCTGAACGGAAGGGGAAAGCGCGGTTGTGCGAATTTCCCCTTCTTCTTTGCCGCGGTGTCCGCCTGGGCGATATCATTCTTTTGAGGCCGGCTTTTTTTTTGTCTTTGCGTCGTGCACTCCAAGCGTCCATTTCTAGGAGCTGCACGCCTGAGGGACCTGCCTCTCCAATTGGAACATCCTCTATGTGCCGGAATCGGCGTTCGAATTTGTCCGATGTTTCATTGAAGAGCGGTTTCACGTCTTCACGTTCAGATGTCTGGCCGCGTTGGCACTATCACAAACAACAGGGCTCCAAACTCCTCGCGAATGTTTTCTTGGGATTTTGAGATGATCGCCTCTTTGAATTCCCCCAGTTCCTCGTCTATCTTCGGAAGTATTTCCCTCTGGGTTCGTCCAGAATCGAATCCTACACGGGCGGCTCGTCTCGCAGAGCTTCTGAGCCCGACTCAGAGCACGGGGGGAACGGCACAGGATATGTCCGTCAAGCAGCGACTCCCGTTGTTTGATGTTTTCTTCTGAAGCTTTGATTTTGGGCCAATTGTCGATCACGTCCTCCGCATTCTTCACTGAAACGTCTCCGAAGACGTGGGGATACCTTTCAGAGTCATTTTTCACAATTACCCCTTCAACGATGTCTTTCAAGCTGGCGATTCCTTCCTGCTCAAACATGTGCTGCAACAAAAACCACGAGGAAAATAGAGGTCTCCCATCTCATCGGCCATGTCTTTTGCCAGGCGCGCCGTCGCTTAATTCCTTGGACCATTTCATGATATTCTTCGAGGATGTAGGGATGAAATGTCTTTGGGGTCTGTTCTTTGTCCACGGGCAGCCGTTTTCCGAGCGCACGGCGCTTCATCATGCCACGAGCCTGCCGAATACCGCGGAGATCTCGACGGGTCATCTCAAAATAATTCATTGTCGATTCTTCCTTTCTCGCGATGCACAGACATAAACTATGTTTTGTGGAGTCAGGCCGCAAACCGGTCGCTAGGAATCTACCAAGCTGATATTCCTATAGAAGACTAACGGCAATTCACTGATTCGACCTTAGTTGACAATCTACTCTCCCCGGCCAGCAATGGATTCAATAGGTTGAAGTTGATTATTCCGTAGTGAAAAGGTCAAATCATTGGCCCGGGAACAGAAAGGAACCGCGGCCCGGTTGGAGAGGTCGGTACATCAGGGGACTACCGGATAACAGGTCGCGTCTCCCGCGAGGTTTCTTGATTCGAAGGAGCACGTGGAGGCTTCTTGAGCACAAATAATTGTGAGCCCGGCGAGAAGATCACTTCGCCGAGTCAGCTTCGATAATATTGGGGCCTTTCAGGCGCTAGTTGGCGAATTAAGCAAAAATATCAAATACATGAAGAAATGCCTACGAGTGCAGTATTTCCATAAAAGGAAATACGGTCACCATAAACAGTGATCCCCCGGGACGATGTAGCGGAAAAACTTTTGAAACAACTGTCCTCTGTCTGCCCGAGAAGGCTATATCGTTCCAACCGGCGGACATAGATCAAGGCGTGCGGCTGTTGCAAGGAGACCCCCAAGTAAAACTGCGGGACCTCCTCCGCGACACGGTCTTCACGTCTCCGGGCAAAAGACCCATCACTCCGAGAAACGCCTTCAGAAGCAGTATATACGAAGCAATACCAAACCCATGACATTGTGTTTGGCATAAGGGCCTGCCGGGACCGGGAAAACGTATCTGGCTATGGCTATGGCCATGGCTGCTTTTGCCAAGAAGGAGATGAGGCGAATCATTCTTCGACTCGCGCCCTGCCGTAGAGGGCCGGTGAAAAGTTGGGATTTCTCCCGGGCGACTTGTATGAGAAGGTAAATCCATATCTCCCCGACCGCTCTTACAACGCGCTTCACGACATGATAGAGCTTGGAAAAAGCCTCACGCCATGATCGAAAGGGGCGATATTGAAGTGGCTCCTCTGGCTTTTATGAGAGGCCGAACCCTCAATGATTCCTTCGTTATTCTCGACGAAGCCCAAAATACCACTTCCGAACAGATGAAAATGTTTCTGACCCGATTAGGATATTCTTCCAAGGCGGTCATCACTGGTGATATAACCCAGATCGATTTGCCGGACGGCACAAGATCAGCCCTGGTGAAAGCGGGATATCCTCAGTGATAACGAAGGGATATCCTTTATCATGTTCACGGAACAGGATGTGGTTCGCCACCCCCTGGTTCAAGAAATCATAAGGGCGTATGAAAACCGCGCCCCCGTTCGCATGTCCGGCCCCGAAGATAAGGGCAGGATACGTTGGAAGCTCTCGATAGAAACAAAGAGCAGACAAGGTCAAGAGACCGGAACAAGCAAAAGGCTGGCCCGATCGTTTCCGAAAAACCGCGGGAAAGCAGCTTCCGGATTGGCTCTTCGGACTCAATGAGCCTAAGTGGCAGCGTTGGGCCCTGATTGTCGGCACTTCTTTGATCGCCGCGTTTCTGATGTCACCAAAAGCCTTCAGGATCTCCAGCCTGACCCTGGGAGACCCCGCTCCCGAGACTATTATTTCGCCGATCACCTTCAAAGTGTTTCGAGAAGCAGCGACCAACGAGAACCCTGACGAAGTGTTGAAATCCGTCCGGCCCGTGTACAGCTTGACGACGAGATGGTCCACGACGTGCAGGCAAAGGTTGTGTCTGCGTTCAATTTAAGACCGAGTATTTGGTAGCTGAATCGGAGTATCGTTCCAAGGAGGACGACCGTTCCAAGGAAGCGGCTCCCCCCACCGATAATCCCGCCGCGGGACAAACCTTCGTCCGCTCGACGATGACACCCTGAGGATACGGTTTGAGAATCTCATCGGAACCAACATCGCTCCGTCAAATTTCATGGTTCTCAAGGCAAACGGATTCAACTCCAGGGTTCAGACGGACTTGCGCTCCCTTGTGGTGCCGGTCTTGCTCAAGGGAATCGTACAGAGGCAAACTCTTGCTGAGGGATGGAAAAGGAATTCTGTTGAGCCTGAAGTCCAAGCCAAAAGAAAAAATGGTTTCGGTCAAGGACCTCAACACCATTTTTGACCTACCTGAAGCGGTGGAATTCATTAATCGCGAGGAAAAGGATTCACTGATGGATCCAGGACTCTCGCGCACCATTCGCCGGCTGGCAAGAGACCTCATAAACGTCAACATAAACTACAACCGGGAAAAAAGCTCCACGTTGAAGCAGGAAGCGCTTGCACGGCAAAATCCGTGTACTTTCAGGTCGCCAAAGGCGAATCAATAGTCAAAGAAAGTGAGCCGGTCAACGAAGGGCATTTAAGAAAACTCGAGGGCTTGAACAAGGCCAACCCTGCCTATAGTCGCTATATGATTCTCGTTGGGTTCTGTCTGATTCTCATTCTCCTGCTGAGCCTCGACTTCTATTTTTCCGAAAAGCATCTTGATAGAGGACGCAAGACACTGAAGACCTTCTCCTGTTTTGCCTGCTGCTCGTGGGAACCGTCATTATGGTTCGTTTCGTCTACTCCCTATCCCCCGTAATGGCCCTCCGGCCCAGGAATAACCAGCGATCCATTCTTTTTGCCGCGCCGGTGGCGACGGGCGCTATGCTCGCGGCGCTCATGGTGGACGTAAGGATAGCGTTCATATTTGCCGCCTTGACGGCTCTCACGGGGTCATTGACCGTGGAAGGCGACATTTACCTGTTCGTTTTCTACTTCATTTCGGGCATCGTGGGGCTCCACGGCATGACCCTATAACGGATCGGAGCTCAGTGCTCCGGGCCGGCCTTGTCGTAGGTTTGGCGAACATGATGTCGATCCTGGCCATCAAAATGGCCCTCGGGCAGATCACGTCACTCAGAGATTTTTCCGATAAGGCTTGGATTCTCGGGAGGGTTTGCTCGGGACTGCTGGTTTCGGGCTTGGCCCCTCTCCTGGAGCCTCTCGGATACACCACGAACGTCAAGCTGCTGGAGCTTGCCAATCTAAATCATCCCCTTCTCAAAGAGATGTCCCTTGAAGCGCCCGGAACCTACCATCATTCCATAATGGTGGGGAACCTGGCCGAAGCTGCTGCCGAATTGATCGGCGCAAATCCGCTGCTGGCACGAGTCGGGGCCTACTATCACGACATCGGTAAAGTCGGGAAAAAGACCAAGCCGACTTACTTTATCGAAAACCAGGGCCGGGAAGCAACCCCCATGACAGGCTGGAGCCCAGCATGAGCGCCCTGATTCGTGTCGCACGTGAAGCACGGTGTCGAAAAGGCCCGAGAATATCGACTTGGTTCGCCGATCGTCGACATTATTCAACAGCACCACGGGACCAGCCTGATAAAGTTCTTTTATAACAAGGCGCTTGAAAAAGCCGAAAGAAGTCATCAAACCGTTAGTGAAGACAAGTACCGATGCGGCACGGCCCCAGACCAAAGAAGCCGCGCTGGTCATGCTGGCGGACGTGGTGGAGGCTGCTTGCCGGACTTTCCACGATCCCACCCCTGCAAGGATTCAGAAGCGGGTGCAGACGTTGATCATGAGGTTGTTCAGCGAAGGCCAACTGGACAGATCCACCTTGACCCTTAAAGATATTCATGCCATCACGAAGTCCTTTGTCAGATCATTGCAAGGGAGTTCTACACTCGCGAATTGTTTACCCCGCGAATTTAGGGACGCAGGAACACGCCAATGGAGATACTCATAGACAACAGACAGAAAAGGATCGACATCGATCCGGACGACCTGCGGAAGAAAACGGAACAAATATTAGAAGGCTTGGGCTGTAATCCCTCGGTAATACTTTCACTCGTGCTTGTCGATGCGGATGAGATGGCTGAACTCAATTACAAGTACCGGGGAAAGAAAGAAACTACAAACGTGCTCTCCTTCTCGCAGACCGAGGGGCCACACGTCGTGCCGCAGCCCGATCTGCTCGGCGACGTTGTTATCTGCACGGACAGGGCCGCGGATGATGCTGCCCGATTGGGGTACACCAACGGCGAAATGGTCCTTTACTTACTTATCCACGGAATACTGCACCTGGCGGGGACGATCACTCACAGCCGATAGAAGCCGGGCGTAATGCAGGCCGAAGTGGAGCGCATCTTCAGGGAAATGACGGAGCTGGCTTGATCCGACCGATTCCATCGCAACATGCCTCAGTAACCGTGAATAGACCTTGACCTGAGCAGGTTTTTGTGATTTAACGATAGACGGAGAGAGGGTATTCTTTATGTGGAAGCCCTGTTATGAAATACCTTGTCTCTATTTTTATTTTTGCTTCTATGTTTCTTTCCGGCTGCATCACCGGTCATCTTCCATTCGGCAACAACCTAACGGCACAGGTTTCCAATACGTCGGACCAGGCCACTTCCGAGGCCAAGAAGCTTGGCCAAAATTCTGCCCTACAAAAGATTTCTTCGGGAAGCACCGGCCACATTGTTCCGGTGAGCGCCACATTGCCGGAGACGGCCTGCTTGGACCGGTTTTGATTTAAAAGTTAGAATATGGCCAAAGAAAAGAAATATAAAAGTTCCCTCCGCGGAGAGCAACTTCTGGCCCCCGGCGACGTGATCCAAGTTATGGACCAGGGATCACTCGTGAAATGTCGCGGGTCCTTGTCGTGTCTTGCAGTGGAAGGAGGAGGATGCCTTGCCGGTCTGGAAATCCTTGAAGGAGAACGCAAAGGGAGCGCATGCAGGCAACTCTGAGAACCGGCAAGGAACGACCGTCAGACACAAACGATTAACCGTGAGATTTTGTTTATCCTGAACGTCGGTGCTCAGGATGGCTCTCAAAAGCACCCAAAATTCGAAAAATCTCCATCACCCGTCTCCGAGGTTTCTGCCCCTGACAGCATGCGGATATGAAGCATCTCTGACTTTAT
>CAVSPC010000037.1:0-76141 GCA_963729795.1 uncultured delta proteobacterium | reverse complement strand
TAAAGAAGAAAGCATTTTCAAAACAAGCGAAGGGACAACATAATGAGTGATCGCTACGTCGAGTTAGCGAAGCGAATAGGACTGGGCCAATCAAAGAGGATTGCAGGTCTCTTTCAGATCATTGCCGACCCAGCCGAGGCGGACTTACTATTGGCATTGCCCGGGAACGCACCGGCCGTCGCCCAAAAACTGGAACGACCCGAAGATGAGGTCGCCAGCATGCTCCACAATCTTTTTATAAAGGGCTTAGTTTTTCCTTCATCCAAGACCGATCCCCCGACTTACAAGATGTGTCGAGATCTGGTTCAATTCCACGACGCGTCCATTCTCTGGCCTTCTGCTCCTCAGGAGTTTCTGGATTTGTGGGGAGACTATATGGAATCTGAATGGCCGGATCTGGCCAAAATGGTCAGCAAGAGCGTTCCCCGGCCGTTCACAAGGGTCATACCTGTTGGGATTTCCATTCAGGCCAAAACTCACGTGCTGGCCTTTGAGGATATAAGAGAAATTATTGAGAACTCCCGAAACATCACTGTGACGAAATGCACGTGCCGTTTGACCATGCATAAATGCGACAAGAAGCTGGAAGCATGCTTGCAGATCAACCGAGGAGCCGACTACAACCTCGCACGTGGAACCGGCAAGCAGCTCACGAAGCAGGAAGCCCTCGATTTAGTGCGGCAGTGCGAACTGGATGGTCTGATCCACGTAGTGATGAACAAGCAGGATGTTGACCAGTTCATCTGCAACTGTTGTCCTTGTTGTTGTCAAACAATGCCGATTCTCATCGAACACAATATAAGTGTTATCGAACCAAGCCGCTTTGCGGCTCAAGTTGACCCGGATCTGTGCAGCTCGTGCGGAACTTGCCTGGAGAGATGCTATTTCGGAGCAATAAGCCAGGAGGAAGACGAGACGGCAAAGGTCAATCCTGAAAAATGCATGGGATGTGGGCTGTGCCAGGTCACCTGCCCTTCCGAAGCCCTTTCAATGGTTGAGGTCCGCCCGCGGGATTTTGTCCCTGAAAAGCTCTTCGGATAGCGAACCGTACGGAATCGCTGCCCATATAGGCTTCAAGCGCGTTCAATCACAGTAGATACTTGCTGTCTCGGACGAGAACGTCTGCCGTGTGCGAGGGACAGACGCAATCTCGATTGGGTACCTGAACGATTAGTGCCGTGGACAACTTCACCGATCGACCGAAGGCTGTTCTTCACGCTCGTCGGTGTCGAACAATTTCCCCGGTTACCATATACACCACATCCTCGGCGATATTGGTCGCATGGTCGGCAATGCGCTCCAGATGACGAGAAACGAGGAACAGATGCGTAAAAGCACTTCGATTATCTTGGTCAGTTTTGAGTTTTTCTTCGAAGTCTCTATGTAATTTGTGCTTCTTGAGATCTATGCGGTCGTCCTCCCTGAGGACTTCTAAAGCCTCGCTGCTGTCCATGTTTACGAAGGCGTCCAATGTCTTGCGCAACATGCTCACGGTTTCTTCCGCCATGACGAAGTGATCATCGGGAACATTTATGGGGCGGTCTGCCTTAAGATCTATGGCGATCCTCGCAATATTCGCTGCCATGTCCCCGATGCGCTCCAAGTCCTGATTGATCTTTAGAATGCCGACTATGAACCTCAGATCCGCTGCCACTGGCTGGTGTAGAGCAATAACCTCCAGGCATTCCTCGTCGAGGTCGATCTCCAGCCTGTCAATTTCCACATCGCCTTGGACAACCTTGCGAGCGAGTTCCGCGTCGCGCTGTCCAAGAGCCTTGACAGCGAGCTTGACATTTTCTTCCACTCGTGTGCCGAGAGCCAATACAAGAGTCTTTAGTTTTTCGATTTTTCGGTGAAGCCGATGCCGAACTGTAGGCATCATTGGTTTCTCGGTTAACGCAAATTCTGTCTCTGAGCCAAGCTCAAAGCATACTTATCTTTTCGCTGCCGGTCAACTGCCATTGTACCCTGTCCCAGGATGCCACGAACCGCAATCCCTGGGATCTCCCGCGCTGGTTTTTTACTTATCGCGTCGAATTCCCGGCGCGATCGAGAATGATAAAACCGTATGATCAAGAAATTCCGAACAACGAGAGGACAATCCAATAGCCGGCGCTGAAGCACCGGCCAACTTTCGGCTTCCATTCCGCACCACTACAAGGCGCGATTTTGCTATTTCTTAGGATTGCCTCAAATACCTGATTCTGCTATTATTCATGTCATCTGGCACCCTGATAACTGTGCCCAGACAAAGGTTCCCGATTTAGGGAGCGGGGGGATCAAGGGTGACAGACATGTGCTCATTGACATGGCCCTTTGCACGATAGACGGGACGGCCCACACAACGCTTACCGATACAGAGCGGCGACGGTCACGGCAAGTGGGATGTTGCTGAACAATATCATTTGGTTATCCAAAACCAAAAATGTCGTAGTATGGCCTCAAAAGGATGCGGAATGTGAGTTTCGGTTACCTGACGAATCTAACCAAACATCAGGCATGACAGCCCGGGCTGGTCCAAACAATCTCAAAAGTCAGGAGGACTGTCCCAAATAATTAGAATAAAGTCGGTCAATTTATTGTGAGAAGCAACATGAGGTCCGGCCATTTTGGCGGAGGAGACCAGGCGACGGGTAGCAAGGGCATTTGACGTTCTTTCGAGGGACTATATCAAGGACCGAGGTGGATCCATCAGATGCCCCCTGGCCATCAAGCCAAACACTAGCAAGGACCATCACATTTTGACGGTTCCAACGGTGGACTGAACAAGCCGGATAGCCTCATTGTTCCGCTGGATCGAACTCCCGAAGTCTATGGTCTTCGTCTGAGACAAATCAACGCACGCGTGATGTTTACCTGGTGGGGCCGGAATTACGAACTTTCTCACCAGCGCCACACACACGCACACCGATAACACGATGACAATTATTACTATTGAAACTATTTTAAGCCTTCTAAAGCGCATTATTTCACCCCTCGATCCTGTTTGGCCCTCAGAGGGCAAATATCTCTGTGCGAATCCGGTTGTACGGGACCCCCATAAGTAGCAAGGTTTCAATTATTTTAGCGCTCATGGGAGGGGGACCGCACACATAGAAGGCTTTTCTCTCCACAGGACCAACGTGTTGTTCAAGCTTTTGCCGGTCCACGTATCCCTTTTCTCCAGTCCAGTCACTTCCTGGATTACTCAACACATGAACAACCGTGAGAGCAGGTCTCCCATCCACCTCCATCTGGGCAAGTTCATCGCGGAATACAATATCTTTTTCAGACCGGTTCGCGTACAAAAGGATTACGTTCAGATCGGCTCTCGTATCACGCATGTACCGCAACATACCGATAAATGGCGTGATCCCTATTCCTCCGGCTATAAACACCATCTCCTTGTCTTCTGGATGCAGCACGTAGGAAAATCTGCCGAACGGCCCTTGAATCACCGCTTTATCACCCGGCTTGGTCAAGCCTATGGTAGAGGTGAAATCACCTGATTCTTTTATTGTGGAGCTTATAAATTCTTTCTGTGCGGGACTGGACGAAATTGTCCAGTGGTGTTCTTCTACAGGAAGATTCCCACCACGGTAAAAGGTGATGAAATGGAATTGGCCGGGAATATAATCGTATGATAGACCCCCTTCAGGGGGAGCCATCTTCACCGTCCACACGTTATGGATTTCCTGTTTCACTTCTAGGACCCGGTATGGACAGCGGGATAGAACTGCTGGTTCCAAAATCTTGTGGTATAGGTAGGCACTAAAGAATATGAGAAGAAGAATGATCCACAAACCTCGCACAGGCAATTCCTTCAAATCATCACCTGTTTCCCAACTATGAACAAAAACCAAGACGATTATCAAAGGAGCCAAGATGTAGTGAATCCGACGCCACTGTTCGAATTTCAGACCCAAACGTGATGAGAACACACTCAGAAAGGTGTGCACCAAGAGAACCAGAAGCCCAATTCTTCCAAGCCAAATATACCAGGGTTCACTGAGCGACGTTATCAACTCCAGTCCGCCCCCGCCCAAGACAAGGAACGGAGGATGTGAAATTAAGAGTAGAGTGACAAAAATCCCCATGATTTTGTGAAAACGGCTCAGTATGTCCATTCCGAAAGGACGCTCAATCCATTTGAGCCGGGCCGACAGTACAGGCTGGATACAGAGGATAGCAAACGCTGAGAGAGCAAAACTTCGAGCGATTTCATAAAGCAGTTCGTTGGGGCTGTGCAAACCGAGCGCGGTCACCAGCAACAAAGGGCTTATCACAATAGTTACGTATACTATTACCAGGACTACACCAGGCAACATGAAACTCCCCTCCTCGCGCAATTCTCTTCTCAACTTTCACTATACCAATTAAAATTCTAAGTTGAAAGATCTCGTGACGTTTCCCGGTTATCCCTCGGAGCCTGTTGCTCGACAGGCTCCGAGCCAGATTATGACTTTCTTTGACGCACCACTCAAAAAAACCGAGGAACCACGTTCGCCGGATGTCGCAGAGCATCTTTTGCTCAAAGCGGCAGGTCATCCGAGATTGTGTTTCTTGGGCGAACGCTAGACCTTGTTCTCCAGGTATTCTTTCAGCGCAACTGCATTGTTGAAACGCTCTTCTTTCGAAGAAAACACCAGAGTCACTGTCTCTGCCTTCGCCTTCTTGGCCAACTTTGCCGCCGTCTCACGATTCTTGTCTAATTCCAGGAAATACCGGCGCTTAAACTCTTCCCATTTTTCCGGCTCGTGTCCAAACCACTTTCGAAGCTCATCTGTGGGAGCAATTTCTTTAAACCAATGGTCTATGTGTGCATCTTCTTTCTTTATACCACGAGGCCAGAGATGATCCACGAGCGCCCTGTAACCATCTTCCTTTTCCGGGGCTTCATAAACCCTTTTCACCCGAATTGACATGGATCTTCTCTGCTATAAGCCGTGAATAAGATCGGACTCCTGCCCTTTATTCAGCACAGGCCCCTTCGATTCCGCACCAGAGGGCCGACAGTATCGCCACTATTATTCAACAAGACAGTGCAGTGAGACTGGGGTTTCAAGAAAGTTCCCATGTATTTGTAACTGATGGCAAACACTTCACAATTGCCACATCTTCTTGTCGCGAAAAGCAGATCCTTGCCTATGTTGACCTGCGCCGCATTTGATGTAATCCCTCGGTTGCGCGGGGAAAAGACTGTCATTGCTTCGCTCCGCTCGCAATGCCGGGCAACCGGCTATTCCTCCGCGTAGCTGAATAGTTGCCTTCTGATGCACTTTAGCGCGGCTATTTCTGCAAATATGTGCTACACTAGATCTATCGATCGGCAGTGGAACAATTGGCGAATAGATGCCGACACCGAGGTCGTATATATACACACGCGCCTCAAAAATGCGGTTTCTTTGTTGGAATTGTTACTGTTTATTTAGATCTCACATACCAAACCGAGCGTTGCAAGGTAACTAATGTGCCTGCATGAATTCACGTATCTAAATTGAAGATCTGATGAATTGTGATGGAACGGAGGGTACAATGACGCTGGTTGATCAAATGGCTTCTTTCGTCGTGCGGTCATCCTATGACGACATCTCCGAGGGAGCCCGCCAAGACCTCAAAATCCGAGTCCTTGATTCGCTTGGGTGCGCAATTGGCGCTCTGGATGAAGACACTGTGAAACTCATAAGTAGCCAGGTGCAAGATTTTGGCGGATCGCCTCTATGCACGCTCATCGGAAGCGGCAAGACCGCGCCGGATCGAGCGGCACTTTTCAATAGCACGCTCGTTCGCTACCTGGACTTCAACGACAGTTATCTTGCCAGACATGAAACTTGCCACCCCAGCGACAACATGGGATCAGTGCTAGCTGCGGCAGAGTACGCGGACACAAGCGGTCGAGAGCTTCTCACCGCATTGGCAGTCGCGTACCAGGTTCAGTGCCGTCTCAGTGACGTTGCCCCGGTCCGAGCCAAAGGTTTCGATCACACCACGCAAGGAGCTTATGCTGTTGCCGCGGGAGTGGCCAGGGCCTTGAGACTTGACGAGACAAAGACCGCCAATGCCATTGCAATTAGCGGAACAGCCTTCAACTCTTTGCGAGTCACTCGAACCGGGACGTTGTCCAACTGGAAAGGCCTCGCTTATCCCAATACTGCCTTCGGAGCGACGCATGCGACTTTTCTCGCGATGCGAGGCGTCACAGGTCCTCTGGAGGTCTTCGAGGGCAACAAGGGGTTCATGGATGCTATCGCGGGCCGGTTCGAGATAAACTGGTCCAAGGAGAATATGGAACGTGTGAGACAAACGATTGTCAAGAAGTTTAATGCGGAAATCCATTCTCAGGCGGCCATAGAAGGTGTGCTCGCACTGAAACGTGAACACGGCTTCAGGGCCTCTGAGGTGGAGAAGATAAAGATAGAGATCTTTGACGTGGCCTATCACATTATCGGGGGAGGCGAAGAAGGAGACAAGACGGTTGTCAGAACCAAAGAGCAGGCCGATCATAGTTTGCATTATATGATTGCCGCCGCGCTTCTGGATGACCAGGTCATGCCTGAACAATACCAGTCGGAACGCATCCAGAGCGACGATATTCAGGCCCTACTCCGAAAGATTTCAGTTACTCCTTCAGACGACTACAGCCGACGCTTTCCCGACGAGGTCCCATGTCGCATTACAGTTTCGCTGCGGAAAGGTACGGAAATTTCGCTAGAAGTGACTGATTACGAAGGATTTCATACTCGGCCCATGAGCTGGAAAAGTGAGATAGCCAAGGTTCAGGCATTGGCCGCTAAGCATTGCAACACATCTTTATTGGGAGAAATTGTGGAAGCGGTGGCTGAACTTGATGCGATTGATGTGTCGGACTTAACCAGACTTCTGGAGAAAATTAGGGAAAAGTGACTCCGGAATTATTGCGGATCATTTGACGACAATTTTGAAGAAGGGGGATAAACAATGGCCGAACGGCAAATTCCAAAAGATGAGCGTGCGTTTGCATTTCTCAGAATTAATGAGCGCCAGTCCAAGCCACGCGCACGAGGCATAACTGAAATCCGCGGTCCGTATTACACTCCGATGGGAAAACGCTACTTGCAAGACATTTTGGAAACCATGGGGCGGTACGTGGACTCGCTGAAGTTCGCAGGCGGGTCATTCAGTCTCATGCCCAGGGTGGTTGTTAAAGAACTCCTGGACATCTGCCACGAGCATAATGTTCTGGTTTCCACCGGCGGCTTCATTGAACATGTCCTGGCCTTAGGCCCTGACGCAGTCGCTCGGTATATTCAGGAGTGCAAGGAACTAGGATTCGACATTGTCGAGATTTCCAGCGGATTCATAACGATACCGATTGATGACTGGTTACGGCTGGTTGAGAAAGTTCAGAAAGCCGGGCTTAAAGCCAAACCGGAGGTCGGTATCCAATTTGGAGCCGGGGGAGCGACCGCTGTAAGTGAACTGGAAACCGAGGGGACCCGAGATCCAGAGTGGACGATCATCCAGGCCAAGCGTTTTGTAGATGCCGGCGCGTACATGATCATGATCGAATCGGAAGGGATCACGGAAAACGTCAAAGTGTGGCGCACTGATGTGGTGGCAAAAATCATTAATGCCCTCGGCCTGGAAATGCCGATGTTTGAAGCTGCAGACCCTGAAGTCTTCGACTGGTACATCAAGAACTATGGGCCGGAGGTCAATCTCTTTGTAGATCATAGCCAGATCGTGCAGCTCGAATGCCTGCGATCGGGGCTCTGGGGAACCAAAAGCCTCTGGGGTCGTGTTCTGACGTACAAAGGCTGAGCATGGCCCCCCTTGCAGACATCGCAGCATCAGGAGAAAGTAGCTATGGTCCAACACGGGGGGCTCCCTGCGCCGCGGGGGGAATTCGCACATACCCGGGTTTTTTTAACCCGCCCGCAATGGAATAGGCCGTACGATAACTATTTAACACCATTATGTATTCTAGAAATGGCCTTGAAAGCGGGACATTTCTCGCCCAGCCGGTTTCACGGCTAACCTGAGCCCAGCGAAACGGGAACCATGATACAACCATGCGGTATCTTACGCACTTTCTCCCAATTCTTTACATTCCCGTCTGGTTGGCATGAATCATGCTCAAGCATATGCGAAGAAACCGGGGAAATCCGAATGAAGACATCTAGCGCGGAAGGAGGGCTGCTTTCCGGAGTCGGTTGCAAAACCCGGGTAATTGCATGGGACTTTCACCCGGGCGACTTCGCAATTATTTACCGGTTCGATGTGGACTTTTTGGTCGCACAGTCACGGTGAATTGATGGTGCCGTTTCCAGAAATTGCTACATAGTGCACCGTGACGCGGACTTGATAGTTTAGCAGGTTTTGCAACCGACCCTGGGAAGACAACCCTCGCTGTCGAGACCCCAAATTGTTAGCCCGGGAGTTCTGGCCGAAAAGAAAGGAGGAAGAGTGTGTCAGTCGAACAGTTGGTCGACAATTTAATTGAAGCAGGTTGGAATGTTATTGACAGCGATTTTGATTCGAGGGCATTCGCGAACTGGCGGAAGCAAGCGCTAGATTGCATTGGCGCTCTCATGGGACCGGGCCATACATACACGCAGTATTTTAGAGATTTCGTGGAGGAGGCGGAAAAGGGTAGCCTCCTTGCTGGTGCAGGCATCCTCGTTGCCACGAAAGAACAAGTGGCAAAGTCAGTGATTCGACCGCATTTGTGCTCTCCCGCCAGTGTTTGACGACCGCATTTCCGGAGACAGTTGCCTGGCCCCTGGTTTTGATTGACCAGGGGCCAACTATCGAATGTTTCAAGGTCTATCCCAACATTCATGCCTTTGTGGCCGGCGGCCATTCCCGCAAAGGTAACCTCACCCCTTTCCTGGATATGTCTCACCTATTGAAATTTTGAAACGAATGTGTTTCGTTTGAGGACGCCGCCGCATGGTTCGTACTGGCTTCGTCGGATGGCGGATTTTGCGTTCGTGACAGGATGACCGGCGGTAATTATTTGTGGAGCCCGCTGATACATCGTGGTGCAAAAGCGACTGGGTGTAACCGAAAAAATAAGATTTAGGTTGAAAGAAGGAGAAAAGACTATGGCTGATTTTGGTTGCAGAAAGCTATTCATTCCTATTGGGATGTTGGCAATTGTGTTTTTTATGGGAACTGCCGCTACCGCTGAGAATGCTCAGACCGCGCCCTCGGTTCTGAAGCAGCTAGACGATGCCTACGTTCAGGTCGCGCAGAGAGTGACCCCCGAAGTAGTAAACATCAGTTCGACGAGGAAAGGAGGGTCTGTCCCCGAGGGCCTGGAGCCTTTTTTCAAAAATTTCCCTTTTCATGATTTTTTTGGGGATGACCTTGGAAAGCATTTCAAGGGACAGATACCACGGGGCCACGGAGGCCCTTTGCAAGTCGCTATGGGTTCGGGGTTTATCGTCTCTCCTGATGGAAGGATTGTAACCAACTCCCACGTAGTAAAAGGAATGGATAAAATTAAGGTCACGCTCACCGGGAAACGGACTTATACTGCCAAGGTGATCGGTATTGACCCGGATAGCGACATTGCAGTGATTAAAATCCCTGCCACCGGCCTGCCGGTTGCCAAGTTCGGGGATTCGTCCAAGTTGCACGTCGGCCAGATCGTTTTGGCTGTCGGCAATCCATTCGGGCTTAACGGTACGGTGACGGCGGGCATCGTGAGTGCCACCGGCCGCACCAACGTTGGAATCGTCAGTTATGAAGACTTCATTCAGACCGATGCGCCAATTAATCCGGGTAACTCCGGAGGGCCTCTAGTCAACATCGAGGGTGAAGTCATTGGAGTTACCACCGCGATAGCGACTCGTAGCGGCGGATATCAAGGAATCGGCTTTGCCATACCGTCAAACTCCATCAAGATCGTTATGGACCAATTGATCAAGCACGGCAAGGTCACTCGGGGACTGCTGGGCGTGAACATACAAGACCTTAACGATTCGCTCGCGAAGTCTTTTGGCTTATCCGACACTAATGGGGCGCTGGTGGCACAGGTGGTACCGGGCAGCCCCGCCGAAAAGGCCGGTATTAAAGCCGGCGACGTCATCTTGAAGTTTAATGGAAAGTTGGTCACAGGTGCTGCGGAACTCAAGAACATGGTCGGCCTGGAAAAACCCGGGACCAAAGTGAAAATGACGATTTTCAGAGATAAGAAGACGTCAGATGTGGAAGCGACAGTGAGCGAACGCACGCCGAAAGCGCTCGCCGAAGCAATGCCGAGCGGCTCCACGGGGGGTGAGGGCGAGACTTCGTCCGACTTGGGAATCACTGTGGAGAAGGTTCCGGCAGCTACTGCGGAAAAAATGGGCCTCAAGGAAGGCGCGGGGCTCTCTATCAAGCAAGTAAACTCTGACGGCGTGGGTAGCCGAATGGGACTTCAGGAAGGTGATGTGATACTCGAGATTGACGGCAAGCCTGTCTCCGATGTCGCATCCTTTAACCAGCAGGTTGCACAGGCGAAAAAAAATAAGGTGATTCGTTTGAAAATACATAGAGGGTCAGCGACCATCTTCCTCGCTACCACCATGGATTAATCCTGGTACGAGGCCAAATTGCGGGTTTGCTCGAGTTGGCCCGGCAGAAGTGACAGCTCTTTCGGGCCCACTATCACAGCGGACGCATTCCCCCTTGAAAGAGGGGGGAATGCTTTTCACCCCATACATAAAGGGGTTAAGGGGGACAGAATTGGCAGTGAAATTTCCGACAGCACTATCGTGGGCTGCACTGAGATTCGCTCTTCTCCACGATTTTAGAGCGGGCGCCGCATTCTGTGCCCCTACATCTCTATCCGAGAGCAGTACATGTCATGTAGGGGGACGGCATGCCATGCCCCGACATCAGACGCGGTCTTCAATGCAATTGGCCATAGCAGCCGCATTGCTGTTCCTTTTGCCCACCTTGGCTTGCGCACAATCCACTTCTCCTTTCACCTCAGCCGGCTCCCCGAGCGTTGCGTCTTTACTGAAAGAGGCCTGCGTCGGAGAATCAATTGAGCCTCCTTATCGGATTGAACTTTGGGTCGAGCCAGCGTACGGCCCTGAAGACCTGGGGGTCAAGACGCTAATACAGAATTTTCTGAGAGATCAACTTCATGCCTTGGGGGATGTAGAAGTTGTAAACGCTCTCGATCAAAAGAAACCGCTTGGTCGACTCCGATTGAGAGTGCGATATTCCAAATTGGATGTCATTGGGTGCTTCGACACTCTTCTGGGGGTAGTGGTCGGCAAGATCTATCGAGAAAGACCCGCGGACGAATTGGTCTTGGATGCGTACGGGCTTGCAGGAATTGAAGGTCGGGAACTCCCGCTCATGTGTCAGAAAATCACTACGCGGCTCGACCTGAACATTCTTTCGGCTTTGAGGCGGATGAGATCATCCTCAAAGTGACAATAGCGAAGAATCGTTGCATTAGTCACCGCAGAGACCGCAGAGAATTGCGTTTTCGCTGCTCTTCTATCCGATAGAGCACAGCAAATTTCGGTTGGTTACGATGGGAGTGATCCAGGCTTGACTCTATACGTCGGTGATTCACGTGCTGCGGAATAAACTATCTTTTTCTTTGCGTTCTCCTTGCACCCAGCGGCGAATCTCGATCGCCGGGTGAACGGTTACATATCGGTTTGTCGAGCCGGCTCTCAGGAGCCGCTGTGCTGCTGCAGCCCGATTCGGGCGCTGGATCTGCTCCGCGCCCCGCCGTAGGTGCGTTGGTAATGGAGATCACCTCGCAAACAATTATAAGTTGGGTTGTGCACTACGGATATATCGGCCTTTTTTGTCTTTTGATGTTCGGAATTGTAGGTGTGCCGTTTCCCGACGAAGTGATAATGACTTGCGCAGGATACCTCATTTCTAAAGGATACTTACACCCGGAGCAAACTATCCTTGCCGCTTTCTTAGGCACCGCGTGCGGAATTAGTTTGAGCTATGCGATTGGCAGGGTCGCGGGAACCAGGCTCATCGACAAATTTGGTTATTTGGCCCATGTTACTCCGGACAAGCTGAAATTTGTTCACTCGTGGTTTGAGCGCTTCGGAAAATGGGCGCTGGTGTTTGGGTATTTCCTCACGGGTTTTCGACACCTGATTGCGATCGTGGCGGGCACGGTGAAGCTTAGAGTCGTCGTATTCGCTCTGTTTGCGTACTCGGGCGCGCTAATCTGGTCTCTCACATTCATCTCGCTGGGATACTTTCTGGGCGAAAAATGGACTCTCATAGCTACGCATGCCGAGACGATTGCTCTCATATTGACCGTCATTGTTTGTGTTGCAGCCCTGATATACTTCTTGAGTCGAAAGAGGATGGGGGCAACTCGCCAAAAAATTAGCGGATTCCGCAAATGAAGACCGGCGCTAGCGTTATTATTGCGGGAAAGGAGAGATTATAATGAGCTATTACATCAGCAAAACCGTGACACTTGCCTTTGAGGAAGCAGTCTCACGAGTAACCGACCAACTGAAGAAAGAGGGATTCGGCATACTCACAGAAATTGATGTTAGTCAGACACTGAAAAAGAAACTGGATGTTAATTTCAGAAAATACAAGATCCTCGGCGCCTGCAACCCCCACTTGGCCTACAAGGCCTTGCTGGCCGAAGATAAGATCGGAGTGATGTTGCCGTGTAACGTAATTGTTCAGGAAACTCCGGACGGCAAGGTCGAGGTCTCCGCTGTAGATCCCATCGCATCGATGCAGGCAATCAACAATCCGGATCTCGAGGACTTGGCTAAAGAAGTGCAAGGCAAATTGAGAAAAGTCGTAGAGCAGTTGTAGATGACCCGTAGCAGGAGAAGCGCTCAAAGGCTCCACGATGAGCCTTTGAGCGCCTCATGGTTTCCGGGCGGGATTGACAGCTCACTCATTCACCTGTTAGACACACCTTGTGTGATTACGTTTTGCAGGGGTCGCTCACTATTCGCGTGAGCTTTGTATGAGAGAGGTGTGCTCATGAAACTCCGTCACCTGATTGTAAAACCGGACCTTCCCGACGAACTACAGATTTTGCAGACCATCGGAATGAATCTCTGGTTCACGTGGAATCCCGATGTGCAACGCCTTTTTCAGGCGCTTGACTCTGACCTCTGGGAGGATTGCGAGCACAATCCGATCATGCTTCTCGGAAGCCTTTCCCCTGAAAGAACAAAGGAAATCCTGGAAGACATACCACTCATGGATGCAATACGGGAAGCCGAAAAAGATTTTGAAGATTACATGAGCAATCCCGGAATTTATTCCTTCAATCTGGAAAGACCTATTGATTACCGCATCGCCTACTTCAGCATGGAATTTGGACTAGGTGAATGTTTGCCCATCTATTCGGGCGGACTGGGAATCCTTTCCGGCGACCATCTAAAGAGCGCTTCAAACCTATGCTTCCCTCTTATAGGCATGGGACTACTGTACCAGAAAGGCTATTTCAAACAGTATCTGAACGTTGACGGCTGGCAACAAGAATCGTATCCCGACAACGATTTTTACAACCTCTCGATTACGCCAGTTTTGGATGGCACCGGCAATCAGGTATCATTCGATCTTGAACTGGACAGCTCGAACGTAAAGATTCTCGTCTGGAAGATTCAGGTGGGCCGGATTCCGTTGTATCTGCTGGACTCCAGCCATCCTTCCAATTCGGAGAGCAGCCGGCAAATCACGGCGGAACTATACGGTGGTGGATCGGAAATGCGGATCCGACAGGAGATTCTACTAGGGATAGGCGGAGCACGAGCCCTGCATTTGCTCGGCCTTTGGCCTTCTGTCTATCATCTAAACGAGGGACATGCTGCTTTCGCTGCTCTTGAACGGATTCGACAGTCCATGATCACGTACAAAGTCCCCTTCGACGTCGCTCTGGAGACCGTGGCCGCTTCCACTGTGTTCACCACCCATACCCCTGTGCCCGCGGGCATAGATCTTTTCGCCCCCGACCTGGTGGATCGCTACTTCCGGCGATACGTGGAATCGCTCGGGATGACTGTGAAAGACCTGCTGGATCTGGGCCGTCAAAACCCCGATGACCGAAGTTCGCCTTTGTCAATGGCTGTTCTCGCTCTGCGCATGTCCAGGGGTGTGAACGCTGTGAGCGAACTTCACAGCCGAGTTTCAAGGAAAATGTGGGGCAGCCTGTGGCCGCATGTGGAAGAGGAAGATATTCCGATCGGTTACGTCACTAACGGCGTACACATACCGTCGTATCTTTCCAAGGAGATGTCGGATCTTTTCGGCCGTTATCTCGGCGAAGGCTGGATCGAGGAGCCGGACAACACCAAGATCTGGTCCAGAGTTTACAATATACCGCATGATGAGTTATGGACAGTGCACGAGTCACGCAGGGAACGTCTCGTGGCCTTCTGTCGCAGCAGATACCTCGCCAAAATTAAGTCCGTTGGGGGCTACAGCATTGGACCGGCCGTAGACATACGCCGTGCCCAGGAAATCCTCAATCCGGAAGCGCTGACAATCGGGTTCGCCCGCAGATTTGCTCCGTACAAGAGGGCGAGCCTCTTGTTCAGCGATCCAGACCGATTGTTGCGCATTATTTCCGACAAGCGGCGGCCGGTGCAGTTCATATTCGCAGGCAAAGCTCATCCTCAGGACCGCCTGGGCAAGGAAATGATCAAATTAGTTGTGCATCAGGCCCGGTCGGAAGGATTTCGCCGCAAACTGGTCTTCCTCGAGAACTACGACATCAACATCGCTCGTTGTCTCGTCCAAGGTGTGGACGTGTGGCTCAATACCCCCAGGAGGCCCAACGAGGCCTGCGGGACTTCCGGAATGAAGGCGGCCGCCAATGGGGCCCTCAACCTGAGTATACTCGATGGCTGGTGGCCTGAAGCTTATGACGGGACCAACGGATGGGCCATAGGCCGTGGGGAGGAATATGAGGACATTGCATATCAAGATCGGATAGATGCCGAGTCACTCTATGATCTTTTGGAAAAGGAGGTCATCCCCCTCTTTTTCGATCGAGGGCCGGACGGCCACCCGCATGGTTGGATTGAAATGATGAAGAACAGCATGGCCGGGATTTGCGCTCGTTTCAATTCACACAGGATGATTGAACAGTATATGGAGGACTATTACACTGAAGCCGGCCTGGCGCATCAAATTCTCGGCGAAAACCGTCTCAGCCGAGCTCGCGAACTCAAGGACTGGAAGCATAAAATTCGAAGCCTGTGGAAGGAGGTGAAAATACTTGATGTTTCGCTGCCTACGGGAGATCACGTAGCTCTAGGCGAGGACCTACACGTTACAGCCAACATACAACTCGGACCATTGAGGGACGAGGAGGTCACGGTGGACCTTTGCCACGGACGTGTGGATCAAGATTCCGAACGGATGATGAACCGCAATGTCACCACAATGGCGAGCGTCGAGAATCCAACTGACGGGATCTGGCGCTTCGAAGGTACCATCCCGTGCGAAGAGACCGGGATTTATGCTTACAGCATCCGGGTGCTACCCTTCCACCCTTACCTTTTCAATCCTCTCTCGATGAGCCTGGTAACATGGGGCTGAATGTTCCGCTATTCGAAGTATACGGCTTCGTTCCCCAGGGTATCATGAACCTCCGCCAGAAGAGACTCGGAAGGATCGCATGAAACCGAATTAAGACTGATGACCGTTTCAGTGCGATTTGGTATTACCACATGAAGGCTCACCGGAAGACGGCCTTTGTGACGAGCCAGAATTCTTTTCAAATCTTTGATCTGGAGCGGATCAGCCCCCAATGTGGATATCCTTATCTGCATGCGTTTGCTGAAACGTCGGGGGGCCTCTTCGATCCGATAGATCTCCTGAGCCAACACTTTCGGTGCATCTCTGTCTCCTTCTCGAATTCCCGCGATTACCAGCGGTTCCCCCGATCGGAGCAAATCGCGGCACTGGCCGTATAGATCTGAAAAGACAGTTACTTCCGTGACTCCCGTGAGATCCTCCAGCGCGACAAAGGCCATGCGATCACCTTTCTTGGTGTTGATCTCCTTTATCTTTTTCACGAGGCCGGCCATAGTCACCTGGGATGATTCAGTCACTGCGCCTAAGTTGTCTGCGAAGGCGTTGATGAATCTCCGGACGATGCTTTCATAGTTGACCAACGGGTGGCCGGTAAGATAGAAACCCATTGCTTGCTTTTCATAATTCAGCTTAGCTGAGTCTTCCCACTCCGGGAGATCCGGAATCGATGAATCGGAAGGATTTACTTCAGACCCGGGAACGCACTCCGTTCCAAACAGATTGAACTGGCCTTCCTTCTTTTCCCGTTGAAAGTTCGCGGCCTGTTCCAACACGACATCAAACGCCTCGAACATGGCCCTCCTGGCAAATCCCATTCCGTCAAAGGCACCACATTTTATAAGACTTTCAAGCACCTTCTTGTTCACTTTCCGCAGGTCTACTCGCCTGGCGAAGTCCTGAAGACCGCAGAAAGGCCCCGCTTCGGCACGTGCCTCGAGAATAGAGTTTATTGCGCCCTCACCTACATTCTTTACCGCGGCCAGCCCGAAGATTATCTTTTCGTCAACCACTCGGAAATCTTGGTAGGACTCATTGACATGGGGCGGAAGAATCTCAATCTTCATGCTGCGGCATTCGGACACGTAAAGCGTGACCTTATCCGTATTGCCGGCATCGCAGCTAAGCTGGGCCGCCATAAACTCCGCAGGATAGTGCGTCTTAAGATAGCCGGTCTGATAAGTCACCATCGCGTAGGCGGCCGAATGTGACTTGTTAAAGCCGTATCCAGCGAATTTCTCCATAAGTTCGAAAATATATGTCGCCTTTTCCGGGTCGATCTTGTTTCTGGCCGCACCCTTTTGAAAGCGGGTCTTCTGTTCGGCCATCTCTTCGGCCTTTTTCTTTCCCATAGCTCGGCGCAACAGATCTGCTTCACCCAGCGAATAGTCTGCCAATAAGGTGGCAATACTCATAACCTGTTCCTGATACACGATTACACCGTAAGTCTCGCGTAGAATGGGCTCCAGCTCCGGCAGCGGGTACTTGATCGGCGTTCGGCCGTCCTTCCGGTTGATGAAGTCGTCTACCATTCCAGATTCCAAAGGTCCGGGACGATACAGTGCCAGAATTGCTATCAGGTCCTCGAAGACAGACGGCTTGAACTTCGTCAAAACTTCTCTCATTCCGGAAGATTCAAGCTGAAATACGGCCAGCGTGTCGCCCCTGGACAGAAGGTCGAAGGTCTTTGAGTCATCCAGAGGGATCAGGCCGATGTCTAAAGCTGTCCCACGAGAGTTTTCTATTAGACGCAGGGCCTGATCTATCACTGTCAGGGTTCTGAGTCCGAGAAAATCAAACTTCACCAGGCCGATCTTTTCTACCCAGGTCATGTCGAACTGGGTCAAGGTCTCTTTGTTGTTCCCAAGATAAAGCGGAAGATGCTCCACAAGGGGACGATCCGAGATGACGATGCCGGCTGCGTGTGTAGAGGCGTGGCGTGTCAGTCCTTCAAGAGACCGCGCAGTTTCGATGAGTTCAGCTACTTCGGGCCGTTTCATCATCTCTCTCAGCCGCGGCTCTTCTTTCAGAGCCTTGTCGAGGGTCATCTTCAGTGTATCAGGGATCAGCTTCGCGATCTGGTCGGCTTCTGCATAGGGAAATCCAAGCACTCGGGCCACGTCTCTTACAACAGCTTTCGCCTGCATCCTGCCGAACGTGATAATCTGGGCGACCCTATCTTTGCCGTACCTCTGGGACACATAGTCGATTACCCGATCGCGTCCCTGCATACAAAAATCGACATCAATATCAGGCATGCTTTTACGTTCAGGGTTCAAGAATCGCTCAAATAACAAATCGTAACGGATTGGATCGATGTCGGTTATTCCCAGTGAATAGGCTGCAAGTGAACCCGCGGCGGAGCCGCGACCGGGACCGACGGGTATGCTGTTCTCACGAGCAAAGTTTATAAAATCTGCAACAATGAGAAAATATCCTGAAAAACCCATCTCTTGAATGAGGCGGATCTCGTGGTCAAGCCTGTCCCTATATCTTTGTTCGGTGGCGCTATCTATACGGCCCAGTTCCCCTAATTTGGCCAGGCGTCTTTCAAAACCTTGTTGCGCATCCTCCTGGAAACGTTGCCTCAGCGTCTGACCCGTTCCCAGATCGAATCGGGGCATGTGGATTTGGCCGGACTCCAGCAGGAGAGAACACCTTTCCGCGATCAGTCGAGTAGTCTTCAGGGCTTCGGGAATGTCCCTAAAGTCCGCGGCCATTCGCTCTGGTGACTTGAAGAAAAACTGGTCGGAACTGAAACTCAATCTCTTGGTATCAGCGAGTTTCTTACCGGTTTGGATGCAAAGGAGAACCTCGTGGGCCTTGTGATCTGCTCGATCCAGGTAATGACAGTCATTGGTTGCAACCACCTTCAGGTCGAGCTTTTTGGCAAGATCAATGAGACCTGTATTGGCCTTTCTTTGGTCTTCGAGGCCGTTCTCTTGTAATTCCAAATAATAACGCTCAGGGGTAAAAATATCGCGGTACCAGGAAGCGCATTTCTCTGCGCCTTTTCTATCTCCTGCCAGGATGCGGGCAGGAACTTCACCCGATAGACACCCGCTCAGACAAACCAGCCCTTCGTTGCATTGTTCCAGCAGATCATGATCGACGCGAGGTTTGTAGTAAAATCCTTCCATGTAAGCCATCGTGACGAGCTTGCACAGGTTGCGGTACCCCTTTTCGTTTTCACACAAGAGAACCAGGTGGTAGTATGTAGTTTCGCCTACTTTTGCGGACTGTTCGAAGCGGGAACCTGGTGCCACGTATACCTCACAGCCGATGATAGGCTTGATCCCACTCGCCTGCACCGTTGTGTAGAATTCCATTGCTCCGAAAAGATTCCCGTGGTCCGTAACGGCCACAGCAGGCATTTTGTATTCTTTGACTTTGGCGATAAGGTCCGGAATTCGGATTGCCCCATCGAGCAGAGAGTACTGGGTGTGGACATGAAGATGCACAAAGTCGGCGAAAGGCATAGCTGCTCCATTATGTAGTTGACATAATTAGATATTGTCATTCCAGAGGACCACGATATCACTCCACTGACGCCTATGCAATGGCTTTTTCCGAAATAAGCAACCATTCAATCGTGACCGGAAATCTCAGCAGATTTTTTCATTTCAACACGCTCGTTCCGATGTGCTGCACGTGCTACCTCTATAGGTCGGTCGACAATTTTGAAAGGCCGGCACGAGACGGTCCAATGCCTGCTTCCAGGGGGATTTTTCGCCTGGTTTTTCGCCTCTCATCTTCTCTGCCATTATCCGGAATGTTCTCAACTTGTTGATCTGGAAATTAAATGTGTGTCCTGAATATATTTTTTTTATCATCAGGATATTGACATTTTCTAAATATTTAGATTAGAATAGCCGAACCGGACGGCTGATGGCCGGAGACCCTTAACCGTAAACGATCTACGGGCTGCCATGAAAAGTCTATTAGTCGCGGACGCGGTGAGTGTGCCACAGGCATGACATGTAACAGACAAAAAACGTGGATATTCAACTTGAGCCGTCACAGAGCTCGATTTCACTTTAGCGACTTACCCGTAGGCACTTGTGCTGAGGCTCTTCCTGTCAATGTTCAGCGCTGGGATGACTGGATCTTCATTAACGAAGCAGCCGTGTCATAAGTTGACCATTTCGTATTAGTCTGGACTGGGCCCATTTAGCGGTTGAAGTCCTTTGAGGGATGGTAGTGGTGAGCTTTCTTGCTTTAATTGGGTCGCCGCTAGTCGGTTTACGGGAGGCTCTTCGTCTCTTTCTGGATGAAGTGGGCCGAATCCTGATCCTGTTGGGCAAAACCCTCGCCTGGTCTGTGAGACCTCCTTTTCGTTTCGAAGAATTCATTAGACAACTCGATTTCGTTGGAACCCAGTCGGTTTTCCTCATCGTATTGACGGGATCGTTCACCGGCATGGTGAGTGCTTTGCAAGGTTACAACGGTATGCACCGCTACGGAGCCGAAGGGTTGGTGGGAGCGACCGTAGCCTTGGCCCTTGCCAGAGAACTCGGACCTGTTATCAGCGCCCTTATGCTCGTTAGCCGCGTCGGTTCCGCCATGACCGCGGAACTCGGGAGCATGAGGAACACTCAGCAGATAGATGCTCTGAGCAGTATGGCCGTTGATCCTGTTCAGTACCTGGTGGTGCCGCGTGTTTTTGCCGCAACGATATCGTCACCTCTGCTGGCCCTCGTTTTCAGCTTCTCCGGGATGGTGGGTGCTTATTTCCTGGCCACCCGATATCTCGGCGTTGACGGCGGCGCGTTCATGTCCGAAGTTCAGTACTATCTGGTATCCAACGACGTCGTTCAAGGCTTGATCAAAGCTTTGTTTTTCGGACTCATTACCTCTCTGGTGTGCTGCTACAAGGGCTTTTACGCCACCGGAGGGGCCAGAGGAATCGGCGCGGCCACTACCACCGCGGTTGTGGCCTCTTCTGTGCTTGTACTGATTTCGGATTACGTTATGACGACGATGATGTTTAAAGCTATGTGAGAGCTTCTACTCAGGAATTTCAATGATCCGTGTGGAGAATGTCCACAAATCGTACGACGGTCAGAAGATCCTGGATGGAATAAGCTTCCACATCAGATCAGGATCCGTGACAACAATCATAGGCGGGTCCGGCGCAGGAAAATCGGTTCTGATAAGGCTGCTGATCGGGCTTGAAGAGCCTGATAGCGGAGCGATTTTGTTCGATGGGAAAAACATCGTAGGAATGAAGACCGTGGAGCTGAACAAGATCCGCAGACGTTTCGGAGTACTGTTTCAGGACGCCGCCCTCTTTGACTCGCTTACTGTGAAGGAGAACGTGGCGTTTCCCGTCAGGGAACATCTCCGGCTCGGGGAAAAGGAAATCGACAAAATTGTTCAGCAGAAACTGTCCGAAGTTGGGATGAGCGGACATGAGGACAAGTTTCCGGCGGAACTTTCCGGAGGCATGCGCAAGCGGATAGGTTTAGCCCGTGCACTTGCTCTGGAACCTGACATAGTTTTTTTCGATGAACCCACTACTGGGCTTGATCCGATCATGCAGGCGGTGATTTTCAGACTGATAATCTCAACGCACACTGTTCGTCCGTCTACCTATGTGCTTGTGAGCCACGATATTCAGGGCGTCTTAAATATCTCTGATGAGATCATGCTCCTTTACGAAGGCAAAATAGCGGCAAAAGGCACGCCGCAAGAGATATCGAGCAGCTCTGATCCACTGGTTTATCAGTTCATCACTGGTTCACCGACCGGGCCCATAGTGGTTGAGTGACGGAATAAGGCAACGACTGAATGAACAAGTTCTCACTGGAAGCGAAGGTAGGGATATTCTTCTTGGTGTGTCTTGCCATCGCTGCTTACGTATGGTTCAGAGTATTAGGGGTTAGCTTTCAGGAAGGATTCGTCCTCAAGACGTACTTTCATACTGTGGAAGGCTTGGCTCAAGGTGCACAAGTGCAGATTGCCGGCATCAGAGTGGGAAGCGTTAAGGACATCGTTTATGAACCCGAGAGGAGCGAAGCACTTGTCGAGATGGAAATAAATAACGCCTACCGCGATGCTATACCGGAAGACTCCCGGGTTTACATCCGGACAAAGGGCCTCATGGGTGACAAATATATCGAGATTCGACCCGGAAGACCCAATGCACGCAAACTGAAGCCCGGCGAAACAATCAGGATAGTCGTAGAACCCACAAACAATGAGAAGGTCTTCGAAACAATAGGAGCCGTGGCGCAGGACCTGCAAGTCCTCACAAAGGAGGCCAGAAGGCAGCTTATAGACGAAAAAGGCTCACAGAAGATCGCCAGAATCGTCAACAATGCAGATGTGTCATTCAAGGATATCAGAGAAATTCTGGAAAGGGACAAGGGAAAAATTAACAGAATCGTGGACAATTCGGACAGTGCCACTAAGAACCTGAACGAGATCCTCACTCGAAACAAGTGTAAAATTAACCGCACCGTGGACAACACGGACAACGCCGCAAAGAACGTAAACGAGATCGTTTCTCGAAACAGGACCAAAATCAACCGCACTGTGGACGACTTGGCAAGTGTTACAAGAGATATCAGAGGCGGAAGAGGAACGCTTGGCAAGCTTGTCAACGACGAATCACTCTACCGGGATACCCATGGCCTCGTGCGAGACATGCGTGGCATATCCAGCAGCATTCAGTCAGGTCGCGGAACAATTGGGCTCTTGGTCAACGATCCGGAGCTTTACTTTGAAGCTCGCCGGGCGATCCGAAACATGAACAAGACGGCTGAGGACGTTTCAGAGGCTACCCCGATCAGCACGTTGGCTATCATTCTCGGTTCAGTGTTCAGGTAGGAGTGGCCGGAATGACCCCGGCAATAGGGCACGATAGAAGCGCAGATAAAGATCCTTGTGAATCAAAGTTCACAAGGACTGTCCTGCAAAAGGAGAATCACCCCCGCTTCTTTGCCCTGGCCAAAGCCGCGGCAGGAACCTGCTCAGCTCTGGCGATGGTCCTGGCCTTCACTCTGTTTCAGCCCGACCCTCTGCTTGGTTCAGCTTATGACTTTCTTCGTTTGATGGCTCCCAGCACCCTGTTCGCTGTTGATCCCGACCTGACGATCAGGCGGATGGATCCTACAGCGCCCTCCAGAGCATGGACTTTGGGAGAAGGTTGGGGTTTTCCGCCGTTGCTGTACCATACAAAGGTCGGAGGGATCTACGACAGAGTAGATTTCCTCTACCCTTTCGGCTGCCGGGAGGAATCGACCTTTCAGAGCAAGCTAAGGTTTACGCCTTTTTTCGAGAGCCGTTGGTCCAAAATCCCGCCGTTCGACGGGTATTCCCGCTGCTTGACGCTGTATCAGGGGCGCTCGGATCGGGGGCAAAGCTACTGGGGCTTCTTCCCGTTTTACGGATTCACCTATCGCCGTTACGGCGTGGACAATAATTTCTTTCTGCTTTTCCCCCTTTATTACGAAAGCACCGACGACGATGCTCGTACTATCCGGCTGCTCTGGCCCTTGATCACGTATGCCCGAAGTCCCGGTCGTACGGCCTTCAAGGTTTGGCCTCTTTTTGGAAAAGACCGAATCAGAAACGATTATTACAACTGTTTTTTCCTGTGGCCTTTTTTCCAAAAAGTGGACAAGTACCCTGGCACCGAGCAGGCTTCTACCTACAGGGCCCTCCCCTTTCCTTTGTATATGCGGCAGGACACGCGGGTTGACACAACGATAGACCTGTTGTGGCCTGTATTCACTTATTATCACCACTACCCATCAGGCCACACTCGGTACAGCCTAAGACCCCTGTTCACTTACGGAACCGGCGGCGGTATAGATGAGTTGAGCATTCTTTTTTTCTATTCTTACAAGAAGGATCGAAACAAAGGCATCACGTCGGGATTCAACGATGGTTACATATCCGTCGGAGATGACGAGGTCTTCACCGAGCGGAAGTTTTTCATGATCAGCACCATACAAAAAAGGTTCCGGAAAGGTGGCCTCGTATTCTCACGGTACAGGTTCTGGCCCTTCGCGGAATATACTTGGGATTTGGACAAAGGATCCCATTTGAAGATTCCCGAAATCATCCCTCTCAAGAACGACTGGTGGGACCAAAACTTGGGGTACCTGCTTAGATTCGTGGACGTACGTGACACTCCAATCACGCGGGAAATCAGCATCCTCTTCGGACTGAGCCACTGGACGGAGCTTAAATCCAGACCTCAGATCCCGTTCCCTCCCAAACCCGGAGACGATTCCTGGACCGAACTCATTTCGGGGTCATTCGCAAAACGCTAACAGACTCAAGGGGAAGATGGCAACCGGACACGAGGCCTCCGGCGAGGCTTTTCCTGCAGGAAGCTGTAAAGGCCCAACCGGCGAAAGATGCGGTGAACCCCGACAGTAGCGGGGAGTATCCGCATCACTCGCGTTCCTGGCGTAGAACAGCATATCGGCAAGGCTTGCGACCCTTGATGAGGGTCATCCCGCAAGACGCGGGATTCACCTCATCCTACAAATCTATATTAGACAGGCAGGTGCCTCCACTACCGCTAACGTTCTACAAATCCAGGCGCATCCGCGTCCGGTGGCAATCCTTGGTGCTCAGTTCAGTGCAATTTTGCCGCCGTCGGATCCGCGTTACTTGTGTTCGCTATGGTCCGATTTGATGCCATAGCCGAATATTATCGCCTTGAAGTTCTCACCGATCGTCTCTCCGGTGGTGGCCAGATAGAGATGAGCCACCAGAAATGCAGCGAAGACAGCCCCCAGAATTAGATGCACGATTCCGAGCACCGTCATGCCGCCAATAGCATTGATCACACCCTTGAAGGTGCTCGGATACATGTAAAGGATTCCGCTGATCAATAAGATAGGCAGCAAAATTACCTGGAACTGCAAGTAAGCTATCTTCTGCAGGGGATTGAACTTGTTGTCCTCTGTGGGAGCATACGGATGCGGTTCATGCTTGAAAACGCCGTAACCGTAGAATTTAGCTTGCTTTATTAGTCCATGAGGAATCTCTCCCTTTTTCGGGAAGTAATGTGAAATCCGTCCGGTCACCAGGTTGTAAATCAGCCAGAACAGAAAGGCGATTACCGCTGCGGTCCCGAATATGTTGTGCCACCTGACCGCCCAATGGAACGAATCGCCGAATTTCTCGGGCCAATGAAGCACGACCCCGGTGATAATCAAAAGGACTATGCAGAGAGCCTGGGACCAGTGCCAGATCCTTTCCATCAGCGGATGCAGCAGGATCTTTTCTTCGGGCAAATGCAACGGTCCCTTGCGTCTTGTGAGAAATCTCAACCCGCCATGCACGATTGGAAGACCAATCGGGGCTATGACGGCAAGAATGATAATCATGTCCAGAGCGGGAATGCGATTAGCGCCCACGACGTAACCGAACTTCTTGAGGCTGTCGGCATTAATGAACCCCGTTTGAGTTATGTATTGCCCCAGCCCCATGGGCTTCATTTTTTCTTTCGAGAGTATCGTGGCTTTGGTATGGCAAGATTGACAACGGGCTACTTTGGTCTTGACAGGAAGAATATTATGAACACCGGGCTGGTTGCCCTGGTGGCAGATCATGCACTTCAGAGTCAGGTGCAGACGTCTTTCATATAGATTCCGGTGCTGCGCGGCGACCGTATTCATGCCGCTTGCTTTGTGGCAATCCACACAAGTTTTACGGGCAAAGTCTTTTGCATAGGCATCCATGCTCTTTCCGTAATGCACATCGTGGCATCCTATGCATTCGGGCGCCTTGGGTCCCGCACTCTTGCCGTGGGCTCCTGCCGCAATGCTTTCTACAGCATCTTCATGGCATTCTTTGCAGTCCACTCCCTTTAGGCGCTCATTGTGCGGCACTTCTTTCACGTCCGTATGGCAGGACACGCAGGTGTTGTCCGCATGGACTCCATCGGCATATTTCTTCTGATTTATCGAGAGGCTTAATTTTCCAAAAATAAAAGGCGGCTTCGGTCTGGCGGGAAGAGGCTTCTTTTCCACGACCACTTGATCTGCCAAGTCTTCTTTTGACATGGTAAGTATATCGGGATTGTGACAACCGAAGCAGGTTTCATTGGTAAGTTCTTCCGATTTGGCTTCCTCTGCCTGTGCCGGAGCAGCTTCTTTTGGTGCCGGCTGAGGTTTTACTTCCGGTTTTTGGGTGGGAGCCGCGGCCGGAGGGGGAGTAGTTGCCGGCGGTTGCGCCGCAGGCGCGGGGGTTGCCTCGGGCTTGGCGGCAGATGGCTGCTTGGGTTGAGGCGTTTCAGCAGGTTGCGCTGCTGATGGCTGTTTTGGCTGCGAGGTCTGTGCGGGTTGAGTCGACGATTCCGGCGGCTTGGGCCTGGTTTCGACCGGCTGAGGTGCTGAAGTGCTCGTCTCCTGAGCCATTATAGGAACGCACGTGTATTGCAACGCCAGGATGAGGGCTGCCGCCCCGATCACCAAAAAGATCGCAGACTTCCACAGAGTGAAAATTGAAGCGCTTGTCTTCATAGGAACCTCCTTGCATTCAAAAAGCACACAAAAAAATCAAAATAATAGACCGTTATAATTCCAATTTGAGGGAGAGATCGTAGCGATTCCAGAAAACTGTTCCCGACTGTGAATTCACGTCGTTCCGGCGTGAGCCGAAACCCCGAATGAACTGAGCCCAAGTGCCTTGCTCGGACCTGTTCCGGAATCCGTCGGACCTACAGGGACGTGCCCATTCGGAAAGGATTTTTGAAAAATGCTGTAGGAGCCATTATTACCCTTGGCACGGGTGTGAGGTCAAGAAGAATTCTCGGTATCGAGAAAGCATTAAGTTTTCAGTGGGCAAGAGCCATTAATCCCGAGGGGCAGGCTTTCCGAAATTGTCTCAAAATCGAGGCATGGGTGAAATTCGTACCACGATGCTCCCTTTTCCCGGCAATCCCGAGTTCCGCGGGGACCGGGCTACTATCTGCAGTCCCTACGGGACGCTTGCATTTAAGCCCCATCGGGGCGATAGAAAGTAGCCTGGTGCTTCAGCACGAGGCTGCCATCGTGGCCCGATTCCAGGCATCAAAACAGTTTTGAGATAGTTTCTTCCAACCTGCCGTCAGCGGAAAGCCTGCCCCCCACGTAAGCGAGAATGCTAATGGCAACAAAAAAAGCCCTCTCCCAATGGGAGAGGGCTTGGATATGTCCTGTGTGCGGGGAGTCGTGAGCTTACTTTTTCTCGCCGGCCGCGGCCGCTTTCTTCTGATGGCACTTGTTACACACGGTTGGACCGGCCGGTTTCTTTTCCTTCTTTAGTTTCTTGTGGCAACCCTGGCACCTCTTGTGAAAGGCTTTCTCCAGGCCTGGAACCTTGCCTTCGGCCTTTAGTTTGTGGCAGGCATCACACTTCTTGACTTCCTGACCTTCCTTCCAGACGTTCTTGCCATTCTCGTACACGTGATGGCAGGTTGTGCACGGGGCTGCTTTGTGCTTGGCGTGGTTGAAGATTACAGGTCCCTGCTTGAACTTCTTGAAAACATCTTTGCTCTCGATGGTGATAGGTTTTTCAGGAGCTTTTGTGGCGGCATAAGCCAGAGTGAAAGCTGCTAGAACCGCAACACTTAAGATAATTCCAAGAACAACTCTCCCCTTGTTCTTCATGATCAAGCCTCCTCATTGAATAAATACAAGCAGGAAATCCCGCGAAATTCGGCAAGATGTTCCCTCATAAGTAGTTTACATTATCACACCCCCCCCTTTGGTTCAAACTTTTTTTTGCGGTTCAATTCCCAGTATCTTCAGCTCATCGACAACCCTGAGAACCAATTCGTCCACGCGTGCAGCGACCGTTTCCGTCAATTCCAGCCCAAAAGGCTGGATGTTTTCGGGCTCCACGCCGACCACGACGACGCTTTTCGGTCCCGCGTCCAAGAGGGAACAGAGGTTGAGTGCCTCGACCAAATCGCTGTCGTGTGCAGATTGCTTTGCTCTTAGGCCTTTGGGGAGATCCTCCCCCACAAGGCGGTACAAAGTGCCGGGCTCATCGCGACCGAGCACTGCGTCTACAACAATAAGCCTGTCGGCCTGTTGAATCGTGGACATGAGCCAGAGGCCCTGTGTACCCCCATCAATGACCTGAACCTGCTCAGGCAATAGATAACGACGCTGCAACTCCTCCACGACCCTTACACCGACTCCTTCGTCTCTCAGAAGTATGTTGCCGACCCCAAGGACCACAATTCTTTCGGTATACATAAGCTATATTCCATGAGAAATCATACGTAAGCTCATTGACGACTATCTCTTTCTCGAAAAGAATCCTTTCTTTTCCGGGGCAACCTTAGCTCCTTCGATTTCAGCAAGCCGACGGAGAATATCTTCTTGCGCCTTGCTCACTTTCTTGGGAGTCTCTATGTATACCACAACAACAAGATCCCCGCGACCTCGGCCTCGAAGATGCGTAATCCCTTTGCCGTGAATTCGGAAATCCTGCCCCGATTGTGTGCCTGCCGGAACTTCAAAATGCTCCGGACCATCGAGAGTGGGAATCTCAATTTCCCCCCCGAGCGCAGCTAGGCTGTACGGTATGGGAACGCCCACTATCACGTCGTCGTCCTGGCGGCGGAAGGTATCGTGGGGTTCGACGTGAATGAATACATACAGATCGCCAGGCGGTGCTCCATGATCTCCATCTTCGCCTTCACCGTGGAGCCTGAGACGCGATCCGGTGTCAACACCAGCGGGAATCCTCAGCGAAAGTTTCTTCTTTATGAGGCTCCGCCCCACTCCACGGCACTTCAGACACGGATCCTTGATCACAGTTCCGCTACCCTGGCAAGTCGGACACGTCGTGCTAATGGAAAAGAATCCTTGCGACCGCGTCACCTGGCCGCGGCCCCCGCACGTAGGACAGACCGACGGTTGGACCCCACCACTGGTCCCGGTCCCGTGGCATTCATCACATGGTTCGTGCCGAGAGACTTCGATCTCGGTTTCCTTCCCGGTGGCGGCTTCCATGAAATCGATGGCAATATCGACGCGCAGGTCTGCGCCCCGCCTAACACGACTCCGCCTAGCGCCCCTGGCACCGAACCCGAAGAATTCCTCGAAAATGTCTCCGAACGATGAAAAGATGTCGTCAAAATCCCGAAACCCTTGAAAACCTGTCTGCTGGAGCCCCGCATGACCAAAGCGGTCATAAAGCTGTTTCTTTTCCGGGTCGCTCAGGACCTCGTAAGCCTCTGCGGCTTCCTTGAACATTTCCTCGGCGTCTTTATCCCCGCGATTCCGGTCCGGATGGTACTTGAGCGCCAGCTTGCGATACGATCTCTTGATCTCGTCCGGACCGGCGTTTTTGGCCACTCCGAGTACTTCGTAGTAATCACGTTTTGTCATGGGATATATCCAAGATATTGAGATGCTTGGCGGCGAGGAATGTCAGTCTCGCTCCATCAACGTTTCAATATAAACACTGCAGTCTCTTTTGTCATCCCCTGCAAGAATTCTCCGGCGCTGGTTGCTGTCTCAAGAAAGGAAACGCCACCTCCCCGAGCACTCGCAACAGGAAGAACCGCTTTGAAATTAGACGCTCTCATTCGTACCAGGTCCTCAGCCGGCCTCGCGTTCTTGCAACCCTTCGCAAGGCCCAAGTTCTCCTTCTCTGGTTAAGAGATGAATCACGCAGGCTGTGCGAAATTGGCAATAGACGTGAGGAGAATGACAGCACGCGCACTCTCTACACATGTAGTTGCCATCTTTCTGACAATAGAACTTCCCCTCCGCTTCGGGGTGACGATAACATGGCGTTTTCATATATACATCCTAAGTGTGTTTGGGATATAGATCTTAGGCTAAGCTGGTGAATCCTGCGGTACCACCTGTCGGCACCCGGTATAGGGTCGGCAATTTCACCGAGGAAATCGGTGTACGCTTCCTTCCGGAACTACGACAGCGTGTGATCTATCTTCATTAATAAGCACTTGACGGGGAATGGTCAACAGATCAGGCTGCCTTACGTCTTCGATCCGAGCAAATACAGCGATCCGCTACTTTATTCAATTTCTTCCAATTTTCCTTTCAGGACTTGGAGTTGAGCCAAATCAGCTCGGATTTTTTCCCGCAAACCCTTTATAATAAGCGCCTGATCCTCGAATTCCTTGGGCTGGGAGCGAGGTGATTTATACAAGCCCGCCAGGATTTCTTCAGCCTGAGCCAACTCGAATCTCGCTGATTCTATCCCGGCCTTGAGCGCATCAATCCGGGCGAACAGATCCTCCGCGGAAACCGGACTGGGGGCGGCGACCTCAAGCCCGGACCCAGAGGTAGTAGACTGAGCGTCTTGCACCGGTGAAGAAACTGTCGACCGGTTTTGGTGGTAGACACTCCATATAGATGATATGAAGCTGCCTCCGGCGAAGAGCAAAAATCCTCCGGCAGTAACGACAAGCACTGCCATCCAGATCCATGAACCAGGAGAAGTTTTCTTCGCGAATTCATTCATCGCTCTGGTTTGCAGAGCAAAGTCCCGGTCAGTCGCGGGAACGGCATCTTCGTGTATTTCCGAGTCAACCGGCTCGATTATGCAGAGGGCACGGATCTGCTCAATAAGCTTGCAGAACTCTTCGGCCTTTTCCCGTGGAATCCCCTCTTTTATGACTACAGGCGTATTGCGTAAAAGAGCCTGAGCCTTTTCCTCATCAATAGCCAGGATAGCCGCCAAATTTCTACAAAACAGTTCGGTGTCGCTGTCGGAATGGCCGTAGAGTTTTATTCGATATAGAGTTCCCCGCACGAGAAGATCTCCTCTTTTTTGAAAATAGCAGGTATTAAAACTTTTAACACCCTGTCCACCTTGTTGACAGAGATAATGTCTATGATTATGGTTACATAACTTGTCCAGTCAAAGAGCGTACAACATTTTGTCACATTTTGCCTGATTGAGGGACTGAAAATAATGGGTCTGATGACGGGACCATGCATTGGGATTGAAAACGCTATAAGTGGTACGATTATTGCCCATCTTTCTGGCCCGTAGGCCAACTGGCAGGGGGAGAGCGCTTTCCCGCAGAACGGGGGATACTAACTCTTCACAATAACATGGGCTGACGTTAACGGGGTACTTACCCTCTTTGTTTTTGAGTCGTTCCCAGGCATTGTCTCATAGATTTTAATCAACAGGGAGTCATTCTTGTCGTTCGTCATTCCGACGGACGACGGAATTCAGAGAACTAGGGAGTTTGTTATTTCTCGTTCTCGGACTCTGGCTGAGCATGCCTGACCTGGAGGCTCCGCCTCCACGATCACGAACTATGGACATTTTCCTGGCCGAGTCCCGTAGGCGGGGGACTATTAGGAGGCTGTTGCGTAATCCCGCGTCCCGCGGGACTTTCCCGAATTCGTGGCACGATGGCGACTATTGTATCGGGATCTCTCAGAGACTGGTACGGGAAAAACTTAGTATGTCAGACTCCTAGGAGCCGGAGAGAGGTAACGGAACAATGAGTGGAACCTCCGCGTAGCACGATGGCGCCTATGAGTGAGGTTGCGCAGCAGGCTCCCTGGCGGAGTTGCGACCCGAGATAAACGGAAGGATTTTCGATGAGATTGGAGAGGCCAGTGGTATTAGCCCATGGCGGCCTCCCCCGGTCCATATTGAAATGTGTTTTTCTTTGCGTGAAGGAGGATATCCATGACGACAAAGTCCCGCAAGCCCTCGCGGGCAGCGCGTGGGTGCGGATGGCGTTCACGCTCTGCTGGTGATGACACGTCCCGATCGGTATGGGCGCGGCATGCTTTGCCCTTACACGAGTGTGAAAACATGCGGCATGAAATTCCGATTTCGAAGGCCGTCAGCATAATTGGGCTGATTGCTTTCCTTATGATTTCTCTGCTCGCCAACGTGCCGGCGCAAGCAGCCTCCGGCCAGACTACCCCATCTGACAATAAGGTGATGGGGGTCTCCACTCCGTCACCTCCTTCACCTATCGCTCCTTATATCGCCCAGGCTTATTCCATAGTAGGGCCGAGCTACGTATCCACGGTCGCATCGCAGTCCATTACTCTGTACACGGGCCAGAACGACCTTGGAATCGATCTCACCGGCAAGAATGTGGTTGTAATAGATCAGAATTCCAAGCCGCTTACTTTGAGTGCCGTGCAAAAGGGCACAAGGGTGTACGTATGCCGCAAGGCCAATAATGTCGTTGTAATGGTACTTCCATCCGTCACATCCACAGGAGGAGCAAACAAATGAAGCCCCGTGTCATAATCGTCCTCACCGTACTCCTACCCTTGTTGGGGCTCGTGTTGCTCCCGTCACCTTGCGGGGCGACGCCCTACAATGCTTGAAGCGTTCCCGCGGTCGCCGGTGTGGCGACCAAGCCGAATGTAATGATAGTGATGGACTATTCCGGAAGCATGCAGTTCCGAGCTTACTATGATGACCAGTTCACGAATTATAAGGGAAGCGGCGTGGCCTACGGTTACTACGACACAGAAAGTACGAAAGTAAATGCGGTATACGATCCTACCCGTACCTATTACGGTATCTTCCAATCCAACGTTTACTATACTTATGATGCGGCCGACAAATATTGGATTCCCGCAGCCACGCAACCGGTGACACCTTTTAATTTCACATCCCCTAGCCAGGACGGCGGCCCTGTGACCGTGTGGGCATCCGGTCGGGCTTACGCTGTGAATGCGCTGGTTTCCGTTGGTGGTAAGTCCTACATGTGTACTACTGCCCACACATCGACTTCAACCAATGAGCCCGGAACAGGCTCAACTTGGCAAACTTATTGGACGTTAGCGTCATCGGGAACTGAGTTGATACAATTCACTGCAAACGGGCATAACTTGCAGGTGGGGCAGCTAGTAGAATTCCAGGGATTGACGAGTCACACAGGGATGAATGGAAATGCCTACTATGTCACTGCGGTTTCAGGCAACACATTCACGGTGGCGTATCCCTGGAACGGAAACCCTGATTCAGCCACCGGATCTGTGCAAAGGCGTATTCCCGGGACGCTTCTGGCATCCTATGCGGGGCGTCGCACAGACACCCGGTCTCAGCGGCAACATTCTCAACTATGCCTCCGCGAGCAGAATAGACGCTGCATTGCAGGCCCTTATAGGGGGACCCGGAACTTGTGATTCCAATTATTGCTACATCAGAGGCCAAGGGGAAAGGAGTTACCTGCGTAGAGTCCACAAATCTTCAGGGGGAGTTTTACGTTCGTCCTGCTTCTACCGATTCTGCATCCACTTACCCGGACGACTATAGCAACGGTACGTATACTTCCAAGACAACTTACCTGTCGTTAAGCGGGCGGTATGCCGGCAACGTGACGACCGCGGACCCGGCGTTCGGCAGTGTCTGCACTCACCAAACCTGCTCTTCCCAGCATTGCACCGACTACCCGTGCCTTCACTACACCTGCGACCAGCAGAGCTGCCAGAACTGGCACTGCGATAGCAGCGGTTGGGGCTGCAACAGGTCTCAGTGCGAGAGAGGGTGGTGCGGCAGTCGAAGCTGCACCGACTGGGAATGCACGCGCCAACACTGCGACACTTATGACTATACTAATTGCGACCAATGGCAATGCGATGCCTACACCTGTGACGAGTGGAGCGGCACGAACTATTATGAAGCCTGGACATTCACCACCGGGAGTTCAGCCACCCATATTGACCTGACGCTTACCGGGACTTGGACAGGGAACCACACGCTATCGTACCTCGGCGCTCTTCAATACTACGGATTTTTCGGGGAATGCTCTGGCTTCGGACACAGGCAGCAGGCCCACGTACAGCAACCCAAGTTCTGTCGCAACGATGTCGTACAACCTTGCTGCTAACACAACCTATTATGTGGTCGTAGCAGCCAATAGCGAAGGCCAGACAGGAACATACACTCTGGCCTCCAGTCAGGAATTGACAGGCTACGACCCCCGCGCCTCCAGCACGTTTAGCGGTCAAAGATTACTTCCGCCCGGCGCTACCGTTCCTATAGGGTCCATACCGCAGGCACAGGCTAAGATCAGGGTAGATGTGAACGCCCGCGCCGGTATTATACAGCAGACATTTAGCCAGGTCAGGTACGGCTTCATGTACTTCAATTCCAGTTCGGGCAATGTCGGCAAAATCCTTGTCGGCTGCGACAACACCGATCTCAACTTCCTTCTCAACAAGTTTACGACCATTTATCCGTACAACGGCACGCCCACTGGAGAAGCTCTGTTGGCAGCGAAGGACTATTTCGCGCAGTCAACGGCCAATTCCAGCCACTATGATAGCAATTCCAACTTCATAAGCCCGGGGACGTCGAAAGATCCTTACTACCAGACGACCGTAAGCGGGGACGTCACCGCCGTACCATGTCGCAAGAGCTATGTGGTGCTAATCTCAGATGGTGAATGGAACGGCAAGAGTGTTTACGACTATGTGGATCCTGCCAAGCCCGCGCGGGATATGCACGCCACCGACCTGAGGAGCGGCCTTACCGATACCCAGTCCGTGGACGTGTACAGCATCTTCGCGTTCGGCACGTCGTCGGAAGCCGGCCAAAATGCGATGAAAGCGATAGCCATGTTCGGCGGATTCACCGATCAGACCTCATGCGGAACAAGCGGCTGGCCGTACAATTTTTCAACCTATCCCGGCTCATGTGAATACTCCATGAGTAATCCTCCAAGCCCATGCACTGGGAGCCTTTGCATGAAGTGGCCCAGGTCGTATTGCGATCCGACCTTGCCGCTCCCATCAGGCCATTCGTATAACACTTGCTGTAAGGAGTGGGACGCGAACTGGGATAAGGATACGAGGGGGGACAATTTGGATAAGGGGATACCGGACAATTATTTCGAGTGTTCCCAGGGGCAGGACCTTCAAGCAGCCCTCCTGAAAGTCCTGTCGAGCGCTATGGTGAAGAATGCCACAGCCAGCGCAGTGGCCACAGTTGCCCAGCAAACGCAAGAAGGGGATATCATCATTCGCGGCCTGTTTCATGCCTCTGACCCGGATACGCCCGGGAAATATCTGTGGCGCGGCCATTTGGAGGCATATTGGCCGTATCTCGATCAAAGCACTATGACATGGCATTATGATTTTGAAACGAATCCCTGTTTTGAAATCACCGACCCGAACAAGAACTGCTGGGACGGCGCGGCAATATTGCAGAGCCGGGACACAAACACCCGGACTATATACAGTTGGGATCCGACCACAAAAACAACACTGACCATTCCGGAAGTGCTACGCGACACAGGTTCGCCGTTTCCTCCAAGCAATCCGCCCTGGGATTCGTCCCTCACCTCGACGTGGGCTTCCAAGCTGGGAGTGAGCGGCTCTTTGACTGCGCCGGATTTGATCGATTGGGTCCGAGGGGATGAAAACATTGTAGATAGCACCTTCACCTTTAGAGACCGTGAGAATTGGAGACTGGGAGACATAATCTATTCAACGCCGGTTGTTGTGGGGACTCCCAACGTGGGCGCGGTCTCGACGCATGATCCCAACCGGGACGAGTTTTATGCTTACCGGAACCAAGGCACTGGATGCCCCTGCACTTCCGGCACTGCTACCACTGCCGGATCCTGCTCTGATTGCGTTTACTACAGAGACAAAGTGGTCTACGTCGGAGCTAACGACGGAATGATCCATGCGTTCCTCATGGCCCGTTGGGACAGCACGCGCCAAAAGTGGCTGACAGAACCGGGCAGTGACGCTACCAAGGGCCACAACGGCGACCCTACCAGGGGCCAATGCCCTGACATAGGCAAGGAATTGTGGGCCTATGCACCGAGCAACCTCCTGACCGAACTTCAGTACCTTGCGCCCGATACTTACGGCACTGCTACGGCAAGTGGTTGTGTACACAGGACAATGGTCGACCTGGCGCCGCAATCATGGGAGGTATACATCAAGTCATCCAACTGCCCAACCGGTAGCCCCGGAGGCAGGTGCTGGCGCACGGTTATACTCGGCGGAGAGAGGGGCGGCGGCGATGTCTACTTTGCGATTGACGTCACGGACCCCAACAATCCCGTAGTGTTGTGGGAATATTCTATGCTCAAGAACAGAATAATCTATGACAGAAGCGGAACACGTTCTATCACCAACTGCGCAAACACCGCCAACGATGCAAACTGCAAGGCAGCTAGCTTGAGCACTGCCTATCCGTTCCTTACTGATCCTACAATATATGAAAAGTTGAAGATCCTGCCCTGCGCCTGGTCCCGACCGGCCGTGGGGCGACTGAAAATACCGACCGGACTGACACTTTATACAGGGGATCCCGCGACCACCGGGACTGCTCCTACATCTGTGACATCATTCGATTTTGACGGCAACCAAGCCCGCCACGTTGCATTCATCGGAGGCGGAATAAGGATCTTTCAGGATGACACAACCATCAACAAGGACCCCTCGGTGACCGTGACGACTGAACAGCTCAGCTCGGCGCAGAAGTTCGATCTATTCCGACCGGACTTTTTGGCTATAGATATCGAGACTGGTACAAACCTGTTCAGGTATTACTGGCCGCTTATCCAAAATCAGACTGCATTCCTGAATATGAACGCGACCAGGTTTTACACTCTCTTTCCGGTAATCGAATTCGGCTCTAATTACATTCCCTATTCCATGGCCGATCCACTGGCGCTGGACGTGCTGAACAACTCTAACCTCAGTGTGGGGGATGACGGATATATTGACACCGTGTATGTAGGTGATTTGTTGGGGAACTTTTATGGTATCAAGTTTAATTTCGCCGATCGGGTCCAAGACCACACCACAGGAAATCCTGTGACCAACAGCACTTTTGGCATGAGGGTTGACTGGTGGCAGACCAAGTCGACATGGGAGGGGAATCCGGCGACAAACTCCAACATGGATTATTACCGCGGCTTGCTGCAACCGATCACCGTGCCGCCGGCGGCCAGTTTTGACAGTGACACGTCAAACGGATACTTTCTCCATGTCATTTTCGGGGCAGGCAAATTCGAGGATGTCCCGGATAGCCAGAATGACGACATGGCGGACATATCGAGGACCTCCATCTATAACCTCAAAGATTTGGTTACTCCACCGTCGAGCAACTTCTTCAGTTCCAACGCGCCGTCGCTCGGGAATTTTGAAGTAGAGATAAATCCAAGATGTCCGCAGTTGCCATACGGCTCGTGCCCGCATACAATTCGGGATTGGCCCAAGAGTAGTGATTCGCCTTGCGTGTGGGTAAAGGACGACGGCACAAAAGATTGCGGGGAAAATACGTGCCCGGAGCCGGCAAACCCGTCAAACGCATGTACCGATCCCTGCTGGAACTGTATCTTCGATCTCACGTCGCCCACGGATATGACAAAGGCAGGCGAACGTGTGGTGCGAAAGGCACTCATATTGGGAGGGCTGGTCTTTGTCACTGCGACTACGCCACCTTCTACTCAGTGTGAATCGCAAGGGACAAGCATGTTGTATGTGCTGAACTATGATTGTGGAATTATTCCCCCCGGTCTAGTAGTATTTCTCGACAGTTGGGTACAGGCGATCGGTCTAAAGACCGGGACGATTAATCAGTATGACCCCAGAGGTTGGAAGGTTGACCTTGGGTCGGGCGTAGCGAGTAATCCTGTCCCTGATTCATCGGGGACACATGTGATAGTGCAGATGAGCACAGGACAAATCCTGAATTTTAACGTAAACTTGCCCCAGAAAGTTTTGCAGCCCGTGGGTTGGCGGGAAAGGTAGGGTGCTTCGATGGTTGCTGCTCGGTGTCTGGTTTTGACGGTCGTTTTGGTTTGCATCGGCCTGTCTCCGATATACGGCCAGGGTGACGCTCCGGGAGAGCACAAGGCTGTCAAGCCTACCGTAGTGGACATAAGAGTTGAACCCGCCCAGCCGCGGACGGGAGACAAAGTTAAGATATATTTCGATCTGGGGGAAGGGACCGAGCGCGCTGAAGTGAAATGGTCCTTAGACGGAAAAGAGGTGCAGCTTTCAGATTATACGGAAGCATTGAAGTACGTGGAGTTGGACAAGCCGCTCAAGGCCGGCGACAAGGTCATGGCCGTCATAACTCCGTTCGATGCAAGCGGGGATGCCGGGGCTAAGGTTGTCCGGCGGATTGTTTGCGCGAGCGCTCCACCGGAGCTGAAAGTAGTCGATCAACGGATCGAAGCGGGAGTGTACAAGGCCTCGGTTGAGGCCACGGATCCTCAAGGTGGGCAAATTTCATTGAGTCTGGAACAGGGACCGCCCGGGATGACAATGGATCCGAAAGGGAGCATTGACTGGCCCATCGGCAGTACTACTGAGGGCAAGTTTCCCGTCAAGATCAAGGCCAAAGGCGAAAACAGCGGTGAAGCAATACTGTCATTCGAAGTGGGCATAAGGAGACAAAGCCGATGAAGCCGGGCGACGGCGCAAGTGTTGTAGGATGTGCTGAGCGAAGCGATGCGCATCCGTCGCGGAAAATGCCGCGGGAATCAGGACACGAGCGATGCGCTTCCCCTGGCTTCGCAGGGTTCAGCACATCCTACATGCCTTGAATAGCCGTGGGTGTCAGCCCACGGGAATCGGGGTACACGAGCAAATCTGGACCCTTAAGGGGTCCAACGATGAGGCAAGGAGCCGTTTGACGATGATGACCGTACGCCCCCTGCAGGATCGGTTGCAAGAATTGGCTGCTTCTCTCCATGGGTTGAAACCCATGGCTATTCACGGTGCGCCCTTCCAGGGCGAGGATTGCGAAGAGGCACTTCACCAGGCGAAGGGCACTGCCACAGAGTCAGGTATAGGTAAAAATCAGTTCGGACAAGGGGGGGGGGCAGAATTTTGCTTCGGCCACTACCGCCCCCGCGGGTTCACACTCGTCGAGTTGCTCGTCGTGTTGACCATCATATCAATCGTGACAGCAATCGCTGTGCCGATGGGGCTGAACTGGCTGACCGATTACCGGCTAACCCAGGCAGTCAGGTCCTTATCAAACGCGGTTCTTATGGCCAGGATGCGCGGTATCGAGAATAAGTCGGTGGTGACGATAACTTCAAGTCGGACGACAATGGCCAGCCCTTTCAGCGCGACCTGTCCGGGTATAGTATTCACTACGAATGTGGACCACGGGCTCACTCAGCCAAACCCGGTCGCCACCAACCCTTTGGTCGATCCCACCACACTTAGTCCCCCTCCCCCGCCGCTTCCGGCCCGCTATTGGCCAGTCCCCAATTGTAAATGTGTCAAGGATTTTAGCAGCCCTCCGTCTACCACCCCGATGTCGGGCGATGCGGTCATGATTTCCGGGTTGGATTACACAAAATCCATGAATGGCACCGAGTTCGAGGTCCTGACTGTTCCCGCTACAAACCAGTTTGCCGTGCAGCATACTTTTAATAACACCCTGGGCGATATTGCAGGTGCCAACACTAAAGGCACGGTGCGGAACTTGATTGCACCGGGCAGGCTGAGGATAGTGCCCGCTGTAGCAAAAGCCAATCCGAATCCGGCGAATGACAATGAAGAGGCATTCTCGTCTTCCGGATATACGATCAAGGAAGAGGCATCCACCATAGTTTTCAGGTACAACACCGACCAGTTCCAGGTTACCTTTTATCCTGGCAACCCTCCTATACCTTCCGCCAACCTCCCACTTGATCCATCGCCGTCAACCAAGAACAATTTTGCTGAAATCAGATTTGATAACCGTGGGTTTCCTACTACGACAATGGCCTTCGACGGCTCTTCCAATATGGTCATCAAAGCTGTTTCCACGAATACCACCATCTTGTTTACTGAAAAAGTGTCCACATCTAGCAACAAGGCCCCCCGTATGGTCCAATATCTGATCTCGCCGACAGGCAAGGTGAATACAGCCGCCTGGGAAGAGTGAGCCAGGGTGAAACAAGATGGTATCTAATGCCAATTCGCATTCATAATCCCCCCTTCCCCCCTTTACTAAAGGGGGGTTAGAGGGGATTTTCTCACAATCTTGAATGCGAATTGATACAGGGGATTGAACATGAAGATCTTCAGATCTGAAAAGGGTTTTACGATAATTGAGACGATGATCGCGATTTTCATACTAGCGGTGGGCACCTTGGGTGTCGCATCTATGCTCATGATTCACATGACTTCCGATGGATATGCGGCTCGGACTAGGCGTGCAGAATCGATGTGCATGCAAAAACTCGAAGAGCTCAAGACTCAGGCAGGGACCTTGACCAGCGGTTCCTCTGCAGATGGCACGTATGCTTACAAATGGGACGTGTCGAACTACCAGTGGTTGGATACCAGCCAGAACTCGGGTCTGAACCAGATTGATATCACAGTGGGGTGGCCCGTCGGCGGGGCGTGCACATCTTCATCTCCGTCGAACTGCAGAAATAGATTAGCGGTGACAACGTACTTCAAACCCCTACCCGGCCCCTGACCGAAGGCGGAGATTCGGATGAAAGATTCCAAAGGATTCACTCTGGTTGAGATGATGGTGGCGGCAGGATTGCTAACTCTGGCCCTTGCTGGTGCGATGTCTTTTTTCATTTATCAGAGCCGGATTGGAGCGGATTCCAGCAAGATGAAAACTGCACGGGAGAACTTGACCCTAGCGCTGTCGTTGTTGCAGCGTGACATAATGGTGGCGGGGTACGGCGTCTCCTGCGACAAGACGCTTTCCCTGGCGCTAGAATCAAACCATGGCGTGGATATTGTGACAGGCGATACGCTTGGGTCCACGGACAGCACACAATGGAACGTTGCTGACCTTCCGCGTCTTGTTTCAAATCCGGCAGACGATCCGTATTTGCCTACAGGCTCTAAATTCAGTCCGGATAAAATCTTTGTCGAGTATGGCAATTTCTTGGACATGGATTTCGATATCAACGGTATTGGCGATGCTGATACCGTCTTCAAGAATTCTGCAACGAAAGACATCGGTAAAACGAACACGGGCTCTTTTGCTTACGATCTGTTTCCTATCGGCATGGATATTTCGACCAATACAAAACCGCTGGGTGGATTCATTTGTAAAGATTGTGGCGGAGGCTCTACTCCGAGCGGCGGGGAAGTTGATTGGGTAGCGACGGGGAGCAGGCCTAACGACAACATTACTAAGAGTTGGATCTTTAAGCTGATTACAGGCGAAACCCTCAACGGCACCGTCGTGCCGTCAATAGTGTACCGAATCGCCAAAGATACTAAACGGAAAACGTATGAGTTGCAAAGAAACGGCATTCGTATAGCAGGTGGGGATCCTGATATGGAGGTCTATAATCTCACGATTAAAGATCAAAGTTCGGGCAATTCGCTGCGGTTCTCCGTCAGGATCGATTACCAGGTCATGCTCAAGGGTTCGCAAGAAGAATCGAACGCGCATGGACTGGACAAGAAAACCTGGCACAAGGCTTGGATCACAGTTGAGGCCGATCCTCGAACCCTTGTGCTGAACGCGGGTTCTTAAACGGCTTATTTTATTCCGAGGCTTTGTCCTGGGATTTGCGCAGACGCGTAGGATGTGCTGAGCGGAGCAAAGCGCATCGGTCGCGTAAACTTGCCGAGCGGCTCCGCAATGACCGAACGATGCGCTTCCCCTGCGTTCGCAGGTTCAGCACATCCTACGGGAGTCGCTGAACCGGTTTTTTCCACGGGGTTCTTGTGCCGCCGAATAACCGGGTGGAGTCCGGAAACTATAGCGCGTGACCGGAGGAGTGAAAGGCCATGAGAGAGTTATTGCAAATGCTATTAAGACCCATGAACAATGACCGAGGAAACGCGGTGGCTATTGTGCTGCTGGTCCTGGCCGTCGTGAGCCTTATCGGAGCGGGCATGCTGACCCAATCCAAAATAGACCTCAAGTTCGCGACCTCTTACAAGAGCCACTCCACAGCGTTCAATCTCGCGGATGGTGCCGCCTCGCTGGCCTTTACCAGAGTGTCCTTCTCCATGGCTCCGCCGTACGACGGCCACTCGGCTCCGACATTGCTGAACGCTCAATATTCAGATCCTCAATTTGCCAGGACAGCCGGGACTCCCTCGGGAAGCCAGCTAAAGGACCGAGGCACATATTGGCCTCTCATGATTTTCGAGGGGCCGATAACGGACCCGACGAAACTGGTCGGCCAGGAGATAGGCAGAGAGGGCCGTTCGCTTGAATGCTGGACAGCCCAGGGGTGTGGAAAACGGCAGGACACTACAGGTTTAGCCGTAACCGACATAGCGGCAAGCAACACCGACGTACGGGAGGGCAAACACCTGCCTTCCGAAACCTCGGTCCAGATAGCGACGCACAAGTTTCCCCCGATGTAGAAGCTGATTGTTCGCCGTGGAGAGCCGTAGTAGGACCGGCATCTTGCCGGTCAGCGGGACTGGCATCTTGCCGGTTAGCGCGTTTCGGGGAGCGGCCGTGAAACCATGAAAACATCCCACCTCATGATCTACCGGAGAAAGCTACCTCATTGGCGATTGGCTGGGGCAATGTATTTCGTTACTTGGCGTCTTGGCGTGAACCAGCTTCCTCTCTGCCCCCAAGAAAGAACCATTGTGCAGACATCAATTAAACATTTCGAAGACCAGCGTTATATACTAACGGCTTACGTGATAATGGACGATCATGTTCACGTTTTGGTTCTCCCACTCGAAGGCTTTGCTCTCCAAAGAATTGTTCACTCTTGGAAATCGTTTTCCGCCAAGAAGTTGGCAAAGGCTTCGGGAAGGATGAGCCCTATTTAGCAGCGAGAATACTTGGATCGGATAGTGAGGGATCAGGAAGAACTGTTGCAAAAGGCCCAATACATTCATGACAATCCGCTGAGGAGATGGCCGTATCTGGAGAAATATCCGTGGATGGGATTTTGCCCCGATATATGACCAACCGGCAAGATGCCGGTCCTACTAACTGTCTTTTCCGCCGCTCCGGTCTTCTTCTAGTCTATCCACCGTACAAATTCGTTCGGATCGGCTCTCGAAGACCTGAATTCATTGATCGGCACTCCGGGCTTCGGCCTGCCCAATGCTACTGAAATTACTAAGATCTTGGATTCCGGAATGTTCAAGTGGTCTTTCACCTCGTCTTCATACGATTTGACCAGCCCTATCGGACATGAGGCCAGACCGTAACTGGATGATGCCAGAAGCAGATAGGCCATAAACACCCCTATGTCGGCCATCCTTTCGGATGGAAAAGCATCGTCAAGGAATATAAGGGCCACTGCCGGCGCGCCGTAGAAATTTAGGCTCCCCTCGTTGACAAAGGTCGACAAATCCGTGCCCATCGTCTCTAGCAAATGGGACATGCCATCGCCGCACTCCCTCGCTCTTTGAATGAAACGATCAGGGAGAGGCCGGCTCGAACCGGGGCCGCAGGTGAGGCCGCGTTCGCGAAAAGAGCGCATAAGCCTGCGTGACAACCTTCTTGCCTCCTCACCCAGAACCATGTGCACTTCCCAAGGCTGCATGTTTATTGCTGAAGGAGCGCGGGAGGCATCTCTTAATACTTTTTCGAGCAACTGCCGGGACAAGGGTTCGTCACTGAAAGCCCTGGCGCTTTTTCGGTTTCGAATGGTGTCGATAACGTCCATGAAAAACTAACCTCCTTCGTAATTGCAAAAGTGGTCAGATTGGCGTGAATCGGTCCACATTTTTTGCCGCTTAGTCAGGCGCCTACGGGATCTCTCCCCCGATCACTTGTCATAAGCTCGGAAAATAGTTATAGATCAGTTTGAGCGTTACTGGAAGAGCCCACACACGGTGGCAGGTCCGGAGCTACGGTCGAATCATCGCTCGGCGGCGCCCATGGGGCCGAAGTACTTTTCTTAAAGAAGCTATGCACAGGAGAAAGCATGCTCATGCATAAAGCGGGTTTCCTCAGCGTATGCGCCCTCGTGATCTTATTCTTGGGACCTCACGTGGCACCAGCCGCACAATTCGTTGATTTGTATAGAGCAGGATTGGACGCTGAAGACGCAGGGAACCTCGATGAAGCCATCAACCAGTTTTCTGAAGCCATCAAGATGTACGGCAGTTCTGCCCAGTGCTGGGCCAAGCGGGGAGAAATCTACTTGAGGAAAGGCGATCCTCAATCTGCCATAAAAGATCTCACCCAAGCTATCAAGCTGGACCCGGCATACGCTCCGGCGTTTATCCGACTCGGCTTTGCTTACAACGCCATTAACGATTACGACAGAGCCATTGACGCTCTTGACGTTGCTGTCAAGCTTGATCCGAACTCTTCCGAGGCCCTTAACACAAGGGGCTTCGCTTACAACGGCAAGAACGACTACGATCACGCGATCAAGGATTTCGACCGGGCCATCCGCTTGAATCTAAAGGATGCACGATACTACAACAATCGTGGGTTCGCCCTGAATGGCAAATACCAATACGAACGCGCCATTGACGACTTTGACAAAGCTATCAAACTCGATCCGACCAAGGCCATGTATTACAACAACAGAGGCGTGGCTCATCTGAGGTTGAAGGAGTACGACCTGGCCTTAAAGGATTTCGACAAGACTCTCGAGATAGACTCAAAATTCGCCTCCGCATATCACAACCGCGGCATGGCACTGAGCGGGAAAGGGCGTGATGACAAGGCAGTGGAAGAATTCGGCAAGGTCATCGAAATGAATCCATCTTCCGCGTCATTATATAAGGACAGGGGGACTGCCTACAGGAAGCTCGGGGAATACGAACTAGCGGAGAAAGACTTCCGGAAAGCTATCGAGTTGGACAAGAAGTTCGCGGCAGCGTACGCGGCTCTCGGTCTCCTTCATGCTCTGGCCCCTGCACCACCGTACCGAAATCCCGCTGAGGCGGAGCGCTTGGCCGAAAAGGCCATAGCTCTCACTAAGGGGAACAGCCCGGATATGGTGGAGATGCTGGCCCAGGTGCAGTACGCTATCAACCGGCATGCCGCTGCCCTCGGGACTCTTCGCAAGGCCCTTGCCATGGACCCTGGAAACAAGGAATACCAGGAGCTGTTGGCTAAATGGGGAGAAGCAATGCCTAGTTCGCCACCGCCTCGTAGACAGGAAGCCGAAGCCAAGATATTGACATTCCCTACCCTGTGGTGAGGAATCAAGCCCTGAAGGTCATTTCTGAATGAGTCAAGAAAGGGAAGCTGTAGCGCAGTACGTACGGGAGCATGTGCAATTCGACCGCTCGGGAAAGAGCGGCAAAGTAATTTCTGCCGCCGGGAAACGCTTTGAAAAGGCATTCTTGCTTCTTCCCAATGAAGTATTGAGGCTGTTCCTGTCTGGAGCGAGAAACTTGACTATTGTGATAACGCCCGACCCTGCCTTACCTTTGGGTATGAGTACAAAGACCCAGGGCCCGCCGAACGCTAGAGAATACAAGATTACGGTATACGATGAACATCAGGAGTGGCCGGAAGACCTGTTCCTGGGCTCATTTCTGCGGGAATTGGGGCACGTGGTGGCCCAGAGGCCCCCGGAAGACGAATGGCCCACATCACGTGGCGACAGGGCGCGATACAAAGAGAGGCTTGAGTATATCGCTGATGCCATGGTGTGGAGATGGGGTTTGAGGCATTACAGTATGCGGCATCTCACAGCTACTTACCCGCAACATTGGGTCGAAAGGATTGTTGTGGAGATCGGAAAGATACTGTTGGAAGAAAGTGCGGATCGGGGCCTGGTCTAGGAGTCACTACTGGGCAAGAGCCTCACGACAGCGGACCTAATCGATGGCAGGTCTTCCTTAATTGTTTTCCACAAGACTTTCACGTCAACGGCGAAATATTCATCGATCAGTTTGTCACGCATGCCCGCCATTTCTCGCCACGGAATGTCCGGACGCTCTGTTTTCAGTGTCTGAGGAATTTTCTTGGCAGCTTCTCCTAGAACTTCGAACGCTCTTGTAACCGCGAACAGGGTCTTCTGATCTTTCTGGAAATCTTCGAAAGTCATTCCCTCAACAAATTTCTCGAGTGCAGTGACCGCCTCAAATATATCATTCAAGTAGTCTCTATATTCTCTTTTCACAGATAGACGACCTCGCCGAGGATGTGCCTTCCTATGGCAGGTTTGAGTGCGGTTTTCATCACCAAATCCACTTTACATCCTATCAAGTCCTCTAACTCGTATTCTAAAGCCATGAACCGGAACAGGCTCACAGGCTCTCCAAATTCTACGAGGATGTCTACGTCGCTGCCCGGGCTTTGATCGTTTCTCACATAAGATCCGAAGATGCCAAGAGATGCTACCCCGTATTTCTCTCTCAGTAATGGAAGCACTTCTTTAATCTTTAGAATGATCTGCTCCCTGTCGGTCATAGATACCACACTACCACATAAGCCCAAGCTCTCCGACAATACGCCCCGGTTGGCCCCTGGGCCGGTACCCACGAAGGCATGATTGCCCTCGTCACCTCTTCACCAAGGCTTCAGCACGGGCCACAACATTTTCCACGCTAAAACCATAGCGCCTGAGCACTTCCGGGCCCGGTGCCGAGGTGCCAAACCGATCCACACCTATGATCGCTCCTTGATCACCCACCCATTGGGCCCAGCCCATGGAAGAGCCCGCCTCGATTGCAAGCCGCGCCTTGACTTCAGGAGGAAGGACGAAGTCCCGGTAGTCCTGCGGCTGCTCCAGAAATAATTCCCAGCACGGCATGGAAATGACCCTCGCCTGGATTCCCTTTTCCGCGGTGAGCTTCTCCTGTGCCTGAAGTGCTAGATGCACCTCCGAGCCGGTGGCGATCAACAGAATGTCCGGCTTACCCTCCACATCCGATACAATATAGGCCCCCTTTTCAAGGCCTGATGCGCTGGCGTAGCGACCCTGATCGAGGATCGGCAGATTTTGGCGGCTTAGAATTAGAGCGACCGGTCCGGAGCGATGCAAAGCTATCCTCCACGCCGCCGCGGTTTCGTTGGCATCAGCAGGCCGAATGACAACAAAGTTCGGCATTGCGCGCAGGGAGGCGAGGTGCTCCACCGGCTGATGAGTGGGGCCGTCTTCTCCCACGGCAATACTGTCATGGGTAAAAACGAAGATGGAATGGACGTTCATCAAAGCCGCCACCCTCAAAGAGGGCCGTAGATAATCGGAGAATATCAGGAAGGTAGATCCATACGGTATCACTCCTCCGTGCAAGGCCATCCCGTTAACCATAGCCGCCATCGCATGCTCTCTGATGCCGAAATGGACATTCCGTCCCCCGTGACTGTCAACGGCTTGGTCAGATGCACCGGCAATGAGAGTCTTAGTAGAGGGAGCCAGGTCTGCGGAACCTCCCAAAACATTAGGGACCCGCTTGGCAATGGCGTTGAGTATCTTGCCCGAAGCAACTCGCGTCGCGATGGCTCCATCTTCCGGTTTGTACAGCGGAATATCCGCATTCCAATCATGCGGAAGTTCCCCGCGGAATTGCAGTTCAAAGCTTTCCGCTTCGGAGGAAAATTCCGTCCGATACGCGCCGAACATGGCTTGCCATTCTGTTTCCAGTTTGCTCCCGCGATCCAGCGCCAGCGAGAATTGAGAAACAGCCTCATCCGGTATATGAAACGGTGGCTCGGTCGGCCAACTGAACGCTTCCTTCGTGGCCTTAAGGGCTTCTTCACCCAGCGGCTCGCCGTGAGCGCTGGCACTGTCCTGCTTGGGGCTGCCGAATCCTATATGGGTGCGAATCATGATGAGAGACGGACGTTCGGTTTCTAGACGGGCCTTTCGGATAGCGTCCTCAATGTCGTCAATGTCATTGCCGTCTTGCACTCTTTGGACGTGCCAGCCGTACGCCTCGAAACGCCCCTGGACATTCTCCGTGAATGTCAGAGCCGTATCACCTTCAATCGTAATATGGTTGTCGTCATAGAGATAAATAAGTTTGCCGAGCTTGAGGTGGCCGGCAAGTGAAGCCGCCTCGCATGCAACGCCCTCCATGAGATCCCCATCGGAAACTATTGCGTACGTGAAATGGTCTACGAGCGGATAGTCGGCACGATTAAATTGGTCTGCCAGAAATCGTTCAGCCAGGGCCATTCCCACGCCCATGCCGAAGCCTTGTCCGAGTGGACCCGTTGTGGCTTCGATCCCGCATTCAAGGCAATATTCAGGATGGCCCGGAGTTTTGCTCTCCCATTGGCGAAAGCGCTTCACATCTTCAAGCGAGATGTCGTAGCCGGTAAGATGAAGCAGTGCGTATAGCAGCGCGGAACCGTGTCCGGCCGAATGAACAAAACGGTCGCGGTTGGGCCAGCAGGGATTAGCGGGATTGTACCTCAGAAACTTTGTCCAGAGCACGTAGGCCATGGGCGCGGCTCCCAACGGAAGCCCCGGATGACCCGACTTCGCCGCTTGGATAGCGTCAGCGGCTAGAATTCGCAGAGTGTTGATACAAACTTGGTGAAGATTTTTTTGATCATTGCTCATACAGACATCCTCCAAAAGACAGAGACGTGCCCGCGTCCCCATCAGAAAGATCATTGGCAGCCGGCTCGTAGGCATAGTGACACGCGAGCGCCGCTCATATTACCCAATTTCTCGAGATTTTTCACTGCTTCTTTGCGCCCAGCAATTCAAGCATCTTGTCTGAATTCGTGGTCGGCAATTCGCACTGATAATTGGCACAAACGTATGCGGTGGCTTTACCTTCGAGGCTTACCTGCTCTGTTGTATAGCCTGCGAGCCTCGCAATTTCCGGCAAATCGCCATCAACAGGCCGCAGCAACACAACCTTGTCGGGAATAAAGACCCTTCGCAACTCCCGCAGCATTGCCTGGGTGTCATCAGCTTCGGCCCGGCCGGCTATAACTACCTCGTAAGACGGCCCAAGAGCGAACTCCAACGCGACCAGCATTTGCGTGTAGGCTGATGGAAACTGATTTATGTTCCCCGAGAACGTGCGCGCAACAATTTCCGCCTTCTGTTCCAGATCCGCGTTCGCTGTTATACGGGCGAGACGCAACAGATTCAAGGTAGCCACTGAATTCCCGGACGGGGCAGCTCCGTCATAGATCTCCTTGTTGCGGACAAGCAACTGCTCGGAATCGTCCGCAGTGAAATAGAAACCTCCTCCTTCGTTGTCCCAGAAGTGGGCGATAAACTCGTTATTGAGTTCGACCGCGCCTTCAAGGTAACGCACGTCGAAGCCTGCCTCATATAACTCAAGCAACCCCCAGATCAGGAACGAATAGTCGTCCGCATGGGCAGGCAGCGCCGCTTCATTGTCTCGAAATCGGTGCAATAGCTTGCCCTCAGGATCGCGCATAGTTTGGAGAATGAAATCGGCTGCTTTCCTGGCTGCGTCTGCGTACTCCGGCCGATCGAAGGCCTGAGCTCCCTTTGATAGGGCCGCTATCATAAGGCCGTTCCAGTCGGTCAGGATCTTGTCGTCTTTACCCGGATGTATGCGCTTTTCTCTCACGGCAAAGAGTTTTGTGCGCGCCCTTTCCAGCACTTCTTCAAGCTGCTCTTGGCTGAGTTTAAGCACGGATGCTACTTCCGAAAAAGATTCTTTCAAGTGCAAAATGTTAAAGCCGGTCAGCTTGCCGGTGGCTTCTTCTCCGAAATTGCCCGAGAGCTTTATATTGAAAGCGCGCTCCAGCAAATCGGCTTCGTCTGCTTCCAGGGCTCGATTGATTTCTTCGGCGCTCCAGACGTAGAACTTGCCCTCTACACCTTCGCTGTCCGCGTCTTCGGCCGAATAGAAGCCGCCATTAGGGGCGGTCATGTCACGAAGGACATAAGCCAAGATTTCCTGTGCCGTTTTCGCGTATTGAGATTTTTCCGTTGCCTGATAAGCTTCAGTATATGCCACAGCTAACATGGCCTGATCGTAGAGCATCTTTTCGAAATGAGGTACGAGCCACCCGGAATCGGTCGAATATCGGTGGAATCCGAAGCCCACGTGGTCGTAGATTCCACCTGAACGCATAGCCTGAAGCGTCTTCTCGACCATCTCCAGGGCCTGCGCTTGTCCGGTCCTCTTCCAGTATCTGAGAAGAAACATGAGGTTATGGGGGGTCGGAAATTTAGGAGCCTCGCCGAACCCACCGCGGGCCGAATCAAATCTTTGAGCTAATTGCCGGTAAGCCGAGTCAAGCACTTCTTTTCCAGGAGGATTACCTGGTGATGTGTCCGGCACCTGGCGAAGCCCGAGCATAACTTTGCTTGCCGATTGCAAAACTTCTTGCCGTTGCGTGCGCCATAGTTCCTGGATGCGCGGAGCGAGATCCATCATGCCGAGCCTGCCGAAACGGCTCTCCTTGGGAAAGTATGTGCCCGCATAGAACGGCTTTTTATCCGGAGTCAAAATCACGTTCAGAGGCCACCCACCTCCGCCGGTCATCATCTGACAGACAGCCATGTACACATGATCGAGGTCCGGGCGCTCTTCTCTATCCACCTTGATGGAAACGAAAGCTTCGTTCATCAAGCGGGCTACCTCAGGATCCTCGAACGACTCGTGCTCCATCACGTGGCACCAGTGACAGGTTGAGTACCCAATTGAAAGAAATATGGGCTTATCTTCCTTGCGGGCCTTTTCGAACGCCTCATCCCCCCAAGCGAACCAATCCACCGGGTTGTATGCGTGTTGGAGAAGATAGGGGCTTTTCTCCAGTATGAGCCGATTCGTCTTGGTTTCACTTTTTGGAGAAGCATTAGTGTCGTGAGGATCAGCGCTTTTTTCCATTCTCATCGCTCCTGATTCGTGACAGGCGGCTACGGCCGAGTAATTTAGCCCAACGAATTTGCCGAATCGGAGACAGGAAAGCCTTTTATAACCGTTCCCGCTGCTTTTTGCGCACACTACCGCGTTCCGCTCCGTTAAGTACACGTTGCAGCGGGATTTTCAAAAGGCAAGGACGGAAAGGGTTGACACTATTATTGAGGGCTCACTAAATCGGCCTGTACTCAGAGCGGCTGTGAAATGCCGCCGTCTCTGCGGATCTTCCAGAAATGCCAAAGCATTGTGATAATTAAGAAGCCGGGCAGAAGGATCACGTGCCATGCATACACGCGTACGAGGGCGAGGTTGCCGACTTCCTGAGGTCCGAAGAGCAGGTTTGCCATGAGCGGCCCGGCAACGGGCACGGTTTGGGTAAGGTTCCTCGCGATGGTCCAAGCACACAAGCCTCTATCGTCCCAAACAAGCAGGTACCCTGTGAAGTCGACAAAAAGTGTGGCGACCAACAGCATTAGGCCGATCAGCCAATTCAAATGCCTTGGCGGAGCAAAGGATCCTGTAAGAAAAACCCGTATAAGATGCAAAGCCACCGCAACAATCATCAATTGGCCGCACCAATAGTGCAGGTTTCGCACAAAGAAGCCGTAAGTCACCACGTAGGAGATGGACTGCACGGAAGTATAAGCCAGACTGGCAGTGGGAATATAGTACAGGAGAAGCAGTGCCCCGGTGAACACCTCCAGCAGGAACAACCAGAACGCGAGTCCTCCCATACACCAGGTGAACCGAACTCTAGACGAGCTTTCGGGGATGAATCGAGGGTGAAGGTGGATGAGAAACGCTGAAAAGGATCCTCTTGACATCAGAGGGCCATCACAGTTTCTTTGTTCTTCCAGTCACAAGCATTGCGGCCGGAGAATTCAAGAGGTCCTCGATTTTGCCACAGGCTTTTCCAGCAGGCGCAGTTTGTCATTGTCACTCTTTGCCAAGAAGAGCCGCAGCATGGGGCGGGTTGCAGGACCGCGCTTCACCTTCCCTTCAACATCAAACTCGCTGCCGTGGCATGGGCATTCGAAAAGTTTCAATTCCGGATTCCACCGCTGTCGGCACCCGAGATGCGTGCAGCGGTCGTCGAACGCCATAACCTGCTCGCCGACCTCGCGTCTGACGAGCCAGCAACCGGCTTCGGGCACATGCATCGGGACATTTGGCCGAAGCTTGTCGAGGATATCTTCGGGAATCTCCCGTCGCCTCGGTCTTTCCCTATTTTGAAAAAGGCGAATCTACCAATGCCCCATGCCCCCATTCCAGCAACCGCGGCAGAGAGGAAAACCAAGAGGGATTGAAGGAAAAATCGCTTGGTCGTAGAAGTCGGCTTAGCCAAGGCGGTAGCTTTCAGCAGGATCAGGGAGTTGGCGGACCAGCTCCGTGCAGTACCCCGTATGGTTCCCGCACGGAACCGGCCAGCAAGGTTAACAGCCTTCAGCAGGGGGCATGGCAGGCTTCTTTGCGGACGCAGCCTTCATTGCGTTTTCAGCCTCCGCTTTGGTCTTGAATGGGCCCTTGACGATGGACTTCACGTCAGCCGGCTTTTTGTCAGTGACAGCGACCTTCCCGGCAGCACCCTTGACCACGTAAAAGTCTGCGGCCACAGCCACGGTGGCCATGCCAAAGGCTACCAAAGCAAACAGCACTACAATCAACCTCACGATCTTGCTCATCATTCGCCCTCCTCAAAAGTAATTAATAGCCAGTTCTTAGCATGAAAAAGCGTTCTTGCCCCTACTTTTTGTCGTACGGAGCCCATTTTTCGGCTAGGCCGGCAAGCCAAAAGGCAGCGAGCGCCATCACTACTACGGCAGCGGCAATCAGTTCCTTGCTCGTGCCGAATTCTTGCCAGAGAGTCACTCTTCCTAGAGGGGAACTCTTGTAGAATCCGCCCCAGACAGGAAATCCCGCGGCAAATACCCAGATGCCAACGATCATTCCAAGCAGGTAGACGAGTGCATCCAGTTTGCCCGACATGATCCCGACCGCGGATGTTCCAGGGCAATATCCGCCAATCACGAAGCCGAGGCCGAACAAAACTCCGCCCACAAGCTGAGGCCACAAATACGTTTGCAGCAAGGAATAGTCCACGAGCATCGAGTAGTCGAACAAGCCTATCCAACTTAACACAATCAGCCCGACCAGTGCCGTGACTATTGCTGAAAACATCACTTTAAGGACCCGCATATCTCTGAAATAGAAGATATTAGTGAGATTGCGGGCATCCCCGAAACCTGCCCTCTCCAGGACAAAGCCAAAGAGTATTCCCACGCCCAGTGCTACCCATAGACTGGCCCCGGGTCCGAAAGCACCTGCAAGATAAAGTGGACCACTCATGACCATTCCCTCCTGACAAAGTAGGCGGCAACGAACGCTGTGGCGAAGACGGTCATCATGAACACCCAACTACCTATCGCCATAGTTGCTCCTCCGCTTAATGCTTGCCCGCTGGTGCACCCCATAGCAAAACGGGTGCCTATTCCACCGATTGCGCCTCCACCGAAAGCCAGGCCTAATCTCAGGCCGACGCTCGCGGTGGGCCCTCTTCCTACACCGGGTCTAAACCTGCGAGCGGTCACTACTGCGATCAGCCCTCCTATAAAGACGCCTGCCACCTCTAAGACCATCCAGCTCACAAGCGGGTTTTTGCCTCCGGGTTTGTAAAACGCCTTGTAATAGGGATTATGTTCCACAGTTGTCGGGGCGGCTGCATGAGCGATCACCGCTGCGGTCCTGGCCACCGCGCCGGAGGCCCCAAGGCCTGTGCCCATCAGATAAAACGTCAACAACAGTACCAATCCCAAGGCTATTCCGGCTACGTACGGGTTCCAGAATCCCTTGGCATATTCCAAATCCCTCATTGTCACTTCTCCCTTTCTGATAATTATTTTCTTTCCGTCGTTTGGGCGTCCGCCCCCGATACCTCTGAAATGGGAGCGGCCTCCTTGAACTGCACCTTTGGCGCCAGTGTCACCGGAACACCAAGGGTTTGAGCGGGAACTTTTTCAGAAACCAACTCCTGCCAAAATTTCGGCGATGGATCATTCACCGGCAAATCCTTCGAACATGGCCTTAACCATCTGAAGCCGAACTGAAAGACCCCTGCCACGAGAACGGCAACGACAGAGAGGATGACAGCCGTCACCAAACCCGCTGCTATCATCCGACCGCGCTTTTGATTAGGCGACCGAACGCCCTGGATCGGTTCTTTCTCTTCGCCTGTCTCAGCAACGATTTGCTGCTCTTCCGGCCCGTCTCCTGCCGGTGCTTGAGCTTCTTCAGCCTCTAAGCAACTGTTTTTGTCCTCTTCTGCCATTGTTTTATCCTTTTCGGCCAACAGGCGCGTTACATGCAGGTCTTGGACTAAGAGATTATCTGTGGAGGTGTGGCTGAGAAAATTATCAATGCCCTCAGGCTCATGCCACCGATCAGAACACACAGGTCCGCGCCAACAACCAGATATTTCGACATTTCACCATATTCATAGTATTCGACGATGCTCAGCACAAAGGGGACAAGGAGTCCCACCATCACAACCAGCGCCCAGAAGTACGGGCTCAAGAATCCGGAAAGTAAAATATTGGCAGAAACGGCTGCCTCAACAGATCGTGTCAATGACATGAAGATGAATAGCATGAGCACAACTGCTTCAACGGAGAGGAATATGACATGGCCCAGGGCGAAATTCGACAAGGTTCGTATTGTGCTGATATCAATGATCGCCGCGCCGATCATGGCGACCGCCAGGCCGGTGGACATAGCTGAAGCCATGAAGAGCACTGGCATAACCGGAGTGTTCCAGAAAGGAATCCCGTTAACCACAGCAATGAGCACGCCGGTATATCCCGCGGTACCGACAGCGAGGATACTCCCTATGACCTCAAGGTGACGCAAGTATTTCTTTGCGTACCGGCCCACAAAGGATATTTCATTAAGTGCCGCGGCATAGAGAAGCGCTACCGGAATGAAAGCCGACAAGATTATTACACCCCACGAAATCATACTAGTGAGATTGCTGATTAGGTATAATTGGCGCCACGGCTGCCAAAAACCAGCTTCGAGGTCAAACACCAGACAAGCAGTCCCCAGCGCCACGAGTGGCCCGGAAGCGAGTGACCCCGCACGCGCCAAAGATTTGGACCAGTCGGGAGCGAGAAGATCGCAAGCCACGGCTGCTAGAAAAGCGCCGGCTCCAGCTCCGGCCAGGAAGAGATACGAAATGATCAGCCATCCCCATGCGTTTTCAGGCATGGTCAACTCCTTTTGTAGAAGACTTTGGGACGCGTGTTAAGGTCGGGTCGTAACGGCTCGGCCCGGTGCTTTGCTATGAATCGAGATATCTTGCTCTGGGGATCATCCAGATCCCCAAAGATCCTCACCTGGTTAGGACATGTGGTGACACATGCAGGCTCGCCCCCTTGCCTCACGAGGTCGATGCAGAACCAGCACTTGACGACAATGCCTTCACGTTCATCCAAGGATCGTACCTTGTACGGGCATGCCTCTATGCAGTATTTGCAGCCAACGCATCGGTTGCGATGGACCAGCACTACGCCTTCCGGTGAGGTATAGATCGCTCCTGTGGGGCAAACTCTCTTGCAAGGCGCATCTTCGCACTGGTTGCACTGCAGAGGAATGAACTCTTTGACGAAGGAAGGGTTCGAGCCGCGCTCCTTTTCCTTGATCCAGTTGAAGGATTGCCGATATTCCAAAGTCTGCTGGTTCTGGCAAGCGACCCGGCACGAATGACAGCCAATACATTTCGTTGTGTCTACAGCAATTCCATATCGAGGCATGTTTGTCTCCCGTAAGATTATGTGATGCAACCGCCTCAGGAGCCCTACCGTCTTATGTCTTTTCCACTCTGACAATGATTTCGTTCGACATGCTGTGCCCGAGAACCGGCTCAAAGTACGTCGGCAGGAAGTCATTGTAAGAAATGCCGTATCCGAATCCGGTGTGCAGATTTCTGGAGAAGACTCCATAGCCGCTCGGAAGAAAGACGCACTCCGGATGGATACCCTCCGTCACTCTTGCCCTGGCCCTGCCCTTGCCGACTGACGAAGTTATCGTCATGCAGTCACCATCTTTTATGCCCAGCGCTTTGGCCCTTTCCTTGTGAATCCACATTCTTCCCCAATCATTGAGCAGTGTGATCTCTTTTAGGTACGATTGGTTGATGGACTGCGCATGCGTTAGATGCGCCTGCTTGCCGTGAATGAGCCGGAAGGAGTGGGGGTCGTTTTTGTCCGGGGCAACAAGCGGCTCCTCCCATGTAGGGACTGCAGGAAGCTTCAGATCCCGCAGTGTGGATGAAACTAATTCGAGCTTGCCGCTGGGGGTTTTGAATTTAGGATCGCCGGGCTTCCATTTCCCTCCCAGATCTATTACGCCCTCTTTTTTCAACTGTTGCAGCGTTACGCCGGAAGGAGCCAGCGTTGCATTGTTCCAATCCTCTAGAGTGAATTTGAAGTACTGCCCAATACCTAGATGTGGAGCCATTCCTCTAAGAATATCCATGAGAGGCTTGGTATCGTACAAGGGTTTGATCACACCCTGCCTTATGGCCACCTGCTTAGTGTCGTAACAATGGTTTTTGTAAACCACATCATCACGTTCCAAATAAAAGGATTCGGGTAGAATGTAGTGAGAAACGGAAGCAGTCTCGGACAGCACGTAGTCGAAACTGACCAAGAGGTCCAGCTTCCTGTAACCTTCGATAACTCTTGCAGGATTCGGATTAGTGCGCAAGGGATTGGTATGATAGACAAACCCGGCTTTCAGCTTACCGTCAATAGCCAACTCCGGGATGGCATGACACAGGCCATGACCCGGAGGAGTTAGCGGATAACGCTCCGGATCGGCGCTTCCGTCCACCATAGAGCTTTCAACCTTCGGCGGCATTGGGAACTTCGCAGGATCCAGCTTCCCGAACTTGACCTTTGGAGATTCAAAGAGTCCACCGGATTGATTGTAATTACCCATGAGTCCGTTAAGGCAGGCTACAGCCCTGACGAGTTGCAAACTGTTCTTGTACTGAGTGCCCATAGCGCCGTGATAACCGACGTGGATGACGGACCTGGGCGCGGCCGCGCTCATCTCTCGTGCAAGCTCCATGATGTCTCTTTGTGGCACTGAGGTTTTTTCTTCAGCCCACGCGGGGGTGTACGGTTCCATCTGCGCGGCAAATTCATCGAACCCCTCGGTAAATTTTTCCACGAATGCTTTCTGATAGAGGTTCTCTTTGATCATCACACGAGCCAAGGCAAGCATCAACGCAAGGTCCGTACCCGGTCGAATTCGTATCCACCGATCCGCCGTTGCTGCCGATTCACTGTAACGGGGGTCCACAGCCACAATGCGAGCCCCGTGGTCGCGGCCTGAGGTTATCTCCCTGAGCTGCCTCAAGTCCAAGCCCGCTGCAGGATTGCGACCCAGTAAAATGATGAATCGTGCCTTCGCGAAGTCATGCTCGGGTTTGGCCGACCCGACGGTAAGCCACCATCCTATGTTTCTCGGCAAAAAACACGTGGTGGCATGAGAGAAGACGTTAGGCGATCCCAGCGCCCGCATAAAAAGATGCCCGAGTGCGGCATTCCCTTGCGGATGTTGAAGCCAAAAAAGCGACTCGGGACCATGTTGCCCGGAGATTTGCTTTACCCTTGCCCCGATTTCCTTGTAAGCTTGTTCCCAGGAAATTGGTTCAAACTTGTTTGGTCCTACCCGCTTGAGTGGCGATTTGATGCGATCCTTGTTGTAGACCTCGTGCAACATGCCGTGCCCTTTTGCGCACATGCGGCCCTTGTTGCCTCCCGCGATGGGATTGCCTTCCGCCTTCCATATTCGGCCGCCGCGTGTGTAAACCTTGATCGCACACCAGTTGCCGCATCCGTCACAGAGAGTGGGAGTGATCTTGATTTCAGAGGCAATCTCCCGTTTCGAAGCCAGTGAGCCGAAGCTCAGATAGGAACCTGCGGCGAGAGAAGCTCCGCCGACAGCGGATCCAATCAGGAATTTTCTCCGGGTCATGCCACGTTTTTTCATGTTCCCTCCGCTGGGACGCAATCTTTAATATGAGGATATTTAAATATGAATATTATGTCAAGGGATTTCTCTTCTAGAAAACAAAAAACTTCGAACAATAACCAAGCAACTGCGCCGCTCGCGTCCCCAAGACGGATCAGAGCGGTTCATGTATGATTGAGACCATCAAAAGAGACTAGGCTAACGGAGCCATTAAATTCTGCAATATCCTGTACTACTGATGCGAAAAAACTATAGCGGTTCTTGAAGAAACAATTGTCGTCATAAGTGATGCGCATTCGCGCCTAATTTATAGACCAGTGAGACAGGCTTCCAGCCCGTCTATTGCGAGTGACGGGCAAGATGCCCGTCGCCACCAACTCACTTTCCTTTTCCGTGATTACTTTCCAGAACCTGTATATCTTCCTGAAAGGGAAATTGGGCGGATTTCGAAACTTCCTGAGAACTGTCCCTCGAGCGCGTCAATTACTTTGTCCCAAGTCCAGACAGCATTATTGATGTCTGAAATGATCCCAACCGCGTGGACTCAAATCTTCTCGCCTGCCATCAATTCGTACCAATTCGATTCCGCGGCCGATAACAAACTCTCCTATCGGGAACAATCGTCTTTCCCTCTCTCTCAAAATCTTTCTTGAGATCGCCTAACAATTCCGGCTTGATCGCAGCGAGGAGAACATAATCCTCCCCACCGTTCACCATCCAATCCAGGGGGTCTTTTCCCATGATCGCGGCAGCACGAACCAACACATCACCGCCCGGGAGCCGAGCCTCATATACCAATGCGCCTACTCCGGAATCGCGGCAGATATGGCCTAGGTCGGAGGACAGACCATCGGAAACATCCATCGCCGCTGTACATGCCCGAGATCTTGCTAGTAGGCGGCCTTCTCTTATATGTGCGCGGGGCTCAAGGTGGGACGCCAGCAAAGTCTGAGCTATTTCCGGATCGATATCCGGCGAACGCAAAAGAATCTCCAGGCCTGCCGCCGATCGCCCGATGGGTCCGGTGAGCACTATGATGTCACCGGCACTGGCAGTATGGCGGAATAGAACCTCGTCGCAAGGGACCAGGCCGGTTACGGCAATATTTACGACGAAATCGCCTTTGGAGCCTGTGATATCTCCGCCCAAAAGATTGACGTCAAACGTGCTGGCTAACTTTGACATCCCCAAATACAGGCCGTCGAGCCATGCTAAGTCGATTCTTTCTGGCACGGCGAGGCTTATAAAAGCGTCTCGCGGTACTCCTCCGCATGCCGCGATATCCGAGAGATTTGTCGTGAGGGCTTTGGCGCCGATCACCTCCGGCGACGCCCAATGCATTAAGAAATGTACTCTTTCTACCAGGAGATCGGTGGTGATCAGCAGGTGCTCCGGTCCCCCGATTGAGATGACCGCGCAATCATCCCCGATCCCCTTAATCACTCCCTCGGCCCGGAAACTACTTATGGGAGCAATTCGGTCGATAAAGCCGAATTCTCCTATCTCTTTTAGTTTCAGGAGAAGACTCCTTTTTCTGAACAGAAAGCTTGCAATAATGAGTACTTGGTTGCCGGATCTTCCTTGAACAGCCAGCAGTTCAACGCTTTTCCGAGCCTGAAAATCCTCGAGCTTCAGCGACCGCGCCGGTTACAGGCCGTCGCGAACGTCTACGCGAGCGCTTGCGCCGCCATTTTCTCTGCAGCCAGAAGCCCTGTTCAGGACGGATACGTAGCCACTGCTCGAACAGGTCGTGAAACTGCTGACTGACCGTCGTGAGATCGAGTCGCTGGTCGCCGGTGAGTCGGATGCGGACCTCTTCGCCGAATATACTCTGATAGCGGCCATCATTCCGACGGTACGTGCACAGAGGCAGGATGCGAGCCTCTCCGTCAATGGCAAGCTTGGCGAACACCTCGTTGGCAGGCGCTTGAGTTCCAAAGAAATCGACAAATATCCCTCTCTCCGGATCGCCCCTTTGGTCGGCCAAGAAAGCTACCATCTCTCCATCACGGAGAAACTGAATCATATCTTTCACAATGCCCTTGTGGGGGAACGTCTTGATGGCGGTATCTTCCCCCCCTCGACTGAAAAGGTAGCGTGAAAGAAATCGATTCTTGAGGGGTGTCATGATGAGGTTCAGTCGGATGCCAAGAAACTTTATAGTGGCTGCGCTGACTTCGAAGCAGCCAAAGTGCGAGTTTAGAAGGCAGATGCCGTCCTTACCCGGCATCAAAGCCAAATTATGCGGGAGCCTTCCCTCGATAACTATGCGTTCGGCCATCTCCTTTTGGGTCCATCGCCTTATCCGGAAAAACTCCACTGCTAGCAGACCCACGTGCTCGAAACTCTTACGGGCCGTCTTCAAGATCCATTCGCGAGAGTGTTCGCGGCCGAACGCAATGGAAAGGTTCTCAATGACGGCTTCGCGGCGGTCAGAAAAAAGGACATATATCAATCTCCCGATGAATCGGCCTAGTGCCAAAGCCGCGGGTTCCGGAAGAAGGTTGAGAATTTCTTCAAGGAGACGGACCAGAAGAAACGTGGCGTAATCAATAAAGAGGCTGAATGTCAGTTGTTGTTTCGCATTGCTTTGGATGTTCATTCGGCAACCGTTTCATTTGGTGACGATCCAAGCAAAGACGTGACTTCTACAAGCCGCACTTTGCCTTTCAAGCCTTTCAATGCCCGGGATCCTACCTTTAGCAGCGAAAATAGGTCCAAGTTGTGAATTTGATCGTAGGTCTCCGGGCCAATGAGGACCTGGTCCGGGTCGGCCGCCTGGCAAATCTTTGAGGCAAGATTCACTGCGTGTCCCAGGACCGTGTAATCCATGCGCTCGTCAGACCCGAAGTTGCCGACGATGGCATTGCCCGTGTTAATACCATAACGGACCTGAAAACGCAGCTCCGGGTCCAATTTCTTTACTTCCTGAACCAGCCTCTCGCGTATACGCAACGCCGAACGGACAGCCCTGGCGGGCGCATCTTCTTGTGGAAAGGGTGCGCCGAATATTGCCATTGCAGCGTCACCGATAAACTTATCCAGGGTCCCTTGCTCGTGGAACACCACCTCGTTGACCACCATACAGAAAAGATTGAGGATCTGCTGGAGCTGGCGTGGACTACAGGTTTCACAAAGGGTGGTAAATCCGACTATGTCGCAAAAGAAGATAGTAGCGACTGTTTCTCTCACTTGGAGGTCGGCTTCACCTTCGAGGATGAGGTTTACCACCTGCGATGAATGAAAGCGGCTCAGGTTCTGACGTATAACCGCGCGCTTTATCGCTTCGTCGTTCAGTCGTTCGGTGAGCTTCCAGCGCTGTATCGCCAGCGCGGCCTGATGCCCGATGGCGGTCAGCAAATCCAGGTCTTCAGGCTGATAGCCGGCGGTGATATCAAGGCAGTCCACATAAAGGACGCCTAGAATCGTCCGGTCTTCCCAGATGGGAGCTGCTATTACCGACCTGATGCCGTCAATGACTACACTGTCTCCCATCTCGAATCTTGGATCTTCCAGCGCATTATCCGTCAGAATGGCCACCCGATCATCCAAAATGCGGTTTATGATCGTGTTGCTTACCGGTCTAATATTCCCTTCTTCTGCTGCGGCACGTTCCTTCCGAGGTACGGGCATCCCTTCGTCTTCTCTCAGCAGTATCGTGGCCTGAGATGGCGAGAAGATATCGAAGATTTGATCCATTACGTAATCAAGTATTTCGTCAAGGTCTTTGGTGGCCACAAGTTCTTCGGTGATTCGGTAAAGAGTAAGGAGGTTGCGGTTTAAATGTTCTCTCCTGACTCTGGTGGGAACCTGTCTAACGCTCTCCGTAGCCTCGGAGAGATAGCTCCTAATCATCCCCAGCGGTTTGAGTATCCTTTCTGTCTCATGTTTGTGGACGAAAGGCTTATTTCCGAGGCGGGTCATGTCCAAGATCTGAGTTTGGGCGAGCCCCGGAGAGATCTCAGGTGTGCCGATTGGACGAAATAGGAGCCTGAACGGACCTATCTGAATAACATCTCCTCCTTTTATATGCCGCCTGTTCTTTATTTTGCGGCCGTTCACCCAGGTCCCATTCCTGCTCTCCAGGTCTTTTACAACGAATTTCTTCCCCTCGCTGAGGATCAGACAATGGTTTCGGGAGACCATGCTGTCCACCAGGCGCAGATCGCATCTCTCGTGACGGCCCACGAGTGTTTGATGTCCCGTAAAGCTCTCTTCAACCTCTTTACCGTCAGGTCGGATAATTACAAGATTAAACATTATAGTCTGCCGCAATGATGAACTATCAACCGAAGGCAACAGCTTCTATGAGTTTGAGCAAGTTCTGCTTAGATTCATCGCTTATTCTGGCGATTTCAAAACCGGAAACATAATAACCTTGGGGGTTTTCTCTTCTGGTCCACCGGCAGATAGCTTCGAAGATCAGAGGCGCTCCCTTGACATAATCCGATGCCTGGATAATCAGAGTCTTGGTCGTATCGACATCCACCTTGACGCCGAACAGTTGAATCCCTGTTTCATTGATATCCTGTACTAGCCCCATGAATCTCTTCGTCTCTGCGTCGTAAGCGGGGATCTTGAAGAGCACGTACTTTCTCTTGGACTTTCGACGGTCTTCCACCACCGACCCCGTCGGATTCTCGTCGCTCATATTTCCCTCCCCAGGGCAATGCACTTCAATCGAGAACCGGCCATGGTTGCTTCCAGGTATTGCTTTTCGGCCTTAAATCGTGACGTCACACAGCACTTGGTTTCACTAGCTGTGCTGAACATGGATGGCCGGCACTCTTCAACGCTAGCCGCGTTTTGCTGTTGTCTGTTTGCCTGCAAGTTTGCGAGCATCTTCTTTCAGAGTATTCTGAAGTATGCGGTTAACTGAACGGCTGACCAGAAACCTGAACGATCGAATCAGATTTTCAGGATCCCCCGACGTGCCCAGCCGTTTCGCAAGTGACCGGCCGGCCTTCGCGATTGTAGTGGCATGACGTTCAACGAGCCTTGAGAAAGTATCCGCGTCTTTTACTTCGAGCTGGCTGAGAATCGGAGGTCTTCGATCGGACAGTCCTTCGGCCTTCCGCACCGCGGACTTATATTTCTCATAACGCGTGACGATCTGGTGAAAAGCGACCAAAGGATCGTCCTCAGAAGATGACAGTTTCCTATCGAGATAGTCCGTAACCTCCATTAAAAAGCGGACAGACTGAGGGTGTGCCCGAGACATACGCTTTACTATGTATTCCAGGACCACTTTCATTGCCAGTGCTGCGAAATCGACCGTCACATTGTCCTGGAATCGAGCGCGCACTCTTTGAAGCTCGTGGGCCAACGCGCTTACAGATCGCTTTGAGATTTCCCATTCCAGAGTAAGAATGGTCTCTTGGAGTTTTCGGAGGGGAAACTTGTCGGCCACATGAAGTGAAGACTTACGGGCGGCTGTAACCCTCTGAGAAGCACTCACAGGCGCTTGTTCGACACGCTGTTCGGCCTGGACCGTTTCCTCGAAGAGCGTATGCATGTGGCGTGAGATCTCACTGGCCACCACATCATCATAAGAAGGTCCGGAATGAGGGGAAGCCGCAGTGGCGGAGTCGGGAGCAGCCGGGCTCGGCCGGGCCGCCGGTTCTGGGCGAGCCTCAGCAGTGCCCCTGACTTGTTGGTAATCTGTGAATCGTTCTTCTTCGGCTCCCGATTCAGCCACCCTTACGTCTAGCTGAGTGGTTTCAGGGGGAGGAGTCTCAGGCTGCTCTACAAAAAGTGTATCCACCGCCAGGTCTATCGCCCAGTCAGTTTCCTGATCCCCAGAGGTAACAGTCGGGGCCGTCCCTTTAAATGCCGTCATGAAAAGCGTATCGACGGCTTCTTCAAAGGAGGGGGCTTTGGACGCCGGCGTCGAGGGATTTTGTGCCGAGGCTGGATGAGACTGACCGCTGGTTGCGAGATTCTCCTCCGCCGTGGTGGGCGCCTCCACAAAAAACGTATCAACGGCCCTGTCTATGAGTTGGTCCAGATCATTCGATTCGTCTTGCTTGGACATGAACTTGTAAGCCACGGCTCCTAAGCTCTGATTTTATAATGGACTGATTTAATTGTTATTTTGCTTACTTCTCGCAACGTATCAAAAACACCTGCGCCTTGCAGAGCGCTGGCCATGACAACGGGTGCGGAGTTCTTGAGCATCGAAGTCAAGTCCTGCTCCATGGTTTCTTTAGACAAAACCGGAATGACGCTCCCTTCAAGATCCCTTTTGTTAAATTGAAGAACAAGAGGCAGCTCATCCAGGTCCAAATTGTCTTCGGCCAAGTTTTCGCGCAGATTCTGAAGGCTCTCTCTGTTGGATGCCTGTTGCACTTCCATTGAATCAGCGACAAAAACGACCCCATCCACGCCCTTCAAAACCATTTTCCTGCTTTCGTTATAGAGGACTTGCCCCGGGACCGTATAAAGTTGCACTCTTATGCTGAAATCCCTAATTTTACCCAGGGATAGTGGAAGGAAATCAAAGAAAAGCGTTTTGTCACCGCGGGTGTCGATCGAAATCATCTTGCCCATGAACTGGGCGCTCATCTTTTGATTCACGTACAGCAAGTTTGTGGTCTTCCCGCACCTGCCCGGCCCGTAGTAGACGATTTTGACCTGGATTTCCTTCGCGCTCTTATTGATAAATGCCATGTCATGCCTCCCTTTTCGGGAGTTTTTTCTCGAGCACCATCGATACCTCGGCTATCTTCAGGCGCAAGAGGCCAAGGGACAGTGTGTTATTGAAGATGGTGACTATTATGTACTCTGATCCTACTCGGCTGAAGTGGAATGATTCATTATGCCCCTTATAGAACAGGAGCACAAAATCCGTTTCCCCTATGAGGCGCGCGATCTGTTCGGTGGCTGCAAAGTTCGCAGCGGCCACGGCGGCCAGAGAGACAGCGTCCAATTCAACCTTGCCGCCAATTTGGAGGATCAGGGAGCCGGCGGTATCAATGATCATAAGCGAGGAAATTCCTTCGGTTATGATCTCGCGCGAGAGATATTCCCTGACATCGTTCAATATCTCCACATTGATAATGATGTCTGCGCTGCGCCCCGTCTTTATTCTTTCGACTTTGTCCAGCTCTTGGTCCAGGACGGCCTTGTCCAGGAAACTCTCCCGAGCGGCCACGGCCCTTGGCCCTGCAATCTCCTCCAGCCGTGTGAGGCTGGATGCAAAAGAATCGACCAATTTAGCGTCCTGTGGTCCTGCTTTGGTCAGGGCCTGAAGCATTTCGGAGTGAGGGCTCAGTCGATCTTTCAGGTCCTTGTTTCCCAGGTGATCTGCGGCCGAGATTAGAAGGCCGAGCACCCTTTCAACTTTCAGGACAGATTTGGAATAATCACCCGGTTGTTCGTGGAAGTTCTGCACCAAACTTCGGGCATTGTCTATGTAAGCCCACAAAAAGGCGGGCAGCTTCCCAAGGATCTCGACTTCCGCAGAGCCTTTGAAAATGTCGTCCGAACCCAGATCGCGTGGCGTCATTTCCGTTCAGTCCTTTACGAGAAAGATGCATAGGGCACGGGTAAGCACTGTGTGCAGTCTATCAGTGACTGGAGATGTCAAAATAATCCCTTGCACAAATTCCTGCTTGGAGCGTCGACTCTTCATGGCTGAAGAAAACTGTTCCGCACATGAGGCCCTTCAGTACGACCCGCATCAGACATTAGCACATTATAAGCTTTTTTTGGAGGGTTAATCGGGAAATGTCCATAACTTTCTCTTCATTAGATAGTAGCTATCCCCAGAGATTCGGTCTTCCCACACGTGAGAACGCAATCTATACGACACTCTTGGTCTCGGCTATGCGCCGGGCTTGAGTAGCCACAACTTGTGAAATGTTCTTGCTCTTGGCCAGTTTTCTCAGATCCGATTCCCGAAGATGGGGCAAAAATTGCACGACTATGGGGATCGGAGTTTTGGAATTGGAGGCCAAGTTAAGCTTGATATGGTACAGCTTCGACCATTCCTTTGTCGAAGCTATCTGACGGAGCACATCTTCGGAGACGTGCCTGGATTTGCTGATGGCGTCAATCTCGGCTTCTTGAATTTTGGGAGACCTGACGGCCGCAAGCGCTACCATCTTGTTGGCATCGCGAACGAGAATGTCTCGAGCCTCTCTGTTCCCCATAAAAGCGAGCTTCACCTTCTCCGCTACCCCCATTCGCAAGATCTGGTGGTAAAGGCTCTCGTACTGGGCTTCCGACAGCTCCCATTCGGGAAGTTCACCAGGCATGGCAACTCGCATGATCTCCTGGGGAATTAATTTCATCGCATCGGTGAAAAACTCAGCGAGGGTCTTATCGGCTGTTATAGGAAATTGCTCATGCGCAGGGCGGACTAGAAATCTGGAGCTATTCCAAGCTACCATCGCAGCCATCGCCTCAAACGGCCCTTCTTTGCCTTCTACATGAGCATGGAGAATGCGAGCACGGTCCCTGATGATCTCGCCCGATCCTTCTTCGCACAGAAGCGACACTTCCATGGGAACCGGGGAACCTTCCAGGGCTGAAAGCACTTCCAGAACGTCCATCGCTTCCGGACTACCGGAAATCAACTGTAGCCAAGTCCGATCCTGATCCGGCGCACTCGGTCCTGCCTCCGTTCTGTTGAGAAGCTCTTCAGCGGCTTGCTGGTCAATGTTTTCCGTTTGAAAATGCGTGCGCAGCGTGTAGCGAAACTTAAGATCAGGTGTCTGTAATATAGCCTCGACCGCCTCAGGCCCTTCAAGGGACCCCCACGTGGCTCCAATCATTCGGCCTCGCCTGAAAAAGACTCGGCCGGAATTCTTCACAGCTTCCAAGACAACTGTCCCCGAGCGGGCACCCTGGAGGGAGGCTCGGATCAGTCCGCCCAGTCCGCAGATGTTCAGCGGTCCTTCTACCTTAATTTCTCCCTGCCCCTGAAGGAGCAACTCTTCAAAACTATCGATTCGTTTCGACAGTTCCGGTTCGTTCGCCACCAACTCGGCAAGCTTCGCTACTACCGACGGGCTCTTCTCCAGCAGCTTCCGGTTTTCCAAAAGCACTGCAATAATCTCAGGGCTCTGCCAATTATCTAAAACGTAGAGAGCAGTTTCTTCAAGTATAGTCGGGCACGACGCAGCCACCTTAATCAGGGACTCTTCACGAACTGTTTCCCGTATTAGAAAATCCATAACCGAGGGGTGGAGATCGGATCCAAAGCCCTTTCGGTATGTGGGAAGATCAAGCGACTCGAGAGTTTTTCTGGCTTCTTCTCTGATTTCCTGTGATTCGTCGTGGGAAAGGTAACTGAGCAAAACCAACTTTTCGGTTGTGGACACCGGTGCCTTGCCTCGTGCCGCCTTGAGCCTGATGTCGTGATCTGTGGCCGGATTGAGGTATTTGTGCACTGTCTTGGAGATTTTGACTTTTACGGCTTTGCGGACCAACGGGTTGACGTCGGTTTCCAGGGCCTCACGGGCGCGCTCGTTGTCACTGAAGACCAAACGGACTTTCTCAAGGATGGGCAGGGTGACGACGTCCTGTCCCTCGAAGAGCTCATTGATCAAGGCCAGTTCGCTAGCAATCCGATCGGTAGCGGTAACGCCTTCGTCGAGCAACCGCATGGCTTCGATAATGAGGTTCTGCATTCCTGCGTGAATCACTTCGCCTACTTCTTCACCGCCTCGGCTGATGCAAAAATGGGCGTTGGGCCAGGCCAAAATCTGATAAGCTGCGTCGACACCGGTAAGATCTGCAAGTGAAGCATTAACGATTCTGCCTCCCTTGAAATACAAGTCCCCTTCTTCGCCATCCCGCTTCAGCCGGCACACGGCCTGTTTTGAGTTCATCTCGAATATCTCCGATATTTCAAAGACATTCATGACCCTGAAGTGCCCCTCCACTTTCCAGGCCCTGCTGGCGTCGTCTTCGAAGGGATCCACGTCGGGAGTATGTTCAAGGGCGGCCATCACCAAATTGAGGGTGTTGATGCTCACCCTGTTGCGAATGTCTCCCGGCGGGGCGTGGACATATTCGAAGGAAGCATCTATCCACCCGAAAGCCTTGTAAACGGCTTCAAGTCCATCGTTTTCTCCCGCGACGGCGCCAACCACCTTGCCGTTTTCCGTAAACACTGTTGCAACTTCCTCACCTCTACTCAGGGTAATGCAAACAGTGCGGTTATTGTGATCAATGGCCTGGAGCAGCTCTCCGAGCCCAAGCAGTCCGATGTTTCCGCTCACTGATTCAATATCCGAGCTAGGGACTGCCTCCGTCTTTGCTCCTGAACCGACTCTTTCTATCACTTTAAGGACAATTTGCCGGATGGGATCGGGAAGTTCAGGCTTGTCCGGCCTGTTGAACCAATTTCTGGCCGCGGGGATCAGATTTTTTCTGGCCTGTGATGATATTTCGGGATCGGAGTCCCTGGACAGGTAGCACAAGATTATCAAGGTATCGTGCAAAGTGAACTCGGCTTGCATCGCCGCAGCTTGCAACTTCTTTTCCCGAGTTGCCTTGGCACCTATGAATCTTGCCAAGCGTGATCCTACGGTTACTATTTTTTTTTCACCGTCGGGCATTAGTCTTCTTAACCTCAACGATATGCCGTAGATGGCATGTATTGTCGCAAATAGTAGAAGCCATGAGCTAATTTGTCAACATTGCACAACATCCCGATGCTTGCCACGAAGAGACTCATTGAGTATTGTTATCTCGTGTGCTAGACGAAGAGTCCCAGAAGCGATGATTGGGATAGAGCCCCACAACTTTAATCAGCGAATAAGCCGGGATCACCAACTGCCCGCACTCCCTGTCCTTCTTGGAAGCGAACTGATCAGACCCTGAAGGTTACGCTATATGTTTACGTGGTCTTGGTTCCGGGCCAAAAGCGGATCATGCGCTCCCAAATGCGGATCGGTAAGTCTGAAAGTCCGGGGCCGGGTTTTCGGGGCTTCACCCTATCCGGTTGATCCGCTGCAAGATGCTGCACAGTGTACCGTCGCCATACGTAAAACGCTTGGGAAGAGAAGAGACTTGCATGGGGCAAGGGCTCTCCCTGCTCGGTCCGCTATCCTATGCTTGCTTGTCGGAACTTGTGTCATACTAACGACGGTTGGTTGCGCGAAGAAGGTTGTTCGTCACGGTATTCCATTCGAATTGGACAAGGTGTTCACAGGAATCCCATCCCCCCAGGAAGAGTCATGGAAGGAAAAGGGCATCCGTCTGGCGAAAGAAAAGGACTATTCAAAAGCCATCGACGCATTTATGCAAAATGTTCTTGAGGAGCCGGAAAATTTTTTCGGCTTCAATGCGATCGCTGTCTGCTACAAGAACTTGGGCGACCACGCCAATGCAATGAAGAACTTCGAGCGAGCCCTAGAATTTACCGACTCGCCCGAGGAGAAAGCAAAAGTACTCGCAAACATCGGGAACCTGTACTTCTCTGCAAACAAGCCCCAGGTGGCGCTTGGCTACTATAAGGAAGCGGCCTCGGTGTTTCCCAAAGATCCCCTCTATCTGGTTCTCATTGCCAGGACCTTTGTAATCCTCAATGATTACGACCGGGCCAGAAAAGTGCTGGCGGCAGCAGAACACATCCATAAAAATTTGGAAAGTTACGAACGTGGCGAGGACAAAGGGCTGGGATCGTATCTGGCGGCATATTGCTATTTGGCTCTGAATGACGAGAAAAAGGTTTTCAAATATCTGGAAAGCGCACTCAAGGCCAATCCCGATAAGTACGTCCCGCGAATCGAAAAAGATGCCGCTGACGAGAAAAACCTGTTATATACCATACGAGACGATCCATCGCTTGAGAAGACCATAGCGAAGTACGCTGCGAAAGTTGAGCACCCTCCTTCGAGTGATTAACACTATGGCTTCCGAGGATTCTTCTGGACAATAGCTCCAATCATGATAATAATTCAGTGAGAAGCGAGTGAATTAACGGTCCGAAAGGAGCCACTGGCGGAGCGCGGATTTGCCGGAGGAGCCCATGAGACGAAGATTTGGCGAACTGCTTGATAGCGCCGGTCTGATGTTCTGGGAAATCGACAAAGGCTTCAAGGTAGTCTTCGCTAACGACCTACTAAAAAAGACGTTCGGAGACCCGCATGGTCATATCTGCTACAAGTTTATTGCCGGACGCGACGAAGTATGCGCCGATTGTGCAGTGCAAAAGGTTTTCAACGGCGCGGATCGCGCGGTCTCAAATCACGAGCGACGAGACAAGGACGGCCGGGTTGCTTGGTTGGAACATACTGCTACCCCTATCAAGAACGATGCCGGGGAAGTAATCGGGGCAAATGAGTTGACCATCGATATAACACATCGCAAACAAACCGAAGAATGGCTGAAAGACACTGACCAGCTTTATCGCAATCTGGTAGAGCAAGTTCCGGATGTCATATTTTCCCTCGATCCCAGAGGAATCTTCACTTTTGTGAATACTCAGGTAGAAAAATTCCTCGGATATCCGGTTGACCAGGTTCTTGAAACTCCTCTGAAGCAGTACGTGGTTCCTGAAGACAGGGAGGTTGTGGAGACCATCCTCACCCTGGAGCCTGGAGCAATATGGGACGAGGAAATTGCGATCCTGGATTCCCAAGGCCGCAAAAAGGTTGCCAGGATTCGATGCAAGGCTTCGTTCAACGGTGGCCAGCGTCCAGTGGGATTCGAAGGCGTCATGCGAGACAGGACGGTCCGGCGCAAACTGGAAGAAGAGCTTAAGGCATCCAAAGAGGCGCTGGTAGAAAAGATAAGAATAATAGATGAGCTTTACGAGCATATAGTTCAGTCCGGCAAGTGCAAAGCTATTGAAGAACATACCGCTGAAGTGGCCCACGAACTGCGACAACCTTTGGCCATAGTGGGAGGATTTGCCAGAAGAATGGCGCGTCAGTTTGATTCCCCGGAACCGCCTGACGTGGAACGGCAAAAGCAATATACGAGGATAATAGTTCACGAGATCCAACGTCTGGAGAAGATACTGGACCGGCTTATCGATTTCACCAAACACGAAAGCATTCGGCTTCAGCGCATAGACCCAAACGAACTGATTGAGTACATTTTGGGCGTGACCGAAGCACGGATTGGCGAGAAAAAAATTAGCCTGAACGTGAATCTGGGCCTTGAAATAGGAGAAATCCCTCTTGACCCCGGCCGCTTTCAACAGTTGGTGCTCAATCTAGTGTCGAATGCCATCGAGGCTTCTCCTGTGGGGGGCACAATCGACTTGGAGACTGGGGTTTCCATTCCGAGCGAAAAAGCGGTCAGAACGGGGGAACTGGAATCGGCAGAATATTTTGAACTAAAAATCCGAAATAACGGACAGGCTATCCCGCCTGAAGCATTGCAGAAAGTGTTCAATCCCTTTTTTACGACCAAAGCCCAGGGCACAGGTTTGGGATTAACGGTGACGAAAAAGATTGTAGAAGATCACAAAGGATCTATTTCAGTAAAATCAGACACTGGCGGAACCCTCTTCACCATTTGGCTGCCGCTTCACCAACCACAAGGCCGCAACTCCTTCGGCTTCCCACGATCGATTCTCGGAGCATCCGACTAAATCCTCTCACTCCCGACGGTTCAGGGTATCAATAAATTTCGTAGAGCGGCTTCGATATCGGGAAATTTGAATTCAAAACCCTGTGTCTGAAGCGCGTGCGGGACAACTCTTTGTCCCTTCAGAACTACCGCCCCGAATTCACCCATAAGCAACCTGATCATGAATGACGGAGCCGGCATTATGGAAGGCCGCCGAAGAACTTTGCCGACAGCCTTGGCAAGATCTTTGTTTCTTGCTGGTACTGGTGCCGTGAAGTTTATTGGCCCTTTTATCTCACTGTTGGCTATAACGAAACCCGCCGCGCGGCATAGATCCTGTATGTGAATCCACGAGAACCACTGCCTACCACTTCCCAGAGGCCCCCCAACGAACAGGCGGAAGGGAAGAATCATCTGCGGCAGAGCGCCCCCATCTTTTCCAAGCACTATACCGAAACGGGACAAGACCACGCGAACGCCTTTTTCGCGAGCCCTCACTGCCTCAGCTTCCCAGTCACGGGCCAGGAGTGCGAGAAAATCGTTGCCGGGCGGAGCGGCTTCATCCAGTTCCTCATCTCCGGTAAATCCGTAATAGCCCACTGCCGAAGTGCTCAGCAAGGTGACCGAACTTCCGGTTTCCGTCGGAATCGCATCAACCAGGTTTCTGGTAGTGATGATTCGCGTGTCCCTCAAAAGCTGTTTGTAAGCTGCGGTCCATCTTTTGAAGATCGGGACCCCGGCCAGATTAATCAGCACGTCACGGCCCGCCACCGCATCCTGCCATGCGCCCGCTCTAGTTCCCTCGCCCAGTACATACGTTTCCCCTGCCGGCAGAAGCCTTCCCTTTGCCTCGCTCCGGACTAGACCGGTAACCTCATGGCCTTCGCTAAGTAAGAACCGACCGAGACTAGTTCCCACAAGACCATTTGCGCCGGTAATAAAGATTTTCATGGCTTGTGTTCCCCCCTTTCCCCGGCACCCTCTTCGGTGCCTTTGTTTCTCATATCAATTGTTATTCACGTCTCCCACACCCAGTACTGCGCAGTCGCCGTCAGAGCAGCATTTTCCGCCGGAGGCAGATTCTTCCCACTCGGAGCAGACATCGGTGGGCCTTGCCGGCCGGGCCTCAATTATTTCAAGGTCGTACCGGAGGGCCAGACCCGCAAGGGCATGGTTCAGGTCAATTATAATGGAATCTTCCCGCACTTCTCGAATCATCGCAGTGTCCGGTGCGTCGGAAGCGTTTACTATCAGCGGGAGTTCCATTCCCGGATAAGGCACGTAGCCCGGTGGGAAGTGAAAATCCGCCCTGTTCTTCTCGATGACCAATTCCTCGTGCCGCTGCCCAAACGCCTCTTCAGGTGGAACGGTGAATGAGAGTTTCTCGCCGGCACAGCGCCCGACAAGACGCCGTTCAAGGCCCGGGATAACGTGTCCGTAACCCGTCACAAAGTCCATAACCTCGCGCTCCCCGTCTCCCTTGAGTACCGGGCCGTTCTCTACTCGAACCGTGTATCTTATTTTGACATAGCAGCTTCGGTCGGTAATTTTGTAGGCTCGGGGTGCCCCGCTATCGGTCATAAAACGTTCCTCCTGTCGGAAAACTTAAACAACTTATAAACCTACCATAGTCATCGCATCCAGCATCTCACAAGGTGACCTGAAGATTTCTTCTCAAGAGCCGGCGGTTCTTTGCATATTTCCTGAACTTCCGGGCATCTATCTTGATAAGTGCAGCCCGGAGGAAGTTTTCGCATGTCCGGCACCATTCCCTTGATAACATGCAAACGAGATTTACCTTTTGTCTCGTCCCCTATGCGGGGAATCGACTCGAGCAGTCCAATCGTGTACGGGTGCTGCGGGGAAGAAAAGAGGCTATCCACCGGAGCTTCTTCGACAATCTTACCGGTGTACATTACCGCAACCCGGTCGGCCATCTCTGCGACTACTCCCAGGTCATGAGTGATCAGAATAATTCCCGTGCCCTTTTCGGTCTTGATTTCGTTCATTAATTCCAGGATTTGGGCTTGTATGGTCACATCCAGGGCGGTCGTCGGTTCATCCGCCAATATCAGCTTCGGATCACACGCCAAAGCCATGGCTATCATCACGCGTTGCCGCATGCCGCCGCTCAATTGGTGGGGATAATCCTTCGCTCTCTTTTCAGGGGAGGGGATTCCCACTTTTTTGAGCATGACCACGGCTGCGTCCGCCGCTTCTCTCTTGGACATGCTGCGGTGAACGCGAAAGACTTCGGCAATTTGATCCTGGACCTTAAACACGGGGTTCAGGGAGGTCATGGGCTCCTGGAAGATCATAGATATATCGTTTCCCCGGATCTTGCGCATTTCCGGTTCGCTCAATTTCAGTAAGTCGGTCCCCTCGAACAGGATCTCCCCGGAGACTATTTTTCCCGGCGGGGATGCGATGAGACGCATGATCGAGAGAGCGGTGACGCTCTTACCGCAACCTGATTCCCCGACGAGTCCAAGTGTCTCGCCGTACCCCACGTTCAGGTCCACGCCGTCGACCGCTGCTGCTGTACCATCCTCGGTATTGAAGACGGTTCTGAGACTTCCGATCTTAAGAAGCTGATTCGTCATGTCTAATATCGATTCGCTGTTAAGCGGGTTATACGCATTGCACTTAAGGCGTGGCTGAGACTGTCTCAAAATATTTCGGTGACAGAATATCGTGGCACGATCGTTTCCGTTCCCGGCAATGAATCACCGGGCTACTGTCCAACGTCCTGTCGGGACGGAAGTATTTAAGCTCCATCAGGGAATCGGGAAAGTAGGCCGGTCCGCTTCAGACGCCGGCGATCCGCTGATCGTGCACGATTTCGTTCATGCATATAATTTTGAGACAGCTTCCATGCCGTCCCCCTACGAGTGAATTACCAACTTGTCGATTACTCGGTTTTGCTTACCGAACGCACATTACATACAAACTACTACGCCCACCACGAGAAAATCTCAAGGGTACGGCCAAATTTGCCAAGGGTTTGAAGTGGCTTTAGATATCGAGGTGGGGCAGAATGAAGAAAGCGCCGAAAAAACCACTTCCGAAACACAGCAGAGACACCAGAAGCGCCATCACCAGAAAGGAACTGCGATATAGGAAAGCGTCGAGCGCCGAACAGGCCCATATTGCCACTGCAATGAGCAAAGATGGGGTTTGAACATCGTACTCTACGTTATGAGTTACGAAGAGAGGCACAAGGTAGAGCACCACGTTGGCGAAGAACAGAAGTCCGGCGAAGATCCTGCCGCGGACCATTTGGCCTAGACCGGGAAAGATCAGGGATAGAACCGCGGAATAGACCCTGGATCGCCCTTTCTTTTCTGTGTCGCGATCCTTGTTTTCCCTCATGCCTTCAACTCCGTGTCAGCGTTCTTATGCACCTATAGTAGAAGAACCTCGGCAAGTCAATGCCTGGGCGGACCGGTTCATCAATAATCAATGCCTTTTTGCGGTTCAATCCCCTCGCGATACGCGTGCTTGATTTCATTGACTTCCGAGACTGTGTGGGCTCTCTTTATCACCTCTGGATGTGCGTCTCGCCCGGTCAGAACCAGATGCATCATCGGCGGCTTGCTGTCGATCAGGTCCAGGACCTGTGGAAGGTCCACAAGCTTGAGTTTTAGGGCGTTATTGATTTCGTCGCACACCAAAATGTCGAATTCTCCCGAAAGCATCTTTTCTTTGGCAAGTTTGATCGCATCCTGGGCATTTGCTCGATGTTCCTTGTACGGGTACGGGTTTCCCTGGATTCCGCAGAATCCTTTGCCCGTAAGATGATGTTCCACCTGAGGTGCAAGTGCCTTCAATGCTTCGATTTCCCCAGCGTACATGTCCCCTTTCATGAACTGGACCACACAAACACGCAATCCGTGCCCCACTGCGCGCAGGACCATTCCCAGCGCGGACGTGGTCTTCCCTTTGCCGTATCCGGTGATCACCACGATCAGCCCGACTTTCTCTTTCGGCTCTAACATTTGTAATGCCAGCTCGTCCATGAACGTATCCCTCCGTTGCCCACCTTATTCTTAAAGTAATAGGTGGCTTGTCGGCATGCAAACACATTTTGGCCCGATATGCAAAGCAATCGTGTGGGGAACACAGAGCGGCCAAAAGACACTAAGCGTATGAAAACTCCAAGAGCATTTTGAGAAAGGAAGCGGTCGCAGCCATGTACCATGAGAGTTTCAAATTTTCCGATGCTGATTTGGATTTCTTAGTGGCAAGTGTCGCACCGGAAATCAGGGATACGCAAAGGCTCAGACAAATATTAGAAGAAGACGAAGATTTCAGGAACGCCTTCATTGGCGACGAAAAGACCTTCCAAAAGGTGATGAGCGACCATGAGATTTTCTTGAAAATTTCTCCCAAACTCTATTTTGAGATTCTGCTCAGACGAGCGCATAGGGAACTCCGAACGTTAGGACACACGGTCGAGAGGTCCGGGACCCAAAAGATCGCTGTCTTCGATACCGGCGAAGTGGTTGACCTGCTATCCAGATCGGCGGTTCTGGTCTATCTTGCTGACATGCTGTCGTCTTTCACGAGAATCGAGAGTTATGCGGTTTCCTTCCGGTCCGAGAAGGGAATATGGCGAAAGATACGGTTCAATGACCTGGATGTGGACAGTCTAACGAGGTTCAGCCAACATGTGGACGAGCAGTACAGGCTCTCGTTCTTCAAGAGAATTGCCGATATTTGCCTTTTCATGCTCGGGATATTTGCTGATTACATTCAATATACGTATCGGTATCCTCACTCTGGAGAACTCAGGCCCTCATTAGTCCGCCAAATGAGAAGGAGCACTGAAGAATACGAAGAAAAAGGCAAGAAATTCTACAAATTGGCAGCAAATCACCCGCTTGCCAAGGACCTTGAAATTTCGGAGCTTTTCTGGCTCTTCCACGGCAGTTTCCACACGGCTCAAAAACCTCTAAGGCATATTGCACAGAATTATTTGCACAACGAGCGAGGCAAGCTGTTTGGGATGAGTGTCCCATGAAAGCACATGTCCACTGCTCGACTCTCGGAAAATTCAGGAAATAGTTGACATGCACGGCGAAGAGCATGTTATACGGGAATCACCTGATCAATAGTTAGGGGCACGTCTCACTGGCGAGCAAGTTGTCAACAGGGCAGTCAGCATGTCGGCATCGCTAACGGAATCACAAGCTTTAGCTGAGATCGCCAAGTCGCTGTACGACTATCTACCGGGCAATCCGCATCCATTTGCCGATGGGAATATCTCATTCGCTGGGGCCGCGCACGGCGTTGGTTTGCCCCACCTATGGGGCGGCGGGAGCAAATTGCCCGCGATAGTGAGACTGTTGGAGTCGACGTTTGAAAACCAAAGGGGCTCATTCTGTCGCCTCATATCAGAAATCGTACGTAGAGCGTTGACTTATCGCAAC
>CAVSPC010000036.1:0-41738 GCA_963729795.1 uncultured delta proteobacterium | reverse complement strand
CCGATCCATGTTCAGCTCATGCGACCGGTTCGTCTGCCCCGGCAACAAGCGCCGTCACCCCGAAGTCCATCTCGGCCCAGGACACGGAAACCTCTTCCCCTGTTTCCGTTCGTCGGACCCCTTTATAGAAGTGAATCGTCATTTGTCGGGGGCAGGATAAAACAGACGACCGGTCCTCCCATGTGCCGCCAGGACGGCCCGACCTGGACGTCATTTATAGACCGGCAATCCCACATTTCCGTGCGACGGTCCTACCGGCGTCGAGGCAGGAAATGAACCACAGATGGTCGATGTCACGGCTATTGCACTGCGTGCGCGAGCCCGTGCTTCTTTATCTTACTATAAAGAGTGCTTCTGCTTATCCCCATCATTTGAGCCGCCTTGAACTTGTTCCAACCACATCTCTCAAGGACGGACTGCACGTGATCCTTTTCCAACCTGTCCAGGTTCGCGGTCTGGTCGGTTGAATCACAGGCAAGGCCTTCAACGCGCAATTCGGCGGGCAAATCCTCTGAGCCGATCACGTCCCCTTTTGCCAAAACCATGGAACGTTCAACTGCATTCTCCAGTTCCCGCACGTTGCCAGGCCAGTGATGACTGAACATAAGATCCATGGCCTCGGTGGAAAATGACCGAATATTTTTGCCCAGGCGCTCGTTGTAGTGGTCAATGAAGTTTCCAACAAGTTGAGGGATGTCTTCTTTCCTATCCCTGAGCGGTGGAACTTGGATGGAGATCACATTAAGCCGCCAGTACAGATCTTCTCGAAAGATCCCCTGCACCATGGCCTTCTTCAAATCTCTGTTCGTTGCCGCAATGATTCTTGCGTCAGTCGAAAGTGTCTGCTCGCCGCCCACTCGCTCAAACTTTCTTTCCTGAATGACTCGCAGCAGTACAACTTGCGTAGGGAGGCTTATTTCTCCGATTTCGTCCAGAAATATGGTCCCACCGTCCGCCTGCTCGAAACGTCCCGGTTTTCTGCGTATAGCTCCCGTAAAAGCCCCTTTTTCGTGGCCGAATAGCTCGGAATGCAGCAACGTTTCCGCGTAGGCGGCGCAGTTTATGACCACAAAGGGCCCGCCGGTTCTCGCGCTTTCCTCATGGATCGTTCTGGCGACAACTTCTTTTCCTGTTCCGGATTCCCCCTGTATCAAGACGTGCGAATCAGAAGTGGAGATATCCAAGATCAGCTCGCAGATTCGTCTCATCTCCGGAGATCGGCCGAGGAGATCGCGAAGCTTTTCCAGCCGGTCAAGAGTTCGGGTCAGCTTACGATTTACCTGTCGCTCATGGCTCAGGCTGCGGTAAAGCGATCGAATCCTGAGCATGGCGTTCACCCGCGCGATCAACTCATCCGGCTCGTAGGGCTTCGTGAGATAATCGTCGCCCCCCTTGTCGAGGCCTTCTATCTTGGCTTCCAGCGAATCATGGACCGTGAAAATGATGACAGGTATGTATTGATAATCGGGGTGAGCCTTCAGTTTGCTCACCAACTCCAACCCGTCCATTCCCGGGAGGTTGACGTCAAGCAGGATTACGTCGGGACAGGTGCGGTCTTTTTGCTCCAACAAGGCAAGGCCATCTTCGGAGGAGGCTGCCAATTCCGCCGCGAAGCCCGCTGATTCTAGAAGCTGCTGGGTGAAAGGACCATTGTACGGGTCATCTTCGATTATGAGGACATGGCCGGCGTCATGTGCGCGATCCATCGTGTAAGCCTATATGGACAAAATTGCAGCCATGCCTTGGGCAGGACGCACGGATTGAGTCTCACCAAGGAGGCTGCTTAGGGCCTACCGGCGAGGTTTCCTTGTCGGCTGTGCGCGGGTTTTCGTGATCCCTCGACTTCCGCACAAGCTTATCGTAGGTCTTGGCGATGCGTAGAAAATTCTTTAGCAATATCCCTCCATCAGGCCGTGACTTGAGCCAGTACTCTGTATGCGCCTGGACCCCGTAGGCCGGCTTGGTGGGATGCCTTATGATCTGATACCCGCACAGTTCATTTTCAGCCAATTTGATGAAGCCGGGCGGCAATCTTTTGACCTCGTCGTAGTGATTTTCGACGAGATTCAGAGTCTTTCCCATGCCCTGAAAAAGCGGATCGTCCGCCACCACATACATGTTGTGGCGTCCTCTTTCTGTCGGGTTTTTTCCGTATGGAAAACAGTCATCTTCTCCGCCACGGATCGGGCCGACCTTTCCCCCGAACGCTAGGGCCAGGGCCTGATGACCGCCGCAGATGCCGATGACCGGGATATTCATCTCTTCCACTATGATCTTCAAAGCGCGCAGGAAATTCTCCAGCTCAACCCCGTTACGGCCTTTGTAACGACACCAGGGTATTCCATTGGGGCTCAGGGCTAGAAATGTCGGCTGGAGTTTTGTCATATTCTCCACCGTGATCTCGCGGTAAGGCAACACAATCCCCTGTCCTTCCGCACCAAGACGGGCCAGGGTATCTCGAATCCTGATCGCCTGTTTGGATGAGCGGCCGGTGAACAGGTTCACCACGACCCATACTTGGGAAGAATTTAATGTAGCCTCAGGAGCAGGTCGCGACCTGAGAGGGTTTCTATCGAATCCTTTTCTCCTGCACATCCCCTGGTCAATCATGCCCATTGTCAAGGCGATGACCGCACAGACGCAAAACCACGAGCGCAAACTCATTCCCAATGCCCCTTCGCAACTCAAAAACAACTCTCTCACACTTGGTATTTGACAACAAAATGGCCGAAAAGTAAAGAACTAAATATCCGGAGATTAGCACAGCTAGTGAAACATATCCTGACCATAAGCAATTAACATGCCGGAATATACCTGTTATCTACTTGAGCTTGCTACCAAGCTCAGAAGGCAGAGTGAGCAATTGTGCACGGGCGACCCGGAATCACGTTACGCCGATGCGCTTGGAAACGAGCAATACTTCGTCATTGCCGCTCATACCGCCAAGCCGGGCTTACTGGCTAACACTATTCCTCTTTCCAGGCGTGAAAGACCTTGACGGGCCGTATGGAGACGTCGGAGCCTTTCGGTTCCGGCCGAACCAGAATCAGGATGCCACCGTTGCCGGAAACGATTTTGAAAAGGCGTGCTGGTTTATCGGGGGTTACGCCGGCCAACGCCAGGCGGCTTTTCGGCACTGCAACTGGAGCCCCTTGGATGAGCTTGCGTATCTCGGTCGGCAATGCCGGCAAGTCCGGAATATGCGCTAGGGCATCAGGTAAGCTTATAATATGATGGGATATTGCCTCGGCCCCTCCGATGGAGCATTCGTCAAGTGTCACGGAGTCTTCCACATTGAAAGGGCCGCTCGCTATTCTTCGGAGTCTTTCCAATCTCCCTCCCACGCTGATGTCGTTGCCGATGTCTCTGGCCAATGAGCGGGCATAGGTCCCCTTTGAGCAGATCAGGTCAAGTTCCAACAAAGGTGGGTTCCAGCCTGTCACCACCAGGCTGAATACCTCCACAACACGTGGAGAGAGATCGGGAAAGATCCCCTTGCGGGCCAGTTTATAAAGAGGTACCCCTTCTTTTTTGATGGCAGAATAATGCGGTGGCACCTGGTCAAGTACCCCCTGAAATCCTGAAACGGCTTCCTCGATTCTCGCTAGACTTATGCCGGAAGCATCAGTCTTTCGGATGAGGGATCCGTCCCTGTCGCCGGTATCGGTCTCTTCACCCAACAAGACTGTCAGCTCATATCTCTTGCGACTTTCGTCAAGATAATCAAGGGCTCGTGTTCCGGCCCCGATGAGGATCACCATGAGACCGGTGGCGGCAGGGTCCAGGGTGCCGGTATGCCCTACTTTAGCCGGTCTGATGCGGCTCTTGATAATTCTGACAACCTCATTGGAGGTAATCCCTTCGGGCTTGTCCACTAATAATATTCCGTGCATTGGGGCAACACATTTTTCAGAAAGATTGGAGGCTGGGCCAATACTTTTGCTGAATAGACAATACGTCTCTCAACCTGGCCTTGAAGGTTGGACTCAAGTCCTCGATGGAAGGCTGCCTCGGCATAGTTTCCTTGCCGGGATCGTAGGAGGACAGGGCAGCTAAGACCGTCTCTACGGAATTGCGCAAAGCAGAGAGGTTGTAGCCACCTTCCAGGGTAAGAATCACGCGCTCTGACGAGTATTTTCCCGCCAAGTGCATGAGAATCTGCACCATTCGTTGGTACCCCTGTTCTGTCAGGTTCATGCCGCCCAGTGGATCGCTCTCATGAGCATCGAAACCTGCTGAAACCAAAATTAACTCAGGCTGGTATGCCTCGATAATCGGCGTCACCACGACGTGAAATACCGTTAAGTAATCGGCATCATTGGCCCCGGCGGCCATGGGAACATTCACAGTGAACCCTTCGCCTTTGCCGTACCCTACGTCTCTCATGCCTCCCGTACCCGGATAATGGGGGAACTGATGAGTTGATATAAACAGAACCCGAGGTTCTTCGTAGAAACAATCTTGCGTCCCGTTTCCATGATGAAGGTCCCAATCAACAATGGCGATTTTCTCCATCCCGCATTTGTCAATGGCATAGCGAGCCGCAAGCGCTATATTGTTAAAGAGACAGAACCCCATGGCCCTGCGCCGCTCCGCGTGATGACCTGGAGGCCTCACCAGAGCAAAGCCGTTGCGAACCTGCCCCTGGACAACGGCGTCAACCAGATTAAAAAGCCCTCCCACTGCGCGGGACGCCGCGTTCCAGGAATGGGCGCACGTCGAAGTGTCCGGGTCCAGGAAAGTGTTGCCGCAGCCGGCCGTGGCCGCGATCTTGCCAACATAACGGGAATCGTGGGCGGCGCCAATTTCCTCAAGGGTAGCCGGTCTGATGGGGACATCAACCAGGTTGAGTGCCGGGCCCACTTCGTCGATCATTTGATAAATGACTTCAAGTCGTTCCGGGCTCTCAGGATGATAACTACCCATGTCATGCAAGAGATAAGCAGGATCTCTGACTATTCCGGTAGGTTTCATGTTTTGTGCTGTCTTCCGAGTAAGGTGTATCGAGACTAAAATTCACAACCGCATTGTGTAAGCTTATTTGGAAATTACCATTCCGCTGGTGCCCAGTCAATGGCTTCGAGCGGTTCCGGCATGGCCGACGATCAAGATCCGAATATTCTTTTCTTGCTGCTGAATGTGACGTATGTTCGATCTATTCGAAGATACCCGCGACCCTCTCTGGGCCGATAGTAATACCGGAATTTCAGTCACAATAGGAGGATGTCCATGCTCCTTGCCATTGATGTTGGAAACACGAACACGGTAATCGGAATCTATGATGGAACAAAGCGAATCGCGTTTTGGAGGATTCGCACCGTAGAGGATGCCACCGCGGATGAATTTCGGATGATGCTGCGAAGCCTGGCAGCAACCGACAAACTGAAATCGCTGCAACTCGACGGAATCATTATTTCATGCGTTGTCCCCCCTTTGATCGGGGCACTCGAAGAGTTGTGCAGTAATTTTCTCAAATTGCCGCCTCTCTTTGTGGGCCCGGGAATCAAGTCTGGTATGCCCATACGGTATGACAATCCCAAGGAAGTGGGGGCCGACCGCATCGTGAACGCCGTGGCAGCGTATGAAAGGTACGGTGGCCATCTCATCGCCGTAGATTTCGGGACCGCCACGACTTTCGATTATATTAACAAGGCCGGAGAATACGAAGGCGGTTCCATAGCACCCGGTGTCAAAATCGCAGCCGAAGCGCTATTTCATCAGGCGTCGAAGCTGTTTCGGGTCGAGTTGGTGGCGCCACCACGGGTAATAGCGAAAGACACGGCATCTGCTATTCAGTCGGGAATTGTCTTCGGTTATGCGTCGCTGGTGGATGGAATCTTGATGCGAATGTTCGATGAGCTGGGATCCAGGCCGAAAGTGATAGCGACAGGAGGTCTCGCGAGGGTGATCTCCGCTGAGACAACCCTCGTGGACGAGATTGATGATGACCTGACCATGGAAGGGTTGCGCATCCTGTACCAGCGAAACCGGCCTCCTAAGAGGGCCTGATCCGAAGCAGAACAAACCCTGCCGGGCAAGTTGAAACCTTTGGCGACGAAAAATGTCGAAGGTGTAAAAGGGTTTGCCGAGCGAGAATTCCTAAGAATGGCCGGTAAATAGTAAGCAAACGCTGTTTGGTGGGCTCTTCCCGTGATCGATTGGTAGTCTTCTCACCGAAACAGTCGGGAACGGCCATTAGGGTCTGGCTGAATGGGCGACTCGAAAAACTGAATTGTATGGGTGTACATGGAGGTGAGTCATGAAAAAAGCGTTGATTATCGGTGCACTGGTACTTTCCGTCGTGGCCCTGACCGCGGCCGTGCCATCCAGTAGCTTCGCGTGGTTCGGATCGGGAGTAGGTTACTACGGTGGTTACGGCGGTTGCGGTGGATACGGTGGTTATGGTGGATACGCAGGGGGCTACTATGGGTACCCTGCAAACTACGGGTATCTGGCTATGGCTATGGCTATCCGGGCTACTGGGGCGGTTCCTATGGCCGAGGTTGGAGAGGAGGCTGGGGCGGCCGGGGCTACAGAGGTCGCTACCGGTAGTAGCGAGGGATCAGGCCGTGACGGTATGCCACGTACCTAGCGGTTTTGCATGGGCATGCGGTTCCGGCGCGGAAAAATCTAATTTTGAGGGGAAGAGGCTCGCTGCAAGTGGCGGCGAGTTAAGACTACCTTTAGATCAAAGTATTCGCCCTCGGGCGCGGGCGGAGCCCGTGGGAGCCATCCAATAAGCGGCACATGCTGCACCGGGAAGCCTCGGAGCCGAGGACGCAGAAGTGTAATCGATAACCTCGACAGCCTGCCGCAAAAGGCGATCCCATTTAGATAGCCGAGCAAAAGATTGTCCATTAGGCTATCCAATCCATAGAATTCGAAAAGCGACCGCCGGTCACCCCTACCCTCCCCGAATCGGAGTCCGGGGCAACCCCGCGTTCCGCCAGGCAAATTGTGAATAGAAATCCGGTGATAGCTATAAGTAGTGGGCGAAATGGCTCTCTCGGGCTGGATGTGCAGGGAAGAGGACATTTTGCTTAATCCGGCGGCCTCCAACCGATAATTCGCTGGAAATGGCTTGCCCTTGCCCTTATCGAATGAATGACTAAGGTAAAAGAAGAACCCCCGACGCTCCTCCCCCCGGTGCGAAGGGGGCTCGAACCTCCGGGATGAAGCGATGGGGTCCCGGAGGTTTTGTTTCTTGGGGGCAAGTTCCGGCCACCGGGGCTGAGAGGGGATTGTTGCGAAATTAGGTTTCGAAGAAAGTAGGGGTAGGTTTCAAACCTGCCCCTACTGTAATGGTAGTCTGAGATGTGTCACTCAGCGAATCGGCCAAACATATTAAAATACGCCTTTCACCTTGCCGGTATCAACATCCACGTCAACGCGACGGTATGCCGGGTTCGAACTTGTTCCCGGCATCAGCGAGATTGCCCCGGCAACCGGAACCACAAATCCTGCCCCTTTGTACGTAAGAATGTCTCTTATAGGCAGGGTCCAACCCTTGGGGGTGCCCTTGATGTTCGGGTCATGTGAAAGGCTCAGGTGAGTCTTCACCATACAGGTGCCGAGCTTGACCAATTCCGGATCGGCTTCCATCCTTTTCGCTTTGGCCTCTGCTTCGGCGGTGTAACTGACGCCGTCTGCACCGTAGACCACTTTCGCTATAAGCTCGATCCTCTGCCGCAACGGTAGGCTCAGGTCATAGAGGAGCTTGAATTCGTTCTTCTCTTCGCAGGCCTCGACCACCGCGTCCGCGAACTCTAAGGCACCGTCGCCACCCTTAAGCCAGTGCTGGGATATTGCGGCTCTGGCGCCCGCCGCCTCAGACAAACGCTTGACCACAGCGATCTCGTCTTTGGTGTCGGTGTAAAAGGAGTTTATGCAGACTACCGGGTTAATTCCGGCCTTTTTAACCGTTTCGATATGGTGTACGAGGTTTTTGCAACCCTCTTCGACCCAGCCAACGTTTTCGCCTTCGTATTCCTTTGGCATAGGCAAGCCGGGTCTGGGCACGGGAGCTCCTCCGTGGCACTTCAGGGCACGGATTGTGGCCACCACCACGGCGCAGTTTGGCTTGAGACCGGAGAATCGGCACTTGAGGTTCCAGAACTTCTCGAAACCGATATCGGCACCGAATCCCGATTCTGTAATGTGGTAGTCGGACAGTTTGAGCCCGATTCTGTCCGCAATGATGGAGGACTGGCCAATAGCGATATTGGCAAACGGGCCGGCATGCACGAAAACAGGCTGACCTTCGATGCTCTGCAAAAGATTGGGGTTCTGGGCTTCCACCATCCAGGCGGTCATCGCGCCGGCGACCTCCAGGTCTTCGGTAGTGACCGGCTTGCCCTTTTTGTTGTAGGCAACCACTATGCGCCCCATACGTTCACGCATGTCCTTCAGATCGGTTGCGACGGCCAGAATAGCCATAATCTCGGAGGAAACCGCAATACCGAACGACGAGCGCATCATGAAGCCGTCCATCTTCCCGCCTAGGCCGATGATGATGTTTCGCAGGGCCTGGGCGCAGAAGTCAATGATCCAGCCGAATTCAACATTGCGGGGGTCGATGTCGAGCCTCGGCTGGCCCCGTTTTGCCCACTCCTCATCGTCATAATTGAACTCATGCTGCATGCGTGCAGTCAGCGCCACCATAGCCAGGTTGTGGGCGTTCATGATTGCATTGATGTCGCCAGTGAGGCCGAGAGAGAACGGCGTAAGCGGGACACATTGGGCCAGACCGCCGCCTGCGGCCGACCCTTTGATGTTCATGGTCGGGCCACCCGACGGCTGACGGATAGCGGCGCTCACGTTCTTGCCGCGTTTTCCCAGGCCTTCAACCAACCCCATGCTACTAGTGGATTTGCCTTCGCCCAGGGGTGTTGGGGTTATCGCGGTGACATCAATGTATTTTCCGTCGGGTCTGTCGGCCAGACGCTTGAGGACTTTTTTGAAATCGACCTTTGCCACGTAGTGGCCGTGAGGGAGAAGTTTCTTCTTCCTTCAACCCTAATTCATCCCTCAACTGATAGACCGTTTTCATGGTCTTTTCGGCCTCTTCGGCTATCTGCCAATCGGCCATCTTAGTAGGGTCCAGAGCCATCTATACCTCCTGTGCAACTATTCGCGTGCAGGTTGCCCTGCTTTGATCCGCCATTCGACTGGATGAGTTCACAGACATCCGGTGGGAGTACAACACTTAATTCTAATCCAAATTACCGCATGTTGCAACAAAAAAGAGCGACGCTCATGTTTTGGTGGTCTTAGACGTTTCTCGGCCGCTTGATCAGGCCCCTCGAAGAAACGTCGCGGCATTCTTGAATATGGCCAGGCCTTGTCCTTCTTCCGGCAGCTCTTCCCGGGTCCATCGAGGATGATTGGTCCGGTGCAGAAAGCACTCCGGATGAGGCATCAGACCGAATACGCGACCTGTGGGATCACAAAGTCCTGCAATGGAATTTTCGGAACCGTTAGGATTGTACGGATACACCATCGTCGGCTCGTTGGCGTCCTCAAGCGCGTATCTCACCGGAGCCTGATGTGAATCCAAAAGGGCCCTGGTAAGGTCCGGATGGCGTCCTACAATCTTCCCTTCGCCATGACGTACAGGGAGGTAGAGCCGCTTAATACCACGGGTGAAAATACAAGGAGAATCCTGATCCACCATCAGATAAACCCAGCGGTCTTCAAACCTGCCTCGGTCGTTGCCCGTGAGGCTCAATTCCCGTCTGGTATAGTCACCATTCAGAGCTGGAAGCATCCCCAACTTCGTCAAGAGCTGAAAGCCGTTGCAGACACCAAGTATGAGCCCCCCAGTCTCCACGAACTTTATCAGCCGGTCAATCAGCCTTTCGCCATTGACCCGGGAATTCCTGATGCGGTTGGCACAAGCCTGGGCTGCTCCAAGATCGTCACCATCCAAGAAACCGCCAGGGAAAACGATGATTTGATACGTGAGAGGATCGACTTCCCCCTTGGCGAGAAGATTCAGATGTACAAGGTCAACCACGTCAAATTTGGCCAGCTCCAGCGCGCGACGAGTTTCATTCTCACAGTTGATGCCGTGACCGGTTGGAACCAGCGCTTTCAATGTCATGTCGTTTATCTCGCTCTTCTATGGAACGCCGCCTAAGCATGAAAACCAGCTTTGACACTGCGTGAGCCTCTATTTTTTCGCTGAAAATTTGTGTCACAGTCGAAGGCTCGCCGGTCAGTCTAGGAGCCTGTAGCGTAACCTCACTCATCAACGCCATCGTGCTACGCGGAGGTTCCACTCATTGTTTCGTTACCTCTCGCCGGCTCCTAAGAGTCTGACATACTAAGTTTTTTCCGTGGCAGCATCTGAAAGCTCCCGATACAATAGTCGCCATCGTGCCGCGAATTCGGGAAAGTCCCGCGGGACGCGGGATTACGCAACAGCCTCCTAGTTTTAGATCTTCTCCATCGCTCAGACGCAAGCAGTAAGATCAATGTCTCAAAGCACTATGCTCTCAAAAAAGCGGCTTCACCGATTCCGTCGCCAAATTGAGATAAGTTGTCGGGAAAATCCCTATGTAGAGCACAACAGTCGTGGCTACAGTCAGCGCGAGGACCATGGCAGCGCCGAACTGAAGCTTTGCAGGTGCAGTCTCGGGGGATTCTTCCATGTACATTTTCATGATCACTCTAAAATAGTAAAACACCGACACTGCACTTGTGAGCACGCCTATGATAACGAGCCATATATATCCGGAATTTATAGCGGCACTGAAGATAGTGAATTTCCCCACAAATCCTGCGGTGGGAGGGATACCGGCCAGAGAAAAGAGAAAGATCGACATGACCAGCGCCAAGAGAGGATGGATCTTTCCCAGGCCTCGGTAATCCTCGATCATGACATTGGCTTCCCCTTTTCTGCCAACCAAAGCCACAACTCCGAAAGCTCCGACGTTCGTGAAAGTGTAGGCCAACAAGTAATAGAGCATGCCCGCAGTTCCGGCCTCCGTTCCGGCTACCATTCCGACGAGGATATAACCTGCGTGGGCAATACTCGAATAGGCGAGCATCCTTTTGATATTCTCCTGCATGAGCGCCGCCACGTTGCCGAGAATCATGGTCAGCACTGCAAGAGCCCAGAGAATGTGCGTCCAGTCGACTTGCAAAGCGCTCAGCGATTCAAAGAATACTCGAGCGAATGCAGCAAAAGCAGCAGCCTTGACGCCCACGGACATGAACCCAGTGAACGGGGTAGGAGCACCTTCATACACGTCGGGTGTCCACATGTGGAACGGGACCGCAGCCACCTTGAAGGCAAAACCGACCAGCAAAAGACCCATGCCGGCGACAGCCATCCGGCTGACCTGGCCGGAGTGGAAATACTTCATGAGAGCGGGCAAACTCAGTGACCCGGCGGCTCCGTACATCAAGGCGGCTCCATAAAGGAAGATAGCACTGGAAAATGCTCCCAGTACTATATATTTGAGGGCTGCCTCTTTGGACTTCAGATTCACGGGCAGAATTCCGGACAATATGTAAATGGAAATGGACAGGGTCTCCAGCCCCACGAATATGGTGAGAATATGGTTTCCCGATACCATAAACATCATTCCTGTTGCTGAGAAGAGGAGCAGGACAAAGTACTCGTAAAACTCCAGCCCGTCATCCGTCAGATAGCGCACAGAGGTCAGAACCGTCAGCCCTGCTGCAATAAGAATGAGGAGGTTGAAGAACCAGGAATATGGATCCAATGAGATCAATCCTGAAAAAGCGGGCTTGTTCAACGCTCTCAATGGAGAGTTCGCGACAATGGCTATCAGAATACCAACCAGGCTCAAGATCGCCGATACTGTGACCACGCCCTTGCGAAGGTACAATCCCACTATCAAGACAACCAGGCCGGTAAGACCCAAAACTACCGCCGGCAGGATGCCTCCAAGATTAACGTCGGGTATTGACATCATCCCGATTGCTCCTAGTCCTTCTGAATCAACGATCGAGGCCGGGCGCCAGCACTGAAGAAGTAAGGAAGTTTTCAGCGCCACGGTTCCTCGATGCCATTTTTGCCTTCTCCATGTCTATGACCGCCGCCTTCTTGTTCTCCACCTGCTGGAGGAAGTTCTTCACCGAAGGCTCTATAGGCCGGAGAAAGGTGTTGGGGTAAACACCGATCCACACCACGAAAACGAGGATGGGTAACAGGACGACAACTTCTCGAGCGGTGAGGTCATGCAATCCGAGGTTCTTGGGATTGGTGACCTGGCCGAACATAACTCTCTGGAACATCCAGAGCATATAGACCGCGGCAAATATTACGCCGGACGCTGCAATGACGGCGTACCAGGGGTGAACCTTAAACGTTCCCAGAAGAATCAAAAATTCTCCGACGAACCCGTTCAGCCCCGGAAGCCCAATAGACGAAAGCGTGAAGATCATGAAGAATACTGCAAATAGAGGCATAACTTTGGACAAGCCGCCGAATTCCGAAATTATGCGCGTGTGCCTTCTTTCGTAGATCATTCCGACGATAAGGAACAGGGCGCCTGTGCTCAGCCCGTGGTTTATCATTTGAAGAATGCTGCCCTCCAAGCCCTCAACGCTTAGAGCGAACATACCAAGCATCACGAACCCGAGGTGGCTGACGCTGGAGAATGCCACAAGCCTCTTTACGTCAACCTGGACCATCGCGACCCAGGCCCCGTAAATAATACCAATCACGGCAAGCACGGATATCCACCACGTGGCATCCATTGCAGCATTAGGGAACAGCGGTATAGCAAATCTGATGAAGCCGTACGTTCCCATCTTCAAGAGGACCGCGGCCAGTACGACGCTGCCGACGGTCGGGGCTTCGGTATGCGCATCCGGCAACCATGTGTGGAAGGGGAACATCGGGACCTTGATGGCAAAAGCGAGGAAAAAGGCAAGGAACATCCAGAATTGAGCGTGCAACGGAACCGGAAAGTCATAAAGCTTCAAGAGATCGAAAGTGTAAACACCAGTGGCCTTGCCCGCCATGAAATAAAGGGCCAGAATAGCCACAAGCATCAGCAGGCTGCCCACCATAGTGTACAGAACAAACTTGATAGCGGCATAGAGCTTTCGGGCGGGGTTTCCCCAGACACCGATCAGGAGGTACATGGGGATCAGCATGATTTCCCAAAAGACATAAAACAGAAATAGATCGAGCGAGACAAATACACCTATCATTCCCACCTGAAGGAACAATAGACTGATCAGAAACTCTTTGACTCTAACCTTTATGTCTTTCCAGGACGCTAAGACCACTATGGGGCCCAACAGAGTTGTCAGCAGCACCAAGAAAAGGCTGATTCCGTCTATTCCGATCTTGTAGGAGATACCCCAGTCGCTGACCCAGACATGTTGCTCGACAAGCTGCATGCCAGCCATGGACGGATCGAACAAAGAGTACGCAAAAAGGCTCATCACGAAATCGACGAGCATGAAAACCAACGCGACCGATCTGAGGAGTTCGTGGGACTTCCTATTAAGGAATAGCAAGACCAGTACGCCCACCAATGGGACGAATGTGATCAAAGTCAGGAAGGGGAAGGAAACATGCTCCATGAACGAAATTCCTCCGTGTCCTATCTCAGGACGAGATAACCTATTACCACCACGGCTCCTACGAGAATTGAGAGCGCATAATCCTTGACAAGGCCGGTCTCGATCTTCCGTAGGTAAGCTCCGCAGCCACGGACTGCGTGAGCCACGCCGTTAACGATCCCGTCAATTACCGCGTCGTCAAAACCTTTCCAGAGCAGCCGCGAAAAGCTTACGATGGAGTTGACGAAGAGGAAATCATACAACTCGTCGATCCAGTACCTATTGTACACCAGCCTGTGCAAACCACTGAAGCGTTTGACCATACTGTCGGCAATAGAGGGCTGGATGAGGTACACTCGGCGCGCCAGGATAAGGCCGGCGAAAGCTATTGCTAGCGCCACCCCCATAAGAACCAACTCCATGGTTACGGTAGAGTGCTCCAGATGGTGAGCCCTATTCAGGATAGTCTGCGCTGGAGCAAATACAGGTGCTAGAAAATTACCGAATCGCTGCCCACCTTCCCAAATGGGAATTCCTATGAATCCTCCCACCAGTGATAAAAAGGCCAGGATCATGAGGGGGATCGTCATAATGGGCGGAGATTCATGCAAATGATGCGCGGTTTCGGGATCCACCCTTGATTCTCCCCAAAACGTCATGCACATCGACCGGAACATGTAAAACGAGGTCATCAGGGCAGCTACAGCGCCAATAATCCAAAAGCCCACGTTGCGGTGAAGCGAGTAGAGAAGGATTTCGTCCTTGCTGAAGAAACCTGCGAATGGAACAATACCGGCTATAGCAAGAGTACCGAAAAGATAAGTCCAGTGCGTGCGCGGCAATTGTCTCCTGAGGCCGCCCATCTTGCGCATATCCAATTCCCCGGACATGGCGTGCATGACGCTGCCCGCGGCCAAAAACAGGAGGGCCTTGAAAAAGGCGTGGGTCATGAGATGAAAGATGCCGGAGCCAAAGGCTCCCACACCACAAGCCATGAACATGTATCCCAATTGGCTGATAGTAGAATAGGCCAGCACGCGCTTGATGTCGAACTGAGTTATGCCGATGGTGGCTGCATAAAATGCCGTAGCCCCTCCGACGATCGCCACCACGGTCATAGAGGTCGGTGCCAGAGCGAATAACACGCTACAGCGGGCAACCATGTAGACGCCGGCAGTAACCATGGTTGCAGCATGGATTAAGGCACTAACCGGGGTCGGACCTTCCATCGCGTCGGGAAGCCATGTGTACAGAGGAATTTGCGCGGACTTTCCGGTAGCTCCGACAAAAAGCAACAGGGTGATGAGCGTTGCCAGAGTGCCTCCCGCGGCGAGTTTCTCCGGAGCGGCGTGGAAGACGTCCGTAAAGTTGAAGGTACCGAAAGTTATAAAAATGAGGAACATTCCAATGAGAAACCCGAAATCTCCTACTCGGTTTACGACAAATGCCTTCTTGCCGGCGTCCGAAGCGGACTGTTTCTCATAGTAATAGCCGATTAGGAGATACGAGCAGAGACCGACCCCTTCCCACCCCACGAACATTAAGAGGAAGTTGTTGGCAGTCACAAGGATCAGCATGTTGAAGACAAAGAGATTCAGGTATGCGAAATAGCGGCGGAAACCTATTTCTCCGTGCATATATCCGATGGAATAGATGTGGATAACGCAGCCCACGCCGCTTACCACCATCATCATCACCATACTGAGCGGGTCAACGAGAAAACCTATAGGGACTTTCAAATTGCCCGACAACATCCACGTGTACATGATCTTCTGGAAGGACCGAGATGCAGGAGGTGTGCCGAGAAGCTCAAGTAAGATCAGCAGCGCCACGACAAAGGACGCGCCTACGGATACGGCGCCTATCCAGCCTATGGCTTTCTCTGAAAAGCGTTTTCCTATAAGCCCGTTGATCAGGAATCCCAGCAGAGGAAACAGTGGTATTAGCCAGACCAGATCAGTCATTCCAAGCTCCCGATTCGCGTTCGACGATAGAAGATTCCGCTTTCACGTAAAGCACCTGACACTGAATTTCCAAACTCACCATTTCATCAAGTTGATGTCATTGACGTCGACGGTTCCTCTCATCCTGAAGATGGCAACGGCAACGGCCAGTCCTACGGCCACCTCAGCCGCGGCGATAACCATGACAAACAGGACGAATATCTGCCCTTCGATTGAACCCAAATAATGGGAGAAGGCCACAAACGTTAGGTTGACAGAGTTCAGCATCAGTTCCAGGGACATCAGGATGATGATCAGGTTTCTCCGAAACATCACTCCAATGACTCCCAGGGAGAATAGGATCGCAGACAAAAACAGGTAATGTTGTAAGGTGACCATTTGAGAATTCCTGCGAAAGATATAGAGCCTACACAAGAGGACGAGTTTTTTTCAGGTGCTTCAAGACCTCTTCCGCGCCAGAATCACCGTGCCGATAATAGCAGCCAGGAGCAAGATCGAGGCTATCTCGAACGGGAGCAGGTACGTGGTGAAGAGTGCCTTGGCAATGATCTGAGTATTGGACATCTGGACGGCCTTTTCCACGGCTGCCTTTCCCGAGGGTACAAAAGCTTTCAGAATTGGGACCAGCAGCACCGGCACAGCCACGGCTAAAGCAACGCCTATCCATGATCGGAGAGCCCTTGGATCAATCGGCAGGCGCACCTGATCCAGGTTCAGCAACATGATCACAAAGAGGAAGAGCACCATTACAGCTCCGGCGTACACGATGAGCTGCACCATGGCCACAAACTCAGCCTGGAGCATGATGAATAGTCCTGCAAGGCCGATCATGGTCAGGATCATGAAAAGAACATTGTGCATGGGCCTCCGAAGGAAAACCACAAAAAAAGCCGATGCCACCGTGATAGCGCTTAAGATGTAAAAAATCAGGGCTTCCATGGATGTTCCAAAACCTCCGCCGGTGAAGAGGGATCTAACCGGCCTTCACATCAGTTTAGACTGACCCGACCGCTTTTCAGCCAGCCTTCTTCTTGGAAACGTACCTCGGTTCAGGGGGCTCGAGCAGCATTTCTTTAGTCAAGATGAGATCTTCCCGGCTGTATTCCGACAGTTCATAGGCTGTGGTCATTTCTATGGCCTCTTTGGGGCAAACTTCCACACAAAAGCCACAGAAAATGCACCGCCCCAGGTCGAGGACGTAGCTCTCGGGGTATTTTCTGTTATCGGGCTCCGCCGCTGCCTTGATCGTGATGCACTCTGCGGGACAGACCGTGGCGCAGAGCATGCAAGCCACACATCGGATCTTTCCCGAGGGATGTTTGGTCAATACATGGCGGCCTCTCCACCGCGGCGCCACATCCCATTTCTGATCCGGGTATTGCAGGGTGACCTTCTTGGAGAAAAAGTAACTCAGCGTGAGTTTCAATCCCTGGAGCAACGGGAGAATCATCTCGTGCAACCTCATCGGCTTATTGGGTCTTGAAGGATTCAACTTTGCGGCCTCATTTTTAGATCTGCTACTTACTGGTGCCGGAGCGTGGGCTCACTGCACGAAGAGGCGGACCTCAGTGTGTATATTGGAGCCAGACGGTATAAATGAACGCTGTTGCCATGACATTGAATAGCCCGGCAGGCAGCAGCACCTTCCAACCGAAAGTCATTACTCTGTCATAGCGAAGTCTCGGATAAGTGCCGCGAATCCAAACGAACACGAATACAAAGAAAAACATCTTGGCCATAAACCAGAAAATGGGTGGCAGAAAAGGACCCTGCCATCCCCCGAAATACAACGTGGTCATAAGTGCGCTCAAAAAGAGCAGGTGTGCGTATTCGCCCAGGTAAAATAGACCGAACTTCATGGAACTATACTCGGTCTGATAACCCGCGACCAGTTCATTTTCACATTCGATGAGGTCAAACGGGGTGCGGGCGATTTCAGCGCTGCCGGCTATCATGAACAAGATGAATCCCAGTGGCTGACGGAAGACATACCACTTCAAGACTGTGTCCTGGGCCTGAACGATTTGCACCAGACTGAGCGAACCTGCCAGAAGCAGCACCCCCACCACGGAAAGGCTGAGTCCCAGTTCGTAGCTTATCATCTGAGCGCTGGAGCGGATCGCACCCAGCAGTGAGTATTTGCTGTTGGAAGCCCACCCGCCAAGCACCACACCGTAAACACCCAGCGACGAGATGGCAAAAATATACAGTATCCCCACATTCAGGTCGGAGACTACCCCCTCATTAAGGTCGTACTTGGAGGCTAGCGGTCCCAGAATGCTTTCGAGGCCCAAGCCTTTCGCGAAGGGTATTACCGCAAAGGGTATCAAAGCGCACACAACCACGATTAAGGGAGCTACAAGATAAACCATCTTGTTGGCACCGGATACGGTGATTTCCTCTTTCATGAAGAGTTTGGCCCCGTCCGCCAGCGGCTGAAGGAGACCCCAGGGCCCCACTCGGTTGGGACCGATCCTGACCTGTATCCAACCAAGGACTTTACGTTCAATCAGCGTCAGGTATGCCACGAAGGTAAGGACTGCTACTATGACGAGCAGGACCTTCACGACCACCAGGATGATAGGGAGGGCGGATTCCATGTACGCAACCTCTTCAGCTTGCTATCTTTTCAACTTTGACTTTGACCACCGGCTGATCCCACCGGGTAAAGCTGTTCACCTTCCACTCGGGAAAATGTTGGGGCACTATGATGGAACCTTCCAGCGCTCGGCGGGAAGGCTTCACCTTCACCTGTAGGGAGTTCCCTTCGGCATTGGTAATCTTCACCGTATCCCCTGCTTTTAGCCCCAGTGCCTTGAGATCTTTAGAACTCATCTCAGCGTCACCGTTCGGGCAGACTTCCATCATTGCAGCGCTCCACTGCGACATCGAGCCTGAATGGAACTTGAGTATCCCCGGAATCAAGTACATAGGCAATTCATCAGCAAGTGGTCCCTGAATCGCAGCGGCAGGCACAAATCGTGCCTTGCCGGCAGGGAAGCCTCCCTCGTAAAGAAGCTTCTTGCCCGTATCTTCCGCATCTACGCAAGGCCAGTGAACGCCTCCATCGGCAATCCGGTCGTAGGAAACCCCTCGGTAGACATTCACAAGTTCGGCTATCTCTTCCATCACCTGTTCCGGACCAGCATAAGTCATCGAGGGTTTGCCCATGAGCGCGGCCAGGGCCGTGAAGATTTCCAGATCGCCCTTGCCTCCGGTCGTCTTAAGCGCTGGGCGCAGACGTTGTATGAACCTGTCCGCGCTGGTATAGGTACCGACTTTCTCGGCAAAGGAAGCCACCGGCAGGACAGCGTGTGCCTTTTTGGCAGTAGAAGTGACGAACAGATCCTGCACAACAAGGAACTCCAGCTTGGCCAACGCCTTTTCGACTTGCTCTCTGTCGGGATAGGTATCAAGCGGATTCTCGCCGACCACGTAAAGGCTCTTAATCTCGCCGCTCTCAGCCTTAGCAAGGATTTCAGCGGCGCTAAGACCCTTTTCCTGGGGCAGTTTAGCATCCCACGCCGCTTCGAACTTCGTTCGGGCAGCTTCATCCGTGATGCTGTGAAAACCGGGCAGGAGTTCAGGGGCCAAACCCATGTCAATGGCGCCCTGAGAGTTTGCCTTCTCACCAAAGACGTGCACCCCGCATGCATCTTTCCCTATGCGACCGGTTACAAGTGCGAGGTTTGCCGCTGCTTGAGCCGTTTCAACGTTGTGGCCGAGCCGGTTCATCCCCTGAGTAAGGATGATTGTTGCGCTTGCAGCTTTGGCATATTCCTCGGCTGCTTCCCGAATGAGGGCCGCATCCACCCCGGTTAGTTTCGCCACGTTCTCGGGGGTATAATCGAAGAGCGAGGCGATGAGATCGTCTAAGCCTTCCGTTTTGAGATCCAAGGCTGTTTTGTCATAAAGCCCCTGGTCAACGATCCACTTGAGCATGGCATTGACTATAAGAGGTTCCGATCCGGGCCGGGAGAGCAGATAAAGACCCGGACGATCCGTGAGCTTGGTCCTTACGGAATCAATAACAATTACTCTTGCTCTGTTGCGGGCAGTAGCGTTGATCACCTCGTTCTTGGCTACAGGATGAGTCTCAGAAAGATCGGCACCTACAAGAACAATCACCTGAGCCTTTCTGATCTCGCGAATCGAGTTAGTGCCGGCCGGGTACCCCAGAGACGGTCCCAGCGCGTCAACGAGCGCTCGGTATCCAAATCCTCCGGCATGGTCTAGGTGGGGAGTTTCCATGACGGTTCGGACAAACCGGTTGAAGACATAAGCCTCTTCGTTTGTAAGTCGCTCAGATCCTAACGCTGCAAGGGTCGAAGGGCCGGAAGCACTCTTTATTCTGTTTAGACCATTCGCCACAAAGCTCAGCGCCTCGTTCCATTCCACTTCCTGCAGCGATCCGTCCTTTCGGATCAAGGGCTTGGTGAGCCTTTCTTCGGAATAGATATAAGGCCAACCGTACCGGCCTTTGACGCAAAGGTTCCCTTCGTTGGCACTGGTGGCTGGGGAGGTGACGTACACAATGTTCTTGTCTTTGGTTCCGAGAGTTAACATGCAACCAAGGCTACAGAACGAACACGTGGTGTAAGTTTTCTTCAATTCAAACTCACGGCCGGTTCCTACGAGCCATTTGGAAGAGATGGCTCCCACGGGGCAGATAGATGCACACTGGCCGCAGAATTCGCAATTTAAGGGACGTCCGAAATCGGTGGAAACTTCGCATGACGTCCCTCTCTCAATGAAGCTCAACTCGTTTTCACCCTGAATCTCGTCGCAGATGCGCACACACATTCCGCATTTTATGCACAGGTTCATGTTGAACCGTATGAAATGGGATTCATTGTCAACGTGGAAGTAGCGGGATTCCCGCGAAAAGGGAAGCTCTGCTATCTCGTATTCATGGACTAGCTCTTGAAGCCGACAGTTACCGGCGGCATCACAACTGGGGCAGAGCAGAGGATGCGACCGCAGGAGCAGTTGGAGCTGCATGCGGCGACTTTCGATGACTTTCGGGGTGTGGGTGGCAACTTCCATTCCGTCGCGGGCCGGGTTAAAACACGCGGGCATAGTACGGGTGCGGCCCCGAGCCGTAACCTCAACCATACACAAACGACATGACCCGTACGGCACGAGTCGCTTATCGTGGCAGAGGGTCGGAATACGGATTCCGGCTTTTTGAGCGGCCTCCAGAATGGACGCACCGCGCTCGACAGTAACTTCAACGCCGTCGATGGTCAGGGTAACCATAGAAACTTACTCACAAAAGTGGTTGAGAACGGTTTAAAGCGGCAGGAGCCGAAGCGCCTTCGTGCGCTTTGAACCGGGAGTTATCTGATCGCTCCGAACCTGCAATTCATGATGCATGTTCGGCATTTAGTGCATTTTTCCGTGTCGATTCGGGCGACTTTCTTCTTTTCCCATATGATGGCTTCGGATGGGCAGTTCCGATAGCAGAGGCCGCACATCTTGCATTTGTCCTCTATGACAACGAAGTCTATGAGGCTCGGGCAAACCAGTGCGGGACAGTGCTTGTCACGTATATGTGCGTCGTATTCGTTCCTGAAATAACGAATCGTAGAAAGGACCGGGTTTGCCGCACTCTTCCCAAGTCCGCAGTGAGAGGTGCTATTGATGTGATGGCCCAGCTCGATGAGAAACTCTACGTCTCCTTCTTGTCCTCTGCCCTCCACAATATCCGTCAGCTTTTCAAGCATCACCTTTAGGCCTTCGCGGCACGGCACGCATTTTCCGCAAGATTCTTCCACCGAGAAATCGGTAAAAAACCGAGCAGTATCTACCATGCACGTGTGATCATCCATGACCACGACTCCGCCGGACCCCATCATAGCGCCTACGCCGGTCAAGGATTCGTAATCAATCTCGACGTCCTCCATGCCCGTCGGGATACAGCCGCCGGATGGTCCGCCTATCTGCGCTGCCTTGAACTTCCGTTTCTTAGGGATACCGCCCCCAATGTCGAAAATCAGGCTCTTCAATGTGGTCCCCATGGGGACTTCAACCAGACCCACGTTATTCACTGCGCCGGTGAGCGCAAAGACCTTTGTGCCTTTGCTTCCTTCGGTCCCGATGGACGCGAACCAGTCTGCACCGTGAAGAATGATGGGGTTGATGTTGGCAAAGGTCTCAACGTTGTTGAGGTTCGTAGGCTGATTCCACAGGCCGGCTTCCGCGCTGCGCGGAGGTTTGATGCGAGGCATACCCCGTTTGCCTTCGATGGAGTACATCAGGGCAGTCGATTCGCCGCAGACGAATGCGCCCGCACCGGGATAGATTTCAATGTCGAAATTGAAGCCCTTGTCGAGGATGTCGGTCCCCAGCAGTCCGTAATCGCGAGCGTCCTTAATGGCTTTCTGGAGCCGCTGGATGGCAAGCGGATACTCGGCCCGCACGTAGATATAGCCTTTTTCCGCTCCGATGGCGTAGCCTGAAATCGCCATTCCTTCGAGAACCGAATGGGGATCACCTTCCATAACGGAACGGTCCATAAAAGCTCCCGGGTCTCCTTCGTCGCCATTGCATATAGTGAATTTCGGGAAACTTTCGTATCGGCGGCACTCTTCCCATTTCAGGCCGGTGGGGAACCCTCCGCCCCCGCGACCTCTGATCCCCGACTTTTTGACCTCCTCGATGACCTCTTCGGGAGTCATTTCTTCGAGGACTTTGGCCAATGCCGCATACCCGTCCCGCGCGATATATTCGTCGATGTTTTCAGCGTCTATAAGGCCGCGGTTCCGAAGCACTGTCAATCTTTGCAGGCTAAAGAAGGCGATATCCTTCATCAGAGGAACGCGGTCTTTGGCCATCTCTTCCTTGAAAAGGAGCTGCTCTACTACTCTCCCTTTAAGTACGTGCTCTTCGACAATGAGAGGGGCGTGTTCCGGTTTAACCTGGTTATAGAAAATGCCTTCCGGATAGACCACGACCAAAGGACCCATTGCGCAAAAGCCGTTGCACCCGGTCATGATTATCTGTACTTCGTCCTGGAGGTTTCTCTTTGCCAATTCTCTTTCAAGCGCTTCTCTTACCTCCAAGGAACCATTGGCCATGCATCCTGTGCCTGCGCACATCATGAACTGCATTCTATAAAAGGGGCTGGCACTCATTACCGATTCTCCACCGAGTTGCCTAGGATATACACAGCAACCGAAAAACTTCTCCGATTCATGCTTGTCGCCTTAAGTGGCCTGAGTCTCGCTCCCGCGGGCAAGGGCATAATCCTCCACGGCCTTGCCTCCGATAACATGCTCGTTGAATATGCGAACGGCCTTCTCTTTGGTAAGGAGGATGTATTTGACCGGCGACTGGTCGGCGACCTCGACAGTTATCATCGGCTCCTTGGCACACAAGCCAGCGCAACCGGAATTGGTCAGAAGAACGTCCGTAATCTCTCTTTGGGCCATGATGTCTCGAAAGGTCGTCAAAATATCGCGGGCCCCGGCAGCAATTCCGCACGTTCCCATGTGTACGGTAATCTTTGCCCGGAACTGTCCCTCTCGGAGCACCATTTTGGTCCGTTGCTGCTCTTTGATCTTCTTGAGGTCCTGTATGGAAATTTTAGCCACGATTCTCCCTCCTGGAGGATCAACCGACCGGCTTCTCCGCGACCCGGCGCCGCATTCACGTCCCCGGATTATTGATAGCCGTCAAGTATCTTCACCGTGTCTGTTGGATTAATGTTGCCGTGGGTATCCTCACCTACCAGCATAACCGGGGCGAGACCGCAAGCCCCCAAACAACGCACTGCCTCAAGAGTGAACCTGCCGTCATCGGAGGTTTCGCCAACATTGATGCCGACCTCTTTTATTATGTTCGCCAGGATCTCTTTCGAGCCTTTGACATAGCAGGCGGTTCCCAGGCACAGACGGATGGTGTGCCTCCCTCTCGGGGTAATGGTAAAGAACGAATAGAAAGTCACAACACCATAAATGTGAGAGGAAGAAATATGCAAGCCGTCCGCTAATTTTCGCTGGACCTCCATGGGCAGGTAGCCGTACAAATCCTGAGCCTCTTTCAGGGCAGGGATAAGGTATCCGGCACGACCTCCGTACTTATCTATGATCCCATCGAGTCTCTCCAGCTCTTCAGGCGGAAGAATCTCAACCTGCGATTCAACTTTCTTCTTTAGTAACGAGTCTCGTTCTTGCACTTTATTTTCGCTCCATAGATTTTCGGCCCCCGAATTTCACTCGGAAGCCATCTCACGGAGTCCCGAAAGAATATTGTCCCGGATGAGCCCTACAATCTGCGGGTTGTTAATCGGGATCTCTTCCAGCTCCAAACGTATCTCCCTTGTGTCCAGGGTGTACTCTTTGCCATCTCTCTTATGCGTGTAAACGAAATCGACTGCCGGATTGCCCTCAATCAGGGCAAGAAGCGTATCGGCCATGTTGCCTATGGGCTTCCGGTCGATATGTTTATAACTCATGAAAACCGACACTCTAGTTCCATACCCCGGGGTAGAATCCACCTTGAGATCGCCCTCGGCCTCTCGTGCGGCCTGTTGAAATAACGACAGCCCGAGTCCAACTTTACGAGTGGTACGCGTCGTGATGAAAGGATCAAGGACTTTGGCCAAGAATTCTGGTTCCATCCCGCGACCGTTATCTTCGATGATTATCGTTAGCCTATCGTCTCTCTGATTCTCCTCTATGGTTATGATGATCAGATCGGCCCCGGCTCTCACCCCGTTTTCAGCCACGTCCAGAATGTGCAGCGAGAGATCCTGCATGCCTAATGTTCAGGGTACGGAGCAAAATTTCTGAGACCGCTACAGTCTTTCGCCCGTTGTCTTCAGTTCCAAGATCCTTCTGCCCTCACGATTGCCCAGGGCATTTCTGAACTCCTCAAAACTCGCTGAGGCCAGCCTCGCCAAGGTCATAGCGGAACCCACATCTTCAAGGCAATGGGCATCGGACGAAGCGATTATCGGGTAATCACCGCACTGAGGGTATTTTGCCTGGAGCTTCTCGATACGGGCTCTCTTCGAGATTTCCAGCGCGTCGAGTCGCAGCCCCTCGGGAATAAAGCCTAATTGGCCGAAGATCCCGAATCCCGCCCTATCCACGTGAGATGCGATAGCTAGACCTCGATTATCGTGAACCAAGCGGACGACCCTTTCTATGTTCAGAGTCGTGGCCCCGATGAGTAGCCTTTCGTCAAGGTCTTCCACTTGGTCATATTCATCTACTACTACCTGGCATCCGAACACGTTCTCGTCATTCTGCCCGACAAGCCGGGAGTAAACCTCTTCCTGGACCGCCTCGGCATCGGAATCGGACGAGAACAGGCCCAAAATGTGAACTTCTTCCGAGGTCGTGATTTCAATCCCCGGAAGAACCGTCAACCCGGTTCCCTCTGCTGCCCGCATGGTGGCGGCTGCATTCCTCGAGGAGTTGTGATCGCAAACAGCGATCATGTCGAGGCCTTTGTCCAGAGCCGTCCGCACAATGGCCCGTGGTGTCATCTCCGCTATCTCGGTGCAGGGAGACAATACCGTATGAATGTGTAGGTCAAGCTTGTAAGCCTTAAGATCGACCTGCCAACCTCTTTTGCCTTTGGCCGCTGACCCGGGCCCCTGCCGGGACGCGGTAGAAAAGGCAAAGATCCATAGGCGAGGGTAACCCAAGCCTATTTCCCTTCCCAGCTCTTTATCACACAAGGGCGGGGAAGCTGAGTTTCGATTTACAGTCCTGATTCCACAGCAATCTCTGCTTCTCAGGATATACGGCGGACTCCCATCTGGTATAGCTTGCCTGCCAACTCGTAAGTCGGCATTGAACTTACCAGAATCGGGACACCTTGCTCTTCGGCCTTCTTCAGGGTGTCCGGGTCCGGCTCACGGCCGCCCACAATCACTATCCCTGCCAGGTTGTTGAGAAACGCAACCGCCACAATATTCTGATGGAGCTGTAGCGTGATCCAGAGATCACCTTCTTTGGAGCCGGCGATCACATCACTGAGAAGGTCGCTCACATAGCCGCCTTCTACAATGCGGTCCATGTCAAGGCCGCCTGTCCTGATCTCCAGCTTCAAAGCATCCACTACTTCTCCCAGGGTCATGAATGGTTCCCCAACCCGCCGGCTATCGGTCGACTTCCGCCAAAACAATATCCACACTGGAGAGTATCGCGATCAAATCGGCAAAAAAGTATCCTTTGCTCATCCTGGGCAAGGATTCAAGATTCACGAACGCAGGTGCCCGCCATTTCAGGCGATAGGGTTTAGGTCCGCCGTCGCTGACTATATAACAGCCAAGTTCACCGCGTGGAGATTCGATACATTGGTAAACCTCGCCAACAGGTGGCTTCAACCCTTCCACAACCAGCATGAAATGATGGATAAGCGACTCCATCTTAGTGTAGATGTCTTCCTGAGGCGGAAAAATCACCCCTGGCTTTTGCGCCCGAATAGGGCCATCGGGCAGCCTGTCCAGAGTCTGGCGCAGTATGCGATTGCTCTGCCTCATCTCCGCGACCCGGACCAGATATCGAGAGTATACGTCGCAGCCGGTCTCCACAGGGATATCGAAGTCGTAATGCTCGTAACCACTGTAAGGTTCACGCTTCCTGATGTCCCAGGCCAGGCCGGAAGCCCGGACCATAGGGCCGCTTGCCCCCATAGCAATGGCATCTTCTAGAGGCAGTATCCCGATGCCCTTTGTTCGGTCCACGTAAATAACGTTCTTTGTGAGCAGAGTTTCATACTCGTCCACCCTCCGGTCGAAGTGCTCGGTGAACGCACGCAGCCGGTCAACAAATCCTACTTCCAAATCTCTTATAAGGCCGCCAATCCTCAGATAGTTAGGCATGAGACGACCGCCTGCTGTGAGTTCGAAGAGATTCATGATCTCTTCGCGTTCTCTCAGCATATAAAACATCGGCGTCATTGCTCCGACGTCGTGCCCATGCGTGCCCAGCCAAAAGAGATGGCTGAAAATGCGGGACAGCTCGGCCATCATCACCCGTATGACCTGCGCCCTTTCCGGGACGTCGACATCGAGGAGTTTTTCCATTGCCAGGCAATAAGCGAGGGAATTGCTGGAGGCTCCCATATAATCGCAACGCTCCGCCAGCGGGATCACCTGGTGGTAGTGTTTGTTCTCGCAGGTCTTCTCATAACCTCTGTGGAGATATCCAAGGTGCGGGACCACATCTACAACCATCTCGCCGTCGAGTTCGACTACGGCTCGGAACACTCCGTGAGTGCTGGGATGATGGGGGCCTAGATTTAGTTCCAGGAGTTCGCTGCTGAAATTCTGTTTTGGGCTCACCTGTTCGCTCATGAGCTGTTTTCCTCGGGATCCGCACTTAGGCGGGCAAATCGGGAGTGTCTTCTTCAGTTCCATACAGAGGGAAGTCTTTCCTGAGAGGGTGGACGGTCCATCCTTCCGGCAGGAGGAGCTTCCGTGGATCAGGGTGGTTCTTAAAGGTAATGCCGAACATTTCGGCTGTTTCTCTCTCGTGCCAGTTAGCCGTGGGCCAAATTGGCACTACCGAATCAATCGATGGGTCCCCCTCGGCTGCATCTTCCAGCAGTGTTTTTATTCGAAATCGGTGATTGTATTTCAGGGAATGGAGTTGGTAAATAACCTCAAAACGGGGAGTCTTCGGATACCGGTCCACTGCGGCTACAAATGAGAGGAAGTCGAAGGACAACTCGGGATCTTCTTTCAGATAACGGCAGACATCCAGGATCTTTTCCATCGTTACCGTCAAGGTAATTTGGTCGCGAAATTCAACCGCGGCCTGTATTGTATCCGGTCCAAACTCGGCAAGAACCTTCTCTTTAATCTCTTCCTGTTTCATCTAGCAACTGCCTTGATGCGGCTCACGCGGGGGTTGTGTATGGACTGCTCCTTCATCACCTTGGCGTGAAGCTGTAAAATTCCGTCGACCAATGCCTCGGGTCTGGGAGGGCAGCCAGGGATGTAGACATCCACCGGCAAGTGACGGTCTATGCCTTGTACAACAGCGTAATTTTTGTAGATACCTCCGGTACACGCGCAAGCCCCCATGGCGATAACCCACCGTGGTTCCGCCATTTGCTCATAGATCCTGAGGACCGCGGGGAGCATCTTCTTAGAGGCAGTACCGGAAACTATCATCAGATCTGCATGCCGCGGAGACGGGCGGAACACTTCCATACCGAACCGGGAGAGATCGTACCGGCTTACAACCGTGGCGATCATCTCAAGAGCGCAGCATGCCAAGCCAAAACCCAGCGGCCACATGGATGACTTGCGGGCCCAGTTGACGAACCATTCCAGGTTGGTAACGTGAACAGTGTCGTTGAGATGTCCTTTTATTCCCATTCCAATGCACCTTTTTTCCAAACGTAAACGAGGCCCAAAAGGAGAACGATCACGAAAACGAACATCTCCGCGAAACCGAAAACCTTTAACTGGTCGTAAATGGTGGCCCACGGAAATAGGAAGATCAGTTCGATGTCGAAGACGATGAAGAGCATGCCCATTACGAAGAATCGGACTGAAAATCGTCGCCTCGCGCTGCCTATGGGATCCATACCGCATTCATACGGCATCAACTTGATGGGTGTAGGATTTCTCTTGGCCAAAAGCGTGGAAAGAACAATAATAGCCAAGCCTATGAATGCGGATACCAGCAAAATCACCAGGATGGGAAGGTAGCTGTTGGTCATACCTCTTCTCCGGCTGCAAGCGCCTGCTTCCTGAAAACAGGAACCCCGACGCGATATTTGTTAGTGACTATGATGGCTGATACGGAGAGGCATCCGATGAAGGGCCTACGTAACCGTAACATGCCCTTGTTACAGTCCGCCTGGCAAAGTTGTCAAGGATTTTTTCCCGCTCTTCTCGTCGCCCCCGGAAGAGTATCCCCGAAAAGAAAAGCTATGTCAAGCCTCGTTCCGGCCCCAGGCTCAGATACGAGCCGCATTGTGTCCGAGCATCTTTTAATATTCGCCAGGCCCATGCCGGCGCCGAATCCCATGTCTCGAATCCATTCCGGAGCGGTGGAGAAGCCCGGCTGAAGAACTTGTTGCAAATCATCTATCCCGGGGCCGTGGTCAACCGCAGACACCATTAGCCGATCCTGACGAATTTCTACGGTTATCTCTCCGCCCACGTCCGTGTGTATAACGAGATTCATCTCCGCTTCATACACCGCCACAGCGACTCTTCTCACCAGAGGGGGCAAAAATCCGAGCCGTTGAAGAGATTTTTTGATCATACTGGATGCCTTGCCCGCATTGGCAAAATCTTTGTCATTCACTATGTAGCGGAGAATGACGCTTGTGTCGTCGGACACGATATCCTCGAATATATGGCTTGCGCGGTAGGTTTGCAGCTTCTCGGCTTCCTTTTTCTGGAAGCTCACGTCCATTTCACGCAGAAGCGCCCGAATCACCGTCCCCGTGGTAAGGATGCCCACCAGTTTTCCGTCTCCGTCCACCACAGGCAACCTTGCGAATCCATGTCCCCCGAGATTGCTCAGGGCTTCCGTCAGGGACGCGTCCTTTGAAACGGTCTTAACCTCCCGCGTCATGTTATCGGCAGCCGGTGTGTTCAGCAGCCCTTTTTCCATCGCGTCGATCACGTCGGTCATGCTTAAGATGCCGACGATTCGATCTCCATCGAGCACCGGCGCGCCGGTAATGCGCTTGGTCCGCATTAACTCCTTTACATCGGCCATAGACATGGAGGGGTCGATCACGATGACGTTCGGCGCCATGACGCTTTCCACTTTTGTGGTGTAAATCAGCTCCTGGACTTTGGTGATTTCATGGATAGTCATGTCACCACGAGTCATTTCGTATTTGCACCTGCCCGAGCCCCGGCAGCCCCGCTTTGAAGAGACGGCCGCAGGCCTCGTACATCGTATAACCTGTGTTGATGATCGTTATGCCGGACTCACGGGCCAGTTCCACAGTTTCGGGAGGTGGGGTCTTGTCCCGCACGAATACGATCACGTTTATGCCCGCCATTTCTGCGGTCCGAACCACCTGGGGGTTGGTCAGACCTGTCATGAGGACCATTCCTTCCGTACCGAATGCGAGAACATCGCTCATGAGGTCCGCTGCGCCGCCCCGCGGGACCTCCTCATCTAGACCATGATTATCTACGAGGATCCGCCCTGATAGTGTCTCCACCAGTTCTCGGATTTTCATGAACTCTCCAGACCCACTATGACGGTCAAGAGAATTATTGGACCATCATCATTCCATGTTGTCAAGCTCCAGAGCCTAGGCTGGGCGCTTGATTGAGCGGATTTCGACCACCCTTGCCTCGCCGGGATTCGCGAGTTATACAAGCCGTCAAGGTCGGCACTTTGCCTGGCGCCCGCGCACCAAATTGAAAAAAAGCATGTTGCGGCGAACAAATGCTCTATTCAAGTGACAAACCGAATCCGCACCTAAACTCATTCGTTATGGGCCACGTCCGGAGCCGACCCTTCGATCCGGACAGAGACGACTATGTGGTGCCGGAATTCACCTATCCTATAAAGACTACAAAGAACTCGCCCATTTACAGCATGCATTCATATCACCTGGGAAAGAAGCCTCATGATGCGGTGGAAGCTTACATCAAGCATTACACATCCGCGGGCGATCTAGTGCTGGACCCCTTTTGTGGATCGGGCAGCACAGCCTTGGCCGCACTCCTCCAAGGAAGAAAAGCCATTGCCATAGATGCCTCTCCGGCAGCGACGTTCATAACTCGCTTCTACATTTCTCGATCCGATCCGACGGACCTGGCGGACCGCTTTCAACGGATGTGCAACGATGTCAGCGCGGAAATGCGCTACCTTTATGGAACGATTTGTCATCAGTGCAACTCTCCGGCCACCATCCATCATGTGATTTATTCAAACGTATACGTATGTCCGTCGTGCTCCAGGCGCGTGTTCCTATATGAAGCCAGCCGGCACACCCCCCCGTGCTGCCCGTGGTGTCTCTCCGAACGCGGATTCGTCCAGCCGATTTCTCCATTTCTCAGGACGCACGGCTATGAACCGGTAGCAGTCAATTTTTCCTGCCACGGTGCATGCAGACCCAAGCGGATGACCCGCTCGATCTTGGGGTCGGCAAAAGATCGAGAAGCATTTCAAGGTACAGATGTCCCTCGAATTCGAAAAATAGAGGCCGCTCCTGTACCCCATCCCTATCCGGACCGGTTCATGATGAATGTCGCTGACCCAAACATTCCCTGGGGTGATGAATGGCGTCCCAGTCGAAACTTCAGGCGAGTTGCAGATCTTTTCACCCGCAGAAATCTTAGAGCAGTTGCAGCGTTCATGCAGGCAGCCGGTTCTGACGAAGATCTTCGCGCGATAATCACGTCGGGTATGTTCGCAGTGAGCCGAAAGGCCCAGCATCTGGCCGAGGGTGGTGGATACGTACCAGGCAACTGGGCTTTGCCTCCCATGTCCAAGCAACGCAATTGTATGGAGAGCCTTAGTAGAGTCTTCGCTCGCATTTTGACCGCCAAGAAAATCCTCAACACGCGTTTACAATCGCAGGACGCGTGCATTTCCACGCAATCCGCGACTTCGTTGGCTCAGATCCCGTCTGATTCGGTGGATTATATTTTCACCGATCCGCCGTACGGTGGCACGGTTCAGTATGGCGAACTGAACTTTATCTGGGAGTCGTGGTTGGGCTTGAATACGGAGTGGCACGATCAAGAGATCGTTGTGAATCGTACCCGTGGGAAGTCGTTGCGCAACTGGGCGGAAATGATGTTCCTTGCGATAAAGGAATGTTACCGTGTGCTGAAACCCGGCCGGTGTCTATCACTCTGCTGGCACGACGCGTCAGCCTCAACCTGGCGCCACCTGCAAAACATCATGGGCGGAGCGGGGTTCACTGTGGAGGAATCTGACCGTGCGCTGTGCATTGATACAGGTTCCAATACATACAATCAGAGAGTCACCGACAAGGTGGTGAAGCGCGATCTAGTCATAAATTTTCGCAAGCCCCGGCAGAAGGAAAAGAGTCGCGCAGCCACGGCAATCGGAAAAGCCTCGACCCCTTTTCACATCAGAGCTCGCGTCATTATCACAGATTATTTGAAAGCTCATCCGGGATCGCCCAAAGACAGAATATACGATCACCTCATGTGCAAGCTCATCAGATCGGGCCCAATGGAAGACCACGACTTCGGCAAGCTCTTGTCGCAGGTCGCCAGAAGAGCTGGTGACGGCAGAAATGCGTGGTTTTTGATGTAATTTCGGCCTGCATGCACAGCGTTAGGTCTTGCCGATGCCGGAAAGAAACGTGTCGACTCTCTATCGCCTGTCTGCAAGAGTAAGCTATTAAGATTTATAGTGTTTCTCATCGGACACCATACTTTGGAAAGAATTTGACGCCAGCCACTTGACGCGACGCCTCAGATCAACGGTCGAAGGCTTTTCCACCGCCCTCAACCCGGTGGTTTCGGCGGCATTTTCGTCCGCCGATGCAATTCCAGCGTTCGCTGCCGCCTAGAGAACCGAAAGGTCGGATCGGACAGTAGGAAACGTTCGGTGAGCCCGCCTTCTGCCGCTGGGAGAACCGCATCTATCGAGAAACAAACCGCCCGGACGCATGCGGTTCGAATCAAGCGTACAGGTGGACTGCACCAACTTGAGATACCCACATCTTCGTATTCTTGCGCCGGCTCAAGTCAGGCTTCGGATCTTCGGAATCGACTTGGCCCTGGAAGTCTTCGCCTAAGGCGATGATTTTCCTCCCATTCCCCGAGGGGGACAATAATGGGCTTCACCCGTGGAGCCAAGCTTGATCACCCTGAGCCATTTTCCTGGCAGATTGCCCGGCGAATCGTTCGACCCCTAACATTAATCTTTCCAAATTTGACGGCGGTTTGACGAGTTTATCATCCCCTTTTCAAGGGCAAGTTGCCTGATCTCTCTTCGCTGCTATAATTAGGCCGGGGTAACACTGAGTTGCAAGGTTGACTATCTCAGGCACGACTTTCTGACTACACTGGAGATGCTATGACTGCCATCAACATGACCAAGGTCAAAGAATTCTTGGAAGTTCTCGGGGTGACGGAAGAGCCCATGGGCATGCTCTACTCCAACGAGCAACCTGCTGAAGGCATTTCGCCCAAACCCGGGACGCTGCCGACTAGAGAAGCGGAAGCTGCGCAAGAGGTCGATTGGGCTTCGATAAACGCGAACTGGAGCTGCGTGATCGGCGGGATCTGGCGCGCTCGCAAGAAAGGAACCATCGCCTATTTTGACAGGGAACATTTCGGATGTCTGGGAGGTGCATTCTACCTTGGATTCTTGAAACAGCAACTGGAGACGATCACCTATTATGTCTCAACAGGAATTCCGGGCCAATTGGAAGGCGAACACTACCTTGAATCGGCGGAGGTCACCAGGAACTTCTTCCGAACAGTAGACCCTCGCCCGGCGCCCGCGAGGTTCTGCATTTTCAAGCCTATCAGTCTGTTCCGCGAAGACGAGAATCCGGAGCTTGTCATCTTCTTTTCGAGACCTGAGAGTATCGCGGGGCTCAATCAGTTAGCCACATTCGTAACCAACGACTTTGAAGCAGTCTCTTCCCCTTTCGGCGCGGGGTGCTCGAATATCGTGACCTGGCCGCTCAGGTATCTTGCGCAAGGCAAACTCAAAGCGGTTCTGGGAGGATGGGATCCTTCGGATCGCAAGTTCTTGAAGCCTGACGAAATAACCTTCTCAATCCCGTTCGAGATGTTTGTACGAATGGTCGATCGCTGGCCCGATTCGTTTCTCGCGACTGCTACATGGGACGTTGTGAGAAAGAAAGCAGCGCGTAGCCGCAAGGCCTGGGGAGAATCCGAAGAGTAGAAGCGGTCGCAAGGACTCAAGAGCTAGGAAGCTGTTGCCTAATCCCGCGTCCCGCGGGACTTTTCCGAATACGTAGCACGATGGCGCCGACGATTGGGGTTGTGCGACAGGCTCCTAGCTGCGGAATGCGCCCGCTCTACTGCGGGCAAACCACACCTCCGCGAACAAGACGCACTCCGTTCGCTTCCCCCGCTACTAGCCAAGTCATCATATCCCGCGTAGACCTTTGCGCACGCCCCTCCTGCACAGCCTTCAAAAGAGTCACACGTCTGCTATCCAGGGGAAGGCCGCCTCCGCTGACTGCACACATAGACCGTGTGTCATTGGCTCTTTTCGAGTCTTCTCATCTTTCGATCGAATTGGCGCCAGTAAATTCTATTGCACCTTGCGATGCAGTTGGCATACAGGTAGTAACCGGGCTGATAACCGCCGCCACCTCCCCAGCCCTGCTCTTCCACTTGAGGGGGAGAGTCTTCATCCGAATAGGGAGAAAGGCCGTAACGCTCGCGGCAGTCCTGCTCACATCCGTCGCGGTCGAAGTCGACTAGTCTGGCGTATCCGGCAAGGCCCACACTCGAACATGGAAGAATGATGCCGAACGCCGGATTGATGAGTTGGATGGGGGACGCGGCAAAGACCTGAGGCGTAAGCCCGCCAAAGAGTAATAAAAGTGCCACACCCGCCACCGCTGGTCCTACCGGTACTAATGGTAACCGTTGCATTGTGTGCCCTCCCATTGCCATTGAACCATTCCGTTCCTTATTTATCACTATCGTAGTTAGATGCAACGGGCAGGCTTTTGTTTCATGAAGCAAAGAACCATGATGTCACCAACTCAAAAACGCCGCGAGATCCTCGCAGACCCTGTCCTGCTGCTGATCGGTCAAATGAGAATAAAGAGGAAGGGCAAGTGACTCACGCGAGGCGGTGCAAGTGTTGGGAAGCTCCCCTACAATGCGATGCGGGCGTTTTTTGAAAGCAGTTTGAGCGTGAACCGGCGGGTGGAAGTATCTCTTGGTTTGTATGTTGTGGGACTTCATCTTTTCATAGACCGCGTCCCGTTTCAAACGGGCCTCGTCGCCAATCAACACCGTGAAATAGTTTCCGCTGGAAGTCCGATCAACCGGAAAGTCCTGGACCCGGCACCCCCGAAACGTGGCCACACGGGCCCTATATCTTCCGATCAACCTCAGTCTTGCTTTGATGAGACGCTCTGCGTTGCGTAGACTCAGAAGCCCCACCGCTCCATGAAGCTCGCTCATCCTGGCCGAGAGTCCGACATACGCCATGTCCTCGCCGTCAGGCCCCTTGCCGTAATCTCTCATGCTTCGGAGCTTCTCTGCCAAGATACGGTCGTTCGTAGTTACCAATCCGCCTTCAATTGCTGTAATCACTTTGGTGGGGCTGAGAGAAAATACTTCACAAAGACCGAATGCGCCCGCAGGCTTGTCATGAAATCTGGATCCGAGTCCCTGTGCCGAATCGAACAGAAGAGGAATGGAGTACCTGACGGATATGTCGTGCAGACGATCTATGTCCGGCGGCAAGCCGAATATGTTTACAGGGCACACAGCCACGGTCCGCGGCCCCACCGCTTTGACGACCTGATCCGGATCTATTGTCATTGTCCCCGGCAAGCAATCAACGTAGACCGGAACAAGCCTGTTCCAAAATATCGCCTCGACTGTCGCGGCAAAGGTGAAAGACGGCACAACGACCTCGGCCCCGTCTGGAAAGTCCATAGCTGCGAAAGCCAACATCAGACCCGACGTGCAGTTTGAAACCGCGACGGCATGGCTAGCCCCGGTGAGTCGGCAAGCTTCGTGCTCCAAGGCCGCAACGATTTGTCCTGAGGTCACGATACCTGCTTCGGAAGCCTGTCGGAACATCTCCAGGATCTTGCTCATATCCGGCAGAGTTGGACGAATCAACGGGATCGGCGGTTCGAATTTGGCACCCATCAGATTTCACTGAAACATATTGAGATTTGCCTCGAGAATTCCTCATGCCTTCTTTACTCCGGTAAAGCGGACGATAGGGAATTCCTGTCCGAAGGCCGAAGATGTGGAAAGTGAGGTGGCTGGAAAGAGCTTATCGCAAATAGAGAGATAGCGCCACTGCAAAGTGTTCATTGAGGGGAGTTCAAGGTCTTTCTTGTTCTATGGAGCCCGCTCTTGACGAACATTCTACCCTGTGTTCCAATACTGAGAGGTGACTTCTAAAGAAGAAAGCATTTTCAAAACAAGCGAAGGGACAACATAATGAGTGATCGCTACGTCGAGTTAGCGAAGCGAATAGGACTGGGCCAATCAAAGAGGATTGCAGGTCTCTTTCAGATCATTGCCGACCCAGCCGAGGCGGACTTACTATTGGCATTGCCCGGGAACGCACCGGCCGTCGCCCAAAAACTGGAACGACCCGAAGATGAGGTCGCCAGCATGCTCCACAATCTTTTTATAAAGGGCTTAGTTTTTCCTTCATCCAAGACCGATCCCCCGACTTACAAGATGTGTCGAGATCTGGTTCAATTCCACGACGCGTCCATTCTCTGGCCTTCTGCTCCTCAGGAGTTTCTGGATTTGTGGGGAGACTATATGGAATCTGAATGGCCGGATCTGGCCAAAATGGTCAGCAAGAGCGTTCCCCGGCCGTTCACAAGGGTCATACCTGTTGGGATTTCCATTCAGGCCAAAACTCACGTGCTGGCCTTTGAGGATATAAGAGAAATTATTGAGAACTCCCGAAACATCACTGTGACGAAATGCACGTGCCGTTTGACCATGCATAAATGCGACAAGAAGCTGGAAGCATGCTTGCAGATCAACCGAGGAGCCGACTACAACCTCGCACGTGGAACCGGCAAGCAGCTCACGAAGCAGGAAGCCCTCGATTTAGTGCGGCAGTGCGAACTGGATGGTCTGATCCACGTAGTGATGAACAAGCAGGATGTTGACCAGTTCATCTGCAACTGTTGTCCTTGTTGTTGTCAAACAATGCCGATTCTCATCGAACACAATATAAGTGTTATCGAACCAAGCCGCTTTGCGGCTCAAGTTGACCCGGATCTGTGCAGCTCGTGCGGAACTTGCCTGGAGAGATGCTATTTCGGAGCAATAAGCCAGGAGGAAGACGAGACGGCAAAGGTCAATCCTGAAAAATGCATGGGATGTGGGCTGTGCCAGGTCACCTGCCCTTCCGAAGCCCTTTCAATGGTTGAGGTCCGCCCGCGGGATTTTGTCCCTGAAAAGCTCTTCGGATAGCGAACCGTACGGAATCGCTGCCCATATAGGCTTCAAGCGCGTTCAATCACAGTAGATACTTGCTGTCTCGGACGAGAACGTCTGCCGTGTGCGAGGGACAGACGCAATCTCGGTTGGTACTGAACGATTGGTGCCGTGGACAACTTCACCGATCGACCGAAGGCTGTTCTTCACGCTCGTCGGTGTCGAACAATTTCCCCGGTTACCATATACACCACATCCTCGGCGATATTGGTCGCATGGTCGGCAATGCGCTCCAGATGACGAGAAACGAGGAACAGATGCGTAAAAGCACTTCGATTATCTTGGTCAGTTTTGAGTCTTTCTTCGAAGTCTCTATGTAATTTGTGCTTCTTGAGATCTATGCGGTCGTCCTCCCTGAGGACTTCTAAAGCCTCGCTGCTGTCCATGTTTACGAAGGCGTCCAATGTCTTGCGCAACATGCTCACGGTTTCTTCCGCCATGACGAAGTAATCATCGGGAACATTTATGGGGCGGTCTGCCTTAAGATCTATGGCGATCCTCGCAATATTCGCTGCCATGTCCCCGATGCGCTCCAAGTCCTGATTGATCTTTAGAATGCCGACTATGAACCTCAGATCCGCTGCCACTGGCTGGTGTAGAGCAATAACCTCCAGGCATTCCTCGTCGAGGTCGATCTCCAGCCTGTCAATTTCCACATCGCCTTGGACAACCTTGCGAGCGAGTTCCGCGTCGCGCTGTCCAAGAGCCTTGACAGCGAGCTTGACATTTTCTTCCACTCGTGTGCCGAGAGCCAATACAAGAGTCTTTAGTTTTTCGATTTTTCGGTGAAGCCTATGCCGAACTGTAGGCATCATTGGTTTCTCGGTTAACGCAAATTCTGTCTCTGAGCCAAGCTCAAAGCATACTTATCTTTTCGCTGCCGGTCAACTGCCATTGTACCCTGTCCCAGGATGCCACGAACCGCAATCCCTGCGATCTCCCGCGCTGGTTTTTTACTTATCGCGTCGAATTCCCGGCGCGATCGAGAATGATAAAACCGTATGATCAAGAAATTCCGAACAACGAGAGGACAATCCAATAGCCGGCGCTGAAGCACCGGCCAACTTTCGGTTACCTGACGAATCTAACCAAACATCAGGCATAACAGCCCGGGCTGGTCCAAACAATCTCAAAAGTCAGAAGGACTGTCCCAAATAATTAGATAAAGTCGGTCAATTTATTGTGAGAAGCAACATGAGGTCCGGCCATTTTGGCGGAGGAGACCAGGCGACGGGTAGCAAGGGCATTTGACGTTCTTTCGAGGGACTATATCAAGGACCGAGGTGGATCCATCAGATGCCGCCTGGCCATCAAGCCAAACACTAGCAAGGACCATCACATTTTGACGGTTCCAACGGTGGACTGAACAAGCCGGATAGCCTCATTGTTCCGCTGGATCGAACTCCCGAAGTCTATGGTCTTCGTCTGAGACAAATCAACGCACGCGTGATGTTTACCTGGTGGGGCCGGAATTACGAACTTTCTCACCAGCGCCACACACACGCACACCGATAACACGATGACAATTATTACTATTGAAACTATTTTAAGCCTTCTAAAGCGCATTATTTCACCCCTCGATCCTGTTTGGCCCTCAGAGGGCAAATATCTCTGTGCGAATCCGGTTGTACGGGACCCCCATAAGTAGCAAGGTTTCAATTATTTTAGCGCTCATGGGAGGGGGACCGCACACATAGAAGGCTTTTCTCTCCACAGGACCAACGTGTTGTTCAAGCTTTTGCCGGTCCACGTATCCCTTTTCTCCAGTCCAGTCACTTCCTGGATTACTCAACACATGAACAACCGTGAGAGCAGGTCTCCCATCCACCTCCATCTGGGCAAGTTCATCGCGGAATACAATATCTTTTTCAGACCGGTTCGCGTACAAAAGGATTACGTTCAGATCGGCTCTCGTATCACGCATGTACCGCAACATACCGATAAATGGCGTGATCCCTATTCCTCCGGCTATAAATACCATCTCCTTGTCTTCTGGATGCAGCACGTAGGAAAATCTGCCGAACGGCCCTTGAATCACCGCTTTATCACCCGGCTTGGTCAAGCCTATGGTAGAGGTGAAATCACCTGATTCTTTTATTGTGGAGCTTATAAATTCTTTCTGTGCGGGACTGGACGAAATTGTCCAGTGGTGTTCTTCTACAGGAAGATTCCCACCACGGTAAAAGGTGATGAAATGGAATTGGCCGGGAATATAATCGTATGATAGACCCCCTTCAGGGGGAGCCATCTTCACCGTCCACACGTTATGGATTTCCTGTTTCACTTCTAGGACCCGGTATGGACAGCGGGATAGAACTGCTGGTTCCAAAATCTTGTGGTATAGGTAGGCACTAAAGAATATGAGAAGAAGAATGATCCACAAACCTCGCACAGGCAATTCCTTCAAATCATCACCTGTTTCCCAACTATGAACAAAAACCAAGACGATTATCAAAGGAGCCAAGATGTAGTGAATCCGACGCCACTGTTCGAATTTCAGACCCAAACGTGATGAGAACACACTCAGAAAGGTGTGCACCAAGAGAACCAGAAGCCCAATTCTTCCAAGCCAAATATACCAGGGTTCACTGAGCGACGTTATCAACTCCAGTCCGCCCCCGCCTAAGACAAGGAACGGAGGATGTGAAATTAAGAGTAGAGTGACAAAAATCCCCATGATTTTGTGAAAACGGCTCAGTATGTCCATTCCGAAAGGACGCTCAATCCATTTGAGCCGAGCCGACAGTACAGGCTGGATACAGAGGATAGCAAACGCTGAGAGAGCAAAACTTCGAGCGATTTCATAAAGCAGTTCGTTGGGGCTGTGCAAACCGAGCGCGGTCACCAGCAACAAAGGGCTTATCACAATAATTACGTATACTATTACCAGGACTACACCAGGCAACATGAAACTCCCCTCCTCGCGCAATTCTCTTCTCAACTTTCACTATACCAATTAAAATTCTAAGTTGAAAGATCTCGTGACGTTTCCCGGTTATCCCTCGGAGCCTGTTGCTCGACAGGCTCCGAGCCAGATTATGACTTTCTTTGACGCACCACTCAAAAAAACCGAGGAACCACGTTCGCCGGATGTCGCAGAGCATCTTTTGCTCAAAGCGGCAGGTCATCCGAGATTGTGTTTCTTGGGCGAACGCTAGACCTTGTTCTCCAGGTATTCTTTCAGCGCAACTGCATTGTTGAAACGCTCTTCTTTCGAAGAAAACACCAGAGTCACTGTCTCTGCCTTCGCCTTCTTGGCCAACTTTGCCGCCGTCTCACGATTCTTGTCTAATTCCAGGAAATACCGGCGCTTAAACTCTTCCCATTTTTCCGGCTCGTGTCCAAACCACTTTCGAAGCTCATCTGTGGGAGCAATTTCTTTAAACCAATGGTCTATGTGTGCATCTTCTTTCTTTATACCACGAGGCCAGAGATGATCCACGAGCGCCCTGTAACCATCTTCCTTTTCCGGGGCTTCATAAACCCTTTTCACCCGAATTGACATGGATCTTCTCTGCTATAAGCCGTGAATAAGATCGGACTCCTGCCCTTTATTCAGCACAGGCCCCTTCGATTCCGCACCAGAGGGCCGACAGTATCGCCACTATTATTCAACAAGACAGTGCAGTGAGACTGGGGTTTCAAGAAAGTTCCCATGTATTTGTAACTGATGGCAAACACTTCACAATTGCCACATCTTCTTGTCGCGAAAAGCAGATCCTTGCCTTTGTTGACCTGCGCCGCATTTGACGTAATCCCTCGGTTGCGCAGGGAAAAGACTGTCATTGCTTCGCTCCGCTCGCAATGCCGGGCAACCGGCTATTCCTCCGCGTAGCTGAATAGTTGCCTTCTGATGCACTTTAGCGCGGCTATTTCTGCAAATATGTGCTACACTAGATCTATCGATCGGCAGTGGAACAATTGGCGAATAGATGCCGACACCGAGGTCGTATATATACACACGCGCCTCAAAAATGCGGTTTCTTTGTTGGAATTGTTACTGTTTGTTTAGATCTCACATACCAAACCGAGCGTTGCAAGGTAACTAATGTGCCTGCATGAATTCACGTATCTAAATTGAAGATCTGATGAATTGTGATGGAACGGAGGGTACGATGACGCTGGTTGATCAAATGGCTTCTTTCGTCGTGCGGTCATCCTATGACGACATCTCCGAGGGAGCCCGCCAAGACCTCAAAATCCGAGTCCTTGATTCGCTTGGGTGCGCAATTGGCGCTCTGGATGAAGACACTGTGAAACTCATAAGTAGCCAGGTGCAAGATTTTGGCGGATCGCCTCTATGCACGCTCATCGGAAGCGGCAAGACCGCGCCGGATCGAGCGGCACTTTTCAATAGCACGCTCGTTCGCTACCTGGACTTCAACGACAGTTATCTTGCCAGACATGAAACTTGCCACCCCAGCGACAACATGGGATCAGTGCTAGCTGCGGCAGAGTACGCGGACACAAGCGGTCGAGAGCTTCTCACCGCATTGGCAGTCGCGTACCAGGTTCAGTGCCGTCTCAGTGACGTTGCCCCGGTCCGAGCCAAAGGTTTCGATCACACCACGCAAGGAGCTTATGCTGTTGCCGCGGGAGTGGCCAGGGCCTTGAGACTCGACGAGACAAAGACCGCCAATGCTATTGCAATTAGCGGAACAGCCTTCAACTCTTTGCGAGTCACCCGAACCGGGACGTTGTCCAACTGGAAAGGCCTCGCTTATCCCAATACTGCCTTCGGAGCGACGCATGCGACTTTTCTCGCGATGCGAGGCGTCACAGGTCCTCCGGAGGTCTTCGAGGGCAACAAGGGGTTCATGGATGCTATCGTGGGCCGGTTCGAGATAAACTGGTCCAGGGAGAATATGGAACGTGTGAGACAAACGATTGTCAAGAAGTTTAATGCGGAAATCCATTCTCAGGCGGCCATAGAAGGTGTGCTCGCACTGAAACATGAACACGGCTTCAGGGCCTCTGAGGTGGAGAAGATAAAGATAGAGATCTTTGACGTGGCCTATCACATTATCGGGGGAGGCGAAGAAGGAGACAAGACGGTTGTCAGAACCAAAGAGCAGGCCGATCATAGTTTGCATTAT
>CAVSPC010000035.1:0-74947 GCA_963729795.1 uncultured delta proteobacterium | reverse complement strand
AGAGGAAATGCCTTCCGGCGCGGGCTTACAGATTACTTGTTCGAGGATTCGTACGCCAACATTCCGCCTCACTCCGGCTGTTAGGCCAGCCGACGAACGACAGTATTCATCGAACCTCTGTTGCTGCACGCTGTCGAACTTCAATGCGTCATACGAAGCTTGCGACCAGAGATGAAAGGCCCCCGCGTCACAATGATCGAGGCTGTATCCTTCATCAATCAGCCGCAGAATTCGCGTTTTGCCCTGATTTGAAATTCTCATGGCCACCTCCACGGGAGGTGAAAATGCAATGGCCCACTCCAGAGAATGCAAAGACCGCGGAAGCTTCTGTTTTCACAGCATGTCTGTCAGATGGACCACGGCAAGTTCCAGTCTGTTAGAGTGAAATCTGCCCCGGTTGGAGTACACGTGCCGGTGATTCACATGACGCTGAATAAACCATGTTTTTCTCTGCGTTCTCACCGTATCTCTCGGCTCGCGGGACGGTGATCCCTCACCGACCGTGAGATTGATGGCCCGGTGAAAGGTCAGGTGAAATTATCGCTCCCCCATAAAATGACTTGGCCGCTTTGTAGTTAGTCTTAGTGGACCATAATGCGTAGGACGTGCCAAAAGCGCGCGCAGGCCGCTTGGCCATTATTGCGAGGGAATTCGACAAGCTAGCATATCAATTTCGGGCTAGAAATAAAGGAGACACCTGGCCGGGCCGGCGAGTCGGTGTAAACCACTTATGTCTCCAGGGTTTCATCAAAAAGGCTGAGATAATCCAATCTTGTCGTGTGTCATTCGCACCGATCCTCGGAGGCCCATAAGCGGTAACCACATACAATGGTAAGGTGCATTAACGCGGTGTACGCGCAAGACTGACATCCCGGCGGATTCATGAAGGATTCACAATCCCATTCTCCAACAGAGCTAGCGTTTCGGGGTACATACCCCTTTTGATAGCTTGAAACGTGTGACGGTCCTTGTTGGCCAATGGGGCGATACAGCTAATGGCCGTTTCCAGCACCTTATCGGCAGGGACCGCTTCATCCACAATACCCAGATGTTTTGCCTCGGAGCCTCCCACCTTGGCTCCAGTAAGCATCGAATTCCGAAACACGTTGGGTGTCAACCGGCTTCTGATAAGGGCTGTCATTCCGGGGACGAACGGAATGTTGATATCCACTTCGGGCAAGCAGAAGAACCCGCGATCCACCCGCATGACTCGGAAATCATGTGCCAGGGCCAGCATGGCTCCTGCAGCAAAGGCGTGTCCGTTAATTGCGGCAGCAGTGGGCACCGAGAATGCCATGATCCGTCCAAAAAGCTTTAAAACAGTCTTGATGAATTCAGGGGCCTCTTTCTGGCCATCGCCGGTGAGCCAGGCCAAGTCCAGTCCATTGGAGTAGAACTTTTCCTCCCCACCGATGGTCACGAGAGCGGCCGGCCCGTGGGACTTTTCAACTGTGTCTAATGCCTCGTTCATGGCTTGGACGAAAGCCCGATTAAACCGATTTTCTCCGCTCTGCATGCTAAGAATGAAAACGTCCCCCTCCTTTTTCAGATCCACAATATCCATAAATCGCACTCCCTTTATTCTTTAAAAAGACATTCTTGTGTTAAAAACATTAAGCTGTAATCAATGGGTGTTGTGCAAGACGTTTTTCTTCTCTGCGGTCTCAGCGCACTCTGCGGTGACTGATCACGTCAATCGTATCTTCTATCCAGCGATCTATATTGGATAGCTTCGGCCACGTGCGGTGGCTGAATGTCCTGGACCCCTTCCAGGTCTGCAATAGTCCTGGCAATTTTGAGTATTCGGTGATAAGCGCGAGCCGATAAGCCGAGCTTTTCGACGGCCTTTTCGAGAAATTTCATTGAACTTCCGTCCAGACGACAGTACTTCTTCAGGAGCGCCGAGCGCATTTGGGCGTTGGAGAACAGACCACTTTTCCCCAATCGGTCCAGTTGGATCTGGCGTGCATTGTTTACTCGCTGCCTGATAGTTTCGGACGATTCTCCGTCGGTCACCGCGGTCAGATCACGCCATTCAATGGAAGGAACTTCGATGTGGATGTCGATTCTGTCAAGCAGCGGCCCCGAGATCTTGCTCCAATATCGCTGAACGGACTGCTTGGCACAGGTGCATTGGTGCTTGGGGTCACCGCGGTATCCGCATGGGCACGGGTTCATGGCCGCCACAAGCATAAACCTGGCAGGAAACGTCACGGCCAGTTGTGCCCTTGATATGGTCACCTCGCCGTCTTCAAGCGGCTGACGCAAAACCTCCAGAACATTCTTGCGGAACTCGGGAAGTTCATCCAGAAAAAGGACCCCGTTGTGAGCCAGCGACACTTCTCCCGGCCGCGGGATCATTCCTCCACCGATTAGCCCGGCATCAGAGACAGTGTGGTGCGGAGATCGGAACGGTCGCACAGTCATAACCGAACCGTTGCGTCCCAAGAGGCCCACGGCGGAATATATCCTTGTGGTCTGCAACGCCTCCTCGAACACGGGTTCGGGTAGTATCGTCGGGATGCGCTGCGACAGCATGGTCTTTCCGGATCCCGGGGGGCCGATCATCAGGACGTTGTGCCCACCTGCGGCAGCCACTTCCACAGCCCTTTTTGCAAACTCCTGTCCCCGTACATCTCTAAAATTCACGTGGTAAGAGCCGTAACGAGCGGGCTTGGCGTCCCTGGTTGGCTTGGTGGGTTCGACAACTACGCGGTCCATCAAGAATCCGGTCGCAGTGAGGAGGTTCGGCACACCGAGCACCTCTATACCTTCCACTACTGCCGCCTCGCGTGCATTCACATCCGGCAGGATCAGACCCTTGAATCCGAGGTCTCTCGCAGCAAGCCCCAGCGACAACGCGCCCCGCACAGCCTTTATGCGGCCGTCCAGGGCTAGTTCTCCCACCACTATGTAATCTTTGAGCTTCTCTGAGGGGAGCAGATTCAGTGCCGCCAATATCCCCAATGCTATGGGGAGATCGAAGCCCGAACCCTCTTTCTTCAAGTCCGCTGGAGCTAGGTTTACTGTGATGCGACGGGCAGGGAAGGGGTACCCGCTGTTGACTATGGCAGACTTGACTCGTGCAGCGCTCTCTTTGACTGCACTGTCCGGCAAACCAACCACGGCAATCGATGGCAGGCCCTGGTAAACGTCGACTTCCACTTCTGCCGGATGCGCGTCAATCCCGATGAGAGTCGCGGAATGAACCCGTGCGAGCACAACTAACCCCTCTTTCCGAATGTCCAAGGCGAGACCCACGAAAGTCAGGCCACGTTCATGCGCCATCATAGCATACAGTGGGGGCCGCGATTAAATGGATAATGCCGATGCTTGGTAATGATTCTTTACAGGTCGGGCGAGCACTATTCCGTGGGATGTCAGGAAGTCGTGGAGCAGCCTCTCCTGGCTCCCATCTGTAACATTTTAGGGCAGGCAGGCTAGAAAGCGTGTCCACAAAAGCAGGCCAGGTCACAAGAAAAGTCAGTCACCGTAACGATGTGGTGAGCGAGGCGAACGATGATGTTCCCTTTGGTCGCCGCATCCGCGGCGTCGCACGACCAAAATGAGCCAAGAGTAGACTTGACCCCTACCCTTGACCCCTACCTGACTGATCGTAACGAGCGTTTGATAGCCCGCCTAAGAAACCAGGGGCAAACCCAAGTGTGAACCAACTAGACCTTAAGCCAAATCACAAAGCGGTTAAAGACTACTACCTGGGCCTTGACGAATTTGCCAAATTGGATGTCACGCATGAGACGGCCGTGCGTAGTTCATTCCAGAGGCTGTTGGAGCATTGCTGTCGAAACGTAGGTTGGAACTTCATCGGCGAATACAAATATGCACGGCATGACCGCAACTAGTGTTGGGTTTCCGAACTACGAGTGCCAATGAGTTCACTGTCATCCGCTCCGGAAGTGCCTCAAAATCTATGATTGCCACTCTAACTTGCGGAACGCAACGCTAACTTGTCACGACAAGTCGAGGGTGTGCCCAGTCTTAACAAAATCGGTCGCCGAGTAGAACGCGCCATTGGCAAAAGTGTCCCAAGCCAGGATGTTCGGAAATGTGAAAAAATGATAACCATCGCCGGGACGAACCGCGAATCCCACCTCATCCTTAATGTGCTTCAAAACACCAGAATTCACGTAAGGTGTAGCATCCTTCTGAATATCACGGGCCGTTTTTTGAGCGGCGTTGGCGGTCGTTTGAGCGGCGTTGGCGGTTGTTTGAGCGGCGTTGGCGGTCGTTTGAGCGGCGTTGGCGGTTTTCTGAGCCTTTTCGATGTCAGCCACTTTTGCCTGGTACTCTTCTCTCGCCTGTTGCAGCTTCTTGATAGCCTCGTCGTATGCTTTCTGTGCTGTCATGGTGTCCTCGAACTCATCCCAGATTTCGAATAGAATTCCATAGTCAAGCCACTTTTCGCTGTAGATCTTGTAGACGCCTGAATTGCTTCTGTCCAAGCACGTCATTTTGAATGACTCAATCTGAAGATTGGCATAATTCTCTTTGATCTCCTTGACCGTTGTGTCATCGTCCTCTAATCGCTTCAAGAGCCCGCATTCAACTAAGTTAAACCAGTCACTATAGGTGAGCTTCCAACCTGGGGTCAGCACCAAATCTAACTTCCAGCGACATGGGTCAAGAAGGTTCGGAATCAAATAAGGTCCATAGCAGGTTTCCAAATAAATCTTCAGTTTTTCTTCGGTTCCCTCCCAGAAATCAAAGATTATGTCGAGGACCTCCCTAATGTCTTCAAAGATCCTTTTCTCTAACTCGAGGATCATTTCTTTCAACGGATCAAAAAGACGCTCCTTGATGTTTTCAATCAGCTTATCGACGTCTTTAAAAATCTTATCGATAAGATCCTCAAGTTGCTTCTCCAATTTAGAAAGATTGTCAAATAGCTGCTTGACGAGGTTTTGACATTCTGCGCTCGCGTGCTTTCTGGTATTTTCGAGCGCTGTCGCTGCTCTATCAATGGCCCGCAAGAAAGAATCATCCAAGATGGCGTCTACTTCAACATCTAAATCTGCCGTGAAGGCTGGACCCAATGCCATCTTTAATTTGGGCTTAATATCCGTTATTTTCTCAGAGATTGTGCGTGCTTGGCTCTTCAATGCATCTTGTTGTTCAGAAATCCAACTCATGCCTCTCCTCCTCTTGCTGCGTTGCGTCGTTGGCATCCGTGGACGAGAAACAACAACGAACGATCCGCCGAGTGCGTCTTCAGAACTCTTCATCTACGACCCGAATGGGAACAAGAAATGACTGCTCGTAAACGATGTTGTCGCTCTTGAGATCCACTCCAATCTCTTCAGACAAGTCTTCACGAGCTTCCTTCGGGGTAGGTCTCCATGGCGAATGAGCGAGTTCGTCTTCCTTACGGAAAGTTTGGTATGGGGGGGCCTGGAAGGAGATCGGATGCGGCAGCATACGCACGGGCCTGGTATCTTATTTCAACCGCTGTGTAAAGCCTGGCGCGGCATTCACACCAAATGTACTCATACGGATCCCCCACACTGTATACCACGTCCTTATACGTGACGGACAAGTCTACACACCCCCTTTCTTAGATCGCTGAGCGTCAACGAAACGGTGGAACTACGACTCCCCGAAAAGACCTATACCCTTTTCTTATAGACTACTATCCGCCGTGTGAAAGATGTCAAGAAAAAAATGCGTGTGCCCCCAACTATGTTGTCAGGTAAGGCGCAAGCCTGCTGTTCAAATGGTCCTCTAATCGGAATAGAAAAATGGCGAAAACCGCCTTTAGAATGAGGGAGCCCTCATCGATGGGGGAAGAGCCGTGGATACTCTGTCCTTTGCAAGCAACGAAGCAAGAACAGCAAGTGCGGCGTCTGGGAGGGGAATTTGAAGAGGTAAACGATGGGTTGTGTTAACCTATGAGGTTGATGGGGGTCGCTGGACGGCGCGCTGCAGAAGATAACAGCCTTATATCATTGCTGATATAGTCCTGCGCGGACCTAAGAGCTGTTTCGCCTAAACAATCTGCATTAACTGAGGACATGACTCCAGGACGTTGTGCCCACCTGCGGCAGCCACTTCCACAGCCCTTTTGGCAAACTCCTGTCCCCGTACATCTCGAAAATCCACGTGGTAAGAGCCGTAACGAGCGGGCTTGGTGTCCTTGGTTGGCTTGGTGGGTCCGACAACTACGTGGTCCATCAAGAATCCGGTCGCAGTGAGGAGGTTCGGCACACCGAGCACTTCTATACCTTCCACCACTGCCGCCTCGCGTGCGTTCACATCAGGCAGGATCAGACCCTTGAATCCGAGGTCTCTCGCAGCGAGCCCCAGCGACAGCGCGCCCCGCACAGCCTTTATGCGGCCATCGAGGGCTAGTTCTCCCACCACAATGTAATCATCGAGCTTTTCCGAGGGGAGCAAATTTAATGCAGCTAGTATTCCCAGAGCTATGGGGAGGTCGAAGCCTGAACCCTCTTTCTTCAGGTCCGCTGGAGCGAGATTTACCGTGATGCCACGGGCAGGGAAGGGGTACCCGCTATTGACTATGGCAGATTTGACTCGTGCAGCACTCTCCTTGACAGCGCTGTCAGGCAGACCGACTACGGCAACCGATGGCAGGCCCTGGTAGACGTCGACTTCCACTTCTGCCGGATGCGCGTCGATCCCGATGAGAGTCGCGGAATGAACCCGTGCCAGCACAATGACACCTCCTCACTTCATATCACTGTTCGGATCGTATCAGAATGGCAAGGCAAAGTCTCCCATCATGTCGAGAGAATCTGTTGACGGTGAGTGGTCTCTCGCACCTTTTCGACATGATCCAAATTGGCCCTCTCGGACCGATTGCTTGGGACGGCATTTCAAACCTACTTCCAGCGTTCTACCCGATCATTGCTACCTGCGTTGCAGTTTCTTAGGTGCCGGTCCGTTGACGCTGCGGTGAGCGGTCCTCTCATGGCCCCGAAAATCATTATTTGTGGGCCTCATAATGATGCTTACATCCGCCCCGAAGGGTGCTATAATCCTAAAACAGATTTCATTCGTATGGACCAGCCCTTTCCCAAGAGAATTCCTCAAAAAACTCTGGAGGTCCCGATGCATGACGGGGACAAGACCAGAAGGGAACTTGTCGGGGAACTAAACGGGCTGCGGACGCAGCTCGCTGTTCTAGAGTCAACGGCAGCGGACCTGAGGAAAGCACAGCTACGCCTGACTGAGCGGCTACGCTTCGAAGAGACCATTTCCCAGTTTTGCACGGAACTTCTCTGCATGCGAACAGGAGAAGTGGACAGCAAAATTGTCCAGATGCTCAAACGACTCGTAGAATTGCTGGGGCACGACAGAACATGTTTGCGTCAGTGCGGCGTAAAGCCCTCCCAGCTTCTGATGACCCATTCGTGGGCATCGGAAGGGATACCTCAACCTCCGCAGGTCCTGCCGAACGACCAGGTTCCTTACGTGATCCGAAGTTTGCTGTCAGGCAAATTGTTTTTCTTCTCCAAACTTGACGATCTTCCGAGGGAAGCTCGTGTCGACAGGAAATGGTTCGCTGCCTTGGGACAGAAATCTGCTTTGGCCGTGCCGCTGCGAGTGGGTGAATCTGTTATCGGCGGCCTGACTCTCGCCAGCTTCGCATCCGAAAGAAATTGGCCTGACCCTCTGATTCAACGACTTAAAGTCCTTGGGGAAATAGTCGGCAATGCGCTTCTCGGCAAGCAGGTGGGAGAAGAAATCCGCAAAACGCGCTCAGCGCAGAATACCCTAGAGAACAGATTAACGACTAAAAGGATTTGTCCCAAGCACGAAACCGACTCGATGCGCCCGGAGAGAGAAATCGTCGGCAAGAGCCAGGCGCTCAGGAAAGTCTTGAACCTGGCAGAGCAGGTGGCTGGAACCGATGCCACAGTGCTTATCATGGGAGAGACCGGCACGGGAAAGGAACTGCTGGCTCGCGCCATACACAATATGAGCCCCCGAAGAAGCCGTCCCCTGGTAACGGTCAATTGCGGTGCTCTGCCTTCAACTTTGATTGAAAGTGAGTTGTTTGGCCATGAGAGGGGAGCATACACTGGGGCATTGTCCAGAGAGATCGGCCGGTTTGAACTGGCGAATGGCTCCACGATCTTTCTCGATGAGATCGGCGACTTGGATTACAGGGTACAAACCCGGTTGCTCAGAGCGCTCCAGAACGGTAGTTTCGAGAGAGTGGGAAGTTCCCGAACCGTCCAGGTGGACTCAAGGATAATTGCCGCCACTAACAAAGACCTCGCGGAAGCGGTGAAGACCGGCACGTTTCGAAAAGATCTCTATTATCGTCTGAACGTGTTCCCGATTGTTTTACCTCCCCTTCGTTGTCGCAGTGCAGACATCCCTGACCTAGTTTGGTCATTTGTTCGTGATCTCGAGAAAGAGTTGGGAAAGCAGGTGGATCGAATTACTCCGGAGAATATGAAAGCGCTCCGAAATTACCCATGGCCCGGAAACATCAGGGAACTCAAGAACGTAGTGGAACGGGCCATGATAATAAGCAAGAAGCCAATTCTGACCATCCCACTTCCCGACGACGCTAAAGGCCACGAGTTGTGTGGCATTACCTTGGAAGAGATGGAGAGGAACCACATACTTGAGGTCTTGGCTGCCACGGGCGGACGAGTGAAAGGTAATAGCGGAGCTGCCCAGATTTTGGGAATTAATCCCTCTACGTTGTTTTCCAGAATGTGGAAGCTTGGCATCAAGCCCTTACATAGGTAACGGACGACATTTCACACCCGGTGCGATATCTCACACCTCCAATACTTGTGAGCGTTTCCATTCATTGAGCTCTGTCAGAAAATCTCCTCTATTTTCCTTACAGTATCTCTACTGATGTATCAAATTTCGCCTGGCACGCATCTTGATAGGCGACCTGTGAAATAGGCCGAAACGCGTCCAGCCTATTTGCGCCCAAACCATCGCCTGAGGACGGGAACGGGACCCGGCTCTCCCAGGAACTAATCAGTGTGGCCTTACAAATGATCATCTTTTCCTTGGCTGTAGGCGTGCTGAAGCTTGGCACGTAGACGGAGCCACTTCACGCTGTCGGTTCGAGCCGTGATAAGCACGGCCATAACAAGAAAAGGGGGAAACAATCATGGCAAACCAAAAACTAGGGATTGGACCGACTGGACCGGCTGCCGGACTCATTCAATTCATCGTGTTTGCGGTTGTGGGCGTTCTGGTCTTTGTCTACGCAATCCCGTTAGGGCTCATCGTATTGAAGATCATTCCAGCGACGCTTCTCATGCTCGTCGCACTTGGTTGCCTCGTCTTGCTCGGAGACAATTTCCCCCTGGCCCCGCCTGGAGGCAGCTGGTGGAACCCTGAAAAGCCGCGGCCTTTGGCAGGAATTGGGATGACCGCTATGTGGGTAGTCTTCACGTTTGCCCTTTTACTGTTCATGAGGTTCGTCTATCCCGGTTGGCCTATTGGGCCGCTGTACTTGTGGTTCGGCGTGATCGCTTTTTGGTTGACGTTGCTCTATGGAGTAAACTGGAATGGCTTTCCGTTTAAAGGGCGGCTCCACCCTTGGGGGACGATGGCTGCCGGATTCATCGTGATCATGGGCCTGACAATCCTCATCTGGAACCTGCTGACCAATCTGAGCGGAACCCCTCTGGCAAATACACCCATGGACCACAAGGGGCCTCTGAATGTCAACTGGCTGACAGGATTCCTGGTCTGGTGCATTGCCTGGTTCTTCGTATTCAATCCTGTATTTACTACTCAGGGATGGCCCTTCAGCCGGTGGGGACATCCGGGGGCAGCGATAGGTCAAACCGTGCTTGCTCATATTCTCGCTTACATTTGCTGGCAAGGCAGCCTCGCCCTGGGTCTCAGTCCCACGTTTTCGTTCGCAGCCGTGGCCTCTTCCATCGTATTCTGGTCTCTGACCTATTCGTGGCACCTTCAATTCTGGGGAATCACTCAACTCACCGGTTCCGCGAGGGCACTTTCGGCAATAGTAGTCGTGTTCGTTTTGACGGCAATTTGGGTTCCCATATTGCGATTTGTTCTCGGTCCTGCGGGCGCGAGCTTAGCAGCGGCTAATCTACCCGCCGACACAAACATCCTAATCATCTATCTCAACCTCTGTATTGTGGCACCTGCCCTTATCCCGCACAACGCTTTCTGGCTGAGATGGCCATTGACTTTGCCCGCTCCACCGGGAACACCGCCCCCGGATCAAGCCGTCGCATAGAGTCGTTGCCAAAAATAATGTCCGCTTGGCCGTATGGTACATAGAATTCTGAACGGACATCGTACGGGACATGAGCACCATTCCCGCGTTTCGCACGAATCGAGAAGGGCGGCCCGTGGCCGCCGCATTGCGTCGGACACGGCCCGCCCTACCCCCGAGATCGGAGTCCCAATGCTGTTGAGTTAAACCGCATGCGTCTTTTCCAAGAGTTTTTCCTTCGACGAGGCCTTGACCTCGTCATTCCGGCGGAGGCCGGAATCCAGGTTTTCCTAATATTCTCTGGACCCCGGCCTTCGCCGGGGTGACGGTGCTGGTAGACAGATGTCACTTAAGTCAACAGCATTGGTTCGGAGCCCCAGGTGACGGCCGGCAGACGGAATCCTGACCCAGGAAGTTTCGAATTCGAAAAATGATTGACCGTCACACATAGGTGAGGTACGCTTGGAAAGAGGCGAAAATCCTTCTTCCAAACGAGATAGTGGAAATTAAACTCCTCGGAGATCCAAGGAAGACAAGATGGCGGTGGTTTTGGCCGGAAGCATCTCCAAGAGTGAGAGTCGATGACGGCGCGAAAAATAAGCGCAAACAGGCTTGCGGCTGACATTCGTGCCGGGGTCGATGAGAATGCTCTCATCGCTAGGTACCAGCTTTCCGCTTCACAATTGCAGGTTGCGGTCCGAAAATTGGTGCAAGCCAATTTGATATCTGAGTCTGACTTATCCCCCACCTTAAACAACGAAATTTCCCGGGCACAGGGGGCTCGTCCATTGCCGGCGGTACCACGGCTCAATGGCGAGACTGATTCTCAAAAGTCGGGTGCCAGATGCCCGCATTGCGGGATGAGTCGGGACGGAAGCGAAATCGAGTGCGGTCACTGTGGGATTGTTTTTTCTAAGCTGGAGCAGATCAGTGCCGAGAAGGCGCCGACTCATGTGGCTCTCGGCCAACTTGACCCGGAATTGCAAACGGGTACGTATCACAATCTCATTGCGTCAAGTTTCTACGAAGATGATGCAGAACTCCAAGAAAAGAAACGTAAAAAGAAACTGTGGATCATTTACACCGCAGTTGCTTTAGGTTTCCTACCTATCCCTTTTGCTCTCTTGGGTTACAGCCGGCAGATTGTGTTAGCTTATACTCTGGGATGCGCCTTGTTCATCTTTCTGTATTATCTGGTTGTCGTCTACTATGCGGCGCGGGAGAGCCGGCTTTGGGGGCTGCTATGCTTCTTCCTTTCGCCTGTAGCAATTCTGTTCGTTATTCTTAATTGGAACACTGTCTTCGCAGGTAAGCTGTTGCCGAGATTGTGGCTCGCTTTTATGGTCCCGCTGACGGTGGCCTCCCTCCTTATAAAATACGGACACTAAATATACTTCCCTGCGGTTGAACAGGCCGGTTGTTCCTGGAATGCCCGGGACCCGGTATTTACTATCGGCGTGTTCCGACATCCGATCGTAGGGGTGACGATTCTGCTTGAAAAACACGGTGTTCCCAGGCACCGAAATAATCATCTATCAACAGGTGTTTATAACTGATTTGGCTCCAGGAACAATTTTGTACCAAACTTAAGAGAATAGGGAACTTTGGTGTATCTCCACGAAATGACGGATCATTTTTTAGTGTCCCGACTTAACGCAGTTTGCTTTCGAGGCAGTATTTTCCAAGTCATACGAGAGTTATCCACCGGGTTACCAGCAAGTTATCAACAGGATCTGTGAGATTTCGGTTAAGGCTTCGTAAGGGGCGCTAATGCTGCCATTGCAGCCAGCCATCTGATAATAGCCAGCCTCATGTTACCGAGGATAAGCCGATGCGGCATCGTTCACAACAGAATGAATATCGCCAAGAATCTTATTTTTATACTTGTGGATAGCCGTATCATTGGACATCACCATGTCCAACTGGCGTGTATGAATGATGAGGTAACCGAGTATCCGGAGTCTTTTCTTCATGACCTCCTGGTCTTCCCCCTCCAGCCGCGCAAAAAGGCTGTCTTTCATGACTTTCACTCGAAAGCCGAATTCTTCCAGAATTCCGCCAATGAAAATAGCCCGCCTCGCTTTGCGAGCGTGGTCGGCAGCTCCTCCCTTAAATGTGAAACTGGCGTAGTTCTCAAGCGCTCTATCACCTACGAGCGCTTCAACGGTGGAAAAATGGAAGCCAAACCTGGAAGTCAGGCTACAAAAATTCTTGGAAATCATGAAATAGTTTCGAGCCGCATAAGGGGATTGCATCGCGGGATCCAACGCCGGATTAGCAGTCGCCTGCATCAGGATGGACATGAAGCCCTTGGCGTCCACAGGCGGCGGACCTTCCCATGTTACTGCGACTACGCCCTCCCATAACGCCAACATGGGGATGGAGCTGATGTTGTCCAGGTTGACATACTTCCCTTTGACGTCTTCCTTGAATCCGTCATCAAGATTGATGACCCACCACTGCATAGGCACGTGGCAGACCAACTGTTTGCTGGAACGTTCGGGAAAACGGTGCTCCTTGCCGAAATTAAACATCTCGTGAACTGATTTTTCATGGCAGAAACGAGTAATGTCGTGGAGAGTAATGCATCTCCTGGGGCTGAACTCGGTGGAATCCGGATCCAAAAGATTTAACGGTACTATGTAAGAGGTTACACATTGAAGAATTTCATAAAGTGGGCTGCCCGCCATCAAGTTCTTCTTCTTTTCCTGCCCGGCTAACAAGGGTTCCACACGGCCCTTGTAAATGGTTAATCCATCGGCATCCACTGTGACGAGATCGCCGTTTTTCAAGCTCTGCGTGACCGCGGGTACGCCGAACAAGGCGGGTACGCCGAATTCTCTTGCCACACTCGCAAGATGCCCCGCAACACCTCCGAGTTCGGTAACCACGGCCACAGCGCGACTCAAGAGAGGAGCCCATCTGGGCAGTGATTGTGAGGTCACCAGCACCGCCCCATCAGGGAACTTAAGTTTGTCCACCGACTTATCAACAATGAAGACCGACCCGCAGGCTATTCCTGAAGCCGCTGTGACGCCGCCCCGCGTTATGACCGACCCGAATTCCTTAGGCTCGCCTGAGGCAGGGCGACCATGCCCTTTTCTATCTAGCTGTTGGAGAGGACGGCACTGAAGAATATAAATCGCCCCCTCGGAGGTCACAGCCCACTCGATGTCCTGAGGCTCGCCGTAATGTTCATCTAACCGCACGGCCATGGACGCCAACGCAAGGGCTTGCGTGTCGCTTATGGACTGGGATGCGCTCTTTTCACCCGTCAACTCCATCCGGCACACGCCCTCGTCAGGATAGCAAACGAATTCCCGTTCTTTGATGCTGATATCTTTCTGTTTAATGGCTGGAGCACCATCCGTGGACACGACAAAGACGTCCGGCGCCACGGTTCCATCCACAACTGCCTTGGCCAACCCCCACACAGAATTGATGATAACCGAACGATCCCTGATGTTCAGTGGATTCCGCGAGTACATGACACCACCCGCCGCGGCGTTCAACATCACCATGCAACCAACGCACATGGCAATGTCCTCGTCAGGGATGCCTCGACTCAAGCGATATGTTATTGCGGGTAGCCCGTACTTGCTGGCGACTACTTCTTTGTATGCGCGGATAATGTTTTCCGAGCTAATGTTTAATCTGGTTGCAAATTGGCCCGCGAATGATGTGCCGGCCACATCTTCACCGAGAGCACTGCTTCTCAAGGAAATCTTCACATTGGGACCAGATTCGCTCTCCAATTCCCGATAGGCATTCAAGATAGCCTTCTCAACGTCTCCGGGCACAGGTGCTCGAATGATGAGCTGTTGAATGCCTGTGCTCAGCCTGTAAAGGTCGTCTATCTCTTCCGAATTGGATGCCTGGATGCGACGATCTATTTCGGTTTGAAGGTCGTTATGCTCGACAAACTTTTGGAAGGCAAGAGCCGAGATCACAAACCCGTTCGGAACCGACAAACGGATACGATTGCGCATCTCCGCCACATTTGCCATTTTGTTTCCCACCTGGTCGGCCATGTTCCGATCTATGGATCGAAGTGGCAAGACCAGCTTGTTCCCCCTCTGAAGCTTTTTCTGCAACAATATCCTGTTGATGGCTTCCTGGATGAGCCGGAATCGCTCGTACAAATCAAAGTATTTACCCGGGGCAAGCGCATCAAGGTGCTTGATGATTTTGAAAACGTTGACGGAAACAGCCGTGCATCTGGACCTGACGAAAGACATCCCGAGAGGCTGATTCCCCTCGAGAGCCTTTTCAAGGTCGCTCATGATTTCGAGAGCTTTGTTGTTAGCGGTGAGCAAAAGTTTAAAGTCGTTATAACGGACGGCAAAAGCTGCACGTAACTCCTGGACATTCGAGTCAGTATGTAGGTCCCCGCGTCTCTTTTTAAATATCGTGCTAAAAAATTGGGTGAGCCTCGTCATCACTATCCTGTGTGCATGAAGCCCTTCTCGCTCGCACCCTGGCGCAGGACCGATCCAGTCCTTGAGGAATGAAAAGTGGGAATTCAGAGGAGCGTGCGACCGGCTACGCCACGTTCTCGTACGCTCCCTCATGACCTATACCATGATTGTCCGCGGTCTAGGAGCCTGTCGCACAACCTCACTCGTCAGCGCCATCGTGCTACGCGGAGGTTCCACTCATTGTTCCGTTACCTGTCCCCGGCTCCTAGGAGTCTGACACACTAAGTTTTTTCCGTGGCAGCCTCTGAGAGATCCCGATACAATAGTCGACATCGTGCCACGAATTCGGGAAAGTCCCGCGGGACGCGGGATTACGCAACAGCCTCCTAGACCTCCTTTTTTGTCCCGGCCGTCATTTGCAAGCCTATGCCTTCAAACATAAACAATATGGCAATTCCCCACCACAGAGTATATACGACATAAAAGCAGAGAGCGAACGTCAGTATGCCCGCCTTCGAACGCGCGCTTTGGGGAGCTATTCGGAAAAAATTGTAACCGACTTCCAGTCCTTTTTTCACGATCTCACCCAGGAATGCAGCTTGCTTGAAGCTCTCAGGTTTTCCCAACCTCTTCAACGGGAAATCCATGGCCTTGAAACAGCGCCACCAGGCATAGAGGGCCTCTCTACCCTCCAAACCGTACCGGGCTTTCACTTCAGCCTCTCTATCGTAGAACATGTCGTCGGAATCCGTAAGAGCTGCTCTCATTACCTTTCCCAGATCACCCTTGATAATGAGCTCGCCGGCAGTTCCGCTCACCTGACAGCCTGCTGCCGTCAACAATTTCTTGGCGTTGTCCCTGACTCGCTGATTTTCCAGTCTGATGGCGACATCCAAACTTTGGCCGTTGAATGAGGCGCTCTTCTTGATCAAACCACCGATACGATAACTTGAGTCTTTTGAAATTGAATTGAAGAGCTTGTCTGCCGCCACAAAAGCGTTGTGTCCCTCAAAAATGGGCAAGAACATAATGAACAATAGTACCAGAAAACTTACAGCCAGGACTCCCCCTTTTGCGAACTCCTTCTTGTCTTTGACAAACATCTTGTCACGCCTCCCCTCTGAGTTGTTTGGTGTTGCCCAAGAATTTCACTATGACCCACAGGGCAAACATTCCGGCGAGTGCAAAGAAGACCAGGAGGCCTACGATATTGGCTATCTTGACCGCAGAATCCGAGATATTGATCAATTCCATCTGGCGCAACTTTTCCGGAAGAGCAAAGAGTCTATTGGCAAATCCAGCTAGGATGGTGACAGCGTAGAATCCGCGGATGTAGATCCCCTTGACAACTTTGGTCGTGAGCGCTCCGATTTGAATACCGACCAATGAGCCCAGGAGCATTCCCATAGCCAGGGTGTAGAATACGAACCCGTAAATCCCGTACTGAACTATCGCGCCATAACCGGCGGTAAAGATTATCTGAAGGATATCTGTGCCCACCGTGGTGAAAGAGGAAACACCGAGGACATAGACGAAGATGGGAAATGTGACAAATCCTCCGCCCACTCCCATGATCGCGGCCAGGAATCCAACAATTGCACCTGCAATTGCGACAAACAGCGCAGGGATCTTCTTGCCGCCGGGAACGAGATCTTCATCAAAAGTGATTGCAGGTGGGATGTTGACTGACTGCAGTTTGGCAGGTAGTCCCACTTTTCCTGAGGTGATTTCGGACCCGTGTGCGCTTTCCCCCGTGTGGGGTCCCACACTGCTTGTAGCTTTTCTCAAGCTCAAAAAGTCAATAAGCGCGTAAAATCCGAGAAATCCCAACACAGCCACGAAGATTACGCTGATGAATAAGTCGCTTAGAATGGGATTGTATTCGTAGACGGCCCTATTTATGACCCCTCCACCAGTCACGCCCAGTCCGGATCCTACAAGGAAGGCTACTGCAAGGCCCACGGATACGTTTCCCAGTTTCCTGTGTACAGCGGTACCCATTATCGCCTTGGCGAAGATGTGAAGAAGGTCGGTCCCGACGGCCAGGATGCCTCTGACTCCAGCACTCATAAGTGCGGGAGTAATTATGAATCCGCCTCCGGCACCAATGCATCCCGTGATCAAGCCCGCACACAACCCGATGGCAATGGAAACCAGAAAGATAGAAGTGGAATAGAAGGAAGGCGTGTAGGCCTTTTCGCCCCCCAACTGGGCCGGGAGATCGGCTGCGAGGGCGACCGAAATCAGCAATGCGGGCAGCAACATGAGCCCCAGCAGCCAGAGCCTCTTTTTGTCTTTCAAAATATTCATGGATGTCTCATAGTCCCATTTTGCGTGAGCTACCGAGGCAGCCATGAGCATTCGATACAGATTTCTTCCCCATTTCATTTGGATCATCCTCCGCGTGCAATTAAGGAGATGGCACAACGCAAGCGCTTGAAAGGCATGACGCCTATCGCCTTGAATCCAGGAAGGGCATATCTCGGTCGTTTGAGACGGCGAAATCCTCAGACCCGAAATTGCGACCTTGAAGACTGCGATCCAATAGATGAACCCGCCAATCAAGCCCTACCAAAGTACTCTAAGCAAGCCTCATGCCAAGGCAGATCATGAATTCTGACAGTGCAACCCATTGATAATAACGGTGATAAGTGATTAGCAATAACTGATGCTCCACTGACCGATCACTTCAGGGGGTGTTACAATTCTTGACACGTTGTAAAGCCGGGAGAAATCTAAGACGATGTCGGCCGGCGGCAGGAGATCAAACGTGGCTGCAAGAAAGGGGAGGTAGGCTTAGGAGCAAATGTCCGGGCGATCGCGCAGAAGTTGTCATTGATCGGGTCAGCGACCGATACCAACTTTCACAGCTAGAGGGCTACAGCGAGACATGAAACCACAAGTAGCCGGTCGACCATAGGGCGTTCATAGGAATTCGCATTCAAGATCCTGCTTCTCATCATAGGCGTTGAAATAGCGTTCATCCGTTGGTCACTGGGCTACGGTCCCGGAGGGAGATTTTGATAGTAGACCGGTGCTTCACCGCGGGGAAAAAGCTAAAAGAAAGCCCTTGCGTCTCGTAGGGAGGCATGAACGTGATCCGAGAAATCAATCTTTCACGCATACCTATGAGACGCGGAAACGAGTACATGCTTGGTCGCTTACCCGGCCATGAATTGCTGGGCTACTCTCTCGGAGCCCCTCTGGGGCACATAAGATTACATGAGATGCCTTATTTTAATGCCTATAGGGGCTTGAGCGGATCTTCTTGTGACCCTGAATGCGAATTCGTTTGGGACATCGTGTCCGCCCCGTGGGCGACATCTTCACGATCGGTCCGGCTGCTTCTCCGAAGACTCGCTTACTAGGCACTGCCCATCTTCTTTGCCGCACCACTTCTTCTTGTAAGCATCTTGAAGTTTGTACAGCAATTCGTCGATGTCCATCGGCTTCATCAGATAGTCAAATGCCCCAAGCTCCATGCCTTGGATGGCGATCTCTACATTAGCATGTCCTGTGAGCATTATTACTTCCACAGACGGTCGGATCTTCTTGATCTCTTTCAGAGTCTCGATGCCATCCATGTCGGGCATTCTGACGTCTAGGACGACCACGTCCACATCTGTCTCGCGTAATATGCCAAGGGCCTCCTTGCCGCTAGCGGCGCCGATCACGTCCAAGTTTCTTTTCTTGAGCCGTTTGAGGAGTATTTCAAGAAATTCTGCCTCATCGTCAACCAGCAAGACCTTGAAAGAAGTCACTGCTTCATCTCCTGTGTCAAGCGTTCATCTCCCATTTTCCTTCTGAGGTACCGCTGATCCCTCGCACGAAGAGGGCGAAGTCGTCAGGATTCGTGGCTGCCCCAAGGGCGGTGTCATAAGTTACCAATTTGCTTTTGTATAATTGCATAAGCGACTGATCGAACGTCTGCATGCCGTAGCTGATGTGCCCCTCAGCTATCGCGTCTCTGATCTCCCGGGCTCTGCGTTCATCTGCTATGCATTCCCGCATGCGGGACGTGGAAATCAGTACTTCCACCGCTGGGACTCTCCCCTTTCCATCTGCTCTGGGAAGCAATCTCTGAGAAATGATCCCCTTGATCATACCTGCTAGCTGTATTCGCACGGACGTCTGGTGCTGAATAGGAAATGCAGCGACAACACGGTTGATAGTCTCGGTTGCATCCAGCGTGTGGGTGGTGCTGAAGACCAAATGCCCGGTCTCTGCGGCTAACATTGCGATCTCAATGGTCTCGAGATCTCGCATTTCCCCTACTAGAATTACATCAGGATCTTCGCGGAGCGCGGACCTCAGGGCGTTCTGAAACGAAAGAGTGTCCTGTCCCACTTCACGTTGATTTATTATGCTTTTTCGGTCTCTGTGCAAGTATTCAATGGGATCTTCAATAGTGATCAGATGGCAATTCCTGAGGGAGTTGATGTGATTGATCATTGCTGCCAAAGTTGTGGTCTTGCCTGAACCCGTGACGCCAGTCACCAATACCAGGCCCCGTTGCTCCATCGTTATCTTTTCAATTACCGTAGGAAGATTGAGTTCCTTCAGAGAGGGCGGCTCTGACGGAATAGCTCGAAAGACCATCGCGATAGAATCTCGCTGAGAAAAAACATTGACACGAAATCTCGCCAGACGGGAGACTCCGTAAGCCATGTCCAGTTCTTTAGTCTTCGTAAACATTTCCCTCTGGCGCTCGTTCATGACCGAGAGGGCCACCCGACGGATTTCATCAGGCGTCAGGCGCTCTTCGCCCTTCATTGGTGCCAGTACGCCATTCACACGTGTGACCGGCGGCAACGGTACCTTCAAATGGACATCCGAAGCTCCCATCTCAACGGCTTTTTTCAAAACATTATCCAAATCCATGTTACTGCCTCGTCTCGGTTATCTCTGCGTCGTGATCTTCGTCCGAAGGGGATGTTAGCAATATCCCTTTTTGTTCCAGCAGTTTCATGCGGATTGCATTCATGATTTCGGCGTTCTGTTTCAGAAAGAGTTTTGCGTTTTCCCTGCCTTGACCAATGCGTTCGTCGCCATAAGAGTACCAGGCTCCTGATTTATCGATAACCCCGGCGTCAACCCCCATGTCCAAGACTTCGCCGGCTACTGATATGCCCTCATTGTACATGATGTCGAACTCGACTTGCTGGAAAGGTGGGGACAGCTTGTTCTTGACGACCTTCACTCTGGTTCGGGAGCCGACAACATTCTCCCCGTCTTTGATCTGACCGATTCGGCGGATATCCAGCCTGAGAGACGCGTAGAATTTTAGAGCATTGCCACCGGTGGTGGTTTCAGGGTTTCCAAACATAATACCTATTTTTTGTCTGATCTGGTTGGTAAAAATTACCGATGCATTGGAACGGGCGATGGCTGCAGTGAGTTTTCTGAGCGCTTGGGACATGAGGCGTGCCTGCAGTCCCATATGTGAGTCCCCCATTTCACCTTCAATCTCGGCCCTGGGCACCAAGGCCGCGACCGAGTCGATTACCACTGCCTCCATGGCTCCTGATCGGACCAATATCTCGGTAATTTCGAGAGCCTGTTCGCCCGTATCCGGCTGAGAAACCAACAGCTCATCCGTGTTGACTCCGAGCTTCTTCGCATAGTGGATGTCCAGTGCATGCTCCGCATCCACAAAAGCGGCGAAACCTCCTCTTTTCTGCGCCTCAGCAATAATATGGAGGCAGAGGGTCGTCTTTCCGGACGATTCGGGGCCGAAGATCTCAATCACCCGACCTTGCGGAACACCGCCCACACCGATAGCGATATCGAGACCCAGAGATCCTGTGGGAATGGTTTTCACATTCGGGATGACACCTGTGCTCCCAAGTTTCATAATTGAGCCCTTGCCGAATTGCCTCTCAATTTGGCTGACTGCCATGTCCACGGCCCTTGACTTTTCAGAGTCGGAAGAATTGCCTTCGATTGATTCCCGCCCTCTTTTGGGTTTGGCCATTAGAGTTCCTTTCTTATCAAGCCCGGCACCGGTACTGCGACTGCCAAGCCAATTGCCTGTCCCATGACCGAGACAAGGTCACAACAGGTCCAGTTTTCACTGGCGAGATTATATCACGAATGTCGTAAAATCCCTGAAAAATTACCTTGATGAATCCATTCACTCCCGTGCCGGTCATGAAGTGTTTTGAGAGCCCAATCCTGAGCTGTCAAAATCTCCATGAATTCCAGAGGAAGTGGCTCCAAAATTGTCTGGCGTTGGGATAGAGTGACCTGTAACGATTCCGCGCGGGTAGGTCACCCCCTGGACAAAGATTCTGCTCTAATGGTAGACCGATTTCAAGCCTTTTGATCTGGGGACCCATTCTCCGGGTGCACTGTGATATTCATTGAGGGATTCATGCATGTGATTTCAGCTAGTAGACGTACCGACATTCCTGCTTTTCATGCTGAGTGGCTCATGCGGAGAATACGTGCGGAGAGCGTCCGCGTGCTTTCTCCGTATGGAGGCGGAGTACATGAAGTATCCCTTGCTCCTGAGGACGTGATTGCCATTGTTTTTTGGACCAAGAATGCCGCGCCCCTGTGGCCTTATCTGGATGAGCTTAAAGATAGGGGACACTGCTTCTCATTTCTCTACACCATCAACAATTATCCTGCTTTCCTGGAACCAAGAGTTCCGGACAGAGGTCATACTTTGAAAATAGTGGAACTGCTGATTCGGCGATTTTCAGCATCAGTTTTCAGATGGCGGTATGATACGATAGTCCTCACGGACGTGTTGAACCGCGGATGGCATCTGCAAAACTTCCGCGAGCTGTGTCGCCTCCTTTCGCCTTACACGACTGAATGCATTTTCAGTTTTTGTGATTATTACAAGAAGACTGCGAGAAATATGGAGCGCAGAGTGATCAACGAACACAGGCCCACTGAGGCGGAATGCATTGACATTGCCGCCGAAATGGCTGACGCGGCGCGAGAATGGGGAATTTCTCTCGCATCGTGCGCTCACGATTTTCTCGTATCGGATGAGATATCCAAAGCACGGTGCATCGACCCGACGGCCCTTGCGCACGTGGTCAATTCCCCTGAAAGAAAGCTCGCCTTGACTGCCCTCAAAACCTCTCCGACCAGAAAAGACTGCGGCTGTGCGGCCTCAAGAGATATAGGAGCATACGACACCTGCGTTCATGGATGCGTCTACTGTTATGCCAACAGCAATCCTGAACTCGCAGAGAAGAATCGGGCCCTAATTAAGCCGGATTCCTCCTGCCTGGACCCCAGGGCGGGAAAAAATCAGGCATTAGCATGACAGCGAGAACCCTTTGCGCGGTATTCGCCAGCATCGCCCTCGCGTATGCTTTTCCGTTCGCCTGCCTTAGCCAACCATCGCGAAGCAGGTAATATCAGAGGGCTGTGGCAGCTCGCGAGTGTAATGCCCGCAGGGGTCCCTGCCGAGGAAAGGCCGGAAACCCCGGGCGGTAGTCTCTTTTATTGGTTCACGCCGGACGGCTGCGTCACCCTGCTAGACGATACCGACGGTGGAATTAAGCGGCAGCGGGGCGTTTGGCGACAACGCGGAAATCAGATAGCGATCGTCTGGGAATCCGGACTTCGTCTTTCGATAAAGGTTGTCAAATCGGAAAAAGACTCTATCATATTGTCAGGCTTTGATGTACGTCCCCTTTGGTTTCGGTTTATTCGATTCTTTTGAGAAGGGAAGGCTGACGAGGGCGAGAGAATTTTGCACGAGCCACAACTGTCTAATAACATAGCAGAAATTGAGTATGACAGTTATAGTGATTGTGAGGAGTCTTTTGATGACCCGTTCGCTGATACTAGCGGTGAGACCCCCGAACCCGAATCCGTTCTCGCGGACGGCAAAGACACCATCCTCAAATACTGCATCATCGCATCCTGTGTCCTGCACATAGCGTTGTTCACCGGCCTGCCGCACATGTCAAATTGGGCGCAGACAAAATCGCTTCTTCGACCTGGTGAAAAAGTGACACCGGTAAGGTTGGTGGAATCTCCCCCCGAGTCGAAGAAACCGGAGCCTCCGCCGCAAAAGGCTTCTGCGATTTCCGACAGAAATCACACCGCTCTCCGCCAAAGGCTCCCCAAGATGCTTCCGGCCCCTAAGCCGCCCATAGGGAAAATGGAGCCTCTTCAGAAAAAATTGGCGGCATTACCGCCTCCTGCGGTCCCCGAGGACCTTGTCAAGCCCAAGGAGGAGAAACGCCTCAAAGAAGATAACCCCAAGCCCCTCGCTCCAGACAAGCATACCTACAAGAATCGCTTGAAGCGCACCGATCCGCTCGACCATCGCCCTCTATCCAGATCCCCCAAAAGGGTGAACGTTGACCTCAGGCCGACGCCGGCTGATATACGTCGAGGTCTTTCCCCGCCAGGAGGGTCGCCAGAATTCTTTCCCGAGGGAGACGCGAACGAAGCAGTTGTTGATATAAATACTCGCGATGATAGGTTTTTTTCTTATCTAATTCAGTTGAAACGAAAGATACAAGCGGTCTGGACTTATCCATCGGCAGCCGCTCACGCCGGAATAGGGGGGAGTTTGACCTTGGAGTTCTCCATTGCGAGAACTGGACAACTTTTGGGAGTGAATCTCCTGGATTCTTCAGGCCACACAGTACTTGACGAATCCGCGATGAAGGCGATCAAGAACGCAGCTCCATATTACCCGTTTCCTCCCAGACTGCATGCCAAGAGGCTACGTATTAGAGCTAATTTTATTTACGTTACCGGAAATTCCTTTAGAAGCATAATGTAGAATTTTGATTATTGCGCCTGACCCAAATTGCTGCAGGCCGAAAATCCTACTCTTTCTCTTGGCTTTTCACAAGCTTGCCGTAAGCCTTATGGTTCAGCAACTCGTCGATCTCGTCTGGGTCGGAAGGTTCCACAATAATGAGCCAGCCATCCCCATAGGGATCGTCCGTAAGGGTTTCGGGAGATTCGGTTAGCAGATTATTGCACTCCAGGACTACTCCCGAAATAGGGGCTAGGAGATCTGTGACGGCCTTGCTTGTCTCAATAATTCCGAATGGTCTGTTCTTGCTCAAGGCTTCGTCGACCTGGGGCAATTCGATGTAATCCACTTCCCCTAATTCTTCTCTGGCATAATCGCTGATTCCGATCAATGCCTGTTCCTTTTCTAATTTGACCCAAAGATGATCCTCGGAGTAAAGCCGATCTGTCGGGAATTCCATGACACGCTCCTTAAACTGTGGAACAGCGGCGCCATATTGCCCAAAACACTGAGTCTTGTCAAATGATATCCGAATTGATGGGAAGGGGCTCCCCGTGCCGCCAATCTTGTGTGCATACAGATAAGATCTGGAAATGTAGTGATTTATTTCAATCATCGGGCTGAAAACTCGATCTGATGCCATCTCTATTCTTGTCAAAAGGTTGAAGGATCGCCCTCAATGGATTATTATGATCCCGAAAGGGTTTGGAACTCGACATTTGCTCGGGGAACGCTTCGAGTAGGAGTGTTCACATCGAGATTTCATTTTTTGATTGTATGGGAGGAGAAGATGAACGACTGTTGTTTAAAAATACTTTTGATTTTCTTGCTGTTCTGCGTGTGTCAGCCCTGCTGCGCTGAAGAGTTCGCTGGAAAGCTCGAGCGCGTCGATCTGCAAACCGTTACCGTCTTGGGTTGCGGCAATCGCAGGCTGGTAATCAGGGTGGACAGAGGAGGCCGCCGTGCGGCGGCTCCATTTCTGGGCAAATGGGTTACCGTGGACTTCACCAACACGGGCGGTGAATACCGCGCCATCGGGTTTCGGTCTTGTAGGTAACCCTGACTTCCGCTCGGAGCCTGGTGGGGGAGATCCCAGTGTATCGGTGGCGGACCAGCATACAGGGATGACCCGAATCAGGCCTTACCTGTCCCAGCGATCAAATACAGTGAGACGCCTCCAAATGCCCATGGTGAACGATACAGTCGCGATCTCGGTCACGGGTTGCTGTCCAATGGCAGGATTTCATATCCGGTTCTCACTTCTTGCCTGGCAGCCATCTCGTACTTCTTGAGCCGCTGCTCCATCTCTTTTGTGCACGAGCCTCCAGGGCATTCTCGCGATCCCAGTTGAATTGCCTTCTTTTCGTGCTCGACCGCTTTCAGTGCATCCCCCTGCCTGAAATATGCTTCTGCCAGTGTTTCATGAATGAGCCCGTCTTTACCCCCGGTTAACTTCAAGGCTTTATTTGCCAACTCCATAGCTTTAGAACTATCTTGAACCCTCTCATCGGGACAGGTGAGAAGGAACCATGCGCGATCCTGCAAGGACCCAGCGTCATTGGGGCCTAGCTTCTCGACCATCTTAAAGTCTGCCGAAGCATCTTTGCACCTTCCCATGCGATTAAAAATCCAGGCCCTCAAACGGTAGCCCTCAACGAAGTCACGCTTTGTGGCCAAGGCCTTGTCAATGTCATGAAGGGCTTTGTCCTGATCCTCTTGTCTCGAATAGATGTCCGCCCTCTGAGCGTAGGCCCAGGAATAGCTCGGATCGAGCTTGATTGCCCGAGAAAAATCTTGCAGTGCTTGTTCGGTCTTCTTCTGCAGTTTGTGTATGATTCCTTTCTGACCATAAGCCTGGGCGCTAGGTTTTTTTTCCAGAGCGGCATTGGCGTCTTCCAGCGCACCGTCCAGATTTCCCAGGTGCAGATAAGCCTGGGATCGGCCGAGATACGCTGCGGAATTAGCAGGATTGGCTTTCAACGATTTGCCAAACAGTGAGACAGCTTGTTGCCAGTGGTGTGCGGTTAACGCCTTCTGGCCCGCTAGAAAGTCAGCGTCGGCTCTTCCCTTGAACAATTGTCCCCACGGAAAGACATAGATTGTTGCAACAATTACCACCGCTAAAATCAAGAAGCCCATAAGGCTGTACAAGCCCCAGCCTCGTTCGTTCCGGATAATGTTTGTGGCATTTGAAATCGCCGTGCAGTTCTTCATCTGGATCTCCTCTTAATGCATTGGCAAAGTCTCGTTCGGAAACTTTGCATTGTGCCATTACGGCTGTGACTGTTGACTCCACGAGTCGAATGGCCGATTATACTTTACCGCCGATAGAAATCAACGGGGATGTTTAGGGGACGAGAGCGAGTCCCGGTATCTTCAGAAAGGGAGGTCTCCAACCTGTGACCGGCCCGACCGCGCTTCCGATCAAAGTCATTTTGTTCGACTTCGGAGGAGTACTCGCGGAAGAAGGATTCCGTGAGGGTTTGATGGCTATTGCCAGGTCAAATGGCTTTTCTCCGGAGACTTTCTTCAAAATTGCCTCATCTGTTGCTTATGATTCGGGTTACGTCGTGGGAGAGACGGATGAGAGTTCATACTGGAGTTTGATAAGGCAGCGCACTGGCATTACACAATCGGACACGGATTTGCGGAGGGAAATCCTGAAGCGATTTCTATTGCGTCCCTGGATGCTGGAAATTGTTTGGGAACTCCGAAAAAAGGGCCACATTGTCGGGATTCTGAGCGACCAGACCCAGTGGCTTGACGAACTCGACCGGCGCAACCACTTTTTCCGGGAGTTTGATGAGGTCTTCAACTCTTATCACCTGGGAATAGGGAAGAAAAACCCACTTGTATTTGTCAAGGTGGCAGAAAGGCTCGGGATCGAGCCGTCAGAGATACTCTTCATCGACGACAACGAGGGGAACGTCGAGAGAGCGCGATCTGTCGGCTTTCGGACTATACTGTTTCGTGACAGAGACTCATTCATGCAAGAAATTGAAAACTTGGGCCTCCTGAAAAAATGATCGGTACGGGCATTAAATGCCAACGGCGTAACCATTTGACCAGCGCCGGGCAAGGGGAAGCAGCCTATTTAGCTAATCTCATAGCCGGCCTGTCTCAACATGCTGAGGTCATCCTCCACCGCGCGGCCACCGGTTGTCAGATAGCCCCCAATGATCATGCCATTAGCGCCCGATCGGAGTGCCATGGCCTGGAAATCCCCCAGGTTACCTTCGCGTCCTCCGGCTATTTTGATTGTCGCTGTTGGGAGTATCAACCGGAATATCGCTATAGTCTTGAGGATCTCCAGCGGTTCGAGTCGTTCTGCATCCTGGAGTGGCGTGCCTGGTCTGGGAATAAGGATGTTGATGGGGATGCAATCCACACCGAGCTCCAGAAGTGTGAACGCCAGATCCAGCCGTTGGACTGGCGTTTCGCCCATTCCAATGATACCACCGCTGCAGGCGGATAAGCCCTTGCTGAGAACCGTTCGTACCGTGGCTACTCTTTGGTCGAAGGTGTGGGTGGTGCAAATGGTAGGATAATAGTCGTTCGAAGTCTCTAGATTGTGATTGTAACGCGTTACCCCGGCATCTTCCAGTCGAGAGGCCCTTTTCTCATCGAGGAAGCCCAGTGAGGCGTCAAGGGCAATATCCACCTCGGACCTCACTTGGTCAAGACTTTCGAGAAGCGCATCAAATTCCGTGTCTGACAATGCCCCGCCACTCGTCACAGTGCAGAAACGGGCTGCGCCCATTTCCCGAGCAGCACGAGCGGCCGCAAGGATCTCATCTGTAGAACGGAGCCCGTAGGTTTCGCATTCCGTTGCATGATGGGCCGACTGAGCGCAGAATGAGCAGTCTTCTCCGCATCGCCCGGACCGTGCATTGATAAGCGAGCACGAGTCGAACTGCCGCCCTCGGAAATTGATCCGGATCCTGTCCGCAATTGCCAACAGGCGCAGCAAAAACTGGTCGGGCGTAGAAAGGAGGAGTTCGGCCTCCGATCTCATGATCTTGTGTCCTGCCAGGATTCTTTGCTCTACCGAATTTATAAGGTTTAAGTAGGAGATGTGTGGCAAATTCATGAGGACCTCCTTCGGAAATTCTTTATACACTTGGGAAGGTGCAAAATCTAGAGGCATTGATGCTCTTTGGCCTGAATCCAGTCAGGCCCCGGTACAAGTAGGCAACGCGTGCGGGACCGACAGATTTCGGCGTTCTCCGGCTTCTCCTTTCTAATTTGGGAACAAATTCTCAAGTCGGTTGACAATAAACCGATGAGTGGTTATGTGAAACTCTAAGGCATCGCAGAAGGAGAAGTGCGCGAATCAGACCAGGTTAAATCCTGGAACGATTCTGGAGAATAAGGCAATGAACTATCCCGTAGTATCAAACCAACTTGACCATTTTCTGACACAAGTCAGATCCATCAAACCTTTGACCGCGGAACGTGAGCACGAACTTGCGGTAAAATACCAAGAAACAGGCGACATAGAGGCTGCGCATGAGCTGGTAGTTTCGCACCTGCCATTTGTCGTCAAAGTTGCATTTCAATACCGGCACTATGCGATCCCCGTGCCGGACCTGATCCAGGAAGGCACCATCGGGCTTATGAAAGCGGTAAAGAGATTCGACCCTCAGAGGGGATTCCGGCTGGTCTCTTTTGCCGTGTGGTGGATAAAGGCCTACATCAAAAACTACATTCTGAAATCGTGGAACCTGGTGAAGCTGGGGACCACTCAGGCCCAAAGAAAGCTCTTTTTCCGCATGGGTGAAATTGGAGAGCACCTTGACCACGAGTCTCGACTGGAACGGATTGACGAACTTGCTCGTGAGTTAAAGGTGAAAACCGATGATGTGATCGAGATGGAAGCTCGCGTCAAGGCCCGCGAAAGGTCCTTGAACGAGACGGTCGGGGAAGACAAGAACTTATCGGCCATTGAGATGCTGGAAGACGGCTCGGCAAACCAGGAAACACAGATGATAGAACGGGAAACTGAGGAACAGCTTTCCCGAGTGACAAAGAAGGCCCTGAAGAAGCTCGACGCGCGTGAGCGCTTTATAATCACAAAGAGATTTATGGACGACTCGCCGTGGACCCTCCAAAAACTGGGCGACCACTTTGGAACGAGTCGCGAGCGGATTCGCCAACTGGAGAAACGGGCCCTCATCAAGTTGAAGAACGAATTCTCACCGCAAACGGAGGCTCTGTCGGTTCCTGCTTAGAAGCCTTCTTACATTCTCCTGTGGCTGAATCGCCCAGCTATTTAAGGGCGCTTGGCCTTTTGGTGTGATCAATTCTCCCAGTTGGCACCGACAAAGTCTGGCAGTGCCCAAGTTTGGGGTTTGGTAGCATTCCGATGCCTGAATTTGGCACGCGTATTTGCGTGCCATTGCCTTCAGTCCCCCTCACGCGGGAATCCATTGTAGGGGCACCTCTCGTGGGTGCCCGTAAGAGGGCAGATACTAGGTCTGCCCCTACAGACCACGGATCGGAGTCAGGATGGCGCCCCTGGACAGGATTTCAAGCGCACACAACGCTGCCAGAAAAAAAATACGATTTTGGGAATCGACTACTTTGCCATGTTCCTTTATAATTAGAATTTGAAAGGAGTATTCATGTCAACCATTCTTCACGTGGAAGATGAGAGTTCGGTCCGTTTTCTATACAAGGAAGTGTTCGAAGAACTCGGATACGAAGTGCTTCAGGCTTCCACGGGAGAAGATGCCTTGCGAATGCTTCGGGGAAAGCGGCCCGATATTATCATCCTCGACCTCAAAATGCCCGGCATGGGTGGCCGGGGGTTTCTAGAGAAGTTCCATCGGCTGAAGCTGCAAATTCCCGTCGTGATCAGCACTGCCTATCCGCACTTTCGCAGCGATCCGGTCGATCTTAAGGCCGACGCTTACGTTGTCAAATCAGGCGACATGAGCGACCTCGTAGATAAGGTCCAGGGGCTCGTCGCCAAGTCCGGGCGCTCGTCTGCAGTCCGCAATCAATAATCTATAGCAATTATCAAAAATGTTGTCCGATTTGCGAGGACGAAAACGTCATCCCGGACTCCGATCCGGAGTCCAGTCTGTCCCATGTTCGCGGGATCTCGGGCGCGGGAATGACGACGTTCCGTAGGCGCACGGCATGCCGTGCCTCTACAGTCTCCCAATGAACAAACGGACATCTTTTTTGAAGAATTGCTATATGTACGATGGGCCTAAGAAATAACTGACTTGCTGCCCTCTTCCGCCGACAATTAACTGTCCCCCCACTGAAGTATTCCTTGGGACCCTCGTGCAACGGTTACCTCGGGAGGCAATCGGTCTGTCTCAATGCTTCGTAAACTATGATCCCCGCGGCAGTCGACAAATTGAGGCTGCGGACTTTGTTCAAATGAATAGGTATCTTGGCCACGCGGTTCGGGAAACGTTGAAAAAGCTCCGGAGGAAGCCCGGAGGTCTCCGGACCGAACAGGATATGATCGCCTGGACCAAATTCGATATCGTGGTACAATTTTCCGCGCTTGCTGCTGGTAAGAACAATCTTTTCCGCCGGAACTGAAGAGACATACTGTTCCAGATCCTCCCAGACTACCAGATTCACCTTTTTCCAGTAATCCAGCCCCGCACGTTTGAGTGATCGGTCGTCCAGCAAAAATCCCAAGGGCTTGACCAGATGTAGCGTCGCTCCGACGGCACAGCACAGCCGTCCGATGTTTCCGGTATTCGGGGGGATCTCCGGATGTACGAGGACAACGTTCAACATCTTGTCCGATAAGTGTGGGAAAGGCTTGTCAACCAAGGTTTTCCTCTCTCGATTTGTCAGAGGTCAGCCCGTCCCAATGCCTCGTTTACCAGACCTGCCACATCGGTGATTTTCGGTTTGGGCAGTGCTTCCGACAGGGCAGGGGAGTTGACGATCAGGAACGCATCATCATGTGTGTGCATCCCGGTGAAAATGTCCTTCTTAGTGAATGCGGCCACGCTGAGCGTCGCTTTCAAATCGTATCCCGGTCGGGGTATTACCACCAGGTCAGGAGCAAAGTGCAAGCAGTCGCCGTGATAAACTTTCTCCTTTGTCCTTACCTCTGCGAATAGTGCCTCGTCTGGGCTGGGGCCGGTTCGTTCGTTTTGCTCGATTCCCACATCGGCCAGTCGCAAGTTCTCCAGCGCGGCCTTTAACTTGGCTCGAACCTCATCCATTTCGCTCACTGCGAGCCGTCCCTTGCGGAATCGTTCTTTGCTGTTGAGGTATATGCGGTTCGGATCCATTGCGAATGCTAAAGACGAGGCATCGATGTCTTCCGGGGATCGCGGGGCCGCCCTGCTGAAGAAGAGGTACCCCAAACTTTTCAGGATACTATTCAAGTAAACCTGAGTCTTCAGGCGCGTGAATCCGTGATCGGAAAGCACGATGAGCCGTGAGACCTTCCCCAGAGCGTCGAGCAAGCGGCCGACACAGATATCCACTCGCCTGTAATAATCCAGAAAGTCTCGGTGTTGGGGATGTGTCTCATCTGCATAAGCATCAAAAAGGAAATGATGCAGCCGATCCGTTCCTGTCACCACGCCTATGAATAAATCCCAGGGCCGACTTTCCAGCAACGAGATCATAATCTCTTCATGAAGGTTCAGAGTATCGAAAAGATCTCTTATCAGAAATGACCGGTCCTCCCGGCCTCTCATTGCATCGACATCCGTCCGGTAATTTTTGGATTTTAGCCATGGAATCAGTGATTCAGGATAGACCGAGCGCTCCAGGATGGGGGCAACAAAGCCGGAAACAAGCACTCCGTTAAGCGGACGGGCAGGATAGGTGAACGGCAGGTTCACCACTATCGAAGCCTGGGATCGGGCAGTCTGCCAGATCGGAGGGCATCGGATATCATCATAAGAGGGAAGGCGAAGGGAGATTTCATTCGGCTTCAAGTCTGTGAAGCCGAATATTCCGTGCTCACCCGGGTTGCACCCGGTCATGAACGAGGTCCAGGCGACCGAAGAAACCGCGGGAAGCACGCTTTCCATCTGTAAGAAAGAACCGGCTCCTGCGACTTCGGCCAGACGGGGCATCAAGCCGGCTTCAAAGAGGTCATTCAACAGAGAGAACGGCACACCATCCAGGCCGATGACAGCTACCTTGCCCGCGTGGCTCATCTTCTGCCAGCCTTGACCTCGTCGACGGCCAAAGTGTCGCACGAATCGGCCGAGACGCTACCGCCCGGATCAACAACTGAAAATCGTGATGTTGGCACCTTCTTTCTCGTTTTCATCTCGTGCAAGATGGAATAAGGCAGCGGTGCGCGGCCCGGAAACACTCCCAATATTATTTCCGGTTTGCTTGCTCCGTGAAAGTCAGACCCGCCGGTGACAACAAGATTGAACTCCGATGCAATCTCTTCAAAAGCTTTTGTTTGTTCAGGAGTATGTTTGGGGTAATAGACCTCGATCCCGTCCAATCCCTGCGCCACGAAGCCTTGGATGATCTCCCGGATGCCGTCCGGGTTTTGCTCATCGAGAGAGTAAGGATGGGCAAGGACCGCCAGACCCTCGGCCGCTTTGATGACCCGCAAGGCTTCGCCGGGTGGTATTTTCGTTTTCTTCACGTACGCGGGCGCGCCTTTTTTCAGGTATAAGTCAAACGCTTCCTGGGCTTCGCTAACAATACCCTTGCGGACCATGATATTGGCCAGGTGGGGCCTACCGGGAACTCCACCTACAGCCTCTCGGGCCACCTCATCAATTGTGATGTGAACGTTACAGTCCCTCAGCTTAGACAGGATCTGGGGCACACGGGCTTGCCGTCCTTCTCTCAAGTATTCCAGTACTCTTAAAAGCTCCGGGTTGTCGGGATGGACAAAGAAACCCAGGATGTGAAGTATGCCCGCATCCCATTGGGCACTGATCTCCACTCCGGCGATGACTTCCACTCCTATCCTGGCACCTTCAGCCTGGGCCTCGGCAATGCCGGCCACCGTGTCGTGATCTGTAATCGCGATGGCTTTGATGCCTCTTTCCGCGGCCAGCCTCACAACTTCAGCGGGGGAGAAGCTACCGTCAGACATATTGGTATGGACGTGTAAGTCGATCATATAACCTGCCGGCACCCTTCTGCACGACTTCTGCGAAGAGCGACAAGGCGTGCAAGGACACCTGAGGATTCCTGAAAACTAAGTCAAGTATTGAACTAAAATATGGGAGGGGATGAAATCCGTCAAGGACCGCGGAGGCGTCTTGTTTCTTGACATCTTCTTTTCGGGCAGAACAAATTTGCTGTACTCGTCCACGAATTATCTAACATCTACGGCAATGACAATCTTTCTCCGCGCATCTCTGAGCCCTCTGCGGTGAACCAATTTAGGAATTTCCCACTTTCCGACTTGACCATTTCGGACTTATGATCTATACAATTGAGAGAAAGGAAGCCTGTCATGATTAAAACCGTGGATTCAAAAGGCCGAGTCAGCCTCGGCCAACGATTCGCAAATAAGCCCGTAATCATTGAGGATCTCAGTGACACTGAAATAAAAATCTCTCTTGCCAGGGTGATTCCCGAGCGTGAGATGTGGCTGTGGCAAAACCCCGAGGCCAGAGAGACGGTCTTGTCTGCTCTCGAACGACTCAAGCGGGGAGAGTTTGCTGAAGATCCCCCAGATCTCGAAGCTGATGAAGAACTTGTTTCTCAGCTTGAGGACTGAGCATGAAGTTCACTCTCGCTTGGGATCGAAAGGCCAAAGACGCCTATAATGCCCTTAAGCTCAAGGCTGAAGCCTCGCTCAGGTCCAGAGAGAGGTCCTCCAAACGCAGGAAAGCTACTAAGGATGAGGGTCTGTTCAAGCAGGTTCGCAAGTGCATACAACTGTTGCAGCAGAACCCCAGGCATCCAGGCTTGCAGACCCACGAGTACGAGTCCATGGCCAACCCTTTTGATAAAGATCAAAAGGGTTTTCGAAGCTTACGCCCAGCAGCACACCCCCGGAGCGTATCGTGTTTTCTGGTGCTACGGTCCTCAAAAGGGCGAAATAACCATAATCGCAATCGCACCGCATCCTTGAGGCCAGGAGCCGAATGTGTCAGCGGGGTCAAGCTCGTAGGTTGAAAATTTCTTGTCGTTCTCTGTCCTGCTCACTGTGGAATAATAGAGCCCAAGATCTGCGGGGATCTCCCGCTGCAAAAGGCAAGACCTGGGCCCATTGTGTTTTCCTTTGCATCATTCTTCAAAGGTCACGCACTGACCTACTACGTAAAGACTTTGCACCCTGCGGTTGTTGGTGTTAGATAATTACGATGCAAAATACACCATTGGAGGTGCCGATGAAATGCGCGGGGACGATTGGCATCCTTAAGGATCTCGACAAACTACTCGACAAAAACAGATATGATGACAACTTTGTTATTTATCGAGGAGTGAGCAACATAAATCATGAATTAATCCCTAAAGTTGGGCGGCGTGATTATCGCTTTAAGGATGATCGGAAGCCGGATGAGGACAAATTATTTCGACTTTTCAAGGAGCGTTCGCTGCCTTTTGTGGGTAATACTCTTTCATCTGAATGGGAGTGGCTGGGCTTGGCTCAACATTACGGACTTCCGACACGCTTGCTGGATTGGACCAGAAACCCTCTCATTGCTCTGTTCTTTGCCGTCCGCGATGAAAAAGACACGGATAGTGCAATATACGTGCGCTATAAAACGGATAAATTCCTGAGAATTGAGGAACACCCAAGTCCGTTTGCATACAAGGGTGACGTTAAGAAAGTCATTTTGCCGAGATTCGATAAGCGCGTCATTTCGCAAACCGGACTCTTCACAATACATCCCAACCCTGAAGTAGCCTACGATGATGAAAAGATAGATCAATTTGCCATCCAGAAAAAGAGCCGCAAGGGGCTTAAGAAATTACTGTATCAATTGGGTATCCACGCCGAGTCAGTGTTTCCGGATTTGGATTCTCTATGTAAGCATCTCGTATGGCTAACGACTGAGCAATATTGATGAGGGTCTACATGCCAACGAGGGCAGGACTTGTTTCTTCACTTCCTCTTTTCGCTCTGTCAGTCCTGCTCAGTGTGCGGTAACACAGCCCAACCCGCCAAGGGATCCCCCTCCCGCAAAAAAAACCTTACCGTTTAACGCGTGTTCAATGTTCAGGCGGAGAGAGATCGACGGGTTAACTGAGACAGCCGTTCCCTACAGATTGCCACGTACGCAGGGATCTATCTCATAGCCGACGAAGTGACGTCCGGCCTGGAGCGAAGCAATCGCGGTAGATCCGCTCCCCATAAAGGGGTCTAGAACGGTTTCGCCTTCGAAAGTATAAAGATGAACGAGCCGCTCAACGAGCGCTACAGGAAAAGGAGCCGGATGGCCGACCCTTCTTGCCGACTCGGGTGGGATATTCCAGACACTTGTGGTCGCGGCCATGAATTCATCCCGGGTGATGGTGGATCGACCTTTCGACGGCCTGTCAAAGCGCTGCTTGGAAAAGATGAGCACGTATTCGTGAAGATCCCTCAGAGTCGGATTCCCCGCAGACATCCAGGAGCCCCAGGCGCAGGAGCCTCCAGCCCCTTTGCCCTTCACCCAGATTATCTCCCCTCTCATGAGAAGGCCAAGATCTGATGCCATATTGGAAACATGGGCGTTGAGAGGGATGTATGGCTTTCTCCCCAAATTTGCGACATTGAACGCTATGCGACCGCCGGGGACAAGGACCCTGTGGGTTTCGGACAGGACCCGCCTCAGAAAAGCCAGATATTCCTCAAGAGTAAGATCCAGATCATAGTCTTTTCCCACATTGTACGGCGGTGAGGTAACCATGAGCGCCACCGAATTGTCCGGGAGTTCCGTCATTTGCTCGGATGAGTGGGGGAATATGCAGTCAAGATGATGCGGAGGGATTTCGTTGATCTGTTGGCAACTGGTTGCGCAAGTGCCGGCCGCGCAGAGCTTTCTGCCGTAGAACGCGGACGAGTCGTGCCCTTCTCGCTTTCCAGTGCCGAACGATCTTGTGGAGGTGCCTTTTCTCAAATCCATCCCATGCCCCCGGCCAGTACTTGGGATGAGCCGGGAACCGGAGAGATGGGTTAGCATTCTCCATAATCTGTGTCAATAAAAATAGTATTAAATTAATAACTAAATAAAAAATGTTAATGTAAAATATTATGTAATGCTTCACCGCAGAGAACGCAGAGATAGCGGAGACCGCAGAGAAGACCAGTCGCTACCCGAGAATTTGCCCGTTTGTGGGGGCGAATGGCATTCGCTCAGGGCGGTCCCGCGTCCCGCGGGATCGCCCCTACTTGGATCGGCGTCCAGAGTCATAGAGCAATTTCTCCGCGTTCTCTGCGCTCTCTGCGGTGCATTCTGATTGCCCGTTGCACCGGTTTCAAAACATGCGGACGCACACTTCTTGCCAGGAAGTCAAGTAACGTGGTAATATCTGCTGCTCTTTCGGTCGTGGTGCGTCTGGGGCCTGTGGCCGCCCCGGGAATCGTATGCGGCCCCGGTTTGGCAGGCTGGTCACAAATCTCAACAAAGATCCAACAACTGGTGGCGCTCGAAGTTTCAGCGCCCGTGGTTCTGCAACCGGAGGAAGCGATGCTTATCTTTATCGTAGGTTCGAATAGACGGGGCCTCGATATTCTTACCGACCGGAACGAACCGGAGGGGATATGACCGGTGCTGAGTTGCGCGAGCTGTTCCTCAATTACTTTGAGGAAAAAAATCATACACGTGTGGCAAGTTCATCGCTGATTCCTACAGGGGACGCGACGCTGCTTTTCACGAACGCGGGAATGGTCCAATTCAAGGGAGTTTTCACCGGGGTGGAGAAACGTCCCTACACTCGCGCGGTCACTGCACAGAAATGTCTCAGGGTCAGCGGAAAGCACAACGATCTGGAGAATGTGGGGCACACGGCAAGGCATCACACATTTTTCGAAATGTTGGGAAATTTCTCCTTCGGAGATTACTTCAAGGAAGATGCAATCGCCTTTGGCTGGGAGTTCCTAACCAAGACAGTGGGCCTGCCGAAGAAGCGTCTCCACGTGACCATCTACAAAGACGACGATGAGGCCTTCGAAATCTGGCGCAAGCTCCTGGGGCCTCGGCAGCAACCCCATCATCCGCCTGGGTGAGAAGGACAACTTCTGGAGCATGGGCGACACTGGGCCGTGCGGTCCTTGTTCGGAGATCCATATTGACATGGGAGAAGAATTCGGCTGCGGCGAACCCACTTGCGCTCCAGGGTGCGATTGCGATCGCTTTCTGGAACTCTGGAACCTCGTCTTCATGCAGTACGACAGGGACGAGAACGGTCAGATGACGCCCCTCCCGAGGCCGTCCATAGATACCGGTCTCGGTCTGGAACGCCTGGCCGCGGTGGTGCAGGGCGTGCACAGCAACTGGGAGTCAGACCTCTTTCAGCCTATAATTCAGCGAGTTGAGGAGCTTTCCGGAAAGGAGTGCCGGGGCAAGGACCTGAACTCCATTGCCATTCGAGTAATCGCGGATCATAGCCGAGCTGCGGCTTTTCTCATTGCCGACGGCATCCTTCCATCCAATGAAGGCCGCGGCTATGTTTTGCGGCGTATCCTGAGAAGAGCTTCACGATACGGTAAGTATATCGGGCTTGAGGAGCCGTTTTTGTATGATTCAGCCCAGGTCGTCATTCGGCACATGGGGGCTGCGTATCCGGAATTGCATGCTCACGAAGCCCTTGTCGTGAAAGTCATCAAGAGCGAAGAAGAGCGTTTTCTGGAGACTCTTGGCCCGTGGCCTGGTTCTGTTTGAAGAGGAAGCCAAGAGCATTCGGAAGCGTGGTGGCGACACCCTGCCGGGCGAAATTGCATTTCGCCTGTATGACACGTTTGGTTTTCCACCGGACCTGACCGCAGATCTCGCAAGAGAAGCGGGCCTGGCCATGGACCAGGTCGGATTCAACCGGGAAATGGGACGACAAAAGGCTATGGCTCGCCAATCCTGGGAAGGCGGCCAGACCAGCGAAGCCGGTATTTTGAAAGAGATTCGCGACCAGGGGGTGCACACCGAGTTTACAGGGTACGAGACGGTGGAAGACTCGGGTGTGATCAAAGCGCTGATCAAAGGAGGAGAACGGGTCGACGAAGCAAAGCCGGGAGATAGAGTGGAGCTGATTACGGACAGGACGCCTTTCTACGGCGAATCCGGCGGCCAAGTGGGGGATCGCGGTGTCGTGAGCCGGAACGGAAACGAGATCGAAGTGGAGGACACTCTAAAGCCGTTCCCGGACATCATCGTCCACATAGGATCGGTAAAGCAAGGGACCTTTCGCGTGGGCGACAAAGTTGATCTCAAGGTCCAGGCCGATCTTCGGCGTTCCATCATGGCGAATCATTCCGCGACTCATCTCCTTCAATGGGCCCTTCGCGAAGTCCTGGGCGATCACGTAAAACAGAGCGGATCGCTGGTGGAAGCTCAGCGGTTGCGATTCGACTTCACACATTTTTCGCCTCTGTCTCACGACGAATTGAGCAAAGTTGAAGAGCTTGTCAACGACAAGATCCAGGAGAATCAGGATGTTATAGTTAAGACCATGCCCATCGAAGAGGCCACGAAAGCAGGCGCGATTGCGCTCTTCGGGGAAAAATACGGCGATACTGTTCGCATGGTCTCTATGGGTGGCTTCAGCAAAGAACTCTGTGGGGGGACCCACACGAAGCGGACGGGTGATGTCGGCTTTTTCAAGATCGTCAGCGAGGGCGGTATCGCAGCCGGAGTCCGAAGAATCGAGGCGGTAACGGGCAGAGGTGCTCTGGATTACGTAGAGCTACTGGAAGAAGAGCTGAAGGAGCTTGCTCTGCGCTTAAAGGGTTCCCGCGGAGAACTGGTGCGTAAACTGGAGAAACTGATCGAAGAAAAGAAGAGCAAGGAGCGAGAGGTCGAAGTCCTCAAAGGGAAGTTGGCCGGAAGTCAGGCCACGGATATACTTGAAGGAGTCCGCGAGCTGAAGGGTGTGCGGCTCTTGACACGGCTCGTCGAGGACGTATCAAGTCCTAAAGATCTTCGAGAATATGCGGACAGGGTAAAGGACAGGCTGGGTTCGGGCATTGCCCTCCTGGGCGCAAAAACCGACGGAAAGGCTCTTCTCATCGCGCTTGTTACGAGCGACCTTACAAATCGGTTTCACGCCGGCAACATTGTGAAAAAGGCCGCCGCTGTAGTGGGTGGATCGGGTGGCGGCAGACCTGACATGGCCCAGGCAGGAGGACCGCAAGTTACGGAATTGGACCGCGCTTTGAAGTCAGTGGAAGAATTTCTCAGTTGACAGCGCCTGAGCGGAACCCTCACGAAGAATCAGCGGTCCGAGTGGAAAAGCGGCGGACATAGCGTTCGAGCCCCCTTGGGGGGGCCCGGACTGCGAGGCTAAAGATGATGAACATTAACGAGAGCAACGAGGTTTACGGCAGGATCGCGCGTGTGATCAACGAATTGAAAATGGCGAGACAATCCGTAACCATTTTCAAGGTGGTCGAGTTGACTGGTATCGATCAGTTCGTAGTGTTCCAGTATTTCTACGATAAGGGATTGCTTCGAGGAAAATGAGGAACATAGGCCCGAATCGCCTTACCACGTCAACCAACTGGTGTCGCTTACCAAAACCAGAACCCCCAGTGAGGGTCGTGAGGGCCGACCATGCTTGCAGGGTAGGCGTAGTTTTCCGGCCAGACGGAATACCATTGGTTGTACCAACCGGGATAGGCCATCCACCCTATGAATGTGAGCACAAGCAGACCGTATGCCAGGGATCGACGAAGACCGAACATGGGAAAATCCTCTGTAGCTTGATTTAGACATCTCAAATTAATTCGTTGTATTTTACAGTACATATTCATAGAAGTCAATGTTGAAGTTTATATATGGACAGCAAGTCGGTTGGAGGGTTCGCCAAGAGTCTTGGCCTTTTCGAAGTTTGCAGCGGAGCGTGACGCTGCTAACTTCGCGGTGACGCCTACAGGTGAGGGGAGCGCCTTTCCTGTTTCTGGACGAAGCTCTGAAATCCTGTCCACGATGCAGAAGACATTTCCCGACCGAACCCTCAGCGGTCTCCAACACCACGGTAGTCGGTTGTTGTAAGACCTTTCCCAAGGTAATTTTGAGACATCTTTAAGCGGGTAGTGTTGATGCAGATCAAACGCAGGATAAGCGGGAAAGATGTCCTGGGCGACCTGCGGTCCGGATGCACCGATTCCGCATTGATGGAAAAGTACAGACTGTCGTCCAGCGCTCTTCAAACTATCTTCCACAAGCTGGTGGTTCGTCAAGCTATCGATCACTCTGAACTTTATGACAAATCGCCGCTTTACAGGGAGAGAGTCGATCAGATCAACGCACGGAGCAGCCCCCGAGCCAGCCTCACCGTCCGCTTGCCCATATACGATCTTCAAGCTGCCACAGGGGGGGTGCTGAGGGATATCTCTGAAACGGGATTGCGCGTGGCCGTGATTGAGACTCACGTTGGTGAGCTTAAGACTTTTCAGATTCCGATAGACATATTCATGCCGGCAGACCCTCTAATGGTTATCGCTGAGTGCAAATGGATCCAAACAAGAGGCAGAAACAGCCACTACTTGGTATCCGGGTTCGAAATAAGGGACCTCTCAGAGCCGGACAGAAAAAGCCTGCAAAAATTTATTAAATTATTGCTGCTAAGCAAATCGGGGGAATGGCAGATTTTGCCCTAAGACGTTACGCTCGCCCGAAGAACTTGGAAGGAGATCACTTGACGCGGCTCGAAATGTCTTGAATTCGATGCCGGTTCTGACCTAATTATGCATGACCAAGGGAGGACAATCGCATTACAAATTCCGGTCTGTTGCGTTGTCCGAAAACTGATGCAGTCTATTAAGCCATGCCGTGTCAAGTAGTTCGGTCGACCTTTGGATTACTTCCAGGATAACGGATTCGAAGGAAATCATGAAGCAAAACAATTCAAACGATAGTGGTGGAGGCACAGAGAATTCCGCGAAGCGTCTTGAAATAGACGACCTCGCTACCCAAACCATTGATCTCGCCGACTTGCTCACAAAACATGTGACCGCGTCCGGCAGCTTCGATATTCGAGGCGGAATATGGGCCACTACCTTTGGCAAGCTGCTCCAGGCGTTGCCGATACCCGCCGTACTTGTCGACCGCGCTTTTGAAGTGGCGGCTGCAAATGAGGCATGGGGAAAGCTCGGCCCAACATATAAGGAAGCGCTGAGCGGTCGTTTTTCAGAACTTTTTGGGACTCCGTCCGATGGAAGAAAGATCCAATCGGCAATAGAAGATGTTTTCCGTACTAGACGGGCTAAGTTTGTCGAAGCACAGATTAAAGTGAGAGAAACCCCGGGAATTTGGGCGCGAATCACTCTCCGCTCAATTAGGATAGTGCAGGAGAGATTCTTGCTCGTTTTGGTCGAAGACTTGACCGCGGAGATGAAACAACTCGCGCTCGGCAAGAAACATCGGGAACAACTTGAGGCGACTCGACAGGAGCTTGAACAAAAGGTGGCTGAACGGACTGCCCAACTGACTCGAACAAATGAAAGCCTGTGCAGAGAAATTAAAGAGCGACTGAAAGCTGAGGAAGCTCTGAAAACCGTAGTAGCCAAGATCGAAGAGCAACTGAGGGAAGTCCGTGAAGATCTGGTGCTCAAGATGAGGATTTCCCTGAAACCTTTTATCGATCAACTTAAAGCTCAGGAATCTTCTGCCAACAATCTGCTTCTTCTTGAGGCCATGGACTATCATCTCGAGAATACCTTTTCATCTCTTGGGACCCGGATGTCCCCAAAGCTTGCGACGTTGTCGCCACGTGAAATTCAGGTATGTAACCTGATCGCATCGGGACTTTCGTCGAAGCAAATAGCCGATGTTGTCGGGGTGACTGCGGAAGCGATTAACCATCAGAGGCTGAATATCAGGAAGAAACTCGGTCTTGACCTGTCCAGTGAGAGCATGGCCACCTGGCTTCGTCTTTTCTATGGTTTTCGGGCCGACGAACCTTGAGACCAGGCGTTGTTTTGCGCCGGTTTCGAACTCCCAAGTACTACTTTTCGCAAATACGGTGACTTTAAGATCCGGTACGGAAGAAGATTGCTTCGCTACGCTCGCAATGACAGGCAGCGGAAATGTCATTGCGAGGAGTGAAATGACGAAGCAATCTCCACTGTGAAAATCCGCGACCGTATTTATGAAAACCTGTACTAATTACTCTGATGCCTAAATTCAGTCTCGTATTCCAGTACCGTTTCCGGCATTTCCGCGGAAAGCTCGTATCGGGGAGGGGCAAATGTGATTCGCCCTGGGCGACCGATCAGCTACCCTTACCGTCCTTAAGAAGGGGTGAAGGCACGCTTATATTAGAGTCTACGGGCTGAAGCCCTGTCCGACCAAAGTGCGCGAGGGCCCAACACTCACTACTATGACGAAATTTCTTCCAGAACCATTATAGTCCTTCCAAGACGACGGTCTTTTCCGGGTACTCAGCGTTCTCCGCTGTGAGAAATTAGAATAGAGGCAACGGTTCTTTTGGCTCGCGGCTCATTACCTGTGGCACGCCTTTGGAGCAGCGAATTTTAACGATTGGGTATGTTCGATACCCAATTTCCTACTGTTTTTTTCGTATTGACCCAGTCTCCACAACCGCCCAGAATTACAACAAATTGGTAGTCGCTGTCTCTAATGTGCCCCTCAGGGAAGTTCGTGGCTCTGGTCGGCCCGTATTTGCGATTTGTTAGATACGCAGCAGGGGGATGGATATGGATCGAAGGAACTCAGGTGGTCCCCGTTTTTACCGGAAGCGGAATTCAGCGGCCTATCTTTCCACTGATGAGTCCGGACCTACTGAAACTATTGATCTGAATGCACTGTTTTCTTTTGAGGCAAACGAATCCGGCTCCTTTGATCTCTCTAAGGTGACCCATTCGACCTTTGCAGAACTACTTCAGGCATTATCAGTGCCCACACTGTTGATCGCGCGCTCCCATGCCATAAAATTTGCGAATTCGGCCTTTGTAAGGACGACGCACGACAGTTTTGATTTGACAGGGGCAACATTCTCATCGCTTTTTCCGAATCCGAGAGAGGCGCGCCAGGCTCAGCTACTTCTTGAGAAAGTCTTTACAGAGAGAAAAGCTGAGATCCGGGAAAGAGTCCTTCAAATTCGGAAGGTCAGACTATGGGCCAGGATTCACCTACGGACTATACGGTTGGGTGACGAACAGCTCGTATTGGTCCAGATCGAGAACTTGACGGCTCAAAAGCAACTTCTGAGCGTGCAGAAGTACAAGAAATTGATGAAGATATTTCCCATTGGCATTGCAGAATTTGCTTTGCCGCGTCAGCTCGACCTTTCTCTGACCGCTGACAAACTGCTTTCTTCCGTACTGGATGCCAGGATTGTCGATGGCAACGAAAAGTTTGCAAACATCTATCAGCGGGGGACTATATCCGATCTGACAGGCACTAGATTGAGCACACTTCTCCCTTTCAAAGGACGAGGAGAAATCCTCTATAAACAATGGGCGCACGCGGGTTTTCCGATTCGCTCCTTTGAGACCCGGGAGGCGGATGCTTCGGGAGCAGTTCACTTCTTTGAAAACACTCTTATCGGCAATGTAAACAGTCAGCGCTTGCTGGGATTTTGGTGGCTCAAGCGCGACGTGACAGAAAAGAAGAAAGCCGAAGAAGAGTTCGCAAAATCTCAGAGAATTGAGTCCCTTGGAATCCTTGCCGGTGGCATAGCACACGATTTCAACAACCTCCTAACTGCCATGTTGGGAAACGTTTCCCTGGCGCAGACATACCTAACCCCTGATCACAAAGCCTATGATCGTCTCGAAGCAGCGGCCACAGCGTCTAAACGCGCACAAGCGCTGACCTACCAACTACTGACATTCTCCAAAGGGGGAGCACCGATAAAAAAGACCGCCTCTGTCGCAGAGCTGCTGAAGGATACGGTACGATTTGCTCTGCGTGGATCAAACATCCACCATGAGCTCAGCATTCCTGATAGCTTGTTGCCTGTGGAAATTGACGAGGGACAGATCAGCCAAGTGGTCCACAACCTGATTATAAACGCTCTTCAGGCAATGCCTGACGGGGGCACAATCGTGGTTCAGGCCGAAAATTGTGTCGTTCGTCCGGAGTACTTGATTCCTATAAGTCCAGGCAATTACGTGAGAATTAGGATTAAGGATGCGGGTGTGGGCATACCGCCCGGTATTTTGCAAAAGATTTTCGATCCGTATTTCAGCACAAAGGAAGGCGGAAGCGGCCTCGGTCTTTCAACAGCGTACTCAATTATCAAGAAACACGACGGACTCATTACTGTAAATTCTGAGGTGGGGCTGGGAAGCACTTTCTATATCTACCTGCCGGCATCGAAGGGACATTCCGCGGCAACGGGCTCCGAAGCTATCGAAGAAGAAGATCCTTCCTACAGGGGAAAGATCCTTGTCATGGACGACGAAGAATGCATACGAGAGCTGGTGAGAGAGTTGCTCGCGCATATTGGATACGCAGTTTGTTTGGTAAATGGAGGGGACGAAGCGGTGGCGGAATATCAACGAGCCAAGGATGCGGGCAAGCCGTTTGACGCAGTAATCATGGATCTAACCGTACCGGGCGGGATGGGCGGCCGAGAGGCTATCCAGCGCCTCCGGAAGATTGATCCGGATGTATTGGCCATTGTGTCCAGCGGTTATTCCGACGATCCGGTACTAGCGGATTTCAAGGCCCATGGCTTTGCAGGTGTGCTCTCCAAACCGTATACTTCAGACGACGTGATCAACTTGCTGCAATCAGTGATGGAATCTACCAGGGATCCCGCCGGCAAAGGTTGCCGTCTGAAAGATTAGGCCCAGCAGCTTTGCTAGGCAAAGATCGGGCCGTACTTTGTGGCCTGAATCTAATCTTCTTCAGAAATAGAGTTCATTCGGCCTCTGTGCCTTAAGTTTTGCGTGAAGAACGGAGGATGGCTTGCCCCCAGCCGACAGGAAGAGTCTCGCAGAGAAACGTCGGATTAGCGCCTCTGGCCTAATCAAAGATGTGCGGGCGGGATTCTCCGATGAGCAGCTTCGAGTGAAATACCGCGTGACACGCGACAGTCTGCAGTACTTACTGACAAGACTGGTTGATGCCGGTTTGCTCACGCACTTGGAACTATTTAGTCGGCAATGTCTATCCGAGAGTGATCTCATGAGGGCTTTCTCAGAGAATTCTGCCCCCGTGCTAAAGTGCATACGTTGCGGAAATCTCTTGCCGGAAGACGGTGGGTCATGCCCAAACTGTGACAGTTTAGCCGAAGAATTGCGGGACTCTCTGGTCATCGAGCCCGATGTGTCTCTCGGGCCAAACAATTCCCGGCCTAATTTGATTCGCGCCCCAGAAGATCAATTTGTGCCGGCAGACCCTTTCAAGTCGCCGCGAAACGAGTTAGGCATCCTGGATGTCAGGACGAGTATCCTAGGTGAGGCTCAACAGGACGAGAGTTCAAAAGGGAAGGCTTTGCTGAAAGCGGCAAGTCGGGGAATCTATGAACAGGTTGAGGCCCTATTGAATTCCGGGATAAACCCAGATTCGCGCAGCAAGTACGGCAATACGCCGCTAATCCGCGCCGCGTTCAAAGGCCATCCCGAGGTGGCAAAACTGCTCCTGGATAGGGGCGCGGATGTGAACGCGGAAAATGTCCAAGGAAATACCGCACTAATCTTCGCGGTCAATGCCGGTCATGCGGAAGTGGTGTTGCTGCTACTGAAGCATAGGGCAATCGCCAGTACGAGAGCTCCGGACGGCAACACCGCTTTAACGATTGCTTGCCGGGGCGAAAATGTTTTTATTGTCAAATCACTTATAGACCATGGCGCAGATGTCAACGAGGCAAACAACAACGGCGATTCTCCACTAATGATCGCTTCCGATAAAGGCCAAATGAAGATTGTCGAGATCGTCATCAAGGCCGGTGCTAACGTCAACGCCGGGAACAAGCATTGGAACACCGCGCTAATGAAGGCTGCATTCAGGGGCCATGAGGCCTTAGTAAAGCTGTTGCTGGAAAGCGGTGCCCAGGTGGACGCCAGAAACGCGTACGGCAATACGGCTCTTATGAAAGCGTGTCATCCAGGCCACTTCCAGGTTGCCAGGCTGCTTCTGGAAGCTGGGGCTGACGTCAACGCGAAAGATCTGGACGGCGGAACGGCCATGAAGAGGGCTTTAGGAACGCAGAGAAAAGACCTCGTGCATCTTCTGGCCCAGCATGGGAAGTGAGAATGGAAGCGCACAAAAGGATTAAGGTTAAAGAGGTTGTGGACGACCTTCGATCCGGTACTCCCACCGCTGATCTGCAGCGAAAATATAAACTGTCCCGTAATGGGCTGGCTATTGTCCTACAAAAGCTTGTCGATGCCAAAGTAGTGAGTCAGTCCGACCTCGAAGATTGGCGATCTTTCAATCATGATGTAACAGTAATTCGGGGCGTTCGGGAAGAAGAGCGGGTAAAGATAGACTTTGCCTTGGTGGTCCAAGACTCCGATTTCCCTTACGCGAAAGGTTTTGTGCGCGACGTGTCTGAAAAAGGACTTGGGACGAGTGGTATCACGGCCCGGGTTGGCGAGACAAAAGCCTTGGTCCTACACTTGGACAGGCCGGGCCACCAGGCGCACATAAAATTCCACGCGCTGTGTCGGTGGGTGGCACCCTCAGTAGGGGGTCATCAAGGATGTATGGCGGGATTTGAAATAACACATATTGAAGACGTGTCGCTGACCGGATTACGAAAGCTTCTTGAAAAGAAGAAATAGCTGTTCGCTCATGGGACGACCATGGCTAAGAAAAACATAAAGGCAAGGGAGTTGCTGTCCGATGTGAGAGCGGGAATGGATGATGCGACTCTAATGAAGAAGTATAATCTTTCAGCTCGTGGAGTGCTTCAAGCCCTGAATAAGCTCATTGGGCACGGACTGATGTCCCCGGAAGAACTCGTTGAACGCAGATCTTTGGCCAAAACCGTTTACATGCCGGTCTTCACCTGCTCTGCCTGCGGGGACACACAGTTCTCTAAAGTGGAGAAGTGTCCGCGTTGTGGGGCCAGAATGAGGACTTCCGGTGAGGGAAGATCGGATTTCAGCCAGTAGTTTGGAGGTTTCAGGGGGGCAATGGAGAAAAAGCGACAAATCAACGGTAAAAATGTCCTCAGTGATCTTCGCTCAGGGATGGCTGACCTGCAATTGCGGGCTAAGTACAAGCTATCGGCCAAGAGCCTTGAATCCATTTTTGACAAGCTTGTGAAGTGTGGCGCTGTTAGTCTCGCCGAACTATACGAAAGGTCTTCATTATATAGGGAATGCCTTAACCATGTGCAGGCGCGAAGGCATCCAAGGGCTGATCTGAATGTTTATGTGCCTGTCTATGACATAGCGGATTCGGCGGTGGGGGTGCTACGGGATATATCGGAGAACGGGTTAAGATTGGCAGGGATCAATGCCCAGGTCGGACAAGCGAAGACATTTCAGGTGCCGGTAGACATGTTCATGGAAGCTCAGCCCCTGCTGATTATCGCTGAGTGCAAGTGGGTTCAAATAAAGAAAAAGAACCGACAATACACAGTGGCGGGATTCGAGTTACTAGATCTTCCGGACGCAGATCGTCAGACTCTCAAAGATTTCATCAAGCTCTTACTGTTCAAGAGCCCTGAAAAGCGGCAACTTGTGGACTGAAAAGGTGGGACCAATCTTTAGGATCAATACAAGATCTCAAATGGATCGACAAGAACAGGGGATCGCTTGACCCAACGACAGCAAAGAGAGGATGACTGCACTAGGCAAGGTTCATCAGGCTCTACCAATTTGGGTAGTAGGTGAGTTTGGGCCACGTTTACAATCTCTTGTAACAACTTATCGTCATAACTTTCATCGAAGGGGGATCTGTGGTCAAGAGGGCTATCAACGCAAAGCAAGCCGTGGCAGACATCCGCTCGGGCATGGATGATGCTGCTCTCATGAATAAGCACCATCTGTCCGCTGAAGGACTTCAAAGTCTCCTTGACAAGCTGGTGAAAGGCGGGTTCATAGATTTGTCCGAGATAGCAGGGCGGCTGCCGGGTTTTTTGGGAGTGGTCCGCGTATCTGAAGCTGCTCCATCGCGGCACAGACTCAAAGGGACGGATGGCTCCCAAGCGCTTCAGACCAAGTCACCACCACTGATCAATGCACAGGAGGCGGCTAGAGATATCCGATGGGGTATAGCTGATTCGGCTCTTATGTCTAAGTACCACCTTTCCTCGACAGGACTCAGCAGCCTATTCGATAAGCTACTTTCGTCAGGACTGATAACTGAAGCTGACCTTGACCGGAGAGATTTTCTTGCTGACCATACCGTCAACCTGAAAGAAGAGATGCTCAGCTTCACTGATGCACTGGATCAGCTTGGCCTTAATGCTCCAAAGTCAGCAACTGGTGACGAAGGGGTTAAGCCCAAACGGGCGAAAGTTCGTCGTACCCTCAATGAAAGGACTGAAGCGGCAGAGCCGATCTCGCCCCGGAATCGCCGCGAAACTTCGCAGGAAGAAAAAGTCAGTTCTGGGTCACATCGGACTCCATGGTACGATAGACCTGCGATTGTAATGCTCCTACTAGTTGGCCTCTTTCCTCTGGGGCTGTATACCCTTTGCCAAAAGTCCACGTTTTCTATTCGTGTCAAATTATCTATGATAGTAGGCTGGGCCCTGTTGGCTACCATATATCTTATGCTAGTTATGCGGGTGATGTAGGATTGCTCAGAATCAAGGCCAAAAACATGGCGGCAAGATGAATCAACCCGTAAAGAGAAGTCCTAGACTCGCAAGAGGTTCGACTGGATCACCATGAAACCCAAGATTGATTGGAAGGAGATTGTCAAAGATCTCGCCCGCGGTAAGACTGACTTGGAGCTTACCTACAAGTACAATTTGGCAAAAGATCAACTTAGATCGATATTCAGGCAGCTTGCCGAATTGCGCGAAAGAAGAATTCAAATGCTAGCCGGCGATCTCAGATCTGGAGTGACTTCTCTGGAGATCATGAGAAAATATCATCTCTCGGCCGAAGGCTTCGCAAGCGCTCTCAAGTTGCTTCTTGAGGCATCCGCCATCACTTGGACTGAATTCAAGATTTTCAAGTCCGCTGGTGACGACACTATGTCCTGGCGGAATTCACGTCGTACGGCGCGAAATCATCCCATTCCAGTGGTCACGGTCTACGAAGATGGCAAGCCGGGAACAAGGTTTCTAATCAGGGATATTTCTGAGGAAGGCGTAGGTGTCATTGGCCTCGGAGCACAGATCGACGAGATAAAATCCCTTGCCGTCGTCGGAGACGAATTAGGACAGATAGCGCCTTTTGAATTCGAGGCCCGATGCCGCTGGGCTAAACAATTGGAACCCGACGGGGAGATTTGCTCGGGGTTCAGTTTCACTAGTATAAGCGAACAGGACCTGTATCGGCTCAGGGAATTCATTCGGGGGTTCACGTTTGGGACAGACCAAGCCTGAAGCTCAATTTTCTATCAACAGCACGGGCGGTTTCGATGAAATGAGCTGAAATGCAAGGGCTCAGCGGCGCCGTCTGATGCCTAATCTCTCCAGCAACCCCTTCTTGGTTTTCGTATCCATGGAATTCAGTTTCTCTTCCAATTCTTTTAGCGCTTCCTGAAGCTCCTGGGTGTTGGCAAACCTATCGTTAGGATCCTTTGCGGCCATTTTCTGGAGTAGTTTAAACATCGAATCCGGGACTGGGGGTTGAAAATCCTTAAAGGGCGGCAACGGCTCATGGACATGTTTTTGAAAAATCACATAAGCCGACTCGCCGTGAAAAGGTGGGGAACCGCTCAGCAGATGGTACAGAGTTATCCCAAGGGAATAGAAGTCTGAACGTATATCCAAAGTGCGAGAGCCCTTGGCTTGCTCAGGCGAGAAATACAGCGGAGTTCCGCACGAAATCCCGGTTTGTGTTATGCCGGAATCCTGGGAGTCCAGATAATTCTTGGCCAAGCCCAGGTCGGCAAGTCTTGCTTCCCCCTTCTTGGTGAAGAGAATGTTGGCCGGTTTGATATCTCGGTGCAGGATGTTGTTTTCTTCGGCAACACTCAAAGCGCTTGTGATGTCATTTGCTATCTGCAGGACCTTATCTACTGGAAAACGTCCCACTCTGGCCAGCATAGACGCTGCGTTGCCTCCGTCCACGTAGGGCATAACAAGGAAATGATGCCCATTTTCCAATCCCACGTTCATGACCCCAACAATATTAGGATGCTGCAGTTTCGCCGCCGACCTTGCCTCGCGTATGAAGCGTTTAACAAAGATGGGGTCTTTATCGGCAAGATGTGCATGCAGGACTTTGACCGCCACGGGGATATCCAGAGCTATGTGGTGCCCCTTGAACACCCCACCCATACCGCCGCCACCTATCTTGTAGAAGAGCCGACATCCTCCTATCGTTTGACCGATCAACTGCTCGCAGAGGCTATCAGGCCTCGTGTCAGCGTTGGGTACTGTCATGATGCGGCCGCAGTTTACACACTTTCCCTTGCGGCCGAAATAGCGCGTCGGAACGACATGAACATGGCCGCATTCGCAGGCGAAGCGGATTCTCGGATCGGTCTGCCGCAGCGTCCTTGAAAGTCCTGCCCCGACCTCAACTTCCTCGCCGGAAAGAAGTTCCGTCTCTTTCCCCAGATCGGGTAGCAGATCTGTCTCCATCGCACGAACCGCGTCTATCTCCAGTTCTGAAAACATGCTCGTGGCAAACACCGCGGTTTCATCGAGGACGGACGGGTCTTCTATCGCCCTGTCGATGAACGTTTTCAGCGCGGTCTCGCCTCCGGCCGCAAAGGAGACGAACTGAGCTTTCACTCGGCCTTTCTCGTCATTCTCTTTTTCGGAGACCGATTCGGACACCCTTGCTATGACCCGGACAGGTTCGCTTCCTTCCGGAAAAGGCAGATGTATTTTCAGCGCCGCGGTGGCTCCCGGATCAAGCGTGTCAGGCAAATCCAGCATTGCCCAGCCATAGGAAAGTCGTTCCGATATCCCTTCCTTCCAAATCTTGTTGTCCAACGAATAGCTGACAGGAGCCATCAAGGGAATTTCGGGACAGGATTCCTCCTCGAATGAACCCGCGCTTTCACCGTCTTTCCCCTTGGCCTCGGCGTCTGGAGAACTTATTGAGACAGGCCCATGGACAGCCTTTCCAGCCTCAATATCCTCCGCGAGGACCTCGAAATCGTCTCGCGCCGCGCCGGCCGAGGAAAGGGCATCTAAGATCTGGTCAAGGTCTGGAACAAAACGCTTTTGCTCATCGGACACGTTGCCAAGCAGATTATTGGCCAAAGTAGGGAGACCCTGCTCAATGCAGACGCTAATAAGATCAGATATCAAGTCCCCCTTTTCTGCCGGCGAAAGGGTTCCATCGGTCAGAATTTGGTCCAGGAGCCGCAGGGCTTCATCGCCGTTCTCCAATCTGATGAGACAAGTGGCCGAATAGCGGAAAAGGTCGGTACGGAAGGCGGGAGACGCTGTTAAGGCTTTTTTGAATTCTTCTAACGCCTCCTCATATAAGCTCATGCCCATGTAGGCTACGCCCAAATCCAAAGCTAGACGAGGAGAAAACTCCTCATAGGGCGGGCGCCGAGACTCAGTAGTCTCTTCCATCGTTTTGACGAACTGAAGGTGAACTATCTTGGCCTGGGCTTTGCGACTAGCAGGCTCTGCAGTGAGGATGTTCTGGTAGACGAGAATGGCATGATCATACAACCCTTGAGCCTCATAATGCTCAGCTTCTTGCCACATACGAGCCAAGTCGTCATTGACGCTGTGTGAAGTATTCATGCTTGCCCTGTATCAGGTTGCCGCGGGCTCCTCGACCGCTTACTCCTCGACGAGTTGCGGCCTCCACAAGAATATCCCTCAACAAGAAAAAATATCATAACAAATTAATGAGATGTTGTCAGCGCTCATTTGAGAATGAATCCGGGCGGCAACTCTTCCGGTTGAGCACGCTCGGGCTCTGGATGGCGTTCCTGCTCGACTGATGAGCCTGGCTGGTCAAATGTCTCGGGCGCCAGGCGATCCAGCGCGGTCTTTTTGGTTCTGAAGCTCAACCCGTACTCATGTGCCTTTTCTATGTAAGAGCCAGAGGCCAGCCTGATTTCTCCAATGATATTAACACGAATGGCTGCAGCTCCTTGCACGGGGCACTTGTTTTCGCACAAACCGCAGCCGCTGCACTTGTTTTCAATGACCACTGGAGCCGCATTCTTTAGTCCAGGGGCGGGCTGGAAGGATATAGCATTATATGGGCAGACTTCATCGCAGACAAGACACTTCCTATCCTGTTCCCAGACCAGGCAGTTCTGTCGGACGATCCAAGCTGTTCCTACTTTTGCATGCTTCTTTTCTATAAGGGGAAGGTCGCGAATGGCGCCGGTGGGGCATACCTGGCCGCACAAATTGCAGGTCTGTGAGCACGCGGCGAGGCGAGGGATCATGATCGGAGTGAAAATGCCTTCCAATCCCGCTTTCAGCCAAGTCGGCTGAAGCGTGTTGGTGGCACATGCCTTCATACATTCACCACAGCGGACACATCGAGTGAGGAAGTCAGATTCGGGGAGGGCACCTGGAGGTCGAATCAGGTCAGCATCTACCAATCCTCTTTCCTTGCTCTGCGGTCTGGGCTGTTTGATGCCCGTGTGCAGCAGGCCCGCTGATATCAGCCCTGACCCGAGAGCCAGCACCACACTACGTCTCGTGGGGTCATGGGCCGGCTCCGAGAACGGTGTGTTGCGAGCTGCCGAAAAGGAGACTGCCGATTCCGGGCAAATCTTTACACATTCGAGACAGACTATGCATTCTGAATATGTGGTCTTCCGCGGATCTTCGAATATTGCGCCGGTCGGGCATTTCCTGATGCATCGGCCGCAATGGGAACACGAGTCATTGACTCTGCGCCTGAGTATAGGCGATCGGGAAAAGAGCCCCATCAAAGCGCCGGCGGGGCACAAATTTCGACACCAGAAACGGGGCTGGGAATAGGCCAGTGCCACGATGCCTACAAAGAGCGCTCCTACGAAGACGTTAGTGGCAAATGCTCTGCCGCTTATCTGAACGTAGGCCAACCCGGGAAAAGCCCAACGAAAGGGCGCAGAAGAGGCCAGATCAAGACCGGAATCAGCCAGCAGCAGAACGAGCGGATGCACTACCAACCCGTAAAAGCGGGTGACGAGGGACAGAGGGGAGCCGATGAACAGAAGTGAAACTCCTGCCAATGCAGCCCCAAGGACAAAGACAAGGATCAAGTACTTCCACGCGCGGTATCGCGCGGTAGCTTCATAAGTGTTTTTCTTAACTGATGGCTTCCGGCTGGGCCCCAGACAAACCTGGAGGAGGTCCAATGTGGTACCCATCGGGCAGATATGTCCGCAAAAAAATCGGCCCGCCAAGATAGCCGCGGCCAGCACAAGGAAGCCGGGCAGAAGACTAATCTCGAAAGACCTCGTAGTTAGAACGGTGCCCAGGCAGACAAGAGGATCGAGCCGCAGGAAAAAATCCACGGCCAATCCGTTGTCATAGTATGGATTGGCTGCCAACAGCAGCAGTGCAAGGAAAAGAAAGAGGGTGGCTGTTTGGGTGGCCTTTTGGAACGTTATCACGATTTGATGTTCTTCACCTTCAGTTTATCAATATCTATGCGGCCAAGACCGCGTTCCGCTGCGATGCGGATATGACGCACTTGATCGGGTGCGAACGATTTCCCGTACCAGGTGCCAAGGGCCACCATCTGAGCATCCGCTGCAACCATGTCGGTAGAAGCGATCACAAGGTTCATGGGGATTACCTTACCTGGTCCGCCCGGTCCGCCGGTGCTCAGGATGCGGGTGGCGTCAATTACGACGAGATGAGGCTTCAATACGGTCACCATGTCTGCTATGGCTTCGTGCAGATTGTACCTGGAGTGGAACGCTCTACGATCCCGAATGAGACCCATCATCCCCTTCATGGAAAGACTCACGCCAGAAGCGGCATGAGACTTGCCAACCGGCACCGCGATCAAAACATCCCCATCCAAAACGTCGGAGACGACCTCCATCGTCTTCACATGTCGCGCCTGAGGAGCCTTGACTTCGCGATACAGCCTGCGTGCTTCGAGAGTGCTGACTACCGTATTGGGCACGTCCCGGCAGGCCTCCGGTATCTTCGAAAGCCTCAAACATGCCCTCGGTTCGTTCAAGACATGGTCGAGAACCGAGATCTTCGAAGCGCCCGCTTCCGCGCACATTCGAGCCACTTCGCTGACAACTGCCGGTTGGGTATTCGACGCCCTTTCGGGCCCACTAGCGAAGCTCATGTTCGGTTTAATCACAACTTTGTTGCCCGGTTTTACAAAACGCTTCATCCCGCCTAACGCCTCAACCGCAGCACGAGTGATGGCGGCGGGACTCATGCCGTGCGATATGACCAGGTCGGGCATTTCTTCGGCAAAGGATTTACTGGGGCCAAGCAGCCCGCCCAATGTCCCGGTGGCGAGCGCTGCGGTGGTGACCAATCCGCTTTTCAAGAATTCGCGGCGGTCGGGCCTTTCTATCATTACGGTCTCTCCTCTCGCGGAAGGATTCAGAATCCACCAAGCATTATTAAAACTGCTGGTTTGACAAAAGTCAACAGGCCGATTAAAACGCTTCATAAAGCGGAAAGGCTCGCGTCGGAGCTGTTACAGGGGATAAGCTTCATCGAATGGATTCATTGGCCGAGTGCTCGGCGTCTGGAGCCAAATTGCAGTCTTATTCCTGTCATGGTCCAGCTATACCACGTCGGCCTTCGGGGCCAACGGCCGTCTGCAGCGATCAACAGTTGACCGGGATTGTAAATGGCTCTATCGCGAGTTGTGGAATTAGGCTTCTCTTCTTTGGTGGTCTTCGTCCTCATTGTATTGGTTTCTTTCCTCACATTGCGTCCATCGCTCCGGGAGATCAGAACTGAGGCACGCGTTGAATGGGAAGGATTTCTCGATGCCGTCAACGATCGCAACGAACTGATCCCGGGCCTTGTGGAGGCGGTAAGAGGTTTTGAGCCGGCGTATGCGAAGCCCGCAGAACGCCTCCTGGAAGCACGTTCAATTTCCATACGTTCGAAAGATCCGGGAACTATTGTAGCTTCAGTCGATGACATGGAAGTTCAACTAAGAGAGATAGAGAATCTTGCAGAGTCAAAGCCGGGGCTCGCCCAATATCCCCCTTTCGCCATGAACTGGAAGAAAGTGGCGAAGATTTCCCAGCGGATAACTTTCCACCGGCAGAGCTATAACAGCACTGCCCGATTGTACAATCGTCTGCTCACGCCGTTTCCCCAGAATATGTTGACCACGGTCTTCGGTTTTGTCGCTCTGACCGAATATCCTCTGAACGGATCTGTTTGCGAAACGGGATCGCGGTGAAGACGGGGAACCGCGTCGTATGGTAGTCTGAAACGAATAAGGCCCTGCTCTTCGCGCTTCAAGTTCACGGGATTCTAGTGAATCCGGGCAGTATTGGGGATCTCCTCCTCACTTACCTTCCGAACATGGCCTCTGACTATGACGAAGTTGGTGAGGACCAATTTATCCCTCTTCGACGGATGAAGCGAACGTATGCTAAAGCCGGGTTTTCTGTCGAAGCGGAAGTTGGTCACCGGTAGGACTCCGCTGATGGCTAGTTGCCAGTTTATCGCACGCCTCTTGAGCTTTGTCGACCAGGTCATGAAATAGAGTTTCGTATAGTCGCAGCCAGGATCCCTTCCTATCGGCGCGTATGCGACAATATAATTGTTCTTGGCACCTTGATCCGGATCATCTATGGTGCTCACAGTTCTCCAACCCATCATTCGCATAAAAGGAACGGCTCTAGCTATGTCTTCCGGGGGGGTGAGCCGCATGTTGTGCGTATAAATATATCCGACCCTGCCATCTTCGATCTTCACCTTGTACCAAACATCCTTTTTCACCTGTTCGTCCGATGCATCGTCCATTGCCGGCGCGTCATCTTCAAGGGACAAGCTTTGGCTACCTGGCATCCCTTTCTGAGCCAGCTTCACCGCCGGGGAATTGGGCCGCCTCAAAGAAACTACCCGCTCATAAACTTCGAATTTCTTACCTGGCGGCAGAATCTCGATGACCTCGTATTGACGGCCGGGTTCCAGTCGAAAGTTAGCCTTGCTGTGGATAACTCCCTCGGCCTGGGGTGGAACTCCTTCGATAGAGCGTCGAAGTTCTTGAGTCTTATCAATGATGTCTTGTCCGCCTATGACCTTCTGCTTAAGGTATCCTTCCCTTCCGTCGCGCATACGGGCACGATAGTATTCTCCCACTTTATCCAAGAGATGGATGGAGGTTTCGGCAGGCAACTTGATGATCACCGGCGAATTCTCATTAGCGGTCTCGTATAGAGAAGTGGTTCGAATTGTAATTCCGTCTCGAGGGGTGAAAGGTGTCTTGTTATGGAGAATCTTGCTCTGGGCCCTCTTCAAAAGTTCTCTCTTGAGAGTGTCCACTTCCTGGCATCCGGAAGCCACAAGCCAGCAAGTGCCCAAGAGGACAATCATGGTGTAGAATCCGACGGTGCGCGTTTCGTTGTGTGAAAAATCCATCCGTATGGCCTCCGCTGCCCTCCCGAGACCCCTGAGCTTATATCATTTGTTTATAAGGTAAATCAACATCCTGCTCGCCCCGCTCTCTGAAGGGCAGGTTGTCTGATCCTGTCGGCCCCTGCCCTAATTCGTCCATAATTTGTTTGCGCCGCGATTGCAACGTTTTCAAAGAGCTTTTCCCCACTTTAGTACCGTCTGCACGGCCGCGTTGCGTTACCCGAAGCTGGAAGTCTCATGATAGTTCTTGATTTTCTTGCTGAAATCAGTTAGATCTTCAGCTAGTAAAGCGACTGTAGTGGGTCAGGATGCAAAAAGCCAGAAAACAGGAAATGGAGATCGGGACCACGCCGACATTGCTCGTTGATATCCGGAGGCCCTGTGATCGTTGAAGTCTGGGCCAAGACCGACGTCGGAAAACAGCGAGGCACCAATGAGGACTTTCACTACGTTGATCGCGAGCACGAACTTATTCTCGTCCTCGACGGCATGGGTGGCCATCGAGCAGGGGAAGTTGCCTCGAGCTTGGCAGCAGATGCCGTTTCCTCCTTCTACAAAAAGTATTGCGATGGCCCCATCAACAGTCCAGACATTTTCGACGACTATGATCACCGTTTTACCTACCACACGAACCTGCTCCGACAGGCCGCGTTCACAGCCAACCGGGTGATCTTGGAGAAATCGCTTGAAAATCCGGATCTTGTTGGTATGGGTAGTACGTTGGCGGGGGTGAGTATACACGATTTCACGATTTCTCTGGTCAACGTGGGTGACAGTAGGATGTATCTAGTTAGGAACGGCATGATGGAGCAGATCTCGAAGGATCATACTCTTGCCGAGGATCAGGTGGAACGGGGAATAATGACTCGCGATGAGGTCCAGGATTCACAATTGAGACATATTTTGTCTTCTGTGATCGGAGTGGATCCCAGGATAAGAGTCCATGTGGATGAATTAACGGTATTCCCAGGTGATATATTCCTTATCTGCACTGACGGACTTACCACAGTCATGAATGATCCGGAAATTCTACAGGAAATTCTTACGGATAAGCCGGGCCCCGAGACACTGGATCGTTTAATTGATGAAGTGAATCGAAGGGGTGGTCCCGACAATACTACAGTAGCGTTAGCTGCCATCTCGGAGGACCCTCCGCCGGCGCAAAAGTCCAAGCTGCCGTCCTTTATTGCCAGGGCCTGGGAAATGTTCAAGGGTCGAAAACATGACGATTCAAAGGCAAGATCCCTTGGAGGATACCCATGTTCAAGCTCGTCCTGAGATTTCAGGATAATGTTCTCCAGGAGTATACATTCGACACGACTCCTGTCACCATTGGCAGACGCGAAGATAACGACGTCACTATCGACAACATGGCTGTATCGGGCCATCACGCGCAAATCGAAGAAGAAGAGCCGAACTTTTATATTCTTGTAGATCTCGAATCTCTGAACGGTACTTTTTTAAATGAGAAGAAGGTAATGCGCGAAAGGATCTTTGATGGTGACTCAATTATCATAGGCAAACATTCTCTCGATTTCGTCGACCTTCGGCCGGAGGAAGAGCAGCCGTCCAAGGCAGGATCGTCGGAAGATCAGGACTTGGCGGGCCGTTCATTTCGCGACACTGTCATTCTTGACACCCAAGCCCAGCAGGAATTGCTCGCAAAACAAGCCGCGCAGAAAGGTTTTTCGCAGGACCGTCCGCCGGAGAAACCCAAGAAAGTTGAACTGTACGGGTCTGTGACGATCATATCCGGCGGCACCCCGCAGATCATTGATCTGAATAAGCGGCTGACTACATTTGGCAAATCAAGCAATTCGGACGTCAGGTGTTCCGGACTGCTCGTGGGGAAGACTGCAGCATTAATCAACAAGAGACCGAACGGCTTTTTCCTGGCTTACGCAGAAGGGCTGAAGAAACCGGAAGTCAACGGCAGGGTAGTGACCACTCAGGTGCAGCTCCAGGATGGAGACGAAATTAATATCGGAAGCACTCGAATGACATTCAACCTTCGGGAAGAGATATCCTGAATCCTGTCCCAGGAACGGCGGCTCTTTTTTCCCCTAGGCATCCTTCAGTGCCTCGCCGCGGCATGATCCACATATATATTGAAAAATAGCAACCAATATCGCGCTCGCCTTAGTGGGGGCACGCCGCGCGCAAAGCGGGATTGTCTGCCCACATTACGCCGCAAGCGGTCTCGTGCAACTCCGGACAGGCTGGCCCCCCGAATCGGAGTCCGAGGCGATGAATGGCATGTGAGATGCCCGCAGGCGCTAGAATAGCTCTCACGGCATACCAAGTTCCCTCGCCTCTAAGTTCGCTCGGGCTTCTCGGCAAGTGCCATATTCTATGCGCGGGACGCGTGATCGGATCCAGGCCGAGCCTTGCCGCTAAGATCTTGTGTTAACAATCCGCGAGTTTCTTCCCCTGAAAGACTTCTTGAGTGAGCGCGTCCTGAGTGTGAGGCTGAACATCAGTAACAGGCCCACTGCAACCATAACCACTCCCAGGAGCCGCCAGAACGCTAGTCCCGCCTTCTTTTTCGTATGAATATCCGGCTGTGCCTGGACTATACTATTCTCTCGTTCTGGACCAAGCCTGACGTTTGAGGAGGTTGACACTATTTTAGCGACATTGGGGGGAGTTTCGGCTGGGTTCGATTTTGCCCCTTCCGCCGAAGGGTTATCGTAGAAAAGCTTGTACTCAAGGCCGCGATGATACTCAAAGATGGCCATACGCATGGTTCCGGAAACTTCGAGCTTCTCGATCGGCACCGAAGTCCGACCGCCTCCGTATAGTTCCATCGAAATGTACCTGAACAGTCCCGGATTGGTGCGAACTTTCAGGACTTCGCTTGTTGCATCATCCTTGCGAAGTCGAAATACGGTTCCTTCGTAGATCTTTTTCCATGCCTCCGGTGCGAGCTGAGATGCCCCCTTCAATCGAATTCGTTTCACGAAGTCCTTGGCAGGGGTGGAAAAGCCGACCTGCGTGATAGAGAACCGCTTTTCGCCCAGATCGGCAATTATTCTTGTTGAACCTGAGGCCGTCTGCGTGCGGTTTTCCAGAATGCGCACATCGAGGGGCCTTGACAAAGGCGAGTGCGCGGGAGGCGGACAGCATTGGACAGAGTCTATCTTCAAGGGGGGCTGATCCCCGTCCACAATTCGGAGATACATGTACTGGAAATTATTAAGAGGGTGAGCCAATTTGAGGCTCTTAAACGGAACCGGTCCCGGCAGGCTTGCAATCAGCCCGTCCATACGGATCACGTACGCATCTCGGACATTGTCGGAACCTCGTATTTCAACCCTTCGTACGAAATTCTTCGAGCGAGTCCCGATAAGAATGCCGCTGGTCAAAATCTTGCCTGTCTTGTCGATTGAAATGTCAGTCCATTTGCCAGCCGTCCTAGCGACACGGAATATCTGAGCCGGAAATGGCCTCGCTGCATCACCCGACGCCGGATGCGTAACCGTGACAAGAACCGACATGCCCTTCGAAGACACCACGCGGAGGTCTCCCAGATCCGGTCGGCATCTATCTATGACGGTCGGCTCCAGAAACACGCCAGCCAGCCCGTCGGGCAGATCCGGTGGAACGTGGATGTCCCTGAATTTTTTCCAGTTATTTGAGACAAAATCGGCGTGGACCGGCATCCATGGGGACAAGACAGCCAGCATGACGATAATGACGGCAAGGCCGTGACCGTGCGGCCCGCATCGCCTACATCTTCTCATAACCTGGAGCACCCTCGACATGGGGGCGGATTATATTATTCCACGGCCTTGATATCAAGATATTATTATGGTTTTTGCATTCCCCACGGCAGGTTTTGTCAATATGCAAATATCCGGACGCTTTTGTTGACGTCGAACCTCATTGCCTGTTAACTGACTCTAAAAGATAGACATGGAAATTATCACCACACACCTCAATGCCGACTTCGACGCTTTCGCGTCGATGGTTGCAGCCAAGAAGCTCTATCCAGGAGCACTTGTCGCTTTTCCGGGCTCACAGGAAAAGAACCTCCGCGACTTCTTTATAGATTCTACGCTATACATTCTCTCCATCGAACGTGCCAAAGACATCGATCTGGAAAAGGTGGATCGCCTTATTTTGGTTGACACTCGGCAAAGGAGCAGGATCGGTAGATTCGCCGCGTTGGCCGATTCAGGAAATGTTGAGATTCACATCTATGACCATCATCCCGATTCCGAGGACGACGTAAAGGGGCAAGTGGAAATTGTTCGCGAGGTCGGAGCCACCGTAACATTGCTAATCCGTGAACTCCGGAATCGAGGGATTGAGCTTAATGCCGAGGAAGCCACAGTGCTTGCTTTGGGAATCTACGAAGATACCGGCTCCTTCACTTTTTCATCGACTACCAAAGATGACTTGGAAGCTGCTGCATGGCTGCTGGCAAAAGGGGCAAACCTGAACATCATTTCGAACATGATGACCAGCGAGTGGAGTAGGGATCAAATCGCACTCCTCTACCAGCTCATTGAGGAGTCGGAAGTGGTCAATCTCGGGGGCATCGAGGTGCTTGTAGCGACTGCGACTCAAGAGGGCTATGTCGGAGATCTTGCCATTCTCGTGCACAAGTACAAGGAAATGGAAAGTCTTGATGCCATATTTGCCATCGTCAGGATGGATGACAGGATCCATTTGATCGCTCGGAGCAGTTTGGAAGAAGTAAATGCGGGCGAAATTGCAGCAGAGTTCGGCGGCGGCGGGCATCCTACGGCTGCGAGTGCCACGATAAGAGACCTGTCTCTTTACGAGGCGCGCGAAAAGCTCATTGAATGCCTTCACGAGAAGGTGCATCCAAAGCAAAAAGCCGGCGAAATCATGAGCCGCCCGGTGATTACCATCGGACCCAGCAGGACGATCCGTGACGCGGCCAAATTCTTGAGCCGTTATCAGATCAGTTCGCTTCCAGTTGTGCGAGACGGTTCCATATTGGGCATATTGCATCGAAATGCAGTGGAAAAGGCCCTCCATCACGGCCTGGAGCTGGAGCGAGTCTATGAATATATGAACCCCGGAGTGGTCTCTGTTACACCCGACGAGTCCATCGAGAAGGTCCTACGCGTGACGTTGGACGGCCGACATCGGCTGGTCCCGGTAGTCGATGAGGGGAGAGTAGTCGGTGTTATCAGTCGCAGCGACCTGTTAGAGCATCTGAAGCTCCCCCGTCAGAGCGATTCCACGGGCCCGGAGGAATTTCCGGTCGGACGGATGCGGACAAAGAGCGTGCGCAGGTTGATGGAGGAACGATTTCCGGATCGAGTGGCCGGCATTCTGCGCCACGCCGGGGAAGTCGCAGCGAAGCGAAGGGAGAGCGCGTACCTCGTGGGAGGTGCGGTGCGGGATCTTTTTCTGAGAAACTACAATCTCGACATTGATCTGGTCATCGAAGGGGAAGGCATTCCATTTGCACGAGAGTTGGCAACAGAGTTTCCAGGCTGCCGCGTGCAGGGGCATGACAAGTTCGGAACAGCCGTTCTCCTGTTTGCCGACGGATTCAAGATCGACGTTGCCACGGCCCGGCACGAGTATTACGCGAGACCCGGGGCTTTGCCCACGGTGGAGACGAGTTCTATAAAAAGAGACCTGTACCGTCGCGACTTCACCATGAACACCCTGGCAGTAGCACTAAATCCTCGCACGTTCGGCCAGGTGATCGACTTTTTCGGAGGAGCTCGAGACATCAAGGAGAAAGTCATTCGCGTACTTCACAATCTCGCCTTTGTTGAAGATCCCACAAGGATACTTCGCGCAATTCGCTTCAGCGGCCGCTTTGGGTTCGCGATCGCCAAACACACGCTTGGGCTGATGAAGGCAGCGCTCAGAATGCAGGTTTTCGACAGAGTGGAAGGCAAACGCCTCCTCAACGAATTGATCCACATTCTCGATGAAAAGAACCGGATTCCTTCCCTTGCTCTCATGTGCGGATACGGAATCCCGCAAGCGCTGCACCCCGCATTGGACTTCAACTCCAAGACCACAGAATTTGTCGAAGCCGTTGCAGGAGTTCTCGCGTGGTGGAAGTATCTCTTTCTCAAGGACAAACTGGAGTCATGGGTTGTATACTTTTTCGCCCTCACTGATTCGTTGTCTGATGAAGAGTTCTTCGAAGTGATGAAACGCTTTTCGCTCGTGCAATCCAATGCAAAAGCTCTGCTCGACAAGCGCATCGAATTGAGGCAGGTTCTTGCCCTCTTCGCAAGAGGGCAGGTCGACCGGCCAAGCCAAATAGTGGCATGCCTTCGAAAGTTGCCAATGGAAGGCTTGCTATACATGATGGCCAAGACCACCCGAGAAGACACAAGAAAGGCCATATCGGAGTACATCACCGCCTTGAGGACCGTTACTCCTCTCCTTAGCGGAGCAGATTTGATTGAGATGGGATATCGCCCGGGGCCTGTTTTCACTTCCATACTGGCAGCCTTGCGCGATGCGCAGTTGGATGGAATCATATCTACCGAGAAAGAGGCGCGGGAATTGGTTGCCAGATTGTTTCCTTGGCCCGTCTCCGACGAGGCATCGCAGGGGCGGTAAACGTGCTGTGCGCAAAGCGTGATTCTTCATGATGCAACGCCTTTTCAGGTTTTCACCATCGAGAAAACCACGAATCTGTCCGGAAGATGAAATCCTGCTATGCCGACATGTGCTCGATTGTGATATATGTGTCTGAGCGCTAATGGGGCATCGTGTGGAAGAGACGGCAAAATTCACAATGCTGTCAACTAGCAACAGGGAATCCCGCGTTTGGCTCGAGTTTTCGAAAAACTCGGCAAGACGCGACTGCCACCTAAATACCTTCGAATGCCTTGAATGGTTCTTGCAACCACTTTTAGGCACTGCGACTTTCCGCGGATAACTCAAAAAAGCTGGAGGTTTGAATGAAATCCGAGGGCGCGAAGCAAATAAAGATGTTCGATATCACGCTAAGAGACGGCTCCCAAAGCAAAGTGGCCACTCGAATAAAACTCGATGACTTGCTTAAAGTGGCCGCCAAACTTGCAGACACTGGAATTTACGGAGCAGAAACCTGGGGAGGGGCTACTTTCGACGTATGTGTTCGCTACTTGCGGGAAGACCCGTGGGAAAGAGCACGCCGGCTTAAAGAGGCCCTCCCTAAAGTCAAGAACATGATGCTCATTCGCGGGCAGAACCTGGTCGCGTATACCAATTTTTCCGATGACGTCGTCAACAAGTTCGTGCATGCCGCCGCCCGCAACGGAATAGATGTCTTCAGGATTTTTGACGCCCTGGATGATATGAGGAACCATGAGGCCGTGATCGCAGCGGTCAAAGAAACGGGAAAAATCGCTGAAGGAGCGGTCTGCTTTACGATCAGCCCTGTGCATACAATTGAAAAATTCGTATCCAAAGCAAGACAACTGGAAGACAAAGGAGTGGATCAAATCTGTATTAAAGACATGGCGGGCCTCATTGATCCACACACGACCTTTGAGCTCGTCACGAGCCTAAAGAAGGCGGTGAGCGTTCCCATTCACCTCCATACCCACGACAGTTGCGGTTTGGGCATGATGTCGGCTTTAAAGGCGGTGGAGGCCGGATGCGACATGCTCGACTCCGTTCTGAGTCCGTTTGCCGGCGGCACCGGCCATCCATGCACAGAATCGCTGGTGTACGCTCTCGGCCGTTTCGGATACGACACGGGCTGCGACCTAGCAAAGCTTACCGAGGCCGCAGAAGAGGCCAAGGTAGTCCGTGCGCTCTACAGTGAATTCGAAGCGCCTTACAATGGGGTTGACTGCAGAATGCTCGTAACTCAGATCCCCGGCGGTGTTATGTCTAATCTTACCAGCCAGCTCAAGCTCCAAAACGCGCTCCCCAGGTTGGATGAGATCATTGAGGAGATACCGCGTGTCAGGGAGGATCTCGGATACATACCCCTCGTAACTCCTACTTCTCAGATAGTGGTATCCCAGGCTACCTTCAATGTTCTCCTGGGACGGTACAAGATCATAGCTAACCATACTGCGAACCTGCTGAAAGGCATGTACGGGGAGACCCCTGCACCGGTAAACAAGGAGTTGCAAGAAAGAGCTCTAAAAGGGGAAAAACCCATAACCGTGCGGCCCGCTGAACTCATCCCTCCGATGTGGCCGGAATTGGAGGCGAAATTTCCGGGCCTGACCGACGAGGAAATCCTCATACACGCAATCTTCCCCCACGAGGCACCGGGATACTTCGCCGAGAAGGAGTAATCGTGCGGTGCGGGCAACTGGAAAGTGAAAGACCATGACTGAGACTAAACCCTTGCAGGATCGGCTCCATCCGGAGGCGCCCATACGCGGTTGTTACGGATGCGGAGCGGACAATAAGAACGGGCTCAGAATCAAGAGTTTCCTCGAAGGTGATGAAGTTGTAAGCACATGGCGGGCTCAAGATCACCATTGTTCCTATCCCGGCTATCTCAACGGCGGAGTCGCGTGCACGCTAATTGACTGCCATTCCGCATGGACCGCCCTCGCCTTGGAATGCCGTGACCAGGGCTTGAAGATGGAACAAGAATCAGATGTCCCCACCGGCTGGACTCGCGCCATGACAGTCGAATTCTTGAAAGCGACTCCTTTGGACACGGAGGTCACTTTGCGGGCCAAGGTGCTGAAAAAAGGGCGCACGAGCCGCACAGTCGCGTGCTCCCTTTACTCCAGAGGAGAAGAATGCGTTCGTGCGGAGGTCACCATTGTGATGAAGGGAGCGTGACATGGATCACGTGCACCGCATGCAAGCAAGGCTCAGGGCATACCGGCAAAGTGACGACAATTCTTCAACGGGGGCGAAACAACGGTAATTATTGAAGGGATCCCGGAACATGTTTGCGAAAATTGTGGCGAATATTACCTGGATGACGCTACTGCAGAGCGTGTCCTGCCTATCGCCGAGGACGTGTTTAGCAAGAGGGTTGAGGTAGAGGTCCTCAGATTTGTCGCATAAAAAAGGGAGCGGGGATGCTAAGAAATTTGACGCGTTTCCTGTTGGATAAGCCCGTTCAAGTGGGGGCAACACCAATCATTGCTGTTCTTGTCGCCATAGCGATATATAATGGCGCACATCCTTTGGAAATCCTTATCAGGGTTCTTTTCCGCATCCCGTAGATGGGTTTTCCGGCAGTGTATTTGTCAGGTTGGACATTCCGAGATACAATACCGTCAGACATCAGAGCCCGCGATACAGCCCTGCTGGCTGTATGTCTGCTGCCCGATTCGAAATTGTTTCCAAGAATAGATTGTTAAGTACTTATTTGACACTTCTGTCTTGAGCTCCCAATCTCCCATTCCTTTCAAGCAGCCTTCGTATATTTCCGCCCAAAATCCGTTCCCGTAAAGCTCCGTCTACTTCCGCCTTGTCCAGCTCTTTCAGGTATCGGGCCAGGGGTATAAGGGGGTAATCGCTGCCGAAGATGATCTTTTCGGGCCCCATGATTCGGCATGCAACCTCGAATATCCTGTGATCGTAAAGAAACGGCGAGGCAGCGGTGTCAAGGTAGGTGCGGCTGAGAATGCTAGCGATTTCCGGCATGAGCCCGTAGACGAACACGCCGCCTCCAAAATGTGAAAGGATGAAATCCACGTCCGGGTTGGCTTCTATAATGTGAAGCAGCCCCCTAAAGTCGACGGGGATTTTGCCCGGATAAGGATGCCCGACAGGCTCATTGACGTGAATCATCACTGGCACACGCGCTTTTCGAGCCAGTTCCAGGCTCGGACTAAGGGCCTCGAAGTCCGCGCGGCTCCACCCCCCGTGATACATGGCAAGCTCGCCTATTCCGGCAAATCCTCCACCCAAGGCCCGTTCCGCCTCCAGGTGCGCGCCCTCGCCTCCCATGGGCGACAGAATAGCAAACGGAATGATCCTGTGGGGATAGCGGTGATGAAATTCCCAAATCTCGTCGTTGTTTTGCCTCACGAGATCATGCTGTTCCCAGGGAAAGCCGAACACGATGGCCAGGTCGATATCTGAATCGTCCAGATAGCGGATGATGTCGGCTTCCGATACGACCTTGGCCTTTCCGGATGAATAGATGGATCCAAACGCTAGATCGCTGTGGCAGAAAGGGGTGCGATCCTGCTGGACTTTGCGAGGCAATAAATGAACATGAGCGTCTACGATCATTTTCAAAGGTCTCAGGCCAACTGACTTGAAGTCCCAGCGAGCCGGAAGGCTCACGAAGGCAAATACACGACAGCCTATCCTAAGGCCGAAAGCACGATTTCTCAAGAAGTTTTGGATGATTCCCCAATCTTGGCCGGAGAATCACCAGAGAGCCTGGCGTGACCATAAACGAACCCCGGCAACACCGGAATAGTTTGTTAGGCCCTGTCGCCGGGGTTCACGGTTTGGGATACATTGGCTGGACTTTCAGTATTACATATCTTGATAGATTTCATCAAGAACAAAATGAGCGCAGTCTTACCATCTCGACCGAGGAAACTGCCCAGCCAACCTGACGCCGCACCGGCCATCAAGTCGCCATGCGCTTGACAACCAGTCGGGAGTAATTAATTATTCAAGAGCTAATTGATGCGATTTTCTTGGGGAAGTTTAAGGCATGAAAATCGGTTCCGAGCAGGTCTGCTGTTGTTTGTCGAGAGAGGGGAGGCTCGCTCATGCCCGATAAGGATTTGTACGGGACTCTCGGCGTTAAGAAGGATGCGACTACCGACGAAATCAAGAAAGCCTATCGGAAACTTGCCCGCAAATACCACCCGGATGTAAATCCTGGGAACAAAGATGCTGAAGACAAGTTCAAAGCAATTTCCGAGGCGCACGAAGTGCTCTCGGCTCCCGAGAAGCGCAAGATTTACGATGAATTCGGCTACGATGGTCTACGGGCCGGCTTCGACCCAGAGCAGGCGCGGCAGTATCGTCAATGGCAACAAGCTGGCGGATTCGAACGAGGGGCTGGGACTCGAGGTCCTTTCGGGGGCGGGCCGTCCGGGCAGGAGTCTTTCAAGTATTCGGGATTTGAAGATGTTTTCAGTGATCTGTTCGGTGGGGCCACTGGTCCGTCTGCCCCGCGTGGACCTAGGAAAGGACTCGACATAGAGTCCAGCCTCGAAATTGATTTTCTTACCGCAATCAAAGGCGCCACCACCCGGATTACACTTCAGAAACCCACGGCGTGCGCAACTTGCGGAGGAACAGGATACGTGCCTGGTAAGGATTCCGTTTGCAAGACATGTAAGGGGACGGGCCAAACCCGGGTCGCACAGGGGCCATTCAATTTCAGCCAGACCTGTCCCGAATGTGGAGGAACCGGACGCACTGGTGAACGGTGTCCCCAATGCGGAGGAGCCGGAGCAGTTGCGAGTTCCGAAACCATCGACGTGAACATTCCGGCCGGCGTGAAGGATGGCTCTCGCATTCGGCTCGCAGGCAAGGGAGAGCCCGGTCGGGGAGGGGGGCCTCCCGGAGATCTGTATATAGTAACCCATATCAGGGCTCATCCTATCTTCAAGCGCGATGGGGATTCCCTGATCGTCGACGTACCTGTGACGGTAAGCGAAGCAATGAACGGTGCGGAAATCACCGTGCCCACTCCAAGCGGACCGGTGCAGTTAAAGATTCCTCGCGGCACGAGATCCGGCCAGCGTTTGAGGCTCAAGGGAAAGGGGGTGCCCAATCTCAAGACCAAGACCCCAGGTGATATGTTTGTCACGGTTCGAGTTCAGGTCCCTTCGACGGGCGATGCCGAGGCTTTGAAGGCGGCATCGGCCCTTGATCGGTTCTATCGAGAGGATATCCGTAGAGATATTCGGCTGTGATTGGAAAGGGTTATGGCAACCGACTATTATTACCGAAGACAAGTCATTGAGATCTTCAAGGTTGATGAGGACTTCCTCGACATTCTGGAAGCAGAAGAATTAATTCACCCGGTCCAAGTAGAATCGGCTCAAGAAAAGGTTTTCCCGCCGGACGAGGTTGAACGGATCCGCATAATCAACAATCTCGTGAATGATCTGGAAGTAAATCTTCCAGGCGTTGAAGTGATTTTGGAAATGAGAGAAAACCTGATAAGAATGCAGCGGCAATTCGATCAAATCCTCGAAACTCTTGTCAAGGAATTGAAAAACAGGCTTCCCGGCTGATGACCCACGCTCGTTTGAATCCCTATGAGAGTAGGGGAGGTTGCCTTTGCCGCAAATCTCACCGCGTCTCGCCAATACTCTGATCCTATGCCTTTTCGTTCTGATTGAGGCCGGCGCGTCATCCTTCTCGCTCGCCGATCAGGGCACCGCTAACCTGCTGAAACAGGCTCGGGCCGAATTGAATCCCTCTAAACGGATACAGCTCTTGGACCGGGTCCTGAGCGATTCATCTCTCAAGGGAGACCGCCTTGCTTCAATATTCTTCGAAAGGGCTATGGCATACAAGGCCGCGAATGATTGTTTTCGAGCCATTGAGGACATCGATTCCTCGCTGGCTCATTCGCGCAATAAGTCGCCGACGGCCCTTCTTGAAAAGGCGCATTGCCTGATACTTGTGGAACAACTGGACGAGGCTTCTCTGGTGCTGGAATCGGTCCTGCTGAACTCCCCGGCGACAGATCGAGCCTATGTGCTCAAAGGGATGATCTACGAGAAAGAGGGCTTCCCTTCCAAGGCAGAAGATGAATACACGCGAGCGCTTGATCGCAATCCTCGATCGATCAGTGCACTTGACATGCGGGCCAGGCTACAACTCAGAGAAGGGAAGCCGAGAAAGGCCCTTGAAGACATGAATGCTTTGAGCCGGTTGGCACCTAAAGATTCTGATGTGTTTATGACGCGGGCTCGGATTCACGTAAAACTCAAGGACTATCCCGCGGCCCTTGCCGACTACGGGCGTGCTGAATCTCTCGCACCGGGAGATGATCGGGTGATCAAGGAGAAAGTCCGGGTCTTTTTTCAGACAGATCAGCCTGACAAAGCCCTGGCAGCGTTAACGGCCTACGGCGCGAAACATCCCGCAGATGTCGAAGCTCTCGTGCTCGAAGCGCGGGCACACATCCTGCTCAAAGCCTACCGCAAGGCTGAACAACTGCTCAAACAAGCCCTGGCAAAGAAGCCGCTCTATGCTCCGACGTATCTGTACACGGGGGTGGTGCTGGTCCGAAATGGGGATCCTGACCATGCCCTGGAAAATTTCAACCGAGCGCTGGAGCTTGATCATACCCTGGTGGAAGCCTATAAGGAGAGGGCCCACACGTTCACCAAACTGGGCGACCCTGTGCGAGCTGCTGCCGATCTGACTTCCGCTGCGAATCTTGACCCTGCCGATGGGGAAATTTTTGCGTTTCGCGGGCTGACGCTCATGAGAAGAATGCTTTACGACGCCGCGATATCGGACTTTACTCGGGCCCTGGAGTGTCTGCCGGCCAATCCTCGCATTATGTATGACAGGGCCGTTGCGTATCTTCGCAAGGACGAGCCCGAGGCGGCGCTGACCGATCTCGATTCGTTGCTACAGGAGAAACCGAACGCAGCTCGCGCCCTGAGCCTGAGAGGCATAATCTATCTCAATTCCGGCAACCCGGAGAAGGCTCGAACGGATTTCGACAAGGCTGTATCCATAAGCCCTCGAGATCCAGAGGTGCGGAACAATCGCGGGTTTTTCGAGTTCAAGACAGGCGACCGGAAGGCGGCAATTGAAGACTTCAATACAGCCCTCAAGCTGGATCCTGCATACAATAAAGCAAGGTACAACCTGGGCCTAGCGCTCAACAAACAGGAGCCCGCAGCTACGGATCGGACGGTCGTACCTCCGATTCCTGATGATAAGCCGAAAGTGACGAAAGGCAAATGACAAAACCGAGCTACCAGGCAATTTTGGCAGACCTCGACGGGACTGTGAACAGAGGAGACTCTCTGATAGACGGCGTGGAAGCCGTTTACAAGGATCTTTCCGAAAGAGGAATTCAATGGTTGTTCCTGTCCAACAATGCAGGTTTGCTGGCCTCTGATTTGGTCCTGAGAATCGGAAGATTCGGAATTTCGGTTTCCGAAACTCAGGTGATTAATTCCGCGTCCGCACTGATCTACGCTCTGAAGCGGGAGGCGCCGGGAAAGCGGGTCATGGTAGTCGGCGGGCCGAAACTCATTCAAGGAATTGAAGACGCTGGTGCCACGATTTCTGATGACCCCGCGAATGTAGATATCGTCGTGGCCGCTATAGACAAGACCTTTACGTACGAGAAATTGAAGAATGCGCACATTGCTCTCCAAAACGGCTCGCTCCTGTGGGCCAGCAACCTTGATCCTACATTTCCGGTTGCGGGCGGATTTCATCCTGGAGCAGGGAGTATTGTCGCGGCCATTACGACCGCGGCAGGGCACCCGCCCGATCGCGTGTTCGGCAAACCCTCCCCGGACATGGCGCTCTTGGCACTTGACACTTTGAATCTACCCGCGTCACTCTGCCTTGTAGTTGGAGACCGCATGACAACAGACATTCTTTTCGCAAAAAACGCGGGAATGGCATCGGCCCTGGTCCTTACCGGTGCTACCGCGCGCTCGGATCTGGCCAAGTATTCATACGCTCCGGACTATGTTTTTGAAAGCATCGCGGACGTGCGAGAACTTTTTGACTGACTCAATTCCGGATGTTGACGGGCCGCGCTACCTCCGGATAGTATGATTGTTAAAAGCGTACCTGCGAAAATTTTTAAAAGGAACTGACGTGGAACTGTCGGTCAAACTCTATGCGCTCAGCACCTGTCCTCACTGCAAGTGCACCAAGAAATTCTTGAAGGATTGCGGCGTAAAATTCGCCTGTACGGATGTCGACAAAGTGCCTAAAGAGGATGTCGCGGCAATATTTGAAGAGGTAAAAAAAATTAACCGCAGATGCTCGTTCCCCACAATCATCATTGGTGATGAAGTGATCGTGGGGTACAGGGAGGATGAAATCAGGGAGGCGCTTGGTTTGTGATGGAAGTGGAACAACTCTACGAAATGCTGCGTAAAGTTCAGGAGCCGAAAGGCTATTTCTTCAATAGAGACAAGGAGAAGGTATTTGAGCTTCTGGACGGCCTTCTCATCAATAAAGACCGTTACGGATACATGTGTTGCCCATGCCGATTGGCCGCCAACAACCGTGAGCACGATAAAGATATAATCTGTCCGTGCATATACCGGGAGCCTGACGTTAAAGAGTACGGAAGCTGTTACTGCAATCTCTACGTTTCACAAGCCTGGAACGAGGGAACCATTCCTCACGAATACGTGCCAGAGCGACGGCCTCTCGAGAAGTTCGTTTTTTGACTGTTGCTCCCACGCCGAACACAGTGGTTTTCGAAAAAATTGTCAGCGTACGTGGTGTGGCTTGACACCTCATTTAGATTGGTGCGGCAGCCCCGCGTTCCGCGCAGGGGCATGCCCACGGCAAGGTGCCAACTCAGTGTGCCACTGCTGGCTTGCCCAGCAGTGGCACACGAATACGTGACCTTATTTTCGCAACGCAGTGCTCAGCAGAAGTACCGGCAGAGGGTACGGTCAAATCTTCAGCGTGCCAGCAACACCACGAATATCAAAAATGCGATAAAACCCAACAAGCTCCTCACGGCATGCAATTGGTTCCATTTGGCAAGAAGATGCGAAGTGGGGCCCGATTCTCTGTCGAGGTCCGAACGCAGCAATTGGTTGTTGATAGGCATAATGGCGATCAGAGTGTACGGAATCGCCAGGCCGATGCAAATTCCGCCAACGAGCCACCAGGCTCCGGCCCCCAACAACCAACCGGACGCCGCGGTAACGAAGGCGATGGCAGCCAAGGGTGCTTGCATCCTGGCGGCTCTACGATAGCTGGGGCCAAATTCGGTGGCAGCGAGCATTGTTCCGCATTGCATTCTGGCAGGGTGTTCCACAAAATTGATGTACACGGCTGCGCCGGCGAATATTCCTGATGTCAGAGTAGCAATTATTTCAAGAACTCTTTCCATTGGCATCACCTTTCGCACCGAATCGCTTTCAAGCAAGTGAACCGAGTTTCTGATGGGTCAGCCACGCGAAGCTGCCTGCCGTCATGCCCTCGTAAGCGGATGTAGGGGCAAATGGCATTCGCCCCTACCATCTTAGGATCGGAGCCCGGGGTGATCCCGCGGAACGCGCATAGGCGTTAAGTTAACGATTTATTCCCCCCTTTTGTAAAGGGGGGCCAGGGGGGATTTTGGGATAACTCATTGAAAATCCCCCTAAATCCCCCTTTAGAAAAGGGGGACTTTGATTGCCCTCGGTCTGCATTCACCTCCTGGAAAGGAACGAAATCGCCTTAAGTTAACGCCTATGCGCGGAACGTGGGACTGCCCCACCATATCTGTCTCGAACATCGAAACACGTACACAATTGCATCAGCAACTGCTACTTTGCAACGCAGTATGTATTGAAGCGCTCTCCGACTTTCTTCCAATCTATGATCTTAGCAAAGTTGTCTACATATTCGGCTCGCCGGTTTTGATACTTCAAGTAGTAAGCGTGTTCCCACACATCGCATACCATAAGCGGCATGGCGCCCCAACTGGTGAGATTCTGGTGCTTTTCGGCCTGCATCACTATCAGTCTTTTGCTGAAAGGTTCCCATGCCAAGATGCCCCATCCGGATGCTTCCACAGCCTTGGAGGCTGCTGCAAACTGCTTCCAGAACGTTTCGAAGGAGCCGAAATCTTTCTTGATCGCATCTGCTACCGGGCCGGACGGAGTTCCGCCGGCTTTAGGCCCGATAGTGCTGAAGTATATCCAGTGGAGCACAACCCCGGAGCCGTTAAACGCCAGATCGCGGCTCACTGCTTTAATGGCCTCAAAATTTCCGGATGATCTTGCCTTTTCCAGCTTTTGAAGCGCTGTGTTGAGACCCTCGATGTAAGCCGCGAAATGCTTGTTGTGATGTATTTTCACCGTTTCTTTGTCAATGACGGGCTCGAGGGCATCCTCAGGGTAGGGGAGTGGAGGTAATTTGTGGATGAAGGGAGGTGCTCCTGCCCCGGTTGGATTCGCTGCCAGCGCTTCCGAACTCAGGAATTGCGACAGGACTCCCACCGTGGCTGCCGCTCCCACCCCTTTCATTACTTCGCGTCTACTCAATTCATTCTTCATTTCAACATTCCTTTCCTGTTAACAAATTTTGACAATCCAGTGTCCTTTTCCAGCAATAGTCCCCCTTGAGACACTGATCTTATTCGTTTCAGGATATCCGCCGCGTAACCCATCCGTCAATAGAGCCTCTGAAACATGGCGGACATGGACGCCGGTTACCGAATGTGCAGCCAACAACCGCGTCTTTCCCGGTGCGATCTGATATGCGATTTTCGCTAGTTCGGGTCTTTAAGAAAGGGACGATTATCGGCTCGATGTTGTGCTTTCAGTGTGGTAGCATTACTTTTTTGGCAAACTCGGCACATCATAAAGACAGTTCCGGTCAAATAGTATTTTTGTGCGAGTAGAGAAGAAAACGAACCAACGCAGCGGCGGACCGGTCTAAGGAAGGAAGTGAATGCACCCATGGACGAGCAAAAGCTCTTGGAACGCATAACAGTCAATCCCAGCATCTTCGGAGGTAAGCCGATAATTCGAGGTCGAAGGCTTGCGGTGGAACACGTTTTGAGCATGCTGGCAGCCGGGGATTCCATGGACACCATTCTCGAAGGGTACCCGTGGCTTGAACGCGAGGATGTACTTGCTTGTCTGGTCTATGCTCGCCGGCTGGTCGGTCATGAACGGGTCGAGCCACTTTTCTGCGAGACTTGTTCATGAAGGTCCTCCTTGACACCTGCGTCTGGGGCGGGATTAGAAAAGCTTTGACAATCGCGGGCCACGACGTGGTGTGGACCGGAGAGTGGGCATCGGACCCTGGTGACGAGGAGATTCGTGAACTGGCCAACCAACAGGGTCGAATTCTCGTTACTTTGGATAAGGATTTTGGCGAGCTTTCCATAGTCCACCATAAGCCGCATTGCGGAATACTCCGCCTGGTAGACTTCTCAGCCGGTGATCAAGCTGTAGTATGTCTGACGGTGCTGGAGCGTTACGGCTCCGAGCTTGTTAAGGGCGCGATAGTGACCGCGGAACCCGGGCGAATCAGAATTCGGCCGGCTGGCAGTGTCGATTGAGGAAAGTAACGATGGCGCGTTCCGGTCAGCGCACTTCTGCAATATCTGTTTCTGCCTCATGGGCAAGAGTCGGTTTGCCGAACTTAACATCGAGAAGATTTGAATTCGCGTATCGGGTTTGAAAGTCTGGCCGGCAAGCACGTTCACAGTTGAGCCCTTGAGAGGTCAAAAAACACGAGCCAACAGAGATGTATTTTTTTCTCACAACCGGAATCATTTTGGGGTTGTCTTCCGGATTTGCGCCCGGGCCGCTCACAACCCTGGTTATTTCTCAGTCCTTGCAACACGGGGCAAGGGAAGGGCTGAAAGTATCGGTAGCCCCGTTGCTTACAGATTTGCCCATTATCCTTTTGTCTGTCTTCGCTCTGACACGGATACGCCACTTTCAAGCGGTTTTGGGATCTATCTCGATCGTTGGCGGCGTCTTTTTGCTATATTTGGCCTATTCGAGCTTTAGAACCAGCAACCTTGGCATGGATATCAAGGCAACCGAAGCGCGATCCCTGGGAAAAGGGACTGTTGCAAATTTCCTCAACCCTTCTCCGTACTTGTTTTGGATAACCATCGGAGCGCCAAGTGTGGTTGCGGCATGGACTCAAGGTTCCCTGGTTGCGGCCGGATTCCTTGTCGGCTTTTACACGTGCCTGGTGGGGACTAAAATGTTCCTGGCCGTTGTCGCCGCGAATTCTAGGCGATTTCTCTCTGGGCCGGCTTATGGGTACGTGATGCGGATTATCGGAGTCTTGCTGTTGATCCTTGCGGTGGTCCTGTTGCGGGACGGAATT
>CAVSPC010000034.1:0-53922 GCA_963729795.1 uncultured delta proteobacterium | reverse complement strand
CAACAGCGGCCCAATGTTTTTACCATGAGCGTGGCCAATATCATGCCAGGGGATAAAGTGACCATAGAACTACATTACAGCGAATTGTTGGTCCCGGAAAAAGGAACGTATGAATTCGTCTATCCCACGGTGGTAGGACCACGCTACTCCACCATTCCTGAAGCAGGCGCAGCGGATCACCATCAATGGCTCAAAAATCCCTATTTAAAAGAAAATAAGGAGCCTACAAGCACGTTTGCCATGAATGTCACCCTGGCCGCTGGCATGCCCATCCAGCAGGTGGCCTCCAGCACTCACGCTACTGATGTGACCTCGGACAACAAATCCCAAGCCCGTATCACGCTAGCGAAAAGTGAAAGCCATGGCGGCAACCGGGATTTCATCCTCGGGTTCCGACTGGCAGGGGATCGGATCCTTTCCGGCTTGCTGCTTTACAAAGGAGATAAGGCAAACTACTTCACACTCATGGTGCAGCCGCCCCTTCGAGTTGTATCCGAATCAATCCCACCCCCGGAAGTACATTTTTGTGGTGGACGTGTCCGGCTCCATGAATGGTTTTCCCTTGGAGACGGCCAAGGTATTGCTCCGTCAGCTCATAGGCGGACTACGACCAACCGATAGCTTCAAAGTGGTATCTTTCGAAGCGACAGCTCGCGTGATGGCCCCTCGATCTTTGCCTGCGGACCAGGCTAACGTAACGGCCGCTCTTAGCCTGATCGGCATGCAACCGGGCGGTGGCGGGACCGAGCTCTACAGCGCTCATCGAGAAGGCCCTTGCTTTGCCACACGTCGAAGGTACGGCCCGCACCGTGATACTCATCACCGACGGATACATCGCCGCGGAAAGGAACGTCTTTGGCCTGATAAGCAACAATCTGAATCAATCTAACCTGTTTGCATTCGGCATAGGGCGGAGTGTGAATCGGTATCTCATAGAAGGAGTGGCAAAAGCCGGCCAGGGTGAGCCTTTCGTAGTTACCGAGCCCCAAGCAGCAGCCGACGCAGCCATGCGCTTCAAAGCCTACGTCCAGTCACCGGTCTTGACAGGGATTAGCATCAATTTCGGTTCATTCGAGGCTTACGATACGGAGCCGGCCATCCAAGGCAATCTTTTTGCCGAGCGCCCTTTAGTAATATGCGGAAAATGGCACGGTCGCGGCGAAGGAACCATTAGATTGCGGGGGACCACAGGCAGCGGCCCCTACAATCAGAGCCTTGATGTGGCAAAAAGTAAGCCTTCAGAGATCAACAGCGCTTTGCCATACTTGTGGGCCCGCAAACGCGTATCGCGACTGACGGATTTTGCCCCCAGAGAAGCAGACGCGGAAACGCGGAAGCAGGTGACCCAACTGGGGCTCGACTACCAATTGCTGACACGCTACACCTCTTTTGTTGCAGTGCATGAGCAAGTTCGTAACTGTGGCGCACCGGCGCAAGATGTGCTTCAGCCATTGCCGCTGCCCAAAGGAGTATCCAACCTTGCCGTGGGTAGCCGCAATGTTCCCGAACCGGACCTGTATGTAATGCTGGCTCTGATGTGCTTCGTGGCACTTGTCACGCTCTGGCGCCGCCGACAGCGCAATCCGATGTGGTAGAACCGAATGTGGCGTATGTGCAGGAGCGTTGCTATGAGAAAGTTATTATCCGGCATCCCAAATCAATGCGTGAGTACGGGCCAGGTCGTTTTCGGCCATGTCGCGGCCACTTACTCGCGGACTGACTTGTTCTCCGTGGGGCTGACAGTGCTGGTCCTGCTGCTCCTTAAACGCCATTACAGCCTGGCTACGGCAACGCAACTCGATTGGATTCTCGCGCCCACAGCTAAACTGGTGTCTTGGTCCACTTCAGCCCATCTGGTGCCAGAAATCGGAGTCGGTCACGTGGATTTGGCCAAGGGCATCGTTGTGGCCCCGGCCTGCGCTGGAGTCAACTTCATGATCATGGCTTTTGGATTGACAGCGTTTTACGGGCTGCGCCACGTACGCCGATTTGCGAGCCAATTGGCCTGGCTGCTGCTGGCATTGGCCGCCGCCTATGGACTCACTCTGGTGGTCAATACCATGCGGATCGCCCTGTCAATGAGCCTATACGATGTCGATATCTACACTGGCTGGCTCACAGTAGCGAGGGTCCATCGTCTGGCCGGAGTGGGCCTGTATTTCAGCGCCTTGTGGCTACATTTTCTCGGCTTGCGACAGGTGATGGCCATTTATTGCCGGCACTTTGTCCGTCAAAAGCACCATAAACACATGCACACATCGGGCTGGTGGGTCTGGAGTTGGTATCTTCTGGTGGCTCTTGCAATACCCTTGGCAAATCTGGCATGGCAGAACGCTTCTCCTGCATTTGGAGAGCATTGCATCACGGTATTTATCGCCTGCCCCGCTTTTTGGGCCTTGATCATGGTAATAAGTCGTCTGTTTAAGATCTTGTATCGCTGTCTATCAGGATGGTTCCCGGACCTGTATGTTAGTAAGCCTGAGGTTATGTGACATGTTGCTACTCGATGGTATGGCCGTGACGGTAACGAGTGTCAAAGGAAGCGCGGTAACAATCATGAGAAGATTGGAGCGTTGAGTGCAAATGCCGATCATGTGTCTCACGACCCGCGAAAGGTTGGCACGTGTGGCTCGGCTCACCAAATGACAGTGGTTTGATATCAGGTAGACGGTCGCAACAGTCGCATCCTACACAATGGAAACTTGCTGCAACAGTTCCATGATTCGCTGATAATCGCCTGGATTCAGGTAGATCCTCGCTGCATCTTCCTCGGTCCAGGGCCTGATACACGGCGTCCGAACATTTGATGCCTAATGGCGGATACATGATGAGAGCATTATAAAGAGGTAACCCCAGTGCGCGATCAAGTTTGCTCTTGACTCACGTTGCTCGTGCTGCTCAATGTCATGGTGCGCCGGAATGAGCCGTAAACAGCCCCACCCCGATCCACAAACCTTGTGCTGAGACGAAAGATCCCGCTCCGTGTTGTTTCCAACAGGGCGGGATGATTTATCTTTTTTGGCTCCCCGAGTAGGACTCGAACCTACAACCTAGTGGTTAACAGCCACCCGCTCTGCCAATTGAGCTATCGGGGAACTTAGGGCTTGCTCGTAAGCGTGCACTCACGCGGCCAAAGAATCATTTTGTATCATTCGCGTGGTCATGTCAATCGCGAAATTCGAGACATCGAGCCGATCCAGTATGATTTAGGAATCGCTCTATACCGCGTTTCTTGATTCTCTTCTCTAGTTTCATGGCCTCACCGCGACTCTCACAGGCTTGAGACCAAATGAGGTCCCAAGGCCCCTGAAATCGTTTCGTAGTTTTGGACAATTGGTATTCCGGATCATTGTGTTGCCGCAGACGTTGCTCGACATTTGTAGATTGTCCACAATAATGACGGCCGCTGCTTTGGCTCTGGATTATATAGACGTAGGATTCCACAACAAAAAATGTCGGGCACCAATCCCGGCTTAAATCCTTGGCTCTCCAAATTGTCCTGTATACCGCGGGATTTCGGCCGAAGCCTCAAACACCACGACCTAGTGGTTAATCCCGCCATCGGCGGGACTCTGCCAATTGAGCTATCGGGGAACAAAAGGCCACTCGCAAGCATGGGCTTGCGGGGTCAAAAAATAATTTTGGATTATTCCCGCAGCCATGTCAATCCTGAAATTTCCATCGAGCTAATCAAAGTTTTGCAGACCCAGTAGCTGCTGGGGACAGTTCTGCGCGACTTCAATCCGCTCCTCGCCTTCACTCCGATGCTGTGGACACCCATCTGCGCAGCGCCGGGAGTTCGCTCGCCTCCCATTCGTCCGAAATCCTCAATTTCAGGAAGTACTCGAACAGATCGTCTACGATCTCCATACCTTCTTCAATAAGATAGGTCTTTTCCAAGAAAGATCCCTCGACATCGTCGTCACCCTCCCCTTCAGTCGTGGGGAGTATAGGCGGGGTCCTGAAGGAACCGAAAGAAAACCAGGTTCCCTTGAGCATCATAGTGAAATCATTGTCGCTCGCTCTGAGCGAGATCCGAGCCTCTTCGATCTTCTTCCCCTCCTTCAGCGCAGCAAGCCCCTCACGCAACTCTGACTGCTCACCCTTCAACGTCACGGTCTGGGGGGTGTCTACATCCGACAGGTCCAGCGTCATACGGTCGAGAAAGATGACCTCCGCGACCTTCTTGCCGGGGATCTCTATTCGGCCACCGGTCTGATCGGATTTGAACCAGAGCCAGGTGAGAAATTCTCGTCCCAGAAAAGCCTTTTCACGAAGTATGTCCAGGAAGTCCATAAATGCCAATTCCTTATATTTTTTGTCAAATCGCGGAAGTGCTCCAATGATCGTATATCACTTCAAGGAGCCATTGAACACGGCTTGAGCTGCTCGAGGAGGCGCTTTTCCGGCTTGCCCTCGAACATTTCTTCGGCACGAATATAGGCCAGGATAGGCACCAGTGTGAGCCCGAAACATTTCTTGAAATGCGCTTCCATGCGCTCTCTGGCCTTTACGGAATGGCTCCCGAAGTAGACCACGGCTTTTGCGGTGTCCCAGATCAGATCGTAAATTTGGATGGAAGGGAACACTTGTTGTTTGAGCGATTCCTTGAGGTGCTCTTTGAGTTCCCTCCGCTGAGCTGAAGAAAGACGTCGCTGCCCGGTCTCTTCAAGTTTTTTGCGGCTTTCCTTTTTGAGTTGGATCTCCAGTATGCGGGGCGGGACCCGCACTGTGTCAATGCGAAGACTGGCCGCGACATAATTGCCTCGGACATAAGAAGTTCCCGCGAATAGACTGTCTGTGAAGTCGTCAATCGAAACCCATCCCATGCCTACTTCGTCGCCGGAAGTCTGGACCTCCTGGAACGCGCCCCTCCTTACGCCGGCTTCCACAGTCTCCCAAAAAGATCCATCCATCTCTCCTCGAACCCGGTACCTGATCATGGATACCGATCGTGATCCAAACCCCATGAAATGCTCCCAAGGTCAAATTTTGTGACGTGAGAGAATAGACCAAAAAAACTGTCCGGGCAAGTCGTGCTTCGATGATATCAGTTTTTCAATGAGCTATTCTATCAATAAGGAGGTGTCAGCATGTCTGTGATCAAAATTATCGAGTTGGTGGGCGAATCAGCACTTGGTTGGGAAGATGCAATGAAACAGATCATCTCGGAGGCTCAAAAGACTCTGCGAGGCATCACCCGCATCGGAGTGCTGGAGCAGGATGTTAGGATGGTCAACGATCAAATCGATGTGTGGCGGGTCAGGGCGCAGGTATCTTTCAGGGTTGAACGGCCGGATCTGGAGCTGTGAGAGTTCAGGCGGATTCAAAAGGGAAAGCGTCCAGGAAAAGCCCAATTTCGCGAATCAGTGCCTCTTCCTTGCCCACGTGAAAGTGGTCCGTTTCGGGAAGGACAACTCCCTTTTTCGGGTCCGGGATCCGACCTAAAAGTTCTTCAAAGCGCTCTACCGGGCAGACAAAATCCTCATCGCCCGCGAGGAGAAGCTTGGGACGCGGCTCATTCGCCAGAAAATCAAAATCATAGGAATCCAGAGGCGGAGAAATGCCGATCAGCCTTTTGGGCCTCGGGTCGCTGGAAGCTGCCCTCAGACCTACCCAACAACCAAACGAGTAACCTGCGACGATCAGTCTTTTCGGATCCACTTCCTTCAGGGATTGAAGAAAGTCGATCGCTGCCAGCACATCGTCGATCTCATCAATGCCGTTACCATGAGTGCCCCAACTTCGGCCCGTACCTCTAAAGTTAAATCGCAAACAGACAAGGCCCCGCTCATTCAGACCTGTCCTAAGGGCCCTGATCACGTTGTTGTGCATGCTTCCGCCGAAGAGCGGATGAGGATGGCAAAGTACGGCAGCCGCGGCCGGGTTTTCCGAGGCTTCGGGTATCTCCAGGACTCCCTCAAGCGTGAGAGTGCCACAAGGAATAGATACATCTTGTCTAAGGTTCATGGATTGACCTCGACCCTAACTCACCAACGGGGCTAGATTTCCAGTTCCGTAATGCGCGTCAGGCCTGCGCGCATTGGTTGAATGATGACAAAGAGGGCAACCGTCAATGCTCCGAGGAAACAGCCACCGATCAGGCAGTAATCGCGCATGTTCAGGCTTTCCCGCAAATATCCGGTTAACACGATCCGGTACACCGGAAAGGCTTCCAGTAAGATCACTGTCGTCACTGCCAGAGCCGAATAGATCATAGTGAGGACTCCGCCGAAGCCGGTAAAGGCCCGGTTGGGGTCCACCTGCTTGAAATCCGCGTATGTCACTCCCATGCCGATAGATAGCGAAGTTATGCCTACGGTCAGAAAAGCCATGGTCACAGTGGAGACTGTTGAAATGACAAATCCCAGCTCGAGCAGCCGATTGGTCATTATCACCAGAAACAGACCCAGCGCAAGCATGGGTGCGAGATAGAAATAGAATTTGACCCATAGTATCTTTCGTAGCCCTACCGGAGAGCCTTTGACAATCCAGAAGGCTCGGCCTTCGGCAGAAATCGCGGGAAAGAGGAACCTTACGCCAAGCGAGGAGAGCACAAAACCGGCAAGGCCGATATTCAGGAAGGCTATGGCATTCTTGAGAAACATGGTAGCAGCAGGCGAATCCAGAGAAGGTAACACGCTGAAATTATATAAATAAACTGTTATTAGCGCTAGCAGCAGTAAAAGCTGGCTTAACCGACCCCAGTCTCTCGCCATCAGCAAAGTCTCTTTCAGCGTCAGCCTCACGGTCACCCTGTCAAAGAAGCGGCTGAGAAAGCGCCCGAAGAAGTCAATGAATCGGCTTTGGCTCAGTCTTGCGCCTTTCGATTCCATTGCTTTGGAGTAGCCCTGGAAATGAATGGCCTGGTGGTTATGACCGGCCAAGCGAAAGGCCGCTACAGCCGCCGAAACGAGAAGAGCCAGAAAGAAAGGGATCTGATCGAATCCCTGGCCGGAGATGTAAGGCCGTAGTGTCTCCATGATCCATGTTGTCGGCAGCAGAGGAGAAGAGGATTCCGACATAATTGAAAGGTAGTCCATGACTGACGCGAAACCGGCCGGGTTAAGAAATTCCTCCGGCCGCATCATTCTGAACAAGAGATAGAGCCCGATGAATATCAAAACGCCCACGAGCACGAAGATATCGCGGAGCCGCCTGACCGGAAAAGCCCGAACAAGGATTTGCATAACGAACACCGCGGCTGCGGTAGTTATTACCATTAGGCACAGGAAGCCCACCGCGCTCAGCGCATAAAAGGACCACGCAGCGTTAAAGACTTTGCCATAGGCCAAAAAGACCGGAAAACCGAAAACCAGCACCATCCACGAAGAGTCCACCAGGGTTTCTATGAATCGGGCCGTATAGAGCGACGGACCGGGAATAGGCGCGGCCATGATAAGTTCAAGATCCTCAGAAAGGTAAAAGGTGGAAAAGGTTGTAATCATGTTGCTGATGATTACCACGAAGGCGAAGGTCATCAGCAGCATGGACAGGAGCTTAGTGGCCGCGACAGTCCCGAACATTTCTTCCGCAGTAAAGTATGTCAGTGCCTTCACGAAAACTACGTATATGGCTGTCCAGAAAATCGCGACCAGCGCTGCGAGGAAGACATAGCGAAGCCGATCGTGTCCGGAAACTCTAAGGCGATTGCGCAGCTTTTTCCAGCGAGGGCTCAAGAGCAGTAGAACATTTGTCATTGGCTATCTTCGAGAGTCAGTCTGATGAGATTAAATGGGCGAGTCGCGGAAAAGTCGTCCGACAAGCGTTAAAGCATCAAAAGCCTGTCTCAAAATCAGTTTGAGTTAGAAAACCGTGACACGATTCCAACGATCAAAATAGCCTTGAGACAGTTTATGAAGATCTCTCCCAAAGCATTAAGCATCTAGTTTTGCGTCAGTTGGGGCGCTTTGTTTCGGCTCTTTCTGCTTCTCTATTTTATCCTCTTTCTTCTCCCGTGTTTCGGCCAAGTCTTCATGCTCCTCTTTCTTCTCGTCTTGGGACGCCTTTTCGAGGAGTTCAGCATAAAAGTCAGGTCCGGTTTTCTCTTCGGTAGGGGGCACGAGATCTCCCCGATCAACTACCTGCCGAGTGGCTTCATCGTTTCTGCGCGGCGGTTCATAGTGATGAGTGTCCATAGAAGTGAGAGAGTCCAAATCCACGCTGTTACGGATGTCCCACATCATCTTCTGGAGATCTCTGTACAATTTTCCTGCGACTTTAGCCGTTTCTGCAAGCTGACGCGGTCCGAGGAAAATCAGAGCGACCACGAGAATAAGCACTACTTCCCACATCGAAATTCCGAACACTTAAAGCCTCTCTTGCGGGTCTTATGTCTTAGACACTATACCACATTGGTATCAGATCTCACCCTCGATAGAGACAACGCTCGTGACATCGAGAATATCCATATAGTGCGGCCCTCCGCCCCAGGACTCGATGAGCAGAGATACGTTCCCAATCAGCGCGTCCAGGCGTGTCTCTTGCGATGTGAAAGTGGATTCTTCGTCGTGTAAATGCTCCATCCAATCAAGCGCGTTGGACCGCAAGCATATTTTGACCTCGAATCCTTTGCCCGCCCTTATCAGAATGACCTGACCGCAGTGCTTTTGTTCCGACGAGGCAGAGGGATGCTTAATGTCGTAAAGCTCCACGTCTTGTCCGCGGATAGTTCGAATGAGCTCAATTCTTCGCATCTCTTCATCAAAGAGGGTTTCGGATCGTGCGTAGCATCGATCGCAAAGTGCAGGTTTTTTTTCCGGAAAAGTCGCAGGGGCCTCACCGCAAAGTACACATGCTTGTTCAGTGGGAGATGGATTCGACATAATTGGTTCTCCAAGCCGCGATGTCCTACGCGGCGAGATTGCAAATGTCCACGATGCGTGGAATATGGACCCGACCCACTACTTCAAAAGGATTTGCATCAATCCGGACCGGGTTTATAATTAAGACCGGCCATTACTTAAAGAAGCGCCATGATTTCCGGCCTCCCATCAGAGTCCGAGCAAGCGCGACCCAGAGACCAATGGGATCTGAAAACTGATTCGAGCCTTGATTGATGTATGATAGCATCGACAATCTGCGTTGAGAAGGAGAAGAACCATTATGCGGATCACGACACTTGCAATTCTGCTGACCCTGTTCACTGTGCCGGCATTCATCCAAGCCCAAGCCGGACCGGTTATAAGCTTCGACAGTGAGACTCACGATTATGGAAAGGTCAAATATGGTGACACGGTAACGCACAAATTTATTGTTACCAATACCGGGGACCAGACTCTAACCATTAGTAAACTGGGATCAAGCTGTGGTTGCACGCGTGCAGTAAAGGGTGCTTCGACGATTCCGCCGAACGGAAAGACAGAGATAGTTGCTTCTTTTAACACTACCGGCTTCCGGGCAGGAAAAAAGCAAAAACGGGTTTTTGTCCATTCGAACGATCCTAAACGACCGATGGTCACTCTGACTATCACTGCCGATATAGTGAAAGACCTTAGTCTTGATAGGCCAAGCCTCGCTAAGAAATTGACCGAGGCGGTCGACACGCTATCCTTTCCAGAGAAGATCACCAACTCATCAGACAAAGAGGTGACGATAACCGGCGTGACCGCTCAGGCGGCATCGCTCAAGGCCTCCTTGAATCCTGAGAAAGTAGTCGTGAAGCCCCATTCCACAGAGCCCTTCACTCTTGTACTGAAACTCAAAAATGGACCAAATCAGTTTTTTTGGATGGGAAGAATCATTCTGGCAACTAATCATCCCAGGGAAAAGAAAGTGGAGCTTCGCTATCTAATACAGCTCAAGCCTGAATAGGCGGCTGCTGCGTAAGCGTAATTACGTTGTCCGAAGGTGGCGGAGCAGGTCTCGAATCGTAGGCGGAACTATCGGAACGGGATCTGAAACTATTGATAAGGCGGAGGGCCTGATCTACGCCGTACTTCCAGAGCACCAGAATCAGGACCGCCGTCCCGGCCAACCCTAAAAGACAGAACACGAGCAGGATGTAGCCGATCCATCCTGCTCCCAGGCTATTCCGCGACAACGGGATCGTCATCAGAAGAAGCAGGAAAAACGACCTCGGAAGCGAGCCCAAACAGCCCAGAAATGTTTGGACACAGTCCAATACTTTCATCGTTATTTTGAAAGCGGACCAAATAAGGCCGGCGCCAAAAATGAGAAATACGCAAAACCGGCCCAAGAAGATCTCCGTCGAGGAAACCTGCAAACCGCTGAACAGGAAATCTAGTTGGAAAAAATTCTGCAACTGAGGCAAGCCATCCCAAGAAATGTTCATATCGGTCTCCAGATCGAGGCGATTTTATTTATATAATAGTTTAACGATTGACCATACTAAAGCCAAATAACGTCACTATTAATACATATATGCTTTTAATAATCAAGAAGAAAAACCGACGAGCGATCACGGGCTCGCTGGCGTCGGATTTTGCAGCAGTCTTGAGCCGTTCCAATGCTGGTGTTGACAAAATCAGCGTGCGACCGTACAGTCGTGGTCCAATAGACCGTATTGCGGGTCCCATGAACGCTGGGCAAAATCAAGAGATTCTCTTTTTCTCCTCCATCGGCCTCTCCGGACAAAAGGGCCCAGGCGTAAGAATCATTATCGGTATTCTCCTCTCTCTACTTTTGATGAGTCTGGGAGGGTGTGGGCCATCTCCCACCTCCAAAATGGATCAGGCGCGGGAATTAATAGATAAGGGGGAATATACCAAAGCTGAGAAGATCCTAAGCGAAGTGATAGACAAGAACCCGAAGGATGCGACAGCGTTAGTTCTGAGGGGTCGAGCCTTGGAAAGAACGGACGAGAGCAACATCGCGTTGGAGGACTACAAGCTGGCTCTGGACCTGAACCCGACATCAGCGGATGCATGGGAAGCCAGAGGACGGCTGCTCACCCGATTGAAACATTACGACGACGCCTTGAGCGACTTGGGCCACGCGGCGGAGCTCTCGACCCATCCAGCGCCCATCCTAACGGCCATCGGTATGGTGTATTACGATCGTGAGAATTACAAAGAGGCTCGATCCTATTTTGATAGAAGTTCAGCCGCGGATCCAACTGAAGAGGGAGGATACTTCGGAAGAGCGGCCATTTTGATTGTGAAAAAAGACTATCTTGGTGCAATTAACGAAATGAACAAGCTGCTCAAAATGCAGCCCAAGAACGCCCAGGCCCTGTTCAGGCGAGGTTTCGCCTTTCTCAAAGCTGCTCAGCCCCTCAAGGCTGTGGGCGATTTCAACAAGGCCCTGGAGTTTGCCCCTGATATGAAAGAGATATTCTGGTATCGGGCGGATGCGTACCGAGCTCTCAATGATCTCGAACAAGCCCTTAAAGATTACAGGCGGGCTGCCAAGGCCGAACCGGAAGATCCGATACTCTTCCTTAACCAGGGAACTCTTCTGATGATGATGGGGCGGTATGACGAGGCTTTGGAGATGTTGCGTCGCTCCATAGTGCTTGATCCGGACAACCCGCTGCCCTACACAAACAGGGCCGTGCTTCACATGCGAATAGGGAATTTTCTGGCAGCACTGAGGGACTTGAACAAGGCGCTGGCCATACAACACGACAATCCATGGCTTCTTACCAAGAGGGCTTACATATTCAAGCTCGTCGGCAGAGGCGACAGAGCGCTTGCAGACCTCAACAATGCCTTGCGACTCGATCCCAAAAGCCATGAAGCCTGGCTGCTTCGGGGAAGTCTCTATTTCAACGAAAAGCAGCTTGACCGGGCGATCGGCGATCTCAACCGGGCGATAAAGCTCATGCCCGATGACCCGACGGCATATCAACTCCTCGCCGAAGCGCTAATGCGCAAGGGCAACAGCGACGAAGCACTTGAGAAAGCTGGTCAAGCCTTGAAGAAGGATTCGTCGTTCGTGCCGGCCTACGTGACGATTGGCGATATACACAGGGAGGATTCACAGATAGACCGAGCTTTGGAAGCCTATTCGAGAGCGCTAAACATCGATCCCAGTAATTTTGAAGCGCGCCTGAAAAGGGCCAAGTTATACATGCAACTGAACAATTATACCGACGCGGTCGCAGATCTCCAACAGGCCGCGAAGGTCAATCCACATAGCGGGGAGGTCTACGTGCTCCGTTCCCAATGCTACGAGATACTTGGCGATAAAGAAAAAGCGCGACAAGACACCTGGAAAGCGAGGGTATTTGCAGACCGCTAGTTTGAAGCGACCCCGCACTAAAGTACGGGTCTACTTTCAAGCGCCCCAATGGGGCTCAAATGCAGGCGTCCCGAAGGGACCGGAGATAATAGCCCGGTAATTCATTGCCGGGGAAAAGACGCATCGTGTTACGAATTTCGCCCATACCTCGATTTTGAGATAGTTTCGGTGACCGGCGGTCCTACCTCGATTCACTCTTTTGCAATAGAATAGAACAAATGGTTGTGGTGCAGCCCTCTTGCCTTTGCCCTTAAGAGAACTTCCTATCTTTCATCAATGATTCTGCGTGCCTTACCTATACTCCTCTCAATGGTGTCTTGAGGTAGTATGTTGACTGGGACGTTGATACCGATGACTTGCTGTATCCGTGATGATATTCGCTTTGCGAGTTCGTCGATCTTCTCCTGGCCGGCTTCATAAATTGCCCGCTTGACTTCCGTTTCAACCATGATGTGGTCTATATAGCCCTTCTTCCTAATTCGAATCTGATATTGGGGCTCCACCTCCTCAAACTCCATAAGGACTACTTCCACCTGAGACGGGAAGACATTCACTCCGCTGATAATCATCATGTCGTCAGAGCGCCCGAGTATCTTGTCCATTGTGATCAGAGTGCGTCCGCATTCGCATTTTTCACGCCGCAATGTGCAAATGTCACGCGTCCGATAACGGATCATTGGCATGGCACGTCGCTGCAGAGCCGTGAAGACCAACTCCCCTTCCTCCCCGAGACCGAGGGGCTCCAAGGTACCCGGATCGACTATTTCTGGAAGCACGTGGTCCTCGTTCACATGTATCTTGTAGTATTCGCAGGTAAAAGAAACCCCCGGCCCCATGAGTTCCGTTAGTCCGTAGTGCTCATACGCGTGCATGCCACCTCTGGATTCGATATCGCTGCGCATTTCGACGCTCCAGGGCTCCGCCCCGAAATGGCCGGTCTTGAGCGAGGAATTCTTGATATCAAATCCCATCTTTTCAGCCTTTTCGATGATCGTCAGACAGTATGAAGGAGTGCAGCACAGAGCATTTACTCCGAAATCCTGGATAAGCATTATCTGTCTTTCGGTCATCCCTGCCCCGGAAGGAACAACCGCACAGCCAACCCTTATTGCGCCCTGAAGAAAGCCCAGGCCGCCCGTAAACAACCCCATGCCATAGGCATTCTGCAAGATAGTGTCGGGCCTAACTTCCTGAGCCCACAAGCCTCGAGCCATACATTCCGTCCACTGGTCCAGATCCTCAGCCGTATAAGGGCCGGTAATCGGCTTGCCGGTGGTGCCCGAAGAGGCATGAATTCGGACCACCTCAGACATCGGCACTGCGCACAACCTAAAAGGGTAATTGTCCCGTAGATCTGTCTTCACCGTGAACGGAAATTTTGCTATGTCTTCGAGCTTCTGGAAATCCCCAGGCTTTACCCCTTTTTCGTCAAAGATCCGCTTGTAAAAGGGAATTTTGTCATAAACCCATTTGAGCGTCTCAGTCAGTTTTTCCGTCTGAAAGGCTTTCATCGCGGACTCGTTCATAGTTTCGAACTTTTCGTCCCAAAACTTCTTTGACATGCGGTGCCTCCTCAACGATGGATATATTTTTTCCGAGGATGGACGATACGCGAAGTGCTGTGTAGATCCATAATTATGGGAACATCTCAGTGCTGTCAAGCTAAAACAGGCGACTTTGTCATTCGTTTCTCGAGGCTAATCCTGACAAAGGGCAGTTCACCACAATGAATCATTGATATGCAAATGACAGCCGATCTCTCCCAAGGGCGAAATCCCATCCAAGCGCTCATGGAGAGGACCAAGCGCGTCTCAGTTAGTCAGCGATTTCAGCCGCGAGGCTGTGGCCTTGTCAAGCGCTGTCTCCAGTATTGGCGTCACTTCGGGGGATGGCGCGGGACCGTGAATCTTTAGAATCACAGTCACAGGGGTCTTCACTGGCTGAGCTGCCGGGGTCTTGGTTTCCTGAGAATCGGGGACGTCTATACCAAAGCGCTTAAGCTCCTTGCCGAGACCCGTAACCTTCAGCAACCCTTCGTGTTTCTTGATGAAGTTCTGAACACCCGGGATTTTCCTCAGCACATTCCCGGCAACCGTCGCGGTCTGAATGCGGGCCAGGAGATCGAGCTGGGAGGGATTCCAACGGAGTGTTCCGATCAGACCGGCAGTGAGGTCGTGACCTTTCAGCCTCAAATTATCGGTGGAAGCGGTTCCCGACTTGAGGACGACGTCGCCTAAGATGGACTGGAAATCGAATAGATCACCTTTTGCCGCCGCGGCTTGAGGGTCGAGCAGAGTTCCGACGAAAACGCGAAGTCCTTTCAACGCGTTCTTCAAGCGGCCTGCATTGATCCTTCCTTGCCCCATTTCCAGAGAGAGTCGACCATTGAGTTTCTCCAATGAAGTAAAGTGCTTCACAGATCCCTTGATCTTCAACGGACCCTCTATTAGTCCATGGATCGTGCCGGCCAGTTCGGGAATCTCCGCGTCGCCATTTGTCGTTTCAACCGTACCTTTGATTTTTTCGAGGCTCCAACCCACTTTTCCCTGCCGGAAATTTACCCCAAGCAAGCGAACGAAACCCGTGGGAACAACATTCTTTTCTGTCTGGATTAGCCGGATTGTGGCTTCCGCAGGTCCGGACAATTTCACCCCGGTTGCGCCCGGCAGATACCGCAAGATATTTCGGAGGTCGGCCCTCTTCATGTCCAGGCTTACTTCCTGGAATTTCCCATTGCGATCTCTGAGAACCCCGCGGCCCATGAGCATGACACCTGGCAAAGTCAGGCGACCGTTGGTTAGATCCAGTTCCTTGTGAGAGAATTTTCCTGCCGCGTTCAGTGAGCCTGCAACCCCGCCTTGTTTGTGAAAGACATGTTCGACATTCACGTCGAGATAGGTTAATGGAAGCTCCAGTGACCATGTCATGGCCTGCGGCGACCCCGTAAACTTGGCTTTTAACGGTGCGGTCCCTGTCACCGTTCCACCGGCCGGCAGCTCTAATCCTGCCAGAGCGATCGTCGCCGAATTGAAAGCCAGGGTAGCGGTCCCGTTGATCGCGGGGTCCCCTGAACCGACACCGGCAATGCTTGCCTTTGCGGTGAGCATGTCTGCCGCTTCGTTTGCACGCCGGATAACGAGAGAAGTATCCCGCAGATCCGCGGTATTCGATTTGAACAGAACCTTGGAATCAAGGCGCACGGCCAACCCGGACGCCCACGGGCCCTGTGGTTTGAGGCGTATCCGAGACCCTATCATGCCTATTGTGACAATGGCAGGTTCCAAATTCTTTTGCTCTTTCCAGGGAAAGAAGGTTCCTTTGATGGAGATGTTCCCCTTTTTGCCCGAGTCCTTTTCCAGATAAGGCGCCCATTCAAGGGCAGCGGAGGTGATGTCGGCGCTCGCGTCGAGCCATAGCCTTCGAGGAAGGCCCCTTGCCATCCATCGAATGGGAAGGGCTCCCCGAATATGCAAGGCATTAGGTAGCTGAACTCCAAGGTGTTTCAACCACTCGGGCCGAAGTGGGATCTCACCCTGTAAGTCCAGAGACCGACTCTCCGAAAAGGGGCGGGCTACCTTACCTCTCAGCGATACGAGCTTTCCGGCTCCGCGTATCTCCATATTGTCCAATAACAACTGATCCGGATCCAGTTTGGCTTGGGCCCAGAGGCTCATTTTCTTGGCAATGCCCCCATACACCCCCGTAGGTACTATGTTCTCGAGGCTCAACGTTCCCTGGAGTCTCCAATTATTGGCTGCGTTCCAGTCTCCTTTGATTGCCGCTCTCGCTAGTCCGCTGCCAGGATGGAAAGGAAGTTGCCGAGGGAGAGACGTCTTGAAAAGCGCCATCGGAAGCATGTCGGTTTCCGCGGTCCCCTGTAAACTTTGAATTGCGGACATATCCGGAGCAAAGAGAATGTCACCTTGAATGTTCACGTGCGAGTGTCCATAGGAATTAGCTTTCAGAACCGTTTTCAAGGCAAGCTTGACGGGACCCGCCTTTTCCCAAGATAAATGTGCCTGGACAGCAGCGTTGTCGAACTCCAGGGCAACGCGGGGCTTGGGCGGGAAATATATATGGAAGGGCCTCAGCTCCAAAGAATCGGAGGATACATTCATCGCGATTCTTTCCACATTGGACTGATCTTGACTCAATGCGGCCTGCCCCTCAATCCGCACTGAATGGTCTTTTGGCTGTCCGCGGTCCAGTCGGCCGGTGATGTTGACCGAGACAACGTTGTCCGCCGCGTTCTTCTTGAGGATGCCGTTGATCTGCTTCAGAGACCTCTCAACTACCGTCCCGGGAGAGATCTTTTGATCGATCCAATCAACTCTGCCATCAACAAGCTTCACCTCATTGATGGACAAGTGAAGATGGTTCTCCGGTTTTGCATTGGCAGACCTAACCGGGTGGCCATCACTCTCTATGGTAACTTCCGGTCCCACGTTTTTCTGCTTTGGTGAGGGCTTACCGGCATAAGTTGACGGTAGAGGGATTAGAGCCCCCTGAATCGTTCCCTTTTGAGATCTTCGCACTGAAACGCGCAATCCCTCGATGGTCGTCGATTCAACGGCTATTTCCTTTTTCAAGAGAGGGGCCAGGGACGGTATAAGGATGAGTCTGTCTGCTGAAACGAGCTTTGCGCCTTCTTTGGAAGTTATGGAAATGCCCTGAACATTCAAGGATATAAGTCTGGGAAAGGACCACGAGACCTTCAGCGGCCCCAATTTGACAATCTGCCCGGTGAGACTGCTCAACTGATCCTGAACTCGGACACGGATCAGGTCCGTCTCCGGCAAAACGCTTATGCTTACCACCACCGCGGTGGCGAAAATAACCGCTAGCAATGCAATGACTATTAGAATGCGCCGAAAATGTCTCATTGTCTGCTCCCAAAAACCGCGCAAAAACCGGTACAGGTTCAAGCTTCATTCTGAATGGACTCCCATACCCGCCATCGGTTCTGATTCACAGCGAGCACATCGAAACAGTGAGACCCCGATTTCTCGCTAGTACATTACAAATTGGCCCTTAAAGACGCGGCCAAATATTTCATTAATCATTCTTGGCGGTTCTACCTGTTTTAACGCTTTTTCACAAGCGTTTTGTCAAATGATGTGGGATTTCTTTCAAATGCCGCTTTATCGCTGGCGAAAGTGCTTTTTCTGGCGTTGACAATACGCTTAATAAGGGTCTATAAAATCAGACCATGAGCAGAAAAATATTTGCGGTAGGAGACATCCACGGCTGTTACGATAAACTCGCGGCCATGATGAAAATCCTTCCTTGGCGCAAAGAAGAGGGTGATCTACTCCTATTCATAGGTGATTACATCGACCGCGGGCCAAAGTCTCGCGAGGTCGTGGAGTATCTCGTACGGCTTCGGAAGGAAGGCGGGAATTTCGTATTCTTAAAGGGAAATCACGAAAAGATGCTTCTGGATTATTACATCCAGCAAAAGGATCAAATGCTGTACGTGGCCAATGGCGGAGCGGAGACAATTGCCAGTTATGTCGAAGGTGGCATAGGAAGAAAAGCTTTCGTTTTGCCTGAGGAGCATCTCGAATTCTTTTTGTCTCTCTCCCTGCATTACGAGACCCCTGATTACATTTTTGTTCATGCTGGGTTGAGAGACGGCGTGCCTTTGAACGAACAATCAGAGGAAGATCTGCTCTGGATCAGGGAGGAATTCATCTATTCTGCATACGATTGGAGCAAGAGAGTAATTTTCGGGCATACCGCCCTTGAGATACCGTTTGTAACTCCGGGGAAAATAGGAATCGACACCGGTGCAGTCTACGGAAACAAGCTGACCGCAGTGGAGCTTCCGCGCATGAAATTCTATCAGGTGTGATCGTCCTGCTCAGAAATCCCTAATTGTTCACCGCGCAGAACGCGGTAACTGACGTCGAATTGAACAAACCATCTTTTATCTCTGCGTTCTCGGCGAACTCTGCCGTGAATCTTGAGGCCCGTAGAAAAGTTACAAGGTCCTTTTGACGAAGCGGTGGCTAACAATCCGGAACTCGGTGCGATCAGGCTTCCCAGCCGAGGGACCTTAAGATCCAATTTTTAAGTATTTCAATACAATGCGCGTTAAGTCGCAACCTGTGCATCCCTCCGGGAATAACTGAGAGTTCCGCCACACCCGCCGGAGCATTATTGAAGATCTCTGTAGCCTGTTCTACTGGGATCAGTTCGTCCACGTCCCCGTGTACGATCAGTATGTGCTTCGCTCGTACCTGAGCTATCCATCGCCTCGGCTCTATCTCCTTGAAACCGTTTATCCAGCGATCCAGATTGTGAGGAAAACTCTGGGTCCCTGATCAGACCCCTTTCTTTGAAATCTGCCACGATCTCGGCCGGATCTTTTTCAAATAATTCCAAAATCGGCCGGCGTTCCCACTGCGGCAACTCCGAACACGCGCGCATTGTCCGCGGCAACCCGGATCGCTGAGGCACCGCCCCCGCTGAATCCCAGGAGGATCACACGAGTGGGGTCTACGTGAGGTGTATTCAGGATTTTGTCCAGTACAGCCTCTAGATCACGAACCCAACCCGTCATATCAAAGTCTCCTCCAGACTCGCCGCATCCTCTGAAATTGAAAATCACAGCGGCAATTCCCAAGGACAAGAACTCTTGTGCCAATCCCTCGTATCCGGGATCATCCCAGGGTCTTGCCACTCCGCTGCCGGGAATACCATGACAAATGATCAATACCGGATACAACATCGCAGGATGGGCTGACGGGAAAAAAATCTGCCCGGCAATTCCAATCCCATCAGAAAAGACTCTAAAAGCCTCTTTGAGGCCCTGATCGGCCGGGCCGATCTCCACGTGCCGGGAGGGTGGTTCCTTGATACGAAGGGCCTGCAGGAGCCTTCCAAACATAATTTTTATGAGATTAATCTCCATTCAGGGTACCATCAGTGATTCTCATGATTATAAGCAATTTATCAAATCCATCACTCGCCTTCCAGGGCTGCTACCAAAGGAAAAGGGACCCGTGTTAGGTCCCCTTGTAAATTTTACGCGCTGCCGGCGCCTGGCTAAATCAAATTGGATGTTGAAAGCACACGCCGCTTTCACTCCTTTGGATAAATCCTCCGGCAGATAGGACACAAGTAGACTTTTTCCCTAGCCAGAAACATGAACGATCCGACAGTGAAAAGCGAAGCACCGGCCAAAAAGAAAATAGCTGTGGCCCAGACTACTATCAACCTTCCCAGCGAATAACCGTCAAAGAAACTGACCATCAGGCATCCTAGCAGTCCAAGGATTAGAGAGGCGGCAGACATTTTAATGGCCAGATAACTTCGGCCCCGATCATAAACGTCGCGCAGACCCGTCTGCATGGTTTCCTGGCACGAGTCACACAGGACTTCAATAGACCTCCCATTGTCGGGATCTTCACCCGGATAATCAAAAGGGCTGCCTTGGACTATTTCATCCAGAGGTTCGTCAAACGTCGGCCGACTCCCACTCGGGCTGTCCACTCTCGTAAAAAAGACCTTGTCGCTTTCTTGCTCCGGTTCCGTGGCATGTTCGTTTTCCGGACTAAGTGGGAGACAATCAGACAGCATGTGTTCCTGGCCACCGCCGCTACAAATTACCCTGGCTTTGGGATCGGAGCCCATTTCACCCTCCACGGAGGAAGCCCGGCGAATGTCAGGAATTGCCCCCTCGATTCGGCGCTCCCGGTTCATCAACTCCTGGAAAGAGACCCCGCACGTAGGACAAATGTCAAACATTGTGTCGTGTGCTACCAGACAGGACGGACAAATGAATCGGGCTTTCTCCTCGTCCTGTTGCAATGCTTCCGCCCCCCGAAGATTGTCCCGCCTGTCATGAGCCTGGAGTTCCTGAGTCTCAATGATGTGGCGCTCCAGGAGCATGCTATAGAATTTTTCCAACCCAGCGGGAGTGAGATGATATCTCTTCAAGAGTTCCCCATCCGAAATTCCGGCGTGGAAATCTTCCAGGAAATCCTTGACCTTAATTGTGCGTTTTTCCGGACTCGATTGGCTCGTATTCATAGTGTTTCACCTCGCGTGAACAGTGCAATTGTTTTATATCAAATAATTGAAGATCTATCAAGTAAAATTGAAATGTTATATTAATTTCTTTATAATTAACTTTAATATTAGCCGCATGTCCTACCCATCCGAAGTTGTGAAACAGACCACTGCCACCTTGCAAAGAGTGGAGCTTTGGGCTAGGCTTTCAACTCGAAAACAAGGATGGAACGGCCTGATCACCACGAAATAGCGAGGCTCATTCCGTTATCGGGGTAACTTTTCAGCAATAGAGCTGAGAGAATTAATTCACTTGCAACCGGCGGCTCTGGAATATGTCGCATGACAAGAATTGGTGCTTCCTTCGTTGCTTTTCTCTTCTTTGCACCCTGCCTCGTGGGGCCGTTGGATTGTGCGTATTCGGCCGAAGAAGGAGGGGGATCTCTCGTATGCCCCCCAACCCTGGCTCCAGCCCGCACAATTGAACTCGGAAAGGCAGGCGTTTTTAAGTGGACCTGTTCCGGTGGGGACCAGAAAGGCAATGGTTTTTATATTGTGTTTATCAGGCCGGCAGGAACTTACGTGCTCTTGAAGGTTCCCGTGGGCAAGACATCTTTTGAATTTACACCTGATGTTCCCGGCCTGTGGCGCTGGATAGTCATCAATACAGACCCCGATCGGGCTAAACCGGACGTCGAGTCCAAGCCAGGCTATTTTCATGTGTTGTCTGAGGCGGAACCAGAGCCTTAGCAGCCGAACCGACTCCTGCCAAAGTTTCGATTATATCCGGTAATAGGGCGTCCCGAGCCAAAGGAAAGCATGTGCCTTAGTTCGGGACGTGAATGTTGCCCTTCACCGGTCGATTTCCGTGTGCTATAGATTTGGACCTATTGGTTGGCCTGCGGCTTGGCTAAACACGATCCAAACAAGAGTGCTGATGCGGGTCAGATGGCACGAGTTCATTATGTGGAGAAGGAGAAACTTCCATGACGCGAGGCCGATACCGGTCAATTCAGATCTCGATCGTGGCGATGCTTGCGATCGCGATGCTTGCGACTATTCCAACTGCCCCCGCCGTCGCGGAAGCTCCCCTGGCCCTTAAACAACTGGATGAGGCTTTTGTCAGGGTAGCTGAAATGTGTATGCCCACGGTGGTAAACATTAAGTCCTCAAAGAAAGAGAGTTCGGCACCAATTGGGCCGGATCTGGAGCCTTTTTTCAAATCCCCCCATTTTAGGGATTTTTTTGGCGGTAAGGATTTCTTCAAGCATTTCAAGAAAGGCCCCCACTACGGTGGCGGGTTTCGTACCGAGGGCACGGGTTCCGGCGTCATCGTATCCGCTGACGGCCACATTCTTACGAATTCACACGTTGTTAAAGACTTTGATGAAGTCAAGGTAACCCTCGCGGACAAACGATCCTTTAAGGCCAAGGTGATTGGCGCCGACAAAGAGAGTGACATTGCCGTTCTCAAGATTGAAGCCACAGGTCTCCCGGTAGCCAAATTCGGCGACTCTTCCAAACTGCGAGTTGGTGAGATCGTTATAGCAGTGGGTAATCCCTTTGGATTCAACCGGACTGTCACCTCCGGAATTGTGAGCGCCACAGGTAGAACCAATGTAGGGATTATCGGATACGAAGATTTCATTCAAACCGATGCTGCTATTAACCCGGGCAATTCCGGGGGGCCTCTGGTGGACATCAATGGCGAGGTGATTGGAATCAACACTGCCATAGCTACGCGCACGGGCGGTTATCAAGGCATTGGGTTCGCAATTCCGGCAAATTCAGCTAGATCGATAATGGATGACCTGGTCAAGAACGGTAAGGTTCGCAGAGGCCTCCTGGGGGTCAATATTCAGGATCTTGACGAGTCGCTGGCGAAATCGTTCGGGGCGCCCGGAACCAATGGAGCTCTCGTTGCACAAGTGGTCGCCGACAGCCCGGCTGAAAAATCCGGCATCAAGTCTGGAGACATTATTATCAAATGTGACGGCAAGGAGGTAACGGACTCTGCGCATTTGAAGAATATGGTAGGACGCCAAAAGCCGGGTGCGAAGGCCAAATTGACAGTGTTCAGGGATGACAAGACTTTTGACGTAGACGTCACTGTTGGGGAGCGCACCCAGAAAGCTCTTGCGTCCGCAGCGCCCTCGACCCCGGCCGTAAATTCAAACGAACTTGGGATCCAAATAGAAAAGGTGCCGACCGCGACTGCCCAGAAGATGGGCTTGAAGCCTGGGAAAGGAGTCCGAATAAAGGAGATTTCCGACCTCGACGGGGCAGGCAGCAGAATGGGACTAAGAGTCGGTGATGTAATACTGGAAGTGGATGGAAAGCCTATTTCGGATGTCAAGGGCTTCAACAAGGCCCTTGCACGGGCGAAAGGCAATGGGCTCGTGCGTTTAAAGATCCAGAGAGGATCGGCAAAGGTTTTCCTCGGTTGCCCGCTGGGCTAGAGCGTCGCACTCTGCGTAGACTGCTAATCCGTCGCAGACTCGACTGGCTCGATCTACGACATAGGTCACGCGACAGGCTCCTAGGGTTGCACCGTTTGAGTGCCGGGACCAATGGGATTCCCACGGGACGGCCCCGCGGCTCGTGGGGTTGCCCTACCAATCCTGTATTGCGTCCGAGACCGAGAATGAATTCTTTGCCCGCTACGAGCGTCCTGGCTCGCTGGGAACGGTGAATTTTGATTGGCCGCCGCGCTCGGTCGCACCTTTTTGGTGAGGGCCACCTCGATTGTCAGCGAAGGATCACGGAATCCTGCCGCAGACTGTCAGATGAATTCCACTATCACCTGGTATCCATGCGGTTCGAGATCCTTCAGCAAAGCATGTGCGGCTTGTTGAAAGAGGGATTTATGATCTTTGGCGCTGCCGACACGGCGCATTTCCCCTCGAAAGACACTGTCTTTGGAATCGAAGACACCGTCATTGAAGTAGGTGTCAAGTGCCTCCTCCCATCCGCCTTTCAGTTCCCCGTTCAGGGAATGCTCCAGCGCAAAGCATACTTCGTCACGCCGAAATTCTTTGGCAACGCGCACTTCGACGTGAAGGCCGGCCCTGTAGGTTATATCGGCCACCAGCTTCCCTTTCTGCGATATGTGCGCGACGATCATCGGGATCCATCCTAGCTGGAAGAGATGTTGTGACTGGCGGCGCAAAACGCCCAGTACCATTGTAAAGGTAGTAATGCTAGCAACCTCCGCTTCCGGTGTCCAGAATAAATCTGCGATCCAAAGTTGGAGAGCTTGACAACCGCTCTGGACTGGTTTATGGATTCGTATCCCGCTGGGTCGTGTGGCTATGTCCCTGGAGACTCAGCGAATTTGGAATTTGATCCTTTGCCTTACGCGGTTTTCTGAAACGTGAACTCGTCAATGAAACCACAGCGGATGCTGCGCAAGGCTGTTGAGGTCCAAATCACGTGATCAAAAGGCCACTATGGCGTTTCGCTTTGAAGGGGTTGGTTGGCGTTGCGTACATGCCAAAAAAGATCTTCCGAAATGCCCGGGGGGGTTCTTGCCGATGGGCATCCCGCAACCCGATGGGAGGTTGGTTTAAGTGATGGATCCGTGTCCTGTACTGGTGAAAGGTAACCGAGAATCGGACAGACCTTACAGAAAGGTGGACTGCGACCATTACAGCAGTTGTCTGGACACCGCCTTGAAGAGTCGCTGGTCTGACTTCTCGTGCTGCCAATGTGAGGCATACACGAGGACTCGATTTATCGAACAAGCCACTGGGTCGGACGACTACTGGTAGGGGTTCCCAGATACCAGGGAAGACCGTGAGGCTGCTTTTCGCCGTTGTTTTGTGGGCTGTGGCGTTCGCTTTCGTCGAATCGGCGGTGGTGGATTACCTTCGGGCCCTCTATTACCCTCTGGCCCACGGTGGGTTCAAGTTCCCCATTCAAACTGTCGAGCAAATCAAAGCTTTGGGGGAGGAGCATTGGCGGCGTCTTCTCATCGAACTGGGCAGAGAGGCCTCTACACTGCTAATGTTGGCCACTGTCGGGATCGTGGCCGGGAAAAATCGCCGCGAGTCTTGGGCCTATTTCATGATAGCCTTTGGGGTCTGGGACATATTCTACTATCTTTGGCTCAAGCTCTTCCTTGACTGGCCGCCCAGCATAATGACGTGGGACCTGCTCTTCCTTGTGCCGGTGCCGTGGGTGGCGCCGGTATTGGCTCCAGTTTTGGTATCGTTAGCCCTGATAACTTCGGGCATCACTGTTCTTCGTTACGAGGGTGCGGGTCGGCCTGTCGTTACGTGCGCAAAGGACTGGGCCTTGGTAACCGGCGGAGGATTAACGGTAATCGTCTCCTTTTGCTGGGACTATATCAATATTATGAATGGGGGCTATCCAAATCCTTTCCATTGGCCACTATTTTTCGTCGGTTTCGCTCTAGCAGCCGGAGCCTTTGTAGCGATCCTGATTCGACAACCTGTCACTCCCGTTTGAAAAGAATTCCTGCCGCTGGCTTCAGAAATTGGCTCTGCCAAGACAGGCCCCACGTCCATCAAGTACACGTTTCGATTCAACCCGAACTTGACTCGATTCTCGGCCTTTGGTAATCATTTAGAGTCAGACCCGGATATCGTATGAATCCCGGCTTGCTCTGCCACGATGCCCGCTCAATGCCGGGAACAAGCCCGGGCCCGCAGAATACAGATCCCCGTTTAGAAACGAATGGAGGCTTTATGGGAACCGTACCGCGCAACAGGACCGGCTCGCAAACGTATGACGAAAATAACCTCGGATTCGGAAACATCTTTACGGACCACATGCTGCTGATGTCATTTGCCCGCGACAAAGGTGGGTGGCAGCCACCGAAAATTCTGCCTATGGATAACCTTCTTCTCCACCCGGGTACGATGACTCTCCACTACGGACAACAGGTCTTTGAAGGTTTGAAGGCTTTCGCAGGGTCGAACGAACATGATATTTTCCTTTTCCGGCCGGACATGAATATAAGGCGCTTTAACAAATCCTGTGCGCGTGTGTGCATTCCGGCCGTAGATCCGGAATTATTTATGGAGCAGATGTGCCGTCTCATCAGGTTAGATAGGGACTGGATACCAAGAGCTCCGGGCACGTCGCTTTATATCCGTCCCACAATAATCGCCTCAGAACCACACCTGGGCGTAAGACCATCCGACCAATATCTTTTCTATATTATTCTTTCACCTGTGGGAGCCTACTATCCCGAAGGCTTTGCGCCGGTAAAGATCATGGTGACGGACAAGTATATCCGTGCATGCAGAGGCGGAGTAGGTGAGGCCAAGACCGGTGCAAACTATGCTGCTTCCCTCCTGGCCGCGGAAGAGGCTCATGCCGCGGGATTCACACAGGTTCTGTGGCTCAATGCGGTAGACAAGGTCTCGGTGGAGGAAGTGGGCACAATGAACATCTTCTTTCGCATCAATGATGAAATCATAACTCCTGCTCTTGAGGGAACGATCTTGGCCGGCGTCACGAGGGATTCTGTCATTCTTTTCGCCAAAGACAGGGGCTTAAAGGTCACCGAACGGCAGATTTCCATAGAAGAGGTCGTCCACTGTGCTGAAGACGGAAGTTTGCAAGAGATCTTCGGATCCGGGACGGCAGCCGTTGTGTCCCCGGTGAGCAGCTTCCGATACAAAGAGGTGGACCATCAGGTCGCGGACGGCAAGACTGGAAAAGTAGCCGCAATGTTGTTCGAGGAGCTGGTGGCAATGCAGACAGGTGTTAAGCCGGATCCTTATGGGTGGGTAGTAAACATCGGGAAGGAATAGGAGCGCCCACTCCAGCTCCTTTTATACTTGCTGTGATCACTCAGTCTTCCAGGGAGGCTTTCCGGCCTGCCGGGGGGAAGGCCATGTTCAGTGGCGGGCTAGAAAGCCTGCCCCACGAAAGCGTCCGCAAATTCCTCGGCTGCAAATGTATGGTTATAACCTGTTCGGTTTTGAAAAATGATTAAGCAAGTCTTGGCGGACAGAGACGCCAGCCCTATCCCGCGGGACGCGGCAAGACGACAGGCCTCCGTGCCTGTCGTCTTGCTCGTTTGAAAGCGAAAACGCATTACTATTGAAAAGCGAATACTTTTTCTTGCCCCCCTGGCGGAGTTATAAACAACTGTAACGCGCTGGGGCCAGTGCCCTGGAAATAATCGAGAAACATTTCGTGGCTACCCGCTTCCATGGTAGCGGTCCCGGATTGCTCCGTGACTTTCCCTCCGCCGTCTGCGTTTATGATCATCTTCTTGCCGATTATCAAGCGAGCCGCATTGCCACAGACAACTCGAAACTTGTAGGTTCCTGCCTCCTGATCCGAGAGCGAAAACTTGATGTAAAACCTGAGGCCCAACCAATCATCTCGTTTAGGCACACCCGGGAACTCTCGCGTACCTCTGTTAGGAGGATAATCTATTGACTTGGTAAAGAACATCCCGGAAGGGGAAAGCTTATTATAATTGGGCATCTTCCTGGTATTCGGCTTCAGAAAGTACACGAAAGCGGGAATGAGGCTCACCCCCCCCTCCTCCGACGAGAATCCTGTCAAAGTAGCGGCGGGTGTGAATAGTTCCTCTTTCTTCCTAGGTTCGGTAACGTACAATTCCAGGCGCGGTTCCCCCTTGGGATGAAAATAGTCAATCGTGATGGGATAACTCCCTTGCTGAAGGAATGCCCATCCGAGCTTCCCTGTTGGGTCGGCTTTCAGTCCACCGGTTATATTCACAATATTTTGCTTGCCGATCGTCAAACGGGCAAAGTGGTCAGCAAGGAGCCGAAATGCAAAGATGCCCGCGCCTTGAACATTAAAGAATCCCTGATACCGAATTCCTATCATCTCTTTCCTGTCAGGAAGGCCAACGAATCCTTCGCCTCCAGACACATTGAGATTTGGAGCGATGACACGTCCAATAGGACTGAGCCGACTAAAATCCGGTCCTTCAGGGTAGTTGCCTTTTGGAACAAAATAGACTTGTCCCCAGAGCACGTCGTACGGCTTGGCAGGTTCCTCCCAGCCTGCTAATCCGCTGCTCAAGGAGAAGATCTGCTCCGGGCCTAGCGGTGGCTGTACGTATAATTTCAAAACCGGAGGCCCTTGCGAATTAAAGCTGTCGACAATAATCGTGTGGATTCCTTCCCCAAGGTGGAGATACGCTGTCTTGGATGAGGGCTCATGGATGCCGTCGTTCTCGATCAGCGTTTTGTCGTCTATGTTCATCCTGGACCCATCTTTGGAGTCGAGTCTCCATCTGAAGATCCCCTCTCCAGAAACCATAAACGTCCCGATAAATCGCATTCCAAGATCATTGGTATTCTCGGGGAGACCTGAAAGTTTGTTCTCGCCTTTCGAAGGGTCGAGATAGATCTCGTCGCAAGTGAGGGTCTGCGCGGGTTTGAACGCGCTGTAATCTGGTAACGCTTGGATATTCTGTGGCAATTTGTATATGTTTACATTAAAAGCACCTTTGCCGCCCGGCAACGCTGCTGCAACAGGGCCCGACACCGACTTTCTTGGTGCAGCGGCAGCAGGTTCCCTGGTTGTAGGCCCTTGAGAAGCCTTGGGTCCGGAAAGTGGCTGTCCGGATTCTGTCGCTGTACCTTTACCCGGGGCCGCTTGACCGGCTTTGGGGCCGCCAGAAGAAGGGGAAGACGTTCCAGGCTCTTTCTTCAGGACCATAGGAGATGAAGGAGGATTGCTTGGCTGAATTCCCAAGGGGTTCCCTTCCGGTTGTCTTCCGACAGTCTCACCTTGGCCCTCACCAGCCTTTTGTGCCGGTTCTGCTCCAGGGGCTGCCGTGGTTCCTTTTCCCGATTGAGTTCCCTTGGCCGGCTTCGACTCTACATGAAAGGATTCGATCTGGTCGGGAGCGAAATTAAGGGGCACTTTTTGAGTGGAGCCGCCCTTCTTTTTGATCACCAGATAGTCTTCGGCTCGGCTCATGATAGTGGTACAAAACACTACTGCCAAAGCCACAACGATTAATTTTGGCAAAAGAGATCTCATCTGTTCACCTCGCCCCGGCAAAAGAGGGGATTCGGCATGACCGTTGATGCCGACCCGATACGAACTTAGATGCGCCAGGAGTCTTGCGAGAGGGAATTGCGGCACTCGGCTTTCCGGCCCGGTGCCACAAACGCCGTATCGTGATCTTTTGGCGGCATTTTAGTGCGCGATATAGTGTAGCTCATTGAGCGAGCCGGCAAGTCTCCGGTGGCCGGCAGCGGAACCTGGTTTGTATCGGCGCCTGGCTGTGCTTGATTTGGCCAAAGAAGCCATTTGTTTGTTGTATTTCGCAATCCGCCCATGATTTCCTGCTCTTGGAGAACGAGCAGTCTTATCTAAACTCTTCAAAGCCTTGCCTGTCAAGGGAATGGGAGCGTCTGTCAATCGATTGTATACCCGCAGGACTTTTCGCACAAACCGTCCCGCTGCGTCCGAGCGCTTGAGCTTTTCCACGGAGCCCGGCCCGATGTTATAAGCGGCGAGGGCCAGATAGGTCGAATTGCGACAGTGCTTGTATCGCTCGAAACAGTGACGGAGGTACGCAGCGCCGGCCATGATATTTTGATGAGGGTTCCAGGGGTCTGTTACCCCCAAAACCTTTATCACTATGGGCCTCAGTTGCATGAGCCCGCGCGCGTTGCGACAAGAAGCAGCCCTTGGCCTGAAACTCGATTCGACGTGAGCAACCGCGGCAATGAAGACGGGATCGATATTAAATTCCCGGCCTGCCAAAACAAGTATCCGAGCATAGCTCGGATTGCCGCCGAGAGACAAAATCACTCGTTTGAGATCGTCCAACTCACGGATGCTTATATGGGCCGATTTTCGCCCTGCACTTGCCCGCCGGCTAACAGCAGGCGGCCGAAGGCTGGGCATACAAATCTCCGGTCTGCCTACAGCCGGATCGTAATCCACTGTTGTCAACATTCCCCCCAAAGATAGCAATAGCATGCCTTGGAGTATCATGTGCAATTACCCGGTGCAATTGCTGCCGAAGGCGAAGGTGGTTCCGCTATTTCTATAGTAGGATCACCCGCTGCCTGAACCACCTGTTCGTCGTTCTCTTCCAACGATTCTTCGTCGGGTTTCCAGGATGATGGATATCTCTCCATAAATTTCACCTGAAATGGCAGGAACTTCAGCCTGCCGACATCCTTGGCCAGGCGCCCCGAAGTCTCGAGTCCAACGAGTTCCCTCATGCCTTCAGGGGTTACGGCCTCCGATATGGCCTCCGCTGAAAAGAATCGGACGTTGAACGCACACTGATTCAGAGGATTAAAGAGTCGTTCGGGAGCGACGATTCCTTTTAGATCGGGGAGTATTTTTTTCTCGAAGTCTCCTTTTGCCTCCACATAAACCAGGCTTGAGCGGAATCTGTAAATGGCCATCAACGAACGAGCCTGGTCAAGAAAACTCTTTCCGAAAAGAATTAACGCCACGTTCATTAGAATGTCGACGACGAGGCTGAACAGATAGAGCCGGAAAAAATCTTCGTAGCCTACGGAAAAAGTCGGATATTGCATCAAGATAATCTGGAGAAATCCCACGAGGATCATGACCGAGCCTAGAGACAAGCTCAGAAGAGCTCCAACCCTAGACGAAGTCCTGACATATTCGGGGAAACTCTCTATTAGCGTGCCGATCAATGTCTCGCTATCTCCGCACAGGACGGCCTTGGATCTGGAAATCCTGTTGGAAAAGCCCTTGTTGGCAAAAATTTTTGAGCCTTCTTCCAGAATGCTGAAGAAGACACAGGGATGACCTTTGCCCTCGACGATCATGGAATCCATTTCGCGACTCGCCCCGGGTTTCTTCAGGGGTATGAGGCAGAAAGCCACCGAGAGCTTCAGTGCGCAGACTACGAGGAGCAGATTGTAGAACGGCATGGGAGACGGTACCACGTAACCTGTCCCCAGTCCGAGCCCCGATAAGTAGGGCGGCAATAGTTCCAATAGCTTGAAGAGAAAGTGGATCGCAATTCCCATGAAAAGGGCTTTCCAGACAAAGCGCACATTCCACCGTACGATCAATCCAGGAATCTCGGAAATGTACCTTGCATTGGACCACACACTCCCTATCAGAGAGAAGATAAACGAGGGGGCCCGATCGTACGAATGGAGTTTCCCGTCTTTTAGCCCAAGGGAGACGTCCTCGGGGCGATAGTAGTCCCCGGCCACTCGAAGCGCTGCCCTCAGATGAGACATGTGTCTCAGGCCGCCGAACGTCCAGTTCAGACCAACTATCAATCCTGCCAGCGCGGCCACTGTGGTGATGAAAGTTCCGAGGATGAAGGGCACATAATTGAGAATGAATTCGTTCACCTGCTCAGGAAGCCTGAGCGGGAAGAACTCCCTTAGTTCGTAGAGGCGCGTCACAGACCCCAAAGTGACGAAGATTCCGAGAACCACAAGGATGATCCCGTAAAGGAGAGTGTGGTTGGGGAGTTTTACCGTGTCGCCCGAGCGTCCTGTAAATATCGAAGCCATGCATAACCCCGAAAAACGTTCTCGGCAGAGCATTACCACATCATATATCTGCCGTCAATTGAAATTGTTATACGTTTTATGGCATGTGAGTATTGATATAATCATAGCAACATATTAATATTATAGGGTATCATTGTCTGAATAATCTGGACGGCCATAAGGTAATGATATAAGGTCCGGGAGACCATTCACCTGCTCGCGTAACCCACGGATCCCTGTCGTTTCGGGAAGTGAAATGGCGCAGCAACCTAAGCGCTTAAGGAAGGGGATTGCGAGCGCCCCGCTCGCAATGACATTCATTTATCCAGCATGAGTGCGCGCCTTCTGGCCCGATCCGTTTTCGATTGACAAGCTGCATCAAGTGGACTATTAGCGGAGCCATCGCCATTGAGGAATCAGAACAAATAATTAGAATCAGGAGAGGAGAGAATGCGAACCACGGATGTGTCCGGTGCGAAAACCCGAAGGCAACCCTACAGGCCGCTTCAGGAAGACCCGCGATATGACGAAATTAAGAAGATGATTGACGATTTTCCCGCGGAAAAGATGGAAAAATTGAAAACATACATCGAGCGCTGGCTACGCCACGCTTGAGTCCGGATAGACTCTTTCGACGAACGTGGGCCAAGTCAGACGATTTGGCCTTTTCTAATTGCCATCCGCGAATACTATTCCCACTCAATCGTGCTGGGGGGTTTGGACGAGACGTCATAGACAACTCGGTTGATCCCCCGCACCTCATTGATTATACGATTTGAAATCACTGCTAGAGTTTCATAGGGCAGCGGATACCAGTCGGCAGTCATCCCGTCCGTTGCTTCCACAGCCCTGAGCGCGGCCACATGTTCGTATGTGCGCTCGTCACCCATGACTCCCACCGACCTGACCGGGAGTAGTACGACAAATGCCTGCCAGATGCTTCTGTACAAGCCGGCCTTCCGTATCTCTTCCATGGCTATGGAATCCGCTTCCTGCAACAAAGCTACTCGATCCGGCGTGACCTCTCCTAGGATTCGCACAGCCAGACCCGGACCCGGAAACGGATGTCGCCAGAGGATTGAGTCCGGAACTCCGAGTTGCGCACCTAGCTTACGCACCTCATCTTTGAAAAGCTCTCGCAGAGGTTCGATAAGCTCCAAACGCATCACCTGAGGCAGGCCGCCCACATTATGATGGCTTTTGATAGTGACTGAGGGGCCACCCTTGAAGGAGACGCTCTCTATGACGTCAGGATAAAGAGTTCCCTGTGCCAGGTATCTGACATTGGGAAACCTCGCTGCCTCGGACTCAAAGACTCTTATGAATTCTTCGCCGATAATCTTCCGCTTTTGCTCGGGATCAGTAACCCCGCGAAGCTTCGTCAAAAACCTATCGGATGCATCCACATAGTCCAGTTCAATGCCAAGTTGGTCCCGGAATATGCTGAGAACCTCCTCAGCCTCCCCCTTTCTCAAGAGACCGTTATTCACGAAAATCGGATGAAGGCGATCGCCGACAGCCTGGTGGAGAAGTGTCACCATCACTGAGGAATCCACCCCTCCGGACAATGCAGCAACCAGATGAGCTTCGCCCACGCGACTATTCACTTCCGCCACGGCTGTCTCCACGAAGGAGGCCATGGTCCAGTTGCCCTCAAGCTTTGCAATCTTGTACAGGAAGTTTCTGAGTACGATTACCCCTTCAGGGGTGTGAACCACTTCAGGATGGAATTGGACGCCACTGATACGGCTATCCTCGCTCTCGAACGAAGCAACCGCGGTATCTTCCGTGCTTGAAGTGACTTTAAAGCCTTCCGGAAGCTCGATCACTTTGTCTCCGTGACTCATCCATACCTGCGCGCCGGCTGAGATACCTTGGAGTAGAATCGAGTCGTCTCGTACGCGGCTTAACGTGGCCCGGCCATATTCTCTATCCTGGGCGGGTTGAACCCTTCCTCCCATCGTGTGGGCAATTCCCTGTAGTCCATAGCAAATTCCAAGGACCGGCACCCCCAATTCGAGAATTCCTCTGTCGAGTTGAGGCGCATTGTCGTCGTAAATGCTTGCAGGACCACCCGAAAGAACGATGGCAGCAGGCCTCTTTTGGCGAGCGGCCGCCATTCCCCGGTTAAACGGCTGTATCTCGCAGTATACACCGGCCTCTCGAATACGTCTGGCTATAAGCTGCGTGTATTGAGACCCGAAATCGAGAATAAGAACGTAAGACGTTATGGGCAACGCGTGACCCCCGTTTAGGCTTCTCGTCATGAAAATATAGATATTATTCCTTATCCGCGAAAGGTTGCTTTGTCAAAGGCTTGGAAGAGGTTTTGGCAGGATCAGGTTCTCATACCCTGCTTGATGAGCGCTGCGTCGGCTCTCGGGCATCCTATGCCCGGAAAGAATGGATCTGGAGGTTTACCAGGTTGCCTGGGGTCTAAGGGTGCGATCTATAAAAAAGAGAGATCGGGCATTGAGCCCGATCTCTCTTCCGAAAATGTATCCGGTCTAGATTTTGTCTCACTTAACCTGCTGTTTCTTGATCATTTCATACTGCAGGCCGCTGGTTACACACGGGTTGCAGCCAGGGGACTTTATCGAGTAGCTCTCGATATTGCTCAACAGATGGCCACCAGGCATAACAGCAGGAGGAGCACCCCAAGCCAACGGGCCACCCATGGGGGGCGCAACGCACTTGGGAGGGATGACCTGAACCTTCATAGCGCATCTTGTGCCCTTCCACACGCCCCAAGGCCGGAAACCACCCGGTGCTGTGTACTGCTCACAATCGCACAGCAACAGCGTACTGTCACCACCGATTGTGCCCGATGTTGACCTAGTGAATGCCGTCTTCACTTTCATGGGGATCATTATCATGTCCCCAGAGGCAGCACATCCACCACCCATCATGGCGGGCATCCAAGCGCTAGCTACACCCACCGCAGTGATGATCAGGGCCAAAGCGCTGAGAACAACAATCATCTTTTTAACCATACCCAATCCTCCTTTTATTAGGCCCCGCCAACAAGTTTACGGGGAGCCGAATTTGGAATTATAGACAAATAAAACCTATTGCCATTCTGATTATCAGAACCATCGCGGGAAGTCAAGACATTTTTTCCCGAGAAAGCCTGATGTCGCCCCGGATTCGTGTACGACCATACCAGAAAGAAATCTAAATTCAAACTTTTTTTTCAAAGCTCTCTACTCGCGCGCCAATTTAAGCAATACAAGCCCATCAACACATAAAGCGGAACTCGAAGCTAGGAGACTGTCGCGCAACCTCACTCATCGTCGTCATCGTGCCACGAATTCGGGAAAGCATTGCGTTACGCCACAGCCTCCTAGTGCCAAAAATAATCTTCTTTTCGGCCGCTTGCTGCATAGATTCCAGGTGAAATAGGATGACATAATTTTTCCCCGACATTGCCGTGTACACTGTCCGGCGAGACACTATACGGGTTGGATCGTGGCCCGCAGTACTGGGGACTTTGCGTAAAGCGGGACTAGCTGGAGAATAATTTTGGCAATTGTCATAATTTACCACTTGATTGGCACCCTCAGACCCTCTGAAACAAGGTCTCTCGGTTGCAACTTTTGTCAAATACCCACAGAGATCTCCCTAGGATCGGCAAGGTAACCCGTCACTGCCGTAGCTGCCGCCACGGCCGGAGATGCAAGAATGACCTCACTTTCCGGGTGCCCCATGCGGCCGACAAAATTCCTGTTCGTGGTAGAGACTGCGCGTTCCCCTTTAGCCAGGATCCCCATATAGCCGCCAAGGCAAGGTCCACAAGTAGGAGTAGATACCGCTCCACCCGCAGATAAGATTTCTTCGACGAGTCCCTCGGCGACAGCATCCAGCATGATTTTAGGCGTTGCGGGGATGACTATCAGCCTCACTCCCTTCGCAACTTTCCTTCCTTTCAGTATGGAAGCTGCTATGCGAAGATCTTCTATTCTGCCGTTAGTGCAGGACCCGATCACTACTTGTTCTACCTTCATCCCTTTGACTTCCGATATACTTCGCGCATTTTCGGGCAGAAAAGGCAGAGCCACTGTTGGTTCGAGAGATGAGAGATCTATCCTAAGAGTCTCCGCAAAGGCTGCGTCAGGATCAGATTCATATATCGTGTACGGTCGGCGGGTTCGGGCATCTGCATAAGCTCGTGTCTCATTATCGAATGGGAAGATGCCATTCTTCGCGCCTGCCTCAATGGCCATGTTCGATATAGTGAATCTGTCCGACATGCCCAAATGGCTGACCCCGTCACCAACGAACTCCATGGCCTTATAAAGAGCCCCATCCACGCCGATCTCACCAATTATGGAAAGGATCACATCCTTCCCCCCCACCCAGGGGCCGGGCTCCCCTGTCAGCACAAAACGCATTGTCTCAGGCACTTTGAACCAGCAGTTTCCGGTGATCATGGCCGCGGCAAAGTCTGTGCTTCCCACTCCCGTTGAGAAGGCTGCCAGAGCGCCATAAGTGCATGTGTGGCTGTCAGCGCCGATTATTAGGTCCCCGGGTCCGACCAATCCCTGCTCCGGCAACAGCGCATGCTCAATCCCCATTTGCCCCACGTCGTAAAAATGGATCAAACCGACCTCCCGGGCAAATTCCCGAGCCAGCCTCAGCATCTCCGCGGAAGCAATGTCCTTGGCCGGATTGAAGTGATCCAGCACCACTATCACGCGCTCGGGATCAAAGACACGAGTACCGCCCGCATCCCTGAAAGGACCGATGGCCAGAGGAATCGTAATATCATTGGCCAACGCTATGTCCACGCGTGCTTGAATGAGTTCTCCAGGCTGCACGACCTCTTTCCCGGAGTGAGCGGCCAAGATCTTCTCGGTCATAGTCATTCCCATATATGAAAGCTCCTTCTCATATAGTTCGTATCCCGTATGCAAACGCTTGTAGTGTCACTCTTCCGGCAAACCATAGCCCTTAGTCAGGCCGTCTTCCCCGGGCAAGGACGTCGGAGCTTATGTCTTTCAAGCATCCTATTTTCCCAGTTCGCCTCTCAGTGGGGGCGAATCGAATCATGATATGCCTTTCTCGGCAAACATGCGGAACAACACGGAGACTTTACAGTGGCTGATCGGGAAATTGGCATCAACGCACACCGATACACCTTACGTCTTTTTCTCAGGTCAGTCTATCTCGTTGAGGACCGATTTCTGAGCCAATTACTTTGTGTGATATCCGGGCCGTTCGTTGAGGTACGCCTCCAATGCCTGCTCCCACGGTCTTAATCGCGAGCCGGTGAGTCCTATAAACCTGGAATTGTCAAGAACTGAATAGGCTGGCCGTGGCGCGGGCCTGTCCAGTTCTTGGGTACTCATGGCCTCGACGCGCACGGTTGTGACCCCGGCAAGATCAAGAATCCTGCGGGCGAATTCATACCACGTTGTCTCGCCCGAATTGGTGACGTGGAAAGTTCCTCGCGCGGACAAGCCACATAAGCCGATCAGCGAAGCAGCGAGATCCGGCGCGTAGGTAGGACAACCTTTCTGGTCGCCTACCACTCTGAGCACGTCTCTCTTCTGCGCCTGGGAAAGTATTGCCTCCACGAAGTTCTTCCCGTGCAGTCCGAACAGCCATTGAGTTCGCACGATGCAATGCCTTTCCGGCAGTAACTCCCTGATGCTGCGTTCCCCTTCAGCCTTGGATCTTCCATATATCCCCAGAGGATTTATCGCATCTTCTTCCAGGTAAGGTGATCCCTTGTTTCCGTCGAACACGTAATCAGTGCTTATGTGCACGAGGAAAGATCCCGTGGCGAGAGAAGCTTCTGCGAGATTCCTGGGCCCTTGAGCGTTAGCGCTGAAAGCTTCTTCCGGCCTTGATTCACACCCGTCCACATCAGTATACGCGGCTACATTGATCACCACTCCCGGCCGATGCCTTTCAAGGGCGTCCATTACTGAATCCGGTGTACGAATATCCACCTCATCCACGTCCAGTGCCACAGTCTTTATGCCACGTTCCAGAAGCAACCTTACCAAGTCTGTTCCAAGCATACCCTTGGCCCCGATCACGAGGTAAGGTTCCTGAAATTTCACCATAACGCCTCCACGGTTATCGTTGCAGTTGAATTTGCAAGTGTTTTTCAATATGATGACCCGAAATCACTTCCATTGGCAAACCTCTGTCATATTCGAATGTTGTAGTATGCCAGGCGGTGCGCCTCGAACTTTCGGCCTTCAATCATACTGTTTATGACACTCATCTGCATCGGAGCGCAAGAATCGCGATGAAAATGGTTCTTAGGTACGCACGGAAACAGGACCTTTCGGCAATCAAGAAGATCCTCAAACCATGGATCGATCATGATCCGGAGATCCTTGAACTCCTAGAAAACTTGCCCCTCATGGGTGAGCAAAGCACGGTCAGTTGCAGAATACTCGAGACAGACAAATCCATTCGGTGCGTTTCATTGTGGTCACAGGAAGATCCTAACGAGGCACGCCTGCTCGCCCTTGGACTGGGGCCGGGAACGGCCGACCTCGGCTGGGATAGAAGGTTCCTGCGGGAGGAAATCCTCTCGTGGTCTGAAGTGGGGGTGGCGAAGGCAACGGTCCGTCTTCCCGAGTCTCTTGCCGGTTCACTCATCGACTGCCTGAAGAGCTGCGGATTCATGCTGGAAGGCATTTCTTCCTGTTGCAGTGTTGATGACAAGCCTCAGATATCCTTGTGCAAGCATTTTCTCTACCGGGTTATCCCGAATTCTCAAGTCATGGACTTTTTACGGGATTTCTTGCTCTCTCTTGGGTACGAGGTGAGAGAGGAACCCGAGGGCCTTGTATACCGCATTAAACCCCAGTACCACCTCCCCTTTATTTTCAGTTCCTGGCATCGCATCACAAAGAGCGGCCCGGACATAATCGTTCACCCTCCAGCGAGGGTGCTTGAAACTCACGAATTGGAGACCCTCTTTTATCCTCTAAGGATCCACGCCCGGCATGAACAACCTCTGCTGCTGCCGATGGAGAAAAAAAGGGCCTTACATTTAATCGATCTTCCTCAGTCTGACTCCAGACAAAACAGTCTCTTCGATTCCGGTCCCGTTCGCCGCGACAGGCCGGTCCACGCAAGCAATCTCACGTACGGTTACCCTACGGGGGTTCGTGGGATTCGCAAGGGTCTTCCGCTGCTATTCTATATTAACAAAGTCGGTGTGGTCGGATCAGGCCGGGTAGAAGACTGGTACCTGGACGAGCCCAAGAATCTTTACAACAATATTGATGAAATGGGTTATTTCGATCCTGAAGACGTCAAAGAACAGGCTGCCACTTCCGGATCGAAAATGGGCAAGGTCCTGGTGATCCGCTTCCACTGGTACAAGCCGCTGAAACGATCCGTCACGCTGGAAGAAATACGAAGAATGGATGAGAGCTTCAACCCCCAGCGCGCACGTACCTTGTCGGTGGGACTTTTCGACTCGATAGTCTCTGCGGGAAACACGGAGAATTGATGCCATCTGTCGCTCCCACAAGCAACCATGTCATGATTTACGAATACAAAGGAATGAGGCCCAAAATCGGCCGCAACGTCTTCCTAGCCCCCGGAGTTGTGGTGCTGGGCGACGTCGAGATAGGAGACGGAAGCAACATCTGGTTTTACACGGTAGCTCGGGGGGACAGTCACAGCATAAGGATCGGGAAGAATGCCAACATCCAGGACCATTGCATGCTGCACGTTACTCGCGGCCGCTTTCCTCTTATAATAGGGGATGGGGTTATCGTCGGCCACAGGGCCGTACTGCACGGCTGCACCGTCCATGACAACGCGCTGATCGGCATAGGCGCACTGGTGCTTGATGGGGCCATCGTGGAAGAAGGAGCGATCATTGCCGCGGGCGCGGTAGTCAGCCCGGGGAGCACCATATCATCCAACCGCGTAGCCATCGGAATCCCTGCTCGCATCATCAGGGAAACGACGGACGAGGAAAAGGCATACCATCGGCAAAACCTCTCCAATTACTACGAATATGGTCAAGTCTTCGACGAGCAGGTGCGACCGCTATAGTGGTTCTCAAAAGTAATCACGCACTTCGAAAGGGATCTCTCCAAATCGGTAGCCAGCGACCTCCGTACCTGTGGGCTATTCTCAAATAAATTAACCAGAAGGTAGGTCGGGCCATGCCCGACGCAATGCGGCGGCCACGGGCCGCCCTACTCGATTCCCGTGGACCCGAGAATGACCGTAAGCCACGTTCTGCTGATCTTTCAGAGTCTTATGGATCGCATGGCCAACCGGGAACTATTTTTGTCAACCGCTATATCCGCCAGCCTTTTCTCTCGGCCCGAGGAGCCGCTGCCTCAAAATATCTAATGCATTACTTTAATTATTGACAATAGCTATCCGGTATGCTTTATTAATTTCGTTGCTTGGCAACGTCATCCACTAGAATACGGGAGGAGTTCGCATGCCTCATTCACACAATATTGACTATTATATAGGACACATGAACGATGAATCCCTGGCGGACGCGCTGGCCGACTTCGAAGACCCACTCGAGGGCCGGTCTGCCGAGTTGTTATCCTCCCTGGACCTGGACGAAGATTTTGGCGAGGACGAGCTTTCAGTCGATTACGACGATTTCTGATCCTACCGACTCCCCCCTACACGCGCCACGGCCGAAGAGAAGTGTCCTCTTCGGCCGTTTCCATTTCGAACGTGCAGGCTTACCAAACGCGCTTCTTCTTTGCTCATAAGGTTCAACGGTGAGTATTTCGTTTAGTTCGGCACATTCCTGTTTACATCCGTCGGTGTAATCTCAATTGGGTAGCTTACCCTCGTTGTAAGCTTTTATGTACTCCAGACAAAACCTGTCCTTGTTGACCAGAGCCTCCGAAGCGAAAACAAGGGCCATAAGTTGACTGTCCAGAGGATCGGCAATCACTGCATCGAGACCGTGGGCAATGCTCATCACCGCAAAGGCCCGATTCAAGTGCCGACGCGCAGGAAGACCGAACGACACGTTGCTCAGATCCGCTTACGAAGTGAAGGCCCCGCAAATCTACGTGACAGCTCCCGCATCACTTCCAGGGTATCGATCACTGTTCCCGGGCTTGTTGCCAGAGTACGGACCAGGGGATCCAGATAAATGTCATCAAGAAGAATCCCATCTTTCACCAGCCGGCTCACCAAAGAATCGCCTACCTGTATCGCGACTTCTTTGGACGACGGCAAGCCCCTATCATCATTGCACAACGCAATAACTCGTGCGTTGTATTGCTTTACCAGGGGTAAAACACTCGAGTATCGAGCAGTTTCCCCGCTGATAGAGTTTACGATCGGTCTCCCTCTGTGTGCTGCAAGGCCCGCGGCCAGCGCCGCCGAATTCGCACTGTCGATACATAACGGAAGGTCGGACACCTCCTGGACGATTTTGACGAGCCAATTCATTGTCGCCGGCTCTTCCTGCGCCGCGACCGTGCCACAGTTGACGTCCAAGGCGTGCGCTCCTGCCTCCTCTTGAATCTTGGCTGCCTCTTGGATAGGGAGCGCGTCTCTCCCCTTAACAGCGGTCTCTATACTCCTGCGCGTTGTATTTATCTTCTCCCCTATGACGAACATGGTGTCCTCACGGATCAAGGGCGGAATTACGAATAAATCTCTTTACACATATTCACTCCGGCCACAGCGTCCTTTGCATAGTAGTCAGCTCCAGAATATTCGCGCACCTGTTCATTGACGGGTGTTCCGCCCACGATAATCTTGACCCGATCCCGCAAACCGGCCGCGGCGACAGCGTCCACTACTTCCTTCATCGTGGGATAAGTGAAGTTCAGCAGCGCGCTCAACCCCAGGACTTTTGCCCCAGACTCCTTCACGGTTTGGACGAATTTCTCGGTTGGGACATCCACGCCAAGGTCGATCACATCAAAACCTGCTCCCCTGAGCAGCGTGACGACAATATTTTTGCCTATATCATGAATGTCGCCTTTAACGGTTCCGATCACAACTTTCTGGCCCGTGCCCGGTCCGCTTTGAATGCCGGATAGCAGCGGGTCCAGCTTCTTCATGATCTGTTTCAGTATTTCCGCTGAAAAAATGAGCTGGCTTATGAAATATTTTCCCTCGGAGAAAAGTTCGCCTACCCGAATCATCCCAGTGTTGCATTCTTGTATAATGTTGAGAGGGTCTTCCCCTTCCCTGACCATCCGATCGACAAGCTCATACACCCTTTTTTCTTCGAGATCGGCCAATGCCTGAGCAAGATCTCCCATTGCGGTCTCCTCCTGCCTAAAGTGTCCATTGCCACAGAAACGTGTGGGCCATGGCCTCGAGTTGATCCCAGTTCTTCTTGATAAGGTTTTCATCCCCCGAAATGTGCCCAAGCTCCGCCTTCTTGACTTCCCACGGAGTCAGGACTCTGCGCGGTTTCAAGGCTTCCACCTTGGCAGCGGGTGGAGCCGCCTTAGGCTTAGCTTTGATGGTCTTATCATGCCATCCATGCTCCATGACAGCGTCGATCATAGCTCTGAAGTTGTCGGGCTTTGTGTCGTACGGAAAGTTACATCCTGCGCTGATGATGTAACCGCCACCTTTCCCGACGCGCTCGCACAAGTCTCTCACATGTTCTCGGACCTGATCGGGTGTCCCCAGAATTAGCATGGAGTCCTGAACTCCTCCTGCCACGCACTGATAACCCGTCAAATCTTTCTTTGCCTGAAAAATATCTCCCTGAGTATCAATGTCGCAGAGCACTCTTCCTTTAGGCATCTCTCGCATGTGGTGCCAATGCTTTCCCCAGTCGCCTTCAAGGTATGCGCGGATGCTGTACCCCGAGTCGATGATGATTTCCATTACCTTCTTGAATGAAGGCCAGTAAAACGTGTCAAATTGCTCTGGAGACATGAAAATCGCTTTGTGCGTAGGAACAAAGATCGGGTAGCGTTTCAACGGGTCTGCCAGCGAAAGAGCCAAGTGAGCCATTTCCTGCACGAGGACGTCACAGGCAGCCAAAACTTTCTCCGGCGTTCGGAACATGTCCAGAAATGTAGCGGTCATACCCCTCATTGAGTCGGCCAGAGCGTCAAACGGCGCCAGGAAGAATCCGGCCATCGGTTGAGGCATCCCGCATTTTTGCTCCAGGACCATTCCGCGATTCCTCATTACTCCACCCATCATCATCTGCGCGAAACCTGCCTTGAGCATCGCAACATACGACCTGCCTGTTCCTCGATTCCCCAGTTCGCCTAGAATCCGGGGCAGAAGAATGTCGATCATGAAGCCAGTAGGATCATTGATTAAGTCGTCATACTCATCTTCCTTCATGTAATCCTTTTCGACGAACTGGAACTGCGTGTTTGGCCGAAGTTCCCTGCCGGGAAGTTTGTACGTTTTGACATCCAAGGCATCGTAAAGCGGACCATAGATCCGATTGTTTCTCAGTACGTCGACTTCCGGAAAGTCCTGGCAAAACTTGATCTCCGCTTGCAGCCATTTTTCCGGATCGTCAATTGTCTGTTGCTTTGTGTTTCCGGAATAGACCTCGGAAAAATAGTTGCTCCCTGTCGCAATGGGAATGCGATCGTGGGGCTCCAACGATATTGCCGCATGGTAACGGCCCAGTCTTTCGTCAAAGAGTTGCCCTAAGTCCTCGGACATGTCGACCTCCACCATCGTGTTACGCTTTGTTAGCCGGAGATAGGGCCTCGATTTCGCGAATCAATCGACCCTCGGCTGCGATTCAAAGACAGATAAGAACGTTATCTTTAACCGGAAATTCGCGAACTTCCCATCAACAATGGATGGGGCGGATTGTTGGGTGTTAATTAAACTCAGCCCTGCGGCATTCAGCGGCGGCCGGTTACAACCAATAATCAGTAAATACCGGGATAAGGCGGGGTCTCAAGATCTTTCCAGCTTTTCCCCAGCGTCTTTTCAAAAAAAGACCCAAGGCGCTCGAAAAGCTTGGACCAGTGGGACCGTCCCTGTTCCAGTTCGCCCAGGATTTCGGCTACGATTTCGGGTAACCTGTGCAGCTCATCTTTGGGCAAGAATGAGACGGCTCCCTCTCTGATAGCCCGATTCAGACTTTCCACGGTGATAGCTTTGGAGGTAAGCATCGCGGCCGGCAAATGTTGCTCACGGCAAGCTTTTAGCAATTCAAAGCCGTTTACGCCCATGATGTCCAGGATCACGAGATCGAAGACCTCTTCTCTGATCAGTTTGAGACCGCCATCGAAGTCCTGCGCGGTCATTACTGTAGAAGTGGGGAATCCTTCCTTGATGACTTCGAGCACATCGGGCTCGTCATCTACCGCCAGGAACTTCTTCCGATCCAAAATGCTTTCTTCGAACATAGCATTTGCACCTTCCGCACAAACTCTTCTCGAAAAGAAAGGAGGTCAACCATATCAGCTATTTGCGACAGACAAGTGGTTTTGCAACCGGCTCCCGGCAATGACAAAACACATTGCATAAAGGATTTATGCTCTCGTTTCCGTTGGGTCCACAGGCAACATCAACAAAATTCCTATGATCGGCCCTGCTGCCATGATCCACCATACGGACGAAAATGACCCCGTAAAATCGATTGCCCAGCCAAGTATAAACGGGCCCGTCATTGACGCCATTTGAAATATGACATTGGTTGTGCCGTTTGCTGTGGCTGCCCATTCTTTTCCGGCAAAGGCGGATATGAGAACCGTCAACTGCGGATTGGCTATATATGAGAAGAATCCCGACAAAAAACCGAGTGCTGCGAGCATCGACATCGTGTGCTGATACCCGAATATTATCGTGGTCGGGGTCACCAACAGGTACGCAAAAATGATTAACCACTTGCGTTGGCCGGTCCAATCGGAAACAAACCCTGAAATCAAAGGAGCGATGATACCGCCGACCCCATAACACGTCATGACCAAACCTGCCTGAGCGATTGAAAAGCCAAGTTTCTTAATGTACGAGTTGGCCCACGTTGCAGTCCCCAGTTCCAACCACATCAGACAAAAGCCTGCGAGCGCCGTTAAAATCAGCCCTCGGCTTGCGGCTATTACTTTAAATCCACCGAATAAGGTTTTGGCTCCGGCCTTGACCGTACCACTTGATCGCATCAAGACCAACACCAATACGCCCGCGGTTATCGTGAGTAACCCAACGGATTTGAAAGCTCCGTGCCAGCCAACAAGCGCGTTGAGCGGGGGAACAAAGAGATTTGTCAGTAGGATGCCCCCCGACGGCGCGGCAAGAAAAACGCCGAAAGCGGTTCCCCGTTCCCGGGCGGGGAACCATTCCATGATGGCCAAGGAACAGGAGGAATATACGGCTCCTGCTCCCAGGCCCGAGATCATTCTAAGAATAAACCCTGTATCGTATGTGGTGATGAACCCGAAGGCGCATGTCGATAAACCTTCCAGCAAAAGGCTTGTGCCTAAAATAAACCTTACTCCGAAACGGTCAGCCAGCACGCCCGCCGGGATCTGCGTTATCACATAGCCTATGTAAAACGCGCTCATGTAGGCGCCGGCCTGGCTCATGCTTATCTTTAAGACAGGTACTACTACGGGGATGAGAGGCGGCCACGTGAATCTGGTCACGAACGTGAACAAGAAACAGGCTGCGACAAGTGCCAAAATCACCCAGCGATACGGGGCGAACTGAGCTTCTTCATGCCACCTATCCATTGACGAACCTCCTCTATCTTCGACCCCGGCAGATTTCTTGCGGGAAATAGAACCTTGGGTAACGTCTCTGCAGCAGCTTTATCATGATAGCATTTTTGGCGATTTCGATTCACCTTTTAATGAAGGCAACAAGTTTTGATATTTGGTCGCGGACCTCCTATGCCTCGTTGAGCTCGACGAGATCCGATGTGCCGAATCTCATTACATACGTCGTAGCGAGCAAGATTCGAGCATTCTGCGCTATGGAAGGAACTGATCCGCCCAAAGCTTCTATTTCATGCGCCAGCTTTTCGATCATTTCAACTCTGGAACTGACTTCTTTCAACAGTGTTTTGTCGGCAAATTCCATCTGGTTCACCTCTCTCCCTCTTTTCTGAGATCAACAAACCTCTTCGCCTTGAGCGTATGCCGCGGTAGCTCGCCGGGTGACACCGGATCGATCACGAATCGCAAATTGGTCTTTGTCTTCAACCTCTGAAAGAGATTTTGACAGAGGGCTTTGACCTCCTCTTGACCCACTTGCTCCTGAGGTTCCACCTTCAGGCTTATCTCATCCATTATCCCGTTATTATTCACGAAAATCATGTACTCCGCAATTTCGGGAAATTCAGCTCTGACCACTTCCTCTACCGTAACGGGGCTGAAGAGCACTCCCCGAATTTTGGTCAGATGGTCGATTCTCCCGGAAACTTCATGAATCATCATGGAGGTTCGGCCGCAGGGACAGCCATCCTTTCCCTTCCTGACTATGTCCTTGGTATTGAACCTGATCAACGGAAAAGACCGTCTCCCCAGGGGGGTGACTACGGCAACACCGAGTTCCCCTTCTTCAACTTCAGTCCTCTGATTTTCCATGTCGAGAATTTCTACGAGGGCGAAGGGTTCCATGAGATGTAACCCCTTGCGTTCAGAGCACATTCCAGCCCAAGCACAAGGTTCCGTACCACCTATGTGATCGTAAACTTCAGCGCCCCAAGCCGCTTCCAATCGTTTTCGTGTCGCCTGAGGCAACGGCTCGCCGGCACAAAGCATTCTCTTGATCCCGAGTTCCCGAGGATCCAAACCCATTTTTTGGGCCTCTTCCGCCATGTGGAGACCGTAGCTTGGAGTATTCAAGAGCGCGGTGGCCTGAAGCTCGCGGATCTTGCTTATTCTTGCGCGCGTATCGAGTGCTCCACCCGGGATGACAGTGCAGCCCACCTTTTCGGCAGCGTAGTGCCCTTCCCAAAACGCAACATACACGTTGTATCCAAAAGGGATGAAAACGCGGTCTGTCGGCCTGAAACCAGCCATCCAAAGAATGTGGCACCAAACTTCGACTCGCCATTGCCAACTTTCCATGCTTTCAGGCACATACACGGGCTTGCCTGTCGTGCCGGAAGTCTGGCGAAAAGTCGAGACCGCTTCATCGGGGACGCCGGCAATCGTGCCGAATGGAAAAGGCTTCGTCTCGTCCTGAGATTTTCTAAGGTCGTCCTTGTCTATGAGGGGCAGCTTTCGTACGTCGTCCAGGGTCACGATGTCTTCGGGCTCGATATCGCGATAAGTCTCGCGATAAAACACGCTATTAAGCTTCACGTACGATATGAGCCGTCTCAGGCGCCTGAGTTGAAGACGGTGGATCTCGTCTCTGGACAAGGTCTCCACATACGGATTCCAGTAGTTGCCGAATTGGTTTGCCATTCCGCTTCTCCTTGTTAACGTCCTTTCCGATCTTTAGATCGTAGTGTGGGGGTCCTTCCTGAAGGTCACAATCCGACTGGATTGCTTGTTATGCTTCTAATGGTTCACCGCGGAGAACGCAGAGACCGCAGAGAATTCTGTTTTCCCACGCGTTTAGCGCTGGAGCACCGTAAGTTTTGGTATACGACAGTCAGGGCAATATCGGCTCACGGTAGACAACCTGGCCTTTTTCTCCACTCTGCGGTGAATCTTGATTCTGACTTGCAAAGGCTATCCGGGTCCGAGAAGGGTATTTATCTTAACCGCGATTCTTTTGAGCAATTCCGTAATCATGGAGAACTTCTCGTCCTGTGCCTGTGCCTTCAAACCAGCGGCCCATATAGCTGCTTGCAGGTTCCTGGCTTGGGTATTAATGGGAACCGAAAGTGCCACGAGGCCCTCAATGTATTCTTCCAGGTCGTATGCCACGCCTTCTTGTCGGACATTCAGAATAGCCTCCTTAAAGGCCTTTGCATCCACAATGCTGTTACGGGTGAATTTCTTCAGCCCGTCTTCGGCGAGAATTCCGTCAAGTAACGAGTCGGGAAGCAGCGAAAGAAGAGCCTTGCCCCCGGCTCCGGCACAGAGGGGCAACTGCATGCCCACTTCGGAACTAATTTTAATGTCGACCGTCGCGTCTACCTTGTCGATTATCACTGCCTTCAGACCGACCCGAACCCCTAGGAAAGCGGAGAAGCCGGAGGCTGCACTGATTTCCTCCAAAAATGGATGGACGACGCGAATGAGTTCTGCTCGCGAGCTTGCCACTTTCCCCAAGACGTGCAGGCGCGGACCGAAGGTCAAGTGGCCGTCGCCGCCGTTATCGAGCACATGGAGGTCAAGGAGGGTGTGAACGATATTAAAGACAGTGCTTTTATTCAGGCCAAGTCTTTTTGCAATTTCGCTTATGCCAAAAGGTTCCTTTGAACTTGCCATAAGGTCAAGAATGTCAAAGCATTTATCGACAGCGGGAACCCTTTTGAAGCGAGAGGCGGTTGGACTTTTCATGTGGTTCTCCTGAGAGAACAATTATTATCCATAGTGAACAGCCGGCAAAATAATGTCAAGTAAAAAAATCGAGCTGCCGGGAAGCATTTAGCTACGCGGGGGCTGTCATTGCGAGGAGCAAAGCGACGAAGCAATCGTGATTTTCCACCGTGGCTTGGTTTCGCTTACAGCAGCCCGCAGGATGAACCGCATCTGTCGAGTTTCGTCGTCACGGACCCCGCGCGGCAGAGCTTTTACGCGAACGATGCGCTTCCCCCCGCATTTGCGGGGCTCAACACATCCTACAGTCCATCCTCCTTCCCGTAACTTGCGTAAGATGCGGTTCCCCTCGTCTCGCAGGGTCATCACACGCTACAAAACTAACTCTATCATTGATTTTTTCCCTTGACATGGCGAAGCCTCCCGTTCAAAATAGAGACTATTAGTTTCCTATAGAGAACGACAGCGCCGTGGCCAGCATGCCTAAATCAGCTTTCAAGCAAGTTCCAACGATACACCGAAAGTTCGCGGTTCTGAAACTTTTGCTGTTCAGAAATCCCATTGATAGAACGGCTCAAGCAAATGACAGGCAGGATGCCTGTGGGCGTCAAAATAAGGTTGGTTTTGATGAACCTGAACAATCTAGTCATGGGAAACACGTCAAAGTCCCCCTTTTCTAAAGGGGGATTTAGGGGGATTTTCAACCACTTAGATCCAACTCCCCCCTTCACCCCCCTTTAAAAAAGAGGGGTGAAGATAGGCTTATTTTCGTACCTATGCGCTTCACCGATCGGATCGGCAATTGGCATAGCGGAGTAACATACACAATCCACCGAGCAAAAGGAGGGAGACTGTGAGATTACCAAAATTCGAATACAGGCGCCCTAAAAGCATCCAAGAGGCTTCGGCAATCTTGCTTGAACAACCCTCAGCCAAGGTGCTGGCAGGCGGAACCGACCTTTTGGTCAACATGAAATACAAGGTCGAGACACCCGCTACAATCGTGAGTCTCCAGGGGGTGCCTAATCTTGATCATGTCAAGGCAAATGGTAGCGTGAAGATCGGCGCTCTGACTACTCTCAAAAGAGTCTACAACGATCCGTTCGTCGCCGAGAAACTACCTGCCCTCGCCATGGCGGCTTCTTCTGTGGGATCGTATCACCATCAAACTATGGGCACTATTGGCGGAAACCTGTGCCAGCAGACCAGGTGTAAGTACTTCAATCAGTCCAAGTGGTGGCGGAGTTCCAGGGAGATTTGTTTCAAAGCCGGCGGAGAACTGTGCCACGTAGCCAAGAAGCAGCTTGTCTGTTACTCGACTTACTGCGGTGATGTAGCCCCTGCTCTGCTGGTGCTGAACGCGGAAGTTGTCCTGTCAGGAAAGAATGGCTCAAGACAGGTCCCGTTGGAGGATATCTATTCGGGACGAGGCAAAACTCCGTTGAAACTGGAACCCGGGGAGATCCTCACCGAGATTGTCATACCCTTGCAAGCCACAGATGGGTTTTCCACTTACAAGAAATTCGCCAATAGAGCCAGCATTGATTTCCCTATAGTGGGGGCGGCTTTCTGGACGTCAAGCAAAAGCCGAGAATCGAGGGTGGCTCTCACCGCTGTTGATCGCAAACCGCTCAGAGCGCGACAGCTCGAAGATTACATGAAAGATAAGCAACTGGGAGACGACGTCGTCAACGCGGTCGACGGTCTGATAGCCAAGGAAACAAGACTGATGGCGTCATCAATCGATTCCCTTTCACTCAAAAGGAAACTTATGGGCCAGTTGGTCAAAAGCGCCATTACCGAAGCCATGGGAGGTTTGAAGTGAAGCAAGCTATCGCCTTAAAGGTTAACGGGGACATACACGAGGTCCTTATATCTCCGAACCAGACTCTTCTTGAGGTCCTCCGGGACAAACTGGGACTCATGGGGACGAAGAGAGGTTGCGATCTCGGTGCCTGTGGTGCGTGCACGGTACTAATAAACGGCGAAGCCTATCTTTCGTGCCTCCTGCTGGCGTTGGACGCGGAGGGCAAGGAGATTGTCACGATCGAGGGCCTGAGTGGAAACGGTGAACTCCACCCGCTGCAGAAGTCGTTTGTCGAGGTTGGCGGCTTGCAATGTGGCTTCTGCACACCAGGCATGATTATGACTGCCAAGGCCGTGCTGGATGAGGAGCCCAACCCCACTGAAGAAAGCATCAAAAAGAAAATGGCGGGCAATCTCTGTCGCTGCACCGGGTACAAGAAGATTGTGGAAGCGGTCATGGCCGTACCCGGCGAAAAGGAGGTGTAGAGGAGATGGAAAAGGAATTCAACGTAGTTGGCGCACGATTGCCCATGATTGATGCCGCGGCGAAGGTCAACGGCTCCGCCCAATTCACCGACGACCTGGTTTTTCCGGGTATGCTGCACGGCAAAATTCTGAGAAGCCCATTTCCACACGCAAAGATACTTCATGTAGACGTTTCCAAGGCACTGCGCCTTCCCGGAGTCAAGGGGGTCGTGACAGGCGACGAAATCCCGGATCGTCAGTACGGGATAGTCCCCAAAGCCAGGGACGAGTACGCCCTTGCCAAGGGAAAGGTCCGATACATTGGTGATGAAGTGGCCGCGGTCTGCGCCATCGATCCCGAGATAGCCGAAGAGGCCGTGGACTTGATCAAGGTAGATTATGAAGAACTGCCCGCGGTCTTCGACCCGCGAGAGGCAATAAAAGAGGGCGCTCCGATCATACACGAGGGAGTGGCCAACAATACGTCGTTCGCAATTAAGAAAGAGTTCGGCGACGTAAAGAAAGCATTCGCGGAGAGTGCCCTCGTTTCTGAGGACACCTTCTATTCCCAGCCTGTGAACCATGCCCCTTTGGAACCGCACGCCGCAGTGGCGCAATACGATCCTATAAGAGGACAGATGGTGTTGTGGTCCGGCACGCAGATACCATTTTTTCTCAGGAGAAACCTGGCCGCAACTCTCCAAATACCTGAAAGTAAAGTTCGCGTCATCAAACCCAAAGTGGGCGGCGGATTCGGCCAGAAGATCGACATGTTCGCCAAAGACTTCTGCGCCGCGTGGTTCGCCATAAAGACCGGCAGACCGGTCAAATTTGTTTACGAAAGAGACGAGGTCTTCATCGTAACCCGCCAACGGCATCCGATGTACCTAACTGTAAAGACCGGCATGGCCAAGGACGGGCGGATTTTGGGTCAACAATTTCTCTCCTATGCCGACGGCGGCGCATACAACAGGTCCTGCGCCGACCATGATGGCCTTATCCTGCTTTTTTCTCATGGTTCCATATCGTGTCCCCAATCTCTTTTACGAGGGATACCATGTTTACACCAACAAGCCCGTTGGAGGAGCCATGCGAGGACATGGGATTCCGCAGGCTCGTTTCGCGGTGGAGCGTCAATTGGACTTGATGGCGGAACGGCTGAATCTCGACCCTGCAGAAATTCGCGCCAAGAACAGCATCAAAGCAGGGGAGCCGCATCCCGGGGGATTCGTTATCCACACTTGTGGATTTGCCGAGAGCGTGAAACTGGCGGCGGAAGCCATTGGCTGGAAGGAAAAGCGCGGCAAGCTACCTTTCGGTCGAGGAGTGGGTCTCGGCGGGGCCTCGTTCCCCAGCGGAGTCACTAACATGAGCCACATCAGTTCGGGCGCAGTGGTCCAAGTGGGCCAGGACGGCGGAGTAAACGTGCTAACCGGAGCAGCGGACATAGGTCAGGGCGCTGAAACTGTGATCGGGCAAATAGTCGCGGAAGAACTGGGCGTCCCTTTTGAGGACATTAGAGTGACCGCGGCCGACACTGGAACCTGTCCCCTTGACTCCGGGACCTTTGGAAGCGGCGTGACTGTGAGAGCCGGCAACGCGGCCCGTATAGCCGCTGAATCGGTGAAAAAGAAAATTTTCGAGTGTGTGGCTGACGAACTGGAGGCTAATCCCGCGGACCTCGTTGCCAAGGACGGGATGATATTCGTGACAGGGTCGCCTGAGATCAACATTCCCTTCAAGAAGGCTCTGAAAACATATCAATATAAGGACCTGCCGATGCCGCTAGTGGGCCGTGCATCCTGGATGGCGGACACCAGCGAGCCAACAACCTTATTCAATCAGCCGGGGAACTTTTCTCCGAATTACTCCTTCATGACTCAGGCCGCGGAAGTGGAAGTCGATACGACCACCGGGAAGGTCAAAGTTCTCAAGATGGTGACTGCGCATGACTGCGGGCGGGCCATCAATCCCATGCTCGTTGAAGGGCAACTGGAAGGCTCGATTGCCGGTGGCATGGGGCAAGCCCTCTATGAGGACGTCATCGTCGAGAAAGGACAGGTGATGAATCCCTCGTTCCTGGATTACGGCTTTCCCACCACAATGGAAGTTCCGGAAATGGAATCCATTGACATCGAGACTGACGACCCTGTGGGGCCGTTCGGCGCAAAAGAAGCCGGAGAGGGAACGCAATTGTCACCCGCGCCCGCGATTGTGAACGCTATCTACGACGCGATAGGAGTGAACTTCAATGAACTGCCGGTGACTCCGGAGAAAATATTGAAGGCTTTGGAGGAGAAGAAGAAAGAGAAGAAGTGACATAGTCCGGTGGCGCCGGCGTCCCGAAAGTGTCTCGAAACCCTTGAACCGGACTAAATCGTAACACGAAATTCCCTCACCCTGACCCTCTCCCAAAGGGCGAGGGGACTCCGATAGCCGCTTTGGTAGGGCTCCCTCTCCCTCTGGGAGAGGGTTGGGTGAGGGCAACAACTACACGAATGAGACCCAATCGTGGCACGATTTTGGACATCAAAATAGTTTTGAGACACTTTCTCTCTGCCGGCGTATCATCGCCCCGCGTATGCGGGCTTATGATGAAACGCCCCGCGGGCAGTACTTGCCCTGAAAGGGCACACCCTGAATAGCCATGGGTTTCAACCCATGGTAAGGAGGAACAATATAGGCAGATCCGGACCCTGAATGGGTCCACTAGCGCGATAACGTGTGTGCCACCGAAGATCACGCCTTGAACAGAAGCTTCACGAGATGGGCATATCTAGTCGACCCCTTCAGGGTCGATTCCGGCAATTGGGTTGCTCCACGGGTTGAAACCCGTGGCTACTCACGGTACGCCCCTATAGGGCGATGACGGTTCGCTTTACGCGACCGATGCGGTTCCCCCGCGGTCGTGGGGTTCACCACATCCCACGCGAGCCGAAATAAAGGCGGTTTCTGCGCAGAGCCCGCGAGATTCGGGTTCCCAGGCGGAGCTTGGGAACCCGAACTCTTCTTAGATCAGGGGAGTCTGTTGGCTGCATGCTGCGCTGAATTCCGTAGACACGAATATTTGGCTTGCAAATACTGGCTCAAGATGTCGGCGAAAATCTTGTTTCCTTCTGCGGTAGCGTGGTCTCTGTACCACCTATCGAGGTCTTGCTTGGACGGCCTCATTCCAGCGACAGATTTGACAGCATCCAAAAAGGGATATCCCTTGTCGGAAAGGTACTTGATGAAAGGGCCAGCCCTCACCATCCTGTTATCCGTCATCTCGGTTATATAGTCCTTGTAAGGCATTATAACTATCAAAGGCTCCGAGCCCCTAAATCTAGCAGTTGCGATAAAACGGTCCGCTATATAGCGCATAATGGAAAAAGGTCCATCCTCATCATAGAGATTCCATGGATGCCGAATCCTGCGGTTGGAAAATCCTTGCACCCCCGCCGTAAGCTGGTCAAATACCTTATCCTTCCATGCGTACAATGAAAACGTGTACGGAAAAGTAAACTTCGGAAGCCCTTTGTCAAGTTGGTACCAGTAATCAAATTTGCCCAGTTCTTCCAGGAATTGCTCTTGATCCAATTTCGAGACTTCGGCCAAGCTTCTGACCGGATTGGGAATAAGTCGAATTTTATTGTGGTCCTTAAAAAACATCGGTTTCGTCAGTTTTAGAGGATCGGCGTACGTGTAGAAGGGCCGATAGATGTTGACCACCCTGTTGATGTTTTCGGGAAGTACCCCCAGTATGACTATCTCTGGGGAAACCCCTCCATGAAGTTCGTATTTGAGAAGAGCTTGGTCAGTTCCATACCCTGAGACCCCGAAATTCAGCACGTTGGTTCGGAGCTTCTCCCCCAAAAAGGTCTGCCAAGTGTTTTCGTCGCCCACCTCCGCGCAGTAAGTAAAGGAATCACCGTAAGTGGCAATAAGAGTGGTGTCGAAACTCGTGCAACAACGCCTTTCTCCTAGCGCGCCATGACTGTAATGAACGCCCCCCGCATCACCGTAACGCAGCCCAGGCGGAAAGTCCCATCCAAGCACGGGGTGATAAAGCGTTAAGCCATCCGCTTGATCCTTCACGGCTGCAGCTCGTACCAGTCTGGGCCTTTCCACGGCTGGTCTGGATTGCGCGGCCTCCATTAATAGCTGTTTATGCTCGGTTCGGTGCAGTATCCGGGAAGGTACGGATCGCTTTACGACAATGTACGAAGCCGCTTCCAATACGACAATAACAGGCACAAAGAGAATTAACCCTACAACGCGACTTATTGAATTTTTTGCTTGATTTTGCTTGAAACCTGCCATACTACGGAACATAACGTCGAAGAAGGAGGCAGGTCATGCTCCCGTGTCCGCGATGTGACGAACACCTCTACCCGGTCCCGAAATTCGATTTGGACAGAGACGATGTTGCAGATTTCATCAACGAACTCATGGGGTTCCACGAGCAGTTCGCCGACTGCTTTCAACGGAGCGAATCCAGGGAACATTTCTTCAACTTCATGGCTGGACAATTTAGCTCGCTGGAGCGCAAATCCATTGAACCCATAGCACTGGCTCTGGAGAACGGCAATGTTAGGGCATTGCAGCGTTTCGTCAGCGATGCTCCG
>CAVSPC010000033.1:0-80888 GCA_963729795.1 uncultured delta proteobacterium | reverse complement strand
TCTGTGAAATCGGCGGATTTCTTCTAATCCACAGATTGCGCAGATGGCCACAGATGAAAAAATACGAATCGTTCTGGTTAACTACGCCGTACCTGAAGGCAAAGCATCAGAAACAAGTGGTCCGGTCTATTTTCCATCTTCTCAAAATTCGTAAGGAATGTGTCTGTTCACTGTTATACGTTCGAGCGTAATATGCACGTCGTAAGCCAATGCTTCAACCCCGTTGCTAATCACACTGCGGAGCTCGCGGCCATAAGCCGGGTCGATATGATCCGCCGGGTGAAAGGCTGTAGAATCCATGCGCTGAATGAGAAAGAAAATCACCCCCCGATTGCCCAGGCGCACCTGTTCCTCGAGTTCCTTCAGATGCTTGAGTCCCCGCGCGGTTACTGCATCGGGAAAATAGGCTACGCCGTTTTCCACCAGAGTGCAGTTCTTCACTTCAACAAAACAGCGTTTCCCGTCTGAGCCATCAAGCGCCAGATCCAAGCGCGAGTGCGGACTGCATTTGACTTCGCTGGTCACCCTTTCGTATCCGGTCAGGGCCTCTATCCTGCCTTCAATTATCGCTTGTTTCACTAGCCTGTTGGGGACAAGGGTATTCACGCCCACCAGCGAAGACGGCATTTCAATCATTTCCCATGTATACGCAAGGCGCCTTTTGGGATTGTTGCTGCGGGAAATATAGACCGGCCGGCTAGGCTCGGAACAACCCATCATGCTACCCGAGTTCGGGCAGTGCGCGGTCACGACTTGGCCGTTGCCAAGTCTGATGTCGGCCAGAAACCGCTTATACCGCTTGATGAGGGTTCCCTTGATGAGCCTCGGCCAGAACAGACCATCTGATTCAGGGCAACCGGCGGTACCGACACAGAATTCCGGATTCACGGAAGATGGCATGATTGGCACTCTGTTCCGCAAGTTCGATGAGGTATTCGCTCAGGTAGGGATCGGAGATGCCACATGTGTCTCACTACATCTGGTGCGGCCACATTCAGTAGGACCGGCATCCTGCCGGTTATTCGCTCTTTCTGGTGACCGGCAATCCCGCGTTCTGCGCGGGACGGTCCCACTGTCCAAATGGCACAATACGTATGAAACTCGAAACTCAGGACGCCTTATCCGCGGATGCTGAATTCAATTTAGCGAGGGCTTCACCTGCGGCTTTCTGTGCAGCCTCTCTCTTATTTCTTCCTATCCCCAGTCCGGCAATTTCCGTTCCCAGGTAGACTGCAACCGAAAAGGTTTTCCGATGCTCCTCGCCCCAGTGATCCACGACTTCGTAGGTGGGCGTAACCCCCAGTTCTGCCTGCGTCTTTTCCTGCAGAAGGCTCTTGAAGTCGTCCATCCCTTCCCGTGTGGAACATTTTTCTATGAGTGGATAGAAGTGCTTTTCTATCAGCTTCTCGGCACTGGGGAATCCGCCATCCAGGTAAACCGCCGCGACCAATGCCTCCAAAGTGTCAGCGAGGATGGAATCTCTCTCCCGGCAACCGGACAACTCGTCCCCTCTGCCCATTCTCAAGAAACGCGCCAGGTCCAGGTGCCTCATGAGTTGAGCGAGTGCAGCACGATTCACCAGACTGGCCCTTTTCTTCTGCAGCTCTCCTTCCTCATCCTCGGGGAATTCACGATACAATATGTCCGCGATCACCAGGCCGAGGACCGCGTCCCCAAGGAACTCGAGGCGCTCATTGTGCTCGCTGCAAGTGTTCCTGTTTTCGTGCCAAAAGCTACGTCTGGTTAGAGCGTTGAGCAGATGGGAAGGATTCTCGAAAGAATGGCCTAGGATTGTTTCTATTTCTTTTATTTCGATGTCGCTCTCACCGTTGTTTAGAGCTTCTTCAGAGAACATGTCAATTCTTCCATATATGGGTGGGCCGTGAGATCGTAGAAGAGGGGGGTTACGGATACATAACCGTCTTTAACTGCCGTGACGTCCACACCCTGATCCGTTTCTGCGGCTGTGGCTTCACCGGCGAGCCAGTAATAGCGGTTTCCTCTGGGGTCTTCGCGTTGCTCGAAAGACTCGCGAAACTTGGATAGTCCCTGCCGGGTCAACTTGAACCCGCGAATTTGGTCCGGCGGGATGGCCGGTATGTTGACATTCAGAGCGACTCCTCGCGGCAAGCCACATTTCAGAACCCATGCGCCCAATCTTTCGATATGAGGCAGGGCCCAGTCAAAGGGTGGATCTTTCCTCTGAGCCAGCGATACAGCCATGGCCGGCACACCCAGTATGGCCGCCTCTGTAGCTGCTGAAACGGTCCCCGAATAAAGGACGTTGATTCCAAGATTGGCGCCATTGTTGATGCCGGAGATTAACAAATCGGGTGACCGCGGCAACAGCGAATGCACAGCTAGTTTAACCGAATCCGCAGGCGTGCCGCCTATTCCATATCCGTAGAAGCGCCCGTCCTTGGTCACTTCGTGGGCTTTGATGGGATCATACAGTGTTATGGAGTGGCCTACAGCGCTTTGTTCGTTCTCCGGGGCCACAATACGGACCCGGCCTAGTTTTGCGGCTGCGGATTTGAGCTTGCGTAGCCCCTCGGCATGGATGCCGTCGTCGTTTGTCAGAAGGACAAGGGGGCGATTGTCAGTCATGTCAACTCTTCACAGGCCATACGAATACGTTCCAATCCCTTGACAATCACTTCTTCATTCGTTGCAAACGAGAGGCGGATGTGATCTTCAGATCCGAATGGCCCTCCCGGCACGCAGGCCACGTGGTGACGCTCCAGCAGGTAACTCGCGATGTCCGCCGAGTTCGCCATGCCTTTCTTCCCGCACAGTTTAGAAACATTCACGAAAAAGTAAAATGCACCTTCCGGTTTGACCGCGGAGAGTTGAGGAATCTTCTTTATCTCGTCGGCCATCAAGTTTCTGCGCCGCTCGAAGATTCCCTGCATTCGTTTGACCTCGTCCTGCGGTCCGGTCAGCGCCTCCACGGCCGCAGCCTGTGCCGTATTGTTGGGGTTGGAAGTGGACTGGCTTTGGATGTTGGTGGCTGCTTTGACCAGTTCCGCTCGCGTGGAAGCCAAATAGCCTATACGCAACCCGGTCATGGCATAAGTTTTCGATACCCCGTTAACCAGAATGGTGCGATCCTTCATGCCGGGTAACGTGGCGAAAGGGCTAAAAGCACGGTCGTCGTAGACTAGCTTGTCGTAGATCTCGTCCGAAATGACGAGAAGGTCGTGTTTCTCTGCAAGTTCTCCCAGCTTTTCCAACAAATGTCCGGGATAAATTACCCCAGTGGGATTGGACGGAGAATTGATCAGTATTGCCTTGGTCGAGGCAGTTATCCGAGACTCTATCACTTCAGCCACAGGTACAAAGTTGTTCTGTTCTGTAGCGGAAACGATCACAGGAGTGCCGCCGGCGAGGGCTATCATTTCGGGATAGGAAACCCAGTACGGCGCGAAGACCAACACCTCGTCTCCCGGCTGTATAATGGCCTGAAAAATGTTGTATAAACTGTGCTTGGCTCCGCAGGAAACCACGATATTTTCAGGGGAATATTCCAGACCGTAGTCCTCGGCAAACCTGTGGACCACTGCCTTTTTCAGATCAACTATTCCGCTCACTGGCGTGTAAAATGTTTCCCCGCGGTCCAACGACTTCTTTGCCGCTTCTCTAATATGCGGAGGAGTTGGAAAATCCGGCTCTCCCGCTCCGAAACCTACAACATCCACTCCTTGGCTCTTAAGTTCCTTTGCCTTCGCGGAGATGGCCAAAGTGGCGGACGGCTTCAGTTGTGTTGCTCTTTCAGATAACATCGTCTTCATCTTTGCTCCCGGGTTCAGAATTCAATGGATCGTCACTTTCTTCTATTAACGGAAACTTCTTTTTTAGAACCTTGAGCACGTAATCGGGGACCAGCCCTTCCGGCGATCCACCGGCCACGACCGTCATTTTGATAATCCTCGAACTCACGTAAAGATAGCGATGTGCGGTCATGAGGAAGAACGTTTCGATGCGCCGGCTTAGTTTACGGTTCATCAGGGCAAGCTGGAACTCATACTCAAAGTCAGAAACCGCCCTGAGTCCTCGGATAATCGCCTGGACATTTCTCCTCTCGGCATATCGCACAAGAAGGCCGTCGAAGGAATCGCATTCTATTCTGGGGTCGCCGTCCACGCTGCATCGGATCATGTCCAAACGCTCCTCCAGCGTGAATATGGTCTCCTTCTCAGGATTTAGGCCGAGCGCGACGATTATGCGGTCAAACGTGCCGAGCGCTCGACGGATTATTTCCAAATGCCCGTTATGAAACGGGTCAAAAGTCCCCGGATAAACTGCAACTTTTTCTCCCATACCCTCGATTCCCTACCTCAATGGAAAGATTGAAACATCCCCCACACAGTAACGGAATATTTCCACAATCGTGCCCCCGTATTTTCGACTGAACTCTTTCTCGAATCCTATGGGCACCGCAAGTTCCGTAGCTTTCTCTTCTCTTTCAACGATCAAGAGGCTGTCACGTTCGAACAGGCTCGCAAAGGTTGGGTCGTGAACAACCTTTGGAATCAATTGCTCACCGTACGGGGGATCAAGAAAAATGATTTCGAATCTTTCCTCGGACCCCGAGAGCCTTTTGACGGCCCGATCCGCGGACATGGTCAGAATCCTGACTTGGTTTTCTACTCCCAGAGCACGGCACATCCCGGACAAGTCCTGAGTCACATGGCGATCGTTGTCCACGAACACCACCGAAGCCGCGCCGCGGCTGAGGGCTTCAAAGCCGAAGGCGCCTGTTCCGGCGAAAAGATCGAGCACACGTGCATGTGTGACATCGTGGCCCAGGGTGCTGAACAATGCCTCCCGCACTCGATCGGTAGTCGGGCGTACTCCCTTGCTCTTGGGCGAAGGCAGTCGTAAACCTTTAAAACGGCCGGCAATGATTCTCATGTCGCAAACCCCTTTTTATACCCTGTTTTGTGGGATTCTTCAAGGGCCAGTTGTCTTGCGCTGCAATGTTTTTATCTTGTTGTTGGTTCCTTCCGATGGTCCGGTGGAGATCCGATGTTCGTAGTACGCTAGGATGCCCCGTCTGTGGATGCTGATCTCATCGACAGTAATCCGTTTGAGCCTCTTGAGGGATGGCTGGGGGAAATGTTTGCAGAGGTGCGTCTCCCGGATCTCCTCGACCGTGTGCCAACTCGCGATGAAGGTGGCCCGGAATCCAGGTCAAGGTTGGCAGTGGATTCTGGGCTCATTAGACTCTTGCCTTATACACATCATTTTTGATAGAGTCGCATGAAACGCGTCTTCCGTTTCCATGAGCCAAGTACAATGTTTTTGGGATGAACTGGCGGGTCAATTCGCCGGTGTTTGTAACACGTGGAAGAGTTAGTCGAGGCATAGATAGTCATCGGGGAGATGTGGGAGGCAGAACTGTCCGTCCCGCATTCCTGGAGGACTGTGCATCCTTAAGCTTTGTTGTCCTTCCTGTTTTGATTACCCGCAAAGCTATGAAGAAGACGCACTCCCGAGAGAGGTCAAAGCTGCATGAACCTCGTGACGTTCGCGTTAAGACGCCCCTTTACAGTCGTAGTTTTTTTTATCGCCATAACCTGTGGCGCTGTCATGGCGATCAGGGAGATGCCACGCGACATCTTTCCTGACCTTGGTATACCTACCATATACGTGGCACAACCATACGGCGGTATGGACGCGTCGCAGATGGAAGCTTATCTGACCTATTTTTATGAGTATCATTTCCTTTATTTATCCGGTGTAGAACATATTGAGTCCAAGACGGTCCAGGGCGCCGCTCTCATGAAAATACAGTTTCATCCTGGAACCGACATGTCGGAAGCAATGTCGGAGACTGTCGCTGAAGTTGACAGATCACGGGCCTTTATGCCGCCGGGGACAGTACCGCCTTTCGTGTTAAGGTTTGACGCCGGAAGTGTGCCGGTGGGTTACCTCGTGGTTTCCAGCCGAACAAGGTCAGTGGCTGAATTACAGGACGCAGCCCTCAACCTCGTTAGGCCTTTGTTCGCGACTATTCCGGGGGTTTCCAGCCCGCCGCCGTTTGGGGGCAGTGCCAGGGCGATTGTAGTGGATGTGGATCCGGAACGGCTTCGAGCATACGACATGTCGATTGATGAGGTTGTGGAATCACTTGCAAACACCAACTACATCAGCCCTTCGGGCAATGTCAAGACAGACGGCAAGTATCCCATAGTGCCGATCAATTCAGTCGTGACCGACATACACATGCTGGACACGGTCCCTATTCGAAGCGGCCGGTATCCGACAGTGTTTATGAAGGATGTCGGTAAAATAGTCGATTCCTCCGATATAGTGACCTGTTACGCCCTAGTTAACGGCAGGCGCACAGTTTACATCCCTGTTACCAAGCGCTCCGACGCGTCGACTCTCGCTGTGGTTGAAGCGGTTAAGGAGAATATTCCAAGGTTCCAGGGAGTGCTTCCTTCTGACATGAAGGTCAGTTACCAGTTTGATCAGTCACCTTATGTGGTAAGGGCAATTGACGGTTTGACCATGCAAGGGGTGTTAGGCGCACTTCTCAGCGGTCTAATGGTGCTGCTGTTCCTGAGAGACTGGCGCAGTTCGTTAATAGTAATCTTGAATATTCCTCTGTCACTGTTTGGCGCCCTGTTTGGTCTGTGGTTAACCGGACAGAGCATCAATATTATGACCCTAGGAGGGTTGGCGCTCGCTGTCGGCATACTGGTGGATAGATCGACAGTAGCAATAGAGAACATACATACGCACTTGCAGATGGGGAAAACGGTACCTGTGGCAGTAGCCGATTCCGGCAAGGAGATAGCTCTGCCCTTATTAATTTCGATGTTGTGTGTGCTCGCAGTATTTCTCCCGTCCTTCTTTATGGTTGGAGCAGCCAGGGGTTTATTTGTGCCGCTGTCTTTATCTGTGGGATTCGCTATGATAACCGCTTATATCCTCGCGGGAACGCTACTAAACGTCATCGCAATATGGATATTGAAGGTTAGTAAAAAAGAGAGGGTTCCCTACGGTGGACGTCCAACCGGGTTTGAAAGGTTCCAATCCATTTATATGGGGACTGTTAGCTGGGTTATAAGATATAGGATGGGCGTAACTCTAATATATCTTGTTCTGTGCGGCGGAATAATTTGGTCCATCGGATCGAGAATAGGAACAGACATTTTTCCCAAGACTGACGTAGGCCAGCTTCAGGTTCGTGTTCGTGCCCCAAACGGCACTGACTTGGATGGTACCGAAGCTATTGTTCTGAAAGCACTCTCTATGATCGAAGACGAGGTTGGACGAGAGAATATCGATATCACAATTGGGTTCGTTGGTATCCATTCACCGAACTACGCTGTTAGCATGATATACCAGTTTTCTAGGGGTGTTGATGAAGCTGTTGTTCAAATCCAACTAAAGCGTGGAGTGCCGATCAAAACGGCGGAACTCAAAGAAATCCTTCGAAGAAGGCTCAAGGCCGAGCTATCGGATGTCAATTTCTCCTTTGAACCCAACGATATTGTCAGCCGCGTTATGAGTCTGGGGGCGCCTACCCCGATAGAGGTCGCCATTTTTGGTCCTGATCTGACAAAAAACCACACATACGCCAAAGAAGTTAAAGCCCGGCTCGAACTGATCCCCGAACTTCGCGATGTTCAGTTCGCACAAGAACTGGAATACCCGACTGTGCGAGTGGATATAGATCGTGAGATCGCGGGAATAATCGGGGTAAGACCGCGGAATGTGACCGGTTCGCTTACTCCTTGCACTTCATCGAGTAGATTCACTCATCCTGTTTTCTGGGGAGATTTGAAAACTGGTGTAGCCTGCCAGATTCAAGTACAGGTTCCTCAGTCAAAGATGAATTCTGAGGAAGAACTCAAGAATGTCCTCGTCAGCGGTAAAACGGGCAAACCTACTCTGCTGAGGAATGTAGCCAAAGTCGCTGGCGGATACATGGTGGGAGAATACGATCATTTCGATGGGCAGCGTGTAGTCAGCGTTATAGCCAATATTCATGAGGCCGACCTTGGGACAGTTTCTCGATCGGTGAAGAAAGCGCTCGGAGAGATTAAAAAACCGCCCACAGGGATTTCCGTCGCTTTGCGCGGTCAGGTCGTACCCATGGATCAGATGTTTTCAGGATTGCAAATCGGGCTTCTGCTGGCCGTAGTAGTTATTTTTCTGCTGCTAGTGGCTAACTTCCAGTCCATAAAACTTGCTGCAATTGTGGTTTCAATCGTGCCGGCGGTCATTGCCGGAGTAGCGACTATTTTATGGGCTACAGGGACAACTCTTAATGTGGAATCTTTCATGGGGGCGATCATGTCAATCGGCGTCGCTGTTTCAAACGCCATCATCATGGTTACCTTCGCGGAACGTAGCCGGACATCGGGTATGAATTCGTTCGACGCCGGCATCGATGGGGCAAGGAGCCGTCTGCGTCCTATACTGATGACCAGTTTTGCGATGGTAGCCGGGATGCTCCCAATGGCGCTCGGTATCGGTGAAGGAGGCCAGCAGATAGCGCCTCTCGGTAGAGCAGTTGAAGGCGGACTGATATTCGCCTCTTTTGCTACCTTGCTGGTTTTACCAGCATTGTTCGCCATGATACAACGACGCACGACTCGCGAGTCCAATTCGCTGGATCCTGACGATCCATCGAGTCCCAACTACCACTCCTCAATTACTCTTTCAGAGCATGAATCTGCAGGACCAGGCTGGAAATCTAGTTAGTCCTATCTCCAAATGATTGGCTGGATGCCGCGTTGCGATGAACCCAAGAATCGACACGGACACTACGGGAAAGCAGCATGGAGCCTCTTGGCTCATTAGACTCTTGCCTTAGCCGGGTAATTTCTGATAAAGTCGTATAAAACATGTCTTCTGTCCATGGTCCTAGCGACAAGGTTTTTGGGGTGAACCGGCGGGTCAATTCGTTGATAAATGTAACATGTGGAAAAGAGTACGTCGAAGCATAGATAGCCATCAGGGATGTGCTGGCGTCGTAGCAATTCGCGTTCAAAATTATGAGAGAATCCCCTGACCCCCCTTCAAGTAAAGAGGGAAGGGGGAATTGTGAACGTGAGTTGGCATCAGAACAGTCATTCCCGCTTCCCTGATGGGCTGTGCCGCTTTGAATCTTATTGTCCTCCCTGTTTTGCTTACCCGAAAAGCCATGAAGAAGACCGATTCCTGAGAGAGGTCAAAGCGGAATGAACCTTGTGACATTTGCATTACGACGCCCTTTCACAGTCGTAGTGTGTTTCACTGCTGTCGTGTTCGGCGCAATCATGGGAATTAGAGAGATGCCGCGCGACATCTTCCCCAGTCTGGGCATACCCACCATTTACGTGGCGCAACCATACGGGGGTATGGACCCATCCCAGATGGAAGCGTACATGACCTATTTCTACGAATACCATTTTCTTTACATATCAGGTGTTGAACACGTCGAATCCCGGACGGTTCAGGGCGCGTCCTTATTGAAATTGCAGTTTCATCCCGGGACGGACATGTCGGAAGCAATGTCGGAAACCGTTGCTGAAGTAGACAGATCACGGGCTTTTATGCCGCCAGGGACGGTGCCGCCTTTCGTGTTGCGATTCGATGCCGGAAGTGTGCCGGTAGGTTACCTAGTGGTTTCCAGCCGTACAAGGACGGTTGCGGAATTGCAGGACTCGGCGCTAAACCTGGTCCGACCTCTGTTTGCCACCCTGCCTGGCGTGTCAAGTCCGCCGCCCTTTGGCGGCAGTGCACGAGCTATTGTCGTAAATGTGGACCCGGAACGGCTCAGGGCGTACAATTTGTCGATCGATCAGGTTGTATCAGCCATCGCCGACAGCAATTACATTAGCCCTTCAGGTAACGCCACTATTCGTGGAAAATATCCCATTGTGCCGGTCAATTCTGTTGTAACGGACATTCATAAGCTCGATTCAGTGCCGATTAGATCCGGGCACTATCCAGCCGTGTTCGTAAAAGATATCGCCCAGGTTGTGGATTCTTCCGACATTGTAACCTGTTATGCGCTGGTGAACGGCCGGCGAACCGTTTATATCCCTGTTACGAAACGCTCCGACGCCTCAACCCTTGCTGTGGTGCAGGCAGTCAAAGAAAATTTGCCTAGGTTCCAAAGCGTTCTTCCTTCTGACATGAAGGTCAGTTACGAATTCGACCAGGCTCCATACGTAACAAGGGCCATAGCCGGCCTAACTATGGAAGGGGCTTTGGGAGCCATTCTCACCGGCATTATGGTTCTGGTCTTCCTATTGGACTGGCGCAGCGTGTTCATAGTTATATTGAATATTCCTCTCGCTCTACTCGGCGCTGTGCTTGCCCTCTGGTTAACCGGGCAGACCGTTAACATCATGACGCTAGGCGGCCTGGCACTCGCTGTAGGAATCCTGGTGGACATGTCCACTGTGGCCATAGAAAACATCCATACCCATTTACACATGGACAAATCTGTGGCTAGAGCGGTGGCAGATTCCGGTAAAGAAGTGGCCTTACCCCTTTTAATCGCTATGTTGTGTGTGCTTGCGGTGTTCCTACCTTCTTTCTTTATGGTGGGAGCTGCAAAGGGGCTGTTCGTCCCCCTCTCCTTAGCGGTCGGGTTTTCCATGGTAACCGCATACATACTGGCCGGAACACTTGTGAACGTCCTCGGCGTCTGGATGCTCAAAAAGCCCAATATGGAGAAGGCGGGGCATGACCGGGGTGAAAATCCGACCGGGTTCGCAAAATTTCAATCCCAATATGCCGCTGTGATGCGTCAGATCCTTAGATCGCGAGGCTTCGTAATTGTCCTGTATCTTGTCTTATGTGGAGGAATTATTTGGGAAATCGGAACAAAGTTAGGTACCGACATTTTTCCGAAAGTTGACGCCGGTCAGATTCAAGTTCGTATTCGCGCCCCTAGTGGCACCGACCTTGATGGCACAGAAGCCTTGGCTCTGAAAACACTGGACATAATCGGGAAGGAAGTTGGGCCGAAAAATGTCGATATAACTCTGGGGTTTGTCGGTATCCACTCTCCGAATTATGCAGTCAGTATGATCTACCTTTTTGAAAGGGGTGTGGACGAAGCCGTTGTGCAGGTCCAACTGAAACACGGCGTTCCAATAAAGACAGCGGAGTTGCAAGAGAGACTCCGAAAAAAACTCAAGGCCGAAATGCCGAATGTGAATTTCTCTTTTGAACCAAGTGACATCGTGAGCCGGGTCATGGCCTTGGGTTCGTCCACCCCTATCGAAGTCGCCGTCTACGGGCCGGATCTTCCTAAGAACTATGCTTACGCGAAGGAAGTCAAGGCCCGGTTGGAGCAGATCCCGGAACTTCGGGATATCCAGTTTGGCCAAGAGCTGGAATATCCCACTGTGAAAGTAGAACTCGATCGTGAGAGAGGGGGTATATTAGGCGTAGAAACAAGAAACTTGACCAACTCTATTACTCCTTGTACGTCATCGAGCCGGTTCACCAAACCAATTTTTTGGGGAGATTTGAAAAGAGGTGTCGCGTATCAGATCCAAGTTCAAGTCCCTCAAGAAAAAATGAATTCGATAGAAGAGATAAGGAATGTCCTTTCCAGTAGTCAGGGCGGTAAGTCAGTCTTATTGCGTAATGTGGCGGGCGTCCACAGCGACGAGATGGTCGGCGAATACGACCATTTCGATATGCAGCGCCTGGTAAGCGTCACTGCAAACATCCATGGGGCCGATTTGGGCACTGTTTCGAGAGAGGTTAAGAAGGCCCTGGCAGAAATCAAACGGCCTCCACTGGGTGTTTCAGTGGCTCTACGTGGCCAGGTAGTGCCCTTGGACCAAATGTTCGAAGGATTGCAAACAGGGTTGGTACTGGCCATTGTTGTTATATTCCTTCTCTTGGTGGCGAACTTCCAGTCTATAAAACTCGCCGCTATAGTCGTTTCAACCGTGCCTGCCGTCATAGCCGGGGTTGTAACAGTCCTTTGGGCCACAGAAACCACTCTTAATATTCAGTCCTTCATGGGAGCGATTATGTCAATCGGCGTCGCCGTTTCCAACGCTATCATCCTTGTTACCTTTGCGGAACGTAGCCGAATGGCAGGGATGGATTCTGTGGAAGCGGCAGTGGATGGGGCAAGGAGCCGCCTGCGTCCCATATTGATGACAAGCTTGGCCATGTTGGCCGGAATGCTACCTATGGCGTTGGGTCTGGGTGAAGGTGGGCAGCAAACTGCTCCTCTTGGTCGGGCGGTTGAAGGCGGCTTGCTGTTTGCCACATTTGCCACCCTGGTAGTTCTGCCGTCTGTATTTGCAATTGTTCAGGCACGAACCGCTCGCAGCTCAAGCTCACTCGACCCTGAGGACCCATCCAGTCCTAATTACCCAACCGAGCCGGGCCCTGGTGAGCCCCCTGGTGAGCCCGTTGGACCATATTGGAGGCCAGACAACACATGATCTTATCAAGCCCAAAAAGTGGGGAATTAGCTCGTGTCCTTATTAAACTGATGTGTTTACTGCTACTGGCCATCATGGCCGGTTGCCAGGAGAGTCAAACTGAGGCTTCGCTGCCTGACGAGCAAGCCGTGACCGAGTCCGTCAAGCAAGAGAAACCGGCTCCACCATTAGAAGTTGAAGCGATTCATCTGCACAAGGGAGAGATTTGGCGCAGCGTAAGTTTGCCCGGGTATGTCATCGCCTATTTCGACAGCACTCTGTACGCCAAGATAGCTGGTTATCTGAAATACATCTATGTTGATAAAGGTGACTTCGTAAAAGAGGGAGAAGTTCTGGCCGAAATTGAGAACCCGGAGCTTGAAGCTGAATTGCCGAAATACCAGGCGGAAGTCGAAGTGTGGGGAGCTCAATACAAAAGACTTAGCGAGGCTAGAAAAAGCGCTGCCGATCTGGTTGTTCCCCTACAAGTAGATGAAATGAAAGGCAAATATCTGGTCGCCAAGGCGAATCTCGAACGAATCAAGTACTTGCTTTCTTACGCAAAAGTCATCGCTCCTTTTACCGGACACATCACTCACCGATGGGTTGATCCGGGCGCCTTTATTCCGAATGCTACCACCGGCAGCGTAGCCAAGTCTACAGCTATAGTGACTCTAATGGATTTTTCCAAGGTCAGGATCGATGTGGCTGTGCCCGAGGTTGATGTCCCATTCGTGAATAAGAAAGTTCCGGTCTGTGTCACGGCCGAGGCGCTACCAGGAAAATGTTACAATGGATCTGTAACCCGATATGAATATGCATTGAATCAGGCTACCAAGACCATGATCACTGAAATCGAAGCCCCAAACCCTAAAGAGGAGCTTCGTCCCGGCATGTACGTCACCGTCAAGCTGGACCTGGAAAAGAAAACAAACGCCCTTCTCGCTCCTGTCTCAGCAGTGATTTCCGAAAAATCACGCAACTTTATTTTTATCGTTGATGACGGCAAGGCAAAATTAATGCCGGTAAAAATTGGGCTGAACGATGGGACCAACATGGAGATCCTCTCCGGGATGAACTCGGATGAGTTGGTTATTCTGCCCGGCAAGCTAGCTCCAAAAGATGGTCAGCCCGTCACTGTAAAGGAGGCGCCCGGCAAGGTAACTCAAGAAGGTGCTCAGCCCGCTACCGCAAAGGGGGTTAAGTGACACGTTCGATCTTTGTTGTTCGATCTCTATCTGGAGATCGGTTGCTGGTTTGGTTGGGGAGGTCAGTTGTTGGTTTGGTTGGGGTTCTCGCTCTATTTCTGATCTCTGCAAACGCTCAGACACAAAACGGCATGGCATATCCCATCGATTTGCAGACCACGTTGCGTCTCGCCGGCGCACAAAACCTGGATATCCGCATTGCCCAGTCGAAGTTGCAAAGGTCGCGCGCCAATCAGTTGATGGCGTGGGAAAAGTTCTTGCCGTGGATGGCGCCTGGGGCCGCGTTCGAGCGACGGGACGGCATGTCCATTTCCAGTGTTAATGGCGTGATCGAAGACGCCAACTATGCTTTCAATCTTCCCGGATACCAAATCCAGGCAAATGTGCCCGTCGGGGACACGATTTTTAACGCCCTTTCTGCAAGGCAACTTGTGCGAGCCGCAGCCAATGCTCTCGACGCACAATTTCAAAATTCCACATTGGAAGCTGCGCTGAGCTACTTCCAAACCCTTGAGGATAAAGCCAGAGCCAATGTTGAGCACCAGGCTGCTGTCATCTCCGCCACATATCAGAAAGAACTTCACCACGCGGTAGCCGCAGGGATCGCGTTCAAGGGGGACGAACTCAGGGTCAAGACTGAAACCGAAAGGTATCATATAGCCTTACAGCAATGGATTCAGAGACAACGCGATTCTTCGGCCAGACTTGCGGATGTCCTGAGAATGGATTCCAGCATAGAGCTTATCCCGGAAAATTCCGATCTTGTGCCTGTCATGCTGTTTGATGTACAAACCCCTGTGCAGGGCCTTATTCAACAGGCTTATATGGCACGGCCGGAAATCAGACAAAGTCAGGCCCTGACGGCCGCAGCCAATGCGCAGAGAAAAGGAGCAATCTACGGCCCCATCATTCCCACCCTGAGTATGAATATGTTCTATGGGGGCCTAAACGGAAACTGGGACAGTTACACGAGTCCAAATCACTACGCTACTAGCTCTCCTCCTCCTGTCCCTAACCCTAACCCTTCGGCCAACTTCTATCCCAGCGGCCGAAACAACGGTCGCACGCAAGACATTCTTTTTGGGGTGAACTGGAGAATCGGGCCTGGGGGGCTCGGAGACCTTGGCGCCATTCGCGCCGCGAGCGCCCGACTTGACACGGAACAGCTCAGAGGACAGAAAGTTATCGACCAAATCGCTCGTCAAGTAGTCCAAAGCTTCACCCGCGTTCGTTCGTACTACCAACAGATATCAATGGCGCGTGGTAACGTTCAATCGGCTCGTGAAACTTTGCGATTAACCGAAGGCCGTAAACTTTATGGTGTGGGTAATGTATTGGAAGTAATACAGGCCCAACAATCCCTCGAAAGAGCCAGCACCGAATATGTGGTTGCGCTAGCTGAGTTTAACAAGGCCCAATATGAGTTGACCAGAGCCGTGGGCGGCCTTCGGGGGAATGTCATGCCCCAGTCAAGTGCCCGCGCCTCGAAGTTGAAAGCGTATGAATATCACTGGCGAAGGAGTAATCCGTAAGCTGAAATGATCTGGACGCTTGCAAATGAGATGATCTTGTCCGTTGACAGTATGCGGGAGAAAAGAGTAGGCCTGATAGGAAACCGTGGGGGGAAAAACTTTGTGGAGCGGAGTCTGCATGAAACATCGAACTAGACTGGTGCATTTCCCCAAAGTCGCTGTCATTTTGTTTTGTATTATGTTGCTCACGATTAATTATACTACGGTCTATGCAAATGTCGATGTCCATGTTCTTGTAGCCGCGGCGGAGGGCGGACTTCTAGTTGAAGTTAACAAAGCCCTAAAAGAGGGCGTAGATGTAAATGGTAGAGACTATACAGGAAATACAGCGCTATGCGTGGCTACCGAATTTGGCCACACAGATATAGTCAAAGTTCTATTGAAACACGGGGCAACTCCGGACGCTACCTCCGTCGGTGGTAGCACCCCTTTGATGTTCGCCGCGTCCAACGGCATTTTAGAGGCGGCCGAGTTGCTTATATCGGGTGGAGCGAATGTCAATTTCATCGATAGAAAAGGCGAAACCGCTCTGATGCGCGCGTCCGCCGATGGCCATTTAGAAATAGCCCGTCTGTTAATAAGTAAGGGAGCCAAGATCGATGTTGCCGACCAGGCCCGAGCTACTGCTTTGCTCAAAGCCGCAAACAATGGCCACCTGGAGATTGCTGGTTTGCTTTTGGAAAATCACGCAAATGTCAATATTAGAGATAGGAACTGGCGCACGCCACTGCTCGATGCCGCTTCTGACGGTAATATCGCTATGATGCGTCTACTTTTATCCAAGGGCGCCGATGTCAATTCGGCCGACAAGGCTGAAGGAGCGACCGCTCTGATCATGATCATGAGACATAAACGCGCGTCATTTATTGACATAGCCAACGTGCTGGTTGAAAATGGAGCCGATGTAAACGCCCAGGGTAGAGATGGCTACACAGCTTTACACGCTGCGGCTATCGCGGGTAACAATGTCGCTGTAAAATTCCTACTTGACCATGGAGCTGACCCTTACATAGAAGGCATGAACGGGCGAATCCCGTATTTGGTTGCTCTGTCCAGAGGGCATAGAGATACAGCAGAGCTGATTCAGAAATGGATGTCAAATCACAGGAAATAAAAGAGCCGCCCGCTTATTGCTCGGTCGGTAGCACAGGCATCGACAATTTTCGAAAAAGGCCGGTCGCTCATCAAGAAACATGGTCAGGAGCCCAACAATGTCAGTAGGTATCATGAAGATTTGGAACCTTTGTAAGCTAGCGACCATTTCGGCGCTATTGGTTCTTTCGATTTTTCAGCCCAAAGCTGCGCTAGCCACCGGTAAGGTTGACATTCTGGTAGCTACTTCAGAAGGTGGGCTCTTGATGGAGACCGAGGAGATCCTTAAGAGCGGTGTTGATGTAAACGCTCGCGATAGTGGCGGCCGCACAGCATTGTGCCAGGCAAGCGGTAGTGGACACTTTGAGTTGTCCAAATTTCTCCTTGAACATGGTGCCGCTCCTAACGGCACGGATAAATTGGGTTGGACACCATTGATGTATGCTGCTAGAGGTGGACATCTTGAAATTTCTCAGTTGCTCATTTCCAAGGGAGCAAATCTGAACGCCACAAGCACGATGGGCAAAACGCCTCTGATACTTGCCTCGACCATGGGCCAATATGAAGTTGTTAAGGCGCTAGTAACCAAAGGCGCAAATGTGAATACGCCTGACAAGACCGGAAAATCCCCTTTGATGTTTGCAGCGGAAAATGGCCATTTGGAAATCGTCATGCTGCTTTTGGACAGCGGGGCAAACGCGGACAGTGCCGATACAAATGGATTCACAGCTCTTGCCACGGCTATTTCTAGTGGACAATTGGAAACGGCAATGTTTCTGGCCAACAAGACCAAAAATATCAACGATTTCGACAAGAACGGATGGACTCCGTTGATGCTGGCCGTCAAGAGCCATTTTGTAGATCTCGCACAAACGCTCATCAAAAAAGGGGCCGAACTGAATGACCGCAACAACGACGGTGATACCGCGCTGCATGTAGCCGCGGCTAACGGTGACACTGCCGGCGTTCGTTTACTGCTCAAGCAAGGAGCGGATTTATCGGTCAGGAATAACAGAGGCAGGACTTCTCTTCTAGTAGCGCTATCCAAAGGGCATAGACATATAGCTGAACTGATTGAACGTAAGCTAAAAGAAAAGAGTAAATGATTCACCGTAAGAGAATGTGCAACGCAGGAACAATGAGCAAGACCGCTCCTACGCTTACGACTCAGCAGTTTTGCGTACGCGAATGGATACGTAGATAACCAAAAAAACCCCATCCGGGAATCCATGAACAAGCGCTCTTGCCAGGGTTCCCTAATCCGAACTGACACCGTCTCGCCGCGCATCTCTACAAGAGGGGGTTGGTTTCAAAAAAATTTCCGCTTGACAGCGATGGGGAGTGAGCGGCCCCCCATTTTTTCAACCCGACAAGTGGGACAGGAGCCGTGTGTGAGTCCACTTAGTTAATTGGGCAACGAAACCTTAACTATAATAATATATTGGCGGAAAATAAGTGTAATTGCTTGAATGCGCCGGCTTTTCCAAATTTACTGACGCGTTTTTGAACAATCTTTGCAAAGATTTATTGATGACATCTAGGTGGGAACTGGTGGCGGTGCAGGGACTTGAACCCCGGACACTGCGGATATGAGCCGCATGCTCTAACCTGCTGAGCTACACCGCCATACGGGACTGAAAATAGCATCCGCCACGCTATAATGTCAAGATTATGGGCAGCCCTCCAGCCGCCGTTATCGGATGTCAGCGTCTTCGAGACGATCGCACTCCCATCCCGTCACCGTTTCTTTACCGGATTCATCTTGGCTGCTTTCAAACTTCAAAGTCATTACAACGTATTTGAACGCACAGGTCCTTGCCCGCTTGCCTTGGGGATAGTATAATCGCAAACATAGTCACTTACTGTTTATGAGACTGAAGCTAACGAGTCGAGGCCGTTTAGACGGGATCTTGAGATAAGAGCCGTGATGTCACAGTCTTAACGTCTTCGCCACAAAGCGGAGCTTTATAAAATTGTCCCATATTGAAGATGTTGAGAGCACCCGCTGCTTTATAGGGTCAAATCACTTCAAGAAGATTATGCCGGAACACGGGAGTTCGGCATGAGACAAAGGGACTCACTTGGTTGAAACAAAGAGACCTGTCTGTGCGGCTATCATACCTGCTCGCAGTGGTTCGAAGGGAATACCCGGCAAGAACCTGAGGCCCGTGGCGGGCAAGCCCCTTATTGCATGGACGGTTGAAGCTGCTCTTGCAGCCACCTTGCTCGATCGTGTAATCGTCTCCACAGAATCAAGCCAGATCGTCGAGGTTGCGCTTCGATACGGCGCTGAGGCGCCATTCATGCGCCCGGAGAATCTCGCGCAGGATGACACGCCTGGGGTTGCGCCGGTTTTGCACGCGGCCGAGTGGCTGGAAGAAAACCAAGGGTACAGACCCGATTTGATAATGCTACTCCAGCCTACGTCACCACTCCGAATCTCCGAGGACATTGATAATGCCATTGCTTTGGCCGTCGAGAGAAAGGCCGATGCTGTCGTGAGCGTCACACCGGCTGAGGCCCACCCTTACTGGATGAAGCAGATACACGATGACGGTCGCGTGACAGATTTCATCAAGCTTGATCGGCCAATAGACCGGCGCCAGGACCTTCCTCCATTGTACGCCCTAAACGGAGCCATCTATTTGGCCCGTTACAAAGTATTGATGGAATGGAAAACATTTGACACGGACAACACGTTCTCCTTTGTCATGCCGCCCGAACGCTCTCTGGATGTCGACACTCCTTGGGATTTGTACCTGGCGGATTTGGTCTTGAAGGATCGCCACTGAAATGAAACCTGTTAACATCGGAGCATTTCGCGTAGGCCCTGATGAACGTTGCTTCATCATCGCGGAAGCCGGAGTCAATCACAATGGCAATCTTGAGACCGCGAAAAGGCTTGTTGATGCGGCACTGAATGCCCGAGCCGACGCTGTCAAATTTCAGACATTTCGGGCTGACAAACTTGTTACACCTGACGCCGAGATGGCTGATTACCAACGCTGTAACATGCCGGGCAACTTAGGCCAGTACGAGATGCTTAAACAACTGGAATTGAATAACCACGAGTTTGCCGAATTAAAATTCTATGCTGACGGCAAAGGCATTCTTTTCCTTTCAACGCCTCACGATGATGACAGTGCAGATTTCCTCGATAATCTCGGCCTCTCGTGCTTCAAGATCGCGTCCGGAGATGTTGCGAACTTACCTTTCCTCCGACGAGTGGCGCTTAAAGGCAAGTCAGTCGTACTTTCCACAGGTATGGCATATCTCGCCGAGGTGGAGGCCGCGGTACGGAGCATCGAGGGGACCGGCAATTCCGAATTGATTCTCTTGCATTGCGTGTCGGATTATCCCGCTCAACCCGCATCGTGCAACCTCAGGGCTATGGACACTCTAGCCCTGACTTTTGGCTATCCGGTGGGATTTTCAGATCACACACCGGGCTTTGAAGTTACTCTGGCAGCCGTTGCCAGAGGAGCACGACTCATCGAAAAGCACCTGACCCTTGACCGGACTATGTCTGGACCGGACCACAAGGCTTCTTTAAATCCCGCTGAATTCGGAGCTATGGTTGAAACGGTTCGTGTCGTTGAGAGCGCCCTGGGGAATGGAGTAAAAGTTCCGACCCCATCAGAACTCAAGATGAGACGCGTTGCCAGAAAATCAGTGGTGGCTGCTCGGCCTATTCCGGCGGGCCGAACTATAGTAGCTGAAGACCTGGCGCTGCGCCGCAGTTCCGGAGGGCTCGACCCCACATATTTGGCGGCGATAATAGGACGCAAGACCAGCCTGGACCTTGATATAAACTCGATAATCACCTTTGATCTATTGGTTTGAGACTTATCAAATGCCGATACATTCAGCGAATCTGTGTGTGATATTCGGGGGAGGCGGTCACGCAAAGGTGTTGATCGAATGTTTGCGAGCTGATAATTTTGCATTATCTTTGGTTATTCTCGACCAGGATAGTTCCCGATGGGGACAAAAGTTGCTGGATGTTCCAATTCTCGGCGACGATTCACTCTTGCCGCAACTCATGGCCGACGGGGCTGGTTTTTTTGTTGTAGGTGTGGGCGCAGTGGGTAACAACGAGCCCCGCAAGCGGCTGTTTGAGCATGGGATTCTTAAAGGATTGCGCCCACTGACGATCAAACACCCCACCTCTTTCTGTTCCCCGTGGGCGGAGATCGGCGCGGGTTGCCAATTGCTGCCGGGCAGCATAGTAAACACCGGTGCGAAACTCGGTCGTAATGTCATAGTCAACAGCGGTGCCGTGGTTGAGCATGATTGCATTATCGGCGATCATGTCCATGTGGCCAGCGGCGCTGTCCTGGCCAGCACAGTGCGGGTCGGAGACGGAGCCCACATTGGGTGCGGCGCAGCCGTCAGACAGCTAATCTCCATAGGCGAGGCGGCAATTGTAGGAGCCGGCGCTGTGGTAGTGGAAGATGTTCCTCCCCGTGCGACGGTCGTGGGCGTTCCGGCCAGGCCGACCGGCATCCCGAGGAAGATGTCACGCTCGTAGACAACACGAGGTCTCAGTTTCACCAGTGAACATTCGCATCATCCCTCGACTTGACATCAAAGGGCCCAATTTGGTGAAAGGCATAAACTTCGAGGGCCTTCGCGTGCTCGGGAAACCCGAATACTTCGCTAGGCACTATTATGAGACCGGCGCGGACGAATTGATGTACATCGATGCGGTTGCCAGCCTCTACGGCAGGAACAGTCTCAATCAAATCATAGAACGAACCGCGCGCCAGATTTTCATACCTCTCGTTGTGGGCGGCGGGCTGAGGACTTTGGAGGATATACGTGAGACATTGAGAGCAGGTGCAGACAAGGTTGCCATAAACACCGCCGCGGTGCGACGACCTGACCTCATAAGCGAAGCGGCCCGCGCCTTTGGCTCATCGACGATAGTGGTGTCTATTGAGGCAATCAGAAAATCCGATGGCACATACGAGCAGTACACGGATTACGGGCGGGAGCGGACAGGTCTGGACGCATTTGAATGGGCTTTACGAGCAGCCGAACTTGGTGCCGGAGAGCTTGTTGTGACCTCAATTAACATGGAAGGGACAGGCAAGGGTTTTGATCTGAAACTCACCAGGAAGATCGCGGAATCGGTTTCTATTCCTGTCATAGCCTCCGGAGGCGCAGGCGCTCCGAATCATGTTGCGGATGTGATAACGGAAGGAAAAGCGGACGCAGTGAGTATAGCGTCAATGTTTCATTACAACTGTGCTAGGCTTCGCCAACCGAACTGTGACGAATTCCGCGATGAGGGCAACATAGAGTTTCTTCGGAAGGGTGCCCCAGGACCGAAGATTCAGGATGCTTCCATACCGGATCTCAAAGAGTACCTGACCGACTTCGGGCTGAACTGCCGCTTCAAGTCATCGGACTGAACATGGACGATATCGGACCTAAAGTGGCCATAGTCGATCTTGGTCTCGGAAACCTTTTCAGCGTGAAACATGCATGCGAGCACGTGGGCATACACGCGTTTATTACTTCCGAGAAAAGTCATGTTCTCTCCGCTGATGCAGTGATTTTGCCAGGCGTGGGAGCGTTCGGGGACGCCATGAATTCGCTTAAAAGGCTGGACTTGATCGAGCCCCTCAAGGACGTGGCAGACTCCTCCAAACCTTTGATCGGTATATGCCTTGGACTTCAGTTATTGATGACCGAGAGTCAGGAATTCGGTACGCATAAAGGTCTGGGAATCGTAGATGGTCCGGTAGTGCGTTTCGATAAGCCGCACGGTCCAGGCGGCCCTTTGAAAGTTCCTCAGATAGGATGGAACCGTATCTTCCGGCCCCAGCCCTTCAAAGCTGCAGAAGGAGCCTCGGCGGACAGTGAAGACCCCTGGAATGGGACTCCTCTGCACGATCTAAGGGACGGGACGTATATGTACTTTGTTCATTCGTTCTATGCAGTACCCCAGAATCCCGAAGTAACGCTCTCAAAAAGCAGATACGGCGATCTGGAATTCTGTTCGAGCCTCAAACGAGGGAACGTATGCGCCTTCCAATTCCATCCCGAGCGAAGCGGTCCGGACGGGTTGGGAATGTACGAACGGCTGAAAGTTTTGGTGGGAAACGGCGAGACCTTGGAGTAGGAGGATAATGCCCGGAGATCTTGAAGCATATTATGGGCTTCCTAATGAAGTGCTTTTCTGCAAACGGTGCGTGATGTCGAACCAGCGACCCAGCTCATACCCCGAGTTCAAGCACAAACCGGACAGAAAGGCGCCGACCTTGAGCATTGGTGAAGACGGGATATGTGATGCCTGCCGTTACGCGGAAAAGAAAGAGCAAACGGATTGGGAAGCAAGAGAAAAAGAGCTTTTGCGACTGCTCGACAAACACCGCCGGAATGACGGACATTACGATTGTATACTGCCCGGGAGTGGAGGAAAGGACAGCGCTTTTGCCGCCCATTTATTGAAATACAAGTACGGGATGCATCCCCTCACGGTCACGTGGTCGCCGCTACTTTACACCGATTACGGGCTACAGAACTATCAGAACTGGATAGCCGTCGGAGGTTTCGACAACATAGCCTTCAAACAAAATGGGAAGGTGGCAAAGCTTCTCACTAGACTAGGAGTCGAGAACCTGCTGCATCCTTTCCAAACTTTTATTCTTGGCCAGAAGAACATCGGAGCGAAGATCGCTGTGAAATGGCAAATCCCTCTAGTCTTTTACGGCGAGAATGAGGCGGAATACGGCAATCCCATTGCGGACAACCGAACTTCTTTGCGGGACAAATCGTTTTACACGATGCAGAACCTTGAGGACATCTACCTTGGCGGTGTGTCGATACGAGAGCTGCTGGACTCCTACGACTTGAATCTGGCGGATCTAATGGCCTATTTGCCGCTCGATGCGAAGGAGATGGAAAAGATTCCCGTAGAAGTCCATTACCTAGGGTATTATGTCAAATGGACTCCGCAAGAGGCTTATTACTACGCAGTGGAACATGCCGGTTTTCAGGCCCGGCCGTTTCGATCGCAGGGCACGTACAGCAAATACAACAGCATCGACGACAAGATGGACGACTTGCACTATTACACGACTTACATTAAGTTCGGCCTCGGCAGAGCCTCTTACGACGCGTCGCAAGAAATTCGCAACAAGCATCTCACCCGCGAGGAGGGTATTGCGCTGGTTCGTCGTTTTGACGGGGAGTTTCCCGATCTCTATTTCAATGAGGTTATGGACTTCGTCGGCATGAAACCCGAGCGGTTCCATGAGTTGTGCGATAAATTCAGGTCGCCACACCTCTGGAAAAAAGCCAACGGAGAGTGGAAATTACGGCATCCGGTTTCCTGAAAACTCGTTCTACCCGGCTCGGCTGAGAAGATAGACGATCATGCATCCCAACTTGTCCGATTTATGCATTGCCCCCTCCGCTTCCATAAGAGAGGCGATGGCCTGCATCGACCGTAACGGAAAAGAAATCGTCCTCATCGCGGACTCGCAAGGTCGTCTCGTAGGAACCGTAACGGATGGGGACATCCGGCGGGCTATCCTGGCTGCGTTTGATCTTGATTCTCCTGTGAAGGACCTTTTGGGAAATCGAGCCTGCAAGCCCAGCCCAAAGCCGGTCACCGCTCTGGAAGGGACCTCCGATGCCGAATTATTACGCCTTATGAAGAAGGACTTCCTGCGACACATCCCCCTGCTCGATGACCAGCAACGCCTTGTCGATCTGGTGCTGCTCCGGGACCTGGTTCAGGGCGTAGAGTCGCCTCTAAAAGCTGTAGTCATGGCGGGAGGATACGGCATACGGTTGCGGCCTCTGACCGAGGATGTTCCCAAACCCATGCTCCCGGTCGGTGACAAACCTCTCCTGGAGAGGATAATAGGCCAGTTACGGGAATCGGGAATTCGGAGTGTACACGTCGCCACCCACTATAAGAAAGAGATCATCGAACAGTATTTCGGCGATGGACGAAGCTACGGTGTCCAAATGAATTACGTGGGTGAGGGCGAACCTCTCGGAACAGCCGGAGCATTGTGCCACTTGGCTGATTGTCAGGAACCGTTGCTGGTTATTAATGGAGACGTGCTAACCTCAGTCGATTTTCGTGCAATGATGAATTTCCATGAGGATCACTCAGCCCACATGACGATCGCTGTGAAGCAGTACAATATAGAGGTTCCTTATGGAGTGATCGAGACCAACGGAGTCGAAATCACGGGAATCTCCGAGAAGCCGGTAATAAGCCAGTTTGTAAATGCCGGCATTTATCTTCTCAGTCCGGGGGTCTGCAGCTTGATTCCGGAAGGACAGCGCTACGACATACCTGATTTGGTCAGACGTCTGCTTCAAGAAAACTATCGGGTGGTGAGTTTTCCTGTTCGAGAGTACTGGCAAGATATCGGAAAGTTGGAGGACTACGAAAGAGCGTTAAGCGACTATGCGAAAGGGGCAGTGTGAACGTGGCTGCGGATTGGACCCGGAGATCGGTCCTGGTTACAGGGGCAGGGGGGTTTATAGGTAGTCACCTGGCCGAGCGATTGGTGACATTGGGCGCGCGAACCAAGGCGCTTGTCCGATACAACTCATCCAATTCATGGGGCTGGCTTGATAGTTCTGCTGCGAAAGACTCCGTCGAGATAATTCTCGGCGACGTGCGGGACCGTAACACAGTAGAAAATGCGATGCGGGGCGTAGACACAGTTTTTCATTTGGCAGCCCTGATCGCTATACCCTATTCATACCGTGCCCCTATGTCTTACGTGCAAACGAACGTGGAAGGGACGCTGAACGTACTTCACGAAGCGCTCGGTGCTGAAGTTCAGATGATGGTCCACACTTCCACCAGCGAAGTTTATGGAACCGCTCAATACGTTCCCATTGATGAAAAGCACGTTCTGCAGGGCCAATCACCTTACTCCGCCAGCAAGATAGCAGCCGACATGATGGCCGAAGCCTATCACCGATCGTTCGGTCTGCCTGTCGCCACGGTTCGACCTTTCAACTGTTACGGCCCCAGACAGTCAGCCAGAGCGATAATCCCCACTATAATTAGCCAAGCGCTTAAAGAGACTTGCTTGCGCCTCGGGAACCTGGAGCCCACACGAGATCTAAACTTCGTTGCGGACACGGTTGAAGGCTTCATCCTTGCGGCCGAGTGTAAAGATGCGGTCGGGCAGGTGATGAACCTGGGGACAGGCCAAGAGATCTCTGTCAAAGAGTTGGCCGGCACAATCTTGCGAGTGCTCGGTAAAGATCTGCCCATGGAATCGGAGAACCAACGGCAACGGCCTGGAAAGAGCGAGGTCTTTCGTCTGTGCGCAGATAGCCGAAAGGCCCGGCAAATCCTCGGTTGGCAGCCCCAACACACACTAGAGCAGGGTCTCAGAAAAACCATTGACTGGATGGAACGCAACATAGACGTCTACAAGTCCAATGTCTATGTCATCTGAGACCGGAGTGTGGTTAAATGAGTATCGAAACAGGCTTCTCCGCGACTTCCGCATTCTCGGCGGTAGGCTATTTCTAGCAACCAGGCGAACATGTTAATTATGAACCCGTGCTTCATGCCTCACTCTCGGGAACGTGAACGATGAGAACTGTAGGCGTTATTACAGGGGCCCGCTCCGACTACGGCATCTATCGGCCCATACTTCGGCGCATACAGCAAGATTCGGACTTGGAACTGCATCTTATCGTTACCGGTATGCATCTTGCTCCTCAATTCGGTTCTACCGTGAAAGCCATAGAAGAAGACGGATTCGAAATCGGTGATCGCATCGACATCCTGCTGATGTCCGACACTTCCGAGAGCCTTGCAAAGTCTTTGGGCCTTGGGATCATCGGGTTCGCTCAGTCCTACTGCCGGTTTCGTCCTGATATTCTCCTGGTTTTGGGTGATCGTTTGGAAATGCTGGCAGCCGTTGCAGCCTCACTGACTTTTAACATTCCCGTGGCTCATATTCATGGCGGTGAATCCACTGAAGGGGCTATCGACGAGTCCATCCGCCATGCAATAACGAAAATGAGTCACCTGCACTTTGCATCGACCGACACCTACGCTCAGAGAATCATCCAGATGGGAGAAGAACCGTGGCGGGTGACCGTATGCGGAGCTCCCAGCCTCGACAACCTCCGTGATATTAGTTTATTAAGCCCCCGGGCGTTGAACGAACGGCACGGCCTAATCCTTCATGATTGCACGCTTCTTGTAACCTATCATCCCGTGACTCTTGAGTTCGAGGAAACCGAGGCACAGATGAGTGAGCTTTTGGCCGCCCTGGAACGGACGGATTGCGGGGTCATATTCACTTATCCCAATTCGGACACGCAGAACCATGTGATCATCAGAATGATTCATGAGTTTGTCGATCAGCACAAGAAACGATGTCAGGTTGTAGTGAATCTGGGGACGCAAAGCTATTTCAGCTTGATGAGCCATGTCCAGGCCATGGTGGGCAATTCATCCGCCGGAATTATCGAAGCGGCGTCTTTCAAACTACCAGTAGTGAATATCGGCAATCGACAGGCCGGGCGTTTGCACGGGAAGAACGTGATAAACGCGAGCTACGGCAGAGACGAGATCGTGCAGGCCATCAAGCAGGCGATCTCCCAGGAGTTCAAAGCCGGTCTTGCCGACCTGATCAATCAGTATGGCGACGGCGGCGCCTCGCAGCGAATCGTGAACAGACTAAAGCAAGTTCAACTGGATGAAAGATTGTTGCACAAACGCTTTCATGTCATCAGTATGCAGAGCTAATGCGTTTGTTGGCGCTTGCAAGAGAAGACGTGATTTGCTTCCTTAGTACGCGATGGCGTAAATACGGTTACGTATGATGTTGCTTGACCGCGAGATAAATGTGCGATATGGGGGTGCCTCCGAGAGGAGTAACGCGAAATGCCGCGCACAAGCCCCTTCATCATCGCGCTTTCATGCACCGAGGAGCAGATTCTCGTTGATACATCAAGGCAATACACAGCCCCTTATTATAAGGTGGTTCGTGCCAAGATCGTTCTCTTGGCAGCTTCCGGCATGGAAAACGAGCAGATCTCTCAGCGCCTGGAGGTGCCCCGTCCAGTCGTCGCGAAGTGGAGGAAACGGTTCTTCTGCGAACGACTGGATGGCCTGGAGGACCTTCCCAGGTGCGGGAGACCGCGCTCTTTTTCCCCCTGAGAGCATTGTGGAGATCAAGGCTCTGGCCTGCGAAATACCCAGCAGATTGGGACTTCCTTTTTCCCGTCTCAGTCATGCCGATATAGCCACCCAAGCCGTGGTTCGATGTCTGGTGGTTTCCATAAGCGTCAAGACGGTCTGGCGTTATCTCCACGCTGATGCCATCAAGCCCTGGACTCATCGTAGCTGGCTTTTTCCTCGCGATCCCGCCTTTGCAGAAAAGGCTTCTCGCGTGTTGGACCTTTATTTCCGTTATTTTCACGGAATTCCCCTGGGGCCGGATGACTACGTGATCAGCGCCGACGAAAAGACCAGTATCCAAGCCCGCCACAGAAAGGCCATCGGCACTGGCCCCATGCCGAATCAACCAAGGCGCGTGGAGTTCGAATACGAAAGAAAGGGTGCCTTGGCCTATCTCGCAGCTTGGGATGTGCATGGAGCCAAGCTCTTCGGTCTCTGCGAGAAATCAACGGGGATCGAGCCGTTCCACAAGCTAGTGGACTTGGTGATGCAACAAGAACCCTATCGGTCGGCACGCCGAGTCTTTTGGATCACGGATAACGGCTCCTCGCATCGAGGGGAAACCTCGGTTCAACGGCTTCTCGATTGGTATCCGAACACGATCCAGATCCACACCCCAATACACGCCAGTTGGCTGAACCAAGTCGAAATAATCTTCTCGGTGCTGCAACGAAAGGTCCTCAAGCCAAACGACTTTCCAGACCTTGAACGCCTCGAAACGGCCATACTCGAATTTCAGGCTCTTTACAACCAAATCGCCAAACCTTTCAAATGGAAATACACGAAAAATGATCTCAAGAAAACTCTCTCAAGGTTCCAGGACCAAGCACATAACAGAAACCGAGTCTGCCTGGCCGCATGAGGCCACTTTAGACCAAGGAATACGTAACCATATTTGCGCCACAGAGCACTTAGATGAATGAGAGATATCCTCGGATGGCAAGAATCCTGCTGGTAGTGTACGACAACGAGTCTTATATCCATTGGTTTCCCCAGGGGATAGCCTATATCGCGGCTGTTTTGCGTCAGGCAGGTCATGACGTAGCCATATACAACCAAGACGTTCACCATTACCCTGACGCTCACTTGACTGAAATGCTCGATAATGAGCGATTCGACCTTGTAGGCATAGGCGTGATTGCAGGATATTATCAGTATCGCAAGCTACTCGGCCTCTCCAGGGCAGTCAATTCCTCCAAGAACAGGCCACACTACATCCTCGGAGGGCACGGCCCCTCACCCGAACCGGAGTACTTCTTAAAGAAGACGGGCGCTGACGCGGTAGTTATCGGCGAGGGGGAGGAAACCATGCTTGATCTCGTGGATGCCCTCGCGAGCGGCCGGTCGCTCAAGACAGTCCCCGGGATTGCTTTCAGGGCTGAAGACGGCCTCGTAACGGTCAACGAACGACGTCCCCTGATTAATGATATTGACCGCTTGCCCATGCCTGCGTACGATCTTTTCCCCATACAGTATTATCGCCTGCTGCGCGAGCCCAACTGCTCCACGACCGATTTCGTAATGCCGATCCTTAGCGGCCGCGGTTGCACTTTCAGATGCAGCTTCTGCTATCGCATGGATGAGGGATTCAGGCCCAGAAGCAACAAGGCCATAATCGAGGAGATCAAGTTTCTCCAGCAGAATTACGAAATCACCTACTTCGGATTCTCCGACGAACTGCTCATGTCTTCGGTGAAACGTACGACCAGCCTGTGCGAAGACCTCCTGAAATCGGGCTTACGCTTCAGATGGGCTTGCAACGGCAGACTTAACTACGCCAGACCGAAATTGCTCGAGCTTATGAAGCAGGCCGGCTGTGTCTTCATCAACTACGGTATCGAAGCAGTAGACGATCGGGTCCTGAAGAAAATGAAGAAGGGCCTTACTGTCGGGCAGATAGTTCGCGGGGTGGAGGAAACCCTGGCTGCAGGTATAAGCCCTGGCCTAAACGTCATTTTCGGCAACCTTGGGGACAGCCTGGACACTCTTGAGCGTGACGTGGATTTCCTACTGAAGTACAGCGACGGTTCGCAGATGAGAACAATAAGACCGGTTACACCATACCCTGGGAGTGAGTTGTACTACCACGCTATCGAGACCGGTCTGCTCAAGGATGTCGAAGAGTTTTACGAGCGCCGCCATGTTAATTCAGACCTGATCTCGGTGAATTTCACCGATTTGGCGGACGAAGAATTCCATCGTGCTCTCTTGAATGCGAACAGTCGCTTGATTAGAAATTATTTCAAGGACAAGCTGGAATTGGTTCTGGAAGACGCTCGACGGCTTTACCTGCAAGAAGATTCGAGTTTTCGCGGTTTTCGCCAGAGCTGATATACGTATAGTCCGCTACGAGAAACGCCGGGGTCTCTTTCTGCTGAAGGAGATCCCGGCGTTTTTTTGAGCCTGTGGGCTGCTTTCTTCGCTCCGCAGACTTTACTGATTTTGGAGAATTGTGGCGCACAAGCTTCATTTTAGGATGCAGTCGTCCAATATTGTCATTGCGAGGAGTAAGACGACGAAGCAATCTCATCTTCGGTGGGACCGGCATCTTGCCGGTCATTCCAATAGACAGGCTGGAAGCTCGTTCCACCAATGGAGATTGCTTCGGGCTGGGCCCTCGCAATGACATATTCGTGGCTCCTCTAGCCGAGCACAGTCGTCGAAATCTTGGACAACTGCTCTATTCTGGGGCTTGTGTTCACGGTAGTCGGTGTTACTTGCCAGCAATGCTCACATCAGGTGTTCGGACATGTTCCGGGCGAAATCCGATCCCGACCAGTCGAGCGGGTATCCGGCGCAAAATCGGCCATCGGTCTAATAGCCTTACGCCCCAAGGTGGAGCCAAGTGTTCAGGGCTTTCCAAGACTGGCCGAATCAGTCGATCCTGGATTAAGACCTGGAGCCTCTGGGTAATGCGGGTTGGCAGCTCGCGACGCCGTTGAACGGCCTTAAGGTGCTCCATTCTGACAGTGGCTTGTTGTAGCGGCTTTGCCAGTATGTTTGCTGCCGCAACAGCATCTTGGAGGGCAAGGTTGATGCCGACCCCACCTACCGGAGACATGGCATGTGCTGCATCACCAATGCACAGAAGACCGGGCCGAGACCAATGCCGAAGACGATCGACTCTGACGGTCAAGACATGAATGTCACTCCAGTCATGGATCTCGCCGACCCGATCACTCATGAACGGTACTAACGTTGCAATTTCGTCACGGAATGTGGCCAGGCCTCGCTGTTGAATTTCGTCGAAAGCGCCTTTGCGGATGATGAATCCGCACTGAAAGTAGTCTCCACGGTCGATCATGACAAGGATCTTTCCGTAGTCGAATGTGCCCACGCCCAGCACCGGATCGTTTTCGCGCCTGGACAATCGCAGCCAGAGAACATCCATGGGTGCCCCAAGTTCAATGATTTCCAGGCCCGCTCTTTCACGCACTGTCGAGTGGCGGCCATCCGCCCCAATAACGAGGTCGCTGCGGACTTCAAGTCCGCCCGCCGGTGTCTCAGCCAGAACACCGGCGACAAGACCGTCAGCCGTGACTAGTTCAGTGACTTGCGCCTCCATTCTGAGGTGAAACGCGGGATAGCGTCCGGCCTGTGCGACGAGGAAATTCAAAAAGTCCCACTGAGGCATGAATGCAAGGAACTTACAGTGGGTCGACAGGTGTGTGAAATCATGCGTGGTTATGGTCTCGTCGCCAATCCGTACTCCAAGCTGCCGCAGTTCTTGGTGAGGGAGTTTCAAGAAATCGTCGAGTATTCCCAGCTCATACATGATTTCAAGAGTGGACGGATGAATGGTGTCCCCGCGGAAATCTCGGAGGAAGTCGGCATGCTTTTCTAGCACTACAACTTCTACTCCGGCCCGGGCGAGAAGGAATCCCAGCATAATCCCAGCAGGCCCGCCACCCACGACACAACAACGGGAATTCAATGTTTCGGTAACAGCGGCTGGATTACTCATCTCGATTAACCCGATCTCGTGTCTGTTGTTGCTGGCTGCTCCTGATCCCTTTGCTTTCAATTAAGAGTAATATTGAACACGTAATGATCCCAACAGAATTGGAGGTCTGCCGTTTCCCGGTTACATGAAGTGCAGAAAACCGTTAGCAAAATAGACGATGCCAACCGCTCCCACGAGGGATCCTATGATCCAAATATACTTCCTTCTTATCAGTGCAGCCATGGAACAGAGTAGAATGCCCATTTGAAGAAAAATGATAGAATGGCCGAAAATTTCGCGACGCTCCTGGGCTCGATCTCTCCGTTTTTCATACTCTTTGGCTTTTTTCATGATCTCGTTTTTTTGTCTGTCATAAGTCTTCGCCTTAGTCCCATAGGATGTGATAGCTTTTTGATATCTATCCTTGAGTTCGGGAGTGATGTTCTTCTCAAATGTGCTCAGCTCTAATTCCAGCTTGTCTCGTTGTAATCCGTACAGATATCTCTTGACGCCTTTGGACTGGTAATAAGCCCACTGGTCCGATGCCATCCCTTGCTCGAGCACCGAATCAACGGAATAGTGCTCCAACTGAAAGCTGGCCAGAGTAGCGCATACAGCCAGGATCACAGTGGTCAGCGCCAAATAACTGATCCATTCTTCTCCGGCGTGCTCAAGTCTTTCCTTTACTTCTTCTCTAATTTCCTGCGGCTCCATTATTTCTCTCCTACCCTGGGAGTAACTTGCCAATCTTCAAGAGCCGTCCCAGGCGCTCGGAGGCGTTCTCGACCAGGGATGCCCCGGATTGCATGCATTCTTCCACACTCATAGGGCCAGGCACCACAGACATCAAGGCATCAATGCCGTGTTTCAATACATTTTCGGCGCCGGGCCCCAAACTTCCCGACAAACATATCACCGGCTTCCCGTGTTGCTTTGCAAGGCCCGCCACTCCCACCGGTGCCTTACCGAATGCTGTTTGAAAATCGGTGCAACCCTCGCCGGTGATGACAAGATCCGCGTCTCTAATGAACAAATCCAGCCCTGTCGCCTCGATAACTACATCTATCCCGGGGCGCAAGACAGCATTGGTGAAAAACATCAGCCCCGCCCCAAGTCCGCCGGCAGCTCCGGCACCGGGGTTCTCGGCCGCGTCTCTGCCGGTGACTTTTCGGGCCAATTCAGCAAAATTCTTAAGTGCGGCATCCAGTTCAGATACAATTTCCGGGGTGGCGCCTTTTTGAGGCCCGTAAACCGCTGAAGCGCCTCTGGTGCCACACAGAGGGTTATCGACGTCACAAGCGACGACAATCTCTGCGTGCTGTAGTCGAACATCAATCTCACGGGCATCTATTTTAGCCAGTTTAGCCAGTGGCGCCCCTCCCGGTGGAAGCTCCTCCCCGTTTGCACCGAGAAACTTGACTCCCAATGCTCGGGCCATCCCCGAACCCGCATCATTCGTCGCGCTGCCACCGATACCAACGATCATTCTGCGCAGCCCGCGGTCAAGAGCGGCTTTTATTAACTGTCCAGTTCCGCGAGATGTGGTAATTCGCGGATCGCGCTTATCTTGTGGAACCAGCAACAATCCGGATGCCGATGCCATTTCTATGACAGCGGTTTGCCCGTCTCCCAGTATTCCCCAGTGGGCGTTTACAGGCTTCCCGAGAGGACCAGTCACCGTTTCGTGTAACACCTTTCCGCCGGTAGCCGCAACGAGCGCTTCCACGGTGCCTTCGCCCCCGTCGGCGATGGGTACCTCCACTACGTCGGCATCGGGGAAAACCCGCAACATGCCTCTTCTCATTGCACTGGCAACGCCGAGGGCAGACACGCTACCTTTGTACGAGTCCGGGGCAACAACAACACGCACTGATGTCATGACTCCTTGCCGAGCGTACTGCCAGGCAATACGAAACAAAAGGTGGAACCCTGTCCGACGCCTTCAGACTCGACCCAAATTCGCCCGCCATGCACTTCAATAATTCGTTTGACCAGGGCCAGACCAATTCCGGTTCCTTCGGCCGTTGGATTAAGTTGGTCGAAAAGGCCGAATATTTTTTCGTGGTATCGTGAATCTATTCCTATACCGTTATCACGCACACAAATGACTAGTTCATCATCTTGTTCTCTGCATCCTATCTCCACTTTGGGATGAGGTTGGTCGCCTTTAAACTTAACAGCGTTGTGTATCAAGTTCTGAAACATCTCCACGAGACGAGTACGATCACCGTACAGGATCGGCAGGCTCGGGGCTATCTGCACTTCCGCACCGCTCTGGGCTAGCGCTCCACCCACAAGTTCCAGAGCCTCCTTTACCAGTTCCTCCGACGGCACGCTGGATGGTGGATTCGACAAACGCCCGATTCGTGACAACTCCAGTATCTCGTCCAAAAGTTCTCCCATCTTGTCCGCGGCTTTATCTATACGGGACATGTCTGATTCCAGGGTGTCAACAGTTCCTTTTGCCATCCCGTCTCGGACGAATCCTAGAAAAGTCTTTATAGTAATGAGCGGGCTTCTGAGATCATGAGAGACGGAATAGATGAATCTTTCCAATTCGGCGTTCTTCACTTCAAGCTCCTCAATCAAACTCTCACGCTCTGACTGGAGCCGCCTGCGATCTGTCACGTCGCTTACAAAGGCCGCGATGCCTTCAACCACACCGTTAGGCCCCAGAATAGGGTAGAAGGTCGCATCGTAAGTCCTTCCATTTCGCTCATCTTCAAATCGGACCGGTTTCCGAACCTTAATGACGTCATTAAGAGCGTGCCGTCCTGAATGCGGCCGTCTCAGAAGGCAGAAAAGCCGAAAACGGCTTTCCTATCATTTCGTCTATGCTTTTCCCAAATCGCTGAGCAGTTGCGTTATTTAGAGCGATGAAGCGTCCATCTATGGAGAGCAGGAAGGCCGAGTCGGTCGTACTGTTCAACATGGCTTCGATGTCCCTATTCCTTTTACTCAGGGCTTCTTCCGCTTCTTTGTGTTCTTCAATCTCTTCTCTCAGCCTTTCATTTGCCTTTTCCAATTCTATGGTCAGAGAGATCAAACCCCGGTTCGTTTCTGCGAGTTCCTCTTCCAGCCATCTAATGACCTCACGTGCCTGGTCAAGTTCTCGGACGGTGTCTTGCTGGCGATCTCTATGCGTTTGCACGTCTTTTTTCATGATCCTTCACTGATTGCCGGTCTACGCGCGAGCCGGGGCAGGCCGGTACCCGTCATGCAGTTCATTCCGCGCGTTTCACTACTACTACTGTGGCGTCGTCATTATCCTTGGCGAGAGCATCAAGCAGTCGCTGGGCGGTAACATTTGCAGGAGCTTCAATAAGTTGGGGAAAGTCGTTCCATCGCCAATGAGAGCTCAATCCATCCGAGTGCATCACCATAACCAAATTCGGTTCCCATTGCTGCTCAGTCACCAAAGGCTCCTTGGCGTTTACCCCGACGATGCCGCGATTGACTGCGAAATGCACGGGCAGAAGGCTGCCGAACACTCGCGTTTCAATGTTCCCAACACTGGCGAAACTCACGCGAGTGCTGACTTGTGCGCTCATGGGATCCAATTCCCAGTCGAATCTGGCAAGGGCCATGACTACCCCTCGTGTGCCACGGCATGCTCTCCCCGCGCCGCGAAAGATGGATGCAACAGATTCCTCGAAATGACTTTCCACATACTGGCTTGCTGCCTGCGCGGCTCGATGAGCGAACTGGCCGTGCCCGAGCCCGTCTATTACCCCGACGAGAGCGCAACGTCCTCGCTTTTCTATGACGAAAGCATCCCCGTTCTCCTTCATAATGGGGTGACAACGTGTGGCTGCGCCGAAGGAGAGCGGGCAGGGCACGAGACTCATTCCGAGTTTGCGGAGCCACCTTTTGCATATTATGTGCGTGCCGGCCTGGGGTCCTCGCCGCGAATTGATCTCCAATTCGTCCATAAATCGGTTGACTGTCCCAAGGCCGTAGCCCAAACTTCCGGCGCTGGAAAACCCGTCCCCGAGCGCTTGATTCACATCTGCAATGCCGGGTCCCGTGTCATGAGACTCGATCTGAATTCCGTCGCGGCCATGTTCGGTGATCTTGGTAAACACCAACATGCCGTCGCGCGCATGCACAATTAGATTGGAAGCAAGTTCGCTTGCGACAATGACAATCTCTTCTGTTATCTTTTCAGCGAATCCAACAACAATTGCAATTTGTCTTGCCGCTCGCCGAGCCTCTTCCACCTCGGTGCCGTGGGAGACATGTACGACTAGCTGTTCCGGTTGTACCAAAGTTTGCCTTCAGAAAAAACGCGGCCGGCAGTGAAGTGACGGCCCGTCTAGTTCTTCAATTATTTCTTCCTGAACTTTCTGATGGTAACGGTTGTTCCTTTACCTGCTTCGGAAACAACTTCCATCTGGTCCATCAATCGCTTAGAGCCGGGCAATCCCATTCCCAATCCTTCGCCGGTCGAAAAGCCCTCCTGCATCGCCAAGTCCACATCGGGTATCCCACGCCCGTGATCCTCAAATGTCAGCTCTATGCCCACATTGATCCCGGAGTCCAGTGTCTTCCACCGCATAAAACCAGAACCTGCGTATGTGAGAATATTGCGGGCCAGTTCCGATGTTGCGGTAACTATGCGCGTTGTGTCAGTTATACCAAACCCGCGATTAGTCGCCAAGGTTCGGGCGGTCTTTCGAGCCGTGACCAAATCGCCTTCGGAAGCAATGGACATCTGCCCTTCATTCTCATCGGTCATTACCCTGCCTCCGGGTCATTGGCTCAATATGTCCAGTGCGCGGTCCACATTGACCGCGGAGCTTACACGTCTTAATTTCAGGGCCAAACCCAGTTGAGTCGCGGTTATCGCAACGCTGGGGCGCATCCCGACGATAACCGTGCGCCCTCCCATGAGATGTATCATTTGAGCCGTCTCAATGGTCGTTCGAGCAAAAAAGGAATCCAGCGTCTCTACACCTGAAACATCCAGCACCAGACCCTTGGCCTTGGTGGTGTCCATAGTTTGCAAAATCCGTTCCTGGAGTGACGTTACAGTCGCGTCGTCTGGATCGGCAGGCATCGTCGCTATAAGAATATCGTGTACTTTGATTATCGAAACCGTTTGATCCGCCATTATAGGTCTCCGTATCTACCGGTTCGGTTTAACGAGATTATCGCGATTCTCTTTTATTTACGATCTCAAGATCCAAAGATTCCAAGGCCGCTCGAAAACCGGTGGCCAAAGATGAGCGGGTAACGATTTCCGACAGATCAACCCCCAAGTGAACCAGTGTCTGTGCAATTACCGGACGTATTCCGGTCAGAATAACTTGGCCGCCCAACAATTTCACAGCGGTTGCGGTCTCAATAATGTGTCGAGCAGTCTGGGTATCGACGGAGGGCACACCGGTGACATCGACAAGGGCAACGGATGCTCCGGTCTCCACGATACGCTGCAAAAGCAAGCTCCATAAGCTGCTGAGTGCGCTGGCTATCAAGAGTGCCAATGAGGGGTGCACATACCACACCTTCCCACACCTGCATGACCGGAGTGGAGATATCCAAAATTGCTTGCGCGACCCGTTGCTTGGCTAAGGCATCTTCAACCATAAGCCGCTGACTGATGTCGCGGGCAATCGTTGAGGCGCCCACTATCTCTCCGCTCTCGTCCCGGATTGGCGATACAGTAAGAGAGACATGAAATTGCCGACCGGCCTTGTTCATCCTCATGGTTTCATAATGGTCTACGGTTTGCCCGCGACTGATTTTGTAGAGAATGTTAGGTATTTCGTCTTCGCGATCCGGCGGAACCACAGTCAGAATAGACCGGCCGATTGCTTCCTCAGCGGTATACCCGTACATTCTAGTTGCCGCGGCATTCCAGCTAAGGATCGTTCCATCCAGCTTTTTTCCTATAATTGCATCATCTGATGACTCCACTATGGCTGCCAAGAATGCTTGATCCGCCGCAAGGCCGCCCTGCGACTGCGTCTTAACTGTTTTTGCTCTTCTTGCCATACCTTATACCTCCAAAAGATTTTCGGGCGGTGGCCACACCTTGATTCCTCAAAATCAGATGAAAACAATGGGCACGAAGCACCGAATCCCATTGCGCATTGTCAGGCTTGCCTGGACCAGTTCCACCGGAGAGCACATGCACAATAACTTACCCGAAGATGCAGGTCAAAGAAAAAACAGAAGAAATTCAATGAACAAATTTTAGAAGATGATTGCCCGTTTTAAGACTTACCGAAAATGTTGTCCGATCCTGGGGGTAGCGCCGACGTCTCTGCCACGGCTGTGGAGGACCTCCGTGTCCCGCTGGATGCGCCGGTCCTACCAATTCGAACGTGAGCGGGAATGACGAGGTGAAAGGGCCAGTTTGAAACCCGCTGCGCGATCCTTCAGATTTCTATGCATCGGATGAACAAAGAGACATCATTGGGGCAAATGCTCTAACCCGAATTAATCAATTAGCCGTCACCGACCTGATGCACGATGTCCATCCCGTAGACGTGCGAACAAAACGGAATCCTCTGCGGTCACAGCACCCTTGCGGTGAACTGTTGCTCTAATCGTGTTCGTGGGCCCTGAGAGCAACTTTTTGTAATACGAACCGTGCAGATAAATCGCAGCCAAGGGATTGTGGCCGGTTACACGATCTTTTGCCGCTAAAACAGTTGTATAGGCTTGCGCGTGCTTGAAGAAGAGAGAATCATGACCAACGCAAAGGCCAAGCAAGATGTTGAAATCGGTCTTCTCCTCATTGACTAATTTTGCCTGAAAAATGGGATTACACATGCTCTCATCCGCCCTCTGGGACACCGTGTCGCAATCCTCTACTCCGATGAAATCTTTCGAAGTTCTTCCAGCCTTACAACAGACGGACACGACGTCAAATCCATTCTTTTCCAATATGTTTCCTACAATTGATGCCTCGTTCTTGAGACCGACGCAAAAGACAAGGCCCAGACGTTTGTAGTTCATTCTGTTGGCAAACTCACAAATTTCCACAATACGGGGCTTGGTTGGCTGCAATACGTATGGACGTTCGTGACGATTTGCATAGCACGCTGCTTCCTGGACTGCAGCCTGGCGTGCAAACAGACAGGTTTCCGGATTTTCATATTCTCGATTTGCCTGAGCCAAGGTCTCTTGTCTAGTCAAGGTCGGGCATCCTTTGTAGCCTGAACCTTCGCTGTGCATACAGATCATGTTCGACGTCTCGTTGGGGCAGGAGGCGCAGGAAGGGTGAAGTTTTCTATCTCGCTGGGTCATCGGATTTCCTTTCCGGGTCAGCAATTTATTCAGTCGTTCAGGCCAGATTAAGGCCAGGATGCCTTTAAAGCAACAGGCAGGAGTCGATCGAGCTCACTCGCGAGAATGCCATCGGGCTATATGTGCTGCGTGAGTTCTCAAATACGCTCCCGGCTCGTAAAATTTATCATAAAACTCCAAATCCAAATGGTGAGCCTGCAAGCAAGTGATGACGAGAATAGACGGCACGGTGCCTGGAAACTTCCCGAAGGTATCCATAATGTATTGAGCCTGCAGAGCGACGCACTCGCGAAATTCTTCACTGTGTATTTGGGCGGATGACCGCACTTTCGCGGAGTTTTGCCAGGGGCCCGGGGTCAGAGGATGAAACGGGCCGTCCTGGCCGAATTTGCGCTCGCAGACTGCCTCGACTGCCGCCCGCATGTTGGCGTAGTGCGGGGGACAGAAGCCTTCCATAACGCCCTCCAGGCCCGTAGGATTGGGATAAGGCCAGCGCTCGTTCCAATCGTACCGAAATCCCAAACCGGGGACACTCCGGTCGCGGCTGGCACCGAGCACGCTGAAGGGATCGATTCCGTTGAACATCCAGCCTCCCAGCCCCATAGCTTGGAGAATAAGATTTCCGGCGTAGCAGCTGGCGGAAAGTTCGACCGTAAGTTCCGCAAAGGACCATTGTTCCACGTAAGTGAGAGCCTGTGTGTTGTTCGTGTCTACAATATGGCTGAATCGTTCTATACCCGGCACAGAACGCCGGTTGATATCGTCAGTGATGACAAAGCCGTTTTGCAGCATGTAGCAAAGATTTAGCAGAACGTGCTGCGCCAGGTCTCCTACCGGGATCACCAGGAGAGTTCCAGGGTGATTGACGACCCACGTGTTATGCTCGGCTGTGTGCGGTACCTCCGGCGGTAGGCCGAGCCGCCCTTGTTGAATTTTCTTTACCCGATCCCTAAGGGCGTCCAAGACAAGCTCCAGGTCAAGCGAGCCCGTCTCGTTCCTTTCGGCAAAAGGCGGAACATCACGGGCATCCAGCACGTAGACTCCTTCATCGTCGGTGAAGAAGGTCATACTCGTGTGAAAACCCGCGGAAGAAGGAAACGTGCGACCTCCTGCGGAGGCTGCGTAATTGGAAAGATACGGAGCGTACCTGCGGCCGCGATAGATCATGTAGTGCCAGTTTGTGTTTCCACCGCATGCTGTCACCACCAGCAGTTTTTCCAGTTCAGAGAGGGGCAGTATGTCATGACGTGATTTGTAAGCAAATACGCCGTCGGGTATCTCCGCGCCCATGAAGAAGCGCCGCGAGCGTCGGTCCAACAGCGACTCGACAAGTCCGAAGGTTAGCATGTCTTGGAAGCCTGGCGGCAAGGTAAGTCTACCCATAGAGCCCTCCTTCGCTGTCAAGGTTCAATTTGATTTCGCGTAACCGGACACCAAGCAATCAATTCCGCTGTCCGCTCTGATCAACGTCCCGGGAGACGCGGGATTCGCCGAGAATACGGAGAAATGAAACGGCTTATTCATTGCCACTTCAGTCACCGGAGCACACAGTCAAGTCGGAATTGCCCACACTGTGCCGTACCCCAATTTGCTATGCTCCATCGTATTGACGGGCAGCGAAAACAGAATTCTCCGCGATCTCTGCGTGCTCTGCGGTGAGCTATTGCTATTCGCTTCAGAATCTCTTCTGCAAACTGGAGTCCCCCAGCCCATGATCGGCCTTGTTGAGCACGAAGACGGGCTTTTGCTCAAGAGCTTTCTTGTATTGGTCTTTAGAGATGCTTTTCATCTTCAACATGGCAGCCAACACATATTTTCTGCGAGTTTCCGCTATGTTCGCATGTTCGGGCGCATATTTGGCCGGATTTTGAACGAGTCCGCCCAGGTACGCGGCCTCACCGATCGTGAGATCAGCGGCTTTTTTCCCGAAATAGGCATGAGCCGCGGCTTCGATTCCATAAGCCCCGCGGCCGAGATAGACTTCATTAAGATAGGTCTCCAGAATCTGAGCTTTGGAGTTGGAACGCTCTATGCGCAGGGCCAATATAATTTCCCGGAGTTTGCGTGAGATCGTTTTTTCTCTGGTTAGCAACATACTTCGGGCCAATTGCTGGGTAATGGTGCTGCCCCCCTGTGCGAAATCCCATGACAGAAGATCTTTAACGAAAGCACGTAAGATCCCCTCCGGATCCACGCCCGGGTGACTGTAGAAGCGGGCATCCTCCGCTGCGATGAATGCCGCCTGAACATGTTTGGGTACGGCATCCAATGTCACGGGGAATCGCCGTTCCCTGTAAATGGCGCCAGGACCAGACCCGTCTTTCGCGTAAAAGGCAGAAGCGCTTTTGGGTTGGTATGATTTCAGATCGATGGTTTCGGGCAATCCCGCTGCAATTCTGTGATAGCCAACCAGCGCACCGCCTATGAGAACGGACACTACCAACACGCCTGCGAGAAGAGCCGAGCCTGAGAAAATCCGGGGACGTATCGGACTGGGACCCATGGGGCCAAATATATCATCTCTCCTGCCGTTGGTCACTTTATCAACTCCGGCAAACAACAATCAATTTTCGTAATGCAGACGCTTATTAGTTAGTATGAGCCAATTGGGAAAGGTTCCTCAGGGGGAAGCTCGGGGCGGAAGGCCAAGACTCACCATTCCGGCGTTCTCGCAAGCGGATGGAGGCCGGGCCGCCGCCGCCATCACCGGTGCCGTTCCATGATTACCTATCGTGCTCCTACAGCAGCCGGAGACCAAACAATGTGGCCTGCTCCGCGAGAAAATTAATACGTTCTCCGCAACTTTTTGCATGTCGACGTAAATCAATCTTTGACAATAGAATTCAAGCGTCCTACATTTTCGTAAGATTTGATTAAATCCCAGACCATGAAGTGACATTCCGGAGAAACAATGGCACCACGCCAGAAAGAACCAAGAATAAAGAGAGAGGTTCGGGAACTTTTACTTCTCTTTGAAGTAAGTCAGAGCCTGGATCGCAGCATGGACCTCAGAGACGTGGTAGGACCTGTGCTCGAATCCATGGCCAATCACATGGGCATGATACGCGGCACGCTGACTCTCCTAAACCGTGAATCCGGAGAAATATTTATTGAAGCCGCCCACGGACTCTCCGAGAGCCAGATGGATAGAGGAAGGTACAGGCCCGGAGAGGGCGTTACGGGGAAAGTGATAAAGACCGGTCGGCCCGCGGTAGTGCCTCAGATTTCCGAAGAGCCCCTGTTTCTCGACCGCACCGGCGCTCGAAAAGGTCTCAGCAAGGCTGACATCTCCTTTATATGCGTTCCTATCAAACTTGAAAACGAAGTGATCGGGGCATTGAGCGCGGACCGATTATTCGAGGACGGAGTGTCCTTTGAAGAAGATGTGCGGCTCTTGTCCATCATCGCTTCCATGATTGCTCAGGCAGTCCGTCTAAGACGTTCTGCTCAAGAGGAACGGCACCGTTTGCTTGAGGAAAATCTGCGGCTTCAAGATCAGCTCAAGGAGCGCTTTCGCCCCTCGAACATCATCGGTAACTCGAAGGGTATGCAAACCGTTTACGACCTGATTGCTCAGGTGTCGAAGAGCGATACTACCGTTCTGGTCAGGGGTGAGAGCGGCACAGGCAAAGAGCTTGTGGCTCACGCAATCCACTTCAACAGTTTGCGGGCCGCAAAGCCTTTCATTAAGGTCAACTGTGGCGCTCTGCCGGAAAGCGTTGTGGAGAGCGAGCTTTTCGGACATGAAAAAGGAGCTTTTACCGGCGCCATAGCGACGCGCAAAGGGCGTTTCGAGCTTGCCCACGGAGGAACAATTTTTCTCGACGAAATCGGAGATTTGTCTCCAACTACCCAGATCAAGTTCCTCAGGGTGTTGCAGGAAAGAGAATTCGAGCGAGTGGGCGGTACAGCGACCATTAAGACCAATGTCCGAATCATAACCGCCACGAACCGCAATTTGGAGCTGTTAATCGCGGAAGGAAGATTCCGGCAGGATCTATACTACCGGCTCGACGTCTTTCCAATTCATGTTCCGCCATTGCGTGAGCGCAAGACCGACATACCACTCCTGGCCGATTTCTTTGTGGAGAAGTACAGCAAAGCCAATAACAAGGTGGTTCGGCGCATCTCGACGCCGGCTATTGACATGCTCATGAGTTATCACTGGCCCGGCAATGTTCGAGAGCTGGAGAACTGCATTGAAAGAGCCGTTCTCCTGAGTTCGGATCAGGTGATCCGCGGTCACCATCTTCCGCCGACGCTTCAGACAGCCGAGGCCAGTGGAACAGCGAACGAGGGTACTCTGGAGGGGACGTTGGAGCGAGTGGAACGGGACTTAATTGTAGACGCGCTCAAGGCTTGTCGGGGGAACAGGGCAAAAGCCGCACGAGCGCTTGGAATTTCCGAGAGAATCATGGGGTTACGCGTTCAGAGGTTCGGGATTGATGCGAGGCGATTTCGTACACGAGCGTAATATGTTGTAGACGAACATACCGTTGCGTATGACAGAGTATGCATTTGCACCAAAATGTATCGTATCGCCGGCGCACAATGCTCCTGTCTATTCAATAGGTTAACTCTGCACCACGCCGCATTTGCCTGTTCTGGCATCCTGATTGCACAACACAAAATGGATTTAAGCCAGCCTTCCGGAACCAACGGGTGCGACTGCTTGAGGGGATTGGGCACGCTCACTGACTAGGGCTTGAGGACTAGGCTCCGGGCATCAGTTAGCGCGGCCGCGGTGGGCTCTGAAAAGTGAGTGCTTTGAACCACGCGGGGTACGGGCCACAGCGACATCGGTGATGTCTAGGACTTCGGGTCCGGGAGTTGAGCCCAACGAAAGCCTGCATCCTAGCGATGTGAGCGGTTGCAACCAGAGCTTTCACAGTAAAGATTCGGTTATGGATGGCCCTTTATCACCGGCGCGGAAAAACTGCGGGCATCCGGATGCGAGAAACCGCTCGGGTGCTCTCCAATTTTGAGCGCAGACGTTAGACCTTGTTCCAAAGCCGATACTTCGAGCTGAAAGACTAATCTTTCCGGCTCGACAGCGATTGAGTTTGATAGGAGGAGACCTAGAGAATGGCAAAAACGAAAACTGTATTCGCAATCTTGGCTGTTTCAATACTCGTCGCTTGGACGCTGATGATGGCTCCTGTCCTTGCAGAGGAAGCTACACCTCAAGCAGGAGCCGTTCAAGCGGCGACGACGCCGGCTCCTGTGCCGAAGCCCGATCCTGCGGGGATTGCAACAGGCGACAAGTCAAATGCCATCGATGGGGCCGGCAATTCTTTTGTCGTCACCGAGCCGACCGACAAGACAGCCCCCGACTATGCGCAAAAGTTAAAGGAGTTCCAGGAATACAAGGCCCAGGCAGCTAAAGAGCCGCTGGCCGTCAAGCTGGCTGACACTGTAGGGCACAACCGGATTGGGACCAACTTTAGCTGGACCCTCATCACAGGATACCTGGTGCTCTTCATGCAGGCGGGCTTCGCCTTACTCACTTGCGGGTTGGTGCGCAAGAAGAACGCCGGGCATCTCATGATGCTCAACTTCGCAGCGTACGTCTTTGCCTTCCTGGCATACTATGTGTGTGGCTACGCATTCCAGTACGGCGCCGTCGCAATCAATGCCGCTCCAACAAATATCGGGGGGACCCCGACCCTGACCCATTTTCTCATAGGAGGCGGCCAGTGGGGATTTCTGGGAGGCAGCGGCTTCTTCCTGAGCGGTCCGGCATACGATGCCGGGAGTAACTGCCTGACTCTCTTCGAAGTCGTGTTCATGGAGACTGCAGGTTACATCATCGTGGGCGCGATCTGTGAGCGAATCACTTTTTGGGCATTCGTCCTTACTGAACTGTTCATGGGCGGCATCCTTTATCCTATGTCCGGCTGCTGGGCCTGGGGCGGAGGCTGGCTCTCGCAATTGGGCGCCACCTTAGGATTGGCTCACGGGTACGTGGATTTTGCGGGCTCCACAGTAGTTCACGCAGTAGGCGGTTTCGCCGCGATGGCTCTCGCCGTCATACTAGGCCCACGGCTCGGCAAGTACGGCCCGGATGGTAAGCCACGTCCCTTTCCAGCTCACAACATTGCCTTTGTCGTGATCGGCACTTTTATTCTCTTATTTGGCTGGATGGGGTTTAACCCTGGTTCCACCCTCGGCGCAACCGACTTGCGCATCGCGGTGATTGCCGTGAACACGAATCTCGCCGCGGTTGCGGCTTCTGCGACGGCGCTGCTCTTCTGGTACTTTCTTTTCGGCAAACCTGACATCTCAATGGCGTGCAACGGCATGCTCGCGGGCCTGGTTGCGATCACTGCGCCTTGTGCGTTTGTGAGCCCCAACTCCGCAGTTATCATCGGTATAGTTGCCGGGTTCATCGTTTGCTTGGGGGTTCTCTTTAATGAGCGGACGATCAAAGTCGATGACCCCTGCGGGGCCATCTCCGTACATGGATATAACGGCTGGTGGGGCGCGGTTTCTCTCGGAATCTTTGCCGATGGCACCTACGGCTCCGGTTGGAATGGCGTAGGCTCGACGGCCTACCTCGGTAAGGCCGGCCAAGGTGTTACCGGCCTACTGCACGGAGATGTCACCCAGTTCTTTACACAACTTGGTGGAGCTACGCTCATTGCTCTTTACGCGTTCGGATTCACTTACGTGGTGTTCAAGATCGTGAATCGTATCGTCCCGCTGCGCGTTCCCAAAGAGGTTGAGGTAGAAGGACTCGACGTCCCCGAGTTCGGCATGCCTGCCTACCCGGAAGCCAAGGATGTGTACGTTTCGTAGAACCGCGGATGGCAGCAGTGGATCGCCCGGGGCAAGGGTATCGCGATCATGAAGGTTCACGTGATCTCCCGATCTTCATGCATGGCCAGGTCGAGAGAGCCAATCGGATACATCTGTGGTAAGCACAGCGCTCTACCTCTCCTCGTCTGGAGGCCACGGCCCGGGCAGGATCTTACAAAGATGAAATGGGAATCACCGGGCACTCCAAAAGGAGCATAAGAGTGAAAAAAGTTGAAGCAATAATCAAGCCTTTCAAATTGGACGATGTAAAGGAAGCGGTAAGTTCCCTGGGGGTACATGGAATGACCGTAACCGAGGTCAAAGGACACGGCCGTCAGAAAGGCCACAAAGAGATCTATCGTGGAGCGGACTACGTTGTGGATTTTCTTCCCAAAATCAAGATTGAGACGGTCGTTGCCGCCGAAATTGTAGATCAGGTAATCGAAAAGATTGTCTCAGCAGCGCGAACCGGCACCATTGGGGACGGCAAGATCTTCGTAAAACCTGTTGAGACAGTGGTGCGAATAAGAACAGGCGAGAAAGATGGTGATGCACTATAGACAACTGCACCGAAAACCGCTCTCGTACGGGTGCGCTTTCGCGCAAGTAAAGCGGCCTTTCCGGTAGGACTGTGTTTCAGACCGGCACCTAAGTGTCTTGATGCCCGCGTACGCGGGCACCGAGACGGGTCACCTGATCGGAGTCCGAGGGATGGATGCGGATGTGGGCTAAGGACAGGTAACATCGCCCGGTACAAGTCACCATATTTGGGAAATCGAGTACGTGGCCACCGTGCATGAAGTGTCATGTCATTAGAAGATGTACCGCATGCCGCGAACGTGCCAAATTCGGGAAAAGGGGGAAAATCGAACGCAGCTCGCTATAAGAGGGGCACAGGGAGCCAACTCAAGGCCGGTCGATCAACAAAAGTCTTTGAGATGGTTCCTACGGGAAAGTACCTTTTTGTTTCAGAATCGTACACCGTTGTACTAATTCTTTGCGGCGACAGCGTCAACGAATGCTGGCCGCTTCAGGTACGTTAGTAGTAGCGATATATCAGTATACTAGAAGTGAGTTGCCGCTAGTTGTAAGTTCCCACGCCCTGATTGCCTTGATCGGAAGGATTATAATAGTTCCTTGCAGAGGTTGTTACGCTGCCGAACCGACTCAACAGCGATAGTCGGACCAAGACGGACCGAGGGCTGAGAATCTTATAAAGAATCGTGAGGATACGGACACAAACATTTGAGGCGGATGCGAAGGGTCTTCGTACGGCCGGGTAACACGCTAGAGCTAAAGGTACAGAGACGTACGATTAGTTGCTCATAATCCTGAAATGTGCTTTTCCCATGCGAAGGACATCTGGTGTCAATCCAATGGCTTAGGTCTATTCAACATGGCTCCTTCTCGTTCTGGCATTCCGATTGCAAATCTCCACGCGAATCGGTGCCGCCGTTTGTGCGGCGGCCATGACTGCCATACGATACAGGGTGCGCAGATTGGTTACGAGCTAAGAGCCGGCAAGCTACGGGCCCGAACAGACGCATCCTCAGAGAGGTTGCAAAAATGAATGCTGCGGACAACGCATGGGTTTTGGCTTCGTCGGCATTGGTCCTATTGATGACGCCGGGTCTCGCCATGTTCTATGGAGGCATGACCCGATCGAAGAACGTCCTTTCAACCATGATGCATAGCTTCTTCCTAATGGGGCTGGCATCCATTATCTGGCTGTTCTACGGGTTCAGCCTGGCCTTCGGTCCTGACGCCCTTGGCGGCCTCATCGGAAATTTGAAACACTTCGCTCTGGAAGGAGTTGGAGCGGATGTGTGGCCGGACCAGACCATTCCCGGATCAACCTTCATGATTTTTCAGTGCATGTTTGCCGTCATAACCCCGGCACTCATCTCTGGAGCATTTGCGGAACGAATGAAGTTCAGTGCGTTTATCATCTTCATGTTTCTCTGGATGACCTTTGTATATTGCCCTGTTGCTCACTGGGTTTGGGGTCCGGGCGGATGGCTCTCGAAGATGGGCGCCTTGGATTTCGCGGGTGGAACCGTCGTTCACATCAACGCGGGTGTAGCCGCCTTGGCATGCGCTCTCGTCATCGGGAAACGGAAGGGCTACGGCACGGCCGCCATGATGCCGCACAACCTGACCCTCACTCTGCTGGGCGCTGGTCTACTTTGGTTCGGCTGGTTCGGTTTCAACGCAGGAAGTGCTCTTAAAGCCGATGCCGGCGCTTCGATGGCCTTTGTGGCAACCCACATGGCTACTGCCGCTGCCGCTTTGTCCTGGGTTTTCGCCGAATGGATTATTAAAGGGAAACCGACAACACTGGGCATCGCTTCCGGCGCTGTGGCGGGTCTCGTGGCGATCACTCCTGCTTCGGGTTATGTCGGGCCCGTGTCCGCAGTCATTCTAGGTGCCGTGGCCGGAGTGGTGTGTTATCTCGCGGTGCTCGCCAAAGCAGGGCTTGGTTATGACGACTCTCTGGACGTTGTCGGCGTACACGGCGTGGGAGGGGCCTGGGGCGCGATTGCGACCGGCCTGTTCGCTTCCAAGGCCATAAACTCGGGAGCGGCCAACGGTCTATTCTTTGGTAATCCCGGTCAACTCTGGACGCAGATAGTGGCGGTGCTGGCTACAATCATATACTCCTTTGTCGTAACCCTGATCATTCTTTACATCGTTAAAGCCATAGTGGGATTGCGTGTTACCGACGAGGAAGAGGTAGCCGGTGTAGACTTGGCAACTCACGGAGAGGCTGGATATAACCTGTGATCAATCCTTTGAGCGCGCCCCTATTCTGCAGGTCCGCCCGCGTAGGGGATTGAATTGGAGGATAGGGCAAAAGGGGACGATAATGAAAAAAGTTGAGGCTATCATAAAACCTTTCAAGTTGGATGACGTGAAAGAGGCCCTGAGTTCGGTCGGTGTGCAGGGAATGACCGTTACCGAAGTGAAAGGATTCGGACGGCAGAAAGGTCACAAAGAGATTTACCGGGGCGCTGAATACCTGGTCGATTTTCTCCCCAAAATCAAGATCGAGACAGTCGTTGCGGCAGCAATTGTGGACCAGGTCATTGAAAAAATTGTCTTCGCGGCTCGTACCGGCACAATCGGAGACGGCAAGATCTTTGTACATCCTGTTGAGACAGTAGTGCGAATAAGGACAGGCGAGAAAGACACTGATGCCATATAGGAGATCAGCGTCGACTGTAGCGGTCCCGACTGCACTTTCGGGACGCCATCGTGAGCCGGACTGAAACAACTGGTTAGTCCGGGTATGTGCACGACATGCAGCACTCGTATCGAGGTAAACGGGCGCAGCGTGCTGCGCCTGCATCGAATTACGAAAAAGAGTGCCTGTTAATGGCGCCACCGTAAGTCAAAAACAGGGCAGAAGTGGAGTCCTGAAAACAGGCACTTCTTGCCTCGGCTCCGGCAAGAAAGGACTGGATTAAAAGCAAAGAAGCGACCAGATTCTTGGAGGTGTTGCAAAAGCTAAGCGCGGAACCAATCGCAAGCATTCCTGATTCGCGGAAAGTCCTGGGGTGCATGGTTCCTACATGAAAGTAGTTTTTAGTTACAAAATAGTACGTTAGGGTACTAATTCTTGGCTCCGGCAACAGAGGGAAGCCTCTGTTGCTGCCGGAATAATAGCGTTATATCAGTATCCTACATTCATATTCCTCCTTGCTGTCCGTTGTGGCACGCTGATTGCTGCCATCGGCACGACCGTGGAGGTGCGTTCAGACTCCGGAACTTACTCCGGAAACACGCATGAACCACAGTCGGCCTGGCGCCAGACGGGTCCAGACCATACAGCTTTGCGGAGGAGTTACAAGAATGAATGGTGCTGATACGGCCTTTGTTATGGTATGCTCGGCACTTGTGCTCGTCATGACGCCGGGTCTTGCCATTTTCTACGGAGGGTTGACGAGTTCCAAAAATGTTCTTTCAACCATGATGCACAGCTTCTTTTTGATGGGGCTGGCATCGGTAATCTGGCTGGTATATGGATACAGCCTCTCTTTCGGGCCGGATATCGGCGGTTTCATAGGCGGCTTAAAGTATTTCATGGGTTTTGGAGTTGGGGCAGCCGTTAAAGATGGATTGACCATCCCTCACAGCGTCTTCTTAACGTTTCAGGGTATGTTCGCAATCATCACTCCGGCGCTCATTTCCGGGGCCTTTGCCGAAAGGATGAAATTCAGTTCGTTCGTCGTTTTCACAGTATTGTGGTTAACATTCGTTTACTCGCCCATTTGCCACTGGGTTTGGGGTGGCGGGTGGCTCTGCAAGCTGGGCTGTATGGATTTTGCCGGCGGACTGGTGGTGCATCTCAACTGCGGTGTTGCTTCACTGGTGGCTGCGATAGTCGTGGGCAAACGTAAAGGATACGGGACCAGGGCTTTCATTCCACACAATCTTACACTCACGCTTCTGGGCGTAGGTCTGCTCTGGTTCGGATGGTTCGGATTCAATGCCGGTAGCCGGCTGGCTGCGGATGGTGTAGCGGCTAGTGCTTTTCTGGCAACCAACACGGCCGCGGCAATGGGCGCGCTCACATGGGTTTTCGCCGAATGGATACTGAGGGCGAAGCCCACCACGCTGGGGATAGCATCGGGTGCGGTGGCGGGACTCGGGTCGGTTACGCCGGCTTGCGGATTTGTCGAGCCTTGGGCCGCGCTGATAATCGGAGGAGTGGCAGGAGTCATCTGTTACGGGGCCGTCCTTGCTAAGGATCGACTGGGCTACGACGATTCACTGGACGTTGTGGGCATTCACGGGGTCGGTGGAGTCTGGGGAACCATCGCGACCGGTCTCTTCGCGACGAAACTCATCAACGAATCCGGGGCCAACGGGTTATTCTACGGCAATCCTTCGCAACTCGGCATTCAGTTGATCGGGGTGCTTGCAACAATTGCCTATTGTTTTGTCGTAACGCTGGTTATACTCTTCCTCGTTAAGGCTGTAATGGGCCTGAGAGTCACTGAAGAGCACGAAGAAGCAGGAGTGGACACCTCGGCCCACGGCGAGGTCGGATACAACTTCTGAGACGCCGCGTAAGCTCGGCCCCGGCTCTGGCCGGGAAATTCGAACAGGGGGCACGGATGAAAAAAATAGAAGTTATTATAAAGCCCTTCAAACTTGACGATGTGAAGGAAGCCGTCAGTTCTCTGGGCGTTCAAGGTATGACTGTCACAGAAGTTAAAGGTTTCGGGCGCCAAAAGGGGCACAAAGAGATCTACCGGGGAGCGGAATACCTGGTGGATTTTCTCCCGAAAATCAAAATCGAGATGGTCGTGCGGACCGAACTTGTGGATCAAGTGATCGAGAAAGTGATCGCTGCTGCGCGCACGGGCAGCATCGGCGACGGCAAGATCTTTGTGATACCCGTTGAAACCGTCGTGCGCATCAGAACCGGCGAACGGGACGAGGACGCACTCTGAAGCAGGATCGGGTTTGGGTGAGGGCATAACGCTCTGTCCGGAACAGCAACTGGAAATTGTCACCGAAATTCCCGCGAGTTCGACACAGGTCCCGATATGCAAGGACCTGGAAATAAAACGTTTATGCAAAAGGAGTAAGGCATGGAGCCAAAGCAGGTAATCGAGTTCGCCAAAGAGAACAAAGCAGTAATGGTGGACCTCAAGTTCATGGATTTTCCCGGCATGTGGCAGCACTTCAGCGTGCCGATTCACGAGCTTGAAGAGGATTCCTTCGAAGCCGGATTCGGGTTTGACGGGTCATCCATACGAGGCTGGCAGCCTATTCACGCTTCCGACATGTTGGTTATTCCCGACCCCAATACGGCTGTGATGGATCCATTCATGCAGCATCCGACTCTTTCACTGATCTGCAATATAGTAGACCCGGTCACCAAGGAGCGGTACACGAGAGACCCGCGCAACATCGCTCACAAAGCCGAAGCGTACCTCAAATATACAAAGGTCGGCGACACGGCCTACTTCGGGCCGGAGGCGGAATTCTTTATTTTTGACGACGTGCGTTACAGCTTTGGCTCTAACCACGGCTTCCACGAAGTGGATTCTGTCGAAGGCTGGTGGAATACGGGCCGCGAGGAGAATCCTAACCTGGGGTACAAGCCTCGACATAAGGAAGGCTATTTTCCTGTCTCTCCCACTGATTCTCAGCAGGATATCCGAACCGAGATGGTGCTGATTCTGGAAAACCTGGGAATAAGCATCGAGGCCCAACACCATGAAGTGGCCACCGCTGGGCAAGGGGAAATCGACATGAGGTTTTCCCCTCTGGTAAAGATGGGCGACCAGCTCATGTGGTTCAAATACGTCCTCAAGAACGTGGCAAAACACCATTGCAAAACCGTGACCTTCATGCCCAAGCCTCTGTTCGAGGACAACGGATCGGGCATGCACACCCATATAAGCATTTGGAAAGGTGGAACGAATCTGTTTGCAGGCGACAAGTATGCCGGAGTGTCTCAGGAATGCCTGTGGGCTATAGGCGGTATATTAAAGCACGCACCTGCGCTATGCGGGATCTGCAATCCCACCACGAATTCATACAAGAGGCTGGTGCCCGGCTTCGAAGCGCCTGTGAACCTGGCGTATTCTTCAAGAAACCGGTCCGCCTGCTGCCGCATCCCGATGTACAGCCCGTCCCCCAAGACCAAACGCATTGAGTACCGAACCCCTGACCCGTCTTGCAATGGCTACTTGGCTTTCAGCGCCATATTGATGGCTGCACTGGATGGCATCGAAAACAAGATGGATCCTGGTGAGCCTCTGGACAAGGATATTTACGCTCTTTCTCCGGAAGAGTTGAAGAGTGTACCTTCTACTCCCGGCAGCTTGGGAGACGCGTTGAAGGCTCTTGAGGCCGATCACGACTTCCTGCTCAAAGGTGATGTCTTCACTCAGGATGCCATTGATATGTGGATTGACTACAAGACCAATGCCGAGCTGAACCCCATACGCATGAGACCTCATCCTTATGAGTTCGCTCTTTACTTTGATATTTGAGCCCTACACAGGCTCATGATGGACGAACAAGTTAAATGACCTCCGGCTTTGCTGGGGGTCATTTAACTTTGAGAAACTTTTCATACAGGGATAATGGTCTATACTTAGGGGGTATTTTTTGCGGAGTGATGTGAGATGAACCTGTTAAGGATAGCTCAGGCGCAGATAAACCCCACAGTAGGCGATTTCGACGGGAACGTCGGCAAGATCGTGCAGTGGATCGGACGGGCCGAAGAGGCTGCCGCAGATATTGTTACCTTTCCAGAGTTGGCTCTCTGCGGCTATCCACCGGAAGATCTGCTGATGAAACGGCGCTTTCTCGGCAGCAATTGGGAAACGTTGGAACAGTTGAAGGAGCACTGCCGCCACACGGCAGTTCTGGTAGGTTTTGCGCACGGTCGAGAAGGGCGGGTTTACAATGCGGCGGCTCTGCTTGGCAATTCAAGCGTCCTTGGAATTTACTACAAGATCGAACTCCCTAATTACGGCGTTTTTGACGAGAAGCGATACTTTTTCCCGGGACTGGGCTGCTTCGTCTTCGAGATACACGGGTGCAGGATTTCCGTTACCATTTGCGAAGACATTTGGATTCCCGGCTCTGTGACGGAAATGTGCGCCATGAAGAATGGAGCCGACATTGTGCTGAATATATCCGGTTCCCCCTTCTTCGCCGGGAAGTTCGATGTACGCAGGGACATCGTAAGCCGCTTTGCAACGACTACCCAGACTACGGTATTCTACAACAACATGGTGGGAGGCCAGGACGAGTTGATTTTTGACGGCGGCAGCATGGTAGTTGGTCCTACCGGTGAACTCATAGCCAGTGCCCGGCGTTTCGAAGAAGACCTGTTGGTTACGGATTTTAAGATCGATGGAACCTTAGAGCACCGCCGAGTCTGGAACCTGATCGAGCCGATGGTCGCCCTGAAACAGGAAGAAAACTTGCCTGTGAGACAATATATGCCACCGACTACTGTTCCGCCGCTTGATAAGGTCGAAGAGATTTATGAGGCCCTTGTCCTGGGCACGAGAGACTACGTGCACAAAAACGATTTCGACAAGGTCGTCATAGGGCTTAGCGGTGGCATAGATTCGGCCTTGACCGCGGCGATAGCGGTGCAGGCCCTGGGTAGAGAGCACGTGATCGGGGTTACCATGCCTTCGCGATTCACCTCCGAGGGAACCCTTTCTGACGCACAGGCGTTAGCCCAAAATCTCGAGATGGAACTTATTTCCGTCCCCATCAACGAGATACTTCAGGGATATTTGACGGCTTTGGAAAAGCCCTTTGGAACAGGCGAACCGGGAGTTGAAATCGAAAATCTCCAGGCTCGCATCAGAGGGAATATTCTCATGGGGCTCTCAAACAGGTTCGGCTGGTTAGTCCTGACCACGGGAAACAAGAGTGAAACCGCGGTAGGCTATTGCACTCTCTACGGCGATATGGCCGGGGGGTTTGCTATGCTGAAAGATGTTCCCAAGACAGTGGTGTACGAGCTAAGCAACCACATAAACGAGAAGGCCGGGAGAGACGTCATACCGCGAAGTGTCATCGAGAGGGCTCCTTCTGCAGAGCTTAGGGCCGATCAGAAAGACGAGGATTCTCTACCACCATACGCTGTTCTCGACCCGATCCTCCGTGCTTACGTGGAAGAAGACAAGACCGCTGGTGAAATCGAGGGCTTTGATCCCAATATTGTGAAAGATGTGGTGCGCATGGTGGATAGGAACGAATACAAACGTCGCCAGGCCCCTCCCGGCATTAAGATTACTCCCAAGGCCTTTGGCAAGGACAGGCGCTTGCCCATCACCAATCGGTATATTAATTATCAGATTAAGGGATGACATAGATGAAAATAATTGTGATCGAGCATGTTGAATCAGAGGGCCCCGGATCTCTGGGTCCTTTTTTAGAGTCGGCAGGAGCCGAAACTCGTACGGTCCGCTTTTATGCAGGGGATCGTCTTCCTCAGGACTTCCGCGGAATTGATGCCGTGATTTCCATGGGCGGCCCCATGAATGTCTATGAGGAGGATCGATACCCATTCCTCAAAGAGGAGACCGCGTTTCTTAAGCGGGCTATGGAAGCGGAGGTGCCGGCGCTGGGAATCTGCCTTGGCGCCCAGATGATTGCAAAAGCCGCGGGCGCGCTTGTGACGAAGTCTCCCAAAAAGGAGGTGGGGTGGAGCCGGGTGACCCTGACGGACCGCGGCAAGGAAGATCCTATGTTCAAAGGCCTTCCAGCCGCACTGGAAGTGCTCCAGTGGCATGGAGACATGTTCCAAGTTCCCGCGGAACGGGATCTTGCTGGCGGCCTCCACGGATTGCCCTCACCAGGCTTTCCGTTACAGAAACGCCCTCGGACTGCAGTTCCATCTCGAGGTGACTGAACAAATCCTCTCTGACTGGTTCGGAGACTCTCAAGAGGTTAAAATATCGGATGTGATGGATCGTTTTAGTGAAATCCGAAACGACCTGGAACGCAATGCTCAAGCTGTTTATGTTAACTTCCTAGACCTCATCCGCACTGCTTCCGGCCGCAAGACGTAACAGCCCGCCATCAAATAGGGGACCGGTGATGGACGAAAAGACTACTTGTCCGAAAGACGTCGAAAAGGCCGGCCGACTGTCGGCAATAACCCAGCTCATTAAAGCCGCTAGCTTGCTCATCTGGTCTATCGTAGCGTTCATCATCATCGCAGGTCTGGGGTATCATTTGTTCTTGAGCGGGAAGTGGGCTGGAAGTCTGACTGGGCAGAGAAACCCCACCAAGAAAGAATCTCGTCCCGTCCCACCCGTTTACACTAAGCTGGACAAAGCGGTGGAAGAAGCCCTGAATAACGCTCGAATAGACGCCCGACAATACGCGCTCTCACAACTCGATAAGTGGGAAAAGGGATTGAAGGAGCGTGTCGATAACGATTTCCTGGACTGGTATTTCAGCTATTGGAATACTCAGATACGGGGAGCAAAAGCACTCTATTACGGCGCGATACACTGGGTGGATTCCAACCAACCTACAGCAGCGGAAGAGAGTACCGAGGAATTTCAGTCACAGTTTGCATCCCGGGTCCTTCAGCCTCAAACATCCCAAATGCAACTCGAGCGTATTCAGGCCGCAACTCTTGAACGTTACTTGCATAACCTGCGATCGTTCGTGGCCCAAATTCCAAAACGATACAATGTGACTCCCGCCGTTTGGCAAAACTACATCGCCGACATTTCACAACAGTCGTCCATCATAGAGGGCGGAAGGAATGTTCCTATCACCCTCAAGGCATTGTATGCCTCTACGGCTGCGGGCACAGTGGTCCTTGCAGGCAAAGTCATCGGAGCATTTGAAGGTAAGGCTCTCGCAGGCATCGGATCGAATCTCGGGGAAAAAATAGCGGCCAAGACTATGGGCAAGCTTGCTGCCAAGACCGGTGGAAAGGTGGCTGCAAAAGTTGGGGGAAAGTTCTTGGGGCCGATTGTCGGCGTTGGGGTCATCATCTGGGATGTATGGGATCATGCAAGTACCGTCGAGGAAAATAAGCCCATTCTCAGACAAAGCATTTATTCATATCTTGATGAGATGAAGCTGTCGCTTCTGGATGATCCGGAAACGGGCGTTATGTCTGGCGTCGATCAGATGGAACGTCAATTTCGAAAATCACTTAAGGCCGCGAGCAAGCAAAGAACGGCCCAGTTGGCCACGCCATCCCATCCTTAGAATTTGAAATCCACTCTGATTTTGAAGATCCTGGTTGCAGGGAGTTCCAGGATTTCAATGCCTGTTCTTTCGATCAGTCCCCGAATGATGCGTTCCTTTTCAGTCTGAGAGGGTGCAATAAGCGTGAACCACACATTATACGTGTGTTTTCTTTCGTAGTTGTGGGTAACCCCCGGGCATGAGTTGACCGTCTGCACAAATGATTCAAACTTCTCCTCAGGCACTTGAGCGGCCAAGAGAGTGCTCACGAAGCCGACTCGCCTGGAATTGATGGAAGCGCCGATTCGTCTGATTATGCCCTGTCTTTTCAAATTGGCGATTCGGGCCAGGACTTCCTCTTGATCCATGCCAAGCTTTTCAGCGAGGACCATGTAAGGATGCGGCTCAACGGGGAACTCTGCCTGAATCAAATTGAGCAATTCTCGATCTCGTGAGTCCATGGCTGCCCTTTTTTCCATTTTGTCGAAACATGTTACCAGCATATTGTCCAGTTCGCCCTGCGTCCAGCGGGAGGCTTTGTCAGATGCGTGCTGTATTTACCGGTTGATCGGTAACTTGTATCACTTGCTAGAAAGCCAATCGGAATAAAGTCAACCCACTAAGGTTCCTTCCCAGCGTACAGGGTCTTCGATTACCATTCCGCAGCCTCTGACAACCGACGTCAGGGGATCATCCGCCAGATGAGCAGGGATTCCAGTCATTTTAGCTATGAGGCCGTCCAAGCCGGCCAGAAGTGCCCCACCCCCCGTCAAAGTCAGACCCCGTTCCTCGACGTCTGCGAGCAGGGCAGGCGGAGCGTTCTCCAAAGCCCGACGAATCGTGTCCAGAATGGCGTCCACGGGTTCCTCGAGTGCCTCGCTGACATCGGACGAGGTGAGGCTCACCGTTCGAGGTCCCCCGCGGCCAAGTTCCTTGCCTGTGACAGTCATCGTCGGAGTTCCATTGGTTCTAACCGCACTGCCTATTCTGATCTTGATCCTTTCAGCGAGGGTGGGAGTTATCTCAAGATGCATGTTTCGCTGAAGATAGCGCACGATAGCTTCATCCATTTCGTCGCCCGCCACCCGAATTGATTCTGAATACGCCGTGGAGTACAGGGAAAGGACCGCCACCTCCGTCGTACCGCCGCCAATATCCACGATCAGATTTCCAACAGGAAGATCCACGTCCAGGCCGGCTCCAAGTGCCGCGGCCATGGGTTCCTCCACAAGATACACTCGGTTGGCTCCGGCCTCGTACGCGGAGTTCTTTACGGCTCTCCTTTCTACCTGGGTGATTCCTGAAGGCACGCCAATCACAATGCGCGGACGTATCCAAAATCGCGGTGTAAATGCCTTGGCCAAGAACCCTTTTATCATGGACATGGCCGCATCAAAATCTGCGATGACCCCGTTTCGAAGGGGCCTCTCCGTCCTAATATATGTCGGGCCGCGTCCAACATACTCTCGTGCCTGCTTTCCAATAGCCGCGGCCTTATCCGTGCGAGTGTCAATTGCTATCAGAGATGGTTCGTTTACGACTATGCCTTTCCCCTTGGCATAAATGAGGGTATTGGCGGTTCCCAGGTCCATTGCAAGGTCTACTCTGAACGTCCGCCCCACAAAGTCGAGCAGGCCCGCGAGTTTACCCGGGCGGTCACTCATGGACAATCCCCGATCATGTGGCAGTTTGCTCCATCACATTCAAGGTCGTTCCTCCGCAAGGTTAACAGTCACCTGAACAGGCTCGATCGAGTCTATCTTCAGTCCGTCTGGCCTCACTACTACGTGGGTCACGATTTTCTTCTTCGCGATCAATTCGGACACTGTTATCGGTTCAGTGGTTATGGATGTAACTTTTTTGAGATCGCCTTGCGCTGCCGTTATGCGAACTTCAGAGGGGGTAACGGTAACTTTTGTGTTTTCCGGCAAGGCTCCGGCCAGCGTCGGAACCACGCCGATATTCTTCGTGGAGGCGGCCTCTATGTTGAGATGGAGGTCAGAAGGGCGGATCTGTGATACGGCGATCCCCGGAGGAACCAACAGATTCTTGTTGGTTATCCTGAAATAGTTCAGGCCGGGCAGGACTCCGCTCAGATCTACAAGCGCCCTCACAGATCCGGGTGTCAAGTTGGCCAGCCCCGCGCCGGAACCTCTAATCATGACGTCGATGCGATCCATCCATGTTCCTGTGATTTCCATTGTAGGCGGCAGATTAGTATACTGTATGGGCACAGACATTCCGACTTCCGAGTGCCGCGGACCGACGACTACAAACCATAGGAAGACGGCGGTACCCAGGGCAAGCATTTTCAAGCCCCAGTTAGAGGTGATCCAGCTCCGCCTCGGGTCGGTGGTCGTTTCTTCCGTCGACGCCTCCCCGAGCACCAAGCGGCGTTCAAGTGCTTGCCGGAATTCCCCCTTTTTTTTGTAATTAGTAATCTCCTTTCCATCGACCAGGGAAACTTCGCCTCGTTCCTCGGACACTACCACACAGACAGCGTCGGACTTTTCAGTAAGACCCAGTGCTGCCCGGTGTCTGGTACCATAATGGGAGCTAAGGTCCTCTTTTTGCGATAGCGGGAGCACGCAACTGGCAGCTTTGATTCTGTCGCGTGATATGAGCACTGCTCCATCGTGAAGCGGGGAACCTTTTTGAAAAATCATTACCAGAGCTTCGGCAGAGATGAGGCTATCAAGAAGTCTCCCCTTCAAAATGGTCTTGTCGAGCCTCTCGAACCGCTGAAATACTATCAGCGCCCCGATCTTCAAACGGGCAAGCTCCGCTACCGCTCTGACCATCTCATCAATTATGACAGGCTTAACATCGTCAGGCTGACGTCCGCTCAAATAGCGTATCGGCGAGGCCCTATCAAGCATTTCTCTTATTTCGGGCTGGAACACTATGACGAGTACAACGATAATTGCGGCCCACAAATATTGGAACAAAACAGAGGTGAGTACCAACCCATAAGCGGAAGCCGCCAAATAGGTCAGGCCGATGCCGAGAAGAGTTGCCAGGATTTGGAATGCGCGGGTACCTTGGAGCCAAGCCAGCACAAAATAGATAAGAGATGCGATGATCGCAATATCCAATATGTTGATCGCACTTATCGAATAGATCAATTCTTTGAAATCTTGCATAGATGTCCCAGTTTGACTCTCCGGCCGGGAAGAATGTCAGGTGCTTCTGTGGCACTAGCCCAAGAGTGGATAGCCATTATCCAAACCATACTTCCCCCTCTTTTGCAAGACGTTAGGGCATGTCTCGCCTGTTTCCGCTCTCATCCCGCGCGTGCTGTTGGGAAATCTACCGACAGACGTCGGCCGAGGCCTACACGCTGTCCGGAGATCCGATGGTACGCTTCAGGCGCTGCTGGAGCATCATGATAGCCAATCCCGCGGAAAAGCTTACAGCGGCGATCATCAGGAAGAAGACGTCTTTAGGCATTTTTTCCCAGTAACGGCCCAAGAAACCCGCTGCGTAATTCCCGATAAATGCCGACGAGAACCAAACTCCCATCATCATGGAGACCATGCGGGGAGGCGATAGTTTGGTTACAAGCGAGAGTCCGACCGGCGAAAGGTACAACTCTCCGGCAGTCACGAACAGATTGAAGAGAACCAGCCACAGCATGCTGACGGGTTTCCCGCCCAAGGAGTACAGTCTGGCTGCAGGGATCATGAGTAGGAAACCGCATGCAAGCAGGAAACAGCCAAAGGCCATCTTTGCGACTGCTGACGGTTCCTTCTGTTTTCTGGACTGCCATGCCCAAAGAGACGTAATCAGAGGTGTTCCGAGAATTATCAGGGCCGGGTTGACAGACTGAAACCATGACGCGGGAATCACCCAACCAAGGAGATACCGGTTAGTGTCCGCGTCGGCCCAAAGCGCAACTGTATTGCCCTGTTGTTCATAAGCCGCCCAGAAGGCCGCACTAAACAGACATATTGCAATTAAACTCCAGACTTTGTTTTTTTCTTGTGCGGTAAGAGGGGCTGTCGCCTTTTCCCCTTCAAGTCCTTTTTCAGTCAAGAGGTCGGGCGCAAGCCAGCGCTGCCCGAAAAGATAGATCGTGAGTCCGATGACCATGCCTATTCCCGCCGCCGAAAATCCATAATGCCATCCATAGAGTTCGCCTAATGTGCCGCAAACCAGCGGAGAAAAAAAGGCGCCCAAGTTGATGCCGGCATAGAATATGCTAAAAGCTCTGTCTCTACGTGGATCTCCGGGAGGATAAAGGCTGCCCACTTGCGTCGAAATGTTCGGCTTAAATGCGCCATTTCCCAGAATCAAAAACAAAAGAGCGGGAAAGAACATTGATTGGTAAGCCAGTAAGAAATGGCCGATTGCCATTAACACCCCGCCAATGATCACCGTCCTACGTTGTCCGAGGACACGATCAGCCAAAATGCCGCCGAAGAGAGGTGTAAAGTAAACAAGGCCAGTGTACAGTCCATAAATCTGAGAAGCTTCCGGCTGAGAGAACATGAGCTGCTTGATCATGTAGTACACGAGGAGGGCTCTCATGCCGTAAAAGGAAAATCGTTCCCACATCTCAGTCAAGAACAGTATGAAGAGTCCCTTCGGATGTCCGAACAGGATTTCCTCAGACGATCGAATCACCCCTTACTCCTTGATCTCATACTTCAACGGAAACACATTGACGTGAAGCGTCAGATAGGAACCCCCAATCGGCGACCGGCACCCGTCGGCAGTTATCAGCATGTTGCAGGACAAGGATATACCACTGCCAATCTCCAATGTCTATCTCAGCGGTCTCTTTGTTCGCCGCGGTGAACTATTGCGGTCATTACTTTCCATTGACTTCAAGCGATCATTGGTGTTTCTTGTCGGCATGGCCAAAGTAATTATCTTCCCCGATCAGGCATCGTTCGAAAATAGCCGGAAGTACATTGACTCGATGGGAGTGACCGCATTAGTGGTCCAACCGCCCAGGTTTTGCCTTGGGCTGGTTGCGCCCACAGTTATAGATAGCGGAGGGCCAAAGTCACTGGCTGACGAACTCAGGCAAGCAGACGTCGCTGTCAGCGGCGTTATTCCCTACCGTCCAGCGGCTAAAGAGATACTTAAAGCCTCTCCGCCGAACAGCAAGTGGACTGAAGCCCTAGGGACCCTGGCAGTCTCAACTGTCCGCCCAAGTCTCACCGATCCTCTCAAACTAAGAGTCGAGGTGATTCCAGGGAAGAGTTTGGCCCTGTTAATACCGTTGATGGCAAGACTCATAAGGGGTGGATCATACAGGTTTGACGTCCCGGTCCTCGCGTTTGAAGAGGAGCACAGGTTGCTGGTTATTTCACCGGAACGCTTCGTGATTTGCAGGGCAGACGACCTCCTGGACGCGTGGATAATGCTGCGGTCTTTCGTCGATCTCGTGATTTCAGCCTGGGACTCGCGATCCAACCTGGAGCCTGAGAAACAACGTCGTCAGGGAATCGGAGCCATCGAAATCTTCAAGCGACTTCCGTCCACTGACTGCAAGCGCTGTGGCAAACAAAACTGCATGGAATTCGCTACCGGGCTTTTCACAGGGAAGTTCGGGATTGAACAGTGTGCTCCCATCATAGAGGAAGAGTGGCGCCCGCGTTTGGAATCGCTCCAATGGCTGATGCAAGTAATCGGCTTGAATGGAGGCACCGGTAATTCTTAGGAAATTGCGCGAGTGTGGCACAAAAATTCAACAAGTAGGCCGAATTGCCGGCGGCATCATGGCTTCAAGCTCATTTTCCGGGAAAGCCGGCGCTCGGACGTGGCAGGCAGCCGCGTGGCCGCCCCCGACCTCCTGCAAGGGAGGTACTACCGCTGTGCACACCGGAATCCTTAGCCAGCAACGGGGGTGGAAACGGCAGCCGGCTGGCGGATCGATGGGGCTCGGCACATCGCCCTCCAAAATTATTCTTTTCCGTCGTGATTTCGGATCGGGAATAGGGACCGCACTGAGTAATGCTTCGGTATACGGGTGCAACGGCCGCGCGTAAATATCCGCTTTCGATCCTATCTCCACAATTTTCCCCAGGTACATTACAGCGACCCGGTCCGAGATGTGCTCCACCACGGAGAGGTCGTGAGAAATAAACAAGTAGGTCAGGCCGTACTTTTCCTGCAAGTCCTCCATTAGATTCAACACCTGCGAACGGATCGATACATCTAAGGCGGATACGGGTTCGTCCGCGATGATCAGGCTGGGATTCAGTGCCAGCGCTCTCGCGATGCCGATTCGCTGCCTCTGTCCTCCCGAGAATTCGTGTGGATAGCGTTTCAAGTACTCGGCCCTCAGACCTACTTCATTCATTAGGGCCTGGACCTTCTCACGTCGTTGAGAAGGGGTTCCTATCCGATGGATGATCAAGGGCTCCATGATAATGTCTTCGACTGTCCTTCGCGGGTTCAGCGACGAATACGGGTCTTGAAAGATGACCTGCAACTTGCGCCGCACCAGTCTCATCGCAGATCGTCCGGCGAAACTTATATCCTCACCCTCGAACAGAACACGCCCCGAAGTCGGCTTTTCCAGCCTCAGTATCAGCCTTCCCAGCGTTGTCTTGCCGCAACCGGTTTCACCGACCAGCCCCAGAGTTTCAGCTCTGCAAATCTCAAGGTCAACGCCATCCACAGCGTGGACCTCGAGGTCTTCTCTCTGAAAGAAGCTACCTTTGACAGGAAAATACTTTACCAAACCCTCCACTCTAACGAGTTGGTCGTCTGGAGAACACATAGATTGATATTGGACGGCAGATGCGTTCATACGAATTTCTGAAATTGTGGGCCGGTGAAATGCACGGCCGCCGGCTCCACTACGGAGTCCGTCGGTTCGCTCTCCTCACCATGGCCATGCAAGCTTTGAGAGGTCTCGCAACTCGCCTACATATCGCGATTCCGCGAAGACTTGGCTCTTTCCTGGCACTGTGTTATACGGTCCAGGGTCAACAATGTCAATTCCGAGGTAATCATCTTGTGACGGCTCTTCCGATTCTCGGGCTCGTGCCCGGACTGATATGGTTGTGGTATTTCCATCGGAAGACGCGTAACAACATGAGGTCCTTCGAGAAGATAGTTCGCGTGTTCCTGTGGGGGTGCGCCTGCACCATCCCAACGTTTGTAGTTGAAAATCTCACTGGCGCCGGACTTCGTCAGCCGACGCTCTTACGCTCTGCAGAAGTAAGCTTCTTGTTGATCGGCCCGATCGAAGAGTTTTTCAAGCTGGCAGCAGTCTGGATTTCCGTCTATAGGAGCAGCGAATTCCGGGAGCCCATCGACGGACTCGTGTACTCCGCTACCGCTGCTCTCGGGTTTGCTTCAGTAGAGAACACAATATACATGGGTATGCTTGGGCCGGCCATTGTTGTGCCTAGAGCGGTTTTTGCAACCCCTGCTCATGTGATGTTCGCCGCAATGTGGGGCTATTCGATGGGGTTGGCGCGTTTTCAGCGAGAGGGAGAACTCTTGACCATAACAAAAGGGTTCCTCATTGCTGCCTGCCTGCATGGATTCTACAATTTTCTTGTGGCGGCCTATCCGGGCACGGCAATGCTCTCTTTGATACCCCTAATGGCGTTCATGGGCTGGCTCATGAACCATAGGATTCAAGAATTTCGGAAGATTCATCCTTTTCCGACGTTGGGGGAGGGGCCGCTGATCTGCTGCCCTAACTGCGGCGCTTACACACCGGAAGTTTCTGTCCGATGCTCTCGATGCCAATTCCCTGTGCCACTCCTGGAAACCGATGCGCCCAGGTTCTGCGGGCGCTGCAGGGCGCGCCTGGATCCGTGCCGAGAAACCTGCCACAGATGCGGTGAACCCGCACGTCTTACTCGGCTCTGTCCTCCGGCGACGTGAACGATGAAGCGCCACTGGCCGTATTTTTGCGAACTCTTGAAAAGCATATTGTCAGATGCTGAAACTTGAGTTATTATAACTCCCGCAAGAAGATTTTTATCGAGCACTCTATTAAGGACGCTCTAGAGGTCATTTGCGTGTGTGTTTTGGCCTTAGGCGTCTTTTTTCCTGACCCACGCCTTCAACGCCGAATCTAGAGGCAAGACGACATTTTTTCGGGCGCGAATGAGAGTGCAAAAGGGATCTTTTTTGCTTGACAAGTGACGAAAAAAAAGACAAATAAGTACGCTTCATTCATCAAAAGGGCTCACCGCCCTGGGGCAAGCAGATGAACCGGAAAAAGATCGACATACTTTCCTTGCAGCTTCCTTGCGGGGAATTTCACCTCTCCGGTTGGGATGCTTGTACCTCCTCTCTCGTTTCCGCTGACATAAAATCTGTGACTGGAGGGTTTGACCTGAGTGGGGAGACCAATGGTTTCCTCCTCGTAAGGTTGAGACCCTGACCTCCTCGGGTGAGGAAGCTGGCTTCCTCAATCTTTTTGACCGCGTCCACAGGGAAGGGGAGTGTCCCTGAAGGCCATTCGTTTACCGGTCAAATCTAAGGGCATCAGAGGCAGGCCATGTTCCCCAGTCAACAATTTGCGAAGACGGGTTGCTGGCCGTAAGTTTCTAGTAACAACTTCTTCGAGAGGCAAACAGCCGACTCGGTACGGGGGATGACGATGAAAGCCTTAGGTATTCATCTTCTGATCGAGCTTTGGTCCTGTAACAGGCAAAAAATCGACAACCTTGATTACCTGGAAAAAATCATGTCTCAGGCGGCAGAGGTCGCAGGGGCCACTGTTCTGAAAACTGCGTTTCAAGATTTCAACCCTCAGGGTGTCTCCGGTGTAGTGGTTATCGCCGAGTCTCACCTGACAATCCACACGTGGCCAGAACATGGGTACGCCGCAGTGGATATCTTCACGTGCGGTACGAAAGTGAGCCCTTGGAAGGCTGCCGGATTCCTTCGACAGGAGCTGGAAGCGGGCGACATGCAAGTGCGCGATTTCGAGCGAGGCATTCCTCGGACAGAGGGATACGGCGAGAACGGTAAAGAGTTCGCCAATCATGTTGCGTGCGGCAATCTTAACAGTTAGTGACCGGTCTGCCCAAGGGTTACGAAGCGATTCCTCGGGGCCCCAGCTCGTCGGAGTGCTTCAGTCGGCAGGTATAGATGTGCCTTGGAGCGCCGTTGTTCCGGATGACAAGGACGCAATCAGCAGCAAACTGATTTCATGGGCAGACGAGAACGGCGCTGATCTCATATTGACCACAGGGGGCACCGGTCTTTCACCGCGAGATGTTACGCCTGAAGCGACCGTGGCCGTGGTGGAGAGGCTTGTGCCCGGGATGGCGGAAGCCATGCGGTTAGCCAGCCTGCGGAAGACGCCGCATGCCATGATTTCCAGGGCCGTGGCCGGTGTTCGCGGGAGAACCTTGATAATCAATCTGCCGGGAAGTCCCAAAGGGGCGCTGGAGAACCTTGAAGCGGTCCTGCCGGCCCTGGAGCATGCAATTGCCAAGATCCAAGGAGATCCGTCCGAATGCGCATGATAGGCAGGACAACCACGTTAGCTGACAATTGCCCTCTTGTGTCCAGTTCATCCTATTTGCCATGAAATACCGCGCACACAGCAAGCCGGTAGCAGCGGGGACGGCTCTTCGAAATGTTCTTAACAGTCTTGGACTGCAACCTGCTCTTTCCCGGCACAATGTCATTCAATTGTGGTCGAAGATTGTGGAAGCCCCGGTGTCAATGCATGCTCAGGCAGAGAAACTTGTTGGATCGACACTCTACGTTGCCGTGGATTCGTCCGTCTGGATGAACGAAATTGCTGCGATAAAGAGTGTGCTTCTCGAAAAGATCAACTCATGCCTCCCGAAACGGGTTGCAGCAATCACCGATATACGCTTTCACCAGCGTTCCTGGGCCCGAGCGAAAGCTCCCGAGCCGCAAGCGGAGGATACTCCTCCGTCGCCGCCTACAGAGAAGGATACCAGAATGGTGCGCCAGGTGCTGGAGCCGATCAAGGATGACGATCTGAGAGCAGCCCTGATGAGAATCTTGGAAAAGGATCGACAACTAAAATGTCGTCGCGGGACAGATTCGAAATCGTCACCCAAGCCCACTAACAATTCATCCCAATAAAGCGCACCAGACCGCGTTAATAGATTGCCCGCAGTGGGGCTCGCAGGCCTCATGCCGACTCCCACAGCTTTAGAGCTGCAACCAAACATGAAAAAGTCAGTAGGACCGGCATCTTGCCTGTGACCGACACCCGACCCCGCGTTCCGTTAGGAGGCCGGTCCTTCCGGAAGCCAAACGGGACTCCGACCATCGTCCACATCAAAATCCGTGACCGGACTCATAGAGGAAATTACCAGATTGCATCGCGTTCAGTGTGTCTGGTCGAGGTCTCAAACTTATTCTAACGCGAACCCGGGAGTCGACGTGAATTCCTTATGCGCTTCTTCTGATCCTGGACGATGTAAGTTCCTACGGAGGGCATTTCCCCATCAGGCACCCGGACCATACCGATTCCCGTGGCCCCCCCCGCGAACGGCAGCAGGAGCCAAATCCGATCCTTATCTCGTTTCTTCACAGGCAATAGCTGGGACCCGCGTTCGGGATGCGTGGGATCGAAGATTACTATCCCATCGGGAGAGGCGTCCCACCTTCCTTCCGGGGGCCGGAACAGATTAATCATTCGCATGGCGCCGTTCTTGTGCAGTGCCATAAACGCGTGTCCTCGGAAAGACCTTACTTTCGCCTTTTCCTTGTCTGTTACGCCCCACCGAAAGAATTCATCGGAAGACTTCCAGGTTCCGGCCATGAAGTCGGATGAAATGCGGCTTTCGATCCCCAAGAGGTCCAGAGGGGACACCATCGCTCCGTCACGGGGAACAACGCCGGACAAGAGCGGCATCAGCGCAAGAACAAGCACCTGCATGTGAAGCACGATACGAACTCCGAATTGAATTGGGGAACCTTACTTATACCAAAAGGGTTGTGTAGAGTCCATTTTGATTGAAAGTCTTCTAAGTTGACAGCCCGACTTAGAGCCGGTAATTGTTGTCAACTACCCGATTTCATCCACAAAGAAGGCGAAGTGTCGCGTATGAAACAGGTCGCTCTCAGAACTTACCAAGATAGGCCCCCCAGAAATAAGGCTGCTACCCGAACGCTCTTGATGCGAATGTACCGCGCACTTGTCGAGCGGTTCGGCCCGCGGAACTGGTGGCCAGCAAACTCTCCATTTGAAGTGTGCGTTGGAGCAGTGCTGACCCAAAATACATCATGGAAAAATGTTGCGAAGGCCATCAACAATCTCAAAGCCGCCGATGTGCTCGATCCGTTTACGATATACGGCACCTCTCACGAGGAGCTTTCGGAACTCATCAGACCCGCAGGCTATTACAATGTGAAAGCGGTAAGACTACGGAATTTTGTAAATCATCTAGTGGAAAAGCATGGCGGGGATTTAGAATCGCTCTTTTCCAATCCAATTGCTCCATTGCGAGCCGAATTGCTTTCCATAAAGGGCATCGGAAAAGAGACTGCGGACAGCATCATACTCTATGCCGCCCACAAGCCGATCTTTGTCGTGGATGCTTACACCGTGAGAATCCTCTACCGTCACGGCCTTGTAACTCAAAATGCCGACTACGACACCATTCGGCAGCTTTTCGAGACTAACTTACCTTCAGATGTCCCCCTATATAATGACTTTCATGCACAACTGGTGGCTGCGGGCCATCACTACTGCAAGAAAATACCGCTTTGTGAACAGTGTCCCCTTCTGCCTTTCCTGTGAAGCCCTGCCTATTTCAACTTCTCGCCACACTCCTGACAGAATCGTGCGTCCGAGGTATTGATCTTTCCGCATTTAGGGCAATTGGCACTCTGTGGAGCCCCACATTCAGGACAAAATTTCGCGTCCGCGCCTACCGGTTTTCCGCACTGGCCACAAAATTTCCCCTGGGCCTGAGGCTGAGGCACTGGCGGGGACTCCGCTTTCGATTGTGCAAGGCTCGTGGCCATCGCGCCGGCCATCTGTTGGCCCATTGCCACGCCGACCCCCATTCCGGTAAATCCTCCCGCTCCGCCCGAACGCGCCGCTTCAGGGATTGCCTGGGCCGTTTGGAATTGGGTGAAGCGCCCCAAATCTCCTGCAATGCCCATCTGGGAGCGAGTGTCCAGCATCTTCTCGACCTCGGGAGGAAGAGAGATGTTTTCGATTACGAATCGGCTGAGTGAAATCCCGTAGGTTTGAAAATCCGGCTGCATGGAGGTCTTGGACTGGTCTCCCATGCTCCTATAATTTGCCGCCAGATCCAGAGCTGCGATTTTGGATGAGCCGAGCATGCCGCTGAAGGCCGATACCAGCATACTTCGAAGCTGCCCTTCAATTTCCTCGGTAGTATAGCAACCGTCGGTTCCTACTACCTGTTTGATGAATGTACCGGGGTCAGTAACGCGGATGCTGTAAGTGCCGAAAGCCCTGAGTCGAACTACACCCAGGTCGGTATCCCGCATCATAATAGGGTTTTGTGTTCCCCACTTCAGATCGAGGAAATTACGAGTGCTCACAAAATAGACATCTACCTTGAATGGTGATTCAAAACCGTATTTCCAGGATCGCAGTCTGGTCAGCACAGGCATGTTCTGCGTGGTTAAAGTGTAGAGTCCGGGAGTGAAGACGTCCGCAAGCTGACCTTCATTGACGAGGACAGCGGCCTGAGCCTCTCTAACAGTAAGCCTGGCCCCCATCTTTATCTCGCGACCCTCATGCGGAAAGCGCCACACGAGGGTATCTTCCGTGTCATCCAGCCAGGAGATTACCTCTATGAGTTCTTCTTTCACAAAGTCCCAGATACCCATGACTTTCTCCTTTGAAAATGCTCCTAGAGTTTGAGGCCATGCCTGAGGCATGGCTAACAATCTTAACGTGACATGCTATGGCTCGAAATGAGAGGTCTTTGCAGCAAAACGTGACGCAGCGTAGGTTATCACCTCTATAGAGGATTGACAAGCGGGTTATGTTTTGAAGAATAGTGGCAGGTGAAGCGCAATGTCGTTGAATCGGAAAACAGCGACGCCGACCAGATCCAATTTCTCGTGATGCAAAATTTTATTTCTACCTCTATCCTTTCTCTTTACTGCAACAACCTCAATTCATGGTTCCATCTGGCAGCATCTCTTGTGAAAGGAGGGTTCAGTGCATTATTATATATAGCAACATAAGGCATAGGTGCTCACGAACACAATGCGCGGAGAAGGCTTAACCAGTGAGTGCTCGCCTGGTCCATCGAAAATAGAGCCGTTTCAGCAGCGGCTTCGCAAGACCTTCTGTCTTGAGCACTCTGGCAATTCTTGATGCCGAGCCGGCATTTTGAGAGGATTGACCCGGTTCTGGTTCAAGATTTTCTTTTGGCTGGTAAGGAGGGGGATTACACTTGGAGTTCCCTGATCACCACATTATAATTGACTATTTCGTCGCAGATTGTCAGGGTGAAGATCATGGCCTCTGAGCGCCGGTTGCACATTCCAGGGGAGGTTCCAGAAGATTTTGCGAACGCTGTGGTGACGATTCTGCTTTTCGGGATCGCCGGAGGAAAAGCATGGGATAAGATTTATAGCCACACTCCGGATGAATCTCTGGCGTGGATAGATGATATCCTAAAGTCAAATGATACGGCGGGGCTTGTTCATTCGGACATCCAATGGTGGGAGCATCAGCTTCGCGGGCACTAGAGAGGCTGGCGGCTGAAATCCTAAAGATCCTTCTTTTTTGCATGGTTACGGCTCCGACACGCTGCGGAGGCGAGAGATGAGTGTCAAGGTGGATATTCGAGAATTTGTTGCGGACTACTGTCGCGGGGTGAAGGACCGAGATTTGCTCGCAAAGCACCAGCTTAAACCAAAGCAAATGATCGGAATTATCAAGAAGCTCATGAACGAAGGAGTTATAACCAAGGAGCAATATTTCGCACGAAATAGGATCGTCGAAGAAGCTGAAATCCATGAAGAGAAACAGTTCCTGAAGTCGCTTTACCATTGCCCGGTTTGCAGCCACATGCACCCACATCCTTTCCATCGTTGCCCCGCATGTGGGACCGAAGTCGCCAGACCCCGCGCAACCAGTACCGGAGAGGAATCTCCGCCGCAGAACTTTGTTGTTCGGGCAGAAGAGAGCACGGGTGGGGCCCTCGGTTCAGATGCAAGTCCTTTTCCACCAAAGACTGTCGAGGCGCCAGAGGGCCCCACTCAGACCCTGTCTGAGGACTCTGGTCCGGTGGACTCTGGCGTGTTTGAAGCTTGGCACAAGCTGGTGGGAATGCGTGTCGAACAATTCTCATTGCTGCCCGGAGCCCTCACTGGCCTTGACAACGAGAATTACGAGCTCAATCGCATCATCGCAGCCGGGCCACATGCTGCTGTATATGAGATCGGATCCGTGGACGGTAAAGGACCTAACCTGTCGCTTAGAGTGTTTGACTCTCGTGTCGCCGAGGGTACGGATCTCGGTCAGATGCTCCAAAGAATAGTCCAATATCAATCGACAATGTCTGATCGAAACGTGATTAAGATTTTCGGTTCGGCAAGCTTGCAAGGGAACCAAGCGCTCGTTTACGAATATGCGCCCATGAGCATGGAGACACTCGTCCAACAACACCCGGAGGGTTTATCCGTCGACATGATCATGGAATTTTTGCCTCAGATCCTGAACAGTGTCGGCTATTCTCACATGCATCGCGGAACAGACGGTGTTGTGAGGCGACTGCCGCATCTCAGTCTACAGCTTTCCTCATTCCTTTTTGATGATCGGAAAAAGTTGGTGAAGCTTATGGATTGTGGAGTCCTGCAATCACTGGTTGATCTTCGCGGCCACAGGCGTCGACTTTGGGAAGAGCCCGCGGTTGATCCCGCGTGCCTTGCTCCCGAAGCCTTCCTAATGGAACCCAAATCAATTAACACCTTTTCAGTGGACATCTATGGAGTGGGTGTCTTGCTTTACAGGTTGGCCACGGGCAAATCACCTTTTTCAGCCTCAAATACGGAGGAATACGGCTTCGCACATTTGAAGACATTTCCCGTTCCACCAAGAGTGCATAAGTTCACAATTCCAGCCTGGTTGGACACCATGATTCTTAAATGCCTGGAAAAAGAATCTGCAAAGCGATGGCGAAGCGCGACCCAAATGGAGTTGTCCATCTCGAAAGCGCTTTACAATTGAGCGATCACGGCATGCGGATAAGAAAGCCAGCCAGTGCGGCTCAGGTTAGTCCGTTAGTCCGTCATGGGGAACCCGAGTTAATGGTCAAAGAAACCGTAAAAGCCAGGTATCCGGAAGATCGGCCTCTGGATGAGGATTTAGGCGCCTGGTGGGTAATGCACGTCAAGCCCAATTGTGAAAAGCAGGTAGCCACATATCTTTTGAATCGTAATATCAGCTATTATCTGCCCCTTTATCAGCGCAAGAAGAAGGTAGGATACTGGCGCCGTATTCGAACAATTCAAGCACCACTTTTCAGTGGCTATCTCTGTTTTTCCCTGGATCGAGAAAAGCACCACTTACTCTACGACAGTAAGAAGCTGGTGCGGATCATCAAGGTTGACGACCAGGAGAGGTTCGTAAGCGAACTGCACGCTATCGCGCGCGCAATCGAAACCGGCGAGGATCTTCTGGTGAAGCCGGGACTGGTTCCCGGGAGGCGAGTATTGATTCTTTCCGGCCCGCTGGAGGGAACCGAAGGCGTGGTTGTCCAGCGCCGAGCAGAACGGCAACTCGCCCTGGCAGTTCAGATGTTTAATCAGAGCGTGTTGGTTAAACTTGATCCGTTCACTAAAATCGAGCCTCTGTAGGGCAAGCCGGCAACTTCGACGCGCCGTAAAATGTTGGACTCCTTCAAAGGCCGAATGATCGGCGTTTCCAGCAGTCCAAGGCGCAGTCGCCGTGGTCCTGGACCGATCCTCTGCATCATACCAGTTCGCTCTTAATAACTGAGAATCGGTTGATAGCAAATGGCACTGACCCGCGGCCCATAAAGGGCCTCAGATCCGTGCTGTATTTACTTGAATTATTAATCGTCTGATCGTGAACCCGTATTATCCAAACATAAACCTCATCTGCAACACCACGCTAAAGGTCCAGCCCCAGGGTGCCGCCGGGATTCATAATATTGTTCGGATCAAAATGTCTTTTGAGTGAACGAAGAATGTCCATCTGTACGGATCCTATGTGCCGTTCCATCCACGGGGCCATCATTTTGCCCACACCGTGATGATGGCTCAGTGAGCCGCCGTGCCGTTCGATCTGATCGATGATGCCTCGGTGAAATTTCCGGTAATCGGAGAGATCCGTGGCGCTTGTTATCAAAATGAAATAGAGATTTGTCCCTTGTGGATAAAAATGGGACGCGTGCGTCATGCAGATGGTATGGGGTCTGCTCTTAACATACGTCGCGACCCCGCACCATACGCTGTTTATCGTATCCCAATTCACCGAGGTTTCGAGAGTGTCGATTATGATACCGTAATCGTTCAGGTCTTCCCGCATGTACGGATCGGTATATCGCCCGTGTTCCCATCGTCTTACAGGATAGCCCGTCAAAGACATGGCGCCGAGTTTGCGACATATTTTGCGGGCATTGCGTTTCACATTCATCGCAAAACGTCGTTCCCCTACGCTGCGCCCGATGCACAGACACCGCGCGGAAGGTTCGAGGCCGCGCAAGCGCATAAAGCTGTCCATTATCGAGCCGTCTATTCCATACAGCTTTAAGGCCACATCGGTCTCTTCAGGATCTGAGATCCTGAACATGGCCGGCAGGCCGAATTGTCCTTGGCTGATTTCCCTGGCTGCATCCAGAGCGGCATCCCAGGTAGGAAACATGAATCCAAAATCCTGATAGTTCTCGGGCAACTGCCGAAACACCTTTAGAGTGGCGCTCACGAGCACGCCGAAAGCTCCTTCACTCCCTTTCATAATGTCGTTCACTTTGGGTCCGGTGGCTGCTGCGGGGTAATCGGCGGTCTTGAAAGAGCCTGTCGGCGTCACATATTCCTGACTCACCACGAGATTGCAAACGTCGCCGTAATACGACGATTCCTGGCCGGAGCCAAGCGTAACGATCCATCCCCCGACTGTCGAGTATTCGAACGATTGAGGAAAATGGCCGCAGGTGTACCTGCGCCGAGCCTTAAACAACTCCGGTGCGTTGTTGAGAGCCCTCTCGTAATCCGGCCCCAGGATGCCCGCTTCCACAGTGATGGTTTGATTGGTCTCATTGAATTCGACCACGCGGTTCATGTGGGTGCTCATTACGAGAGTGACTCCTCCTCTGACAGGTTGAAGCCCGAGCGTAACTGAAGAGCCGCCGCCGTATACGTATACGGGAATCTTTTCCTGGTTGCAGTAGTCCACCACGGCAGCGACATCGTGTTTATCGCGGGGATGAATCACCAGATCGGCGACCGGGCCAATTGCTTCCTCCCTGAGCATCATGGCTTCTTCTGTTGTCTTGCCGGTGGCAAATCTGGCGCGGGCGAAATCGTCCTGTTCTACATTTTCTTTGCCCACCAGTCGTCGAAACGCCGCTATTTGTTCCTCTGAAAGGCGCACCACCTGACTGATCCGAACGTTTTCATCCCCCGTATGTCTCCGAGTAGCGAACTGCTCATCCGTCATTTTGAGCTTTTCTTTCAAAAGCCTATACAATCTCTGATTGGGGTGTTTAAAACCTTTAGGATCGCCCCATTTAAAAATGGAACGGTAGGTCCTCTCCCCTGGAGGCTTGCTCGTCCAATCGGGATAGAATGGATCTCCGTGCTTCACCTATGCTCCTCTCTTACTCGTTTCGATCTTTTCCGGGTAGCCAGTGATTTCTCGGATCTGTTCGTACAGAGGTTGCAACGCGGGGTAGATCTTACGGTAAACGCGTTCATACAGTTCCCTGTAAATTGTTGCGTTTTGCGGGTTCGGCTCGAATGTGCGCTGGTATCTCACCATGCTTTGGATGGCTGAACCAAACGACGAATACATACCGAGTCCTACAGCCGTCACGATGGCTGCGCCCAATCCGGCTGTTTCATGAGTTGCTCCCCTTAACAGGGGTAGATCGAAGATATCCGCAGTAATGGCGCATACTTCATTGCTCTGAGAAGCGCCGCCGGAAACTGCGATTCTTTCTGGCCGGAATTTGCCGGCTCGCTCCATCTGGTCCAAACCATCCAGTAGCGCATACCCAAGTCCTTCTATGACGGCACGGTACACATGAGGCTTTCTATGGACATCACCGAAACCAATCATTGACCCCTTCGCCTCGGAGTGTTTCAGGCCGGGGCCCCAATATGGCTGCACAAGCAACCCCGACGAGCCCGCGGGAATCTCCCGTAGAAGATCGTCGAGCACCTCTTCGGGCGACACGCCTCGATCATGCGCCTCCATGACTTCCTTGTGTGCGAACTCGTTCTTGAACCAGGTGATCATCCAGTAACCCCTGAAGATTTCGACTTCCGGGTTGTAGTGACCGGGAATCAGAGCAGGGTAAGGCGGCATGAAGCGAATGGGCTCAAAATATTTCCTCGTCGTGGTTTGAACTGTTGCAGTGGTGCCGAAACTCAAGCTAGCAGATTTTTCGTTTAACACACCCATACCGATAGTCTCGCAGCCTTTGTCCGACCCACACGCTATCACAGGTAGGCCCTCCCGGAGGCCCGTTTCCCTGGCAGATTCCCCGGAAACCACGCCGATCAGCTCCCCGGGCTTTACGACAGTGGGCAGCTTACCTGGCTCAACGGGAAAGAGCTTGCTGGCAGATTCGCGCTTCGAGGCCCATCGGAATTTCTTGTAGTTGAAAGGAATATGGCCGATCTGAGAGGCAACCGAGTCCCGGAATTCGCCCGTCAATTTGAAGTTCAGGAAGCCTGAAACTTGAAGATATTTGTGCGTACGGTCCCAAATTTCAGGCTGGTTCTGCCTGATCCAATTGCATTTGCCGTCTGCCTGGAGCTTGCTGACGGCCTCGGCCATTCCAACCGCACGGTAAGCCAATCTCATGAGCGCAGAAGGAAAGTAAACGCTGCCCGCTTTGCGCTGATCCAACCAGGTGATTACAGGACGCAAGGGGACGCCTTTTCCGTCCACGTTGACCATGCTATCTCGCTGAGTGGTGACCCCGATCCCGGCGATCCGCTCGAAAAGGTCGGGAGAGCGAGCCTTCAAACTTTGGCAAGTCTCACATACGCTACGCCAGAAGAGGTCAGGGTCTTGCTCTGCCCAGCCCGGTTTGGTTCGGAAGTGCGGTTCGTACTGCACCGCTGCCCTCTCCAGAACCTCTCCTTGAGCAGTGAACAGTAGAGACCGCAAGCTTTGTGTGCCGCAATCAATGGCAAGTAAAACGTCGGCCATGGCTTTGGCCTTTCATGCGTAGTAATGCGTACTGAAATTGGGATCTTATACTGTATGGTCTTATGCCGTACGTCAGGGTACGGCCCACCCGGTACCATCCGTTTCGTCAAAAATTATACGAACGGTTCACATCGTTGGTTGTGCGAGTCATCCGCGCGACGCGTGACTAGGATCGCTTTTTCCTTCCGGTACGCCGTAAGCCAGCTTCCAATCGCGCAGGTAAGTCTCTATTTCGATGTTCCATCGGTTCGCATCCCACCTGAGCCAGGGTTCGCAAAGGGACCTGATTCGTTCCATAAAATCTGCTCCTCCCCGCGGGGTCAGCAGGCCGACGCGAACTCGCCTAAGCAACAGGTCAGAGAGGTGCCGCACTTGTTCAAATTTCGCGGCAAAGGGCAACTCGGCCCATAGGGTACGAGAGTGCGGTATCGCTTCCAAATCTTCTGGTTGAGCCATGCTCAGCAAGTCCTGCGCATCCATCCCGTATCGCCCGAAAATACGGGGCATAAACTGTTCCGGTACCGCTTTCGCTGCCTCAGTCAATTCAGTGGGCGGAGTGAATAGTGGACGATTCAGCGGGTTGCGTGAAACTCCAGGCAGAAAAGGCTTGGCAGCCGCCAGAGCGTCCGCGGCCAAGCGGTAAAAAGTGGTAAGCTTGCCTCCCGTGACAGTTACCAATCCATTGTCCACCCAGACGACGTGCTCCCGCGATTCCTTAGATGGGTCAAGCTTGCCTTCGCTAAGCACCGGCCGTATCCCACAAAAAGTGGACAGGCAGTCAGTGAGCGAAATTCCCGAGGATGGGAAGAAACTTTTCAGGCATTCCATAAGGTATGAGGCTTCCTCAATGGTGATGGAAGGCTCCAGAGACAGGTCCTGGCTGTGATCCAGGTCTGTGGTGCCGAACAGGATCGCTCCTTCCCACGGCAAAACATACACCGGACGACGGTCCGCGGGATGTATCAAGGCAATCGCCTGATCGACAGGCAAAACGGATCGGGGAAAGACAAGGTGGCTTCCGCGCAACGGTCGAAGATGTTTACCCGGTTCAGGGGAATGGTGCAATCGTTCCGCCCAAACTCCTGTGGCATTGATCACGGCTCGGGCGTTAATTTCCTTTGTACTGCGTGTCTCAGTGTCTTCCAGAACCACTCCGACAACATGGTCCCGTGCATCGCGCCTCAATTCCACCACAGATGTGTAGTTCATCGCAGATGCGCCGGCCCGGATCGATTCCCGAATGATCCGTAGCACGAGCCGGGCATCATCCACCTGAGCATCCATGAAGCGGAATCCGCCCATCAGGTCTTCTCGCTTGATACGAGGAACCAACGACGCGATCTCCTCGACAGGCAAGAATCCATGACGCGTCTTGCCAGCCATCAGGTCGTACACCATTAGACCGGCCTTCATGGCAAGTTTTCCAGGCCCTGTTCCCTTGTACAACGGCATAAGGAATTCGAGGGGCCCGACGAGTCCGGGCGCCTCCTTCAGCAACCGCTCACGGTCCCTGACCGATTCCCAGGTCAACCAGAACCTTCCGTCCTTGAGGTATCGGAGGCCACCGTGGACCAATTTGGCAGAACGGCTGGATGTTCCCCAGGCGAAATCCCTTTGTTCCACAAGCAGACTTCTCAGGCCGAGGCGCGTGGCCTCCCACAGTACGCCCGCGCCGGTGATTCCGCCGCCGATTACGATTAGATCCCAATCTCGGCCTATGTCTTCTATCTGCACAAAAAATCCTTTAGAGGTATCGGATAGGGGTATGAGATTACATCAAAAGGTTAGATAATCGATCTAAGGCACTTTGCCGGTTACGCCCGGTCATTGTACGGGAACAATCCTGGAGACCGTGTCCTTGATCCCAGATGCCAAGCCTTGAACATCCTGGCCTATTTGGCCGAATAACGACGAAGCCGGTTGGCCCGAGCTTCGAGGAAGGCCGGTTTGGCGGACTTGCGGCGCCGTTCTCCCGAATGAATCCAGGATAAATCCACCGATCGGGTTTCCGGGGCTGAGAGGTTGCGCCGGTGGAAGGTTGGCGGTGCGCCCCGCAGTGCCAAAATGATCGAACCCCGGAAAGGCTGCATTGGAGGGAATTCTGGCCGTCACAGTTCCATTCTGGTCTGGGACAACAATCTGCCGTGCGCCCGTTGCTGGCGGGTTAGAAGGACTATAAGGACTCGCGGGGGGCAGATACGGCGTTTGGCCGGGGCCCTGAGCCGTCGGAGGAACGGTCGAGTTGAATGGTCGGGGGGGCACGGCAGCCGCAGGGGTCGTCACCGTGAGAGTTCTCCGCGAGCGGGCAGCGCCCGTTGTTGGCGGTCTGGTTGGCCGGGAACCAATTGCCGAGGCATTGTAGGTCCTTGAAGTCCTTTGCCGAGACCTGGCCGACCGAGCCGGCTGAGGCTTTTTCTGAGTGCGTAGCGCCGATTTCGGCGGCTGATAAGCTTGTGGGACAGACGGGGTTTGAACGGAGCTGGGGCTGTGCGAGCCCTGGGAAACCGCGGGCGTGTTAGCCACCGGCCCCTGAGGGGCTACGGAACCTTGAAAGGGAAGCGCTGCCCCTTTTTGAGGGCCTGACTGAGCAGAAGGTGGCAATTGGGCATTGGGCGAGAGCCCCGGTGCTGGCGGAATCCCCCGGCTGGGGCCGGCCGATTGCGGAGCCTGAACCGGGCCCTGTTGTGCTGCGCTCGAATATGAGGTGGAATTCTGCGCGGTCATCGCAGGAACCGGCCCAAGCAGAGATTCCAGCAAGTTCGCGAGCGGCCGCTCCTCCCAGTTGGTAAGCCCAACAGCGTTTCCGACCACTGCACCTTGCCGATTTATCAAGTAAGTGGTCGGCACGCCTGGAACTTCGTATATGGCCTCCGAATTGGAATTCACTACGAAAGTGGCCGGCACTCCGGATTTCAGAGCCAGAGGCCTGATTGCAAACCTCTTGCCTGGATCAAACGCGAAAGTGAAAGTGTACCCGCCCCTTTGTACGTAGTTTAGTATCCGATCGCTGCTGTCCACAAGATTGACTGCCACAATGTCGAGGCCACGAGGCCCATATTTGCGATAAATCCTCTCCAAAATGGGCTTTTCCATGGAACACGGATGGCAGTCGACTTTCCAAAAATTTAGGATCACCACTTTTCCTCTGAGCCCTGCCAGACTAACTTCGTGTCCTTTGAGGTCACGGAGAATCATGTTGTTGGCCTGGCTGGGAGCCGGGTACAAATTGAAGTTATAGTACTTCAGTTGATCAGCCGTTCCGGCCGCAGCATACGCATTGGAAAAAGTGAGGAGCACCAGGAGGAGAAAGATTGCAAGAGATTGATATCTGAGCATAACCTGCTTCCTTTGAAAAGAAGCTCATAAACCGCTTAGATCCTACAATACAATTGTTAGTATTTCAAGGATTTTCGGTCAGTGGATTACTTGCTTTTTTTTGCCGCTTGTCATATAAGGCGCAGTGTCTGGGGCAGCAAGGCGATCGCCGGCGCCATTGAGCGCGGGAGGAAAGTCCGAACTCCGAAGGGCAGGATGCCGGGTAACGCCCGGTGAGGGTAACCTCAAGGAAAGTGCCACAGAAAGCAGACCGCCTCCGGAAATTCCGGAGGTAAGGGTGAAAGGGTGAGGTAAGAGCTCACCGGTTCCCGTGGTAACACGAGAAGCCAGGTAAACCCCATCTGGAGCAAGACCGAATAGGGAAGCGTTTGAGGGCGGCCCGTCCGATGCTTCCGGGTAGGTCGCTTGAGGCGGCGGGTAACCGTCGTCCTAGATGAATGATCGCCGCCCGGTTTGCCGGGAACAGAATTCGGCTTACTGCTCGCCCCGGACCTCAAAAGGGGGCTATCATGGCGGATCAACCCCTCGACGACAAGCAAAGAACAGGCCGTAAAGCAGGGTCGTCTACGGTTTCCAACAAGAAAAGTGCCAAGGACCTGCCCTTGAAGGCCATAAGTGTAGCGGCTGCCTTGGTGGTCGGGTTGGTTGTGGGGTACGTTCTAGGCATCCTCGTTCCGGTGATTCGCCACAAAAGCCCTTCAAGTGCGACCCGCCAACTTGCGACCGTCTTTAGTCGGGTTCCGGAGAACAAGCTGTTCTCCTCGACCAACCTCCTCGAAGACGTGGGTGCGAGTCCTGTAAATCCTTCCGCAGGTATCCTTCCATCACTGGAAAAATCACCTTCCGCCGGTCCAGAGAAGACACCAAAGACAGGACCCTCCGAACGGCCTTCTACCGCGGCCCAGGAGTTGGGGAAGGCGGCGCCTAAGTCGACTGAAGCGAGCGTTACATCCCCACCGAAAGCCGAAACTAATACAGGCTCCGGTCCCAAATCCGTCGAGACTCCCGTAATTGTTACGAAAGAGCCTGGTGCGACTGCAACCGAGAAACAAGGAAAATCGGGGAAGAAGGCCAAACGTGTGCCTGGCAAACTCACGGTCCCCGGGCTTTCAGAATGGGACACGGTTCCGTCCCCCCGGCGTGAAAAGGCGGGCAAGATAGCGGAAGCCCGAGCGCGGAAAAAAAATGTAACCCTTGCGACTCCGAAGCAAGAAAATCTGGCATCCCAAGAACCCGGCAAGGCTGAACAGTTTCAGTTGCCAGGATCGTTGCTTGTCAGGATTCATAGCTATTCCGGAACACCTACTAAATGGGGGTTGATGGTGATTCTGGACGACTCGGTTGTGATGGCTCGCAAAGTCAAGCCCTGGACTCCATCACGGAGCCAGGCGGCTGAGAATTTCGTCGCTAAGTTAGCGGGACACCTTACTCCGGGATCAAAAATTGCGGTACGAGACTTTCTGTGCAGGCAGCCGGACGGCAGTAAGAAGCCGCGTGCAGCGATGTGCCTGAGCCATATTCTTTACGATTGGACTGCCTCTCCCTTTACGCACTTGAAGGAAAAACTGGACCACGCGGACTTTGGAGGCCATAACAATCCGTGCGCAGCGGCTGCTTATTCCTTGAAGAAGGACTTCGGCGGAAACGGGGCTTTGAGGCCGAGAATTCTAATCGTGACGGCTGGCACTACGAAGTGTGCTTCCAAGCAGCTCGTCAAGGCGGCCGAACAATACACAGGCAAGGACAAGCTCGGAGTCGATGTGGTCGCCTTAGGGATGAGGAAAAAGACTCAGGCAGGTTACTCGCACGTTGTCGACAAGACCAACGGTCTGTTCCTGACTGTGGACAGACCCGCCGATGTGGATTCTGCCCTCGCCAGATATGGGAAACTCCTGAAGACCAGAACTGTCGAGAAAGTTGAAGTCCGTGGCGATCAGGGGGGCGTGTTCAGCGTGAGTCTGGGAGAGGAGATCACCCTCCCGCCGGGCACCTATACTGCGCATCTGCCTGTAGTTGCGGGATTAAACCCTTCCAAGAGATCTGTGCCGAACATTCGCATCGTTTCGGGAGTACCCAAGGTTCTCGATGTCAGGATAAGGAAGGGAAAG